>NZ_JAJAPX010000002.1 GCF_020523965.1 Neotamlana sargassicola | reverse complement strand
TTTCCATCATTTGCTTACAAACCGATAAGAAAGCTTCTGCTTTTACGTTGTGTCCTTCTGTTTGTACGCTTATACCTTCTGGCTTAATTCCGAAATGCATTTCGGCATCTTCTTCGTTTCCTAAAACAATATCACAGTAAGATGTTAATTCTGTCATTACAGATTCTCTATGTGCATCGTCACAGTACTTCCAAAGTTTAGCTCGGTAATTTAAATCGGTTGAAATTGTGATGCCTTTTTCGCTAGCTGCTTTTACAGCTTCTAAACAAACATCGGCAGCTCCTTGAGAAATAGCTGGTGTAATACCTGTCCAGTGGAACCACTCTACTCCTTCAAAAACAGAATCCCAATCAATCATTCCAGATTCAATCTCTGCTATAGCTGAATGGGCTCGGTCGTAAACTACTTTACTTCCTCTGCTTACTGCTCCTGTTTCTAGAAAATAGATTCCTAAACGGTCACCACCCCATACAATTTTATCTACATTTACGCCGCGCTTACGCATTTCCATCATCGCACATTCTCCAATATCATTTTTTGGTAATCGGGTTACAAAATCAACTGGAACGCCATAATTCGCCAAAGAAACTGCTACGTTTGATTCGCCTCCTCCGTATACAACATCGAAACTACTCGCTTGCGAAAATCTTAAAAATCCTTGTGGGGCTAATCTTAACATAATCTCCCCAAATGTTACTACTTTACTCATTTATTTATAGTTTGTGTTTTGTGTTTCTAGAAAGTTATTTAAAAATTAAATTCCTAAACCTTGACCTCCACCTACTTGAATTGTTTCAGCTGTAAGGAATGCAGCAGCATCACTAACTAAGAAAGAAACAACTGAAGCTACATCTTCAGGTTGACCTAATCTACCTAATAAAATATTGTTTTTCCAAGAAGCAAATACTTCTGGTTTAGTAGATTTAATTTGCTTGTGGAAATCTGTATCAATAGTACCAGGAGATACTGCGTTCACACGAATACCATATTCAGCTAAATCTTTTGCTAAAGCTCTAGTTATAGCATGTACAGCCGCTTTAGAAGTACCATAAACACCTGCTCCAGGTCCACCAGCATTCCATCCTGCAATAGAAGTATAGTTAATAATAGATGCGTTTTCTCCTTTCTTTAAGTAAGGAATAGCAGCTCTAGATGCGAAAAAAGTTGAATCTAAATTTAAAGCCATAACGAAACGGTAAAATTCAGTAGTCATTTCTTCGAATCTAGAACGACCGCCTAATCCACCTGCATTATTAATTAATGCATCAATTCTTCCGTATTTTTCTCCAATTTTTACGATGTTTTCTGTTACTTCTTCTTCTTTAGTAACATCGAAACCGTAATATTCTGCAGTAATACCTTCGGCTGTTAATTGCTTAACACGCTCTGCTCCTGCTTCATCTTCAATTCCGTTTAAAATAACGATGTAGCCGTCTTGTCCTAAACGTTTTGCTACTTGAAAACCAATACCACCAGTTGCTCCAGTTACTACTGCTACTTTTTTGTTTGAATCACTCATTTTTGATTATTTTATATGTTAATTATATTTACGAATTTGATGTTTTTCTTACTGGTCCTATATTTTTTATGAACACGAAAATGGACAATACGCCCAATACTACAGATACACAAATTGCAACGAATGCTGGCGTGTATGAACTTTCTGTAATTTGACCTACAAACCAGTTCATAATCATTGGTGATACTGCAGCCACAGTACCAGCTAATCCTGCTAATGTACCTACCGAAGGCCCACTAAACAAATCACTTGAAATGGTTTGAATATTTCCTATAGCAAACTGGAAACCAAATAAGGCTAAACCAGCAAGGTAAATAAAGGCCATAAAATTATCTTCACGAACCAAGGTAATGATTCCAACGAAGCCTAATAAAATTAAAATACCTCCTATTGTAATGGTTATTTTTCTTGAAATATTTACCGAATACTTTTTCATTAAAGCCCCAGTAAACATTCCACCTAAAATACTACCAACAGCGGCCATTAAATATGAAATCCAAATCGTTTGTGTTTCTTTTATATTTAATCCAAATCTATCGGCAAGATATAAAGGCATCCAACCTACAAAAAACCACCATATTGGCTCAATGAAAAAGCGACATAATAAAACACCCCAGGATTCTTTATGACTCAATATTTTTTGAACACTTAATCCTTTTGGTTTTTCCTTTTCTTCTTCGGCATCATCAATTCTATCGTTTAAAATTAATTGACGTTCTTTATCTGTTATCCAAGTATGATCTTCTGGCTTTGCTTTATTAATAAATAACCATGGAATTACCCAAAGCAAACCAACAGCACCCAAAATAATATACGTGGTTTTCCAACCAAATTGTGTGTATAAAAATACAATTACAAATGGAGCTATTACATTTCCAATAGACGCTCCCGCATTAAAAATACCTTGAGCAGTTGCACGTTCTTTTATAGGAAACCACTCACCATTACTTTTTACTGCTCCAGGCCAGTTACCAGCTTCTCCTAAACCTAATAAACCTCTAACAATGGAAAGCGAAACTAAACCTCTAGCAAAAGCATGAAACACAGAAGCTACAGACCAAACAACAATTGATACAGTAAAACCAAGTCGAGTACCTATAACATCATAAAGTTTCCCTGAAGCGAACTTACCTATGGCGTAAGTAGCCATAAAAATATTTAGCATTATGGCATAATCGGAATTATCCATTCCTAAATCTTCACCCATTTCAGGCCAAAGCAAAGCAAAAGCTGTTCTATCAATATAATTTATAACTGTTGCTAGAAAGATAAGTGTAATAATCCACCAGCGCAATCCTTTTAATTTCATAATACTATACGTTTAGTTTTTAAGATTAATAATTAGTTTCTGTTTTTTTATTTTAATAGGTTTAATTGCTATTTAACAAAATCATATTAATTTTTAAAGTTTTACCGATGCTTAAAAAGCACCAGTAAAACTTTTCTTTCAACTTATACAAACAGAAAAACTAAATTATTGATTGTAAAAGCTTATTGGTTAAAAATCCTAATTAGTTAAATTAGGGTTTCTATCGATTTCATCTTGTGGGATTGGTGTATCATAATCTTCTGATGCATTCCAATCTGGTTTAGCTCCTTCGTAACCAGAAGCACTAAATACAACATCCCCTAATTGTCTTCTTTTTATATCGTACCATCTTTTTCCTTCAAAAGCCAATTCTATTCTTCTTTCTTCTAATACATCATCAACAGTTATTGAAGTTAAATCGGCAGGTACACTACTTGCTGGAACTGTTTCTTCAACATATCCCCCATTTGTAGAGTTCCCTCCATTTCTTGCTCTTCCTCTTACTTCATTTAGAAAATCGATAGCATCTGCAGCTCCTATTTCAACACCTGCTTCTGCAGCAATTAATAAAACCTCAGCATAACGCATCATTGAATAATTATGACTAGTTGCTCTTTTATTACCACGAGCGTATGGCCCAGGATAACGCGTATATTTAGCTATGTAAGGCTGATTTGCAGCATCTGCATGACCACTAATTGTAAAGTTTGTATAATCTACAGTTGTACCACCAATTGTAGCTTCTGTTTGAAAACTAACACGAGTACGATAATCGTCTGGATCGAAAGAATCGTAAACAGCCATTGTAGGAACAGCAACCGACCAACCTTGATCGTCGTCGTCTCCTCTAACACCCGTCATTGGAGCAGTTTGATCGTAAGCATTATCACTAGCTTCCACGTTATTGTAATCTAAAGCAAAAATTGGCTCTTTTGATGCGTCGATTAAGTTAGCATTAAACAACGTTTGAAAATCTGGATCTAAATCTACGTCGTACGTTCCTTTGTTTGTAATAACTTCTTTAGCTTTATCGTAAGCCATTTGGAAATAACTAGCATCACTTGTTCCTGCCATTGTTAAATATACTAAGGCAAGATAAGATTTTGCAGCCGCTTTAGAAGGCTTTGCTCTTGTAGAAACTGTATTAGGTAACCATTGCTCTGCAAATTCTAAATCTGATATAATATTAGCATAAACTTCGGCTTCCGGTGTACAGCTAACTGTTTTTCCCGCAGCAACATCAGTTATTGGCGCATCGAAATAAGGAACATCTCCAAAAAGTCTTACTAAATGAAAATAATAAAATGCTCTTGCAAAATAAGCTTGTGCAACTATTGGATTTAAAACAGATTCTTCTTCGTCAACTCCACTTGCTCCTTGAATAACAGTATTTGCAGCAGCAATTCCTAAGTAAATTCTTCTCCAAGGGTCGTATACCATTTCGTTATCTCCAGTAATGGTATGTGTATTCATTTCAACCCTTCTTGTTTGAGACGATTGTAAATTTACCATATCTGAACGAAGCATTAAGGCAATTGATAATTTTCTGCCCCAAATTTCTTCATTTATTGCATGCGTTAACGAACCATCGATTCCAGCTTGTAAATCTTCAGTTGTTTGAAAATATCCATTTGGGTCTAGTAAAGCAATAGGAGATTCTTCTAAATCTGAACATCCCATTAAGGCTATACCCATAAATAACAATATATATTTGTAAGTATTCATAATTTTTTTCTTTTAAATTAACAATTAAAATTTCGCACTTAAGCTAAAGGTAAAAGATCTAACAGTTGGATAATTTCCAAAATCGAAACCTTTAACTGTGTTACTGCTTGTGTTATTGTTTCCAGCAGAACCAAAGTAATTTACTTCTGGGTCTAGACCAGAGTAATCTGTAAATGTTAATAAATTTTGTCCGCTAACAGACAATCTTAATCGTTCCATACCTAGTTTTTCTATGATGCTAGAATCGAAGGTATAACCAATCGCTAAGTTTTTTAGTCGTACGTAGCTACCATCTTCTACAAAGCGCGATGACATTTCTCTTGAACTATTATTACCAACTCTTGGCTGATTAGTATTTGTATTTGTTGCTGTCCATGCGTTGTTAAAATAATCGTAAGTAGTATTAGCGTCACCATTGTTTAACTGTACATTAGTCATGTTAAAAATTTGACCACCTTCAGACCCTTGGAAAAAGATATTTAAATCGATGTTTTTATACGTGAACGTATTTGTAAGACCCCAAGTAAAATCAGGATTAGGATTACCAATAATAGTTCTATCGTCGTTTGTAATATCTCCACTTTCATCAATATCATAAAACAATGGATCTCCTGCAACTCCGTTTGGTAATGTTGCAGTTCCTTCTGGTAAGTCTCCACCTTGGTAAACACCTGCATAATCAAAGCCCCAGAATAAACCAACTTCTTCACCTTCTCTTAATAAGCTCGTGTTGGTTACACTAAAGTAGCTTGGTGCACCATTACGGAAATAATCGTCTCCATTAATAAGTTTGGTTGCTGTGTTTTTATTTTTTGAGAATACAAAATCTGTTGTCCAAGAAAAATCTTCTTTAGAAATATTTCTTGTATTTAACGAAATTTCGAAACCAGTATTATTAATTTCACCTGCGTTAGTAATGATGTTACTATTTAATAATCCAAAGTAGTCTGGAATACTGTTATCTACCATTAATACATCTTTAGTGTCGATGTTATAATAATCTAATGATAAAGAAACAGCGTTATTAAACAATCCTAAATCTAAACCAACGTTTGTTTGATATGATGACTCCCATTTTAAGTCTGGGTTAGCATTTTGGAATGGTGTAACAGCCGCTACAGTTTGGTTATCGCTAGAAGCATACAAGCTACTCAAGATAGCTAAAGATTGGTAAGCAGGAATAGACTGTGTACCAGTAACACCGTAACTACCTCTTAATTTCAAGTTTGAAATAACATTGCTATCTTTTAAGAAATCTTCGTTAGAAACTTTCCAACCCAATGCAGCCGATGGGAATGTGGCATACTTTTCGTTTGCAGCGAAACTAGACGATCCATCACGTCTTACGGTTGCTGTGAACAAATATTTGTCGTCGTAATCGAAATTAACTCTTCCAAAAAACGATTGAATTTCTCTTTCGTTAAAATAAATATCACCACTTCCGGCATTAATTAAGCTAGTTGCTGTGTATAAACCGTAGTAAGAAAACGAATCTCTAATAGTTCCTGTTCCTTCAGAATAAGATCCTTTGTTTGTTGTTTTTTGAAAAGAGTAACCTCCTAATAATGTTAAAACACCTTTACCTATCTCTTTATTATAAGTTAAATAACTCTCGGTTAAAACGCTATTGGTTTTATCTTCGTCTATAATGGCTCTACCATTTACACCAGAAGCCGTTATAATTAAAGTTCTTGGCATATAAATTCCTCTAAATGTATTTTGAGAACTTAAACCGAATGTAGTTTTAAAAGTTAATCCTTCTAAAATATCGTAATTAGCAAAGAAGTTTGCTCTAAAATTTTCTATTTCAGTATCATCATCTCTTTGAGTTGCAACTGCCCATGGGTTATCTACTGGATCTCCAATTAAATCGTTTGTAGAGAAATTACCATTGGCATCATAAATTCCTTTATTTGGATCGAAACGCATAGCTAAAGAAACCACATCGTCACCACCTACTGTAACCGAACCATCAGACTGAGTAGTAACTCCGCCTTTTTGGCTAACATTTGTTGTTAAATTAGCTCCTAATTTTAACTTATCTGTTACCTGAGCATCTAAGTTAGCTAAAACAGAAACTCTTTCGTAATCTGAATTGATTAACACCCCATCTTGTTGAAAATAAGTTCCTGATAAATAAAATTTCATCTTTTCTGAACCACCTGAAACAGAAAGTTGGTGATTTTGAGTATTACCAGTTCTATAAATTAAATCTTGCCAATCGGTATCGTAATCACCACGAACATAAGGTGTAGCCGTATTACCATTGGTTAATGCTACATTTTCTCTAACAGCATTTTGATAAGTAGTAAAATCGTCAGCGTTTAATAAATCTAATTTATTAGCTGTACTTTGAATTGCGTAATTTGAGTTTACTTCAATATTAATTTTTCCAGAACGTCCTTTTTTAGTTGTAACCATTACAACACCATTTGCCCCTTGCGAACCATAAATAGCAGTTGCAGACGCATCTTTTAAAACTTGAATAGATTGAATATCTCCTGGCTGAGGCATTGTTGCTCCAACAAAACCATCAACAACAATTAAAGGAGCACTGCTCGCATTAATTGAAGTATTACCACGAATACGCACACTTATAGGCGCTCCTGGCTCACCCCCATTGTTAGATTGCACATTTACACCTGCTGCACGACCTTGTAACGCTTGTTCTGCATCCAGAACTGGGAATGCCGTTAATTCATCAGCTTTTACTGCCGAAACAGACCCTGTTAAATCGCTCTTTTTACGTGCACCATAACCAACAACAACAATCTCTTCTAATTCTGCTAAATCTTCACTTAACGAAACATTTAATGTAGTTTGATTTGAAATGGTAATAGATTTTGTTACAAACCCGATATAAGAAAATTGTAAAACATCTCCTTTATTTACGGTAATCTCATAATTTCCGTCAAAATCGGTGGTTGTACCTTTTGAAGAATTTTGAACTATAACGTTTACTCCAGGAATAGGAACATTATCTGTAGCCGAAACTACTGCTCCTTTAATTGTAATATCGCCTTGAGCGAATAACACCACACTACAAAATAGTGTTAATAAAGTTAGTTTAATTTTTAAATTCATAATAGTCTTTTTAGTTTAATTTTTTGGACGACTAAAGTGGTTTAAACCGTCCTTTTCTTTTTTTAACCAAATACCTGATATTTATCAGTTTTATTTTGCATTTGGAAACACAAACTTTTAAAGTAAAACTTTACTTTTCTAGAAAGATTAAATCTTTCATTTTTAATAGAACTTGTTTACATCATATTTTGCTTTGTTTATTTGAAGTTATACAGTAGTTTTTAAAAAATTGGTTATTCAAATTGGTAAACCAATTTGGTTTTCCAAATATATGTTATATTTTAGTTAAAACAAATATTTTTATATAAATTATTTAACTTATTCTTAACCTTATAAAAAAAAAACAAAACACTGAAGGTTAGGACATTAAAAAAAACAAACTAAAACAACACTAATACATAAGTGTTAATTTTAAATTTTGTTCGGTAATAATGCCTCCTGAATTTAAAATCGTATTGTTGGCTGCCGAATTGTTTTTAGCCCCCCATAACAAAGCCACTAATTTTACCGGATTATTTTTAAAGGTATTATCCATTAAATTAACATTAACAATACCTCGGTGGTTTAACAGTATTCCATTTTTTTCAAGTTTACCGCAATTATTAAAAGTAGAATTTTTCACAATTAAATTACCACCAATTGTAGATTCGTCGTAACCACCACGATAATAATCAATAACATTTTGCTTTACATTGTTAAACTCACAATTATTTATTGTTAAATACTCGGTATTATAATCGCCTTTATCATTAATTTCTTCAGACAATTCTAAACCGTTGTTACAATCTGAAATTAAAGTATTTGAGAATGTAATATGTTCAGCAAAAGCTTGTTTATATACTTTTAAAGCAAAATTAAAACCTTGAATTGCTATATTGTTCACCTCTAAACCAAAGTGAGTAAACATATTTTCTTTTAAAGAAGCAAAAGCTTTAGTGGAGTTATTACCTTTTAAAACTAATCCCTCTACATTTAAAAACCCTTTTGGATGAAGCTCAAAAAGCGCAGTAGCCGCTTCACCATTATAATTTATAATAGTTTCACCTTTTGATTTTGCTTTAACCGTTATTGCTTTTGAAATTTTTAATGAATTTGAAATTGAATACACGCCTGAGTTCAACAAAATAGTATCTCCATTTTCAGCCTCATCAATTTTTTTCTGAATATTGTCTGAAACTGAAATTTCAAATACCTGACCTTCCTTAGTTTGATTGTCTTGCGTAAACCATGATGGCCCGTATTTTGATTTGTCAAAGATACCCGGATCTCCCACTGCTGTTTCAACAATAGCCCCAACACCGTTATTAGATGTTCTAGAGTTCCCAAATAAATCTGAGGTAATTTTATCAAAACCAAAACCTAAATATGGCTCAATAGTTAAAGTTTCAGTTGGAATAAAAACGTTTTCAGAAATAGATTTAATTTCAAAATTTGAAGCCGCTATACCATCAACTGGATAAAAATATCCGCCTTGATTATTGATTGCATTACTTTTAAACGTTACGCCTTCAATTTTATCATGTGCCACAACAATTAAACTATCTGATTTAGAATTATATAAGGTATTATTCGCAACTATTGTTCTAATTGGAATTGCCGAACGAATTTCGGAGGCTGGCAATACATCTTTTTGATCGGTATTTACTCCTACTCCAAATTGCCAAGGTGATTTACAATTTACATACGAGTTATATGCCACAACAACATCTGTAACTTGGTTATAACGATTTAATGGCGATTTTGGAATACCATTCATAACAGCTAACGGGCTTCTAAAACTTTCACCAATTAAATTGTAGAAATAGTTATTTATAATGGTATGCCCAGTGTTTATAACACGAATACCTCCAATATTTTTATTTATGCCATCTCCAATAAAATAGTTACCTTCAATTGTACAGTAATTTCCATGTCTGGTTACCAAAGACCCTTCACTTTTATAGAACACATTATTTTTAAACTGATTAAAGTTTGTTTTGCTCGAAATAATTTCAACCTCGCCATTACACTCTTCAAATAAATTATTTTCTACTAAAGTATAACTTGGAGCCATAGACGTATAACTATCGCCCAATTGAATAGTCTCACCACTGGCACCACCTTTTGGAGGACGAGGCCCAAAATGATTATTGATAATTCTGTGATGATTGTTAATGTGCTCGTTACCCTTTAAATCGATTCGAATAGTTGGCCCACGATTTGTTTTTCCAGCAATATAACAATTACTTAATGTATTATGTCTGCCCCAGAATTGCACCCAACGATCGGAATCGTCGCGCTCCATTTTATTAAAATCTTCAATTACAGTATTTGTTAACGTACAATAGTTTCCAATATGCTCATCATCCAACTTAAAATCTACAACGTTTCCTTTAGCATAACCGCCTTTAAAATGCAGCCCGTCTACCACTAAATAATTACCACCAAATTTTAATTGCGAAACCCCCGAAATAACAACACCGCCTGGTGTTTCGGCTTTAATAGTAATAGGATGATTTTCGGTACCGTTTGCTTTAAAATTTATTTCTAAATCCTTCCAATTACCATCTTTTAAAACGATAATATCGTCTGGCTTCGCATTTTCTATAGCATTATTAAGCGCTTCCGAATTATTTACAACAAGACTTTTTTGAGTGTTTTTAGATGTTTCACAAGAAAAAAATACAACAGAAACAATTAAAAAAACATAAAATTTCCTCATAATAATAGTTTAGTGTTTGTGGTTTTCCAAACTGGTTAACCATTCTGGTTTTCCAAATGTAAGGTTTTGACTCATACTACCAAAATTATAATTGTTAATTATTTGTCGAGGTTTCATTTCGCTATGATTTTAATTTTCTAAAAAAAGTATTTTCCCATTAAATAATTTACTATTTTTGCAAACCAGAACAGAACAGAACAGTTTGTGGATTTATCAATAGATTTAAACATAGAATTACCTAAATATCAGCAGCTTGTTAACGCCGTTAACGATGCCCTTGCGAACAACACCCTAAGCAGTGGTGATGCGCTACCTTCGGTAAATAATGTTTGTAAAGCGTACCATTTATCTCGCGACACTGTTTTTAAGGCCTACTCTATTTTAAAAGATAACGGCGTTATTGAGTCTGTACCTAACAAAGGTTATTTTGTGGCAAACGATACGCGTAAAGTACTATTAGTGCTCGATACTTTTAAGGCTTATAAAGAAGTTTTGTACCACGCCTTTGTGCAAAACTTACCCAAAAAAGTAATTGTCGATGTGCAATTTCATCATTATAACATTAATAATTTTAAAACCATTTTAAATAACGGAAAAGGCAAATATTACAAATATGTTGTCATGAGTTTTAACCATAAGGAGGTTCCAAGTGTGCTTTCAGATTTTGATAATGACAAACTCTTATTAATCGACTGGAATATTCATGCTAAAAAAAGCAACAATTACGTATTTCAGGATTTTGGTAACGCTTTCGCGGAAATATTAGAAGACGCGCAACCGGCTTTAAAGAAATATAAACGCTTTGTATTAGTTTATCCAACGTTTACCTATCATCCTGCCGAAGCCGTTACTGTTTTTAAACAATTTTGTAAGGCAAACAGAATAACCTATAAAATTGTTACAGATATTAATGAATTTGAAGTAGAAAAACACGATGCATATTTAAGTGTAAGCGATCGGGTTTTGGGCATGTTTTTAGAGCAATGCCGAAATAAAAACCTAGAACCTGGAACCCATGTTGGCTTTCTGTCTTACAACGAAACACCAATGAAACCATTTATTTACAAAGGCATTTCGGTTATTTCAACCGATTTTAAAGCCATGGGAAATATGGCGGCGCAATTTATAAATCAAGATCAATCAATACAAAAATATATACCCACTAAACTTATTTTAAGAGACTCATTATAATGTATTATTTAGGATTAGACATAGGAAGTTCTTCTATAAAAGCAGCTTTGGTTAATACCAAAACCAGTAAAAGCATTGCTGTTGTGCAAGAACCAAAACAAGAAATGGAAATGTACGCCGAAAAAAACGGTTGGGCCGAACAAGACCCAGACCTTTGGTGGCAATATGTTTGCAACGCTATTTCCCGTTTAAAAAGAGAAAACAACGTTACTAGCGAACAAATTGTTGGCATTGGTATTTCGTACCAAATGCACGGTTTGGTGGTTGTAAATAAAGCAGGTACACCATTACGAAAAAGTATAATTTGGTGCGATAGTAGAGCGGTTGAAATTGGTAATAACGCGTTCAAATCTATAGGCGAAAATACTTGTAACACCAACTTGCTAAATTCTCCATCAAATTTTACAGCATCCAAACTAAGTTGGGTAAAACAAAACGAACCAGAAGTTTTCAAAAAAATTCACAAGTTTATGTTACCTGGAGATTATATTGCTTTTAAATTCTCCAACACCATAAACACTACTATTTCAGGATTATCTGAAGGTGTTTTTTGGGATTTTAGTAAAGACGATATTGCCGATTTTTTATTAGACCATTATGGCATTCATAAAAACCTAGTCCCCGATATTGTTGCTACTTTTGGTAAACAATCTATTGTAAACGAGGCTGGAGCTGAAAGCAGCGGATTATTAGCAGGAACACCTATTTTTTACAGAGCTGGCGACCAGCCAAATAACGCTTTATCTTTAAATGTTTTTAACCCTGGTGAAGTCGCTTCAACCGGTGGAACCTCTGGTGTAATTTATGCGATCACTAATAATTTATCGGTTAAAGAAAGCTCTAGAGTAAACAATTTTGCTCACGTAAATTATTCAAAAGGAACTGAAGCACGCATCGGGAAATTACTTTGCATTAACGGCGCAGGAATTCAATATAGATGGTTGCTAAATAATCTCGCTGTTGAATCTTATGAAGACATGAACGAACTTACCAACAATATTCCTGTTGGTAGCGATGGTGTTTGTATAATTCCGTTTGGCAATGGCGCAGAACGCATGCTAAACAACAAAGATGTTGGTACGCGTATTTTAAACCTTAACCTCAACAATCATAATAAAGGGCATTTATGTCGTGCTGCTTTAGAAGGTATCGCGTTTTCGTTTGTATATGGCATGGAAATTTTAAAATCCGATGGCATAAAACCAACCGTTATACGTGCTGGAAACGATAATTTATACCGCTCTGAAATTTTTGCAAATACCGTAGCAACCTTAATTAATCAAGACATTGAAATTTACAACACAACCGGAGCTATTGGTGCTGCTCGTGCAGCGAAACTTCATGAAGGCGATTTTGAAAGCTTCGGAAAAGGCATTATTGAAAACGATTATGTAATGACTTACAAGCCATTAGAAGACAAAACACCTTACCTAGAGGCTTATAACAATTGGAAAAAAGAATTAGAAATTATATTAAAAAACAATAACTAAATTTTAAAATCATGGCATTAATAGGAAATAAAGAATACTATAAAGGTATTGGAGAAATTAAATTCGAAGGTAAAGAGTCAGACAACCCTTTAGCGTTTAAATACTACAACCCAGATCAAGTTGTTGCTGGTAAAACCATGAAAGAATGGTTTAAATTTTCTGTGGCTTACTGGCATACGTTTTGCGGACAAGGAAGCGACCCGTTTGGTCCTGGAACTTTAAACTTCCCTTGGGATGCATCAAGCGATGCTGTACAAGCTGCAAAAGATAAAGCCGATGCTGCTTTTGAATTTATTACAAAAATGGGATTTGGTTACTACTGTTTCCACGATGTAGATTTAGTACGCGAAGGTAATTCGTTTGGCGAATTAGAATCTAATTTAGCTGCAATTACCGAATACTTAAAAGAAAAACAAGAGGCTTCGGGTGTAAAATTACTTTGGGGTACAGCCAACTGTTTTTCTAACCCAAGATACATGAATGGTGCTTCTACAAATCCAGATTTTAATGTGGTTGCCAGAGCTGGCGGACAAATTAAATTGGCTTTAGATGCTACTATTGCTTTAAATGGTGAAAACTACGTATTCTGGGGCGGTCGCGAAGGTTACATGAGCTTATTAAATACTGATATGGGTCGCGAACTAGACCACATGGGGCAATTTTTAACCATGGCTAGAGATTATGCCAGAGCACAAGGTTTTAAAGGAAACTTCTTTATAGAACCAAAACCAATGGAACCAATGAAACACCAATACGATTTCGATTCGGCCACTGCTATTGGTTTCTTAAAAGAATATGGTTTAGACAAAGATTTTAAAATTAATATTGAAGTAAATCACGCTACGCTAGCACAACACACGTTTCAACATGAAATTGAAGTGGCAGCAAAAGCAGGTATGTTAGGTAGCTTAGATGCCAACCGTGGCGATTACCAAAACGGATGGGATACAGACCAGTTCCCTAACAACATTCAAGAAACTACCGAAGCTATGCTTGTATTTTTAAAAGCAGGTGGCTTACAAGGTGGTGGTGTTAATTTTGATGCTAAAATTAGAAGAAATTCAACCGATTTAGAAGATGTATTTTTAGCACACATTGGTGGTGCCGATACCTTTGCTAGAGCTTTAATTACTGCCGATAAAATTATTTCGTCGTCTCCTTACGATAAGTTAAGAAAAGAACGTTACAGCAGCTTTGATTCTGGAAAAGGAAAAGATTTTGAAGCTGGTAAATTAAGCTTAACCGATTTATATGATATCGCTCAAGAAAACGGCGAATTACCATTACAAAGCGGTAAACAAGAATTGTTCGAGAATATAATTAATCAGTATATTTAAGACTGCTTCAAATACATTAAAAAAAATCCTTGTATTTATTTACAAGGATTTTTTTATTCACGTCATTTAATTTAAATCTGTAACGTTGGCAATTAAGCATAAAAAAAGCTTCAATTTCTTGAAGCTTTTTGTGACCGCGGCAGGATTCAAACCTGCAACCTCTTGAGCCGTAATCAAGTGCGCTATTCAGTTGCGCCACGCGGCCGTTTTTTGTGGGTGCAAATATATATTTTTATTAATATACCACCAAAATATATTTACTGTTTTTTCTGAGATTTTTTAGTTTACCATCCAAATGCTTTGCGTACGAACAAGTCTAAGTTCTTACTAAACAATTTCGGCATTTAATCCGGCTTCTAAAAGCATAGAACAGCGCGGTTTTAAATCGCTATAAACTCCAGTTTTTACAGTACACTTTCCATTATAATGTACTATTATTGAACATTGCTCTGCTTGCTCTAAAGTATGATCGCAGGCATAAATTAAAGTTTCTATAACATGATCGAAGGTATTAACATCGTCGTTGTATAAAACAATTTCGTTTTGAGTAGATACTTTTTCTTCGAGTAATACTTCTTCTAACGCTTTTTCTTTGGTACTCATGCTATTGTAGTTATGTTATAATATAATACTAATTTATAAATTTTAATGCAACCCAATTATTTCTTTCTAACTTTTCTTCAAAATTTAACATTAAGTTCTTACAAGCTTCTTTTATAATTGGGATATCATCATTATAAAATCCGCTTAAAAACAACATACCTCCTTTATTTAAACAAGATACGTACGTAGCCATATCTTGCAACAAAATATTACGGTTTATATTTGCGATAACAATATCATATTTGTTTTTACCTAATACGCTAGCATCGCCCTCTATTACTGTAATATGCTCGCAGTTGTTACGTTCTACATTTTCTAAACTATTTAAATAGCACCAATTATCATAATCTATGGCATCAATTGGCTTTGCTCCTTTTTTTTCGGCCAAAATGGCTAAAACTCCTGTACCGCAACCCATATCGAGAACCGATTTATCTTTAAAATCGTTTTTTAAGATGTGCTGAATCATCATGTGTGTGGTTTCATGATGACCGGTACCAAAACTCATTTTTGGCTCGATAACAATGTCGTATTCTACGTTAAATTTCTCATGAAATGGTGCACGAACTGCACAAGCATCGTCAACAACTATTGGGTTAAAGTTTTTTTCCCATTCGGCATTCCAGTTGGTTTGTTCTATTTCTTCGAAGGTGAAAGAAATTTCAAACTCATCAGAATTTAATATTTGTATATCTTCTAGAATAGATTGATTCCACTCTTCTTTTTGAATGTATGCCGTTACGCCTTCTTCGGTTTCTACAAAACTCTCGAAACCTGCGTAACCTAATTCGGCTATTAAAATTTCTACAGCGGGTTGTTGTGGCTCTACTTTAAAATAATATCCTAGATATATGGTATTTGACATATTGCAGTTTTTTGGCTGCAAAGATAGGCAGTAAAAACTAAAGCAATTCCTTTTCGATGGCAATTTTAATGATACCCACACTATTTTTTGCCCCCAATTTACTCATAATATTCATGCGATGAGTTTCAACTGTTTTAGGACTTATAAAGAGTTTTTCTGAAATTTCTTGAGTGGTTAACTCTTCTGAAATTGCCACTAAAACCTCATGTTCGCGTCGGGTTAAATTGGGTTTTAAGCCATTATCCGAAGTTTTACCTGAAGTCTGATTTATAATTTTATTCTGAATACTTTTTTGAAGAAAAATTTCGCCAGAAAGCACGGTTTTCATGGCTTTTATTAGCTCTAACTTATCGGTGTTTTTAAGTAAATAACCGTGAACCCCATTTTTAAGCATGCGTTTTACAAACGAAATATCTTCAAAATTGGTTAAGGCTATAATTTTGAGTTCAGGCATTTTACCTAAAAGTTTTTTACTTAAATCGATGCCGTTTATATCTGGAAGATTAATGTCGAGCAATAAAACATCTGGTTTACTTATTTCGATAGCTTCAAGAGTTTCTTGCGCATTTTTGTATGTGCCCACCACTTTTAAATCGGGTGTGTCAGTTAACATGGCAACAATACCTTGTAAAACCATTTGATGATCGTCGGTTATAGCTATTTTAATTTCCATCAATCTGTTTTGTATCAATATCTATCGTGTACGAGGTTCCACTTTGATTTGAAATTAAATCTAAAGTAGCATTTAAATAATCTACCCTCGATTTAACATTACCTAAACCAATTCCTTTAGCGCTAACTTCATTGGCATTAAAACCTACACCATCATCTTCAACTGTAATTTGAATTTGATTATTTCTATGGCTTATTTGAACATTAATGGCCTTGGCTTGAGCATGCTTTAAACTATTTGAAACCAGTTCTTGAATAATTCTAAAGATATTAATTTCATTTTTCTTTGATAAATTAATGTCTTCACCCAAATGCTGAAAGTTAACATCTATATTGTTGTAAGCTTCATTTAAATTACTGCAATAGGCTTCCGTTGCTTCAACTAAGCTAAAACTTTCTAATGATGGTGGCACCAAATCGTGCGAAATGGCACGTACTTGCTTGCAGGAATCGTCAATCATTGTAATAGCTTCATTAATAATTTTATTATTCATTTCGAGTAACGAAGACAGCTTATATTTTATAGCCGATAAATCACCATTTACGCCATCGTGTAATTCGCGTGCAATACGAAAACGTTCATTCTCCTCACCTTCAATTAAGGCTTCAAGCGTTTTAATTTGATGCTGACGTTTTAAACTAACAACCTCTTCTTTTATGCGCTTTTGGCGTTGTTTAAAAATGAAAACTATTAAAATAGCGGCAATCAATAAAAAAATAGCACTTCCTATGGCAATGATATTTAGGGTTTGTTTTTTTTCAATTTCCGCTTCTTTATTTTGAATTTCGAGTTGCTGTGTAGCAATCTCTTTGTCTTTTTTTTCGGTTTGGTATTTTTTATCCAGTTCGTTTATATTTTTAATGCGCTCTTCTTCAAAAATACTATCCTTAAAAACATTGAATTTTTCATAATGATCGAGTGCTAGCTCGTACCGATTTGTAGCCTTATATAACTCGAATAAATTGTTGTGAATTTCTTTAGTAACCAACTTAGAATTGGTTTTGCTTTTTAATGCTTCTTTTAAGTAAAATTCACTTTTTATATAATTTTTTAATCGGAAATTTACTTGACCTAAATTTGTGTAAACTCGTGTTAAATCGGTTTTAAAATTATTGGCATCAAAAATTCGTTTTGCTTCATTAAAGTAGATTATCGCATCAGTGTATTTTTCTTGTTCGTTTAAAACCACACCAATATTTTCGCTATTTATGCCTAGACCCCATTCATTATTTGTATTAATATCAATTTGTCTTGCTTTTCGGTAAAAATTTAATGCCAAATCATACTGTTTTTGGTTTGCATAAGCTAATGCCAAGTTACTGTATGCGTTTGGTAGGTTTACGGAATCCTGCATTTTTTCATGAATACTTACCGCTTTTTTGTAAGCATTAATGGCTTCAGGATACATTTGCAAATCATTATATGTAATGCCAATGGAATTTAATGTAAGTCCTACTTTACCTTGGTTATCCATAGCTTCATAAATGGCTAGAATCTTATAAAAAACCTCTAGAGATTCATTGTAATCGGACTTAAGCGAGTACAAAACCGCTTTTTGAAACAAACTATTTGCAATATTGAAAGTGTCTTTGGTTTTTTCGGCGTAGTCAATTGAATATTTAATGTGATTTAATCCTTTTTCATACTCGCCTTCTAGCCTATAATACACTGCTAATTTTAGGTGGGATGATGCTATTCCTTTTTCATTATTGATATTTGTGTATAGTGCAAATGAAGAATCCAAATGCTTTTTGGCAAACTGAATATCACTTAACAGGTTTAAAAGCGCCAATTTACCATGGGCTCGTGCTTTATCTTCAAGTTTATTGCTGGTTTTAATAACGTTTAATAAGCTATCCGCTTCCTGTGTTCCTTGGCTAAAGCAACCAAGCGAAATAAATAAAAATATGTAGATGAAATATTTATGCACTTATTTAACTATTACTATCAAATTTAAAAATCTTATTTAACTAATAATTACTTTTTTACTATTCTTTTGGTAAACATACCTTTAGGAGTTTTCAATTGTAAAAGATACGTGCCAGATTTTAGAAATCCTAAGTTAACACTACCTACAAAATCATCATCAAACTGATAAATGACTTGCCCCATAATGTTGATGATTTTTAAATATTCAACTTCAAGGCTTTTTACTTCAATTTGCAAAATTTCATCAACTGGATTCGGATAAATTTTCACTTGCTTAAAATTGAATTCTTCATTTGATAAAGTTGATGAAATAAATTCTCGTGTAAACAAGCTCCATGTATCATCAGTACTTTTCACCCTAACATAAAGGTAATGATCGCCACCACCAATATCTGTAGGTACATCAATCTCAAAGTTAGAATCAAGGTTTTGAGTATCCGAAATTGCAATTGGCGAAGCATTACCCAAACCTGGATCTACATCAAAAAAGTATTCTGCGGCAGTTATTAACGCCGAATTTGAAAATCCTTCACTTATACTGAATACCTGTTTATCATACAAACTCCAAGTACCGTCGGTATTAACAGTTCTTATGTATAGATTATGCATACCTCCTTGCAAATTGTTGGTAGCAATACTATAATTTTGACTGATTGTATTTCCAGAAACCGACAACGCTTCCCCATTACCAACACCAGGGTCTGTATCGAAAAAGTATTCCGCGGAAGCGATAGAGGCTGTATTTGTTTTATTAGGGTTCATATAAAAAATCTGCTTATCGTAAAAAGCCCACGTACCATTAGAATTTACAACTCGAACATATAATTTATGAATTCCGGCTGATAGACCTGTAGTAGCAATACTTACATTTTGATTGATTGAGCTTCCTGAAACCGCTAATGGTGTCGCATTACCAACACCTGGATCGGTATTAAAAAAATATTCAGCCGACGCTATATTTGATGGATTAGATAGGTTCTGGGTTACATAAAACACATTTTTAGCATACAAGCTCCAAGCGCCAGCATGTTGTACTCGCACGTACATTTTATGCATACCTTCTGATAATCCTGTAGTTGATATGCTAAAATCTTGGTCGATGGTATTTCCTGAAACTGGTAATGTAATACCATTACCAATTCCAGGATCTGTGTCTATAAAATATTCTGCGGCAGTTATTTGGGCATTTACCGAAAAACTTAAACACAACGCCAATAATAAAATGTATAAAAATTTCATTGGTTTTGAGCTTTAGTTTGAAATATTAGCATTGGCCTTAATATTCACATTTAAAGTCTCCCCAGGCGTTATGATGTTGTTGTGAATAACGAAATCGGTTAAATAAGGAAGCTCTGTGGGATAACCTCGCAAATTGAAAGGAAAACCGCCGTTAAAAACACCTAAATCGTTACCATCTGCACCTGCATTTTTGGCTGCTGATCCTGTTTGAATATGAAAATCGTTTGCTGTAGAATTTAATGATGTGTTTGGATTAAAAGCTACAAATTGTGGATCGGTATTATTTAAATTATCTGTTCCCGTTAAAGCATCTAAGGTTGTATTATAACTGTAAGTTAAGTTATTTTTATACTGTAAACCTGAATTTGACCCAAGATTAAAATTTGCCAAATCGGTTCCTGTAAAAATAAAGATATTGTTGCTTATTGAAGCACCAGAACATGCTGAAAATATTCTAATAGAACCATTTGTATTTCCATTTTGCCTAGACAGAATAATGTTATTACTAAAAACAGTAGAGCTATTAAAATTGTAAAACAAATGGTAATCGAAATAAGTACTTTCTCTATTAAAGGTATTATGAGAAATAATCCAATTTTGACTATTATGATTGTTAATAAATTGAATGGAATTATGGTAGAAAAAATTACCAGAAACTATAACATTATTAGCACGATTCGTTGTCGAATTACCGTTTATAAAAACAATTCTGTTATTGGTAATAACAACATTATGGTTCGGAAACGTTGTATTATCTAAATAAATACCATTAATGTTTAAACCCGATATTTTAGAATTTGAAGCATCGGCATATCGAAAAAAGATATTACTCACTTGCGAATTAACACCATTATTAAGTTCGGGATTATAGCCTATACCATAAATATGTAACGGCTTAGTCATTTGTATATCGCCGTAATTGTTTGGCGACGGTTGTAAATAAATTATATCTCCTGCTTGAGCATCATTTATTGCTGCTTGAACACTGGTATATCCTGTTGAGGCGCCTTGATTATTATCGACTACAAATACAGATTGTGCATACGTAAATTGCATTATTAAGCTAAAAACAAATACAATTAAAAATCTTTTATTCTCTGATGGATTAAATAATTTCATAATGGTTTGGTTTAAGGTTTAAGCATCGGTATCGCCACCAATTGGTGAATAAAGGCAGGTTACGTTAATAGTTTCTATAGCGCTATTTCCTTGAGAGTCTGTGAACTCAATTTCTATGCTGTAGTCGCCTTCTTGTACTGTTCGAAATGAGGTGTAAACTTCGTTTATTGATATATTATTCTGGGTGCTCGATGTTTCTTCGTAAAAATGCACACTTTCTTTATTGCTGTTATAAACCGTAACTGTACCTGTAACAATTTTACTATCGTCGGTTGCTGTAGCGTTAATTACAACATAATCTGGGGCTTCTGTACCGCCATCGGTGTAGAAAACTTTATTTGCTGTAGGACTTTCAATTTGAATTATTGGAGGCGAATTATCTTTACTTTCCTCGATATTTTCGTAGTTCGAACTGAAATCACATTTTACGAGCATGCTACATACCAAAAGTAACAGGGTTAGGTTTTTTAGGTTTTTCATTTTATTTTAAATTACTGATTAATAACTGCATGCAAGTTAATTTGGATAAAACGAAAATAATTAAGGGCATTCCTTGATTTAAATAAATCAGGGAATACCCTTAGAAGAAAAAAAACCTGCTAAGCTTAATTAAACTTAACAGGTTTTATGTTTTATAACTGGTTTTGGCAAATATGCCCGCGTTAGGGATTGAGGTATTGTTGAAGCTCACCGACGAAGGAGGTAGCGACTACCGAAAGCCCGACCTTGCCTAAAGCAAGGTAACGCCCCAATTATTTTATTTTTAAAAGGCGTTTACTATGGCGAAAAAATCTTCGGCTTTTAGAGATGCACCACCAATTAAACCACCATCTACATCTGGCTTTCCAAATATTTCTTTTGCATTGTTTGGTTTTACACTGCCGCCGTATAAAATTGAGACGTCGTTTGCGGTATCGTAACCATAATGATCGGCTATTGTTTTTCTTATATGAGCGTGCATATCTTGCGCTTGCTCTGGTGTTGCTGTTTCGCCTGTTCCAATGGCCCAAACTGGTTCGTAGGCTAAAACAATATTTTTATAATCCCATGATTTTAAATGGAATAATGCATTTTTAATTTGATCTTCGACTACTTGCTCATGATTACCAGACTTTCTGTCGGCTAACTCTTCGCCAAAACAAAAAATTACAGTCATATCGCTCGCTAAGGCTGCATCTACTTTTTTGGCTAAAAGCTCGTCGGTTTCGTTAAAGTATGCACGACGTTCGCTGTGTCCTAATATTACTGTTTTTATACCAATGCTTTTTAACATTGCTGCACTAATTTCGCCTGTGTATGCACCATTTTCTGCAAAGTGCATGTTTTGTGCTACAACTTCAATGCCGGTACCTTTTAAAGTTTCGTAAGCGCTGTAAAGATTTGTAAATGTTGGCGCTACCATTACCTCTGCATTCGAGGTTTTCTCTTGCGCTTTTAATGCTGTAATTAACGTTTGCGTTTGTGCTAAATCGTTATTCATTTTCCAGTTTCCAGCTACTATATTTTTTCTCATGATGTTTAGATTTTTATAATAATGCTACGCTAAAATACTTAATTTTTAATAGCTTCTAGCAACTTTTCGTCGTCAGCTTCAATAACATTAAATACAACGATTTCGCTAGCTTTATTTATTACCATATATCTAGGAATCCAGCTTATATTTACAAAATCTGCAAAAGCACAATCTTTTGCATTTGGTAAATAATAATGGTCGCCGGTAACTTGATATTTATTTATGCCATGTTTCCATGAATCGAGACTTCTATCTAAAGATAAAAACACGTATTCCAAATCTGGAAACTGAGCTTGTAAGTTTTTTACTTTAGGCATATTTTTTATGCAATCGCTACACCAAGATGCCCAAATATCGATAACTATTGTTTTTCCTTTGTGCTTATTTAAAATAGATTGAAGTGTTACTTCTTGCTCTGTTAATGTTACAAAAGTATCGTTTAAAGCTTCTTGAGAAAATTGTACCGGTTCCTGCTTGTTACAGCTTAAAAATGTTACAACAGTTAAAATAACTAAACTTAGTTTTTTCATTTTTATTAAATTAAATTTTGATATCGCTTTCGCGGATTTTGAAGATTAATTAAGTTTCACCTTTGGATCTAACCAAACATATATTAAGTCGACAAGAATATTAATAATTACAAACATTATAGCAATTATTAATACGGCGCCCATTATAATTGGTAAATCGAGTGTATTTAATGCATTTACAATTTCTTTACCAAGGCCATTCCACCCGAAAATATACTCTACAAAAACAGCACCTGCTAACATGGATGCAAACCAACCAGAAATTGCTGTAACCACTGGATTTAAAGCATTTTTTACGGCATGTTTTTTTATTATTTGAAACTCGCTAAGCCCTTTGGCTCTAGCCGTACGAATATAATCTTGATTAAATACTTCTAACAACGAATTACGCATAAGCTGAATAACAACTGCCAATGGCCGAATACCTAAAACGACTGCCGGAAGTATTAAATTTTTCCATTTTATGTGCATAGCTTCGCCAAAATCGTCGAGTTCGTAAAGACTTCCAGTCATTTCTAAATTGGTATAGTTATGAAGCACAAAACCAAATAACCAAGCAAATAAAATGGCGCTGAAAAACGATGGCACACTCATACCCAAGGTACTAAATATTTGGATGGTTTTATCGAGCCATTGGTCTTTGTATAGCGCAGAAACTATACCTAAAATCACCCCCAAAATCATGGCAATAATTATTGCAGACACTGCCAAAACGAATGTATTTGGCAAGGTTTCTTTTAAAACATCGCTCACTTTTTTACCTTGTTTTGTAAACGATTCGCGCAAATATGGTAGTTTTAATACAACCATGGTATTTCCAATGGGAAACAACCGAGCTGCATTATACTTTCCTTCTCGCAAAAACGTATAATCGGTTTCACCTTTGGAATGAAATGAAATAGGCGATAAATCGTTTAAATAGTAAAAATACTGGGTAGTAACTGGCTTATCGAAACCATACTTGTGCTTTACCAAAGCGAGCTGCTCGCTGTCTTCATTTTGCCCAAGCATCATTTGTGCCGGATCGCCAGGTAATACATTAAACAGAAAGAATATAACCGTAACTACACCAAATAAGGTGAGAAATGCATAAGAAGTTTTATTTATAAAATAATTTATCAGACTGTTTTTTGTTATTTATAAATTTAGACAATTAATTCGACTTTAAGGTAACTACAACTAAACCGGTAAAATTTGTATTATTCTCGATATTATGAGCTTTAATTGTTTCGGGATCCTTTATAACATTTACGCTTTTTATTTCTGCTGGATCGATAGCCTCGACAACCTCTTTGCTAGATAATTGCGCATCTAAAAAATAACCGACACTTTCTTTTAGTAAAAAATCTTTTGGTTTAGTTTCTACTAAAGGTAAATTTAAGCTTTCAATATCGTTCCAATGCACTTTTTGTTTTACGGTTCCTGAATCGAGCTCAATAACTCCCGGATTAGCACGAACCACTGTTTTCAATGCTTTTTCGTCGCACAAATACCAGTTAAAACTAATATTATATAATTTTTTAATGTGTTGTTTTGTAGCCTCGCCAGATGCGGTTAAACCTATTATTTGATACCCATTTTTTTCTGCGGCATCTTGTAATGCTTTAAGTTTTAAAGCACCCTGTCGTTCTATCTTTTCTAAGCTATATGAAATAACTACAATTAAATTTTCTTCTGAAAGAAATTTTGATGTAACATCTTCATCTTCAGTTTCAATTGAAAAATCGTAAATTGTTGGTTGATAACCTTCTTTTATCACTTTAGTTTCAACACCAATAAACTCACCTTCAACCGAAGGGTAAGCACCCATTGTGGTAATTATTTGTTCTTCGCCATCAACTTTAAATTTCCAGTAATATTCGGTTTCGGCTTTAGGAGCATCATCTGGAATACTCATACCTTCACTAATATTCGCTCCAATTTTATAGGCTCTAAAATCTTTTGCTGGCAAATGCATTAAAACATGGTAACCAAACCAAAGTGATAAAATAAAACTTAATAACGCCAGTATGGTTAACGTTAGTCTACCAAAAATTGGATTGATATATTTTTTCCCAACAAATAAAATCAAGATTAATATTAGCAGCACCAAATCTTTTGTAAAACTTTCCCATGGCGTAAGTTTTAAGGCATCACCAAAACAACCGCAATCTTTAACTTTATCGAAATAAGCCGAGTAAAAGGTTAAGAATGTAAAAAACACAATCATTAACAACAAACTCCAAACGGTAAATTTAGGCTTATATCCTATTAATAAAAATACGCCCAAAACCACCTCAAAAACCACAACAACAACCGAAATCATTAATGCATAAGGTTCTAAAAACGGTAAATTAAGTACATCTGGACTAAAATATTCTTGTAATTTATATGAAAACCCAAGCGGGTCGTTAAGCTTTATTAATCCGGATATGATGAATAAAACACCAACAAATATTCTGGAAATACTAACTAATATCTTCATTATGAGATTTTGAGTTTCAATGTAAAAATTTCCGCTGTACAGCAGAAAATTTTAACTTTTGTTTAAATGAATTAGTGCAAAAACCGAATAATTAATCATGTCTTGGTAATTGGCATCTATACCCTCGCTTACCAATGTTTTACCCGCATTATCTTCAATTTGCTTAACTCTTAATAATTTCTGTAAAATTAAATCGGTTAAACTACTTACACGCATATCGCGCCATGCTTCGCCATAGTCGTGGTTTTTGTCTTCCATTAATTTTTTAGTAATGGCTACCTGTTTTTCGTACAATTTGGTAGCTTCTTCGGTGTTTAAATCTGGCTGCTCCACAACTCCTTTTTCAATTTGAATTAAAGCCATAATACAGTAATTTATTATGCCTATAAATTCGCTAACTTCACCTTCGTCAACCTTTCTAACCTCGTTTTCTTGCAAACCTCGTATACGTTGTGCTTTTATAAAAATTTGGTCGGTAAGCGATGGCAAACGCAAAATGCGCCAAGCGCTTCCATAATCGCTCATTTTTTTAATAAAGAGACTTCTACATGTTTCTATAACGGCATCGTATTGTTTTGAGGTTTCTTGCATAAATAAATTGAATTTTGTGTAAATTTCGAACAAATAACTTAAAAGTTAAAAGTTAAAAGTTAAAAGTTTTTAAATATTATCAACCTTTCCAAAATCACTCGAAAAACGATACATTTTAAATAAAATTAAAAACCTAAAACTTTAAACCCTGAACCAAAAATATGACAATTAATTGCAAAGGAAACCTCATCGATTTATCTGCGCCAAAAGTTATGGGAATTTTAAACCTAACACCCGATTCTTTTTACGATGGCGGTAAACATAAAAACGAGAAAGACATTTTAAATCATGTAGAACACATGTTAAACGCTGGCGCTACTTTTATAGATGCCGGAGCTTACAGTTCGCGACCCAATGCAGATGACGTTAGTGAGGCTGAAGAATTACATCGAATGATTCCTATTATAGACTTAATTCTGAAACATTTTCCAGAAACCATACTTTCCATTGATACATTTAGGAGCCGTGTAGCAGAAAAAAGTATTGAAGCTGGCGCTTCTATTATAAATGATATTTCGGCAGGAAACCTCGATAAAAACATGTTACCAACTGTTGCTAAATTAAAAGTGCCATACATTATGATGCACATGCGAGGCACCCCAAAAACCATGCAACAACAAACCAATTACGGTAACTTAATAAAAGATATTATTTTTTATTTTTCTGAAAGATTAGCGGCAGCAAAAGCTTTAGGAATTAAAGATATAATCATAGATCCTGGATTTGGATTTGCAAAAACCTTAGAACAAAATTACACGCTTTTAAATAACTTAGAATTATTAAAAATGATTGATAAACCTTTGCTCGCAGGTGTTTCAAGAAAATCTATGATTTATAAAAAACTAGACATTACAGCTCAAGAAGCCTTAAACGGTACGTCTGTTTTAAACACCATTGCGCTACAAAAAGGAGCGAAAATTTTACGAGTTCACGATGTAAAAGAAGCTGTTGAATGTATTAAATTAATTGAAGCGTTAGAAGTTAGAAGTTAGAAGTCATGAAATATATTATTTTGCTCTTAAGTGGTGTTTTATTTTTTTCCTGCGGAAATAAAAAAACGGTACAATTACCAGAAATTAACAATTCTGAAATTCAAAATATTAAAGACGTTTCTGCTGCATATATATTTTACGACCCAACACAAACAGACAGTGTTTTACTAAATAGAAAAAACCTAATTAGCACCACAAATTGGTTAGTAAATATCGATAAACGCTTAACCTTACGCCAAGTTATCCCACAAATAAAATTTCTACAAGAAAAAAAGGCGAATGCTGGCCATAAAAACGAAAACGCTAAAAACTATTTTTCGTGCAACGACATAAGCAAGAATAATTTAGGGTTTATAGAATTTACTAAAGTTAATTATGAGGTAAAAAAAGAAAACACTGTACAAACAATCCCTCCAGATTTTAATGTAACCGCTAACACTATTTTTGTTAACCACGACGGAAAAATATTTATCATAAGCCCCGAAAAAGAACCTTCTATTAAAGAAAGCAATAAAAATGAACTTCTAACAGACTTAAAACATGTATTCAATAAAGCATCAAAAGTTTCTTTACGGTTTTCAAAGTCTTTAACTTTTCAAGATTATATAACCATAAAATCTTTAATTAAAAACAAACAGTTTAATCACATTAAAATATCGAATACAGAATTTATAAATTGATAACTTCATTTTTATTAAATTTACCAAAACCCATTCCTTTGGATATTTTTAAAGACATTTTAAACTTTAGCGTTATTGATGTAATTGACGTTATTTTAGTAGCGCTACTACTCTATTATATTTATAAGCTCATTAAAGGCACTGTTGCCATCAATATTTTTATTGGTATCATAATTATTTACTTGGTTTGGAAACTTACCGAGTTTTTAAACATGCAACTGCTAACAAGCATTTTTGGAGGTTTCATTAAAGTCGGAATTATTGCGCTTATAGTTGTTTTTCAGCCTGAAATAAGGAAATTTTTATTAATGGTAGGTTCTACAAACCTTAACCGACGTAAACAATTTTTTAAGCCGTTTAACTTTTTAAAAACTGAAGACGAAATTGAATCTAACACCGATATTAATGCAATAATTTCGGCTTGTAATAAAATGAGTCTATCTAAAACGGGAGCTTTAATAGTTTTTGAACGCAACAATAATTTAGATTTTTTATCGTCTTCGGGAGACGAAATGAACATAAAAGTAACACAACCCATTATTGAAAGTATATTTTTTAAAAATAGTCCGCTACACGATGGTGCTATAATTGTGAGCAATAATATTGTAAAAGCTACCCGAGTTATTTTACCTGTTAATAATGAAAAACACATTCCGCAGCGTTTCGGACTTCGGCATAGAGCTGCTATTGGTGTTACCGAAAAAACCGATGCACTAGCGCTAGCTGTAAGTGAAGAAACAGGGCATATTTCGTATTTTAAAGACGGAGAATTCGTGGTTTACGAAGATAGCAACGAGCTTACAAAGCTTATTAAAAAAGATTTAAGCTAATTATTATGATTTGCAAAAACTGCAACAACACCCTTAGAACCGATTATAGTTTTTGTCCAAATTGCGGCGCTAAAGTTATAAGAAACCGAATTACTGCTAAAAGTTTAACCTTCGATTTTTTTGAACGTTATTTCAATCTTGATAATACGCTTTTTAAAACGCTTTGGCACATGATTATTAAACCACAAGACGTCTGTGGTGGTTATATTTCTGGATTACGCAAAAAATATTTAAATCCTGTAAGCATACTAGCTATTTCGCTTACGGTATCGGGTTTAATAATGTTTTTAATGAAAAAATTTGCATGGGAGCATATCGATTTTAGTAACATTGGTTATGCCCAAACCAGTTCGGGAGCATCTGGCACCGAGAAAATCATGTCTAAAACCATGGAATATAGCTCGTTTGTATACTTTTTATACATTCCCATTATTGCATTTGCTAGTTTTGTTGCCTTCAATTATAAAAAATATAATTTTGCAGAACATGTTGTTTCAGCCATTTACACACTTACTAGTTTTAGCCTTATTACTGCAATTTATGCTATAATTACGCTACTAATAAATCCGCAGTTGTACATGAGTACAGCAATGATTTACATTGTTTTCATGATTGTATTTTGTATTTATGTATCATATAAAAACTCAGAGAACAACCTGAAATCTTTATTTTGGAGAATCCCCTTGTTCTTACTCATTGTTATGATAGGTTATATAGGCACTTCTGTATTAACTGTAGCTATATTATTTTTAACTGGCGAATTAAGCCCGCAAGATTTTGTACCTAAAAATTAAGCTACTTTTTCCTGTAAAAACTGTACTTCGTAAAGGTTTTTATAATAGCCATTTTCTTTTTTAAGCAATTCGTCGTGCGTGCCTTGTTCTACAATTTCGCCTGCATCCATAACTATAATTTTATCTGCTTTCTTAACAGTTGCTAAACGGTGCGCAATAACAATAGATGTTCTTCCTTTGGTAATTTTATCGGTAGCGTCTTGTATAAGTTGTTCAGAGTGCGAATCGACAGACGATGTTGCTTCATCTAAAACCAAAATACTTGGGTTGGTAACGTAAGCACGTAAAAAGGATATTAATTGCCGTTGACCCGATGACAACATCACCCCACGTTCTTTTACATTGTAATGATAGCCGTTTGGCAAACTTGAAATAAACTCATGAACGCCAATTTCTTTAGCTGCTGCAATTACATCGGCCTCAGAAACGTCTGGATGATCGAGCGTAATATTACTCAAAATGGTATCTGCAAACAAAAACACATCTTGTAAAACTACTGCTATTTGATTTCGTAACGATTGTAAAGTGAAGGCTTTAATATTAACATCATCAACTAAAATATTACCATCTTTAATTTCGTAAAAACGATTTAATAAATTAATAATTGTAGATTTACCAGCGCCGGTAGCGCCAACAATAGCAATGGTTTCACCTGCATTTACATTAAAAGAAATTCCTTTTAATACTTCTTCTTCTTCAACATAACTAAAACGAACTTTATCGAATCGAATATTTCCTTTAAAAGCTTCTGCTAACTGCGTTCCGGAATCGTCGATATGAGATGTTGTATCTAACACTTTAAACACCCTATTGGCTGCAACCATGCCCATTTGCAATGTATTAAATTTATCGGCAATTTGTCGTAACGGCCTAAACAACATAGGAATAAACATGATAAACGACACTAAAACACCTTGAGAAACACTGCTTGTCACCCCAATATTTAATCCGCCATACCACGCAACTAAACCTATGGTTACAGACCCAAATAATTCGGCAATTGGAAAGAAAAACGAATTATACCAAACGGTTTTTAACCACCCTTTTTTATGTCGTTCGTTTATGGTTTTAAACTTTTCGAATTCTATAGATTCACGCGTAAAAACTTGCAAAATTTTCATTCCTGTAAGTCGTTCTTGAACAAAAGAATTAAGGTTTGATACTTCCGAGCGTACTTCTTCAAAGGCTTTTTTCATGTACTTTTGAAAAATTCGAGTTGCATAAATTAATAAAGGCAACATAAGCACCACAATTAAAGACAACTTTACATTGGTGTAAAGCATAACACCAAAAACTACCGCCATGGTTAGTAAATCTCTAAATATCATGAACAAACCCTGTCCAAAAATATCGGCAATACGTTCCATATCGGCAACCGAACGTGTAATAAGCACACCTACAGAAGATTGGTCGTAATATTTCATTTTAAAACTTAGTAAATGATCGAATAAATTTACGCGAACATCTTTAACCAAACTTTGCCCTAACCAAGAGGCGTAATACATAAACAATAACTGAAAAACAGTTTGAAAAATTAAAGCACCAAACATTAGCGTTACATAAAATACAAAGCCTTCTTTGTCTTTATTAGTCATGCTATCATCTATAGCTAACTCTGTTAACTTCGGGACTGCTGCACTTAAAACGGCTAGTAAAACAACACTTATAATTAAACCAAAAAACACAAACTTGTAGGGCTTAATAAACTCAAACAGTCGTTTAAACAGGTTATAATCGAAAAATTTATCTTTAGAATTACTCATTATATTTTTATGTCCTCGGGGTATTCAATATGCGTTAAGTACAACCCATGAGCAGGCACCGAAAAGCCCGCTTCACTGCGGTTTTTAGACTGGATGATGTCGTGCAAAGCTTCAACTTCAATTTTACCTAAACCAATATTTACCATGGTACCAACTATAGCACGCACCATGTTTCGCAAAAACCTATCGGCTTTTACCGTAAAATGAATTTCGTCTTCAACCTTACTCCATTCTGCTTGCATAACTTTACAGTTAAAGGTTTTAACATCGGTGTTGGTTTTTGAAAAACATTGAAAATCGATATATTCAAATAAGATTTTCGAGGCTTTGTTCATTTTTTCCAGATCTAATTCCTGATTTACAAAATACGCATTATTAAAATTAAACACATTTTTTTTTGTTGCAATGCGGTACAAATAAGTTCTACTTAAAGCATCAAAACGAGCATGACCGTCTGTTTTTACTTCGAATAAATCATGAATAGCGACATCTTTAGGTAAAAAAGAATTTAATTTATAAACTAAGTTATCGATTATTTGGTCGGTTTCAAAATGCGCAAACATTTGTTTGGCATGCACACCAGCGTCGGTTCTACCCGCACCAACAATGCTAATTTTTGTATTTAATAAAGTTGATAATGCTTTCTCAATAACTTCCTGAACGCTTATTGCATTGGGCTGATTTTGCCAACCATGATACGCGGTTCCATTATACGAAAGCTCTAAAAAATACCTCAATCTGTTTTTCTTCTTTTATTAAACAACAAATATAGATAGTTTTGTAGTTTCTGCGAAAGCCATAATCTTAATTCTATATTAAAAGAAAGCCCTTTTTACATGACAAAAATACTTTTACTTTCTGATACGCACGGTTTTATTGATAATGCTATTTTAAAATATGTAAAACAAGCTGATGAAGTTTGGCATGCTGGCGATATTGGTGATTTAAAAGTTACCGATGCTATAAAAGCTATAAAACCATTACGTGGAGTTTATGGCAATATTGATGATGCTGAAGTTCGGGTAGAATTCCCTGAGCATAATCGATTTTTATGTGAAAACGTCGACGTTTGGATAACGCACATTGGTGGTTACCCGCCAAAATATAATGTTAGAACCGTTAATGAAATTAAACAAAATCCGCCGCGATTATTTATTTGCGGGCATTCTCATATTTTAAAGGTAATGCCAGATAAAAATTTAAATTTAATACACATGAATCCCGGTGCGGTTGGTAAACACGGGTTTCATAAAGTACGTACCATGTTACGATTTACTATTGATGGTAAAAAAATTGATAATCTTGAAGTTATTGAGTTTAAAAAGTAAGATTCAATTTTACATATTAGGCAATAAAAAAGTCCATATAAAATGGACTTTAAAAATTATTTTATGCAGAAGTAAATTAACTAACTTTTTGTTGCTCTTTAATACGATTAAGCATATTTAACTCTTGTTTTATTTCTGCTTTACGTTTATTAAATGCATTTACTTTAGCATCAATTAAAGCTTGATTTTTTAAGCGACGTTCGCGCCTAAGCTCACGCTTTTTTTGTTCTTCTTCTTTAATTTTTTTCTGAGCCATTTTTTCTCTAAAAACAGACCAATAGGAGTAGCCATACATACTTAAAAATAATAAGGCTACAATTCCTAAAATTACATAACCATTTTCCATGACTTTTAACGAGGGATTAATGAATTAATATTTTTTTGCTAAAAATCTGCGTAATTTATACTTATTAACACAGTCCTTTAGCGAAATTACATAAATTGTTACTCCTACTAAAATAAACAAGTTAAAGTACTAAAAAAAGGGACGAAATTGTTTTAATAAAAAAATCTTCAGATAATTAAATGATTAATTACCTAAAGATTCTAAATTGTAAAATTTTTATTTAATTCTATTTATCTACAACATCTCCGGTCCATTGTAGCATGCCGCCTTCTAAATTATAAGCATTTTCAAAACCTAACTCCTCCATTAGTTTACATGCTTGCCCGCTTCTATTTCCTGAGCGACAATACACGTAATAGTTTTTACTTTTATCTAATTTATCAATTTCTTCAATAAATTCTTGCCCTTTATAAATATCTAAATGAATAGCATTCGGAATAATTCCATCGGCAACTTCAGCATCAGTTCTTACATCTAAAATTACAGCATTATTATCATCGGCTAATTGCTCTTGCCATTCTTCTTGAGATAAATCTTCCATTTTAATTACTTTAAATTTATATTACAAAATTACTATATATTTAAGTTTAGACGAAAAAAAATCTGAAGTTTTACAAAACTCCAGATTTACATAAACCAGTATAATACTTTCTTAATTAGCTACCTTTATTGAACAACCAATGGCTTTTGTTTCTGTTTCTTTTATTGGTATTCCTGCTATTAAAGCATCAACCGCATTTTCAACATATTTTGTAGTAACCGCCGATGCATCTTTATAATTATTATCTATTGCACCTATATAAGATACTACAAATCCAGATTCCGTTCTATCTAAAACAAATACGTGAGGTGTTTTAGTTGCTCCAAACTTTGGAAAAACATCTTGTTTCGCATCAATTAAATAAGGAAAAGTAAATCCTTTTTCCTCGGCACGCTTTTTCATTGACGCTAAATCGTCATCTGGTTTTACACTTGTATCATTTGGCATAATAGCTACTACAGGGTATCCTTTATCTGCATATTTTTTATCTAACGCAATTATTCGATCTTCGTAAGCAACAGCGTACGGGCATGTATTACATGTAAAAGTTACGATAACACCTAGCTCGTCTTCGTAATCGGAGAGCGAAACCATTTTTCCGTCGATATTTTTTAATTTAAAATCTTCAACAATATCTCCAACATTATAGCCGGCATATTCTGCTGTTGGTTTTAATGTAAAGGCACTAATAAGCCCAACAACGCAAACAGCTAAAATTAATTTAATGGAATTTTTCATAGGTTTTTTAATTTAAGAATGGTTTTAATTCGTTTTCTAACTCTTCAAAGCTAAAAGATTGTTCAAAAAACAACTTTTTATTTTTATTATAGATTACCGTTGCCGGAATAGAACCGGACCAGTTTTCGTCTACTTTAGGTATCCAAGTGTTCATATCTGCATCATCCAATACTAAAACCTTCGATTTTAATTTATGCTCTTTTATAAAGGGTTTTAATTTTGTGTCGTACTGATGTGGAAAATCTAAACTTACTAATAAAACTTCAACGTTTTTATCATTATAAGCTTCATTTAATTGCTCAAAATAAGGCAACTCTTTTACACAGGGTGCACACCAAGTGGCCCAAAAGTTAACAACGTAAGTTTTATCGTCTTTAAAATTTAAAAATTTCTCTAAACCATTAAAGTCGTATATTTCAAGAGCTTCACTAGTCTTCGTTTCGGTAACAGCTTCTTTTGTTTTAGTTTCTGTAGTGTTTTTGGTTTCTTTTTTACAACTTACTAATGCAAAAAATACAATAAAAATCAGTTTTAGTTTCATAAGTTTAAAAATAATTAACTCATTTCTGATTTTCTAATAGTTTAACAAACTTTTAATCAAAAAATCTTTTAAAGTTTTGGGTAATAGTATTTTCATTTTTATCTTTGATGCAACAAAAACAAAACAATGAAAAATTCATTAAATAATACTTGGTGGTGGTGTTTACGTAACTAACGTTCGTGAAGCAAATTCCTCGTATATTTAATTTAAAATATCATAAAAGGCTTGTCATTCACGACAGGCCTTTTTTAATGGTTTTAATCAAACTATTTATTTTGAAAAACAAACTAAATGAAACAACACAAATTACATACACATTACAAAAAAATATTAACCGATACCATTACACCGGTTACGGTTTACTATAAAATTCGTGACAAATACCCAAATAGTATTTTGCTTGAAAGTGGCGATTATCACCGTAATCACAAGAATTTCTCGTATATCTGTTTTAACCCAATTGCATCAATTAAAGTTGAAAACGAAGTTATAAGCGAAACGTTTCCAGATGGTAGTTCTAGCGCGGTTAATATTACAGATAAAGTTAATGTTGTAGATGAAATTTACAATTTTACCCAAAAATTTGATGTAGAATCTGAAGAAGATTTCAAGTTTATAAACAACGGCATTTTTGGCTACACAGCTTATGATGCTGTTCGTTATTTTGAAGATATCAATATTAGCAAAAAAGACGATTCGGTTACCATTCCAGACATGTATTATGCGGTTTATAAAAATATAATAGCCATAAATCATTTTAAAAATGAAGCTTATATTTTTGCGCATTGTCCAGAAGGTTCAGAAAACAATATTCATGAAATAGATAAACTTATAAACGTACAAAACTTTGCGTCGTATAAGTTTAATGCCAAAAATGAAATTGAATCTAATTTAACCGACGACGAGTTTAAAGAACAAGTTAAACTAGCTAAAAAACATTGCCAACGCGGTGATGTGTTTCAATTAGTATTATCGCGCCGTTTTTCCCAAGAATTTACTGGAGACGATTTTAATGTGTATCGTGCCTTACGAAGTATAAATCCATCGCCCTATTTATTTTATTTCGATTATGGCGATTTTAAAATATTTGGTAGCTCGCCAGAAGCGCAACTTATTGTAAGTAATGGTTTAGCCGAAATTCATCCTATTGCAGGAACTTTTAAACGCACAGGCGATGAAGAGCAAGACGAAATTTTAGCAGAAAAGCTAAAAAACGATGACAAAGAAAATGCCGAACACGTTATGCTTGTCGATTTAGCTCGAAACGATTTAAGCCGACATGGAAACAACGTAAATGTAGAAACATATCGTGAAGTTCAATTTTTCTCGCATGTTATCCATTTAGTAAGTAAAGTAATTGGTAAAAAACATGACACGACTTCTACAATGCAGGTCGTTGCCGACACCTTTCCTGCAGGAACTTTAAGTGGAGCTCCAAAACACATGGCTATGCAACTTATTGAAAAATACGAAAAAACAAGCCGTGGCTATTACGGCGGCGCCATTGGTTTTATGGATTTTGAAGGAAACTTTAACCACGCCATAATGATTCGCACCTTTTTAAGTAAAGATTACAAATTAAACTGGCAAGCCGGAGCAGGAATGGTTTCTAAATCGGATGAAGAAAGTGAAATGCAAGAAGTTTACAACAAACTAGGTGCGCTTAAAAAAGCTATTAAAGTGGCTGAGGAAATATAATTGAATTTTGAAAGATTAAAATTTTAGAATTGAATAAAAAGTAAAAATGAAAAAAGTCAAGCCCCAAATTTCGACATAGTCGAAAATATCAATCTGCAGAAATAGAGAGCGTGAAACGTAACTGCGAAGCGCAGCTTCAAGCATGGAGTTTTAAAGTGAACGTTCCGAAGGAATTTCCTCAGATTGATTTGATTTTTTGGTTCGTTTTGTATCAAGACAAAATGAACATTTGAATTTATAAAAGATAATTTAAAAAAGATCCTGAACAGGTTCAGGGTAACAACTATGAAAAAAATATTAGTTATAGACAATTACGACAGTTTCACATACAATCTTGTACATTATTTAGAAGATTTAAACTGCGAAGTTACTGTAGTTAGAAACGATAAATTACAATTAGAAGATGTTGAACCATTCGATAAAATTGTTTTATCTCCAGGACCAGGAATTCCAGACGAAGCAGGCCTTTTAAAAGCTATTATTGAAAAATATGCAGCAACAAAAAGTATTTTTGGTGTGTGTTTAGGGCAACAAGCTATTGGTGAAGTATTTGGAGGTTCTTTAGAAAATTTAGACGATGTTTACCATGGCGTGGCAACCAACGTAACTTTAAGCGTTGATGATGAATATATTTTTGAAGGTTTAAATAAAAACATTGAAGTTGGCCGTTACCACTCATGGGTTGTAAATGCTAATTTACCAGAAAGTTTAGAAGCAACATCGTTTGATGAAAACGGACAAATCATGTCTTTACGCCATAAAACGTTCGATGTTCGCGGTGTGCAATACCACCCCGAATCGGTTTTAACACCAGACGGAAAAAAAATATTAGAAAACTGGGTGAATCATTAGAAGATGGAAGATGGAAGTTTGAAGTTTGAAGTTTGAAGTTTGAAGTTTGAAAGATTAAAATTTTAGAATAGAACAAGAAATAAAAGAAACAAAAATTGAAAAAATTCAAGTCCCTTTTCAATTCGTAGAATTGATCGTCAAGGCGCAGAATAGATGCAGAAAAGCTCCGAAATCAGGAGAACGCAGTTCGACGCGGAGTTTTCAAATCGGTTTTTCTTCAGACATAAATCTGCAGAAAAAATTCCTCGACTTGAATGTCCTTTTTTGATTCGTTTTTTGGACAAGCAAAAAATGAATAAATAAAATAGATTTCCGCTTTCGCGGAAATAAAAAAGAACAATTAATGAAAGACATACTAAACAGACTAATAAACCACGAAACCCTCACCACACAAGAGGCAAAACAAATTATTGTAAACATATCCAACGATATGTACAACCCTAGCCAAATTGCATGTTTCTTATCGGTTTTTATGATGCGAAGCATTACTTTAAATGAGTTGCAAGGCTTTAGAGATGCGCTTTTAGAACTTTGCATTCCTATCGATTTAAGTGAGTTTAATACCATTGATATTGTAGGAACTGGTGGCGATGGTAAAAACACATTTAACATTTCAACTTTATCATCTTTTATAACAGCAGGTGCTGGTGTTCAGGTTTCAAAGCATGGTAATTACGGCGTGTCATCAACATCGGGCTCATCAAATGTTATGGAGCATTTGGGTGTTAAATTTTCAAACAACGAAGATTTTTTAAAACGCTGCGTAGACCAAGCCGGAATATGTATTTTACATGCACCACTCTTCCACCCTGCCATGAAAAATGTAGCACCAATTAGAAAACAACTAGGTGTAAAAACATTTTTTAACATGTTAGGGCCAATGGTAAATCCATCATTTCCAAAAAATCAATTATTAGGTGTTTTTAATTTAGAAGTGTTGCGTTTGTATAGCTTCTTATATCAAAATACCGATAAAAATTACAATATCGTTTTTGCTCTTGATGGCTATGATGAAATATCGCTAACAGGAAAAGCTAAAATAGTTTCCAATCATTCAGAAACAATTTTTTCACCAGAACAATTAGGGCTTAAAACCATAAAGCAAGAAGCCATTTATGGTGGCGATACCATTGCCGATGCTGCAAACATATTTGTCGATATTATTTCAGCAAAAGGTACCGAAGCGCAAAACAATGTGGTTTGTGCCAATGCAGGATTAGCCATCGCAACAAGTAAACAAATTACACATAAAGCCGGTTTTGAACTAGCCAAAGAATCGCTTTTTTCTGGTAAAGCAAAACAAAGTTTAGATAAATTAATTGAATTGAGTAAATAGATTTAGTTGAAGTTAGAAGTTAGAAGTTAGAAGTTAGAAGTTAGAAGTTAGAAGTTAGAAGTTAGAAGTTAGAAGTTAGAAGTTAGAAGTTAGAAGTTAGAAAGATTAAAATTTTAGAATAGAACAAGAAATAATTCAAGTCCCTTTTCAATTCGTAGAATTGATCGTCAAGGTGCAGAATAGATGAAGAAAAGCTCCGAAATCAGGAGAACGCAGTTCGACGCGGAGTTTTCAAATCGGTTTTTCTTCAGAATTAAATCTGAAGAAAAAATTCCTCAACTTGAATGTCCTTTTTTGATTCGTTTTTTGGACAAGCAAAAAATGAATTACTAATAAAAAATAAAATGAATATTTTAGACAAAATAGTAATAGATAAACGCAAAGAAGTAGATTTAAGAAAATCCTTAATCCCTATCTCACAACTAGAACAATCTGTTTTATTTACAAGAGCAACCACTTCTTTGGCTCAAAATTTAAAAAATAGTAAATCAGGAATAATCGCCGAGCATAAACGACGTTCGCCTTCAAAATCTGTTATAAATAACGGTTTAAATGTTCAAGATGTAGCCACAGGTTACGAAAAAGCAGGCGTTTGTGGTATGTCGGTTTTAACAGATGGAAAATATTTTGGTGGTTCTCTAGACGATTTATTAACGGCAAGAGCCAGTTGCAATTTACCGCTATTACGCAAGGAATTCATTATTGATGAATATCAAATTCTTGAAGCCAAAGCATACGGCGCCGATGTTATTTTACTCATTGCGGCTATTTTAACCAGAGACGAAATCAAGCAATTTTCAGAATTAGCAAAAAGTTTAAAATTAGATGTGCTTTTAGAAGTTCATAACGAAGAAGAATTACACAAATCCATAATGCCAAGTTTAGATATGTTAGGCGTTAATAACCGAAATTTAAAAACGTTCGATGTTAGCCTAAACACCAGCAAAGCATTAAGTAAAATAATTCCAGACGATTTTGTAAAAGTATCAGAAAGTGGTATAAGCAATATTGAGGCTATTAAAGAATTACAACCCTACGGTTACCAAGGTTTTTTAATAGGAGAAAATTTTATGAAAACCGATAATCCTGGTGCAAGTGCAACAGAATTTATTAAAAGCCTAAGTTAATTCACCTAGATTATCAGAATTCATATTCCAACACACAGAAAATGAAAGACACTTCAAACATAACACAACAAGCTACAGAACAAACTGATAGCGCTGCTATTAAGCTTAAAATCTGTGGTATGAAATACCAAGATAATATCGAGCAAGTCGCTTCGCTTCAACCCGATTATCTTGGCTTTATATTTTACGATAAAACACCTAGAAATTACGATGCTAAAACCATTACAAATGTACCAGAAACCATAAAAAAAACTGGAGTTTTTGTAAATGCCGAAATTAGCACCATTATTAAAACTGTAACCGATTACAACTTGCAAGCCGTACAACTTCACGGTCACGAATCGCCATATTATTGCAGTATTTTAAAATCGACAAAACTTTTTACAAAAAATAAAGTAGAAATTATAAAAGTGTTTTCTGTAAACGAAAGCTTCAATTTTAATCAATTAGAGCCTTACGAAGTGGTTTGCGACTATTTTCTGTTCGATACCAAAGGCAAACTTCCAGGAGGTAATGGTTACAAGTTCGATTGGAGTTTGTTAAACAATTACCCATCAACAAAACCCTTCTTTTTAAGCGGAGGTATTGGCTTAAGCGATGTAGATGTAATCAATAAATTTAAAACTAGCGAAGCATCAAAATACTGTTATGCTATCGATATAAATAGTAAATTTGAAATTGAACCCGGACTTAAAAAAGTTTCGGCCTTAAAAGCATTCAAAAACCATCTCAATAATAAAAACATGAATTTATATAATGTAGATGAAAAAGGCTATTACGGCGAATTTGGCGGTGCATACATTCCAGAAATGCTCTATCCAAACGTCGAGGAGTTACGCCAAAAATATTTAGAAGTTATGAGCGAACCTTCATTTAAAGAAGAATTCAATCAGCTTTTAAAAGATTATGTTGGGCGCCCATCGCCATTATACTTTGCAAAACGCCTTTCAGAAAAATACAACACCAAAATTTATTTAAAACGCGAGGATTTAAATCATACCGGCGCACATAAAATAAACAATACTATTGGTCAAATTTTAATGGCAAAACGCTTAGGTAAACACCGCATAATTGCCGAAACTGGTGCAGGCCAACACGGTGTTGCAACTGCCACCGTTTGTGCATTAATGGGCTTAGAATGTATTGTGTATATGGGCGAAATTGACATTGCACGACAAGCTCCAAACGTTGCCCGTATGAAAATGCTTGGCGCGACAGTAGTTCCGGCAAAATCAGGAAGTCGTACTTTAAAAGATGCCACTAACGAAGCCATTCGCGATTGGATTAACAATCCCGTAGATACGCATTACATTATTGGTTCTGCTATTGGTCCGCATCCATATCCAGATATGGTCACCCGTTTTCAAGCTGTGATTTCAGAAGAAATTAAATGGCAATTATTAGAGCACGAAAACAAAGAAAACCCAGATTATGTTGTGGCATGTATTGGCGGAGGAAGTAATGCAGCAGGAACCTATTACCACTATTTACACGACGAAGATGTAAAAATTATAGCTGTTGAAGCTGCTGGTTTAGGCGTAGATTCTGGCGAAAGTGCAGCCACATCGGTATTAGGAAAAGAAGGTATTATTCACGGCTGTAAAACGTTGTTAATGCAAACTAACGACGGACAAATAACAGAGCCCTACTCTATTTCAGCAGGCTTAGATTATCCTGGAGTTGGCCCAATGCACGCGCATTTAGCAAAAACAGGACGCGCAGAATTTATGTCTATTACCGACGACCAAGCCATGAATGCCGGTTTAGAACTTTGTAAATTAGAAGGTATTATTCCAGCTATAGAGAGTTCGCACGCCTTGGCCATTTTCGAGCAAAAAACGTTCAAACCAGACGACATTGTAGTAGTTAGTTTATCGGGACGTGGCGATAAAGATTTGAATAATTATATTGAGTATTTTAAAATATAATTAGTGTTTTTTCATTTCCGAGAAATCGGAAATCTCAAAGTCTATGGATGTTCACTATGTATACATTTTAACTAATAAAAACCATACGGTTTTATATGTAGGACGAACGAAGCAGTTAAAATTGAGATTAAAACAACACAAAACTAATGGTCCAAAAACTTTTACAGGAAAGTACAACGTAACAAAACTCGTTTATTTTGAAACTACAAAGTATGTTAACAACTCAATAAAACGAGAACGACAAATAAAAAAATGGAACAGATCATGGAAAATAAGTTTAATAAATAGTTTAAACCCCGATTGGAAAGATCTTTCAGAATACATATAAAATAGATTCCCTCTTTCGAGGGAATAAAAAATTATTCATTTTCAATGAACAGAATAAATCAAAAACTAAAAGAAAACAAAAAGTTACTATCCATATACTTTACGGCAGGATATCCAAGCCTTAACGATACAGTTTCAATAATACAAGATCTTGAAAAAAATGGTGTCGATATGATTGAAATTGGTCTTCCGTTTAGCGATCCTCTAGCCGATGGACCAACCATTCAAGATAGCTCAACGCAAGCCTTAAAAAATGGCATGACCACCGAGGTGCTTTTTAATCAACTTAAAGACATCCGAAAAACGGTAAATATTCCGTTAATAATTATGGGGTATTTTAACCCTATGTTTCAATATGGTGTTGAAGCTTTTTGTAAAAAATGTCAAGAAATAGGCATCGACGGACTCATAATTCCGGATCTACCGGTAGATGTTTACCATGAAAAATATCAATCTACATTCGAGAAATATGGTTTATCGAACGTATTTTTAATAACACCACAAACTAGCGATGATCGCATTCGTTATATAGATTCCGTATCAAACGGTTTTATTTACATGGTTAGTAGCGCTAGTACAACAGGTGCAAAATCTGGTTTTGGTGACGAGCAAACCGCATATTTTGAGCGTATAAACAGTTTAAACTTAAAAAACCCGCAAATAGTTGGTTTTGGTATTAGTAACAACGCCACCTTTACAGCGGCAACAAAATATGCAAAAGGCGCCATTATAGGTAGCGCTTTTGTAAAACATTTAACCGCAAAAAATGCAAAAGAAATAGATACGTTTGTTTCTTCAATTTTAAGTTAAACACAACACATCATGGTACAAAAACAAAAAGTAATAGTGGTAGGCGCAGGTTTTGCCGGCTTACGAGTTGCTCAAGATTTAATAAACAATCCTGCTTTCGAGGTTTTATTAATAGATAAGCATAACTATCATCAATTTCAACCGTTAATGTACCAAGTGGCTACGGCGCGATTAGAGCCTGCTAGTATTTCTTTTCCGTTGCGAAAAGTGTTTCAAAAAGCCAAAAATGTAAAAATTAGAATTACTAAAGTTGAAGAAATAAACACCGAAGAAAATTATATTTCTACACCAATTGGTACATTTGAATACGATCATTTAATTATTGCCATTGGGTGCACAACAAACTATTTTAACAATGCTAATCTTGCTGATTATGCATACCCAATGAAAACTATTCCTGAAGCCATTCAGCTTAGAAATAGAATTTTACAAACCTTTGAAGATGCATTAAACACAAAAAACGAAACCGAATTACAAACCTTACTAAACTTTGTAATTGTTGGTGGTGGCCCTACAGGAGTAGAACTTGCTGGTGCATTGGCCGAAATGAAAAAACACATTTTACCCAAAGATTATCCAGACAAAGATTTCTCAAAACTAACCATTTACCTATTAGAAGGCTCTCCAAACACCTTAAGCCCAATGAGTAAAGGTTCGCAAACCAAATCGCAAGAGTATCTTGAAGATTTAGGTGTTGTGGTAAAAACAAATACATTTGTTAAGGATTACGATGGTGAAATGGTAACTTTAAATACTGGAGAACACATTACCTCTAAAAACGTAATTTGGGCAGCCGGTGTAACCGGAAATAAAATTCAAGGTTTGCACGAAGACATTTTTACCCGTGGCAACCGATTGGTAGTTGATAGGTTTAATAAAACAAAAGCTATTAAAAATATTTATGCTCTAGGCGATATTGCATATATGGAAACACAAGCATTCCCAAAAGGACACCCACAAGTAGCTAGCGTTGCCATACAACAAGCTGCTTTATTAGCTAAAAACTTAATAAATGAAGCTAAAAACAAACCTTTAAAGGAGTTTGAGTATACCGATAAAGGTTCCATGGCTACTATTGGAAAACGAAAAGCCGTGGTAGATTTGCCTAAATTTAGCTTCCAAGGGAGATTGGCTTGGTTTACATGGATGTTTATTCACTTAATGCTAATTTTAAGTGTAAAAAATAAACTTTTGATTTTTATGAATTGGATGATTAGTTACTTTAATAACGATAGTACACTTCGTATTTTAATGAAGCCTGTTGCTAATCGAGTTAAAATAAAATAAGATTTATCCAGTTAATTTCTTAAACAACATCATCATGAAAAAAAACATAAGTGCCATTGTATTTGCCATTGCTATCGTTATAGCTTCTGTAATTTTAGGAAACGCGGTTATTAATCGTAATAAAAAAACAGGAACCATTGCGGTAACTGGTTTAGGAAAAACAAATTTTACTTCAGATTTAATTGTTTGGGAAGCTAAATTTTCTCAGGTCAACTCCGATTTAAAGCAAGCGTATTCCGATTTAAAAAGAGATAAAGAATCCATTTTAACTTACTTTAAAGCAAAAGGATTAAGCGACGATATTATTGTTTTTAATGCTGTTGAAACCAATAAGAACTTTAGCCCAAATTATTCTACAGATGGAAAATATTTAGGACAGGATTTTACAGGTTATACCTTAAGCCAAACGGTTCAAATAAATTCTAACGATGTTGAAAAGGTTGAGAAAATATCGCGCGAAGTTACCGAATTATTAAACAAAGGCATTCAATTATATTCCAACCCGCCGCGCTATTATTATACAAAATTAGAAGATTTAAAAATTGAAATGATAGCTCAAGCAACAGATAATGCACATTTACGTGCAAAAAGTATTGCCGAAAATTCTGGAGCTATTCTTGGCGAGTTACAAACTGCACAAATGGGTATTTTTCAAATTACGGGTCAAAACTCAAACGAAGACTATTCTTGGGGCGGTGCTTACAACACATCATCAAAAGAAAAAACAGCTTCTATTACAATGAAGCTTACTTATTTGGTTAAATAAAGGATTTAACACTTATTATCAATATTTTAATAACTATTTAATAGAATTTCCTCTGTTCAATTCATATATTAAGAATGAACATTAAAATTTAAATGATATGGGAATTATTGAAGACAAAAGAAAATTTAAAACAACCAAAGAACAAAGTAATCCAACAAATCCTTCGGGAAACATAAATCAAAATACAAATGATTTTGATATAAATGAAGCCACAATAAAAAAGCAACAACATAAGCATTAATTTACTAATTGCTTTATTAATAACTTGTAACCTATTCTATTTTTTAGAATAGGTTATTTTATATTTACCGCTTATTAACTTTTATATGCAATGCCTTTAAATATTGTTTTAATAGAACCAGAAATACCTAATAACACAGGAAATATTGGCCGTTTAGCTTTGGCCTCTGGAGCAAAACTACATTTGGTAAAGCCTTTTGGTTTCGAAATAGACGACAAACGCTTAAAACGTGCTGGTTTAGATTATTGGCAACATCTAGAAGTAATTTATTATGAAAACACCGAAGAATTCTTCCGTGTAAACACCTCAAAAAAAATGGCATTTCTATCAAGTCATGGTACTAAAAACCATTGGGACATTCCGTTTGAAGATGATTTCTTCTTAATTTTTGGAAAAGAATCGGTTGGGTTATCAAAAGATATTATTGAAAATTATCCCAATCAACTTTATAAAATCCCCATGTTTAGTGAACATATTAGAAGTCTAAATTTAGCTAATGCTGTAAGTATTACTATTTACGAAGCTATTAGACAATTAAAATTATAAAAAACCATTTCTTTTTAGTAGATTTAAAACAATAATTTAAAAACAACTTTACTGTTTTCTTAACCCAAAACCAATAACAAAAATGAGAACAACTATATTATTATTACTAGTATCTGTTTTACTTATTGGCTGCGAAGAAACCAAGGAAGTTAGCTCTATAAACCCCGAAAACTGGAGTAAACGTTATGCAAAAATTAACCCAACGGATAGTTTAGAATACGGCAAATCTTACCTTTCTATTTATGCACAAATTTACAGCATGTCTGAGCATAAAACACACAATTTAACCTCTATGGTAAGTTTAAGAAACATAAGCGAAACCGACACTGTTTATGTTTTAAGAGCCGAATATTTTGATACCCACGGCGCTTCCATAAGAAACTACTTTAAACAACCTATTTTTTTAGCACCACTTGAAACTGCCGAAATTATAATTGATGAAATTGATGTTATTGGTGGAACCGGATCGAATTTTATTTTTGAATGGAAAACACCATTAAACGCACCAGAACCTTTGTTTGAAGGTGTTATGAATTCTACTATGGGACAACAAGGTTTATCGTTTACAACACAGGCAAAACGCATTAAATAGCGTTTATTTTTTAGGAAATTGTTGTTTTATATTCCTAACAATATCTTCTAAACCATTTACTTTAAGCTCATAAACTTGCCGAAGCATATCGCCCAATTGCCCTTTTGGGAAACCTTTACTATTGTACCAAACAATGTAATACTCGGGTAAATCTATTAAATATCTACCTTCATATTTACCAAATGGCATTTTAGTATGCGCTAGTTTTATTAAAAAGTCTTTATTGGGGAACATGTTGGTTGTTGGATATTTGTTGTTGGTTGTTGGTTGTTTGTTTTTTGTTGGCTGTTTCTAGTATCTTGATTCTTAGTTCTAGCTTCTTAATTCTTAATTCTTGATTCTTGATTCTTGATTCTTGATTCTTGATTCTTGATTCTTACAAAAACTAATCATTTGTCGCAAAATCTTCCAATGCTTTCAATTCGTCTTCAATGTACAGTTTCCATTGTAATTGAGCTTCAAAATTTCTTGAAAAATCTGTTTCTGCATCGTATTTATTTTGAAACGCCGCCAATTCTCTATTAACATTATTATGCACTGTTTTTAACTCTTGTTTTACATTATTAGACGTTTTTATTTTGCTAATACGCTGCCTAAACTTTCTGGCAAACAGTTCTGTAATATCAAAATGAAGTTGTTCGTGTCCAAGCACATGTTTTGTTGCTTTGTTTGGCAAATACCAAGACTTTTCGGGGTAAAAATGCGCATGAACTTCTGTTGTGAAATCAACAACCTTATGGTTGTCTGTTTCTGTTATCGAAAATCCAAATGTAATTCCAGACGCAGTAATTGCCACGGCACCAGTATTCGCCTTTGGTTTTCCTTTAAAATCATTCCAAGTCAACTTATAATTTGCTTGCCACGATTTAATCGAAGCGTCTTGCACATTAAAAAGAAAAAATAAACAAATAAATACTAATCTGTACACGTTTTTAGGAGTTAAAAACTAAAAACGACTATTTACCAAGTATTATTGCTCAACCTCGACAACCGATAAGTTATCGTATTTCACCAAATACACACTATCGTTGTAATAACCACCGTAAAGCTTGTGCTTGTAAGAGAATTTATTCTCTACATACTCGGTTAACAAAGTGTTTTTTGCCGAAATAAATAAGTTTTCTGAAGTAACTAAACGCAACACAATGTCCATAGTTAAATCGAAACCTTTTACAGCGCGTTTATTAGGAGTTATGTTATAAAGCTTATCATATTTTTTAGTAAAACTACTGGTATCGTTAAAACTAGATTCTTTAGAGCTTGTTGCAAACAAGAATTGTAAACTCGATAAATGAGTATTGTTTATTTGGTCGCCTTCAAAAGCAGCATTTTCGTTTGTTGTAGTTAAAATAATTTCGGTTGGTTTCGCACCTTCAACCAAAACTTTATTATTTAACGAAGCCAAAATACTAGATACATTCGAGGCAAACCCCTCGTTCGATGTTTCTAAAAACACAATATTTCTACCAGGTTTAAGCACAGCCTGTATATCATCTTTTATTACAAAAAATTCATCTTTACCCGTTTTCTTATCTTTTCTTGAAGTAACAGGTTTCGCAGCATTAAATTCACGTTTTAATTCTAAAGCCACATCAGCCGTTTTACTATCGGAAATAATAACTATATTTTTCGCTAACGAATCTTTTTTAATGTAATTAATTATTTTCGACTTTAATAACTCATCCGAAGGTTTTGACTGAAACACATTGCCATGAAGCTTTAAGTTAGACCCAATAGGCGACACAACTGGCACAGACATTTTATTTAATTGCGAAGCAACCTTATCGAAAGGCGCCGTGGTTAAGGGACCAATAACAGCATCAACAGTATCGAAGTTATTTTCGTTTAATATTTTAGCTACTTCACTTACTTGTCCTTTAGTATCGTAAACATCCACCTTTACCGAAACTCCAAGTGTTTTTAAAGAATCTAAAGCCATTAAAACGCCCGAATAAAAATCTAAAGAAGCATTTAAATATCTATCCGATTTTATACTGCGTTTAGTATCAACCACCGAGTCAAAATCCACTCTATGCAATCTAAAAGGCAACATTACAGCAATATGCTTGGTGCTAAAATCGCTAATACTATCTGCAAGATTAATAGCCTGTAACCCCGAAGATGTTAAGGTTTCAACCGCGTTCGAAAATGGTATTTTTAAAATCATACCTTCTTTTAATCCGCTTTCGGCCAACCCCGGATTTAAACCTTCCAACTGGGTTTGTTCTAATCCTAATTTTAATTTTAAGCGATAAAACCCTTCTTTAGGAAGCACTTTATAATAGCTATACTTTTCGTCTATTACTTGCTGTTCCGACTTCTCAACATTTGGCACATTAATAATTTGTCCATCCTTTAAAACCTCGCCCATTTCTGGATTTAAATCTTCTAATTCCTTAACCGAAATTCCAAATTTATAAGCAATACGCCATTTACCTTCTTTTGGCAAAACCTTATATTCCGTAGTTTCTTGAACTTCCTCTACTACTTCGGTAACTTTAAAAACCGGGATTTTTATTTTATCACCTTTTTTTAAAGGGTTCGCATATAAAAAAGTATTGTGTTTTTTTATCTCATCTTCAGTAATGTTATACTGTTTCGCTAGGCCATATAAAGTTTCTCTACGTTTAGTCTTATGCTCCTTAAAACCATTTAACTCTTTAATAACAGTCACTTTAGGCTTTTCAGATTTCGAAATAGGAATAATTAAAATAGTATTGGCCTTCAACCCTTTTTTCGCATCGGGGTTTAAACTATAAATATCGGCAGGAGTAACATAATACTGTTTAGCTAAAGCTTCTACGGTTTCGCCCTCTTTTACACGATGCGTACTAAAGTTTTGTCCCCTAGCGGTAGTAAACCAACCTATTAAAATTAATGCTATTAAAAATTTCTTCATTTTACTTTGTAAGCTGTAAGTTTGTTAACGGTAATAAACCAAAATATATACGTAAGTTTTTAAGCAAACAGATTAAAAACCTACAAAATTATAGCACATAACATGCCAAAAATTAATTGGGCGTTACCCCGTTTTCGATTTTTGTCGCAAACGGCGTCGGGCTATTCATTACAAGTCCTCGCGCCCCGATACAATCGGGATCGCTGTGGGCTTTCCATTTCTATCCCTAACGCGGGTGTACTTGCTAAAAATAGACTTCAACAAAAATTTATTCCCACTCTATAGTTGCAGGTGGTTTAGAACTAATGTCGTAAACTACCCTATTAACGCCTTTTACTTTATTTATTATTTCGTTGCTCGTTTTTTGTAAAAATTCGTAAGGTAAGTTAACCCAATCTGCAGTCATTCCGTCGGTGCTTTCAACAGCACGAAGCGCCACACATTTTTCGTACGTACGCTCGTCTCCCATTACACCAACACTATTAACCGGTAATAACATAGCTCCAGCTTGCCAAACCTTATCGTAAAGTCCCCATTCTTTTAAGCCATTAATAAAAATAGCATCAACCTCTTGTAACATGCGCACTTTTTCGGCCGTAATATCCCCTAAAATACGAATTCCTAAACCAGGACCCGGAAACGGATGTCTACCTAATAATTCTGGACTAACCCCTAAACTTGCACCTACACGACGTACTTCATCTTTAAAAATAGCACGTAGTGGCTCTACAATTTTAAGTTTCATAAAATCGGGTAAACCACCAACGTTATGATGACTTTTTATAGTTGCCGACGGCCCACCAGTTGCCGAAACACTTTCAATAACATCGGGATAAATAGTACCTTGAGCCAACCATGTAACATCTTTAATTTTATGTGCTTCATCATCAAACACCTCAATAAAAGCATTACCAATAGCTTTACGTTTTTTCTCTGGGTCTTCAATACCTTTTAAAGCATCAAGAAAACGTTGCGATGCGTCTACACCTTTAACGTTTAATCCCATGCCTTCGTATTGTTTTAAAACGTTTTCAAATTCATTTTTACGTAATAATCCGTTATTTACGAAAATACAATATAGGTTATCTCCAATAGCTTTGTTTAATAAAACTGCAGCAATAGTAGAATCTACACCTCCAGATAAGCCTAAAACAACTTTATCGTTTCCTACTTTTTCTTGAATAGCAGCAACCGTTTCTTCAACAAACGATTGTGGTGTCCAATCTTGATTTAGGCCTGCTATTTTTACTAAAAAATTCTCCAGCAATAGTTTCCCGTCTGTAGAATGATACACCTCTGGGTGAAATTGAATAGCATACGTAGTTTCGCCTTCTATTTTATAAGCAGCATTTTCAACATCGGTTGTACTTGCCAATAAAACACCATTTGAAGGTAATTTTTTAATGGTATCGCTATGGCTCATCCAAACTTGGCTACCTTCATTTATACCTTCAAAAAATATCTCATCACCTTTTATGTAAGATAAATTAGCACGACCATATTCTCTGGTGTTTGATGGCGCTACTTCTCCTCCCGAAAAATGGGCTAAATATTGTGCGCCGTAACAAACTGCCAGCATTGGCTTTTTTGCACGTAGTTCGCTTAATTCTGGGTGTAAAGCCTTTTCGCCTCTTACCGAATTTGGACTACCGGAAAGAATTACAGCTTTATACTCGCTTAAATTAGTTGGAATTTTGTTAAATGGATGTATTTCGGAATAGATGTTAAGCTCTCTAACTCTGCGCGCAATAAGTTGTGTGTATTGCGATCCGAAGTCTAAAATAAGTACCTTGTCGTGTTGCATGCGCAAAAATAATAATTGATTTTTTAATTGCTAATTACGAGTCGTAATTTTTTTACTTAATTGTCAACAAAACTTTTTTTAAACCTAATCTTTAAAAATTAACAAAACAAAAAAAATTAATTAACTAATATCAACTAAAGGTAAAATACTTCTCGATACAAATTTGCTTCGTTGCTCTGCGCAAATTCACCCGAATTTATAAAGAATATCAATCTAGGCACACTCGTCGGTTCGAGTGATTCCGAGGCACGAGGAATTGTATCGAGAAAAATAAACACTTATTTATTTCATTGACTCTAAAATCAATTTTATATCCTCTTCTGTAGTATCAGGATTTATAAAGCAGAAACGAGAAACAGTTTCATAAGTATTTCCAGACTTCCATTTTGTTGGTGTTACCAGTGCAAAGCCCGATTTTTGGTTCTCGTATGTCCAATGCGTATAATCTTCAGGCTTCCACCCTATTCTTCTATACAAAACACAAGATAAACTTGGTTCTCTAACCAACTCGACATGTGGCTCATTCTCTATTAATTTTCCTGCAATTTGTGCTAATTCTAAACCGCGTTCTACGGCTTCTTTATAACGGTTTGTGCCATGAGTTGCTAACGAAAACCATAATGGCAAGCCACGTACACGACGCGTTAATTGTATTTGGTAGTCGGTTGGGTTAAACCCATGAGCGCCTTCATCTTTAAAAATATCTAGATACGAACCTTGTTGCGAATGCGCTTTTTTAGCTAATTCTGGTTGTTTGTATATTACGGCGCCACAATCGTATGGCGAAAACATCCATTTATGCGGATCTATAGTTATGCTATCTGCACGCTCAATGCCATTAAATAAATGTCTTACCGAATCTGCTACCAAAGCACCACCACCATAAGCAGCATCAACATGGAACCATAAATTTTCTTGTTCACAAATATTTGCAATTCCTGTTAAACCGTCTATAATTCCGGCATTTGTTGTTCCTCCAGTTGCCACAACAGCAAATAAACGTTCACGCTGATCTTTACTTAAACTGTTTATACAGTCTTGTAAACCTTCTTCACTCATTACATCTTCAGTTTCAACAAGCAAAATATCTACATCTGCTACTTTTGCCATAGCTTTAATGGAAGAATGTGCTCCTGAAGATGTTATAATTAAACCGCGTTGTGTTTTATGAACAGCATTTTCGCGCCAATGTTCTCGGGCTGTAACAATAGCCGATAAATTTGCTGCAGTACCACCACTGGTAAATACACCAAATGCACCTTCTGGTAGCCCTGTTAAAGACACAATCCAGGACATGGCTTCGTTCTCACAAAAAATACCGCCTGCACCTTCCATCCAATAGGCGCCGTGTATACTTGATGCCGATGTTACCAAATCGAACATAATTGCTGCTCGAGTTGGAGATGCTGGCACAAATGCTAAATGCCTAGGATGGTCTATTGGCACAACAGCTTTTGACAAGTGTTTTTTCCACATATCGAAAGCATATTCGCCTCCCACACCTTTTGGTGTAATGGTTTCGCCTACCAATGCTTTTAACTCTTCAGCCTTTTTAGGTATACCAATATCAAATTTTGTGTTAGATACACGGTCTATGGTATACTTCATGACATCTAATGTCATTTCAACTAAATTTATATCTATTTTATGCATGTAATATTATAGCGTGATTATTAAAAATTCTGATTTTAATGGTTCTAGATTAGAAACTAAGGCTTTAATTAAATTATCGCCATATTCCAGATATATTTCAGAAAAATTGGTGTAACGTTCCTGTAAACTTTCATTAGGAAATAATTCGTTTTTTATTGTGGTAGCACGCTCAACCTCATCTTTTAACTTGCGCTTTTGAGCTTGCAACAAACGCTTTTCTAAAGCTTCTAAGCCTTTTATTTGCTTTATTTCTTGTGCTTTTACTGCGCCTATAAAAGATTTATCTGTTTGTTCGGCTAATGTGTATAAATCTTTAAACTGATTTACTAAATGTTCTTTTTGAGATGAAAAATCAATGTCTATATTCGATATATCTCGCACACGCTTATTTATAAATGCATGCTTTTTCAAGAATAAATGCTCGGTACTTATATTAAGTTTTTCAAGCTTTTTTTGCTGATTATTGGACTGTAACAACACAGAATTGCGCAACAACAATATAGGAAAAGACACATTTACAGCTGTAAAAAAATCTTTTAACTGAAACCAGTATGCCAACTCTCCGCCACCACCAATGTAACATAAATTAGGTAAAATAACTTCTTGATAAAGCGGACGCATAATAACGTTTGGCGAAAAACGTTCTGGTGCCTCGTCGAGGTGTTTAAGTATGTCACGCTTGCTCCAAGTAATATCTGTATTTAAAACTTTATAAACTTCATCTTGAAAAACAATACGTTCTCGTAAATTTTTATTTAGATAAAACAGATTTATTTCACGAGGGTTTACTTGAATTTTATAAGCTTCTGAAACTTGAACTAAAGCTTCATTTGTTTGGTTTACTTCATTAAAAGCGGTCTGTTTTATTAATTCCTCTTTTATATAAGGAATAAAAAGCCGCTTCAATTCACTTTGGTTCGCATCAATAATTACTAAACCGTAATCTTTAAACAGTTCGTTTACTAAAAAATGGGTTGCTTCAGCTAAATTACTATGCTCCAAATAAGCTCTTTTAAAAAGCTGCTTTAGGGCTTCTGCATTTTTACTACTACCTAATTCTGTTGAAAACACATTAAAAACAGCATCTAGCCCATCGGTTAATAGTTCTCCAACGGCTCCACTTGCGGCTTTATTCCAAACTACTTTTTTTCCTTTAAAATTAAAATAGTTTATTTCATCAAAATCATGATCTTCTGTAGCCATCCAATAAACAGGCACAAAATGTTGTTCTTTATATTCCTTTTTTAATTCTTCTGTTAAATTTATAGTAGCTACAATTTTATACAAGAAATATAATGGCCCAGTGAATAAATTTAACTGGTGCCCTGTTGTAATTGTAAATGTGTTATCTTCTTTTAAAAGATCAATATTATTTAAAGTTTTATCTGAAGTATTTAATTTAGCATATTGCCGTTTTAAACTTTCTACTAAAACGAGTCGCGTATTTTTACTAAACCCTTTTTGTTTTTCTTCTATTTGCTTTTTAAAGCTACTTAAATTCGGGTAGTTATTGTAAAACGCATTTAATTCTGTTTTTTGGTCTAAATAATCGCAAATTAACTGCGAAAAGTAACCTGTTTGTTTAAACGGAAGACTTTGTTTTTGCATGGTTGATTATAAGAAACCGTAAATATACGGCTATTGCAATTGTTAATTTCTAAAAATTAAGTTAAGAAAAGGCTTTCAATTTCCTATCTCTTGGGAATTTAAAATGTTTTCCTACACACTATTTAAACTCATTTTAAATATTAATACCGAGGTAACCTTGGTAAAGTTAGTCTAACAATATTTTAAAACAAGCACCTTAATAAGTTAACAATTACGGCTTCTTTAAATTATAGTTTTACCACATCAAATTAACAACAAAAAATAGAACAAAAACTCATGAAAAAACTATTACAAATCTTTTTATTATTATTTGTACTTACATCTACTGCTACCTTAGTTAGCTGTGATGTTGAAGATGGAAAAAACGGAATTGATGGCGTTGACGGACAAGACGGTGAAGATGGCGAAGACGGTGAAGATGGTGAAGACTTAACTGAAACTCCAACCATGTTTGAAAATAAATCGGCTACCTCTCCTCTGGTTGCAATGGCTACTCAATTTAATTTTGTTGAAGCCTATTCTTTAGTATCAACACCCGATGTTATTGATGGTTTTCAATTAGCCGGATCTGCAGATGGTGCAGGCTTTTTAAAAGATGGCGATGGTTACATGTATGTGGTTAACTGCGAAGACAGTTATGCGGTAGCTAGAATACGTTTCGATGAATTTATGAATCCTATTTCTGGAGACTATTTATTAAACTCTGGCGTAGCAGATTTCGCAAGACAATGTTCTGGAACCATGTGGGAAAGCGAAATTCATGGCGGAACTTCAGATTTATTTTTATCTGCTTCAGAATCTATAAACTACGATGTTAAAGGTATAGATCCTTGGGTAGAAACTCCAACACCTACTGCCGATTTTGGTTTAGACGCATTAGGAGAATTTTCTTGGGAAAATGCTGTACCTCTTCCAAAAGACGCCTATTCTGGTAAAACAGTTATTATTGGTGGAGATGATGATTCTAGCGACTCTGAAGGACAAGTAACTATGTATTATTCTGAAGCAGGAGATGCAGACCTAACTGGAGGTAAAGTATATGTTTTAAAATTTACCGAAGTTTCTGATGGTGCTGGTGGAGTTCAAGCAGTAGATGCTGACACACAATACGACGAAAGTAACCTAGATTTCCAAACAGAATACAGTGTAGAATTTGTTGAAATAGTTGACGGTGCAAACTTAACTAAGAACGAAATGGAAACCGCTTGTAACGCTGTTAATGCTTCTCAATTTATGAGAGTTGAAGACGTAGATTACCAAAAAGGAGACGATGCCAATGCAAGAAATGTATATTTTGCTGTTACAGGTCGTGGCCCAGGTAGAGGTACGTACAACGATTGGGGAACAGTTTACAAATTAGAATTAGACGAAACAAACCCTCTTGTTGGTAAACTAACGCAAATTATTAGCGGAAATACAGACACTAATAATATGGACGGAAACTTAAACGACTTACAAAGTCCAGACAACATTTGTGTTACAGAAAACTTTGTTTATGTGCAAGAAGACCCAAATTCTTTTGACAGAAACCACGCGGCTTACATTTACCAATCAGACCTAAGTGGAAACAACATTAACCAAGTGTTAGAGTTAGTTGTTCGTCAAGATTTAGATCCTAACTTTAGTACTGGTTTCAGCGGTGAGTTTGGTGCATTAATAGATGTATCGGATAAAGTAGGTGTAGCCAACACATTTATTCTTGCTGTACAACCTCACTATTGGGAAAACAGCGATTTCACAAGTTTAGATGGACATGAAAACACATCATACGAAGACGACCAAGCGTCTCAAATCGTTTTATTAAAAGGGCTTCCTAGATAAAAGAAAACACTTTTTTAAATAAATAAAAGATCTCCATTGTTACAATGGAGATTCTTTTGTTTTTATAATTATTAAAACATTATGTATAAAAATTTATTATTAAAACTAATCGTATTCACTGCTTTAATTGGGATTACATCATGTAAAGAAGAACATACTCAACCTATTCCAAATAAAATTAATTGGGACATCGCTCATCAATATTATTTAACCAATATTAAGCAGGCCTTAAGCTATTTAGATAGCTTAAAAATGGAAGGTTTTAATGGTAAAAACGCAAAATTTTATTTTAAACAAGCGAGAATTGCATTTAAAAAAGCGGAACCTTTTGCATCACATTTAAACCCAGAAGTTGGGCATCGAGCCAATGGACCCGCGCTACCCATTTATAAAGAAGATAATGGTAAAATATTAAAACCTGTAGGTTTTCAAAAAATAGAAGAAAGCATTTACACCCAAGAAACTACAAAAGCCGATTTCGAAAATGAAGTATTTATTACCCATGGTTTACTAAATGTTTTAAAAAAAGATATTGAAAAAAGACCCCTAAACCCTAAACGCTTTTTTGTATCAACACACCAACAATTAATGCGCTTGGTAAGTTTAGCTATGGCAGGGTTCGATACACCTGTAAGCCAATTAAGCATTAAAGAAACAGCCACTTCCTTAGAAAGTTTATTATTTGTTTACAAAAACACGCTTCAATCTGTAATTATTTCTAATAACAAAGACCTCGATAGCGCGTTTAAATCTAATATTGAAAACGCCGTAAAATACATAAACAACAATACCGATTTTATAACTTTTGATAGGTTTACATTTACCCGAGACTATTTAAATGAAATTACCAGAAATTGGGTAGAAATTAGAAAAGTAAGCGACCTTTGGGAACCAACAGACTGGTATCCTTTTAACTTCAATGCTCCTACTTTTTTTGAAAACAATGCGTTTAACACCAATTATTTTGTTGATGTAAACGATAAAAACCCAACAAAAAAACAAGTTGAACTAGGCAAAAAACTATTCTTCGACAAAAAAATCTCCAAAACACAAACTTTAGCCTGTGCATCTTGCCATTTACCAGAAAAAGGCTATGCCGATGGTTTAGCTTTAGGTAAAGATAATACTGGCAATAATTTAGAGCGCAACACCCCAACCTTGATAAATAGCGTATATCAAAAAAACTTTTTTTGGGATGGTAGAGCCAGCACCATTACCGGACAAATAGGCATGGTATTTACAAACAAAAAAGAATTTAATACCGAAGTGCATCAATTTTCAGATGAAATTTTAACAGATTCTACATACATCAATCTGTTTAAAGAAGCCTACGGTAGCGTACCAAAAAACAACCGTGTTGTTATTAGAGCTTTATCATCGTTTGTAGCTACACTAAACGGCTTTAATTCAAAATTCGATAAAAACATTAGAGGCGAAGAAAACACCTTTACGCCACAAGAAAAACTTGGCTATAACTTATTTATGGGTAAAGCCCTTTGCGCTACCTGTCATTTTATGCCATTAACAAACGGTACGGTACCGCCATTTTATAGCGAAACTGAAAAAGAGGTTATTGGCGTACCAGAAACCAAAGCGAATAAAGCATTAGATGATGATTATGGCTACTACTGGAAATTTAAAGAAGATTTACACAAAGGCATGTTTAAAACACCAACTGTGAGAAACATAACCTTAACAGCGCCATACATGCACAACGGTGTTTACAATACTTTAGAAGAAGTGCTAGATTTTTATAACCAAGGCGGCGGTGGCGGCTTAGGTTTTAATTTACCACACCAAACACTTCCTTTTGATAATTTAGATTTAACCATAGAAGAGCAACAAGCTATAATAGCCTTTATGAATACTTTAACCGATAAAGATTACGAAAACTATTAAACACAAATATTAGGTTTACGAATTGTAAAGCTTCAAAACAAATACATAAATGTTTTGAAGCTTTATTTTTGTGTCTAATTTTTCATTAGCTTTGATATAAACACCTTTTTTATTGTGATAGATTTTTTACTTACAACAGACGCTATAATGGCGTTACTAACCTTAACTTTTTTAGAAATTATTTTAGGGATCGATAATATTGTATTCATATCTATTGCAGCCAACAAATTACCAGAAAACCAACGAAGTAAAGCCACAAATATTGGTTTACTTTTAGCCATGGCGCAGCGTATTATTTTATTGTTTTTTGTTAGTTTTTTAGTAGGTTTAAAAGAACCTTTTTACACCATTAACCTAACGTGGTTTCATGCCGGCATAAGTTGGCAAGCCGTAATACTTTTTGTTGGTGGTATTTTTTTAATATATAAAAGTACTAGCGAAATTCATGAAAAAGTTGAACACCCCAACCACAGTGAACAAAATCTTAAAGGCAAAAAAATGCAAAGCCTAAAGCAAGCCATAACACAAATTTTAATTATAGACTTTATATTTTCAATCGATTCTATACTTACTGCGGTTGGTATGACAAACGGTTTACACCCAAACCATAATTACACTTTAGTACTCATGATAATTGCTGTTGTAATTTCAATAACCATCATGATTGGGTTTGCAAATCCAATTCGTAAATTCATAAATAATCACCCTAGTATACAGCTACTTGGCTTAGCCTTTTTAATTCTTATTGGCTTTATGCTAATTACCGAAGCCGCTCACCTATCGCACACCAAATTATTCGGTAACGAGGTTGGCGCCATACCAAAGGGGTATTTGTATTTTGCCATTGCCTTTTCACTTTTTGTAGAGTTTTTAAACTTTAAAACCACTAAAAAACAATAATTCGGTTTAATTTTAAGTTACATATAGTTTTGTAAAAGGATTATAATCGTAACTATTGTATTTTTTTTAACTTTACTTCATATAAAAGCTTCAAATCATGAAAAAGGCCTACTGCATTGTATTATTTCTATTCGTCTCAGTTTCAATATTTGGCCAACGTGTAGTTTTTCCTAATCAAAATCCTATAAATCCATATTTAGACGACCCTTCATTTTTAGCTTTAAATGGTCGTTATAACATGACAGGAATTATTCAGGCTTCAGACACAAACATATCTAACACATCACAATATGTAAATGCACAATTAGCTCCTTTTGATAATTTCGCTTTTGGTTTAGATTACTCAAATCATAGTTATCAAATTTATCATTATACACAACTATTTTTAAATACACGGTTTAAATTTAATTTAGGTAACGAATTTAATTACATTAACCTAGGAGCTTCAATTGGTATAGATAGAGTTAACGAAAATAGATCATCGAACGATAATAGCTTTAGTTCTGTTTATAAATTGGGGGCGCATTACACTAATTTTAACTTAACCATTGGTGGTTTTTTAACAACATACCCTATTCAAAATGATTTGTCTTTAGCTCCAACCGAACCCTTAACCAGTAGTGATGGCTATACTGCATATGCAGCCTACAGAATAAGAGTTTCTGATAATTTAAGGATTACGCCTATGGCAAAATACAATTCTTACAGCGACTTAAACATTGTTGAAGGTGTTGCTAATATTAATTACAAAGGCAATTACGAATTGGCTTTAAGCTATAAGGACGATTACTCTTTTAATACCGTCATTAGCGGACGCTTTTTTAAATATTTTAGAGTAAGCTACTCTCTTGAAAGTGCCTTAGGTTCGCAAAACTTTAATCGTGTGCATTCTGTCGGGGTTTCTGTAGATTTAACACCAAAAGAACAAGAAATACCAGAATGGTTAGCTAACGTTAAACGAAGTAGAGAAAAATTAGGTAGAAAAAAGAAAGAAAAAAAACCAGAACCTACAATTGTTGAAACCGTTGAAGAAATTGTAGAAACAGAAGAAATTGCTGAAGAGGTTATTCCAGAGACCAATACAGACGAAGATAACATTATCTCAACACCTGTAATGAGTGAAGATTCTCCTTCCGATATTGTAAACGGTGTCTTAAAATCTGGTTATTATATAATTTTAGGAAGTTTTGTTAACGAAAGCAATGCCAACAAAGAAGTAGAACGTTTAAAATCTCAAGGCATTTATGCCAGAGCAGGACGTAAAAATGGTGATAAATTCTACTATATTTATGTAGATCGTTACGATGATAAAGATTTAGCCGTTGAACGCACTTTTGGCAAACAAAAAGAAGATGGGTTTAATAAAGTTTGGTTACTTCGTGTAAAATAAGAGCGAAGTATAGGTTATAGTTTTTTTTGAATGACGCATGGATTTCCAAAAGCCAACGAGTTGTCTGGAATATTTTTAGTAACTACGCTGCCTGCGCCAATAGTAACATTATTACCAATGGAAACGCCAGGGCAAATTACTACGTTTCCTCCAATCCAAACATTATCTCCTATGGTCACAGGCTTTGTTGCTGTTACATAACGCGATTCTTTGTTTGATATAATAACTCTATCTGCGGCATTTATTGGATGTGTTGCGGTATAAATTTGAACATAAGGTGCGATAAGGCCATTTTTACCTATCGTGATTTTATTCGTATCTAAAAAAATACAATTTGTATTAACAAACGTATTTTCTCCAATACTAATATTTTCGCCATATTCACAAAAAAAAGGAGATTCAATCCATACGCCAGAGCCTCGAAACTTAAAAAGCGATTCTAAAACCTTATTTCTATCTTCTAATAATTCAGAATCTAGATTATTATACACTTTCAACAATTTTTTAGCATTATGGTACATTTTTAATAATTCCGGATCACGAGAATCGTAAAAATCACCATTTAACATTTTTTGTTTTTCGGTCATTGTTGTAAATAGTTTACTAAGTCCTCCAGTTTTTCTACCGAATCTTTTAAACCTCCTTCTCGATTCCTAAGTAACCAAACCGTTTTATGGTTATCGATTAATTTTGAAAGTTCGGTGGCCAGTAACTTTCTTTTTTTAATTGGTATTTTATGGGTTGCCATATTTCTGGCTTCCAAACGTGCTAAACCAAGTTTAATACCAAATAATGCCAACTTCGACGCTTGTTGTAGTTCTGTAATAATTGTTTCGCCATCTGGGGCTTGCGGATTAGCGAGTTCTAATTGACTTAACCCCTTTTCTATTTCTATTTGGGCAGCTAATAAGCCATTTTTTGTTAAATGTTTGGTTTGGTAATGCCCTTTCATAGTCCAACGAAATCGTCTAAGCATTAAATGATAAGCATTTGCATTACCAGCAGGAATATTGGCTTTTAAATAAGCATTTCCTAATGTTAAAATAGCTTTTGCCGTATTACCTGTATCATCATTAAAAACATATTGATTTAACAGAAACTCTAAATTTTCGACGGTTTTATCTGAATAATTCCAAGCATAATTTGCCCCCAAAACTAATGCTGGATAACTCACAGATTTCGGCTGGAAATGCCCAAAATCGCCCCAATCGGTAATTAAATATCCTTTTGCTCCATACTTTTCACCTTCAATCGCTGCGTTTTTTAGGTTTATAAAAGCGTTGTAATTTCTACCAATTTCAGAACGCCAACTCGATGTACCAGGACACACATAAAAATCGAGATTAGCATCATGAAACTTTTCTAAATTTTTATCAAACGGATAAGTAGCATCGTAACCCCAAACTAAGGCCGTCATGTTTTTTGGAATGTCTTTTATAAGTTCTGGGTGATTTAAAACAATATCGCCCCAAAACTGGCTTTGCCTGCCGTTTTTAACAATTTCGTTATTTAGTTTTTTTAAAAAATTTAAATACACTTTACCTTTACCTATAGAGTCGCTTAAGGCTTTAGATTTTCCTAAGCCTAATTCTACGGTTTCATCACCGCCAATATTTACATATTTACTCGAAAAATTGGGTAATAATTCGGTGTACAATTCTTGCATCAAAGCCAACGAATTGGGGTTCGTCGGTGCTAATGCGGTGCGCTTTCTATTTCCCCAAATGGTTTTACAGTCGGTTTCGCATTCACATAAATCTAAATAGGCATCATGTTTTAGCCAATTTTCCATATGGCCAAACGAATTTTGGTTTGGCACTAAATCAATACCTTTTTTTAGGCAATAACTATCAATTTCTTTTATTTGATCTGCGGTTAACGGACTCGCATTTTCCCAAACCACTTTATGGTTTCTATAAGCAAAAGTATGTTCGGTATACAACTGAAATTCGTTTATACGCCATTGCGCCAACTGATCTATTAACAAATAAATGCTTGCCATAGTTGGCACCTTATCGCGGCTTACATCGAGCATATAACCGCGTTTCTCAAAATTTGCCCAATCACTAATTTTAGTATACGGAACAAATTCGTTCTCGGTTTGAGCATAATTTAGCAACCTTAGTAATGTTTGCTTTCCGTAGCGTAGCGCATTTAAGTTTTTTGCAACTAAGGTGACGTTTGAAGTATTTATTTCTAACTGAAAAGCATCAAATCCCTTTAAATTAGCATCGATTTCGAAACATATTTTATAATCACTTTTTGTAGTTGATATATTAAATTTTCCAGCTGAAGCTTCAGTGATACTAGAATTTAAAAACGCTTTCAAAACAGCTACTTCGTCATTATAAATGACAACCGAATCGGTATTTACAGCTATTTCTTGAGGAGTAAATAGTAAATATTTTTCAAAATCGTTATTAGCAAACAAAAACGTATTAACCAATCCGACAAAAAAAAGAACGATAAATTTAAGCTTCATAGAATTATACTTTCTTTTAAGTTTTATTAATTTTATTGAGGTTAGAACGTTGTTTACTACAATTTAAATTGAACTCCACAATTGAGAACTGAAGATTTTAATGTGCCATTTCTTTCAATTATCCCCAAAAAATATCTAAGATTAACAGCTAAATTTTCAGCGATTTTATACCCAAAACCTAAAGTTAATCCTAAGTCAAACACATTACTCTCAAATGTGTTATTTGTTGCATTATACTCAAAAGGACTTTTCTTTACTTTTTCTTTTACATTAAAAATGTAACCTAATTGTGGTCCAGCCTCAATATAAAAAACATCATTAAATAAATACTGAAAAACAATTGGCAATATAATGGTAAACTCGTTTATTTTAGATTCATAATCTGAATCAGATATAAGGAATCCTTCAGAATCATAAACTTGTATATCCTCGACTAAAATATTTGTACCTTGGCTAGCAAACATTAATTCTGGTTGCATGTTAAAATTATTTCCTATAATAACATTTGCATAGCCTCCTGCAAAAAAGCCAAGTTTTGGTTTATAATCAAGATAAGTAATTCCGCCTACTTTATGTTCTGGAGTAAATTGCGAAAAATTTCCTCCAAACGTAATTCCAAATTCAATAGTAGAGTTTTGTCCATTTAAATTATAGCAATAAAGTAAAACAAAAACTCCTAGTAACAGTGCTTTTTTTTTCATTCAGTAAAATCCTATATTTATCTAAAACCAGATAACTTTAAAACAAACTCGTTTGTCCTTCGTCGTCCTTATCGGTTTCTGTGTCGTCTTTTGGTTTGGTTGAAGCGTCTGACTCGGTAGCACCTAATGTTTCTTCATCTACAACTTCTAAATCGTTAGCATGAACTTCCTCTGGCGATTCAAAAGGTAACGGATCTAATAAATTCACTTGATTTACTTTATCTTTTGTGAGTTGGTTTCCTAATGCCGAAATACCTTTAATGGCTATAAATTCTTCTAGATTTACTTCTAAATTTTCTTTACGGTCTTTACCGCGTTCTTTAGCAAAAACCACTTCGGCCATTGGTTTCCAATCGGTAGAAACAATTTCTAATTGCGATTTTGGATGATCGGATATAAAAGTTTCTTCTTTATCTTCTTGCTCAATTACAAAACGTTTTACGTAATAAAGCTCTTTTTCACCGTGATAATAAATAGCCGAAATTGGTTTTTTAGGCTCCCATTTTTCTAGAACAACCATATCATCATCAAAATGCATCGTTACTTCTGGAGTAACCGTTTTAATAACACCCGACTGACTAATTATAAGCAATTTATCTTCACCTCGAAACTCACCGATTAAATCGCCTCGACCATCAACATTTATACGACGAACGGTTTCGTCGAACCAGATTTTTCTTGGTTTTAAGGTTGATACGCCTTTCTCTTTAAGCTCAACACGCTTAATAGAATATTTTGTTACCAAATTTCCTTTTGATGCACGACCTTTGATTAAAATATCGGCAAAATCAATATCCCATTTCAATTTTTTAATGCTTCCAGCTTGTCGCAATAAAATAGTTACTACCTCGGCTTCACCATTAGGGTTTGCCGAAAAATACAACATGGTTGATGCTTTATTACCAGTGGTTAAATCGTATTCTCTATCTCGGGTAATACTGGTAACCGCAAAACGTTTTATGTACGATGGCCCACTTTTTCCATCCCGATAAATCATGTTATAAATGGTGCGTTTATCTTTCTTTTTAAATACGGCAACATGAACAATATCTTTACCAATAAAGGTTTTTGTATCTACTTTGGTTACCATCATTTTACCGGCTTTTGTAAATACAATAATATCGTCTATATCGCTACAATCGCCAACGTATTCATCGCGTCGTAAGGACGTTCCAATAAAGCCTTCAGCCCGATTTACATAAAGTTTTGTATTTCGAATAACTACTTTTGTAGCATCGACATCGTCAAACACACGAATTTCGGTTTTACGCTCTCGCCCTTCACCGTAATCCTTTTTTAGCCTTGCAAAATAAGCTATGGCATAGTCTATTAAATTATCTAAATGGTGTTTTACCTCGGCAATTTGCTCTTCTAAAGCATCAATTTTTTGTTGTGCTTTATCAATATCGAATTTAGATATGCGCTTAATACGAATTTCGGTTAATCGTACAATATCTTCTTCGGTAACCGCTCGTTTTAAATGTTTTATATGGGGTTGTAACCCTTTATCGATGGCTTTAATAACGCCTTCCCAGGTTTCTTCTTCTTCAATATCGCGATAAATTCTATTTTCAATAAAAATACGCTCAAGAGATGCAAAGTGCCATTGTTCTTCAAACTCGCCGAGTTTAATTTCTAACTCTTGTTTTAATAGTTGAACGGTATTATCTGTACTTCTGCGAAGCATTTCAGAAACACCTATAAACAGTGGTTTATTGTCTTCAATTACACAACCTAAAGGCGAAATGGAACTTTCGCAGCTAGTAAATGCATAAAGTGCGTCTATTGTTTTATCGGGTGATAAACCGGAAGGCAAATGCACCAAAATTTCTACTTCGGCAGCTGTGTTATCTTCAATTTTTTTAATTTTTATTTTCCCTTTATCGTTGGCCTTTAATATTGAATCGATTAAAGACGACGTTGTTGTACCAAAAGGAATTTCGGTAATTACTAAAGTATTTTTATCGAGTTGCGAAATTTTGGCTCGTACACGTACTTTTCCACCTCGTAAACCATCGTTATAATTTGAAAAATCTGCAATTCCTGCCGTAGGAAAATCGGGAACTAATGTAAACCGCTTCCCATTTAAATGCTTAATTGAAGCATCGATAAGTTCGATAAAATTATGTGGTAATATTTTTGTTGAAAGCCCGACTGCAATACCTTCTCCGCCCTGTGCTAATAACAACGGAAACATTACCGGAAGATTTACCGGCTCTTTTCTACGACCATCGTAACTGGCTTGCCACTCGGTTATTTTAGGGTTGTAAACCACATCGAGAGCAAATTTTGATAATCTCGCTTCAATATAACGCGATGCCGCTGCACTATCGCCTGTTAAAATATTCCCCCAGTTTCCTTGAGTATCTATTAATAAATCTTTTTGGCCTATTTGCACCATAGCATCTGCAATACTAGCATCGCCGTGTGGGTGATATTGCATGGTATGCCCAACGATGTTTGCAACTTTATTGTAACGACCGTCGTCGAGGTCTTTCATACTATGCATTATACGTCTTTGAACCGGTTTAAAACCATCTTCAATGGCTGGAACTGCGCGTTCTAAAATTACATAGGACGCATAATCTAAAAACCAATCTTTATACATTCCCGTAACTCGGGTAATGGTTTCGTTTGGTTCTTGGTTTTCTTTGTTGGCTAATTCGTCGTTATGTTCGTCTATCATATATTATGAGGCTTTCTCTTCTTCTATTAAATCTAACTCTACTTTTAGATTTTCTATAATAAACTCTTGGCGGGTTGGCGTATTTTTACCCATGTAGAATGATAATAAATCTTCAATAGACATGCCTTCGTCGAGCATTACAGGGTCTAATCGAATATCGTCGCCTATAAAATGTTTAAATTCATCGGGCGAAATTTCACCTAATCCTTTAAATCGTGTTATTTCTGGTTTTGGCTTTAATTTTTCTATAGCATTAATGCGCTCTTCTTCTGTATAACAATAAATAGTTTCCTTTTTATTGCGAACCCTAAATAAAGGTGTTTGTAATATGTACAAGTGACCTTCTTTTATAACTTCAGGAAAAAACTGCAAGAAAAACGTAATTAATAATAAACGAATGTGCATACCATCCACATCGGCATCTGTGGCAATTACAACATTGTTATATCGCAAATCTTCTAAAGATTCTTCTATATTTAAAGCTGCTTGCAGCAAGTTAAACTCTTCGTTTTCGTAAACTATTTTCTTTGTTAATCCGTAGCAATTTAAAGGCTTTCCTTTTAAACTAAATACGGCTTGGGTGTTTACATCGCGTGACTTTGTAATACTACCTGATGCCGAATCTCCCTCGGTAATAAACAAGGTTGTTTCTAGATTGCGCTCGTTTTTTGTATCGCCAAAATGTACGCGGCAATCACGTAACTTTTTATTATGAAGACTTGCTTTTTTTGCGCGATCTCTGGCTAACTTACGAATACCAGAGAGTTCCTTTCGTTCGCGTTCGGCTTGTAAAATTTTCTTTTGAAGCTTTTCGGCGGTATCTGTGTTTTTATGTAAATAATTATCGAGTTTGTTTTTTACAAAATCGTTTATGTAAGTTCTTACCGTTGGGTAATCGCCTCCCATATCTGTAGAGCCTAACTTGGTTTTTGTTTGGCTTTCAAAAACGGGCTCCATAACCTTAATAGCGATAGCACTTACAATAGATTTTCGCACATCTGAAGCATCATAACTTTTACCATAAAACTCTCTAATTGTTTTAACGATAGCTTCACGAAAAGCATTTAAATGTGTACCACCTTGCGTTGTGTTTTGCCCATTAACAAAACTGTTATATTCTTCGCTATATTGTGTTTTACTGTGCGTTAGTGCAATTTCTATATCGTCGCCTCGTAAATGAATAATGGGATATAATAAATCGGATTCGTTTATTTTTTCGGATAACAAATCTTTTAAACCATTTTCGCTGTAATACTTTTCACCATTAAAAACTATAGTTAACCCAGGATTTAGGTACACATAATTTTTAAGCATTTTCACAACATATTCGCTGCGAAACTTGTAGTTTTTAAAAATACTTTCGTCTGGCACAAACGATACTTTGGTTCCTTTTCGGCGCGAGGTATCGTCGAGCATATCTTTACCTGTTAACTCGCCTTTTTCAAATTCTGCCGAGGCTGATTTTCCATCTCGTGTACTTTCAACTCGAAAATAAGTAGATAAAGCATTTACAGCCTTAGTACCAACCCCATTAAGCCCCACCGATTTTTTAAATGCTTTAGAGTCGTACTTACCCCCTGTATTCATTTTAGAAACCACATCTACAACCTTTCCTAAAGGAATACCACGACCATAATCGCGCACAATAACCTTACTGCCTTGTATAGAAATTTCGATGGTTTTACCTGCGCCCATTACAAACTCATCGATTGAGTTATCTAAAACTTCTTTTAAAAGAATATAAATACCATCGTCTGGAGAACTACCATCACCCAATTTACCAATATACATTCCCGGTCGCATACGAATATGCTCTTTCCAGTCTAACGAACGAATATTATCTTCGGTGTAATTGGTTTGTTCTGCCATAAAATTAGGTGAGTTTTGTGAGATTGCTTGCTAATATAACATATCGGCTCAAAAAATAAAACCAGCAACTCACAAAATAATTAACAAAAAGACCTGTTAATTGTTAAGAACCTCAAGCTGAGCTACCAAAAAACGCGGTTTATCCATAAACACACCAAACCACCTAACTTAAATTTACATACAGTAACACCTGAATTAAAGCAGCAATTCTGGAAACCTTAATACGATTCAGCTTTTTCTTTTAAAACTTTATTTCTATAAACCAACAAGTTAGTAATGTGCTTCTTAAGGAAAAAAGAATCGTATAATTTACCTAGTATTCCATAAGGCGATTCAAAATAAAACTCATCAATCATAATGGTTTTATTACACTCCTCTTTAAAAATATGCTTATGCTTATACTGCTTAAAACCTCCTTTTACCATTTCGTCTACAAACAAAACAGGGGCTTCAAACTCTGTAACCTTTAAAGTTAAATGCTGATGAAAATAAAGGTGCCTTGTTTCCCAGAGGGTGAAGTCATTTTTTTGCACTAAACCAGAAACTTTGCCTGCAATAGCTATTTCGGTTGGCTTTTTTAATGAATTTTGATAAAACGTTAAATCTCTCGCCAAATTGAAACATTTTTCAATATCGGCGTCGATTTCAGTTTGTACTTCAATACAAGGCATAATACAAAGAAACTATTTTTAGTAATCTTAAAAAGTTCTCCAAATATACCAAACGGCATCTGATTTTCAACTACATAAATCTAAAACAAACTCGTATTTTAAAGGATTCTTAGTACAGCTACATTTTCTTCAAAAATTATGCATTTTTCAAGAAAAAAATCAAAAAAAAATCAAAAGTCTAAGTTTCAAAGTTTTGATTTTATTAAGTCCTTTTGCCTTTACTTACACATTAAATAAGAAATGCATTACGTCGCCATCCTTGACTATATAATTTTTACCTTCAACACGCATTTTTCCAGCTTCTTTTACCTTTGCTTCGCTACCAAACTCAACATAATCGTTATATGCAATAACTTCTGCTCGAATAAAACCTTTTTCAAAATCGGTATGAATTACGCCCGCTGCTTGGGGTGCTGTTGCACCAATATTTACAGTCCACGCACGCACTTCTTTTACACCAGCTGTAAAATAGGTTTGCTGATTTAATAATTTATAAGCACCACGAATTAATTTTGCCGATCCTGGCTCGTCTAAACCTATATCTTGTAAAAACATTTGACGCTCTTCGTAATCTTCAAGCTCGTTAATATCGGCTTCTGTACCAACTGCAAGCACTAAAACTTCTGCATTTTCATCTTTAACTGTTTCCTTTACTTTTTCTACATAATCGTTTCCCGAAACAGCAGCACCTTCATCTACATTACAAACGTATAATACTGGCTTATCGGTAATTAATTGCGCTGGTTTTACAAAATCGACATAATCGTCTTCACTAAACTCTAAAGCTCTAACAGATTTTCCTGCTTCTAAACCAGCTTTAATACTTAATAAAATAGCTTCTTCTTTTTGAGCTTCCTTATTACCTGTTTTTGCGGCACGCTTTACTTTATCTAGTTTTTTATCTACGGTTTCAAGATCTTTTAATTGAAGTTCCATATCAATGGTTTCTTTATCTCGAATTGGGTCTACACTTCCATCAACATGTACAATATTATCGTTATCAAAACAACGTAAAACATGTAAAATAGCATCTGTTTCACGAATGTTTGCTAGAAATTGATTTCCTAAACCTTCACCCTTACTTGCCCCTTTTACTAAACCAGCAATATCTACAATTTCTACAGTAGCAGGTATAACACGTTCTGGACTTACCAATTCTTCTAATTTCTCTAATCTAGGATCTGGCACATTAACAACTCCTATATTAGGCTCAATAGTACAAAAAGGAAAGTTTGCACTTTGCGCTTTCGCGTTAGATAAACAATTAAATAACGTTGACTTTCCAACATTTGGTAATCCTACAATTCCTGCTTTCATAATAACTGTATTTTGCGAGTGCAAATATATACTATCTTGTTTGTTTTTTTACATTTTTTTTAAAATTGAAGACGCTAGTAATTTTTCAATAAAAACATGTATTTACAGAATTTTCAATAACATTTATAATGTTTTTCTTAGTTTTTCTAGGTGTTTTACTATAAATTAGCTTACCTAACTATAAAATACTCATATGAAAACAATCCATTTTTATTTATTCTTTTTTTCAGTATGCCTAACTTTTGCACAACAAACTGTTAGCGGAACTGTAAAAGACGCTTCAGGAATCCCTCTCCCTGGTGTTAACATTAGTGAAAGCGGCACTACAAATGGGACGGCCACAGATTTTGACGGAAATTATTCTATTTCTGTTAGCGATAATGCCTCCCTTGTATTTAGTTTCGTAGGCTACAACACTACTACTATTGCTGTTAACGGCCAATCTACAATTAACGTAATCTTAGAAGAAGGAGTTAGCCTCGACGAAATTGTTTTAGTAGGCTCCCGTAGCCCAAAACGTACCGCTGTAGATACAGCTGTAGCCATTGATGTTATTGATGTAACAGAAGTTAACACACAAATTGGTAAAGTAGAAATTAACGAATTGCTACAATATGCAGCACCATCTTTTAATGCCAACAAACAATCTGGATCTGACGGTGCAGACCATGTAGATCCGGCATCCTTAAGAGGTTTAGGGCCTGACCAAACTTTAGTTTTAATTAACGGTAAAAGAAGACACCAATCGTCTTTAATTAACCTTTTTGGTACGCGTGGTCGTGGTAACACAGGAACCGATTTAAATGCCATTCCTTCTGCATCAATTAAACGAATTGAAATTTTAAGAGATGGTGCCGCCGCACAATATGGCTCTGATGCCATTGCTGGTGTAATTAATATTGTTTTAAAAGATAATGTTGAAGAATTTACAGGTAGCATTTCGTACGGTGCCTACAACAATAACCCAGATGTTGACACGAGCGACTTTGGCGAATACGGTTCTTGGAACACCGATGGTTATAGATTAGATACCGAAAAAGATGGAAATGCTATTGGAGATGATAAAAATTTTGATGGTGGTTCTGTAAAAATTGCAGCGAACTACGGGTTTAAAATTGGCGAGGAAGGTTATGCCAATTTTACAACTGAATATTTAAGTAAAAATAAAACGTTACGCCCTGCTTTTGAATTTAGAAAAGGGTTTGGTGAAGCCGCTATTGATGGTTTTAATTTCTTTGGAAATGTTGCCATTCCTCTATCTGAAAACACAGAATTTTATGCCTTTGGAGGACGTAATTACAGAGATACTGATGCTTATGCATTTACAAGAAACGGTGGTGCTCGTGTTGTAGAATCTATTTACCCTGATGGATTTACACCTAGAATTACATCGGTAATTTTAGATAACTCGGTTTCGGCTGGTATTAGAACCGAAATGGCTAGTGGATGGAATTTAGATTTTAGTAACACCTACGGAAAGAACAATTTTCATTATTACATTAAAGGGACTTTAAACGCCTCTTTAGAAGACAACTCGCCCACTAGTTTTGATGCTGGTGGACATAGCTTAAGCCAAAATACCGTAAACTTAGATTTATCTAAATACTACGACGATGTTTTAGCAGGCATGAACTTAGCCTTTGGGGCAGAGTTTAGAACTGAGAACTTTACTATTTTTGCAGGTGAAGAAGGATCTTACGCCACTTACGACGTTAACGGAGAGCCTGTTACCGCAAACACCGATCCGGCAGATTATACGTATTACGATACTAATACCGGCGAATTGCGTCCTGGTGGCTCTCAAGGATTCCCTGGTTATAGCCCAGATAACGAAGTTAACGAAAACAGAAGTAACTTATCGCTTTACGCTGATGCGGAATTAGATATTACGGATAGTTTCCTTTTAAGTGGTGCCGCCCGTTTTGAAAACTACAGTGATTTTGGTAGCACTCTAAACGGAAAATTAGCGATGCGTTTAAAAGCTTCAGATAACATAAATATTAGAGGTTCTGTTAGTTCTGGTTTTAGAGCGCCTTCTTTAGCTCAAATATATTACAACTTAAAATTTACTAACGTATCAAGTACTGGTACAGAAGAAGTGCTATTAGCATCAAACGATAGCCCAGTAACAAAATCGTTTGGAATTGATGATTTATATGAAGAAAAAGCCCTAAATGCCGCTTTAGGTTTCACTGCTTCTTTTGGAAAATTCACAGCTACTTTAGATGGTTATTATATTAAAGTAAAAGATCGTATTGTATTAACAGGTTATTTTGAAGCTACAGATATTGATAATGTTGGTTCTGCACAATTTTTTACAAACGGTGTTAATACAAGTACAACTGGTTTAGATGTAATTTTATCTTACAAAGAAACTTTAGGTAATGGTAGCCGATTAGGCGCAACATTACTTGCCAATTTTAACAATATGGAAATTGATGATGTTTTAAATGGAGATCTAGACGAACAAACGTTTTTTGGAGAGCGAGACAAAGCCTTTTTATTAGCTTCTGCTCCAGATAGCAAAATAAGTTTAAACTTAAACTACGATAAAGATTGGTTTGATGCTGCGCTTTCGTTTACACGTTTTAGCGAAGTTGAGTTACTTGACTGGCAAATGTATGAAGACACTGCAGATTACGGCACACTTGCAGACCAAGTTGCTGCAGCTACAGACACATACTCTTCTAAAATAGTAACCGATTTAAATTTAGGGTTCGATTTATGTGAGAGCACAAAAATAAATGTTGGTGCAAACAACTTATTTAATATTTACCCAGACCAACAAGACGATTGGACTGAAGCTGGTGGATATTGGGATTCTGTACAAATGGGATTTGGTGGTGCTTATTACTATGCTAAACTTAATTTTACATTTTAAGAGAACTCATTTTATAAATAAAAAAAAGACTCGATTGGGTCTTTTTTTATTTATAGCTATCTGCCAATTGCTCTAAAACTTTAATTGCGCTTAAACCATCTGTTTTATCTACAAAAATATGGTCATGATAATAACCAGCAACCACATTACAACATATATTATATTTTGCTAATTCTACCGAAAATTTGGCGGTTAACCCCACAGCTTCAAGCGCAGAATGAACCTGCAAAGTAATCCAAGAAGCTACAAAATGGTATTTTAACTTTAAATTATCTGCTTTACTTTTTTCAAGCACAACGGTAATACCTGCAGCTTCTTTAAATTCGAAAAGTGTATCTTCTCTTTTAATATTATCAATATTAGGTAAGCTTACAAAAACATACTCGCCATCATTTAATTTTGGTTTCATATGCTTTATTAGCTCTTCTAAGTTTTTTTCACCTTCCTTATTCATTATCTATTATTTACAAAAACAAATAAGTGCCCATTTTCATATGTAATTTCAACCGAATCTTCAATGGCTATATTACGTGTTCCTATACGCTGTCCAAAAATTAAAGCTTCGTTATTTAAAGGATACATTAAACCTTTTGTTGTAACGCCTTCAACATTAAAAAACGGAACTAGCGATACTATTTTGTTTTTACATTTTTTTATTTCTGTATACTTATCAGCTAAAAAATAATAACCATAATTATCATAAAACATCAAATTTATATCATTATTCCATTTTATTGCTGTGCTTAAATTTCCCAAAAAATGATCTTGTTCTTGCCCGCTAGCACCATAAACATCAACATGTGTAAAGCCTTTTTCTTTTAAAATTTTTAAAACTTTATCAAAATCTGTAAAGTCTTGATCTGGAGTATGTACAACCTCAACATCTTTAGGCAAATCATGTAACGAATCGAAATCGCCGCTAATAAAATCTGGTTTAACTTCATGCTTTAACAAGTGTTTATAACCACCATCTGTTGCACAAACCACATCATATTCACTTAAATCTGGAAATATTTTAGGCGGTTCGCCATTAATTAATAAAAACGCTTTTTTCAATGCCATTAAAAAATTATTTAAAGCTAAGAAACAAAAAAAATCCTGAGCTTAAAAACTCAGGATTTCAATTTCATTATTATCAAAAAATATTAGTCTTCTGGGTGCATAAAGCGTTGTTTTGCCAACAACTCTTCTTCGGTTTCTTCAACGTCTTCATCTGGCACACAACAATCTACAGGACAAACTGCAGCACATTGTGGCTCGTCGTGAAATCCTTTACACTCTGTACATTTATCTGGAACAATGTAATATAAATCGTCGCTTACCGGTTCTTGCGGTTCGTCTGCGTCAACTTCTTTTCCGTTAGGTAAAACAATAGATCCTTCTAAACTTGTACCATCTTTATAGCGCCAATCGTCGGCACCTTCGTATATTGCTGTATTTGGGCACTCCGGTTCGCAAGCACCACAGTTTATACATTCGTCTGTTATTATAATTGCCATAGTAATTTTTGTTTTTAAAATTCAAGAACTCGTTATAGTTTCCTTAAATTTGCAGTTGCAAAAATAAAGCCAAAACCATTCATAACCAAATTAGAATGCAATTAGAACAGAGAATTAATGCTTTTGTGAATTTAGGGTTGTTTTTAAAACAATTTTCAAACGAAACAATAAAAAAGGAAAATAATGTTAAAAATAACGACTTATTTTTCGATGGCTTTAAACACCAATTAAAACTTGCCCAAGAACATAATGGTTGGTTTACAACAGAAAACTTGAGGTTTTCTATTAATAATTGGGCAAATGCATTAACTCTAGAAAATTTAAAAACTTGGTTAAAACCATATAATATAGACAACATTACACCTAAAACTGTTGCTATAATTATGGCAGGAAATATTCCTTTAGTTGGGTTTCACGACTTTTTAAGTGTTTTAATTACTGGACATCATATTTTAGTTAAACAATCGAGTAACGATAAACAACTACTACCCTATTTAGCTAAATACTTAGAATATGCCGAACCTGATTTTAAAGGCAAAATACAATTTACAGAAGAAAAATTAGAAAATTTTGATGCTGTAATTGCTACAGGAAGTAATAATACAGCTCGTTATTTTGAATATTATTTTAAAAATAAACCAGCTATAATTAGAAAAAACAGAAACTCGGTTGCGGTTTTAACTGGCAACGAAACTATTGATGATTTAAAAAATTTAGCTGAAGACATTTTTAGATATTATGGCTTAGGATGCCGTAATGTTTCTAAAATGTATGTCCCAAAAGGCTATAATTTTAATGCCTTTTTTGAGGGCATTTACCATTGGCACAACATTATTGAACACGCCAAATACGCTAATAATTACGACTACAATAAAGCAGTGTATTTAATGAGCGAATTTGACATGCTTGAAAACGGATTTTTTATGATAAAAGAAGACGAAAGTTATGCATCGCCAATTGCTACTTTGTTCTACGAATATTACGAAAACGTTGGAGTTCTAAAAGAAAAGCTAAATGCAGAAAAAGACCAAATTCAGTGCATTGTTGCTCACAATTTTAGTGATGCTGAAATTGCCTTCGGGCATACTCAAATGCCTAATCTAAACGATTATGCGGATAGTATCGATTCTGTTGAATTTTTGTTAGCAATTCCGTAAAAAAATTATTGATTTTTTAACATAAAATACTCAATTTATCACCAACTTTACACCTTAATTTTTTTCACAAAAAATGAAATCTAAAATATTAGAAAGATTCTTAAATTAGCAGTAATTTTCAACTTTTTAATTGATTTAAGATTACATCTGATTCAAAAAAAATAAGACAAAAAACAAACAGATGAAAAAACACAATTTTAGCGCAGGACCATGTATTTTACCGCAAGAAGTTTTACAAAAAGCTTCGCAAGCCGTTTTAAATTTAGATAATAGCGGGTTGTCGCTAATTGAAATATCACACCGTAGCAAAGCTTTTGTAGACATTATGGAAAATGCAAGGGCTTTAGCTCTAGAACTTTTAGGACTAGAAGGCAAAGGTTACAAGGCTTTATTTTTACAAGGTGGAGCAAGCACACAATTTTTAATGGTGGCTTTAAACCTTTTAGAAAAGAGAGCAGGATATTTAAATTCTGGTACCTGGGCTGCAAAAGCTATTAAAGAAGCCAAAATTTACGACGACATTTATGAAGTAGCGTCATCGAAAGATGCAAATTATAACTACATTCCAAAGGGTTATGAAATCCCTGAAGATTACGATTATTTTCACTGTACCTCTAACAATACCATTTTTGGTACGCAAATGAAAGAGTTCCCTAACTCGCCAATACCAATGGTATGCGATATGAGTAGCGATATTTTTTCTCGATCTTTAGACTTTTCTAAATTCGATTTAATTTATGCAGGTGCACAAAAAAACATGGGGCCAGCAGGAACAACATTAGTCGTTGTTAAAGAAGATATTTTAGGTAAAGTATCTCGTAAAATACCTTCAATGATGGATTATAAACTGCATATCGATAAAGGTAGCATGTTTAATACGCCACCAGTATTTGCTGTATACACTTCAATGCTAACTTTAGAGTGGCTAAAAGGACTAGGCGGAATTGCGGCTGTAGAAAAAGAAAACGAAAAGAAAGCACGTTTAATGTATTCTGAAATTGACTTAAACCCATTATTTAAGGGGTTTGCATCAAAAGAAGATCGCTCGAACATGAACGCTACTTTTACACTTGAAAACGAAAACCTTAAAGAAACCTTCGATACCATGCTTAAAGAAGCAGGCGTTAATGGTTTAAACGGGCATAGAAGTGTTGGTGGCTACAGAGCATCAATGTACAACGCTTTACCATTAGATAGCGTAAAAGTTGTTGTTGAAGTTATGAGCGAATTAGAACGTAAAGCATAATAGTAAACAGTAAACCAGTTGCAGTTATGCAGTTGTTTTTATTAAAATTTTAAAATAATTAATCCAAAAAGTTTAAGCTAATGGTTTTATCACTTTTAACTTCTAACTTTTAATTTTTAACTTACAGAAATGAAAGTACTAGCAAACGACGGTGTTTCTCAAAGTGGTATTGATGCCCTTGAAAAAGCCGGATACGAAGTATCTACCACAACAGTAGCTCAAGAACAATTAATAAACTATATAAACGAAAACGATATTTCGGTTTTATTGGTTAGAAGTGCTACCACAGTTAGAAAAGATTTAATTGATGCCTGCCCAAACCTAAAAATTATTGGTCGTGGTGGTGTTGGTATGGATAATATTGATGTAGAATACGCTCGCGAAAAAGGTTTAAGCGTAATTAACACACCTGCTGCTTCGTCGCACTCTGTTGCCGAATTAGTTTTTGGACACCTTTACGGTTTAGCACGTTTTTTACATAACGCTAACCGCGAAATGCCTTTAGAAGGCGACACCAACTTTAAAGGCTTAAAAAAAGCTTATGCTAAAGGCACAGAATTAAAAGGAAAAACTTTAGGTGTTTTAGGTTTTGGTCGTATTGGTCAAGCTACAGCAAAAGTAGCTCTTGGTGCCGGCATGAAAGTTGTTGCTTTTGATCCGTTTATGGAAGAAGCTAATTTAGAGTTAGAATTTTTCGACGGTCAAAAAGTTAACTTCGAAATTAAAACCATATCTAAAGAAGATGTTTTAAAACAAGCAGACTTTTTAACATTACACGTTCCAGCACAAAAAGATTATGTAATTGATGAAGCTGAATTTAACATAATGAAAGATGGTGTTATTATTGCAAATGCCGCTCGCGGAGGTGTATTAAACGAAGTGGCTTTAGTAAAAGCTATTGAAAGCGGTAAAGTTGCAAGAGCTGCATTAGATGTTTTTGAAAAAGAACCTAAACCAGAAATGCAATTATTAATGAATCCTGCCTTGTCGTTAACACCACACACAGGAGCAGCCACTAATGAAGCGCAAGACAGAATTGGTACAGAATTAGCGTCGCAAATTATTAGTATTCTTGGATAAGAAACTGTAAAATGTGACCTAAATACATAAATTGAGTCCTAACTATAAAAGGTTAGGACTTTTTTTGTAAATTGATTAACCAATTTTGTTTAACACATTAAAAAAAATAAAAATAACATGTCTGGAATTTTAGATTTATTAAACAGCGACCTAGGAAAAACAATAATTAGCGGTGTAGCAGGATCTACTGGTAACGACCAAAGCAAAACAAGCAGTGTACTTACTATGGCATTACCGGTATTAATGAAAGCAATGCAACGCAATGCTTCTACACCTCAAGGTGCAGAGGGGTTAATGAGTGCATTAAATGGGAAACACAACGGTAGTATCCTTGATAATTTAGGTGGTTTATTTGATGGTGGTGTCGATGAATCTGTCACTAACGATGGTTCTAAAATTTTAGGGCATATTCTTGGGAGTAAGCAGCAAGGTGTAGAGCAAGTAATAGGCCAAAAAGCAGGTTTAGATGCCGGGTCTGTTGGTAACATTATGAAAGTAGCTGCTCCAATTTTAATGGGGGTTTTAGGGAAACAAACACAACAACAAAACGTAAGCAGTTCTAATGGTATTGGAGACTTATTAGGCGGTTTATTAGGCGGAAGTTCTGCAGGACAAGAACAAAGCTTTTTAGAGTCAATTTTAGATGCCGATGGAGATGGTAGTGTTGTTGATGATGTTGCCGGTATGTTACTAAGTGGTAATAAAAGCAAAGGTGGTATTGGCGGCTTATTAGGTGGCCTTTTTGGTAAATAAAACCAGACTCGCAAATCATATTAAGAAAACGCGAAAGCGTAATTAATAAATAAAATTTGTCATTTAAAGTTCAAACGAACTCTAAGTTAAGCTTAGAAAAATTGTTATTCTTTAAATGGCATTTTTTTATTAAAAAACACCGCAATGAATGAGATGCTTCGCTGCACTCTGCATGACATTAGAATTTAAGGTGCAACATTACAAATTACTTTGCATAGTCATAGTTAGGTTTGTTAAACCTGGTATAAATCCTAGTTTTTAGCAACAAATTTTGTAACTTATAGAATAAATTCAAGTTATGAAACATCTACTTTACTCACTGCTGTTCGTCGCACTTGTTGTTTTTAATTGCAACACCCCAAAAACGGCATCCAAGAACATATCGAACGAAAAACTTGAAAACTTAAAAAATAACGACACTGTAAAAATTAGCAGCGACAAAGTAGAGTACGACATTATAATTATTGAACCTGGCTACAACTATTGGCTTGCCAGTACAGCACGACCAGAAGGTTATTATTCGCAGCAATTTATGGAATCGCGCAACTACCAATATGTTATTGAATGGAATAACCGCGTGTTACAACCTAACAGATTTAGCCCTAACTTATACGAATTACAAATAGACTACCAACCAAATATAGATTATGGCTATGAAGTAAATTACAAACTATATAATTACTTTATTTATTTTCAATTAAAATATAACCAAAGGTTGGGAAGCTTTATCCCCAGAATTTAAAAGCTTTTACTTATTTTTGGTAAAAATTTCAAAATTGAAAAAGTTAAAAGAGCGTTGGGGCATTACAAGTAATTGGCAAATAGCCATTATCTTTATTGTATTTGCCATAACAGGTTCTACAGCTTCTTATATAGGCAAACCCATTTTAAGTTTCTTAAATATTACTACAGAAACGTTAAATCCTTTTTTTTACTGGGTAATTCGTATACTTTTGCTTTTCGTTGTTTATCAATTTTTGCTGGTGTTTTTTGGCTGGATTTTTGGGCAACATAAGTTTTTCTGGAATTTCGAAAAAAAAATGCTTCGAAGATTAGGATTCAAGTTTTTAAAGGATAGTGAATAAAATAGCTAAACATATTGTTTTTAAAATTTTAACTCATGTAGTTACAGGTGCCTTGTTTGCCCCTACGGCAGTTAAGTTAAATCATATTTTTGAGCATCATGAGCACATAAATATTTGTTGCACTAAAAGTGCTTCAACACATATTCACAAAACAGATTTTGATTGCGATTTTCAAAAATTTCAACTTAATCATTTTTTCACACTTCCTACACAATGCTTTACATATTTAAATATTTTAGCTTCAAATAAAATATCAGCTAAAGCATACAACTTCTTAGCAAATCATCAACATTTATCTTTTTCTTTAAGAGCACCTCCTGTGCATATTTAATATAAAACAAATACACTTTAAACCATTTTAGTAATCATTTATTTTATTAAATGAAAAATATATTAGTAGTAATATGTTTTCTAATTAATGCGGTTGTACTAAGTCAAAATTGTGAATATTCACTTAAAGGTGAAGTTATAGATTTTCATAATGCAACACCTATTGAAAATGCAGCAATTAAAGTACTTAACACTAATAATTATGCCGTAAGCGATATTAATGGAAATTTTACTTTAAAAAATCTTTGCAATAAAGTTATAACTATAGAAGTTTCTCATATTAGCTGTGAAACTCAAATAATTTCTATAGAAATAAAAGAAAATGCTTTTGAAACCATTTTGTTAGAGCATCATTTAGATGAGCTTAACGAGGTTGTTGTTAATACCACTATTCGAGCAGAGAATACTAGTATATCGCGATCGCTTAAACAAAAAACTATCGATGATTTCACAGATAAATCGTTGGGAGATGCTTTAAACACTATTAGCGGAGTATCGTCATTAAATACCGGAAGCACAATTGTAAAACCAATGATTCATGGCTTACACAGTAGTCGTCTTTTAATTATTAATAACAATGTACGTCTATTCGATCAAGAATGGGGAGACGAGCATGCACCTAACATCGACATCAATGCATCCAATAGCATTGAAGTTGTAAAAGGCGCCACAACTTTAAGATATGGAAGCGACGCCATTGGTGGTTTAATATTAGTAAAGCCTAAAAAATATGCGACCATAGATAGTTTATTTGGTAGCAGTACTTTGTCTTTTAACTCTAATGGGTTAGGTGGCATTGTAAACAGCGAACTTATTAAAACTTACAAATCGGGTTTTTATGGAAAAATTCAAGCAAACTATAAGCAATTTGGCGATTTTAAAGCGCCAGATTATTATTTAACGAATACTGGAACAAAAAACTTAAATGCTTCGGTTGCGTTTGGTTATAATAGTTTTGAAAAAGGGTTTGATGCCTATTATAGTATTGTAAGTAACGAGTTTGCCATACTAAAGTCGTCGCACATTGGTAATGTAAACGATTTGGTTACAACTATTAATAATGAAGAACCAAGTATAGCGGACGATTTTTCATATACCATAGATTATCCAAAGCAAAGTATTTTACATCATTTAGCAAAAGTAGAAGCTTACAAGCGATTTAAAGGCTTAGGAAAACTAACTGCGCAATACGACTTTCAAATAAATCGTAGAAAAGAATACGATTTAAGAAGAGGCGATTATAGCGATACACCTGTAATAGATTTAAGGTTATTTACAACTTCATTTCAGCCCAACTTATTAATTGATGCTATTGATGATTTTGAGATAAACACAGGTTTTTTATTACGCTTCCAGCAAAACGATGCAATTTCAGGAACCGGTGCGAGCCCACTTATTCCAGATTACGAAAAATATGATGCCGGTGTTTACGCTACAGCAAATTATAAAATGGACTTGTTTAATGATATTAGTGCAGGTGTCCGATATGACTTTTCTAGAATTGAAGCCGTAAAATGGTATAATACCACAGATTGGGAAGAAACTTACAATTACGATGAGTTATTCCCAGAATTTGAATCTGGAACAACCGATAATTCTGAAACATTAACCTATCCAGAATTTACGTTTCATAATTTTTCTGCAAACTTAGGTTACACTAGGCATTTTAGTAACGATTTCGAACTATTTTTTAACTACGGATTAGCCTCTAGAATGCCAAATCCATCAGAATTATTTAGTGATGGTTTACACCATAGTGCTGCTAGAATTGAAACAGGAAAATTAACTATTGGTAAAGAAGTAGCCAATAAATTTATGTTCTCTTTACAGCGTAACAGTCAAAAATTTGGTTTTACCATTAGCCCTTATTACAATGCTATAAACAACTACATTCTATTAATACCTGCTGGCATAACTACCACAGTTCGTGGTGCATTTCCGGTTTGGGAATACGAACAAGTTGATGCCAGAATTTTTGGTATTGATATAGATTTAGACGTAAAACTAAACTCAAAATTTAATTATAGTGGCAGTATAAGCTTACTTCAAGGCGATAATTTAACCGATGATATTCCGCTTATACAAATGCCATCCACAAATTTTTCTAATAGTATTACTTATTATAATAAAAATTTAAATCAGTTATCTATTCGTTTAAACCACAAAACTGTATTACAACAAAAAAGATATCCAGATTACAATTTTTACACTTACAATGCTACTGTAGACGATTATGTTTATGTAGATATTAGTACACCGCCTTCGGCCTACTCGCTATTCAGTTTTAACAGTTCTGCTAATTTTAAAGCATTTAAAACCGGAACTTTAAAAGTTGAATTTAACGTTGAAAATATTTTCAACACATCATACAGAGAATACCTTAATAGACTGAGGTATTTTGGCGATGAATTAGGAAGAAACTTTAACTTAAAAATCAAAATAAATTATTAAAACAAAAATCATGAAAAAAATAAATTCATTAAAAACAATAAAATTATTAGCCTTATTTTTTATCTCTAGTTTAGCCTTAGTTAGCTGTTCTAGTGACGACGATCACGATGATGATCACGAACACGAAGAAGAACTTATAACAACAGTTATTTATACCCTAGAAGATGCAAATGGAAACACGGTAACCCTTACTTTTGAAGATTTAGACGGTGATGGTGGTGCAGACGGAACTACTGAAGTTTCTGGAAGTTTTGTAGCTAATACACAGTATTCTGGTTCTATTCAATTATTAAACGAAACAGAAGATCCTGCTGAAGACATTACTGAAGAAGTTGAAGAAGAAGGTGACGAGCACGAATTTTTCTATACTTCTACCATTTCAGATATCGTAATCACAAAAACCGATGTTGATGAAGACGGTAACCCAATTGGAATTGACACATCTTTTACAACAGGTGAAGCAGGTACAGGTTCTTTAACTATTGTTTTAAAGCACGAACCTACAAAACCAAACGATGGAACTTCTGAAAATGCAGGTGGTAGCACAGACGTAGAAGTAACTTTCGCTATTGAGGTAGAGTAAACTTAAATATCTTTTTGTAATACAGTTAAAAAAAGCAACTATTAATTTAGTTGCTTTTTTTATTTACACCCAACTTGCATACTTGTTTTCAATTTTAATACCTTGGCACATTATAAAACGTTTATATAATGCACCGAACTCGAATAGCGCTCCTTTTAGTAATACTTATATCTTTTTCATGTAAAGAGAAAAACATTAAATCCAATACAAAAACCTCAACACCCCAAATAAACCCAAATGAAACAGCTATAATAATTCTTGGAACCATTCAAGATGCTGGTTCGCCACAAATTGGTTGCCAAAAAGAGTGCTGCAAAACACTTTTTAATAATCCAGATAAAAACAGACAGGTGGTTTCTTTAGGTTTAATTGATAATGAATTTAAAAAGAAATATATGTTTGAAGCTTCACCCGATTTTGTTTCTCAAACTAAGGCGCTTGTTAATCCAGACATAAAAAACACCAACGAAATTCCAGACGGTATATTTTTAACACATGCACACATTGGGCATTATACAGGCTTAATGTATTTGGGTAAAGAAGCTATGAATACCAGTAAAGTTCCTGTTTACGCCATGCCTAAAATGAAAACATTTTTAGAAAGCAACGGACCTTGGAGCCAATTAGTTAAAACTGAAAATATTATTTTAAAAAATATTCATGATGAGCAAACAATAACTTTAACCAACAACCTAAAGGTCACGCCTTTTTTAGTACCACACAGAGACGAGTATTCCGAAACTGTTGGTTATAAAATAAAAGGTAAAAGCAAATCCGCTTTATTTATCCCAGACATTGATAAATGGAGTAAATGGAAAAAAAGCATAATTGAAGAAATTAAAACTGTTGATTACGCCTTTGTTGACGCCACATTTTTTAGTGGTAAAGAGTTAAATAATCGCGATATGTCTACAATTCCCCATCCTTTCATTCAAGAAAGCTTAGATTTATTTAAAAACTTACCACTTTCTAAAAAAAACAAAATTGTATTTATACATTTTAACCACACCAATCCTGTAATTAATTTAAATAGTGAAGAAGCACAAACTGTTATAAAAGCAGGCTTTAATATTGCGCAAATTCATGATATTTATAAACTATAAAAAAAGGCTTGAGTAAAAATCAAGCCTTTTTTTAAAATATATAATCTAATTTTATCTAGAATAATTAGGAGATTCTTTAGTAATGGTTACATCGTGCGGATGACTTTCGTTAATACCACTCGCTGTAATTTTTACAAACTGCCCTGTTTCTTTTAAGGTTTCAATATCTTTAGCACCGCAATACCCCATACCTGCACGTAAACCGCCAATAAATTGGTGAATGCTTTCAAACAATTCGCCTTTGTAAGGTACACGACCTACAATTCCTTCTGGAACTAACTTTTTAATATCGTCTTCAACATCTTGAAAATAACGGTCTTTACTACCTTCTTTCATTGCTTCAACAGATCCCATGCCACGGTAAGACTTAAACTTACGTCCTTCGTAAATAATAGTTTCACCTGGAGATTCTTTTGTTCCTGCTAAAAGCGAACCTAACATCACACAATCGGCTCCAGCAGCAATAGCTTTAGGTATATCGCCTGTATAACGAATTCCTCCATCGGCAATTACAGGAACACCACTACCTTTTATAGCAGCAGCCACCTCTAACACCGCAGAAAACTGAGGGAAACCAACACCAGCAACCACACGCGTTGTACAAATAGACCCTGGACCAATACCTACTTTTACAGCATCGGCACCAGCTTCAACTAAATATTTAGCAGCAGCACCCGTTGCAATGTTTCCTACAATAACTTCAAGCGTTGGAAATTTTTCTTTTATAGCTTTTAAAACACCAACTACACCTTTTGTATGTCCATGAGCCGTATCGATAACTACAGCATCAACACCTGCATTTACTAAAGCTTCAGCACGCTCTACAGCATCACCTGTTACACCAATGGCAGCGGCTACGCGTAAACGGCCAAATTCATCTTTATTAGCAATAGGTTTAAGTGTTAATTTAGTAATATCTCTAAACGTAATTAAACCTGTAAGTTTATAATTATCGTCTACAATAAGTAGTTTTTCAATTTTATGTTTTTGAAGAATTGCTTCAGCATCAACCAACGATGTACCAACGCCTGCAGTTACTAAGTTTTCACTAGTCATAACATCGGTAATTAATCTTTCGTCATCATGCTCAAAACGTAAATCACGGTTTGTAACAATCCCTTTTAAAATACCGTTATCGTCTGTAATAGGAATACCGCCAATACCATGTTCTGCCATATTTTGCTTAGCATCTTTTACCTTGGCTGTTAATGGTAAAGTAACCGGATCGAGAATCATACCGCTTTCTGCACGCTTAACACGACGTACTTTTAGAGCTTGTTGCTCTATAGTCATGTTTTTATGAAGCACACCAATACCACCTTCTTGCGCCATAGCAATAGCCATTTTACTTTCGGTTACAGTATCCATAGCCGCCGAAATAATAGGCACATTAATGGTAATGTTTCTTGTAAATTTTGTTTGAATGTTTACTTCGCGAGGTAAAACTTCGGAGAAAGCTGGAACTAATAAAACGTCGTCGTAGGTTAGTCCCTCTCCTACTATTTTGTTAAGATGTGCGTTCATGTTGCAATTACGTTATAATTGCGTGCAAATATACATAATTTATAGCTTCATTTTTTAATTTGATTCTAAATTTAATGTTAAGTTAATTCCATCTTTCATTCTTAACTTAAAAACAAAAACGAATAAACTCAACTTCATCAAAATAACCCAAAAAACATTTAAGGATTTTTCTAACCGCGACGTCCTCTACGGCGACTATTCGAATCAAAATTCATACGCTGACCAGCAAAACTTCCAAATTTATAGGTAAAATTAAGCATGAAATACTGCTCTAAAATTCGGTTTTCAACATCTTGTATATAAGTATCGGTTACCGTGCGTCGATAGCCATTGTTTTTTCCTAAAACATCGTAACCTACAAATGTTACAGTAGCTTTATTTTTCCATAGTTCTGCCCCTAAGCCAGCATTCCAAAAAACAGCATCGGCATCGTACTCGTCGCCTACACGACTATTGTAGCGATATGACACTTTATTAGTAACAAACAAAACATCTTTTATAAAAAAGATTGAGGAGTTAAATTGTAAATTCTGAATAAAATAACTGTTATCGTTAAAACTATCGGTATCATAAATACTTTTTACAGTTGAATAACTGTAGCTTGTGCTAAGATCTATAATTTCGTTATACAAACAATTTACCGAAACCCTTGGGCGAATGGTTGTAGTTTGAGCCGTAAATTTAAGTCCGTTTTGTAAAGACAAGCTATTATCGAAACTTGCCATAACGCTTCCATTTAAATTAAAATTAATTTTTTTATTGAAGTACGATTTTGAAACCGAAGCATTGCCGCGCAAATTATAGTCGCCATTTAAATTAGTATAAGTGGTATACTTATTTAAATCGGAATTGGTTATAGTTGAGTTTATAATTTTGTCTTTAGTAAATTCGGCTCGTGCATCGCCAGAAACATTTATGTTATGAAAGGCGATATTGTTTTGATAACGAAACCTTAAATTATGGTCTACTTGCGGTGCTAAATCTGGGTTTCCAACTCGAATGTGGGTTATATTACTAACATCTTCTACGGGTTGCAATTGGCTAACCGATGGTAAATTTACATCCTGATTATAATCTAAAGAAATGCGTTTATAACCTTTTTCATCGCGATAGCGAATACGCCCACCAAATGTTACATATTTAAAATCCCGCTTAAAATTTCGCGCTTCAATTAACGCATCTTTAAAATCCCTATAAGTGGTTGTGTGAGCACCTTCAATCTCGAACCTAATATCGTTTAAATCGTATCTTAATTTTAACGACGGACGCAGCGTTGTTGTAACATATTTACTATCGGTACTTAAGGTTTCATTAAAATCGTTATAGCTTTCAGAATCTTCATTAAAATCATAAATAAAATTTTCGGTAGAGCTCGTATGTACTGTTGCCGAATACCGCGGCATTATCCTAAAATCGTTGAACACTTCTTTTACTAAAATTGTATTTACATTAATGTTACTCGATTTATGTTCGTTGTATTTTTCTTGATTCTGAATTATGGTGTCGTTACTGTTATATAAAACATTTTCAGAATAACTATTTACATCGCTATTCGATTTACTAAAATTAGTATTTACACCTATATTAAAGTAATTACCACCACCTTGAGATGGTGTTACATCGAAATTATTTTGAATATTATAACTTGAAGCTTCTGTATTATTTCGAGATATGTAATCGCTTACCAGCGCTCCATCGCTATACGACGATGTGCTTGCGTTTTCGGAGCCAGATATTGTATTTGATGTATTAAAATTAGTTTCGTTGGAAATTTTAAATCGGTTTTTAGACCATTTATTTTTAGGATCTACAATATACTGCACATCGGCTCTGGCCTTATGGCTATCCGATTCGTTATAACCTCTGTTTTCAGACTCTGTAATATAGTTTAAATCTGGTAAAAAGTTCTCTCTGTAACTCATTTGCGCTGTTTCACGATCTTGCGCGCTGTAGTTGTAATTTGAATTTATACGGGTTTCGTTCCATTTCCCTTTGCTAAAATTGGCTCCAACAAAATCGGATTCTAAATACCCGGTACTGGTGTCGGTATTAGGCAAAGCATTAAAACCGCGTGACATGTTAATATTATTAGTTCCGGCAATAACCCCAAGTTGCTTACCATCTATTACCTGAAAAACATTAGCATTCCCTTGATATTTATCGTCTGTTCCGGCGCCTAATTTAACATCGCCAAACATGGCTCGGTTTTTTCCTTTTTTAATTTTAAAATTGATTTCTTTTGTACCAGAATCCGATTCTTCACCAGTAAACTTTTGCAAATTTGTTTTAAAATCTGTAACCTGTACTTTACTAATAACCCCACTAGGTAAATTCTTTAAAGCTATTTCTCCATTTTTCTCGCCAAAAAACGGCATGCCGTCAACGTTTATAGCTTCAACCTCAACACCATTTACTGTTATTAAGCCATCAGCATCAATTTCTACACCTGGAAGTTTTTTTAGTAAATCTTCGGCTTTGTCGTTGGGCAAGCTCTTAAAACTATCAGCATTATATTCAATCGTATCTTTTTTAATTACTACAGGTGGTGCTTTTGCAATTATAGAAACTGCAGTTAAAGCTTCGGCTTGATCCTCTAAAACCAATGTCCCCAAGTTTAAAGCATCGCCTTTTGGTGCGTTTATAACTTTACTATAAGGTTTATAACCCATGTAAGCAATATTAAAAATTGCTTTAGCCTCGTTATAGGTATTTACTTGTAATGAAAACTTCCCTGCTCTATTGGTAATACCGTAAGCAATTGGAATACTATCGGATATGCTTTGCAAATAAACTGTAGCAGCTTCTAGAGTAAGTGAATCTTTATCTTTAACAAAGCCTTCTAGCGTAAACTTTTGCGCAAACAACGTTGTAGAAAAGCTTAACACAAGGAAAATAAGTGTTTTTTTCAATTTAGTGATTGGTTGGTTTATTTTAAGACTACATATTGCTTACAACGTTTAATTTCAATATGTTAAAAAACTCTTAAAAGAATCTTTAACTCGCAATTTTTATATCTCAAAGTAAACCAGTGATTTATTCACTTAAATCCCCCTGTATTATAGCTTAACTTGCAAAGTAACATACCAATTTCTGGGCGCCGAAGGAATAATTCCCGGTCCCGGATAACCGGTTGCACGTCTTGTAAAGTAGGCATTATCTAAAACATTATTTACACCTGTTTCAAGCTTTAATTTTTTGTATTTGTACGATAACGATAGGTCTAAAATATCGTAAGCTGGAATTTCTCCAATAACACCACTAATACTTCCTGCCGTTGCATTTGTAGCATCTGTAAACTGTTGTCCTAAATAGGTATATTGAATACTTGCCAGTAGGTTTTTGTAACCACCATTTAAACCTGTTTTTAAATTTAAATCGGGAACAAATTCTACCTTATTACCTTCTACTCCCGGTTCTTCTGAAGTGATATATTCTGAATTTATAATAGACGTATTTATAAAATAATTAAGCTGATAATTATTATTTAAACCAAAAATCTTTTTCAAATTAAAATCGAATAAAGATTCTACGCCAAACATAACTGCATCTCCAACATTACCACGTTGGCTTGTTACACTTCCATCGGCAGCTTCTTTTTGTACAAAACCAATTCTTCCGTTGTAAAACAAACTAAATAAACCTGCATCGTACGACACGTAACCTTTGTAGTTTCCTCGCATACCTAAATCGGCAGTAAAACCTTCTTCATCTGTAATATCTGGATCTATGGAAAAAGCAGGATTCGCAATATTTATATCGGAAAATGTAACCGAACGGTAGTTTTGAGAAACGTTTCCGTAAAACTCTAAACTACTATTAGGTTTGTAACTTAACCCAATGCCCAATAACACAAACGAACGTTCAAAATTTCTATTATCAGCAACATCTTCTTCAAAAATTACATTTCCAGCAGCATCTGTATTTATATTTTTGTAAAAACCTTCACTTTCGGTTTTAATATATTCAAATCTAAATCCTGGTGTTACCGAAAACTTATCGGTTACATAAAAAATATTTTCTCCAAATACAGAAACATTAAAGTTTGGCAAATCAAATTCCGATTGATCTGAATAATTAGGAAATGCATCATTATAAAAATTAAAATCAGCATCAGCACCATCGCTCCCAGGGCCTTGTCTTTGGTAATTATTGGCTTTATAAAATTTAGTTCCAATTAAAAAGGTGGCGTTTTTATTTAAAACTGTGTACTCGCTTAGTAATCTAGACTCGAAACCAAAATTATTAAAATCGCCTACAATTAAATCGCGTTCTTCACCAGAATCTACTTGACTTACACGGTTTGTTCTAAAGCCCAAAGCTTTTCGCGACGCATTCAATCCAAAAAAATTAAACGTAAAATTGGTATTGGCATTAAACTCGTGGGCTAATTTTAAATTATAGAGTAACCAATCTACTTTAAACCAATTTCTAGCGCGATTACTTTGATAAGGATCGTTGTAAAACATATCATCGGTTAAACCGCCCGCTTGTTTTGCTAAATAATTTAAATACGTAAGCTCGCCTTCAATTTTGGTTTTTTCGGAAAGTTGATAACCTAAATGAGCAAAAGTGTTTATCGATTCAAACTCAGAATTTGGCCTAAACCCATCACCTTTTTTATAATTTGCATAAGCATAATAACTGAGTTTATCGCTTGTTCCGCTAACACTTGTAAAATTTGTAAACAAGCCAAAACTTCCTAAAGTATTTCTAGTAATAAACTCAAACGGTTTTGAAGGATTTGGGTCTTTAAATTTAAAATTAACCAAGCCACCAAATTGCGTTCCGTATTGCAACGAAGCCGCACCACGAACAATTTGAATTTCGCTTAAAGCCTCTGCAGGTGGTGAGTAATAACTTTCTGGGTAACCTAAAACATCGGCACTAATATCGTAACCGTTTTGTCTAGTATTAAAATTAGCCGTTCGGTTTGGGTCTAAGCCACGACCACCAATATTTAACTGCAAACCGGCATCGTCGTTTTGGTAAATATTTAAACCCGCTACTTGACTATAAATTTGGCGCGCATTATTACTTGCCAAATTCGCCATAGATTGATCGATTAAAACCACTTCGGTTTTCTTACCGGCGTAAATAGCAGTTTCTTCAACATCGTTTAAACGTTTTAGCTCGAATGCTTTTCGTTTGTTGGCATTTACAACCACTTCGGACAATTCGGTGGCTAAACTATATAATTCAATTTTTAAATTGTTTGCTTGTTTGGCGTTAATTATAACTTCTTTTATTTCGTATTCTGAAGCATAAAACACTAAAGTTAATTTAATTTTATCTGTTGAAAATTTAAAGGTTCCTGTGGCATCTGTAATGGCTAATAAACCTGAATCTTTATCGTAAACATTAACAGCATTTACAGGTTTTTCTTGAAATGTTACCACACCGGTAACGTTTTGTTGAGAGAAAGCAGATACACTAAAAATTAGTGCTATAATAAATTTAAAGTCCTTTAATGTCATCTTTAAAAGGTAATATCCAAAATTTTGATTTAAACGATTCTTTTTGGGCGTACAAATTTACGGTTTTATCAATAAACGGCGCACTTAAACGTCCATTAAGTGCCACATAACTATCTACAAACACTTGTACATTTTTATGCCCTTGGGACGTAAAATGATCGCCTAAATAATGTGCGTACTCTAAAATAAAATCGGGTTGAAAGCTCATTTGCTTTTCTTGGAATGGTGTTAAAAAATCGCTATTATCAACATAAAAAAAGTCGCCTGTTTCTGCGTTAACTATTTTAAAAGTAGCAATTCCCATTTTTTCCATAAGCATAACGCGCCATGAAAAACGGTAACCTTCTTCGGTCCAGAATAATTCCCCGGGATAAAGCAAATAACGAAATGGTATTGTTAATTGCAGAATAAAAAACAGCCCAACAATAGTTAGTGTTGCTTTTTTAAATTTTATAGTGCCATAATCGTAGATTTTTAAATGAGGTACTCGTTTAGAACTAAATGAGAGCTTATTTAAAACACGTTTTAAAAAACTTATTATTTTCTGATGAAAGTCCGACTCAAAAAATATTAATGAACTTACAATCATGATAAACGGAAACATACCAATGGGAAATAAAACTCGTGTAAACACATGAAAAAACACCACTAAAATAAAAGCAAATATTCTGGTTTTACGATAAAGCAATAAAAAAGGAATACCTAAATCGTACAACATACCGCTCCAGCTCATAGCATAATGAAACCAAGTTTGGTGCATTAAAGTATCGCCTATAATGGGTAAATCGTATTTTGAAGGCAACCAAATTTTTAAAGGTTGTGCTCTAAATAACCAATCGGAATTTAATTTTGCCAAACCAGCATAAAAATAGACGATTCCAAGTAGTAATTTTATGCTATCTATGCTCCACTTAGGAACGTTCTTAAAAGTCTTTTTCCGAATTAAATTATCCACCGAAAAGTATGCATTAGCTGGTAAAAAAATCATTAAAAAACTTAATAAACTTATAAAGTAATAATGGTTTAAGTAGCTCGTTTTATCCATTAACTCAATATAAGTAAAACTTAAAAAAAAGGTAATAATGGCTATTCTGTATTTTAACCCAAATGCCACCAATAATGCCGAAAGCCCACAAATTACAAAAAGTAAATAGGTGTAATTACCAATTGGTTTAACCCAAGAAAAACCATAATAAGAGAAATGAAATTTAGGCTGTAAATAAAGGGTTTCTATCCAACCATGATACGAAAAACGCACCATACTTAAACACATCATGATGCCAAAAGCAATTCTAAAAACTGCTAGTGGTGCTGCATTTGTTTTTTTATTTAAATACGAGCTTAAACTCATGTTCATTTTAACAAAAAAAGGTTGCTTTTAAGCAACCTTTAATTAAAATATTTTAAAAATTAATCGCCATCGGCATCAACATAATCAACGCTAATATCGAAGGCTTGTAACATATCAACTTTAAAAGATACCACCAATAACTGTAACGCATCATAAGCTTCAGTCATTTTTGTATTATCAGTATTTATTTGATCGTAAAAACTATCATCTAAAGCTTCAATTTTTTCTCTGGCATCTTCAAACTTAGTTGTAATTTCGGTTACTAAATCTGCTCTATCTAAGCTAATTAAATAGCTTTTAAAACTTTCACCAGAACCACTTCCTGAAAATGCATCACCATAAAAAACAGCTTCAACAGCACTTAAAGCTTCTAAAGCTAAATCTTTTGAAAATGCTTTGGCATATAATGCTTCAACTGTTTCTGGTAAAGGATCTGTAGAAAAAACGCCTGCTGGAATGCCAAATTTATTCGCTCTTAATCCTTTTTCGAAATAATAAATAAAATCGTTTGTAAATTTATTTAAAGAGCTTGTTGCTGTATTCCCTGTTTGGCTTACAAAGGTAGTACGGTAAGAACTAGTCCAGTTTGTTAAAACACTTGATGTTAAGCTTTCCATTTGATCTATTAAATCTGAAAGATAACTTGTATAGTTTTCACTTTGGTAAAACGTTAATATATCGGCATCGTTATCGGCTAAACCATATATCATATAATCTACAGCAGGAAAACCAACGGCATCGTTGTTGTTTGAATGTGTTAAATCGTAAGAACCAGAATTTATATTTGCAGAAATATCGTCAATATTTGCTGGGTAAATATTCATTTGGAAACCATAAAGCGTAGTTTCTGCTTCACCGATATCAAACATTTCCACATACTGCCATGCTGTATAAGCAGTTAACCAAGATGCTCTTAAAACCTCTAAATTGGCTTGGTTTGGGGTAGTTACAAAATTGTTTTTAGCTTCTGTTAAAGTAGAAAGCTCAGTTTCTAAATCTTGAAAGGCTGGAATAATAATATTATCGGCTAAATTTACAAGAAGCGCGCTTCTGTCGTAATTATCGGTAGTTCCTCCACTGCCACCAGATGAAGAACTACAAGCTATTATGAAGCCAACAATTATAGTTCCTAGAATAATTTTTTTCATTTTTACTTTTTTTTTACAAAAATACTAAAAGTTGCTATTGTAAATTAATACAACAGCAACTTAAAAAAGTTCATTTATTATGTAAGTGAATTAACTTTCAGCTTGCTCTGTTGTAAAGTTAAAACGAGAGGCAATTTCTGTAGCCATAGCATCTAAGTCGTCGGTAGAAATATCCCAGAAACCATTACCTTCTGTTAGGGTTGCAATAAAAGCATCTACTTCTGCTTTAGTAAAATATGGCTCTTCTGAATTTGGTTGTCTTGTAAACTGTAAGCTATAAATAAAACCAAAACCTTCAGATAAATCGTGAAATGCAGAAGCATAATCTACACCTAAATTTATTTTTCCTTGTAATAGGTAATAAACAGCTCTTATACCAATAACTTCAGATATTTTTTCTTTAATAATTTCAGCTTGAGCATCTCTAACATCGTAATTTTTAGCTACAATTGCAGCTCTACCCAGTTTAAAGGCTTGGTAAATATCGTCTGCAATTCCTGCAAAGTCTTCGTCGCCTTCTACTCTACCAATATATTTATTTAAGAAACTATCTGCACCTAAATCTGCATTAGGATTAGCTGCATCGGCGTTTAAACCATAAACATAACCGTAAGCTTCGTCCCATTTATGCTCCATGTTTGTATACGATTTTCCATCGGCAACAACATCGGCATCATTATCTGCTACATTTGTTCCTGCATCTAAAACCGCAGGACTTAAATAGTTGTTTAAAGCTTGATCTACCATTAAAGCTCCTATTAAACCTTTATTTATTGCTTGGTTGTACTCTAAACCTTTAGCGCTTACATATCGTGTAGAACCACCACCAGCTTCTTGAATTTTACCAGCAGTACCAGAAACAGCATCGGTATCCCAATTAGGGAAAACTTCATCAACTTGTGCTGCAATCCAAGAGTCGAACTCTGCTTTAATAGCGCTTGCATCTGTTGTGTTTGCAGAAAAATAATCGGTTGAAGCCGCTGTTTTACTTCTAATATTTTTATCTGAGGCATTTAAATCGGCATCGCTAAAATCGCTTTCTCCTTCAGCATGAGCAAACATAGCATCTAAAAGTGCTTCGGTATTGCTGGTTTCCATTAAAGCTGGTAAAAACTCCTCTCCCATTAAAATTCTAGTGGTTTGTCCATTAAAATCTACTGTAGATTCACCATCTCTAGTGAAAGCATAAGATGCAGGAGCTACTACTCCAGAATCACCACCATTATCGTCGTTAGAACAGGATACAAAGAAACTCCCTAAAACAAGAGCGCTTAAAACAATCTTTTTCATTTTCGGTTTATTTAGATTAATTTAAAATAATTCGTAGCAAATATAATATGCACTTCTCTATTAAAAAAGAAAATTTTTAATTAATCTAAATAAATGTTAAACTTTTAAAGTTTATTGAAAATTTTCAACGCCTCGTTGTAAGCACTTTCAAAACTCATGGCATCCAAATTATTAACATGTTTTGCTGTGAAGTAGGATAATAGTTTTTCTGTTGGCATATTTCCGGTAAGTTCATCTTTTGCCATTGGGCAGCCACCATAGCCCTTTATAGCGCCATCGAAACGCTTGCAACCCGCATTGTACGCCGCATCAACCTTTTCGTGCCATAAATTTGGTGCTGTATGTAAATGTGCACCAAATTCAATATTTTTATAATTGGGAATTAAATTTGAAAACAAATAATTAATAGATTCTGGTGTAGAACTACCAATAGTATCGCTTAACGAAATAATATTTACGCCCATTTTTGCTAATTTTTCAGTCCACTCGCCAACAATATCAACATTCCAAGGATCGCCGTAAGGATTACCAAACCCCATAGAAATATAAACCACCACTTCTTTGTTGGTTTTAACTGCGATATTTAAAATTTTGCTTAGGGTATCGACCGATTGAGCAATTGTTTTATGCGTATTACGCATTTGGAAGTTTTCGGAAATAGAAAATGGATATCCGAGATAATTAATAGCTTTATGCTTTGAAGCATCTTGTGCTCCCCTAACATTGGCAACAATGGCTAGCAACTTACTTGTTGTATTTTCTAAGTTTAATTGAGATAAAACTTCGGCCGTATCAACCATTTGAGGAATGGCTTTTGGCGATACAAAACTTCCAAAATCTATAGTATCGAAACCAACACGCAGCAACGACTGTATATACTGCACTTTCTTCTCGGTTGGAATAAAGGCTTTTATACCTTGCATAGCATCGCGAGGACACTCAATTATTTTGATGCTTTTACTCATTAATATAACTCAAAAAAATACGGTTAAATATAAGCTATTAAATTCACAAAATACAATAGCTCAAATTTCCAAATTTTCAACCAATTATCAAATTCCTATTATTATAGCTTTTAATTCATCATATTTTTAAATATTATCACAAAAAATCAATAAAAACAAATTGCAATTTAACCTAAAAACTTAGCATTTAATACTTTAAACGAGTATTATATGGTTTTATCGTCTTTTTTTCACAAAACAATAACTGCCGCTTAACTTTGATGTATGCAAAGTCCCAAAGCAATAAACATATTATTCTCTTGTATCTTACTTCTACTGAGCTCAACGTTTGCGTTGGCGCAAAGTTTTTGTGGCACTACAATTTCAAACGAACGTGCAGCATACTATAAAAGCTTAAGACCTGACCTTGAAAAATATGAAACTGCTTTCAATATTAAAACAGCAAAAGGTTCTTCAACTAAAACTGAATTAAATTATATCCCAATAAAGGCTCATATTATACGGACCTCGAATGGCGCTTCAGACTTTCATGCCAATGATTTAGATGATGCTATTGAAAATTTAAACGAAATTTACAAAAATGCCTCTATGAGTTTTTACCTTTATGAAGGTATAAATTACATTAATAATGATGCACTCTATCATTTTAAAAAAGGCAATGAGCAATCTTTGTTAAGCAGTAATTACTCAACAAAAGCAATTAATATTTATTTCATTGATTTTTTAGAAAACAGCTCTGGAGAAAGCATATGTGGTTTTACAGAAGAACGTTTTAATGTAATTGCAATGAAATCAAGTTGCGCGACAAACTCATCGACGTTAGCTCATGAAATTGGGCATATTTTTTCACTGGTTCACACACACGGCTGGAGCGACAATGGAAATACAACTGAATTGGTTGATGGAAGCAACTGCGATACAGATGGCGATGGTATTTGCGATACACCTGCAGATCCTGGTTTAAATGCCCAGAATTTAGATGCTAATTGTAACTATATTGGCGGATTAATAGACACAAATGGAGATATGTATGCACCAGATACTGCAAATATCATGTCTTACGCAAATAAATCTTGTAGATCACAATTCTCGAACGAGCAATTTGCAAGAATGTATGCCTATTATAAATTAGTTAAAGAAGATTTTGCTACAGATGATTTAAACTTATCTGGCGTAAATGTACTTTCTGAGATTCGTATTTACCCCAATCCTGTTTCCGGGGGTACACTAAAATTTAATTTAACATCGTTTGAAAGCGCTGTAAATTATAGAATTTCGAATTTACAAGGCCAAATAGTATTAAGAGGCGAATTATCTTCGGCCGAAATAGATGTAAATCAATTACCTGCAGGAAGCTACTTAATTTCTTTAAACGATGCGTACAATAGCGTCGTTAAAAAATTCATTAAATAGTAGACTTTAAAATAGCCTTATTTATTTGCTTAATTAAACTTGGCCCTTCGTAAATAAAGCCAGTATAAATTTGAACTAAATCGGCACCAGCTTCAATTTTTTCTAGAGCATCTTTAGCAGAATGAATACCACCAACTCCAATTATTGGAAAAGACTTATTACTTTTTTCTGAAAGGTATTTAATTACGCCCGTACTTTTATCTTTAATAGGTTGTCCGCTTAAACCACCATTACCAATTTCTTCTAATCGCTCCTTTGAAGCTTTTAAATGACTTCTATCTGTTGATGTATTACTAGCAATTACACCATCAAGATTAGTTTCTTTAACCAAATCAACAATTTCATCTAATTGATTATTGTTTAAATCGGGTGCAATTTTAAGTAAAATAGGTTTTTGTAAATCAAAAGTATTGTTAGCCTTTTGTACAGCTGCAATTAATTCCTCTAAATAATCTTTATCGTTTAATTTAGCATGACTACCAACATTTGGGCAGCTTACATTAAGTACAAAATAATCAACGTAAGGATGCAATGCATTAAAACACTCTAAATAATCATTGGTATAATCTTCGGGTTTTGTTTGGGTATTTTTACCAATATTTCCCCCAATAATTAATTTACCCTTATTCTTTTTTAGTTGAGAAATAGCGGCTTCCAATCCTTCGTTATTAAAACCCATTCGGTTAATAATACCTTTATCATCCTTTAGCCTAAATAATCGTTTTTTAGGATTTCCAGCTTGTCCTTTTGGAGTTACCGTACCAATTTCTATAAAACCAAAACCAAAATTCGCTAATTCATTATACAACACTGCGTTTTTATCGAAACCCGCTGCCAACCCAACAGGATTTTTAAATTTTAATCCAAACAATTTGCGTTCTAATCGCTCATCTTCGATAACATATAAACTTTTAAAAAGTGACGGAATACCAGGTATTTTAGAGGTCGATTTTATTAATGAAAAGGTAAAATGATGAATTTTTTCTGGATCGAATTGAAAAAATAACGGACGAAGTAATTGTTTGTACATCTGTATGGTTTGTGCAAAAGTAAGTGTAAATAAAAAATCAACCAATTACTAAACACAAAAAATTAATAATTGTATTTTAGTACCACGAAAATAACTGATAATTTCTTCACCTAACCCAATCGAAAAACAGCATGATTTCAAAAGACCATATTATAAAACGCTTTATAAGTTACGTAACTGTTGATACCGAATCTGACCCCACATCGAACACTACACCAAGCACCGAAAAACAATGGGATTTAGCTAATAAACTTGTTGAAGAACTTAAAACTATTGGCATGCAAGATGTCGAGATTGATAAGAACGCCTACATCATGGCAACCTTACCAAGCAACGTGGAACACGAGGTACCAACCATTGGTTTTATTTCTCATTTTGATACGTCTCCAGATTTTACAGGAGCCAACGTAAATCCTCAAATTATTGAAAAATACGATGGCAAAGACATTGTTTTAAATGAAGCTGAAAATATTGTTTTATCGCCAGATTATTTTGAAGATTTATTACAATACAAAAATCAAACTATAATTACAACCGACGGCACTACCCTTTTAGGTGCCGATGATAAAGCTGGAATTTGTGAAATAATTTCGGCTATGGAATACTTAATTAATCACCCTGAAATAAAACACGGAAAAATTAGAGTTGGCTTTACACCAGATGAAGAAATTGGTCGTGGCGCTCATAAATTTGATGTTAAAAAATTTGGAGCCGATTGGGCATACACCATGGACGGCAGCCAAATTGGCGAATTAGAATACGAAAATTTTAATGCTGCAGGCGCTGTGGTAACTATAAAAGGTAAAATTGTACACCCTGGTTATGCCAAAGATAAATTGGTGAACTCCATGTACATCGCTCAAGAATTTATAAACTCATTACCTAGAATTGAAACTCCAGAACATACTGAAGATTATCAAGGCTTTTTCCATCTACATAATATTAACGGTAATGTTGAAGAAACTAAATTGCATTATATAATTCGAGACCACGATAAAATGCATTTCGAGGCTAGAAAAGAAGTTATGGTAAAACTTACCAATGAGCTAAACTCGCAATATGGTAAAGAAGTTATTGAAACCGTTATTACAGATCAATATTTTAATATGAAGGAAAAAATTGAGCCTGTTATGCATATTGTTGATATTGCCGAAGAAGCCATGAAGCAAATAGATATAGAACCTATTATAAAACCTATTCGTGGCGGCACCGATGGTTCTCAACTAAGCTATATGGGTTTACCATGCCCTAATATTTTTGCTGGCGGACATAATTTTCATGGACGTTACGAATATGTTCCGGTAGAAAGTATGATTAAAGCCACCGAAGTTATTTGTAAAATTGCTGAGTTAACCGCAGTTAAAGCATAGTTGTTAGTATGAAAAAACCAACATCTGTAGAGGAATACATAGAAAATCACCCAAACTTCGCTGAAGCATTAACGCTTTTAAGAACCCTTATTTTATCTACCGAAGTTGAAGAAACCATTAAATGGAGTGCTCCTGTTTACACGGTAAATGGCAAAAATGTTATTGGTTTAGGCGCTTTTAAAAACCATTTTGGTATTTGGTTTTTTAATGGTGTATTTTTAAAAGATGAAGCAAAAATTTTGATTAATGCGCAAGAAAACAAAACAAAAGCACTACGACAAATGCGTTTTGAAACCGTTGAAGACATAAGCAAAAACCTGGTTCTGGATTATGTAAAAGAAGCTATTGAAAACCAAAAATTAGGTAAAGAAATTAAACCTGAGCGCAAAGGTAAAACTGTAACAATTCCTATTGAATTAAAAACCGAATTAACCAATAGCGACAAACTAAACGCTGCATTTAAAAACTTAACACCTGGCAAACAACGAGAATACTGCGAATATATTGAAAGCGCCAAACGAGAAGCTACCAAACAAACCCGATTAGAAAAAATAAAACCTATGATATTAAATAACATAGGTTTACATGATAAATACAAAAATTGCTAAAGCAGCTATAAAGCTACTTTTGTACCAATAGATTTTCCTTCAATAATATCGATAATTGTATTTGGGTTTTTACCATTTGCTATAAATGTTGGAATATTTTTAGCTGCAGTTTTTTGTGCAAAACCTAATTTTGATCCCATACCGCCACGACCTTCGCCTTCGGTTTTTCCGCTATCCTTAATGTATTTTGCAAGATTTTCGTTGGGATTTACTGTTCTAATCACATCGCTATCAGCTTCTTCCGGGTGTCCATCGTAAAGTCCATCAATATCTGTTAAAATAATTAATTTATCTGCATTAATTAATTCAGCAATTAAACTTGCAAGTTCATCATTATCGCTAAACATAGAGTTTGTAACAGAAACAGCATCGTCCTCATTAGCTACAGGAATTACGCCTTCCGAGAGTAAACCTTCGTAACAGCTTCTCATGTTTTCGCGATGTACACCAGCTTTAAAATCGTTTTTTGTTGGTAAAACTTGGGCACACTTCATACCATAATCATGAAAAATACCATAGTAAAGTCGCATCATTCTTGGTTGCCCAATTGCAGAGTAAACTTGTCTGCGTTGGGTTCTATCTTCAATTTTAGACTTCCCTAAAACCTCTTTTCCTGCTATTACAGAACCAGAGGATACTAAAACACAAATAATATCCCGTTCGTATAGTTCTGCTATTTGCTTTACAAGACCTTCTAAAACAGGTTTTATAATTCGATTATCTTTGTTGGTCATTACATTTGTACCAACTTTTATTACAATTCTTTCTTTATACATTTTAATGTTCTTTACCAAGTTCTACTGCCCTGTTAAACGCAGCGAAAGCGGCTTCTTTTATTAATTCGTTTACATTGTTATCTTCCATCGAGTCTAAAGCTGCTCGTGTTGTTCCTCCTTTTGAGGCTACGCGCTCCATCCAAGAATTTGGCGATAAGTTCGATTGCTTAAAAAGCTCAACCGCACCAGAAAATGTCTGACTCACCAATACGGTAGATTCGTTTTTTGAAAAGCCCATTTGCATAGCAGCTTCCATCATACTTTGCATAAAGTAAAACACGTACGCTGGTCCGCTACCGCTTATTCCGGTAGAAGCATCAATACGCATTTCGTTGCTTACTTGTAAAGATTTCCCGGTGGTATCTAATAAACTTTCTACAGTTAACATTTCTATTCGTGACACTTCTGGAGATATAACGTAAGACGTTAAACCTTTACCTATTTTTGCCGGTAAATTTGGCATTGCTCTTACTATTTTGTGTAAACCAGTGTGCTCTTTTATTGAAGCAATGGTAACTCCTGCCATAATAGATATTACGATTTGTTGGCTATTTACCATAGGCTTTATAGTTTTAAATAAAGCTTCGGCATGATAGGGTTTTACTGCTACAAAAATAATATCTGCTTCGGGTACGCAATCTTTTAAATCGCTAAAAGCATCAAAATGATCTATTTGATTTAGTGCTTCTAACTTTTCTTCAGATTTATCTAAAACCATAATATTCTTGCGTTTAAGAAGTTTTGATTTAGACATGCCTTCGGCGTAAGTTAGCCCCATGTTTCCTGCTCCAATTACTAATACTTTCATTGTGTATGTATTTGTTGTTTTTAAATTTACAATTCTATATAAACAGCATACAATCTTTAGTTTCCTTTACTTCGCCATAATAAGTTTGGCGATATTTATACAAGGTTTTTATAGGCAAGCCAAACAAGCATCTTTTAATACTAGTTACTTGTGTGGTTAATTCGCCCATTTGGATGGTATGTAGTTTCTCGTAAGTTGTTTTTCTTTTTACTTGAAAAATTTTCATTTATATTTTATGTTTTATTTTGAAATACTTATCTGGTTAATCGCATTTCTAAGTTATTTTTTTTAAACCCGTGTTTTTCAAAAAGCGAAATTGCCGGATTATTTACATTTATATGTATGGCTATATCGCCTTTACAATAAAACTTTGCGTGTTTTAACAATGCATCGCCTAAGCCTTTACCTCTTTTGTCTTCTTTTACAGCAATATAAACCAGAATGTTTTCGGGAATATATTCATTCATTCCAGTTCTATTTATTACGATAGCTCCTTGAATTTCATTTTTTTCTTCAATTACAAACACATAACCACCTAAACCAGAAATTTCTTTTGTAGCATATAAAATGGACTTTTTAATGGCACGCTTAGTGTCTCTAAACCTTCCAGAGTATGTATATAAAAAATGGGCTATTCTATTGATATCGTTAAATGATAGCCTAGAAAAAGCATCAAATGTTTTTATAGTCATAAAAAAAGTGAATCACTGCAGTATTTCAAAACAATACTAAAGTGAGATAATTTGTAATATTAAAACAAGGGAACACAGCTCGATAACCAAAGGTTAAAGCGCTTAATGGGAGCTCTTAAAAAAGAAGAATAAATTATAAAGCTGGCGGGATAAATTTATCTGATTGCGTTCTAAAAACCAGAAAGTTAAAGTTAAAGATTCTTTTATTTTGCTTTTCGTGCAATTTTATTCCCATGCTGCAAATTTACAAAACAAGTATCCTAAAGTCAAATTAGTGATGTTAAGATAAACCTAATTTAATTTTAAGTTATTTACTAAAAGTTAAAACCTATGTTAAATCCCACTTAACAAAAATCTATTTATTTAAGAAGCTTCGTATATCAACAAAACCTCAAAAACAAAACATTTCATGCAAGTTAAAAAATACTTAATTAATCCTTTTAAAAATTTACGCAACAAAACTAACTTATTTATAATGGGATCTGGTAATTCAAAAAGTCCAGAAAATCGAATCACCTTAATTGGCACCTTCTTACTTTTACTTTTAGGAATTTACTTTTTTAGTTATTTCCAAATCGATTTTAAACAATTTAATGCAGATAATCGTGCTACAACGTTAGGACTTGTCTTTTTTATAGCGGCCGGCTCTTTATTTATTTACAGAGTGGGATTTTTTCTTTTTATGTGCTACAAATATTTTAAATATAAACCTGTTAATTCGGTTTCCAATAACGATTTACCCAATTGTACCGTAATTGTGCCTGCTTACAACGAAGGCAAACTAGTTTACGACACCTTAATTAGTTTATCGAAAAGCGATTATCCAGAGCAAAAACTTGAGTTACTGGCCATTGATGATGGTAGTTTAGACGATACTTGGCAATGGATGTTAAAAGCAAAAGAAGACTTAGGGGGCAAATTAAACATACTACAACAACCAAAAAACAAAGGTAAACGCCATGCTTTATACCGAGGATTTAATATTGGAACAGGTACAATTTATGTTACTGTAGACAGTGACTCGATTGTAGAGCCTAACACCATAAAAAATTTAGTGAGTCCATTTGTAGAAAATGAAGACTGCGGTGCAGTAGCAGGAAATATTAGAGTACTTAATAACAAAACAGAATTACTACCAAAAATGCTAGACGTTAGTTTTGTTATGAGTTTTGAATTTGTTCGATCTGCAGAAAGTAGCTTAAAATCTGTATTATGTACACCAGGCGCATTAGCCGCTTACCGAAGCGATGTTGTGCACAATTGTTTACCAGAATGGATAAATCAAACTTTTATGGGGCAACCATCGGATATTGGTGAAGATCGTGCTTTAACAAACATGATTTTAAAGCAAGGAAAGCATGTTTTATTTCAACGAAATGCCGTTGCCTACACCAATGTACCAGATAGATATACGGGCTTATACAAAATGTTTATTCGTTGGGCTAGAAGTAATGTTAGAGAAAATATTGCCATGGGAAAATATGTATTTAAAAACTTTAGAAGCGGTCATAAACTAGGTACTCGACTATTATTTATAGACCAATCGGCTAGATTAATAATGAGCTATCCTTTTTTAGTTTTTATGTTATTTTTTGTACTCGTACACCCGCTGTTATTTTTAGGTTCTACATTAGTGAGTATTTTAATAACATCAACGTTTTCGGTAGCGTTCTATTCGCATCGATACAAAATTAAAGAAGCTGTTTGGGCATACACTTATAGTATAATTTACACCTTTGCACTATTTTGGATTACGCCTTACGCAATTGCAACAGCCAGCAGAAGTGGTTGGTTAACACGAGGTTTAGCAGAGAAAAAATAGTTTTTAAAAACGTTAAAACGTGTTAAAAACTTGAAAATAAGGATATAAGTTATATTTTATATGCTATGATTTACGAAGACAAAGCAAAATACTCCGACATTTTAGAAGAGTCGATTTCCTATTTAGAAAACCATGGTTTTGAAAATATAAAAGCTGATATTGAAGGCTATGAAACACCGAAGTCTTATTCGAAATCTGGAAGTGACATTAGTATAACTCCAGATGTAGTTGCCACGAAAGAAGGCAGAAAATATTATTTTGATATTAGTTTAAAATCGGAAAAACCCAAATTACTAAAATCGAAATGGTTATTTTTAAACGCCCTTAGTAATTTAAAATCCTCAAGATTTAGATTAATTACAGCACGAGGACATTACAAATTCACACAAGATATGCTAGATGCTGTAAATTTAAACCATAAGCATTTAATAAAAATTTAAATATTTTTACGCATGCATTAACGATAGAAGCGGCATCCTTTTTTATAAAACTAAAAGTGTAATTTGTTTATAGGTAACAAATTACACTTTTAGTTTTATAAAAAAGATATAGCGTATAGCGTGACGTATTTAAAGCCCAAAAAGCTTTAAATAGGTAATGCCCAATAATTATTTTTATTTTTTTGTAACATTTTTTAATGTTTGTGCGTATAACTACTGAATGCCCTAATATTCACAATTAAATTACAGGAAATTTTTAGATGAGACAACTTAAAATTACGAAGCAGGTAACCAATAGAGAAACCGCTTCGTTAGATAAATATCTACAGGAAATTGGGAAGGTAGACTTAATTACTGCCGATGAAGAAGTAGAATTAGCACAACGCATTAAAGCCGGAGACCAAATTGCTTTAGAAAAGTTAACGAAAGCTAACTTACGTTTTGTGGTATCTGTAGCTAAACAATACCAAAACCAAGGCTTAACTTTACCTGATTTAATTAACGAAGGAAACTTAGGATTAATTAAAGCAGCACAGCGTTTTGATGAAACTCGTGGTTTTAAGTTTATATCTTATGCTGTATGGTGGATTCGCCAGTCGATTTTACAGGCATTAGCAGAGCAATCGCGTATTGTGCGTTTACCGTTAAACAAAATTGGTTCTATTAATAAAATTAATAAAACATTTGCGTTTTTAGAGCAAAGCCATGAGCGTCCGCCTTCTGCGGAAGAAATTGCTAAAGAGTTAGACATGACTATTAACGACGTTAAAGAATCGATGAAGAATTCTGGTCGTCATGTAAGTATGGATGCGCCTTTAGTTGAAGGTGAAGACTCTAACCTTTACGATGTATTAAACTCTGGAGAGTCTCCAAACCCAGATAAAGAATTATTACACGAATCGTTACGTACGGAAATTGAACGTGCCCTTGAAACTTTAACACCTCGTGAAGCAGATGTTATTCGTTTATACTTTGGCTTAGGCAACCAACACCCAATGACTCTTGAAGAAATTGGAGAAACTTTCGATTTAACTCGTGAGCGTGTACGCCAAATAAAAGAAAAAGCTATTCGTAGATTAAAACATACGTCTAGAAGTAAAATATTAAAAACATATTTAGGATAGTAAGTTTTTTATAAAATTTACGTCTAAATTAAGGTAACAACAGTTTAAACATAACTGTTCGTTTTTTGATTGATGAAAGAACCCGCGGCTGATTACCGCGGGTTTATTTTTTACAAAACAATAGTATTTAAGTGTTTTTTACTATTGCTAAAAGTCAATTAAACAAACACAATCAACCATCAATAATTAAACTATGTAAATAAATTGTTAAAATTTTTATAATTTTTCTTACAAATTAAATTAAAATACACTAACTTTACTTTATGCTAAGAACAATTGCTTATAAGAGTAAGGTAAAATCAGGCTTAAGTATTCTTTCTACTGAAATGGTATTTAAAGAAACCCTTAGCAATAATTTTAAACACAATATAACTGGAGTATTAGTAAAAAATAAAGATATTTTTTTTCAAATAATTGAAGGAGATTCTAATTTAATTAATCAATTATTTAAAAAAATCACAAACGATTCTAGACACAATAATATTATTCAGCTAGTTAATGGCTCTATATCTAGTCGAAGCTTTAGTAACTTTAAGGCAGGATATACCGTTATAGAAGACTCAGAATCCATATATGAACTTCATGATTATCTTTTAAAGCTAAATTCTTTACAAGCAGAAAATAGTACACTTTTTTTAGAAATTGTTGAAGAGCTTTTAGAAGCTGTTCAATAAAAATATTAGCTTTGCAATAAAGAATAACTTATTAAAATGTCTAATAAATTAATAGCTCCATCTTTACTGGCTGCCGATTTTGGCAATTTACAACGCGATATAGAAATGGTAAATAACAGTGAAGCCGACTGGTTTCACATTGATGTTATGGATGGCGTTTTTGTACCAAACATATCTTTTGGCATGCCCGTTTTAAAAGCTATAAACAAACACGCTACCAAAACTTTGGATGTACATTTAATGATTGTAAATCCTGACAAATACATTAAAACATTTGCCGATTTAGGAAGCCATGTACTCACTGTTCATTATGAAGCTTGTACACACTTGCATCGTACTGTTCAAAGTATAAAAGCTGAAGGTATGAAGGCCGGAGTAGCGTTGAACCCTCATACCAATATTAATGTTTTAGAAGATATTATTAATGACGTTGATGTTGTATTATTAATGAGCGTTAATCCAGGCTTTGGCGGACAAACCTTTATTGAAAACACCTACCATAAAATAAAAAAGCTAAAACAGCTTATTAATGATAAAAACGCCTCTACTCTTATTGAAATTGATGGTGGAGTAAACGCTAACAACGCACAGCTACTTATAGCAGCAGGCGCTGATGTTTTAATTGCCGGAAGCTTTGTTTTTAATAGTGAATTTCCTGCCAAAACTATTTTAGAGCTGAAAGAAAAAGCTAATTTATAAATAATACCTATTTATTGCAGCAAGAACACGATCTACTCGGTTTATTTTTAGCTGTTTCATATAAATATAACTATTATCTAACATTTGTTGAACTTCAAAGTTATTCGCATATTTTTTTCTGGCCCTGTAAAGCTCGGTTACTGTAGCCAAATCTTCTTCGGTGTAGGAAACTCCAGTATATTCTTGTAGCATAGTAAGATAATTGTACCCAAACTGTTGTGTTGGTTCTATCATGGTACCTTCTCCAAAATCGTTCCAAGTAATCATTTGTATAAAATCGGCAACTTGGTGAGTAGAATTATTTAAAGTTTCAATAAAAGTTAAGCCATCATTTAAAGGTAATTCCCATTCGTTTACGCCATCGCTCCATCCACCTTCGGCATAAAAACTTTTAAACCCCGGGTAAGTTGAACCTATTGTAATATCGTTAGCATTAGCATAGGTATTATAGTAATAATCTTGTGCACCCAAATGATCTGGTGACACCCATAAAAATTCGCCTTTAAAATAGCTTCCTAATGCATGTTTTGTTGCCCAAAGCGATATTAATGCTGGTTGATCTGAGCTTGTAAAAACATTGTTATAAACGGTATTCCATTCGCTTTCTGTGGTTATATAATGTGGGCCAAATATGGATAGTAATTTAGAACCATTTTGAGTCATATAATTAGAGCTCGTAAAATACTCGTCGCGAATATAGGTAAAATCCGCTTCGGCAACCTCAACCGGTGTTTTTGTGGGTTGCATGTGCGTTACACGATCTTCATACATTATAGAAAATTGTAAATCGATATTTTCAAGTTTAGGAATAAAGGTTTCTGTAGCATGTTTAATTAAACCATAATCGTGAATATCACGACTGCCGTACCAATCGAAAATAACACCATCTATTCCAGAAAGTTTCATCAATAAAAAATGATATTCCTGTAAATCTGGGTCGGATGAGGCATAAGGACCAATTAACGGGTTATAATAAGAGGCTATTTCGCGAAAACCATTACCATCAAAAACATCTGGATTTTTGTTTGTCATGGTCCAATGTTGGCCCCAATAGCCGTCGTAATCTTTCGATTGAAACCAAGGCATATAATGCACATAAACTTTCTTAGGGTTAGTTTTATCTATTTGCATTCCTCGGTCTGCAGATTTTTTAAAACTTTTATTTAGAGCTGTGTTTTGTATTAAATTTAATTCTTCCTGTAAAACTTGTTGCAAAATAGAGTCGTTATAAACCTCTTTTACAATTGGTTTAAAAAATACATCCTCTTGATCAATACTTTCTATATTTTGGGGTAATGTGTCAATTTCGCAAGAAAAAAATTGAGTTAGCAAAAGCAAACTTGCAAATTTTGCTACCCTTTTTATTTGGTTGGTCATACTTATGGTAGTTTAGGTTAGAACCTAAATTTACAAAACAACCAATGAATTTTAATATTTTTCCTTCAAAAATTTAATTTAAACAGATAAAAACAACATTTAATCGGATTTTTATTGTGTTTTGTCCATAAACTTGTATTTAAAACCCGCATAATCTAAATAAAAAAGCGTAATGTTTGAGGTAAATTAATATCCTGCAATATTAAAATTTAGCATCTGCTTAATTTTATAATACACTTCTGGAAATTGGCTTTTAAACGCTCCTGGAGTTTCTATAAACGTTTCAATGGCTACTGCTAAAAATTCAAACTGATTGGTAAACGCATATTTTCTGAAGTAATTTGATGCCATTAATTTATTTTTTAAATGCTGATTTGTATTTAAAAGCTTTGATAATTCAGAAAACGAATCGGTAAATATTACAGAACTTACATCTCTGGATTTTAAACTATTTATTTGTATGGCATGAGTAAACTCGTGTATCCCTAAATTTAAATTATCATTATTAACGGCGTAGCCTTTTTTAAAATCTTCCCAAGACAACACAAGCGACTTTAGTCTAGGATTAAATTCTCCTTTATTATAAGTTTTGTTACTCGTGGAATAAAATATTTTAGGATAAACAACGATACGAGAAATAATGTCGATATAAAAATCGCGAAAGCCAAAAGTTAACATTACAGCTGTAGCGGAAATTAACACACGCATTTCGGTAGTAATTATCAAATCGTCTCGTCCTACAAAATCTTTTTCGTCCAAAAATTTATGTAAACGATGCTCAAAATAACGCTGCTCTTTTTTATTTAATCGTTTATAAAATGAAAAATTATTTTTTAAAATTAACTTTTCTTCTGGTTTTAACCGTTTTAATCGTAAGTATAAATGATTGTAAAATGGTTTTCTAAATTTAATAACATAAGCCGTTTCCAATAACTTAAAGGAAAAACTAAATATTTTAAATAATAAAAAAGCTATAAAAAAAATAAGAATTATAACCCCAATATTTAACTTTTCTAAATCCATATAAACTAAAACCACTAAAATATAAAAACACTTTTAGCAGTTACTAATTTCTATTAAAAACTTAAGAAATTAAAATAGTAGAAAAACCTTTTTTTGGTTATACTATTTTTTAATGTACACTGTTTTTACATTAACAAACTCCATGATACCTTCTTTAGATAATTCTCTACCATAGCCTGAGGCTTTAGTACCTCCAAAGGGCAATCTTGGGTCAGATTTCACCATATCGTTTACAAACAAAGCGCCATCGGGTATATTTCCTATTTCTTTATAAACGCTATCTATATTTTCTGTAAAAATCATGGTACCTAAGCCAAACCTTGAGTTGGCAGCCAATGCAATGGCTTCTTCATTATTTTTTGCTTTAATAATTGCAGCTACTGGCCCAAAAGTCTCTTCTTTAAAAACAGGCATATCGGTAGTTACTTCTGTTACAATAGTAGGCTCAAAATAAGCTTTATGGCGTTTGTTCCCGGTTATAATTTTGGCTCCCATTTTTACAGATTGGTTAACTTGCTCTTCTAATTCTTCAGCTAAATCCTCTCTAGCCATAACTCCCATAAAAACGTCGTTATCTTCAGGGTTACCAGAATTAAGCTCTAAAACACTTCTAGTAAAACGCTCTAAAAATTCATCGTAAATGCCTTCGGATACTATAAAACGCTTGGCTGCAATACAACTTTGCCCAGTATTTTGCATTCTGGCCTTTACCATGGTTTCTAAATGTTCATCCAAATTAGCATCATCAAAAACCACACATGCATTATTTCCGCCCAACTCTAGAACTGTTTTCTTTAAATTTTTACCAGCAATGGCTGCTACACTTCTTCCTGCTGCTTCACTTCCTGTAAGTGTAACCGCTTTTACAGTGTCGCTAGCTATAATATCTTCAATTAACTCATGACCTATTAATAAGGTTTGAAAACACCCTTTTGGATAACCGGCCTCCTCAAATAACTCTTGAATTGCAATAGCTGTTCCCGATACGCTAGAAGCATGTTTTAATAGCCCAACATTACCGGCCGTGAGTGACGGAATGGCGAAACGCATGACTTGCCAAAACGGATAATTCCAGGGCATAACAGCCAAAACTGCCCCTAAAGGATCGTAACTTATAAAACTTTCGTGAGCATCTGTTTCAATTATACTGTCTGCTAAAAACCCTTCGGCATTGGTTATGTAAAAATCACACAACCAAACACATTTTTCAATTTCTGCGATACTTTGGCTAATAGGTTTTCCCATTTCTGCAGTCATTAATTTAGCGTACTTTTCTTTATTATCTTCCATTAAGTTCGCTAAATTTTCCAATAACTTTAGCCGTTCTTTAATCTTTATATTCCGCCAATCTTCAAAAGCTGAAGCTGCCTGTTTTAAAATACCGTCAATTTCATTTTTAGTTTGATATTTATAGGTTTGTAAAGGTTCTTGGTTATACGGATTTATAGTTTCAATTTTATTTTTCATAGTCGTACTGTTTTTATTTGAAATTACACATAATGCTTTAAAGTCCATATTATAAAAGACTGTTTAACATAAGTTTATTAAAACATTGTAACTTCTTTAAGAGTGTTTTTACGTAAATAATGATAAATTATAATAGTTGAAAAATTAAAGTTTAATCATTAAAAAAAACAAGATTATGAGTAACAACACAAATTCTGCATTAGGACTTTTATTAGGTGGAGCTATAGGTGCCACATTAGGAATTCTTTTTGCTCCAGATAAAGGAACCAATACAAGAAAAAAATTAAGAGAAGAAGCTGAAGCAGCCAAGGATAATATAGCCTCGACAGCCGAAGATTTAAAAAATCAAGTAGCAAGCACATTAACTACCAAAAAAGCAACTTTAGATGCCCAATTAGAGCATGTAGTTTCTGATGCTAGTTATAAAGCTGAAGATGTAATTACGACGCTAGAGAAAAAGCTTAAAGATTTAAAAGTTAAAAACAAACAATTACAGAAGTAATATGTCGGTTTTTGAACATATAAACGAAACCTCAAATAAAGCCATAGATAAAGGCGAAGAATATTTAAAAAAATCGCAAGAATATTATAGGTTAAAAGTATTTCAACAACTAACCTCATCTATGAGTCTCCTATTTAAAACTATTTTTATGGGAGCCTTGGTTCTTGTAGCATTTTTATTCTTAGCTATATCAGCAGCAGTAGCTATTGGTAACGCTTTAAATAGCGTGCCTTTAGGCTACTTAATTGTTGGTGGTGTATTTTTATTATTATCTATTATATTTTATTTCGCTAGAGGTTTTATAAACAATATAGTGATACGCTCACTATCTAAAACTTTTTTTGAATAATTATGGTAAAGCAATACAAAAATGAAGCAGATATAAAACGACACTTGAAACAATTAGATCTTGAAAAACAAATTGCATGGGAAGAATTAAAAGGTTGCAAAAACGATTTTAAAGAAACTTTACAACCTTACCAATGGATGCAAACAGGATTTAGCATTTTAAAAAAATATAGCATTATGATGCTTGTAAAAAAAATAATAAAGTAACTTAATAAAAACAAAACGCCCTAATATTAAAATATTTGGGCGTTTTGTTTTTTTTAAAGAAGTTAAATATCCCTTCAAAGCTAAGCTTTGAATATATAAAACTCCCACTTACAAATTCAAGGAAATTGGTGACTAATAACTTATTTAACAATTGATATAGCGGGATTAAATTTCCCTCAAAGCTCCGCTTTGAAAATAAAAAAACTCCCACTTACAAATTCAAGCGAGCTTGATTTGACGTGGGAGTTTTTTATTTATTCGTGACCCCGGAGGGATTCAAACCCCCAACCCTCAGAGCCGAAATCTGATGCGCTATTCAGTTGCGCCACGGGGCCTTTTTACCTAAAAATGTATTTTTAAGCTAATTTTGCTTTTACTATGCTAGATATAGTTTTGCCATCGGCTTGCCCTGCAAGTTCTTTGCTTACTAAGCCCATAACTTTACCCATATCCTTCATTCCTTCTGCTCCAACTTGCTCTATAGTTGCGACCACAACTTTTTCTATTTCTTCTTCACTCAAAGCTTCGGGTAAAAATTGCTCTATTACTTTAGCTTCTGCCAATTCAGGTTCTGCTAGATCTGCACGACCTTGCTCTGTAAAAACCGCGGCACTATCGCGTCTTTGTTTTACCTGCTTTTGTAATAATTTAAGTTCTTGCTCTTCCGTTAATTCTTCTTTAGCTCCGCTTTCGGTTTGAGCCAACAAAATTGCAGACTTTACAGCTCTTAATGCTGTTAATGCTGTTTGATCTTTAGATTTCATAGCGTCCTTTAACGCCGTCATTACCTGTTTCTGTAAACTCATTCTAATCTTTTTTTGGAATGCGAATATACTAAGATTCTGTAGGTTTAAGAAATAATACCTTAAAGAAAAACCCGAAATGGTGAGAGAAACATTTCGGGTTCATAATTAACATCAAATTAAAAATTAATCCACATTATCATGTAAGAATGAATTATTTTTTCTAATTTGAATGTCATCATTTTCATCTAAACCAACACTTGTTCTAGACATATTGGTTTCAGATGAGTACTTGGTCGCATTTAAATCGATACCCTGACGTTTGTAAGCTGGAACTTTTTCAATATCATCAATTTTACCATTATGAAATTTATGGTTAAAGTCTTTCATAATACGTCTACGTTCGGCAGCTCTATCTTTTAAAACTTCAGAAATTGGTGTATTCATTGGGTCAATTTCTTCGGGTCTAGATACTTCTTCAACAGGTTTACTTACTACTTTTTTCTCGAAAACCACATCTTTATCTTCAACCTCTACCTGTTCTTTTTTAGCTACGGTATTTCCTGCAGAAACATTTTCTTCTTCTTTAAAATCATCTAAAGAGTATCGAATATTTCCTTTAGTATCTTGTTTTACTTCCGGAATAATTTCTTCGTACGATTCTACCTCAATATTATTCAACTCGTCCTCATTTAATTGATGAGAAACTATTGTTTTTTCTTCAACAGGCTCTACTTCTTTTTTATCGAATAAAGGCAAATCGAAAGTAAGTGTAAATTGCTTTTCTTCTTCGTCTTCAACCACTTCACCAAGCGCACTTTCCTTCATGGTGGTTACTGGTTTAATAATGAAATCTTCATCCTCGAAGTTAGCTTGAACCTCATTGTAAACAACATCAATATTTTTAATTAAATTCGAGGTTGGAATAATGTCAAAATCTTCTTCAACTTCAATAACCGGTTCCACAAGCTGTTGCTTATTTATCATTCGTTGTTCCAGATCGCTCAAGTCATTTGATTCTTCTTCTATATTTAAAGTATGACGTACAATTGGCGGTTCCTTTTTTTCTTCTAGCTCAATTACTGGAGCAATAATTACAGGATCGGATTCTTTCGTTTCGGTTTCTGCAGTAATTCCTAAATCGTGCACCACGCGTTTGGTTTCTGTGTTAGAAATTTCGTCTTGTTGCTCTACATCAAAACCTGTTGCTATAATAGTTACAGCGATTGATTCTTCCAAACTCTCATCTTCACCAACACCCATTATAATGTTAGCGCCATGACCGGCTTCGTTTTGAATGTGATCGTTAATTTCACCTATTTCGTCAATGGTAATTTCGTGCGAACCTGAAACTATAAGCAACAATACATTTTTAGCCCCTCTAATTTTATTATCGTTTAATAGCGGAGAATCTAAGGCTTTTCGAATAGCATCTTGAGCACGATTTTGACCTGAAGCTAAAGATGATCCCATTATAGCGGTACCACTATTACTTAATACCGTTTTAGCATCGCGTAAATCGATATTTTGAGTATAGTGATGTGTAATTACTTCGGCAATACCACGAGCAGCTGTGGCTAATACTTCGTCTGCTTTAGAGAAACCAGCTTTAAAACCTAAGTTTCCGTAAACTTCACGTAGTTTATTATTATTTATTACAATTAAAGAATCTACTACATCTCGTAATTTCTCGATACCTTTTTGCGATTGCTCTATACGCATTCTTCCTTCGAACTGAAACGGCATAGTTACAATACCAACAGTTAAAATATCTAAATCTTTAGCCATTTTAGCTATAATTGGTGCTGCACCTGTACCCGTACCGCCGCCCATACCAGCTGTAATAAATACCATTTTAGTATTAGTATCGAGCATGGTTGTTATATCATCAAAACTTTCAATGGCTGCTTGCTCTCCAATTTCTGGGTTTGCACCGGCACCTAAACCTTCGGTAAGGTTTACACCTAATTGAATTTTGTTAGGAACTCCACTATTTTGAAGGGCTTGCGAATCTGTATTACAAATGTAAAAATCGACACCTTTAATACCTTGCTGGAACATGTGGTTAATAGCATTGCTACCACCACCACCAACACCAATTACCTTAATAACATTGGATTGGTTTTTTGGTAAATCGAATGAAATGCTTTCGAATTCTTTGTTACTGCTCATAAAATTCTGTTTTCGGGGTTTTGTACTTAAATATTTTTAATTCTTTGGATTATTTTTATTCGGCATTGTCTAGAAAGTCTTTTACCCTTTGGGTTAACTTATCTAGAAATGACAAGCGTTCTTTTGGTGGCGTTACTTGTTCTTCCTCTTCTTGAGTTTCTTCTGTTGTTTCTATATTCTCTTCTTCAACTATTTCACTTTGACGGAATTCGTTCTTTTTACGCTCTTGACGTTTTAAACCATCTAACACTAAACCTACTGCTGTAGCATACAACGGACTTGTTAAATCGTCTTCACTGTTGCCTGCTAAATGTTCGTTTGGATAGCCTATACGCGTATCCATTCCTGTAATATACTCTACCAATTGCTTTAAATGTTTTAGTTGGCTACCGCCACCAGTTAACACTATACCTGCAATAAGTTTTTTCTTTTGTACTTCGTGACCGTAATTTTTAATTTCGGCAAAAACCTGCTCAACGATTTCAACCATTCGCGCATTAATAATTTTAGAGAGGTTTTTTAAAGTAATTTCTTTTGGTTCTCTTCCGCTTAATCCTGGAATAGAAACAATTTCATTGTCTTTATTTTCTCCTGGCCATGCAGAACCAAATTTTATCTTTAATAATTCCGCCTGCTTTTCAATTATTGAACAGCCTTCTTTTATATCTTCTGTAATTACATTTCCACCAAAAGGAATAACAGCTGTATGCCTTATTATTCCGTCGCGAAATATGGCTAAGTCTGTTGTACCACCACCTATATCAATTAATGCTACACCAGCCTCTTTTTCTTCTTGACTTAATACAGCATTTGCAGATGCTAATGGTTCTAGAGTAATGCCTTCTAGATTTAAACCAGCACTTTGCACACATCTCCCAATATTTCTAATAGAAGATACTTGACCAACAACAACATGAAAATTAGCTTCAAGCCTGCCACCATACATACCTATTGGTTCGCGTATTTCACCTTGACCATCTACTTTATATTCTTGTGGTAATACGTGTATAATTTCTTCACCAGGTAACATTACCAATTTGTGCACTTGGTTTATTAACCTATCTATATCATCATCATCAATAACCGTATCTGATGTGGTGCGAGTAATATAATCGCTGTGTTGTAAACTGCGAATATGCTGTCCTGCAATACCAACTGTTACATCGTCTATTTTAACATTGGCAGCAGCCTCGGCCTGTTGTACGGCTTGTTGTATAGACTGTATGGTTTGGGTAATATTGTTTACCACACCACGATGTACACCTAAACTTTTAGATTTACCAATACCTAATATTTCAAGTTTGCCATATTCGTTTTTACGACCAATCATGGCCACAATTTTTGTGGTTCCGATATCTAATCCAACGGCTATATTTTGCTCCATCTCTTCCTTATGTGTTTCGCCTTTATTTAATCCAGCTGTTCGATAATTTTCCATGGCTTAAATTTTGGTACAAATTACTTGGTTTTCAAACTGCAAATTCACAACACTATATTGGTTAAGTGTTTTTTCTTTTGAGCTTTTTTTATAAAATGCTTTTAGGTTATTTACTTTTTTATCAATAAAACTAACATCTCCCAATTTTACCATAAAACTACATTGGCGTAATTTTAGGTAAAGTTTACGATTTTGGTCTTGATGAATTTCGAAAACATGAGTTTTTAAAAAATCATCGTTTATTACTTTTTGAGCGACTTTATAAACGCTTTTTAAATTATTTTTTTCTACATAACCAGTAACCAATGGAACTCTAGCCGAAAAATTACTTGACAAAGGCATATATTGACCATCTGCATCGATATAATAAGATGCTGTTGTATTCACCCTTGCAATTGGCGTTTTCTGCTCAACATCGGCATTAAGTGTACCATTAACAGACAAATACACTTCGGCATTTTTTATCATGGCGTTAGATTTAAGTGCATTTTCCAACACATTCAAATCTAAAGTTTCTTTAGCTATGTTTGAAACGCTTCCATAATTTTGTATTAACAATTTACTAACATTATCACTGGTTATAAAGAGGTTATTCTCTCCTAAAAAATTAATTTTTGGGGTTCCAACATTGCGCTTTGCATTCCTACCTGAAGCAAAGGCAAACAAAAAGGAAATTAAACCTAGTAACAAAACCATTTTTATGTGATACCACTTAATTTGCAACCTGTAACGCGTTTTTTATGTGTTCTACTTCCGCTCCTATATCTCCTGCTCCAATAGTTAAAACTATATCGGCTTGAGTTGATTTAATTTCGTTTATTAGATTTTCTTTACTAACTAGTTTTTTATTGTTATTATCTATTTTGCTTAACAACCAACTTGAGTTTACACCTTTAATAGGCAATTCTCTGGCCGGGTAAATATCTAACAAAAACAAAGCATCGAATTTCGCTAAACTAATTGCAAACTCGTCAGCAAAATCCTGAGTTCTACTAAACAAATGTGGCTGAAAAATTGCCAAAACTTTTTTATTAGGATACATTTCTCTTACCGCTTGGTGTACCGCATTTATTTCTTCAGGATGATGTGCATAATCATCTATAAAAACCAAATCATCTGTTTTTATATGATATGAAAATCTACGCTTAACCCCTTTATAAGATGCTAATGCTTTGGCGAGCTGCTGGTGAGGGCACCCATACTCTACAGACATCGCCAAGGCTATCAAAGCATTCGACAAATTATGTCTCCCAGGTAGGTTAAATTGTAAATTTTCAAGTACTGTTTCTGGTGTTTTAACATCAAAAACATAAACACCTTTTTCTATTTTTATATTTTGTACAGAATAGTCAGCATCATCTTCAATTCCGTAAGTTATTCCCTTTAAAGGCAAACCATTCTTTACAAATAATTTACCATTAGACTTTAACTGTTTAGTAAAATCTTCAAACGATTTTGTTAATTCATCTTTACTTCCATAAATATCTAAATGATCGGCATCCATGGATGTTATACAGGCTAAATTTGGTGATAGAGTTAAAAATGATCTATCGAACTCATCGGCTTCAACTACCGAAACTTCATTGCCTTTTAAAATTAAATTTGAGTTATAATTCTCTGTAATCCCACCCAAAAACGCTGTTAAAGGCACATTACATTCATGCATTAAATGCCCTAAAATACTGGTTGTTGTTGTTTTACCATGTGTTCCTGCTACGGCTAAACAAAATGTATTTTCGGTTATTAAACCTAGCACTTGAGAACGCTTTAAAACCTGAAAATCATTATCAAAAAAATAATTTAATTCTCCATGAACTTTAGGAATAGCAGGCGTGTAGACTACTAAGGTGTCTTCATTTTTAAATGATGATGCATAAGATGCATCGTCGTTATAATGAACTTTTACACCTAAAGCTTCTAAACTCTTAGTTATTTCGGTTTCAGTTTTATCGTAACCTACAACCTCTTTATTATTAGCATGAAAATAACGCGCTAAAGCACTCATGCCTATGCCGCCAATGCCAACAAAATAAACAGTATGTATGTTACTTAAATTCATTACTTTTTTAATAGGTTTTCAACCTCTTTTACAATATCGTTTGTTGCATTTACCAATGCTAATTTTTTAATATTTGTCCCTAAAGCTTTTTGCTTTTCTGAAGAAGACACCAATTGTGAAAATTTATTTTGAAAGTCGGCATCTAAATCTTCTTCTTTAATTAATAACGCTGCATCCTTCTCCACAATCGCCATAGCGTTTTTAGTTTGATGGTCTTCGGCCACATTTGGAGACGGTATAAATATCACCGGCTTACCAACAATACATAATTCGGAAACCGAACTTGCTCCCGCACGAGACACTATAATATCTGCGGCAGCGTAAGCAAAATCCATATTATTTAAAAACTCGTAAACTTGTACGTTTTTTGTATTGTTATAAATTTTATACTGCTGATAATACAACTTACCACATTGCCAGATAATCTGGACATTTTGCATATCAAGAAAGTCTAATTCCTTTTCAATTAATTGATTAATACGTCTTGACCCCAGACTTCCACCTATAACTAAAAGTGTATTTTTACCATGTTTTAAATTGAAGAAGTTTTTAGCTTCAACAGTTTTATCTTCTATATTTAAAAGCCCCTTACGAACCGGGTTTCCTGTTTTTACAATTTTATCTTTTGGAAAAAAACGCTCTAAACCATCATAAGCCACACATATTTTATTAACTTTTTTAGCTAACAATTTATTTGTGATACCGGGAAATGAATTTTGTTCTTGTATTAAAGTTGGAATACCTTTTGAAGCTGCGACATGAAGCAGCGGACCACTCGCAAAACCGCCTGTACCAATGGCAAAGTCAGGTTTAAAGGCACGTACAATTTTACGAGCTTTCCACAAACTACTAACCAATTTTATTGGGAACATGGCATTCTTCAATGTCAACTTACGCTGAATACCAGAAATCCACAAGCCTTCAATATTATATCCTGCTTGCGGCACTTTTTCCATTTCCATTCTATCCTTAGCGCCTACAAACAAAAATTCAGCATTTGGGTAACGTGATTTTAACTCGTTAGCAATGGCTACAGCAGGATAAATATGCCCCCCTGTACCACCTCCGGATAAAATAATTTTATATGTTTCTTTTTTTGTCACCAATTTGTGATTATTTAATCTTTTAAAACTTTAATCGAGCGCTTCACTTAAAACCTCTAAAGGATTATCTTCTATATTTTCTTGTTCTTTTATCTCTTCTCTTTTAGCACTAACGCTTAAAATAATACCAAGCGCTAAACACGTCATCCAAATAGAGGTACCACCACTACTTATTAATGGTAACGTTTGCCCCGTAACCGGAAACAATTCTACTGCAACTGCCATGTTTATTAAAGCCTGAAAAACAATGGGCAACCCCACACCTAGCGCTAATAACTTTCCAAAAATAGTATCAGATTTTTGTGCCACAATTACAATTCTGAACAACAACCACAAATACAAAATCATGATTGTAAAACCACCTATTAAACCATATTCCTCAATAATGATGGCAAAAATAAAATCGGATGAAGATTGTGGTAAAAAGTTTTTTTGCATACTTTTTCCAGGACCAACACCTTGTATACCGCCCGTTGCTATAGCTATTTTTGCCTTCTCAATTTGATAATCGGATTCTGTATCTTCTGGATTCGAAAAACTTTCAATACGCCCCATCCATGTATCAACACGGTTGGGCATAGCATCGGGAAATGCTTTTGCTGCTAGCACAAAAATCGTTAAAACCAACAACCCAGAACCCACAATTACAGCCAAATACTTTATTGGATAACCTCCTAAGAAAACCAACATCAATACCATTAAAAACATAATAGCTGCTGTTGAAAAATTCGCTGGCAAAATTAATATAAGTATTAAGAAAACCACTAACCAAAGCGGTAAAATAGTTTCTTTAAAAGTTACATTTTTATCTTTAATTTTAGACATGTACCTGGACACATAAACCATTAACACAACGGACGCCAGCGTTGATGTTTGAAAAGACATACCCACAAATGGTATTTGTATCCATCGGCTAGCGTTTGCCCCTTCTATAGTTGTTCCTTGAAGCATGGTAATAGCTAAAAGCACCAACACCACCGGTATCATAATTAAGGACAACCCTCTAAAATATCGATAAGGTATTTTATGCACACCAAACATTATAACAAAACCAAAAAACAAGTGCATAAAGTGTTTTACAAAAAAGGCAAACGTATTTCCGCCACTTTTATAAGCCAAATTACTCGCAGCACTATACACTGGTAAAAACGACAAAATAGCCAACAGCGCAATAATTGCCCATATTAACCTATCTCCTTTTATGTTTTTAAATAGTGCTTGCATTCTTTATTTCTTCCTTCTTAAAAAGAACTTTTGTTTTATTTTTTTCTTATTTTCATTTTTTAACCTATAAACACTTCGACTGCGCTCAGTGTGACACACTAGGTTTATAAATTTCTTACAGCGTTTTTAAATTGACGCCCTCTATCTTCGTAATTTTCAAACAAATCGAAACTTGCACATGCAGGCGATAACAATACATTATCTCCAGATTCTGCCACTTTATAAGCAATTTTTACAGCTTCGCTCATAAATTGAGTTTCAACAATAACATCAACCATATTACCAAAAGCCTCAAACAACTTTTTATTATCTACACCTAAACAAATAATAGCCTTTACTTTTTCGTTCACAAATCGAAATAACTCTTGGTAATTATTTCCTTTATCTACACCACCAACAATCCAAACGGTTGGTGCATCCATACTTTCTAAAGCAAAATATGTTGCATTTACATTGGTTGCTTTAGAGTCGTTAATGTATTTTACTTTATTAATTTTTAGCACCTCCTCTAAGCGATGCTCGACACCCTGAAAATTCTCTAAACTCTCACGAATAGTTTGTTTTCTAATTTTTAATAAATGAGCAACTGTTGAAGACGCCATAGCGTTCTTTACATTGTGCTTCCCCTCTAATGTCAAGCTTGATGTCGGCATAATTATCTGGTTTTTTTCTATTGTTATTATTATGTTATCGTCCTTTAAATACGCGCCGTTCTCTATAGTTTTAGTTAATGAAAATGGCAATAATGTTGATTGAACTGGGTTGTTTTTTAAATGATTCGTAATAACTTCATCATCGGCATCATAAATCAAATAATCATCTTTTGTTTGATTCATTGCTATTTTAAATTTTGAAGCAATGTAGTTTTCAAACTTATAATCATATCGATCTAAATGATCGGGTGTTATATTGGTTATCACAGCAATTTTCGGTTTAAAATCTTTGATATCATCTAACTGAAAACTACTTATTTCCAGCACGTAATTATCAAAATCCTCTTCTAAAATCTGTTTAGCAAAACTGTCGCCAATATTTCCAGCAAGCCCCACATTTAATTCTTGTTTTAAAATATGATGCGTTAAACTTGCCGTAGTAGTTTTACCGTTACTCCCGGTAATTCCAACAATTGTAGCATTTGTAAATTTTGATGCAAATTCAATTTCAGAAACCACAGGTATCCCCTTTTCACGAATTTGTTTTACCAAAGCCACTTTATCTGGAATTCCTGGACTTTTCATAACCACATCGGCATCTAAAATTTTAGATTCGCTATGCTGCTCATCTTCCCATTCAATCTCATTATGTATAAGAACTTCTTTATAGTTTTCTTTAATTTTTCCTTTATCTGAAACAAAAACATCGTAACCTTTTGCCTTTCCTAAAAGTGCAGTTCCAACTCCACTTTCTCCTCCTCCAAGAATTACAAGCTTTTGTTTTTTCATTCAATTTTTACTTTTTAAATACTTGAAACACTTCGACTGCGCTCAGTGTGACATTTTATCTGATTTTTAAGGTTACTATTGAAAGAATAGCTAACAAAATACCCACAATCCAAAATCGTGTTACTATTTTACTTTCGTGATATCCTAATTTTTGATAATGATGATGTAGAGGCGACATTTTGAAAATGCGACGACCTTCTCCATATTTTTTCTTTGTATATTTAAACCAACTTACCTGCATAACCACAGATAAATTTTCGGCTAAAAAGATGCCACACAACACAGGAATTAACCATTCCTTACGAACTGCAATAGCAATTACAGCAATAATACCACCTATGGTTAAACTACCCGTATCTCCCATGAATACTTGCGCAGGATAAGTATTGTACCATAAAAATCCGATTAAAGCTCCAACAAAAGCTGTGGTATAAATGGTGATTTCTTCCACCCTTGGGATGTACATTATATTTAAGTACTCTGAAAATATGATGTTACTAGAGATCCAAGCGAAAATACCTAGCACCAGAACAATTATAGCCGAAGTTCCTGCCGCTAAACCATCAATACCATCGGTTAAATTTGCACCGTTTGAAACCGCCGTAATTATAAAAATGGCGACTATTATAAAAATGATCCAAGCGTATTTTTCAAGACTCGGACTAATCCATGTAATTAAATCGGCATAATCAAACTCATTTCCTTTAAAAAATGGAATTGTAGTTTTTGTTGATTTTTCTTCTGGCTTAAATAATTTTGATGGTGCTATTTCAGGGTTTTCTGCCAACAGCACTTGTTGTTGTTCTACAGGCAGCTTTTCTTTCATAGTAACCGCAGGGCTAAAGTATAATGTAGCTCCTACAATAACACCCAGACCAACTTGCCCCATTACTTTAAACTTACCTTTTAAGCCTTCTTTATCGTTTTTAAACTTTTTAATATAATCGTCTACAAAACCAATAACTCCCATCCAGAGCGTAGTAACAATTAATAGAATGATGTAAACATTCTCAAGTTTAGCAATAAGCAATACCGGTATTAAAGTGGCAATTATAATAATGATTCCACCCATGGTTGGCGTACCTGCCTTTTCTGCTTGACCCGCTAAACCTAAATCGCGAATGGTTTCTCCCATTTGCTTTTTTTGTAAAAAACCAATGATGCGCTTACCATAGATAGTTGATATTAATAAAGACAAAATCATAGCTAAAGCCGCTCTAAAGGTTAAAAACCCAAAAAGCGTGGCTCCAGGAAACTGAAACTGTTTTTCTAAATATTCAAATAAGTAGTATAACATTCTTTATTTTTTGATTTTTCAATTACGCTTCGACTGCGCTCAGCGTGACCATTATTTTTCTAGTTTTACTAATAACTCTTTTACAATTTTAAAGTCATCGAAATCGAAACGCTCTCCGTTTATCTCTTGATAGTTCTCATGACCTTTACCCGCTATTAAAACAATATCGTTTGGCTGCGCCATTTGGCAAGCTGTTTTTATAGCCTGTTTTCTATCTGCAATCGTTAAAACCTTTTTAAAATTTTGAGGTTCTACACCATCTTCAATTTCATTTAAAATATCTTGCGCGTTTTCTGTTCTAGGATTATCATTTGTAAAAATGACTTTAGTGCTTAAGGCCGAAGCTATATGCCCCATTTTAGGTCGCTTTGTTTTATCGCGATCGCCACCACAACCTACAACCGTTATTAACTCTTCGTTTTTTGTCCGAATGCTATTTATAGTTTCTAACACATTTTTTAAAGCATCTGGTGTATGTGCATAATCTACAATAGCAGTGATTTTTGTATCTGAAATTAAATACTGAAAACGTCCGCTAACACTTTGCAAATCACTTATCAATCTTAAAACTTCAACTTTTTCAAGTCCTAACAATTCCGCTGTAGCGAAAATCGCCAACACATTATAGGCGTTGAAATTCCCAATAAGCCTTGTCCAAACTTCGCTATCGTTAACCTTCAGCAATAAACCAGTAAGTTGATTTTCTAGAATTTGGGCTTTATAATCAGCATATTCTTTTAATGCGTAAGTGTATTTTTTTGCTTTGGTATTTTGCAGCATTACCATGCCATTTTTATCATCGATATTGACTAATGCAAATGATTTTGACGATAACTCATCAAAAAACTTCTTTTTAACATCTCGGTATTCAGCGAACGTTTTATGATAATCTAAATGATCGTGAGACAGATTAGTAAATATACCACCTTCAAAATGCAATCCTTCGGTACGATACTGATGAATACCATGGGAGCTCACTTCCATAAAACAAAACTCCACACCAGCAACACTCATTTCAGTTAAATACTTATTTATAGTCAACGAGTCTGGCGTAGTGTGCGTTGCTTTATACTCAACATTATCAACCATTATTTTTACAGTAGACAACAACCCAACCTTGTAACCAGCATTTTTAAACAGCTGATATAACAAACTTGCAACCGTAGTTTTTCCGTTAGTTCCTGTTACACCAACTAACTTTAAGTTTTCAGATGGATTTTCGTAATAATTTGAAGCTATTATTGCCAAAGCTTTGTTCGAGTTATCTACCTCAACATATGTCACCCCATCAACCAAAACCTCAGGAATACGCTCACAAACAATACTTTTTGCGCCTTTTTTTATAGCCACATCGATAAACTCATGACCATCAACCGTAACACCATTTATAGCAACAAACAAATCGTTTGCAGCAATTTTTCTAGAATCGAAATTTACCGCATACACCTCTGTAAGTGTACTACCTACCACAGCATTTATAGCTACCTTATATAATATGTCTTTTAAAACCATCATGACGCTGTTAATACTACGGTTTGATTATTTTTTAACTTGGTGTTTTTATTTACCGACTGAGCTTTAACAACACCATTCCCGTTAAGCTTAACCTTAACATCTACCTGCATGTTTTCTAACAAGACCACCGCATCCATAGCTGGAATACCAACCAAATCTGGCATAATAGTTTTGTATCTCTGAGCCGTACTATAAAAACTTTCGTATTCCTTTTTTACCGAAGCCTTTTGAATATTTAAGGTTTCAATCTCGTCGACATCAGGCGTATCGATATATATTTTCTGAGCCACTTTTTTAAACACAGGCCCCGTAACATCGGCGCCATAATACCCTTTTTTTACGCTAGGCTTATGTATTACCACAATGCATGAATATTTTGGATTTTCAGCAGGAAAATACCCTGCAAACGACGAAATGTATCGGCGATTTTGTTTCCAGTCCTTCATCCAATATTCAGTTTGTGCCGTACCCGTTTTACCTGCCATTGAAAAATAATCAAGAGACAACGACCTACCCGTACCACGAACAACCACATTTTTAAGCATAGTCTGCATTGATTTTAAAGTTTTTTCGGAACAAATTTTTTCGTTTACCACTTCTTCCTCAAAACTTTCAACAACTCTATCCAACTCGCGAACCGATTGAATAAATCGTGGTTTTACCATGACACCATTATTCGCAATAGCATTATAAAATGTTAGCGTTTGCAATGGCGTTAACTTTAAATTATACCCATACGCCATAGAAGGCAATGCGTTTTTACTCCAAATTTTATCTCCTGGCTCCGGAATTACAGGAGTTCCCTCACCAATAAGCGACAAACCAATTGGCTTATTTAATCCCCAAGACTTTAGCCTATTAATAAATTTTTTCGGGTTAGAAGCATACCCGTTATCTACTATTGTAGCCAACCCAATATTAGAAGACACCTCTAAAACTCGCGCCGTAGAAATTTTACCATGACCATGCGTATCATAAATTGCGCGACCATAAAACTGTTTATAACCAGCCTTAGTATCTATAACCGTAGCAGTATCTACTACCTTATCCTCTAAAGCAGCCATTAAAGCCATAACCTTAAACGTAGAACCTGGCTCATGACTTTCACCTACCGCATAATTTAAGCGCTCAATATATTTTCCGTTTTTATTTCTTCCTAAATTTGAAATTGCGCGAATTTCCCCTGTTTTAGTTTCCATAACCACAACACAACCATGATCGGCTTCATAATACTCCAACTGCTCCAACAATGCATGATGCGCAATATCTTGAATATTAACATCGATAGTAGTGTACACATCGTAACCATCTTGCGGTTCAATTTCGTTCGCATCATGCAACGGCTTCCACTGTTTTTTTCCTATTAATTGCTTTTTACGCTTCCCATCAACACCGCGCAAGTATTTAATCCCGAAAGCACCATCAATTCCAGGACGTGTTACATTGCCGTCTTCATCAAAACGTTCGTAACCAATTGTTCTGTGGGCAATATCTCCCATTGGATGCTCCCGCATAGTAGTTTGCTCCACAATTAATCCACCTTTATACGCTCCTTTTTCCAACAACGGAAAATTACGCATACGCACATAATCGGAATAACCGATATTTTTAGCTAACAAATAGTATCTATTTTTATTAGCCCGTGCTTTTCTAAGCCGCTTTTCGAAATAACTTGAAGATCTATTTTTAAAAAAACGAGACAATGAATCACTTAAAGGCTTTACATTCTCTTCGAATGTCGAGCTTCTAGATGTTACAGCATCAATACGAATAGTATATTTTGGAACCGATGTAGCCAACAAATTCCCATTAACAGAATACACATTACCTCTATTAGCAGGAATAACAACATCTTTAACCACCTCTTTAGTAGCCATCGACCTGTATTTATCGCCTTGAAAAAACTGAATACTCACCAATTTGAACACCACAGCAACCCCAAACACAAACATACAGCCTGCCACAAAGTACAATCGGTTTAATATGTCTTTTTCATTAACTGCCATTTACCTACTCTTGAGCTTTTACTTTTATTTTTTTTGGAGGAATTACTGAAACTTCTAATCCTTTTTTATTCATAATCTCAACCACAGAAGATTCCATTTTTATTTTCATCAACCTAGAACGACCATCAACAAACTCAGACCTCAACTCCTTAACCTGTTCTTTCATTTTTGCTATTTCGTACACTTTTTTATCTGCACTATGCGAACTTGCAATCATTACAATTGCCAAAAAAGACACAAACAAAATGAAGCGCCAGTTCTTAAAAGCATCATCGCTTACTAAAAACGTTCCTTTTAATATGTTATAAATACTTTTTTTCACTTAAACCTTTTCAGCAATCCTAAGCTTTGCACTTCTTGCTCTATTATTTATTTTAATTTCTTCTTTTGTTGGCACTATTAAACCTCCAACTTTTTTAAGCGGAACTTCAAAATTCCCGAATACATCACGTTCCGGCTCACCTTCGAACATGCCGTTTCTAATAAAACGCTTTACCAATCGATCCTCTAAAGAATGATATGAGATAAAACTCAACCTGCCTCTTTCATTTAAAATCTCTGGTGTTTGCAACAAAAACTCTTTTAAAACCTCAATTTCCTGATTTACCTCGACACGAATAGCTTGATAGATTTGAGCCAACACCTTATTTTCATGTCTTGGCGGCAAAAACTTTTTAAGCACCAATTTTAATTGCTCACTTGTTACAATAGACTCTACTTCTCGATTTTCAACAATTAATCGAGCCATTGCCGGAGCCGACCTTAACTCACCATACTGCAACAACACTTGTTTTAACTGCTCCTCACTATATTCGTTAACCACATGAAATGCCGACAAGCTATCATCTTGATTCATGCGCATATCTAGCTTTGCCTCAAAGCGAGTTGAAAACCCACGCTCAGCAACATCAAATTGATGTGACGACACACCAAAATCCGCCAAAACACCATCTACTTTTTTCACCCCATAAAACCTTAAAAATCGTTTTATGAACCTAAAATTCTCATGAATTAAAGTAAATCGAGGATCGTCAACAGCATTTTCAAGTGCATCTTTATCTTGATCGAAAGCATAAAGCTTACCATCTTCACCAAGTCGTTTTAAAATTTCTTTGCTATGTCCGCCACCACCAAATGTAACATCCACATAAACGCCATCTGGTTTTATATTTAAACCATCAACGGTTTCTTTTAATAATACTGGATTATGATATTCCATGATCGTCATCGTCTTGCCCCATAACTTCTTCAGCTAAATCTGCAAAATCTAAAGCTGCATCATCTATGGCTTGTTCATATAAATCTTTATCCCAAATTTCAATAATATTAATAGCCGAAGCCACCACAATATCTTTTGAAATACTCGCAAAAACCGTTAAATCCTTCGGTATTAACAACCTCCCACTAACATCCACTTCTACAATTTTTGCACCAGCCGTAAACCTTCTAATAAAATCGTTATTCTTCTTTTTAAACTTATTAAGCTTATTCATTTTTTGCATTAAAACCTGCCACTCGCTCATTGGATACAACTCCAAACATTTTTGAAATACCGAGCGGCGCAACACAAACCCATCCTGCAACACAGCAGACAATTGCTTTTTGATAGCAGCCGGCATCATTAACCTGCCCTTTGCATCAACCTTACAATCGTATGTTCCTGTGATTAAATCCAATATGAAATTTTATAGCTATAACGTTTACATTTCAAAGATATTGAAAAAATTACCACATTTTACCACTTTATACCACTTTGTTGATAAATTTAAGTACTTTAAGCCATTTTGAGTGAATAAAAACACCAGAAACCCTTTATTTACAAAGCCTAAATAGTTAAAACAGCGACCCATTTTATAGAACAGAGTTATCAACATTTACATTTTCTGTTTTTTTTAGCGATAAAAATGATATTAATAGGAAATAAGAATGAAATACCTATATTTGTTTTTAAAGCAATGATGAACTAATTAATGACGCATAGATTAAAAAAAGAAGGCATTTACAGTTACTTTGAAGAAGGAGAAGGCACACCGATAATTGTGTTACATGGCCTAATGGGCGGGTTAAGTAATTTTACTGCTGTATCGAACTTTTTTAGTAAAAAGGACTACAGAATAATCATCCCTGAGCTCCCTATTTACACCATGTCTTTAATAAAAACAAATGTAAAAAGTTTCGCTAATTACCTTCACGATTTTATTGAATTTAAAGGTTTTAAGGAAGTTATTTTGTTAGGAAACTCCCTTGGTGGCCACATTGGTTTATACCACACAAAACTTTTTCCAAAAAGTGTAAAAGCTTTAATAATAACTGGCAGTTCTGGACTTTATGAAAGTGCCATGGGAAGCGGTTACACCAAACGAAGTGATTACGAGGTTATTAAAAAGAAAGCACAAGATGTATTTTACGATCCGGAGGTTGCTACAAAAGAAATTGTAGATGAAGTTTATGCTACGGTTAACGATCGCAACAAACTAATAAAAACACTTGCCATTGCCAAAAGCGCCATTCGCCATAATATGGCAAAAGATTTACCCCATATGCATGTGCCAACTTGTATTATCTGGGGAAAAAACGACAATGTTACTCCTCCTGAAGTTGCCGAAGAATTTAACGATTTACTTCCAGATTCTGAGTTATTTTGGATTGATAAATGCGGGCATGCAGCCATGATGGAACATCCCGATGAATTTAACAGCATTTTAGATTCTTGGTTGCAAAAACGAGGATTTTAAGGCATTTACCTTGAATTCAATTTTAATATCGATACGTAATTTTAATTTTTAAAAAATTCCGCTTTCGCTTAAAGGAAAGAATATGGTTATAAAATATGCTGAATTTGTTGTAAGCAACTCTGATGTTTCCAAATGCCCCAAGAGCAGACTACCAGAATACGCCTTTATTGGCCGAAGCAATGTTGGCAAGTCGTCATTAATAAACATGCTAACTAACCGTAAAAGTTTAGCTAAAACATCTGGAAAGCCAGGAAAGACACAACTAATTAATCATTTTTTAATTAATAAAAACTGGCATCTGGTAGATTTACCAGGTTATGGTTACGCTCGCGTTTCAAAAAGTTCAAAAAAAGTTTTTCAAAAATTTATAACTCAATATTTTAGTTTTCGAGAACAATTGGTAACCGCTTTTGTTTTAGTTGATATTAGACATAACCCGCAACCTATTGACTTAGAGTTTATGCAATGGCTAGGAGAAAACGGTATTCCTTTCTCTATAATTTTCACCAAGGCCGACAAACTTAAACCTAAAGCCATTGAAAATCATATAAATGATTACAAAAATATTATGCTCGAAACTTGGGAAGACATGCCAAATTATTTTATAACCTCATCGACAAAAAACATAGGACAAGACGAACTCCTAAATTATATTGACGGGTTAAACGAAAACATGAATCTTGATAAGGGCGAATAACCCTTATTAAAATATTGTTTAGCACTGCTATTTACAGACCCAGCACCAACTTCGGATCTGGACAATTCGTTTTATAAAACTCTAAATCTTTAAAACCACTAACACCTGGGTAATCTCCAAAATTTCCTTGTAAATCTTTTATTATTTGAAAATGTAAATGTGCCGGATAATTACCGTTTACACTATCATCTCCTAAAGTTGCAAGTTGTTCGCCTTTTTTAAAAATTTCACCTACTTTTAAATTTTCAATAGATTTTAATGATAAATGCCCATAAAGCGTGTAAAAAACAACATCGTTTATGTTATGCTTTAAAATTATGGTAGGCCCGTAATCGCCATAATTAGTGTTATTTTTAAAACTATGTACCACCGAATTAAATGGTGTAAAAATGGGAGTTTCGGCTTCAATCCATAAGTCAATTCCTAAATGAATATCTCTTTCTTCTTGAGACTGACTGTTAAAATGGTTACTTCTCTTGTAAATATTTCGTTTTTCTAAATAACCACCAAAAGCAACTTTAGCATCATTTTTAGCTATATGTTTATTTATATATCCACCTAATGCATTAGCACAACCAACATCTATGTTATTTAACTCATCATTGCTTTCCGATAAATCTAAAGTGCAATATTCAGATTTTAAAATACTTACATCTAACACATTTGTAAACTCTGGGCTTATGCCCTCAATAAATTCATGAAAATTAAATTTCTGCATATACAAGTTTATCAATTTAATTTGAATAAAAAAAGCACCCCTTGAAGGTGCTTTTTTTTTTATACGTTTTAAACCTATTTTAGTTAACTAATAACTTCACCATAAAGATCAAAATCTTCCGCTTCAGTAATTTTAACGGTAGTGTACTCGCCTGTTTTTAAATACGTTTTACTAGCATCTATTAAAACTTCGTTATCAACATCTGGAGAATCAAATTCTGTACGGCCTACAAAGTAATTACCTTCTTTTCTATCAATAGTAACCTTAAACTCCTGTCCTATTTTAGCTTGATTAAGTTCCCAAGAAATTTGCGATTGAATTTCCATAATTTGGTTCGCACGATCTATTTTAACTTCCTCTGGCACATCATCCTCTAAATTATAGGCATGTGTATTTTCTTCATGAGAATATGTAAAACAACCTAAACGCTCAAAACGCATATCTTTAACCCATTGCTTAAGCGTTTGAAAATCTTCTTCTGTTTCACCCGGATATCCAACAATTAAAGTGGTTCGAATAGTCATTTCTGGCACTTTAGCTCTAAACTCCTGTAAAAGCTTAGTTGTTTTAGCTTGTGTTGTACCGCGACGCATACTCTTTAAAATAGCATCGGAAATATGTTGCAACGGAATATCAAGATAATTACAAATCTTAGGTTCGCGATTCATAACATCTAACACATCCATTGGAAAACCCGTTGGAAATGCATAATGCAAACGAATCCACTCGATATCTTCAACCTTTACCAAAGCTTCTAAAAGTTCGGCTAAGTTTCGCTTTTTGTATAAATCGAGTCCGTAATAAGTTAAATCTTGAGCTATTAAAATTAATTCCTTAACGCCATTTGCAGCAAGTTTTTCTGCTTCAGTTACTAAATCTTCAATTGGTGTACTGCGGTGTTTACCGCGCATTAAAGGAATGGCGCAAAAACTACACGGCCGATCGCAACCTTCAGCAATTTTTAAATAAGCGTAATTTTTAGGTGTTGTTGTTAAACGCTCTCCAATAAGTTCATGCTTATAATCGGCACCTAAAGCTTTTAACAATCCTGGTAGTTCGGTGGTGCCAAAATATTGATCTACGTCTGGAATTTCTTTTTCTAAATCGGGCTTGTAACGCTCCGAAAGACATCCTGTTACAAAAACCTTATCAACATCGCCAGCTTCCTTTTTTTGCATATACTCTAAAATAGTATTTACACTTTCTTCTTTGGCATTATTAATAAAACCACAAGTGTTAATTACCACAATATTGCCCTCTTGTTCGTGCACTACATCTTTACCGCTAGCTTTTAATTGGCCCATAAGCACTTCGCTATCGTAAACATTTTTACTACAACCTAGGGTTACAACGTTAATTCTGTTCTTTTTAAGAGTTTTTGTACGCATACTTTTCTATAAATCAGGGCGCAAAGATACAACTAAATTAAACCTTTTATATATTTGAGTGTCTTAAAATTAAAATCTACCTCATGAAAACTGCTATTAACCTAATTATTTGTTCTTTATTCGTTTTACTTTTTTTCGATTGTTCAAGTAACGACTCAGATACCGAGCCAGAAAATGAAGATATAGAAACTACTATTTATTTCCCACCAATTGATAACGATACTTGGGAAAGTACGCCTGTTACAGATTTAGATTGGAATGAAACCGAACTTCAAAATTTATATGATTTTTTAGAAGAAAACAACAGCAAAAGTTTCATGATACTTTATAACGGAAAGATTGTAGTTGAAAAATATTTCAACGATCATGATGAAGACACAAACTGGTATTGGGCAAGCGCAGGAAAAACATTAACCACCGCTATTACAGGAATTGCACAAGAAGAAGGTTATTTAAATATAAACGATAAAGTTTCCGATTATATAGGAGCAGGCTGGACAAGCGCTACAACAGAACAAGAAGCATTAATTACCAACAAACATTTATTAACCATGACTTCTGGTTTAGATGATAGTGATGATTATATAGCTCCTGAAGACCTAACCTACCTCGCCGATGCAGGAACGCGTTGGGCATACCATGGTGTATTTTTAAAACTTCAAGATGTTGTGGCAACAGCTACTGGCAGCACTTGGAATTCTTATTTCAATACAAAACTAAAAGACGAAATAGGAATGAATGGATTTTGGTTTCCTTTCGAAAGCACCAATGTGTATTGGAGCAATACCCGAAGTATGGCACGTTTTGGTTTGCTAATGTATGCCAATGGGAAATGGGAAGATTCCCAAATTATTCCTGAAGATTTTTTAAATGAAGCCATTAATACCTCGCAAACTATTAATGAAGCTTACGGTTACATGTGGTGGCTAAACGGAAAAGCAAGCTACCATTTACCACAAACGCAATATGAGTTTAATGGCGAACTTATTCCTAATGCTCCAGACGACATGTATGCTGGTTTAGGTAAAAACGACCAAAAACTTTACGTTATACCCAGCAAAAAATTAGTAATTATTAGAATGGGAGATGCCGCTAGTGAAGAAAATTTTGCTCTCTCTACTTTTGATAATGATTTATGGGAGAAAATTAACAATCTCATCAATTAACAACTAAAACACTACTAAACAACCTATTACAAACAGACAAACACGGCTCTATTTGTTAATCTTTTGTTAATTTTTAGTACTATGCATAACAAAGTACCTGTTTTTAGACATATATTTGTATAAGAAACTATTATATGTTTTTAATCAATCAAAAAAAATCATGGTAACATCGCATCAAAAAAACATCGCCACATTTATTCACTTATCTACATTTAGCCGGTTCTTTATTCCGTTTGGCAATTTTGTAGGCCCACTAGTATTATGGTCTATAAACAAAGAGAAAAGTAATTTTATAGATACGCATGGTAAACAGGCTATTAATTTCCAGATAAGTATTTTACTGTATGCTCTTATTTTGGGTACACTTTCTATTCCGTTTTTTATTTTCAAACTATTTAATGGTTTAGATGTTATAGATTTTAATGGCTTTAACAATTTTCATATTAACGTTGGCAAGCCTTCTCCTCTACTTTATTTAGGTGGTTTTTTAGGCGCAGTTGCTATTATAGCCTTTATTATTGAACTGATATTAATTGTAGTAGCAAGTTTAAAAGCTAGAGATGGCGAGTTGTATGAATATCCTTTGACTATAAATTTTTTAAAATAAGAAATAACGCACCCCTTACTCCTTTCTTTTTAAAGGAGACAATTATATCCAATACTAAAACTTATAATTAACTAAAAGTTTTTAAAAACTATGAAGCGCGTTAGGGATTGTAGCGGCATCCTTTTTTGAGCGACGAGAAAAAGACCTGCCTGCCGGCAGGCAGGTATAGCGAAACATTTATGTTCATGAATTCAAAAATATAGAATAAAGAATCATGAATAAAAGCCCGACCCCGAAGTTTCGAGGGTAACTCTAAAAAAAATAAATTTCATCAAAATCAATCAATCAATCAATCAATCAAAAAATGAACAGTTTTAAAAACATTAAACGCATGACCTTATGAAGATAGAGAACACCAAAGCACAGATGCGAAAAGGCGTTTTAGAATTCTGCATACTTTCGGTTTTAAAAGACGAAGATGCTTATGTTGCAGAAATTTTAGACACCCTAAAAAATGCTAAGTTGCTGGTAGTTGAGGGCACTATTTACCCTTTACTTACACGACTTAAAAATGCGGGATTATTAAGCTACCGCTGGGAAGAATCGACCTCGGGACCACCAAGAAAGTATTACGGATTAACCGAAACGGGAAAACTATTTTTAAAAGAATTAAACACAACGTGGAGCGAATTGCACAACGCTGTAACTATTGTAACTAGCCAAAAAACAACCAAAAATGAATAAAACAGTCAACATAAATTTAGCAGGTATATTTTTTCATATAGATGAGGATGCTTACCTAAAATTACAACGCTATTTGGAGGCTATTAAACGTTCGTTTACAGACTCGCAAGGGCGATCTGAAATTATAGCCGATATTGAAGCGCGTATTGCCGAACTTTTTAACGAGCGTGTACAAAACGATAAGCAAGTTATTGGTATTAAACAGGTAGATGATGTTATTGCCATTATGGGGCAACCGGAAGATTATATAGTAGACGACGAGATTTTTGAAGACGAGCCACAACCTGTAAAAACGAAAAAAACAGGATCGAATAAAAAACTTTTTAGAGATTCTGATAGTGCTTATGTTGCAGGTGTATCATCTGGTTTAGCACACTATTTTGGCATTGATGCTATTTGGATTCGTTTAGCTTGGATATTATTAATTTTTGGACTAGGAACTGGGGTTTTATTATACATTTTACTTTGGATTTTAGTACCTGAAGCTAAAACGACTGCCGAAAAAATTATGATGACCGGCGAACCGGTGAACATAAGTAACATTGAAAAAAAAATTAAAGATGGTTTTGAAAACGTAACAGAAACGGTTGGTAAAGCCGCGAAAAATGTTACCGATTCGGTTACTAATGCCGCGAAAAATGTAGATTTAAAAAAGCAATCGAATAACATAAAATCGTCTTCGCAAACTTTTTTTGATGCATTAAGCAATCTTATCATGTTTTTTGTAAAGCTTTTTGCAAAATTTATTGGTATACTCTTAATTTTTGTTGGCGCCGCTACTTTAATTGCGCTTATAATAGGATTATTATCGGTTGGTGTAGTAGATATTATTCACATCCCTGGTTTGGATATGGTTGAGATTGCCAACACAGGAAACACGCCAATTTGGTTGGTATCTATTTTTACCTTTTTTGCAGTTGGTATTCCGTTTTTCTTCCTGTTTTATTTAGGTTTGAAAATTTTAGTAACCAACTTAAAATCTATTGGTAATGCTGCAAAATTTACGTTACTAGGTTTATGGTTAATTTCTGCTATTGCTCTTGTTGTAATTGGGGTGAGACAAGCCAGCGAACATGCTTACGACGAAAGTTTTAATAAAAAAGTTGAGCTTCCTGTTACCGCGAACGATACACTTACCGTAAAAATGGTTAGTTCAGATAGTTTTCACTCTAGTTTTAACCGCAATAACGGTTTTAAAATTAAGCATAACGAAGCCGGAGAAAAAGTAATTTACTCTACAGATATTAATATTAGAGTAAAATCGACCACCGAAGATACTGCAAAACTAATTATTGAAAAACATGCCGATGGTAGCGATTACGATATTGCTTTACAACGTGCAAAAAACATTGTTTATACTTACGAGTTTGAAAATAACATCTTATACCTAAACGACCATTTAACCACTCATGTTAAAAACAAATTTAGCGACCAAGAGGTTTATATTTACTTGTATTTACCAGAAAATACCGTGGTTTATTTTAGCCAAAGCACAAAATCGTTTTTATCGTATTACCGCAATAGCAATAATTTAGTGTCTCGCGAACTTACAAATCATTATATAAAAATTAATGCTGAAGAATCTGAATGTTTAGATTGCCCTGAAGAAGATGATTTTGAAATTGAAGTACACACACCAAAATTAAAAATAAATGATGATGGTATTGAAATTACAACCGATGGCAACGAAATTAAAATTGATGACGAAGGTGTTAAAGCAACCTCTGAAACCGTAAGAGTTAACATTAATTCTGATGGTATTGAAATAGATTCTGACGAGGATAATTAAAATCATCACAATTCATCCTGAATAATTTACAGTTCAGAAACCAAAATTATAAAATGCATCAATCCTTAAATATATTTGACTAACAAATTAAATCAATTAAAAAACGAACAATCATGACCACTCTAATCAAAATTATTGTAGCTGCCATAATTAGTTTAACGTTATTCTCCTGTAAATTTGATATGGGCGAGCGCGGTAACGGCAATGTAGTTACTAGCAACAGAACCGTAACCGAAGGCTTTACAACCATTAAAGCTACCGAAGGTTTAGACGTATATTTAACACAAAGCAACACCGAAAGCATTGTTGTTGAAGCCGACGAAAATTTACAAGACCTCATTTTAACCGATATTGAAGACGGGGTTTTAAAAATACACTGTAAAGAAAGTATTGGTTACTCTACAACTTTAAAAGTTAATGTCAATTTTAAAAATGTTAGTAACATAATATCTACAAGTGGTAGCGATGTATTTGCAAAAACACCTATAGTTGCAGAACATTTAAGTTTAAAATCTAGTAGCGGCAGCGATATGAAACTAGAAGTAAAAACCAATAGCCTAAATTGCAAAGCAAGTAGCGGAAGCGATATGCGCTTAAGCGGAAGCACACAAACACTTACAGCCGAAGCCTCAAGCGGAAGCGATATTAGAGCGGCAGACTTAATTACAAAAAGTAGCGAAGTAAAGGCTTCTAGCGGTGCTGGCATAACAGTTAACACAACCGAAACACTAATTGCAAAAGCTTCTAGTGGTGCAGATGTAAATTATTATGGAAACCCAAAAACTGTTAATAAAAGCGATAGCTCCTCAGGTAGTATTGTGCAACGATAAAACCAAACAATCAATCAAAAAAGGAAGGCTTCAAAATATTAATTTTGAAGCCTTTTCAATTTAATTCAACATTGTTTCATTTACAACTGAAAATGAACAACTTATATTTTAAAATAATAAAATTTAATATTTATATTAGAGTGCATAATCTAAACATTACCTCTAATGCCATCCTTTGCTAAACCAAAATTTAGTTTTCCTTTTATTTTAAATGATGAAATAAATCACTTAAAAGCGCATAAAACGTTAAGAGAAATACCCGATAAAGTAGACGACAAACTACTTATTGCCTCTTGGAATATAGCCAATCTAGGTTTACAAGACAGACACACCGACCATTATAAACTTATTGCCGAAATAATTAACTGGTTTGATGTGGTTGCTGTGCAAGAAGTAAATGCTAATTTAGAAGGTTTACGTAATATTGAATCTGAACTACCGAGTTATTACAGCTTAATATTTTCTGATAGAGGTGGCAACAACGAACGATCGGCTTTTATATACGATAACCGAAAAATTAAATTATTGGAACTTGTTGGCGAAATTGCCGTAGCGCCAAAAGACCATAAATACATAAAAATTAAGGGAATTACTGAAACCTTTACAGGTTTTGATAGAAACCCTTACCTATGCTCCTTCCAGTGGCAAAACTTTACTTTTATTTTAATTACGGTGCATTCCTTTTCCGGAAGCACATCAAAATCTGATTTAAATAGGCGCGCGCTTGAAGCTTATGCCATTTCTAGATATGCCGATTTAAACCGAAAAAACAAAAACGCTTTCTCGAAAAACATAATTGCTTTAGGCGATTTTAACATCCCAAAAGTAGAACCTGGCGATGTAGTTTATAATGCACTTTTAAGTCGTGGGTTACTGCTTCCCTATCATTCAACTAAAGTATACTCAAACATCTCAAACGATAAACAATTTGACCAAATTGCGTTTCTTCCAGATATAAAATCTAAAATTGTAAATAATGGTGTTTTTGATTTTGATACTGCCATTTTTCCAGAACTTTGGCAAAATGAAACACCCAAAAACTTTCGAAGCTATTTAAGATATTATATTTCAGACCATCGCCCGCTTTGGATGCAATTAGATCTTTAACCAAATAAAGCTTAACTTAAAACAACATTAAAATAAAAAATAAAGGCTTCAATATAAAGTTGAAGCCTCTTTTGAGTTCGGTTTTTCTTTAACTATATAATTTATAACTCAAAAATCTTTTCCATTAACATCCATTTTTCACCTGGTTTTGCTGCTGGTAATGCCTGTTGATATTTCCACATTAATGTTTCCCATTCTTGTACTTTAGGATTATTTAAATCCATTTCATTTTTCTTCTCAAACGAAAACGTATCGTTTACTTCCATAATCATAAACAATCTATTTGCTACCAAATAAATATCTAAAACTTCTATTCCGGAATCTTTTATACTGGCAATAATTTCTGGCCAGACGTTTTTATGATAGGTTTTATAAGCTTCAATTAAAGCTTCATCATCTTTTAAATCGAGTGCAAAACAAAATCTTTTCATCATAATACAATTTAAATAGTTTTACCCTCATGTTTATTAAACACATGAAATCCATACCATGCAATATATACAAAGCAAATTAATGGCAGTATAAATGAAAAGTTAACTTCTGCAACTCCCATGATTAAAGTGTCAGCCACTCCTGAACCACCTGCATCAATTATCATTCCTTGAAACATGGGTAATAATGCACCACCTACAATGGCCATGACTAAACCTGCAGAACCAACTTTAGATTCTTCTTCATTTAAATCGTTTAAAGCAATACCGTAAATAGTTGGGAACATAAGTGACATACAAAATGAAATTCCAACTACGCAATACAAGCCAACAGTACCGCTTATAAAAATAGCTCCTGCCACAAAAGCTCCAGCCAATACAGCAAAGAACATTAATAATTTACCAGGACTCATTACACGTAACATAGCTGTACCAACCACACGACCAACAGCAAATAAAATGAAAGCCACAAATTGATAGGCAAAAACATCTATTTTTTCGTAGCCTGCTACTCCGGCATTTGCTAAGTCAATGGCTTCTGCATATTGGTAAATATATGTCCAAGTCATGATTTGAGCGCCTACATAAAGAATCTGCGCAAAAACACCTAAAACATATTTAGAGTTTTTAAACAACCCTTTAAAAGTAGCTCCTAAACTAGGCATAGTACCTTCTGCTTTACTTTGTGGCATTTTGTTAACTAAAAACAACACAAAAACACCTAAAATAACTAAACCTAAAACTACGTATGGGTCGCGAATTACCGCTAAATCGGCCACTCTAACCATGGCCCTTTTTGTTTCACTTAACGCGGAAAAATCCGCAATATCATCAGACTGTAATTTATCATAAACAAAATACTTCGCCACTAATAAACCAGCAATTAAACCCACCGGATTAAATGATTGCGCTAAATTTAAACGTTGTGTAGCCGTTTCTTTTTCTCCCATTGCTAAAATGTATGGATTTGCTGCAGTTTCTAAAAAAGCTAAACCAAAGGTTAATATGTATAAACCTAAACAGAAAAACCAGAACATTTCTGTAGTGGCAGCAGGATAAAACAACAATGCGCCGCTAGCATAAAGCCCCAGCCCTATTAATACCCCAACTTTGTATGAATACTTGCGCATAAATAAAGCCGCTGGCAAAGCCATGCAAAAATAGCCGCCATAAAACGCCATTTGTACCCAAGATGCTTGTGTGTTAGATAACTCTAAAACCTTTTTAAAGGCATTAACCATGGGGTCGGTTACTGCGTTTGCAAAACCCCATAGGGCAAAAAGGGAAGTAACTAGTATAAAAGGTAAAATTATTTTTTTCGATACCACTGGGGTCTTTTCTATATTATTCATAAAATATCTTTGTTTTAGATCTGTAGTTTAACTTAGTTGTGCTTGTAAATTAAGGGAAATATTAAGGCTACTTTTTATAAGCTTTTACGTTTTGTTTTGAAACGCCCAAGCCTTCAATACCTAACTCCATAACATCGCCTTCTTTTAAATACATTGGTGGGTTTAAACCTAAACCAACACCAAATGGTGTTCCTGTTGAAATGATATCGCCAGGTAAAAGCGTCATAAACAGGCTAATGTGGCTTACTACGTGTTGTACGTTAAAAATAAAATCTGAAGTGGTGCTATTTTGCATGACTTCGCCATTTAATTTTAACCATAAGTTTAAGTTATTAGGGTCTTCTATTTCGTCTGTTGTTGCAATAAACGGACCTACTGGTGCGAAAGTGTCGCAACCTTTACCTTTACACCATTGTCCTGATTTTTCTATTTGAAAAGCGCGCTCACTTACATCGTTGTGTAAAACGTATCCGGCTATATGATCGAATGCATCTGCTTCTTCTACATAGGATGCTTTTTTACCAATTACAATAGCTAACTCTACTTCCCAATCGCTTTTTTCGCTGTTTTTTGGAATTATAACATCGTCGTTTGGCCCAACTAACGCTGTTGTAGATTTAAAGAATAACACAGGCTCTTTTGGAATTTCCATACCAGCTTCGGCTGCGTGTTGTGCGTAGTTTAAACCTACACATACTATTTTTGATGGTCTGGTTAATGGCACACCTAAACGTACACTATCATCAACCTCTGGACAACTAGCTTGGTTAGTTTCTAACCACTTTGCTAATTTCTCGATACCGTCGTTGCCAAAAAAATCTTCATCGTAATCTTGCCCAAAAGCAGAAACATCAATTTTAGTTCCGTTTGCTAACTGAACACCTGGTTTTTCTTCGCCTACGGCTCCAAATCTTATTAATTTCATTTTAAAATATTTTTTTGAGTGTTTTTTAATTCCCGTTTAAAGTCACAAATCCGCCATCATTTAAACATAAAACCATTTCTTTGGAATAATCTAAATTAAAATCGCAGATAGCCACTGCAGGTCCTAGCTGTGCAAAGATTAACAGTATGGTTTTGCCAAAACCGTTAAGAATAGCTTTAACTGAGGCTACTTTATTTTTTAAACTGATTTTTGACATGGTTTTAGTTGGTATATTTTCAAAAAAATAAAACCAAGATTTATGGTAGCATCTCGATTTTATTTAGTTTACTCGTTTGCAAAAGCAATATTACACCCTAATAAAGGATATATCTAACTATAATTTGATTATTTATAATACTTTTTTTGCCTTCTAAAATAAATCAATACCAAAAATGCAATAATTACAAAGTATTTTAATAATACTTCAATTTTTATAGCTAAAAAATAAGAACATAAACAAGCTCAAAAACAACTTGAATATTTTAAAAACACTTAACAAATCATAACTTGGTTATTCCAAAATAGCTTCATATCTGGTGTACCTTGCATAAAAATAAGACCTCCTATTTGAAACTGATTTATCATTTTTTTGATAAAATTAGTTTCGGTTTCACTTCTATTGGAATAAGCTTGTACCATAAAAAGCTGCCCAATTTTTTGGTCTAAACTTAGGGTTGAAAACACACTATCTACCCATTTTTTTTGATGCTCAACATTTGAAGTTTGTAATGGAACTTCCGCCTGAAAATGCAGGCAAATTAACAGCGCAAAAAATACGATTATTTTTTTCATTAAATTTAGTGTAATGTTACTCTAGATTACTGCAATGATGATATTATTGTTTAATTTTAAGATTGAATACTATTAATGAATAATCTATATTTTATTCGTATAATATCATATGACATCACAAAAAGCTTAATAAATTATAATTTCTTTTAATTGCGACTTATAAACCTCTAAATCTTCTAAAGTATTTAACTTATCTATACTATCATTATTAACAATCCAATGTCTTATTTTTTCAGAGCCATTAATTATATCGATAGGTTTTTGATCGAAAACATACTCGTATGGCGGTTCTTTCCAACCAAAATCATCGCCCAAATAGTGATATAGCTTCTGCATTAACAATTGCCCAACGCGCCAAGGTTTATAAGTAGATTTATCAGTAACATGTATTTGAACACCACCACAAACACTATTTCCATGTTTTTGAAACGTTGGTAAAAAAGTAATAGGTCGAAACTCGAAGCCTGTTAATTCCGATTCTTTTTTTGCTGGAGAAAGCACCTCTTCATAAAACGCATAAGGTTCTATTTTAGGATGACCAACAACTTCTAAAGCCTGAGTTGTACCACGACCTTCACTTAAGGTTGTTCCTTCAAACATAACAGTTGCAGGAAAAGTGTAAGCACTTTCTATTCGCGATAAATTTGGAGATGGCAACAACCATGGCAACTTAGTGTCTTCAAAATACATACCGCGCTCCCAATTTTTCATTTTAATAACTTTTACGTTAGCTTTTTCTGTTGCCCAAAATTTTTGATGCATTAAAGCAACTTCTCCCATAGTCATACCATGACGCATTGGTATTGGGTGTCGCCCAACAAAAGACTCGAAACCTGCTTCTAAAATATTTCCTTCTAGTTCCACCCCATTTAATGGATTTGGACGATCTAGAACCACTATTTCTATAGGTTTTGATGCGCATTTCTCTAACAAGTGCGTTAAGGTATAAATGTAGGTATACACTCTACAACCAACGTCCTGTAAATCGACAAATAAATGATCTATAACGGAAAGCATTTCGTCTGTAGGAATGCGTGTTTCGGAGTATAATGAGTAAACAGGTATTTTAAAAAATGGATGCATAACATGATCGGTTTCTACCATATTATCTTGCACATCTGTTGAAAAACCGTGCTGTGGACCAAATAACTTTACAAATCGGTCTCCAAATACAGTTTTAAACTTTAAGGCGGCATGTGTATATGTGTCATCGATTGAAGCATTATGACAAAGTAATGCAACATTTCCATTAAATTGTTTTTGAATTTCTTTATCGTTTAGCAACACCTCTAAACCTGTTTGTACTTTCATAAATTTTTATTTTAAATATACCTATTCTTTTTTAGCTTTTAAGGGCAGCAATATTGCTACCCTCAAAAAAACTAAAAAAATTAACTTTAAGCTATTAAATTGTTGGGGCGTCGGAATTGTTTTTTATAAACTAAAGCTAGACCGTTGCATAGAAGTTTCAAAATCATCAGACATTGGATCTGTTTCTAAAGCATCCTTAGCTCCTTTTAAAAATGTAACACATTTGGCCAAAACAGTAGCTTTATCACTAAATGGAGCTGCACCATCGGAAGCATTATCAATAGGCCATTCTTCAAACATTTCAATTAAAGCAACAAGACATATGGCTTTTATTAAATCACCATAGGCCAAAGACCACTTTTTGTTCCTAAAACAACATCATCGGTCGAATTATTTAGATTTTCAAACTCTGCATCGAAGGCTGTAAACAAACCATTTCTAAATAGAATCACCCCTAATTTAATTCCGTTTATTTCTGCTGGAGTAAATCTTATTTAACTCATGTAAAATTAAGCTTTCCTTTTATCAATAACCAAAACAGGTTTTCTGCTCATTTTTGGGAAGCGTATTTTTTCTATTTTTTCCTTTGGATGTAATTCTATTTTTGGAGTCACTCGAAGTTTGGCTCTAAAATGATCTTTTATAGCGTTTAAAAAATCTTTAGAATTATTAGTAGTCGCTATTTTTAAACAAATTTCATCGGTACCAATATTGTTATGGCTTATCTCGATAACATAACTTTCAACCTCGGTAAAATCGTTTAAAATATTATCCATTGCTGGCGGATACAACGTAGTGCCTTTGTATTTAATCATTTGTTTTTTTCGACCAATAACAGGACCTAGTCTTGTGGTAGTTCGTCCGCATAAACAAGCTTCGGTGTGCGCTTTTACCATATCGCCAGTTTTAAAACGCAATAATGGCATACCTTCTACCCCAAGAGTTGTAATGGTTAATTCGCCAACCTCGCCTGTTGGCACAGGCTTGTTATCATCATCTAAAATTTCTATAATAATTAATTCTGGATGTTGATGTCCACCTTTGGAATGCTCGCACTCGGTAAATGCTGTATTCATTTCGGTTGAAGCATAAGTGGAATACAAGTTAATATCCCATTTTGCCGTAATTTTTTCGGCTAAAGTATTTAAGGTAAAATCTTGATTTCGCAACGATTCACCTATACAAATAGCGCCTTTTACTCCTGATTTATTGACATCGATACCGTGTGATTCGGCATATTCAATAAGTTTTAATAAAAACGATGGCACCACAATTAAATAGGTAGGATTGAATTTTAAAATAGAATCCCATTGCAATTCTGGAACACCTGCCCCTACACGAATTATGGTTGCACCTAATTTTCTAACACCTAAAAAATAGGCTAAACCTGCCATGAATCGGCGGTCTATGGTAGTCATAAGTTGCACAACATCGCCTTCTTTTACACCTGCGCAAGCAAAGGAAATGGCTTCGTTATAAGCCAAACGATCTAGATCTTTATCGGTTAAACCAAAAATTACAGGGTCGCCCAAAGTACCTGAAGTGGTTACATAATCGCGAATTTTATGCTTTGGCACACATAAAAAATCGTCGTTGTACTTTTGTAACTCGTCCTTTGTTGTAACTGGTATTTTTATTAAATCTTCTAAGGTTTTTATATTGGAAACATCGATATTATTTGCAGCAAAAACACGCTGATAATAAGCCGAATTTTTATTTAAATAAGCTAACAACGCTTTTAATTTTTCTTCTTGAAAAACTTTTATTTCCTGTCGAGATGCTTTTTCTATATCGGGAATCATTTACAACTTCCTTTTTATTTTTTTAATATACGTTTTTATACGCTCCTGGTCTGGAACCGTTGTAACTTCTTTAGTTAAGGCCGCTTCAAAATTAAGCAATGCAACCGTATAATATTTCTTTTCATAAAAATACTTTCCTACTAAATAATACGCTTCCCAAAAATTGGGGTTTAACTGCTTAAAAGCCTCTAAATCGTTCGTGTTAATATGTGTGTTATTTGATATTGCTTCGGATAACTTTCTACTTTCAACACGATAATTTTCATAATTTTTATAAGCTTCAGAATATAAAAACGGGTCGGTTTCAATGTTTAAATTTGAAGTTTGATGCGACTGAAAACTTGAATCTGCTTCAGTAAAAACTTCATTTAAATTATAAGCTACAAATTCACCCAAATTATATGGGTTTGAAGACACCCAAACCAAACCTTGTTCCGGCTTAAACACCACTCCATGATGCGCAAGCAACTGGTTTAATGCCTTCTCGTTGCCATAACCTAATGCCAAATTATTTAAACCATCTCGATCGCGCAATATATTAACAGCCTTTTCTGGCGTTAATTTATCGGTTTCATTTACAAGCTCTTGTAAACGTTCGTACCTATATTTTGAGTGGCTTTCTTGAATATGTTCGGCATTACGCTCATCGGTTTTATAAGCATTGCTTTGAAAGTGATTGGTACAAATTAACTGATTAGAATTTGGCACTTGATACACTCCGAAATTTTTAGGAGAAACCTCGATAGTTATTGCGTTTTTATCTGAAGCACTGCCTATAAAAATAGATTCTGAAACAAAAACTTGACGTTTTTTAGCTATGGCTACAGCTTCTTCAATGTTTGAAGCATACTGCAAAATTTCGCGTGTTAAAATAGAAATTGGTGTTTTTGCCACCAGAGGAATTTTAGACTTTCCGGCGTTTATGGTTACTGTTAAACCTTTTTCGTTCATCCCAGAAACAACGCCAATCATCCCTGGCCAAGTTACAGACATAAAATTGTAACCACTTTCGGGTTTAACAAAGGCTATTATTTTTTGTTTAGCAAAATCATCGCCTGCATAAAAATCTAAATTCCGCGCTATTAGCATACTGCCATCGCTGGTTTTATCGCCCCAAACCGCAAATGATGAACAACCAACTAAAGCTAAATCTTGAAAGGCATGACCAATATCGTGTGCTCCGTGCAAGTACAAAATGCGCAGATAATCGTCGGCAATATAATCGTAATCATCACCAGCGTATTGGGCTAATCCGTAAATTTCGGTTTTAAATTCTTCAGGAATATGCAAATACATTTTACGGTTGTACCATGCCATTAATTTGCGCAATAATTTCTGCTTAAATTTTGATGGCACCATCGTTTCTACCTTGCCTAAAAAATAAGCTTCTTGTTTAGCAAATAATTCTTGGGTTAACCGCCCTGTTTTTAAACCTAATTGCAACGGATTTCCGCTAACCAACAATTCCCATTGGCCTTGTTTGTTTTTAATTAGATAGTTATCGACTAAAGCAAAAGTAGAATCGTTTACAGTTTTTCGAGTTGGTATTTCTGCATTAAACTGAGATATATCTGGCTTATCGTGAAGTGATTTAGATACACCACAAGAAACCAAAAGCACAAGTACTGCTGATATGCAAAATGCTTTATGTATTTGCCCGAATAGCAATTTCATGCCAACAACTAGTTTACAGTTTTAGATATTTGTGTTTCTTCGTTAATTTTATCGACTAAATAATCCATTCCTAAAATTTCCGAACAGGTTATAACACCTCCAATAGTAACGCCTAAAATGCCATGCATATTTAAACTTTGCCCTGTAAAATAAAGATTTTTAATTTTCGTTTTAGGTGAAACAATAGATTGTAATGGCTTGTTTATATCTTTCACATAACCGTACATAGATCCGTTATGGCTGCCAATATAATCTCGGTAAGATAGCGGTGTGGACGTGTAATATTCTGCCATACAGCTTCTAATATTTGGGAATTTTTTCTCTAATTCGTCAATTAATTTTTCGGCTTTTTTGGTTTTAAAAGCTTCATAACTTTCACCTCGGTCGTTTTTCTCTTTTACTGTATTAAAGGTATCGCTCCAGCTTTCAACTTCATCAAAGCGCATGTAGGTCATAACCGTTACGCATTCGGCAAATTCCTCGGTATTTTTACCAACACCAAAAGACATCATATAACCTTCTGGCCAAGTTTCCTGAGTGTAATCTTGAGAATCCCACATTTTATTTACATCGCGAAAATGATAAAAATTATGGTTATAATATTTAAAACTATCTGGTTTAAAAACAATATACAAACTAAAAGGCGCTATGGTGTTTTCTATTGAATTTATTCTGTTTACATAGGCCTTTTTTAAAGGGCTATCGCCCAACATTTGTAAGGTTAACTTAGGCTCTATGTTAGAAATAAATGTATCTCCGCTTACTACTTTTCCGTTTGCACAAATTACCTCTGTAACTCGGCCTTCTTCAGTTTTAAAATGACTTACTTTATGATTTTTATGGGCTTCACCACCAAACGATTTTAACTGCTTAATAAGCAATTTAGTTATTTGACTCCCTCCATTTACACAACGGTAAGCGCTTTCTATATACGAATTAACCGATAGCGCATGCACATACAAAGGCGTGTTTTCTTTATAGCCTGCATACAAATAATTTGTTCCTGCCAAAACACCTTTTAACTTTTCGTTACCTGTTAAGGCATCAATAAATCCTTTTGCAGATTCTTGATAAATTTCTATGTCATACGGATTTCCTTTTTTTACCGAATACAAAGGAAACTTTTGGCAAACCTCTATCATTTTATCACAATAAGCTGTAATTGCTTTTTCTTCTTCTGGAAATTTTTCAATAAGTTTTTCTCTAAAATTATCGTAGCCTTGTGCATAAGGAAATTCGCCATCGTAATTATCAAAACTAACCACATCGAAACCATCAATATCTAAACGCTTAAGCTTTAAACCATCCATGATACCTATGTACGAGAAATACTTGTGTAAATTTTGTCCTTCGGCTAAACCTCCAATATAATGAACACCTGTATCGAAAATGGTTTTATCTCTTACAAAGGTTTGTAAATTACCACCAAACTGTTGGTTTTTTTCTAGAACACATACGCTTTTGCCTTCTTTAGCCAAAATAATAGCACTAACAAGGCCTCCTAATCCGCTTCCAACAATAACTACATCGTAGTGTTCTTTCATTTAAATTTGATTATTTTTTTAATATAACGAGCTCTTTTTCTTGTAAAAACAAGTTAAAACCATCTGTTTTAATTAACATTTGGCTTAATGTACAACTTTCTTTAAGCAGTACCAATGTTTTAATATTTTCTAATGATTTTAATTGATGAATATCAATTTCCGAATCAATTATTAACACCTCTGAAGTGTTTAGTTTTTCTTTGAAGGCATCAAAAGTACCAGAATAATTAATTTTATAATGTGTATTCGATAAATATGAATTTTCTAGAATTTTTCTAACGCTAACATCTTCAATAAAGCTTTCTATTTTTAGTGCCGCATTATTTAATGCCATTAAAAAATCTAACTGACCGTTTTTATCTGAAATATGACAAACTTGTTTGCTTTCGTGAAGCTGTTGTAAAATTTTATAATACTGATTTTTATAAGTTTCCAAATCTGTTTTAACCCATTTGTAAAGCGCATCGCCTTTATATCTATAATCGCATAACACTAAATGATGAAAATAGGTTGCATCTTCATTTTCCTTTCTAAACTTAAAAAATTCTGTTTTAAAATGCTGACTAATTAACTTGGTTCTTGCTCTGGTTGTTTCACCGAAAGAAACATCGTTAGCCTTTATTCGTTCTAGTACTTTAATGGTAATTTTTCCTTTTCTAATAATGAAATCACCTTTGGAGTTAACTTCAGAATTCCCATGAATCATAATAGGCAACACATCTAAATTAAACTGTTCTGCTAAATAAAATGCGCCTTTATGAAACCTATTTATTTTATTTGTAAACGAACGAGAACCCTCTGGGAACACCATAATACTGTAACCTTGCGCTACTTTTTCTTTTAATTGCTCTAATCCGTTTTCTATACCTTCAGACACTGGAAAATATCCAGCTAATTTCATGGCTCTGGCATAAACTGGCGAGTTATAAACCCAGTCGTTTACCAAAAATATAATTTTTGAAGACACCATTTCAATTGTTAAAGTATCTAAAAACGAGGTGTGGTTTGCTATAATTATGGCTGGTTTTTCAAAATCTTCTTTTACATCATTAATAATATACTTAGGTACAAAAGGATTTGATTTTAATACCGAGGTTAAAAAGCGAGATGTTAACTTATGAAATGTTAACATATAAGCTTCTTTTTTAGAGGGGCGTATTTTTATGAAAATAGTTGCCACTACCGAAAGACAAACCGTACCCAAACCATAATACGTAAACGACATGGTGCTGTGTAGTAACTCGAACACCGTTTTTGGTCTAGATGTTTTACTTCCTATTAATAATTTAAACAATAGCGGTTGTATAGTAAATGCCATTATCATGGCCGATAAAATACCAATTAAAGACACTACTGAAATGGTATACAAGGCAGGATGTTTAGCAAAAATAAGCACGCCAACACCTAAAATGGTGGTAATTACAGATAAAATTATAGATGTTTTGTGGGTGTTTAAAACCGGTTCACCTGTGCGATATTCATGCAATAATCCATTGGTTATAAATATGCCATAATCGATACCTAAACCAAAAATAAACGACGAAATTATTATATTAAAAATATTAAATTTAATTCCCAAAAGCCCCATTAAACCTATGGTTACAAACCATGTTAAAGCAATTGGCACAACGGTTATAAAGGTTAAAGAAAAACTCTTGTAAGCCAGCAATAGAATGATAACAACTACTATTAAAGAATATAAAACTAAATGATTAAAATCGGTTTTAAGATTTCCTAAAAATTGTTCGTTAATGCCTTTTCTGTCGATAACAACAACATTTTTAACAGTTTTAAATTGATTTGAAAACGCCTCTACATTAGCTTCATCGAGTTTTACTAAAGATGATATGGTATAAAAGTTTTCGCTTTCGCTGATAAAATCATCAACATTTAAAACATTTAATTCTGAAAATTTTGAAGGCTGAATAGCTTGAAAGTCTTCATTAATTAAATTATAAAATTTATGATGCGTTTCTGGCTTAAATCCTAAAGTTTTACCGCTTTCAATTAAATTTAATTTTACTGAATCTTTATCGTTTTCATTCCAAAATTGCTGCCATTGTTTTATTTTTTCCTTCTGATTGTTTTCAGATTGCACCAAAGCTGCAACCGAACTAAAATCGATAATTTCTTTGTTTTGTTTTAATCCATTTAATAGATTAAATACGGAATCGTTTACCTGTAACGCCTCTTGTAATGTATTACCATGCGCCGCTACATAAACCGATTTGGACGCCACATTTGTAATTTCCTCTAAATTACTTTGCGCTTTCATTAATTTAGGCGGCTCAAAATTTAGCTTACTTAAATCTTTATTAAAACCAACCTTATTATAGGTAAATAACGACACCATTATTGCCAAAGCAATAACTATAAAAGCAAATTTATTTTTATGAAAATTTATACTTGCAAAAGCATCAATAACCGTATTGGAATAATTTTTTGATTGAGATTTTTTATATAAATGCGGAATTAACAATAAAGCAAAAACAGAAGCTCCTAAAGCGCTTACACCTGCAAATAAGCCTAAATCTTGAAGCGCCTGCGAATCTAAAAACAACAAACAGAAAAAAGCCAACGAGGTGGTTACACTACTCATTAAAACTGGTTTTGTTATTTCCTTGTAAAGCGATTTTATATTGTTATTATCGCGAATATGAGTAAGAATATGCAATGCATAATCTAGCGTTACACCTAATAAAACCGAACCAATACCTAAAGAAATAGCCGATATTTTTTCACGGAACAAAAACAACACAGTAATTGCCAAAAGTCCGCCAAAAATGGTTGGAACAAACAAAATAATTGGCAGCAAGAGCTTACGATAAAATATTATGAGTATTACCAAAAGTATAGTTAAGGTAATGCTAACCGTAAACTGTATATCGTGTTTTATTTGTTTGGCATTTTCTACAGCTACTAATGCACCCCCAAAATAATCGACACTAACTTTATCTTTAAAACTTGAATTTAAGGTATTTGCTAAAGCATATAAGTTTTCGGAAAGTTTAGCATTTTGTGCCGTTTCACTCGATTTTAACTTTGGTGATACAAATAACAAAATATGTTTTTTATCGGCGGTAAGTAAATAACCGTTAGATAAATTAAAATCGTTTCCAAGACTTAAACTTTGTAGTTTTTTCAATCCTAAAAAAGATAAACCTAAAGGATCTTTTACTATGGTTTTCTTTAAAACAATTCCAGATGGCGACACCAAGGTTTTGTAGTTATTTTTGGTAATGCCCGCTAAACTATCTTGTCCTAATTTGCTTTTTATAGTTTTATAATCTTCAGCATTTAAAAAAAGTGGTAAATTATTGTAAACAAAATCGAGTGTTTTTTCGGTGGCTTCATCATCAATTTTACCTTGAATATTATCAATATATTGACTAGAAGTTACATTTAAACTATCTAAAAAAGCATCGGCAAATGCGGTTAAATCATTTACATTGCCTTCATTTTCTAAAGCTATATTTACTATTATTTTATCGGCAAACTTCATCGATTTAAACACTTTACTAACGTTTTCGTTGCCTTTATTTATTGGAATAAGTTTAGTAATATCTTCTTCAAACTCAATTTTAGTCGACACAAAAATTAAGCCCAACAACAGTATTAAAAAACCCGTAAAACCAAGGATTTTATTTTTTTGGATTGTGTTATATATGCCGAAGAAAATTTTAGCCATTATTTACAATTACGTTTTTATTTCTAACTAAATTAAACAATAAAAAACTGAGTGCAGTTAACACTAACGAAGCTATAGTTGCTAAAACGAAACTTCCAACAATGTAAGTTTCCAGGTGTTCTAGAATCACGAAATCTTTAGTTAAATCGTCGAGCTTATAACTAAACTCTACACCGTAAATGTACTGCCCTATTTTAGAACTTAAATAAATTATAAAAGGTATAAACGGAGGCAAACTAACATTAGAAAATGCAAATGCAATGGTTTTATTCAACTTAAAAAGCATGGCCAAAAAAATAACTGTAACCGTATGAAATCCCCAAAGTGGCGACAACCCAATAAACACGCCCAAACCAACCGAAAGTGCCTTCTTTTTTGGCGAATCTTGGCTTCCTAGAAAGTCTTCTAAAAAAAAACGTTTAATGCCTTTTTTTTTTAATCTCCGAAATAAATCTCGAGGTTTTATGTAAAGTAAAGTTATGAGAACTAAAACTGTGTTTAGCACACTAATTCTGGCAAAATCAATTGTTGGTCTAAAATGCGAAACCCGTTCGCTCATATCGTACAACACTTTTACTGGCATGTTTTTAACTTTAATACCTGCCCAAGCTAAACGTACAATAACTTCAATTTCGAACTCGAATTTATTAGTGAAAAATTTACGCTTTTTTATAGCGTGTAATGGATAAAGTCGGTAACCAGATTGTGTGTCTTCTAATTTTATTCCCGTTTCAAACCAAAACCAAAAATTAGAAAATTTATTACCAAAACTACTTTTTTTAGGCACACCTTCTTGACTCATATTTCTTGAACCAATAAGCAATAAATTTTCATCTGGATGCGCTTCTAAAGCATTAATAAAACTAGGAATGTCCTCAGGAAAATGTTGTCCATCAGAATCTATAGTAATGGCAAAATCGTAACCTTTATTAATGGCAAATTTAAAGCCTTCGCGTAGCGCTTTTCCTTTTCCTTGATTTTTTTCAAAGGCTATAACATCAACCTTTTCGGCGTAATTTCCAAGAATATTTGGCGTGCTGTCTGTAGAACCATCATTTACAACAATTATGTTGTTAGAATAGTTTAAAACGCCATCAATAACCCGAACCAATGTTTTTTCATTGTTGTAGGTTGGAATGATTACGCAAATGCTGGTTTTGGTTGATTGGTTTTTCATTTGCTTTTATTTTACTGAAAGTGCTTATTTTTTCAAATTACTTTGAAATTTCTGCCTTTTCTTCATCAGTAAAAACTTTCGATTGCAAGATATAATCTTCTATATAATTTTTCAAATCACTATCGGAAATACTTTTTAAACCATTTAAAAGTTTCGTTTTATCTTCGGTAATATTCTTTTTATATCCTAAAATTTTAGGTGAATTTTCTTGAATACTTAACCGAATTAATCGTGATTCTAAATCGTTTGGGCTTTTTTCAATAGCATGTTCTACCCACGAAACGCCTTCAATAAATCCTTCTTTTTTATCTTTAATTTTCTCGGCATTTTTTGCTTTTAAGGCAATAACCGCACCTTTATAAGCAACTAGCGCTGGTTTATCATTTTTTGTTACAGCCGTTAAGATTTTATCGAGTTGCTCTGTTTTTTCTTGGCTTGCGGCCGATTGTTTATACGTTTCTCTAACCGATTTTAAATCAATTTTTTGTGGCACAACAACCAAAAACAATAAAAAAGAAATTAATAGTTTCATTTTAAACCACTTTTAAATTCATGCTAAGTTTTAGTGCAATAGTATCGTTAAACTTGGTTACGTTTTTTACTTTATAAACGCCTTCAACTTCGGAAATATTTAAAATAAACTCTAAATCTTGATTAACTTCTGGATTAATAATTTCCATGAATTTAACATTGCTAGACGATTCCATAAAAAGCGATTTTTCAACCACTTTACTAGTAATATCTTTTACTATTTGCATAATACAAACACCCGGAGTTACAGGATTTCCAGGGAAATGCCCGTTAAAAACTTCGTGATCTTTATTAATTGTTACGGCAGCTATAGTTTGTCCGCTTTCGGTTTGTATACTGTTTATTTTATAGAAGTCTTGTAATAGCATTAGCGAAATTTAAATTTATAGGTTATCCCTAATTGAAACACTTTATTTAGTTGGTTATCGTCCTGTTGGTTGTTTTCGTTATCATTATAATCAGCATTATTAAATAGATCCAAATCTATTAATCCTTGCTTCAATCGTGCTTCTATAGACAACCCATTTGGAAACTCGTAACCAATACCACCCAACAAACTTAAATCTATTGGAGTTAATTCGTAATCTACGTTATCGTTTAAAACACTAACCCAATTATATTCCAAATTAATATCTATACTAGGTCCTAAAATAATATGTAAACCAGAGTTCTTGTCGATAAAAAACTTATTTGCAAGAGCAACAGATAAATAATCTATATCTATATCTCCCTCATTATTTTTATGCTTTGCACCTTGTTTACTATAAAATAATTCTGGCTGTAAGGCGTAAAACTCAGTAAATTTTATTTCAGCAAAAACACCCGCATAAAAATTTGTTTTATTTTTATAACTTGATGTATTAGTAATTTCTGAAAAATTAGCTCCAAAACGAAGTCCTGGTTTAAAGGTTACTTGGGCAAAACTTGTTGAAACCAGTAACAAAAGCAGCAAACTAAGTAGTTTATTTTTCATTATTTATTGATTTAAGGCGTTTAGCTTAATATGTAATTTTATAGATTGATGCACAATCTCAATTTGTTGTGCAATATTATTCTTTATTTCGCTGAATAAAAAAATTGTTTTAGCCTTTTGATGTTTTACTTTTTCAATTTTAGATAAATCTGAATTTAAAAAATAATAGTACAAATCGGTTTTAGCACTTTCGGATTTTAAAACATTGAAGTTATCTTTTTTGAAAGCTGCCGTTACCGGAAGATTGGACTTTATTAAGGTTGAAAAATCTTCTTGCAAAATATTAATCAGCATTTTTTTATTTAAATCTTCAAGTATATAGTTTATTTTGAAGCCATCATCTACAAAAGAAAAATCGAAAATTTTATTACCAAACTCGGTAGTAAACGCCACACGATGATTGTTTTCTGCTAGTTTTTTTACAATTAACAAACCCCCAAAATTATTGCCATAAACCGTTATATTAGATTTGTAAACATAATCGGTTACTTTGGAGTCGAAATACTTATTTTCAATTGATTTTGTTACAACGGGTTCACTTTGCAACTCGTATTTTTTACTATACGAACCACATGAAACCAACAAAAAACAAAAACTAATTATTAAAAATCGCATTGCTAATCGTTGAGTTTAATACCCGGTTTGTAAATTCAATTTTTGTGTAATCGCCTGAAGGCTCAATCATTTTTATAGTCTCAACATCTCCTTTTTCACTAAAAACTATATGGAAACTTTTTATGAACTCATTTAGTTTTGGGTCTTTAGGCTCAAACTGAACTAAGCTACCTTCTTCAACATTAAAATAAGCAATAGCAAACTGCGCATCATCAAACATATCGCCTTTTACACTTTTTACGATTAAATTATTAAGTTCTGTAAACATTTTACTCGAGCCAACATCTACTTCACTTTTACTGCCTTCGTTATTTATAAATAGGGTTTTATTTTTAAATATAACACTGTATTGAAACGGCTTTACGTAAGCCCACTTTACAAAATCGGGCGATTTAAAATGTAATTTCCCTTGTGTTACTATATCGTTCGATAAAAAATCGAGATGCTTATATTGCGTAAAATCGCTAACAATGGTTTTAGTTTGCGACGCTCTATTTTTCACTAAAGCTTTTAATGCTTTGGCTTCGGTATTTGTCATTTTTTGCTGCGCACCAACTAAAGATGCCATAAACAAAAAGACCAATAAAATTTTATTCATAAGGTTGTAAATCGCATAAAGCATCAACAGTTACCGATGCTAAATTTTTCTTTTGTAAAAATAACAATAATTGTTCCAAAACGATGAGCGATTTCTCGCTAGTGTCGTGCAACAGAATAATATCGCCTGCTTTTAAGCGCTTTGTTATTCTATTTAAAACAGATTCTGCACTTCGCGAAGTTGTATCGAGCGAGCGTACATTCCAACCTACCGATGTTACACCTAAAACCTTTACCGCTTTAGCTATATTAGGATTTGTAACCCCAAATGCAGGTCTGTATAATTTCATTTTCAGCCCTGTAATTTCTTCAATTACTTTGTTTGTTTTCTCTAATTCTGAAATAACTTTTTTAGTAGTAAAAAATCCGAAGTTATTCGCATGAGAAAACGTATGATTGCCAATTATATGACCTTCGGCAATAATTTGTTTTAAAATTTCTGGATGATTTTTAGCCTGTTTACCAATACAAAAAAAAGTGGCTTTTGCATTAAACTGGTTTAAGAGCGATATTACTTTAGGCGTGAATTCTGTATTTGGGCCATCATCAAAGGTAATTGAAACTGCATTTTTTGATGTTTCTGCATTTGAAAGCACCGATTTTAAATGATAATTCCAACCAATTAAACCTGAACCTAAACCCGTAATTACAAACCAAATTACAACGACCATAACCATGAAAATCCAACTGCTATTACAAATAATTAAACCAAGTAAAGCAATACAACTAACAATGCTTATGGTTTTAAAATTTAGCATGATTTTAATAAAGTAAAACTATGATTTTGCCCGCGATACTGGTTGTAAAGTAATACATTTTTTATTTCTGAAGGCATGTCTCCTTTTAAAACCACAGCTTCTGGAATGGTTTGCGATTTTAATACACGAGCAGCCAACCAAAACGCAAAAGAGGATGCGGTATGAAACTCGCCCGACAAATGCTTGTAATATAATTGCGGCATGTCTTTTAAGCTATTTTCGGCTAAAACATCGTAAAACCCATCAAATTCTACATCGCCATTACAGCCTAAAACAACAGCACTTAAATCTTGAACAGTAAGCTTTTGTTCTTTTAAAAACGCTTTAAGCTCTGTTTCTAATTCATCGGCTTCCAAAGTGTTAATTAATTTCACATCGACAACCTCAGCGTAGCTAGTTTCAGATTTTTCATTTGAAACCACAAAGAAATTAGCGCCTTCGCTAAATACAGCACCTTTTGTTTTATTTTCCAGTAATTTTGAAGCCTCAACAGCTTCAGATTTTATATGATTTACCGCTTTATGAATTTCTATAGTATGTGGCGCCAATTCATCTACTCCACCTATTAAAATAGAATGGCTTTCATCTGTTTTTATCTGTAAAAGCGCATCTAATAAAGCCGACTCAAACGATACAGACGCATGCACATAGGTAAAATTATAACCTTTGCAACCTATATCTAAAGCTATTTGGCCACCAACTGTATTGTGTGTAGATTGTATAAACGGCGTTGGTGTTAAATATTGCTCATCATTATCGATTATTGCACTTAAAAACTTTTCGGAATCGCGCACACAGCCCATACCTGTTCCGGTAATAATAGCGTCCACATTTTCTAAATTTGCTTCTTGTAAAGCGGTTCTTGAGACCGCAATTCCCATTTTAATGCCTTTTGCCATACGTCGTGCAGCTGCAGGCGAAATAAATGCTTTGTAATTAACATCTATTGCCGGAATAACGTTTTCTGTATAAAATTCAACGCTGTTTAAAAACTCAGAATTATCAAATGTATTTTGCGCCGAAATACTTCCTAAACCATTTACGTAAACCTTTTCCATAACTACGCTTGTTTTGAAAATATTAAGGTTGAACAATTCCCACCAAAACCTAAAGAATTTGATAAAATGTTTGTTATCGGTTTTTCCTTTAACTCCAATTCTGGCACAAGATTAAATGCCGACATTGGTGTTTTATAATTTAAATTTGGATACAACACATTATGTTGTAAAGCCAATACCGAAAACACCGCTTCAATACCACCAGCAGCGGCTAAAGTGTGTCCTGTAAACGGTTTTGTAGAACTAAAGGGCGGCATTGTATTAAACACGCGTAAAAAGGCTTTTCCTTCAGATAAATCGTTATTTCCCGTAGCTGTTCCATGCGCATTTACATAATCTATCGCTTCTGCATTTAAATTTGCCACTTTTAAGGCTTGTTGCATAGCTAAAGTAGCACCATCGCCATTCTCTGATGATGCGGTTTGATGAAACGCATCGTTGGCATTACCGTAACCTTTTAAATAAGCCAATACGTTTTTATTTTCAGCTTTAACAACTGCATCAGATTCTAACACCAAAAAGGCAGCAGCTTCACCTAAATTTAAACCTTTTCGGTTTTCATCGAAGGGTGTATTGTAGGTGTCTGACAAAATCATTAAACTTTTAAATCCGTTAATCGTGAATTTCGATAAGCAATCGGCTCCACCCACAATAACACGATCTAATTTACCAGATTTTATAAGTCTTGCACCCAACATAATGGCATTTGCAGCCGAAGAACAAGCAGTGCTAATAGTTGTTACCAAACTATTTTTAAGCCCCAATTGTTCAGCTATTTTTTGGGTAGAGTCGCCCGCATGATGGGCTTCGATATATTTTTGAACCGTTTTATCTTCTAAATACTCGTAATAGTATTTCTCGGTCATGTCCATACCACCAACACTGGTTGCTGATATTAAACCGGTTTTATATTCATTTATATCAGAAATACAAGCACTTTCAACTGCTTCTTTAGCAGCGACAGCACCTAACAAAGCGGTTCTTGAATAATTATTAGTTTCGGGTAATTGCAATAGGTTTTCTAGTTGGCTATTGGTATATGCAATTTCACCAACCATAATTTCATTTTTATGATTGGTGTTAATTTTAACCACGCGACCAATGCCCGTTTTACCAGCAAAAAGTGCTTCGCGATTTTCGTCTACATTGTTTCCAATAGCAGATATAATACCCATACCTGTAATTGCAACGCCTTTACCCATTTTTGTAATTATTTTGTACGGTGTTCTGCGATGTATGCAGACATGGTGTTAATACTTTCGAAAATAGCACGACCTTGTTTTGGGTCGGTTAATTTTATACCGTAAGTTTTATCGAGCATTACAATAAGCTCTAAAGCATCAATAGAATCTAAACCTAAACCATCTCCAAATAACATATCGTCATCAGCAATTTCGGCAGGTGTTATATCTTCCAAATTTAATTGTTCTACAAGGCTTTCTTTCAATTCTTGTTTTAAAGCTTCCATAATTCGTTATATAATGTATTTATTTGTTTTTCTGTATGTTGTAAATTTCCGTTGGGTGTTACAAGATATAAAAAGGCTTCGTAATCTTCATCATCTACATTTACCCAACCGCATAAAATTTTATCGGCCTTTTTATCGTCAATTAAACTATTCGTGTAATTATAAAAATAGTTGGTTTTAAAATTTTCGAATACAAAGAAACTGTTTTCTGAGTACAATTTGTATTTAATACTAATTTCTCCCAACATAATATTTGGCAAGGTATACACAAACACCGCAGGGCTTGGGTAATAACTTGCTTTATCTTGAATACTGTCTTGGTGTTTTCTATCGGTATCTAAACTCGATGCTTTATTCCCCATAACCAAGGCTATATTTTCTTGGTTTTCTTCGGAAATATTTTCGTGTTGCAACAAAACATCGGCTGCTAAAAAAGCTAACTGACTTAATTTATCCATTTTAAAAAACTTGGAATAATTAACATCTAAGGCTTTATAAGCTTGCTTTAAAAATTTTGATTCTTCAGCTTCAGCTGAAAACAAAACAGTTCCGTTAAGGCTAATTTTATTTTGCTTAACATGGCAATAAGACGATATTTTAAACTGATTTTTCATTATTAATTATCAATCTTATTTTACTTTTTTAAAAATAACCGCTGTATTACAACCGCCAAAACCCGAAGCTGTTTTTAAAAATGTTGATAACGGCTTTTCTACAGTGTTTTCAATAACATTTATAGGCTGTGTTACACCCATTTCTGCAAAACCTAAGGTTTTTATTAGCATATTTTGTTTTAAGGCGTACATACCAATTATGGTTTCTAATAAACCTGATGCGCCTAATGTGTGTCCAAAATACCCTTTTAAACTATTCATTGGTGTTTTTTCTAAACCCAAACGGTTTAATGCAATCGCTTCCATTTCGTCGTTATACATGGTTGCCGTACCGTGGGCGGAAATATAATCGATGTCTTCTGAAGTTAAATTTGATTGCGCTAAAGCCGATTTTATACTTCTGTACAAACCTTCGCCAGTACGCGATGGTCCTGAAATATGATTGGCATCGTTACAAGATGCTTCGCCTAAAATTTCAACCGCTTCGTCACTTAAATTTTCTTCATTTTTAGTGACTAGAGCGCTCACGGCTACTTCGCCAATATTAATACCTATTCTATTTTTATCGTAAGGTTTACAAATTTCTGAACTTAATGCTTGAAAAGAATTGAAACCCGATAAAATAAACTCGGTAACCAAATCGCCCGCCACAATAAACACATGATCGAACATGTTGCTTTTTATGTAACGTTTAGCTACCGCAACCGCCAAAACACCAGACACACATGCGTTTGACAACACAATAGGTTCCGTTTGAAAACCAAAATAATGGGCTACATTTTTAGCTAAAACATCGAGATAAGCACGTTCTTTTGGGAAATCGTTTTCAGCATCTAAAGCATCTATATTGCCTTTTGTTGTTGAAATAATGAGACCAACACGATCGGTTAACACAATGTTAGATTGACCTAAAGTATCTTGAAGCGATGTAATAAACATCTTTTCAAGTTTGGTATATTTTTTTTCTGTTTTATTTTTGAAAGCTGCCGTTAACGCATCATCATCTATTAAAGATGACATAAAAGGTTCTGGCATTACCGAAGTATCCTTAATTTGTTTCAATCCGGAATTACCAAGCATCACTTCTTTCGCAACCGAAGCGCTATTGAAGCCTAAAGATGAGATAATGTTGTTATATGACAGATATACTTTACTCATCTCGCAAACCTACTTTTTTCTTCCAATCTGTAAAAAAATCTGGTGGCGTTAACCACAATTCACCTTGCCCAATATTATCTACAAAAACCTGAACGGTTTCCCCAGTGCAAACCAACTCGTTTTTTTGGTTGTATATTTCGTAGCGAAAAATCATTTTTGCTGCCGAACTATCTACAAAAATGGTTTTTATAGTGGCTACATCTCCATATTTTAAAGGGCGTTTATGCTTGGTTTTCGATTCTATTATTGGCGTTGCAAAACCGTATTCTTTTTGATCTAAATATGAAATACCATGATGCCTTCCAAAGTTTTCCCTACCATCTTCGAAATATTGAATGTAATTTCCGTGCCATACAATTCCTAACGGATCGGTTTCTACAAACCTTACCCGCACTTTACTTGTATGTTCTATTTCTTTTGGTTTAGACCGCATGTTTCTTCTCGTTAAAAAATATTGATAGCAACGTAGTTACTATAAAAAACAATAACAGCAATGCTAATTCTGGCAAAATACTGGCTAAACTTCCGTTGCGTAAAAACACATCGTAATAAGCATTTAATCCCCAGTTCATAGGCGAAATATTCGATAATACTTGCATAAACTTTGGCATTATAAAAACGGGCACCCAAACACCACCAATCGCTGCCAAAATAACCACAAACGTGGCTCCAAATGGCGCCGACTGTTCTTGGGTTTTTGCAATAGTACCAATTAAAACACCTAAGCCAATTGCTGCTAAGCCAGCAAAAATACTAACTACAAACAACAATGGCAACCTGCCAGAAACATCGAGTGTTGGTAACCCAATTTTTGGAAATACGAATACACCAACCGCCAGCATTAATGCAAATTGAATAAGGCAAACCGCTAAATACACAACCGTTTTACCACCTAAAACCGTGGCATAACTTACTGGATTTGTACGCAACCTAACAAAGGTGCCTTGACTTTTTTCCTTTACAATATTTATTGATAAAGGTACAATTATGAAGAAAATGGCAAATAACGACCAAGCAGGAACGTTATGTTGTGCAGAGTTTGGAATAAATTCTTCATTGTCTTTTTTTGGAAGTATTTCTTTAAACTTTACAAAATTATCGGTTTTAAAAATAACATCGTCTGGATTTTCACTTAATTGCTTTTGAAAACTAGTGTAAATGGTTTTCATTTCAATTTTTGAAATCATTTTATCAATACCATTTTTAACCGAATTTTTAAATGATACTTGTGTTGCAGGATCGAAATATAAACGCACTTCTTTACTTGTAACTTCTGGTTGTTCTGAAGCATTGCTTTCTGAGCCTATTCCGAAATTTTGCAGTAAATTATCGACGTTATTATTTACTTTTTTATTTAAATCTGAAGTTAAATGAGTTGGAATTATTACTGCCAATTGATAATCGCCACCAAATACCAAATCTTTCGCTTCAGCTTCAGTAGCACTCATAATAATTTCAAAAGCTTCCGAAGATTGCAAACCTTCCAACATGGTTTTGGCGACTTCACCTTTATCATTATCTACCACCAAAATAGGAATTTGAGTATTCTCGATGGTTTTAAAAGTGCTATCTTGAATTAAAGTAATGGTAATTATTAACACCAAAGGCATTACAAACAAGATGATAACACTACCAAAATCTCGTTTTAACAATAAAAACTCCTTATATGCCGATGCTAGTAACTTATGCATAATCGCGAAGTTCTTTACCGGTTAAACTTATAAATACATCTTCAAGGTTATGCAATTCGTCAGATTGATTAATTAAATCCTTTGGCTTTCCTTCAATAATTATTTTTCCGTGATCTATAATGGCCACTTTTGTACAAAACTGCTCTGCTTCATTAAGATGATGCGAGGTATAAATTATAGTTGTTCCGTTTGCATTAAGCTCTTTTAAAAAATTAATTATCACGTTTTTAGACTGCACATCTACCCCAACCGTAGGTTCATCTAAAATTAAAACTTTAGGGTTATGTAAAATACTCGCTAATAAATTAACGCGACGTTTCATACCGCCAGAGAAAGTATCAATTTTCTTGTTTGCAAATTTCTCTAGCCCTAAAATTTCTAGGTGACTTAATATTTTTTGGTTTAGCGCTTTACCTTTTAAACCATACATGCTACCAAAATATTTTAAATTCTCGAACGCAGTTAAGGTTGGGTACAACGCATATTCTTGTGGCACAATACCTATAAGTTTTTTAATTTCAGTTTTGTGCTGTTTATAGTTTAAATTATTGATGGTAAAATGCCCCGAAGTTGGTTTTACCAAAGCACATAACATAGAAATTAGGGTTGTTTTTCCGGCGCCATTTGGCCCTAAAAGCCCAAAAATTTCTTGATCTTTTATAGACAGACTCAAATTAGACACCGAATAATTATCGGCACCTACATATTTTTTTGAGATTTTATCTATTACTATCATTTTCTATTTTATGGCTTTTTTTAATGTTTTAAAAAACACTTCTTCTTTATCTGCTAACTCAAATAACATCTCCGAAACCTTATCGTACGATCCTGTTGTTGCCTTGCGGTTTTTGTATAAACGCGATGCTTCCAAAGCAAAATCTCTCCATAAATCGCCAATTACGGTCATTTCCTTAGAGAGTTCCATGAGTTTTTCATTATTTAAAATAGCACTAGATTCTTGTAAAAAAGCAGCAAAAATATAACGAAAGCCACCACCACCGGTACCAATTTCTTCTTGCATACGTACAATTTGCCCCAAATAATGATTGGCTACTTTTATACCTTTTTTCTTTGGCCACTTTTTAATGAGTTTTGCCACCATTCGAATGCCTTTTACACCAACAATTGGAATTGGCGCCAACATATCTCGACACGTTTGTTTTATACCTTTTACAATGGCTTCTTTATACGGAATGTCACTTTCTTTTGGGAAAGAAATGGGATAATAAATTTGTCCGTTTGGCGCAAATGGACCTTTGGCAAAACGCGCCTTTTCCATTTGTTTTTCATCTAAAGTTGCAACGGTTTCAATAACAGGATCGCTAACCAAATAATTGTTACCTTCTTTACCATAAACCACTATATTATGGGCATTAAAATGAAAACGGTAATGATCTGGCAAGTATAACAAATGATAAATACCAACTTGTAAACCAACCGGGTTGTTGTTTTTTAAATTTTCGTCTAAACGCTGTTTCGCTTTGGCTACACTTTTAAATTTTTCACGTTTAAAAGTCACGCCTATTCGTTTTGCAAAACGTTTAAAAATAAGCCCAGGCATAACACGATAGGTTACTGCTGGCCCATGATTTACCTTTAGAAACGGAATGTAACAGTATATAAGCCCAGAACCTATACCAAAAATCATAGGTTCGCTAATGTTTAAGCCATTATGCTTCATTAAATTTGAAACTACACCATTTTCGCAGTGTGCAGATTGGTGATGTTTAAAATCAATCTTCATTTAAATCTCCTTGTTTTAATTGCTTTAAACTTATGTTAAAAGCATCGGCGTATTTTTGCAATAATTTATCTGATAGTTTTTTAAAACGTTTCGGGTTAAAATGTCGTTTTACTCGAAATGGCCAAATACCAACGTAACCTGCAAGAATGGTAACATCCATTCGGTTTAATTCCATATAATATTCAATGGGGCTTGTTTCGTTATTTAGCACACGTTGTTTGGCTTCTTCGGCACGCTCTTTAATATCTTCAATAGCATTGTTTAAAGCAATTGTTTTTGGCGTCCAACCACTACTTTTTGTAGTTATGTAATTACCACTTTCGTCTGTTGCGTAGCATAATTCTTTTTGATTTATAGAATCTAAACTACTTTTATCCTGAGGAACTTCGTTTGCTTTCATAGCTTAATTAATTTCTCGAATAATTAAATTGAGATTGCAAGATACTAATTCTTTATGGTCTTGAGATATGGTGCATTCAATATTACACAAACTATAATCGTCCGCATCAAACCGGGAAATTAAGTTGGCTTTTGAAGTAATTGTAGTATTTACTTTAGGTAAACTGTATATTGTAACTTTTTTTATGGCACTAATAAAACCAATAAGCCTAACCGTTGATTTATTATCGTAAAACGATTTACCCACTATACAAGAACAGGTTTGTGCCGCGTGTTCTATTAAACCTGCTTCGGCAAACTTGCCATTATCGTTAAAAATTGAAGATTCTTTTATAAAAAACTGAGTGGAAACACTTTCGTCATCAATCGAAATTACTTTATCAACCATTAAAAAAGGCGGTCGATGAGGTAATAATTCGCTAATGTTTATTTCCGAAAGATTCATTAGTTAGCTAAAACGGTTTTCATTTCAGCCGAAGCAATTTCTACATTTTCAGCATTAAAAACAACAATTTCCACCATAGTTACACCTAATATTTCGTGCAGGATATTCACTTTAGTTGTTATGGTTTCGTTTACCTTTGGAAGTTTAGATATATGTGTTTTTTTTATTGAACCAATATAACCTGTTGGAGACTCTTCTCCTTTTACAAAATAATTATAACCGGTATGCAAAGCAATTGTTTGCGCCATGTTTTCTACTAATCCAGGTTCGGTAAAACAGTTGTTTTCCACAAAAATATTATCTGATGGAACAGTAAATGCCGATACCACTTCGGTTTCTGCAAAACTTAACAACGAATCTACCATTACAAACGGCACTTTTTGAGGTATTAAGCTTGTGATATCCTTTATTGGAAATTGTGCACTCATAATTTTAGCAAACCGTTAATAAGGCAATTGAATATGAAAATCTTGAACTTTCTGGAACAGATAGTAATATTTTTTGTCCTGTTTGTAATTGTCCTGAAGCTACTAATTCTTCTAACATTAAATATATAGATGCTGCACCAACATTACCTACGGTTTGTAGGTTCATAAACCATTTTTCCCAAGGAATTTTAATACCTGCTTCTTTCATGGCATCGTACAACCCTTCTTTAAAATAATAGGAAGAAATATGAGGTAAATAATAATCTATATCGTCTGCAGAAATATTGTGTTTTGCAAAAGTACGTTTTAAGCTATCTACTCCTTTTTCTAGAATATTAGCCCCCAAAAGTTTAACATCTTGTTGCACTGCAAAAAGTGTTTTTTTACTCCATTGATCCGATGCGTATTCACGCCATGGTTTTAAAAATCCGTCCTCTTGTTTTTCGCCACCAGAATACATACAAGCATCGAGCTCGAAGGCATACGAGAATCCTTCAATCCAATCTATTCTTAAAGGCTGCTCACCTTTTGGTTCTGCTTCAAGTAAACAAGCACCGGCACCATCAGAAAGCATCCATCGTAAAAAATCTTTATTAAAAGCAATTATTGGGTTTTCTTCTAAAGATTCTAAGTGCTTTACTTCATCTTCAAAAAGATCTGATCGCATCCAAGTAGAGCTACGTTCTGAACCAGAAACTACAGCATTATTAGATTGCCCACATTTTACTGAAAAGTAACCATATTTTAAAGCGTTCATTCCTGAACAACAGGCTCCAGTTGGTGAGTTTACTTCAAGATTTCCGTTTTTTAAAAACCCATGCACCATTGAAGCATGAGATGGTAAAATATGATCTGGACTTGAAGTACCACAAGATAATACTTCTATATCTGTAGTTTTAAAATCATCATCACAAAGTCTATTAATAGCTTCTGTAGTAAGTTGGGCATTGTTATGCGTAACCTCACCATTTTCATCAATAGCATAATACCTTGTTTTAATTTGGTTATTTCTTAAAACAATGCGTCTTCCTTTGGAATGTTTACCGTTAATTAAACCCAGTTTTTCTTCCATCTCATCGTTAGAAACTGGTTTGTTTGGTAAAAACTTTGAAACACGCGTTATGTATACTTCTTTCATATGTTATTTAGTATTCTCTAATAGCTCTACGGAAGTGTAATACTCCTTCTGCTTTTTAATTTTTGGGATGTTAAAAACATAAGTAAGCAAAAATAAGATAAAAACAATTGGAGAAACAACCCAAATTGCAATAAACAAATACACATTGAAAAATTTTAACAAGGTTTCTCGTTTTTTTGTATTTGGCTCGCTGCTTTTATGAATAAAATTTGCCCATTTTGTAAATATAACATTCGCCTTGCGATCTACGGTTATTAAAAACGGTTTTATTTTTACAGCATCATTTTTTAACAAGTTCTCTTGTAAATCATTAAAAGAGTTTTGAAATAAATGTTGTTTAATTACTGGGCCAAATTTAACGGCGTTATCAATATCCCTCTGGCTTACTCCTGGTTTAGGAAAAAGGCCTAAATATTTCTTTTTTTTACCCGAAAACATCCATCTTACAATAGTTATGACACTAATATGATTAATATGCCTATCAACCAAAGCAATATTACCTACTAAACTAGCATTTAAACTTTTTAGATGTTTCTTTACTTTTTCATGTGCCATAATCCACATATTTCTGGTACCACTTACAGTTACAACCTTGGATCCTGAAAACAACGTTTTTGCACTTTCTGACTGTAAAAAAGAAGATATTGGTAACGATGGCGTTAAATACCATACTTGATAACCAAAAATTATTAAATCGTATGTATTATTTAAAATAGCCTCGGGAATAGGTTTTACTGCTTTGGCGTGTTGCAAAAATGTATCGGGAAACACACCAAAAAAATCTTTTTTTGTCCACGGAAAAGGAAAGTTTTGTTCTAGTTCGATATTATGATAATGAAGCTCTACGGCGTCATCATTCTTAAAATCTGTAACTATATTATTAACAATTTCTGTTAGTTGACCAGATTGAGAATAATGCAAAACTAAAACTTGCTTCATGGTGCTTTTAAAATTATGAGTAAAAATAAATAATTAAAACGTTAAACCTAACTTTTATTATGAAACTAAATAGTTGGTTATAAACAACACCTATTTTTTGAGTTTTCCCCAAAAATCGAAATAGTTAAACCATTGTAATGGATACTTTTTTAAAATCCAAGATAGGCTATCGGTGTAATCTTTTAAAAGAGAATCTACATCGCGATATTTTGCTTTAGATTGTCTTGCGTATAAATGATAGTGCAAATTATTCTCTTTCATTACATACACAAACAACACAGGAACTCTTAATCGTGAAGCTAACATAAAAGGTCCTGCAGGAAATTTAGCAGTTTCACCAAGTAATTCTTTCTCTAAAAACTTTGTGTTTTCTGTGTAACGATCGCCTGTAATACAAACAATTTCGTTTCGTGCCAAGGCAGCATTTATCTCGAAAACATGAGACAAATCGTCTTTTAATATAATGAGGTTGATGTTAGATTTTGTAGTTACACTTTCTAAATACTCCTGAATTGCAGTGTGCTCTTGATCTGTGGTTAAAAGGCTTATTGAAGCAGATTCATCTAAATCTCCAAAAAAATGTTCGGCAATTTCAAAATTCCCCACATGTGCGCTAATTAAAACGCCTCCTTTTTTATTTTTTAAGGCTTGATTTATTAATTCAATACCATCAAACTCGTAAGTAAACTTATTTCGTAACCCTGAAGAAATGGCTACTTTATCTATAATAGTTTGACCAAAAACAAAGTAACTATTATAAACGTTTTTAAGACTTTTAATTTTAGAAAAACCTTGTCTATTTTTTAGATAATAGTAAATGGCTTTAAAACTATCTTTGGCAAATAACACAAAGTAAAAGGAAACGAAATAAAGCACAAAATACGCTGCTTTAACACCTAGTTTTTTTATACAAAACACAAATATTTTGTAACCTAAAACTGTTCCTCTGGATTTACCTTTCCATTCAGCAGCCATATAGAGTTATAATGTTTTAATCAAATTTAGCTAAGCTTATTCTCGATTAAATCATAAAAATCTTGAAGCACTTTAACGTTAACAAAATCTTCGCCAACAAGCTTTACTCCAAAATTAGCTTCAACAGAAACCACTAAATCAACAAAATCTAAACTATCAAGATCTAAGGTTTCTTTTAAATCTGCTTCTGGTGAAATATCATCACTTTCTACTTCAAATTCATCAATAAGAAAGTTGTTTATTTTTTCAATAATAACTTCTTTAGTCATCGCGCAATTATATTTTTTTTATTATTAATGCTGAATTGGTTCCACCGAAACCAAAAGAGTTCGACAAAAATACATTAATTTTTTTATCTAAGGTTTTGCTGACTAAATTTAATTTTTTTGCATCCTCATCTGGCGTTTCCAAGTTAATATTTGGTGCTACAAATCCATGCTGCATCATTAACATTGAGTAAATTACCTCGCTTGCACCTGCCATCCAACATTCATGTCCTGTCATCGATTTTGTTGAACTTACCGCTGGACCATGCTCTCCAAAAACATCAAAAATAGCTTTTGCTTCGTTTGCATCGCCTACAGGTGTTGATGTTGCATGTGCATTTACATAATCTACATCGCTAGCGCTGATGCCCGCTTGTTTTAAGGCCATTTTCATAGCATAACTCGGACCTGCTGCATTTGGTGTTGATATATGCTCGCCGTTCGATGAGAAGCCATACCCTATTACTTCTCCTAAAATAGGAGCGCCTCGTTTTATTGCAGAATCATAAGATTCTAAAATTACAGTTGCTGCACCACCACTTGGCACTAAACCATCTCTGTTAGCATCAAATGGTTTTGAAGCTTGTCCGGGGTTTTCAATATTCATCGAAAACACACCCAAACCATCGAAACTAGACATAACATATGGATTTATTTCTTGTGCGCCACCACAAATAATACAATCTTGCAATCCACTTTTTATTAATTGATAGGCCATTCCAATGGAATGTGATCCGCTGGCACAGGCTGCACTAATAGTAAAATTAACTCCTGTAAGTTTAAATATGGTTGAAAGATTCATGGTAACAGAGGAATTCATCCCCTTAAAAATTGCACCAGACCCCACTAAGGTTGTATCTTTTTTTTCTCTAACTTTATCTACAGATTCTATTACAGATTTTGTTGTACTATCGTTTCCATAAAGAATACCAACCTGATTGGCATCGATAAAATCTTGATCTATTTTAGCGTTTTTAAATGCTTCAATAGTTGCCATATATGCATACTCACCTTCTTCACCAATACTAATACGCTGTTTGCGTGTTAATATGCCTTTTAGGTTTGGTTTAGACACCATTCCTGTTAATGGCGACCGGTAACCAAAATCTATTCTTTCTTTATCTACAACAATACCAGACTTACCTTTGTATAACGATTCCTTAACTTCTGCTAAGTTTTCGCCAATACAAGAATAAATTCCCATTCCTGTTATTACAACTCTGTTCATTAATTAAAAATTAGGAGTATATCCCGCCGTTAATGTTTAAAACTTCGCCAGTAATATAAGACGCTTTTTTAGAAATTAAAAACGAAACTGCATGGGCAACTTCTTCTGGCTCTCCAAATCGGTTTATTGGAATTAAGCTTTTTAGTTCTTTTTCGTCTAATTCGGCAGTCATATCAGACTTTATAAACCCTGGAGCTACAGCATTTACAGTAATTTTACGTTTTGCAACCTCTTGTGCTAAAGCTTTTGTTGCACCAATTAATGCCGCTTTTGCCGCAGAGTAATTTGTTTGTCCGGCAGTTCCTTTTACACCGGAAACTGAAGCTATATTTACAATACGCCCATAACGGTTACGAAGTAATTTTTGAATAAAGAAGTTTGTTACATTGTAAAAACCACTTAAAGATGTGTTTATAACACTATTCCAATCTTCAGCAGGCATCCACATAAATAAACCGTCTTTTGTAATTCCTGCATTATTTACAATAACCTCAACAACTGCTTCTGGGTTGTTTTCTTGCCAATTTGTTAAAACAGATTGAACTTGTTCTGCATTAGCTACATTGAATTGCAAAATTTCACCTGTATTCCCTTCGGCTTCGACTAGCTTCAAGGTTTCGTTTGCTGCTGCTTCGTTACTATTGTAATTTATTAGGATATGATAATCTGAATCTTTTGCTAATTGAATGCATACTGCCTTACCTATACCTCTAGATCCTCCAGTTATTAGGGCACACTTCATTAAAATATTATTTTAGTTGGTTTAATTATTATTCGAAATGTTCTAGGTTTTGGAACCAAGTATTATTTAACACCTCGCCTTTAGTATTTAAAAAAGCCCATTGTTTCTTGTATTTTACACGAGCTAAACCATCAACAAAACCTTTCTCCGTTTTTATGCCAAAAAACATACCAAAGTTTCCGGCTGTAATACCATATTTTTCTTCTATTACTAATTCGCCTTTAGTGTTAATAAAACCCCATTCTTTCTTAGTTTTCACTGGAGCTAAGCCATCTTCACTAAACACTTCCACATCTTTATATTGTGCTTTTACAACTTCTTCTCCTTCTTTGTTTATGTAACCCCAAAGTTTGTTTTCATAAAATGGCGCCAAACCTTTTCTAAAGCCTCTAACTCTTTCGTATTTAGGCTCTATAACCCATTCTCCATTACTATTTATAAAACCAACTTTCTCACCTTTTTTTGCATAGGTAACATCCCCGTTGAGCGTAAAATCCCAAATTTTTATAGCGCCTTCAACTGGCGTAAAGGCCTTGTTTTTTATTAACCCCCAAACACCATCTTTTTTAGCCACAATTACGCCATTATAAAGGTTACCAATTTCTTCGTATTCAATTTTTATATACTCTTTTCCAGCTTTATCAATTAAACCCCATTTTTCATTTTTTTGAGCTCGAGAGTAACCGTTATAAAAATCGAAAGCTTTGGTGTACTCTTTAGGAATAACCGCTTCTCCTTTTTTATTTATAAATCCGACTTTATCAACAGTTCTAACTACAGCTAAATCTTCAGAAAAATCGTAAACCTTATCGCTTACAACATCGGTTAAAATTTTATTCCCAGTTTTATCGATATAATACCATGAAACACCATCGTTTACAATGGCAATACCACATTTAAAAGCTTTTGTTTTCTTTAAGGTTGGTTTTATAACCCACTCGCCACTTCTATCAATATACCCCCAAAGTTTATCGTCGGCCATAGCCTGTGCATAGTCACCCGAAAAACTTTTAGCATTAAGAAATTGAGGTTTTATAACCCAATCACCAGATTTATTTATATATCCAAATTTTCCATCAATTCTTGCTAAAGCTAATTCTTGAGCAAAACATAAACTTAGACTTAAAAAAGCAACTACAAAAAACAGTTTTTTCATAATGAGTAACTATTAGGTTTATTTAATTTTCATTAAATATTGCTTTACCTTATTTACGTAAGGATACATAACAATATCTTCTGTAAATATAGGAACTATTTCTCGTATATCGTCGTAAACTTTTTTGGTTTTCGAAGAAACTTTATCTTTAACCTCTAGATACTCAATAGCTTGAACAATGGTAATAAGTTCTATAGCCAAAACCTCAAACGCATTCTCAATTACCTTTTTTGTTATTAAGGCAGCGTTCGTCCCCATGCTAACAATATCTTGATTATCGTTGTTGTTAGGAATACTATGAACATACATTGGATTAGAAAGTGTTTGGTTTTCGGCAGTGGTAGATGTAGCTGTAAACTGCACACCTTGCATCCCAAAATTCAACCCTAATTTACCTAAATTAACAAATGGAGGTAACATATCGTTTAACCTTGCATTTAACAAATAATTTAGCTGGCGTTCGCTAAGCATACTTAACTTCGTAACAGCTATTTTTAGCTTATCCATTTCTAAGGCGACATAATCTCCATGAAAATTCCCGCCATGATAAACATGCTTACGTTTTACATCGACAATTGGGTTATCGTTTGCCGAATTAACTTCGTCAATCAAAATTTCTTCAACACTATTTAAAGTATCTAAAACAGGCCCTAAAATTTGAGGTACGCAACGTAGCGAATAGTACTCTTGAACTTTTTCTTTGAAAACGGAAACATTTTCGTTTTTAGAATATAAATAATGCTCACGTTTACGTGTTAATTTACTATCAGACAAGTGTTCTCGCATAAGTTCGGCAATATCTTGCTGACCTTTATGACGTTTGGTTTGGTTAAGTTCTAAACTTAAATGATCGTCATAAGCTTTAACAATTTCATTAATTGCAGACGAACAAACAATCATACTATTTAGTAATTTACGCGTATAAATAACGTTTACAAGCCCAATACCCGTCATAGCCGAAGTACCATTCATTAGGGCTAAACCTTCACGCAACTCTACTGATATTGGTTTTAAATCTTCAGTTTTAAAAACATCAGAGGTATTGGCTCGTTCCCCTTTATAAAACACTTCACCCTCACCAATTAAAACTAAAGCTAAATGTGCTAACTGTACTAAATCTCCGCTCGCGCCAACACTTCCGTGTTCAAAAATTACTGGTGTAATATCTCTATTTATTAACTCTTGCATTAACAAAATAGCCGATTTATGAATACCAGAATTGCCTTTAGATAAGGTATTTAAACGTGCTAACATTATAGCACGAACGTACATTGGCTCCAATGGTTGCCCAACACCCGACGCATGACTTCTAATAAGGTTGTATTGCAATTTTATGCGCTGTGAGTCTTCAATTTTATATTGAGCCATTGGTCCGAAACCGGTATTCACACCGTAAATAACCTTATCCTGAGAAAAGTTGACTAAAAATTTAAAACTTTCTTCGACCTTCTGTATTGTATCTTCATCGATAACAAAAGGTGCATCTTTAAAAATAATTTTAAAGAAATCCTCTATTTCTAGACTTCCTTTATAGGTTAGCATATTTATTTTATAAATTTATTGAGTAAAATCGTTAATTTCTTGCGCGAAAATAGTTAAGTTCGTCGTAAATATAAAATAATAAGTAATTATTCCTCCATCTATGGATATTCAAAATGAATCTGTCGACGTTTTAATAATTGGAGCAGGACCATCTGGAATTGTGGCTGCAGCACACCTTTATAATCAAGGACATAAGGTAAAAATTATTGAAAAATCTAAATTTCCGAGATTTGTTATTGGCGAAAGCTTACTCCCTAGATGTATGGATCATTTTGAAGAAGTAGGACTACTTGACTGCTTAAAAGCCAAACATTTTGAAGTAAAATCGGGGGCCCGTTTTTTAAGTAATGATGTGGTTTGTAATTTCGACTTTAGCCAAAAACACACCAAAGGTTGGGACTGGACTTGGCAAGTTCCTCGTGCCGATTTTGATAATGCCCTTGCCACAGAGTTAATAAACAAAGGTGTCGATATTAATTTTGAACAAGAGGTTACCAATGTTGTATTTAATGCCGATGGAAGCTCCTTAACTACAATAAAAACAGAAACAGAGGAAAACCATTTTATTAACGCCAAATTTATTATTGATTCTTCTGGATATGGGCGTGTTTTACCAAGGTTACTTGGTTTAGACAAACCATCGTCTATCCCGACTCATTCCTCAATTTTCACTCATGTAAAAGACATTAAACGTCCAGAAGGAAAAGAAGGTACTTTAATTACTTTTGATGTAATTGATAAAGACACTTGGTTTTGGGTGATACCGTTTTCTAACGGAATAACAAGTATTGGTTTTGTTGGTGAAAATAGCTTATTTGAAGGGTATGAAGGCAGTACAACCCAAGTTATGAATAATATGTTAAAGCTCTCAAATTATTATTATGACAGATTTAGTGATTTAAACTATGAATTTAAACCTGTGCATATAAAAAATTATTCGAAAGCTGTTACTAAACTGTATGGTAAAGGGTTTGCTTTAACAGGAAATAGTGCCGAGTTTTTAGATCCAGTTTTTTCGTCGGGAGTTACCTTTGCTACAGAATCTGGATTATTAGCCGCTAAATTAATTTCTAAAGAACTAAACGGTGAGTGTGTAAATTGGGAAACTGATTATGCAAACTATATATCTGAAGGCGTTACTGTTTTCTCTTCATATGTGAAGGAATGGTACACTGGTAATTTACAAACTCTATTTTTTCACAGACCAGAAAACCTAGAAGTTAAAAAACAAATTTGCGCAGTACTGGCTGGGTATGTTTGGGATAAAAGTAATCCGTTTGTTAAAAAACACAACCGCATTATTGCAAGTATGGCGCATTTAATTAATATGCAAAAAGAAACCTCAACGAAATAAAAAACGCCTTTTAATTCCTTTTGCTTAATGCATTAATAGTCACAATGACACCTAACCTAAAACAGGCATTTAACCACTCCAAATAAACGCTTTATTAACTAGTTTGGTAGCAATATTGATACAGCATACTAAAGTGTTTTTTCATTTTTTCTTTAGCTTCGGTTGGATTTTGAGACTTAATAGCCTCATAAATTTCCATATGCTCGTTTATACCAATAATTGATTTACGTTTATCGCATACGTGGTACTTTTCAAAGTTCATAATTATACCAGGTGTAATGGTAAGCATAAACGTGTTAATAGTAGAATTTCCACTTGCTTTTGCTATGGCTAAATGAAATAACAGGTCTTCTTGAACAGCATCTTCACCTAATTTCGCTTTTTCTTCATAGGCGTCCAAAGCAAATTTAATATTTTTCAAATCCTCTTCAGTTCTTCTTAAGGATGCTAATTTTACAGTTTTTAATTCTAAAAGTATCCTGGTTTCAACTAACGATTTAAAATCTTGTTCCTCAAGCCCTACAATTTCATCAATCATTCCATTCATAGCAATTATACCAATATTTGCTATAAATGTTCCGCTTTGCGGCACAGTTTCTAATATACCATATAACTCTAGTGTTTGAATTGCATCTCGAACATTGCTACGTGAAACCCCAAATTTTTCAGCAAGCATACGCTCTGACGGCAACTTATCACCTGGTTCTAAATTCTTGTAATTTATAAGTTCACGTAAATTTAGAATAATACCATTTTGTAAACTATTTAACCCCACTTTTGTTAGTACTTCTGACTTCATATTCTTTCTATTTTCTATTGGCCACCCCAATTATTCGGCAAAAATAACAACTTTTTTAATTTCCTTAAAACAGTGATTACTTTTAAAAACTTCTTTATTAATAACACATCATAAATCAATTAGCTTTTACAAATTAAATCTAGTAATTAATGACTAACTTCTAATTCGTAAAATTTAACTTTTGAAAAAGCGCCTTCATCTCTTGTTTGAAAATAATTACCTGCTTTAAAATAATTCTCAAAAACACCCCAACGTTTCATATGGATATTTTCATAGACTTTGTATTCGTTTCCGTTTAAAATAATTACCATTTTTCCATCGGAAACTTTAACTTCGAGCACAAATTTTCTAAACCCTACTTCCTGTTCAAAATTAAAACCTTCGTCATCATCCCATGCGTCTTCGTGCAATATTTCACTATCTGAAGCGTTTAAATTTTTCAATTCTTTGGTTTTAACTCTTACCTTACCGTTATCCCAGTAAATTTTTAAAATAGGAGGTGCATTATTATCATCTTCACCTATTAAATCGCGTTGCTCATTGGTTAAGCGCCCATGAATTTGCATAATAATAGTTCTGTGATATTTTCCATTTGAAGCTTTTGTAGTAGCTTCCATTTGAATTTTCCCTTTCATATAAGCACCATCTGCAAAAGTCCAATTCACATTATTATTGCCAGGAGTCATTTGTTCACGTAACTCCGATCTTGTGTATTTAGTATTTCGAGTTTTTGAAGCCGTTGGCATCGCATGAAATACGATAGCTCCAGCTGTAGAATCGATATACATATATGGTTTAGCTATCTCGTTTGAGGCAAAATCAAAGATTTCTGGTGGTTCAATTTCGTAAGGCTTACCTTTTTCGTTTAATACTGGTAGTGTTACCTTCCAATGACTTAAATCTACATCTGGAAGTTTGTATTTTTTCTTCTTTTTTTTCTTTTTCTTTTTTTCAACTTTTTCGGAAACAACCGATGTATTGTCTTGTTGAGCGTTTAAAACACTTGACGTAAAAAATACAAGAAAAAAAACGAGGACGATTGGGGTAAACTTTTTCATTTTAAAATAAATTATTAATAATTAAGAGATTGCCTAATTAAACTTTTAAATAAATTCAACCAACATTTAGGCAACCTCAAAATTATTATTCAATTATTATTCCATTTTGAACCAATTAAATTTCTATTAATTAAAATCCTGGGGTTATAATATCGATATTATCAATAAATACTTCATTACTACTATCTACTGCGTTTAGCGCTCTTACATAAATAACAGCTATATTCGAGGTTGCTTCAAAAGTAAAAGAGGTTGTTGTAAACGTATCGCTTGTACTTGAAGATTTCGAACTGTTAAAGTCGTTAGTAATGTTATAGTAAGCATCCGCAAAATTTTCAATTCCAACCTCTGTAGTAATTTCGGTATTTAAAATATATACTTCGGTATTAATGCCCTCGGCTTCAGATCTAGTATCGATAGTAAACGTATATTCAACTCCCGGCTCAACTGCCACTAATTGATATAAACGACGACAGTTATTACTTAATTTAACACCTCTACCACCACCTGCGTTTGGTCCAAATTTATTACCATCGCTAGTAGATCCTGGTTGCTCATTTGTACAATAGGTTGCATCGATATAGGCATTTAAATCTGAGTTATACCATAAAGCTCTGTAAGGACTATCGATTTCCCCTAAATCATCATCAACTACGGTACTATTTGGTGTCATATCCCAAGCATCGGCATTATCGCCAGTATTTGATGTATGATCGTTACATTGACTGTTTTGAACGATAACTTTAAACGTAGGCTCTACTCCACCAACAGGTACTGGTTTAGTTATACTTCTTGATACACCTGCGTCGTTAGTTGTTGTTAAAGTAACATCATAAGTTCCAGCAACGGCGTAAGTATGTGATGGATTAACCTCTGTTGAAGAATTGCCATCTCCAAAATCCCAACTATGTGACACTGCTAAAATAGAAGCATCTGTAAAGCTTACATCAAGCGAAGATACATCGAATGTAAAATCTGGCACCGTAGATAACACTAAACCTTCGATATTTTTAGTTATCGATGATTCCACTCCTAAATAGTTAGTAGCGGTTAAAGTAACTTGAAAAGTTTCAGCTGTTTTGTATGCATATACCGGATTGTAATCTGGATCGTCTGTTGTATCTTCTTCTGACCAGTCAATAGTGGTACCATCACCAAAATCCCAAACTAGACTAGCTGCACCAGTAGTTAAGTTTGTAAATGTTACTTCTGAATCTACAGAAGTAAAACTAAAATCGACATCAATTGGAGACACCTCGCTAGAAGCCTCAGCAACTAATCCATCAGAACTAGTAGTTGTTAAAGTTACTAAATAAAGTCCACCTTCGGTATAAGTATAATCTGGGTTTGCATCGGTTGATGTGTTTCCATCACCAAAATCCCATAAATATGAATCTGCATCGGTAGAGTAACTTCTAAAGATTACAGTTAAATTATCATCTGCACTTGTACTAGTAGTAAATAAGGTATTTGGTTGTATATCATTTACATTTCCTGTTGGGGCTTCAAACGGTTCGTAACCTGCGTCATAGCATGAAATCATAAATAGCGACAAGGCCAAAATGAAAACACCTACTATATTTTTTCTATTTATATTGTAAGTCATAATTTAAAATTTTAAAACTTATTATTGTTTAACGGTTATAGCAAAAGCATCTAATCTTGCTTCATCTCCAGAATTGGTAGCAAAAATGATTACTGATTCGTGTTCACCTGCTTCGAAAGTAATAGCATGCTGCTTAAACACATCTACTACTCTACCATCATTAGTATCGGTTCTTGAAGCAATAATATTAGCTTCTAATTGTGCATCTGCATAAGACGCCGTTCCTGGCGCTAAAATAGACACCTTCATCTCTCCAGTTGCATCCATATTAAAAGCGCTAAAGTAAGTCATTACATATTCGGCTCCTGGCGTTACTTCAATTTCTTGGTAAGCAACTCTAGCCCCATCTGAAGGGAATTTAGCCGCCTGAATACCATCTGGTAAAATACCTTCCTCAGATTTAGAGTTAATTTGAATTACTGTGGTACCGCCACCTACTGGGCTCCAAGCATCGTTACTTGGCACTCTCCATGAATCTCTTCCGTCTCCAGAACCATCAAACAAACTATTGTCTTCAAAACCAGGTTCTGCTATTTCAGGTACTGGAATCGTTGGAATGGCTTGATTTACTGTCACAATCTTCTCGGTAATATCCGATTTTCCTAAATTGTCAGTTACTGTTAAGTAAACAATATAATCTCCTGGTTCAGGGAATTCAATAATTAATTCTTGATCTTGTAACGTTGCAGCATCTAAAGCATCAATTTGCGCCTGGTAATTTGCTACATTTTCTAATGTTTCGTCGCTAAGCGCTGCATTAGCAGCTTCCAATTCAACTTCAAGAGCTGCTATTTCATCTTCCATAACTGCAACTTTTGCAGCATCGGTTTCACATGGTAATTTAAACTCTAGATCTGCAATATCTTCTTCAATAGCCACAACTGTCGCTAATTCTGCATCAATTAATAATTCTAAAATTTTTAAATCTGGATTAACCAAATTAAAGTTTGTTACAGGGTCTCCATTACTATCTGTAAAAGCCCACTGGTATTGTGTACCATTTACGGCAAGATTAGATCCTGCTTGAAAATTGTATTCGTACTTTGCCCAAAGTTCAACCTCTTCACAATTAAACTCAGAAGTTGTAAGATCGCTAAAATTATAAAATGGTGTTGGACCAGTAAAATCTTCTAAGTCGCCAACATCGGCTAAATCGTCACTCACACAAGAAGCCATTGTAATAAAAGCAACTAAAGTGAAGCATTTAATGTTTAATAAGTATCTTTTCATGATTTTCTTTTTTTTAATAGCCACTATTTTGTGTGTAAAAATTAGGTAAATTATCTATTTCTCTTTGTGGGAATGGAAGATATTTCATGTCTGGGTTATAGTTTAAACTATTAGCATTAGAGAATGCTTGCAACACTTCATCGGCTTCACCAAATCGAATTAAATCGTATAATCTTTGATTTTCGTACACAAACTCTAATCGACGTTCGTTTAATAAATCGGCTTTCGATAGGTTAGCCACTTCGTCTTTCCCAGCTCTTGCTCTAACTTGGTTAAAAGCATCAATCGCCCTAGTATCTGTTGTGCTATCTGAATCGCCCATAATAGCTTCAGCATATAACAACAATACATCGGCGTAACGTAACACAATCCAGTCGTTGTCTCCAATTTCACCATCGGTTGGGAATTTAGAGTTAAATGTATCTGTTGTAATTTCGAACGGGTTATACGTAATTACATCTATGGTTCCATAAAAACGCACTGGCTCAAGTTCTGGTGTCATAATTTCTAACAAATCTAACGTAGCAAGATTAACACCATTTGATCCACCTTGAAGCGTCATTGCAAAACTAAACGATTCTGAATCAGTTTCAATTTGATCATCTAAACCACTATCGCTAGTTACGTAATTATCGCTACTTTCGTAATCGTATGCAATAGAGAATATAACTTCATTATTTTTTTCTAAACCAGCATTGTTTGTCCAAGACCCATCTGGAGTACCATCGGCATCAGAATAAGACCCAATAAATTCGTTTCCGAATACGTTTCCAAAGTTAATTACCTGATTATAATTATTTTCACCTACAGATAAAGACGAATCGTAGTCTGTATATAAAAGTTCGTAACCATAAGAAGCGCTATTTTCTACAACAGATGCTAAAAGTAATTCTGCTTCTGTATAATTAGGGTTAGGTTGACTTAAATAAGCTTTCGCTGCTAAACAAATAGCCGCACCAGCAGATGGACGATACTTATCGGCAGTTACACCACTTAAATAAGCAATTGAGGTTTTAAAATCTTCAATGATCTTTTCGTAAACTTCCGCCTCTGGTAATTGAGGATAATCTAAAGCTTCATTTGTAGCAACGTCCAATACTTTATCGATATAAGGCACATTTTGATAAGCTCTTACAAGGTTAAAGTGACATAATGCACGCATAAAATAAGCTTCACCTACGGCATATTGATAACTTTCTGGCGCTAAAAACCTGTTATCAATAATCGTATTTGCGTGTTTAATAGTTGCCATATTGTTTGAATAATACGTAGCAACATCACCGTTGTTAGGATCTACTAAATACGCACTAATATTTGGCAAGTTACCATTTGCAGAGTTTGCTCTACTATTATCGGTTCTAAGCTCAACAAGCAAAAACTCGTTAGCTGGAACTTTTTGGTAAGCGTCTAAAACACCGTTCGCCAATAATTCGAAACCATTATTTGTTTGTAATAACTCCTCTAGCGATAAGGCTGTTGGGTTGTTAAGGTCAAGTTCTTCTTCACAGCTTGAAAATAACGCCAATAAAGAAAAACAAAGGATTATATTTTTGAATGTCTTTTTCATAACTAATTAAAATTGAAAGTTAATTCCTGCTGAAATTGTTCGTACTACAGGTCCGTCACCTCTTTGGTAACCAGCTGTTAAAGGAGTATTTGCATTATTCGAGGTTTGTCCTTGAGCTTCTGGATTAAAGCCTTCGTAACCACTTGCTGTAAAGAATAATAAATTCTCTCCTGTTAAATAAAACCTCAATCTGTCTATACTGTATTTAGATGTAAATGATTCTGGAATAGTATACCCTAATGTTACATTACGTAAAGCAACAAATGATGCATCTTGAATGTGATCGTCTGTATATCTTCTATGAACCGTTAAATCTAAATCTGGGAAATTCGAAACCGGATTTACTGCCGATTCACTTGCGTAATACAACTGATCTAAATCGGCAACTCTAACCTCTGCACCATGCGATCCTTGCCATTGAAAAGCAAAATCGAAAGCATTCCAAGTAATATCAGAATTAAAGCCCCAAGTAAAATCTGGATATGGACTACCTAACTCGGTTCTATCTTCATCATCAATAATCCCATCATTATTTAAGTCTTTCACATAAACATGTGCAAAATCGTTATTAAAACGGTTAAAAGGATTATCAATCCACTCTAAAGGAACTTCCTTTTCGTAAACCCAACCATAAAAACTTGTAATTGGCTGTCCTACTTTAGCGATAAACTCTGTAGGTCTTGTATCTTGATCGATTCTTGAAATAATTTGTTCGTTATTACCTAAACTAACTACTTCGTTTCTATTTAAAGCAAACTGCCCTGAAAGTCTCCAGCTGAAATTTTCTGATGTTAAGATTCTAGAATCCAGTTCTAACTCTACACCCGAGTTTTTAACTTCACCAATATTTTGAAGCCAATTATCTGTTCCATAAACAGCAGAAACAGGCGCAAACAGAATTAAATCTTCACTGGTTCTGGTATAATAATCGGCTGAGAAATTTAATAATCCTCTACCAAAAGTTATATCGATACCAGGGTTAAATTCTATTAATTTTTCCCATCCTAAGTCTGGATTAGCTAAAGTAATTGCTTTTACTGCAGCCAATGAATTATAGCCTACAGAACTAAAAGTTTCGTCGAATCTATAAAGTGAATCATAAATATTTGAAGAAATTTCGTTAGATCCAGAAACACCATAACTTGCTCTTAACTTAAGGAATGAAATTACATCGCTTGAAGACAAGAAATCTTCGCTTGAAACAATCCATCCAACAGAAGCAGCTGGGAAAAACCCGAAACGTGTGTTAGAACCAAAACGCGAGCTACCATCGGTACGAGCCGAGATTTGTAGTAAATATTTTTCGTCGTAATTATAATCTAATCTTCCAAAGTACGATACTAATTTATCTGTACCGTTATCTGTAAATGTTGTTCCGCCATCGGCAAGAGCAATGTTATTATTAAAATCGTTAGTATAACCAACAGCCTCAGAATCTTGAGAGAAAAAATCTCTACGTGTGTATTCGAAACCTAAAACAGTATTTAAACTGTGCTTTCCAAAGCTTTTGTTATACTTTAAAATAGACTCAAATGCATATTGATTTAACTCATCTCTACTAACAAACCTGTACGCTTCTTGATCTCTGTTTTCTTGACCGTAGTAATAATCGGCTTCGTTAGTTTTATTGTGTCTAAAAACACCTGAAATAGTTTGCCTAAAGTTAAGTCCTTCAGCTAATTCAAAATCGATATAAGAAGATGCATTTAAGCTTAATTTTCTTTTCGTTCTAGAACGCTCTAAGAAATGCACTAATGGATGAACGTTTTTAGTAGTAGAAAGTGTTAAACCACCAGAAGTTAGAGCACTTGCAAGAGGCAACCCTGTGTTAGGATCGATTGCGATAGACTGCGGATTATCTGGGTCGACAGTAAAAACGTGATCGAAAGCTCTTGAAAACCCGTAACTACCTTCTTCTAAATTTTCGAACAATTTACCTGCATCTGTAGACACACCCACATCTCTTGAAAAGTTAGTAACATACTTTAAATGCTCTTCATTTAAATAAAGTGGAATATGACCATATTGTCTTAACGGATCGGTAAATCTTGCAGGCAATTTATCTTGATCGTTATAGTTTACACGTAAAGTACCACCAAATTTAATTTTCTTGTTTTTTGATTTACTATCAACTTTAATTCTGGCATTATACTTTTTAAAATTATCTACTAATGCGATACCTTCATCTTCCAGATACCCCAGTGAAGCTGAATAGTTTGTTAATTCAGAACCACCGCGAGCTGCAAACGAATGGTTGGTTATAATACCACCATTAAAAATTTCATCTTGCCAATTTTTCCAGCCACCACCTAACGAAGCGATAAACTCCATAGCTTCTAACTCGGCATAAGCAGAATTGTAATCGTTAATTACTCGGCTGTAGTTATCTGCATTAGTAATAGCATTTACAGTAGACTGTAATCCATCTAATCGTAATCTTTCTTGATCGATGGTTGTGTTAAAATTGTCATTATTTGTAGCATATTTATAACCAGTAAATGTGTTATAAGAAAACCTTGTTTTACCAGTAATACCTTTTTTAAGCGTTAATAGTATAACACCATTCGCACCACGCGAACCATAAATAGCTACAGAAGAAGCATCTTTTAAAACACTAATAGATTCGATATTATTATTGTCGATAGATGCTAAAATATCTGCATCGTTTCCTAGAACCACACCGTCAACTACAATAAGAGGTGACGACTCTCCTGTAATAGAACCAGGACCACGCAATGTAATTTTTGGATCTCCACCAGCTTCCGAAGCTACTGTTTGTATTCTTAAACCAGCAACTTTCCCTCGAAGTGCATCCTCAACACGAGAAACAGCAACATCCTCAATATCTTTAGCAGAAACCTTAGTTAAAGCACTTGTTACATTTTTTTGCTTTTGGTCTCCATAAGCAACAACCACAATTTCATCGAGTTTCGCTAAATCTTCAACCAAAGAAACATTAATTGTTTTTTGACCTGCCGCAATAACATTTTTATTTTGAAAACCTATGTAAGAAAACTGAATAACCTCTCCGTTTGAAACTTTAATTTGATAATTTCCATCGAAATCGGTAGTTGTTCCTTTTGTGGTATTTAGAATAATGACGTTAACTCCTGGAATTGGAATACCGTCTTTTTCTGAAACGACCGTACCGCTAATAACTGTTTCTTGTGCAAACAATGCTACACTGCAAAACAACATGGCAATAAACGCTAACTTGTTTTTAAAATTCATAGTTAATTTAAGTTTAATAAGTCTGTTTTTGTTTTTAATAATCTGTTGTAATTGAATAGTTTGTAATTGATTTTTTACTCCCTTTTTGGGTTAAAAGTGTTTTTTTCTGAAAAAAAGGAAATGCGGAAGTAGATAGCTACACTATCGGTGTTTTTTGTGGTTCATATAGTTTAGTTTATTTAAGTTTAATATGGTCAACCAAATTGGTTTTTCAATCTGGTTGACCAAATATATGTTATTTTTCTGTTAAAAAAAAATTTTACAGAATTTTAACAATAACCTCTAAAAATCTCTTTGAATTGACCAAATAATCGGCTTAAAACACAGGAAATACTTAAGAAGATACTTGCAAAAAAAGTCTATGCAAGTATCTTAATTTATTTTTAAAAAGCTTAATTAAAATCTACTAACGCAAAGGCACCTGTCCATTCTATTAAACGACCATCAACCTCTAATTTATGCTGTTTTTGCTCGTCATTATTTTCATTTGAAATAATAAACAATTTCGACGTATTATTTTTAAGCGTTATTTTAACTGCTGTATAATTTGAAGCATTATAAATCGTAGTTAAACTTGCAATATTACTATAAGCATTTATTGCCAACTCGGACACTGGACTATATGTTCCATGCGATTCAATTGTTGAAACAAAAAGCGCTGTTTTTGCATTTTTTTTCCTTAAAATTAGCGCAGGTTCATGTCTTAAATTATACTCAGGATCGTTAGCTCCAATTCGGGCCAAAATAATAGCGTCCGACTTATTTGTTTCTGAAGTGATAGAGTAAAACTTATTTTTATTTAACCAGTTTAAAGTGATGTTATCGCCATTTGCCACAGCAGACGCTTCTTTATATAAATGCTGATATCCATCGCTATCACCTAAAACAGTAGGCTGATTTAACTTGTTATATTCAAAACTTGTTTGCATAAGTTGACCCAAGTAATAAAATGGCAAATCGTATTGATTTGGTTTTAACGACTCCACTCGCATAATATCTAACACAAACGGATTTTCTAAAGACGAATCACTAATTATCGCCATGGTGCGATGTAATTTTGTTCCTGGATAAGCATTCTCTTCTTTAGCACTTGCTACCTGAATATTTTTATCAGAACTGTTAAACAAATACGAATTAGAATGATATTTACTCCCAATACCATACTCTCCTTTAAAATGCGATTTTTCGTTTTGAACCAAAGTGTTATGAGCAACCGTTTGTTTCGCCCAAGTTTTATTTTCTTTTAAGTAATTACCGCCTCCTTTTTGTTCAATATTCACATATCGCGACAGGCCATAATCTTGTAAAACCTCATCGCCACCGTCGAACAAAGCAAACGAAAGTTTATCGAAATGACCATGACTTAAACCATGTGCTGTATATTTAAAAACAACCTCCAATGGATTGCTTCTTAAAATACCAACTGCACCTTGTTTACCATTTGGCCCATCGGTTAATTCAATAGATTTTTTCTCAAAAGACTTGGCTTCACCTGCTTTCAATCCAAGTGCAACAGATAAACCTGCATCATCTAGAGTAACTTTATTCTGCTTTTCGGCGATACTTAACAATTCCGGATTTTTACCCCCAAATTGATAAGCAATATCCACCGCAGAAACCAAAGCACTGTTGTAATACGACATGCCTTTTTGAGAATCGTTTAGCAGGAAAAACTCCCCATCGGCGTCAGTTAAATTTATTAACGCATTTACACTTTTAAGCAATACGCTATCTTTAAACTTAAACACACCTAATTCCGATTTTTTATTTTGAAGTGCTTGAGCAAAAATTAAAAAAGGATACGAGGCATAACGTTGATAATAAGGCCCCTCAGTATAATAACCATCTGGTGAAAATGGTTCTTCTAAATTGGCGTAAAATCCTGCCTTCCCATCTTTATTAATAAAACCACCATCATTATCCTTCATATTAGGATCCATTTTTAAATTTTTAATACCATAAAGTGCACGGTTAAGCAAGCTATCATCTTCCATAACCAAAGCAATCATACCCACAGCAACGCTTCCCCAAGTACTATGATTATGAACACGATTAAAAAATTGTGGATTTCCTGTTGATATAAAATCAGCGAAAGGCTTAAATAAATTCTTTTCCAAATCGGCACGTTCGCTTTCGGATAAAAAATCATAAATACAATCGTAAGCTTGACTAGTATAAACCAACCAATTACTATCATTTAAACATTGCCAAAATAATTTTCCACGAGCATAACTTCTTGGTTGCGGATGCACAGGTAATGTTGGATACAAATCTCTATAAGCAAACAACATATCCTTAACATAATTAGCATAAGTTTCGTCGTTTAAAATTTGATACAGCGCCCCAGCCTTTTGCATAAAAACAAAATTCTTTTTGTGCTGTTCGTGAGTATAGCCCCCAGAGTAATCTTTAGGAACAGGCACATCAATACCATTTGTAATTTCTGCATCTACAGCTTCCTTTGTTTCCTGAAGTGTTTTATCGAAAATTGGAATTTGCCCTAAATTTGCACGAATATCTTTTACACCTTGAGCTGTTAAAATTAAGCTTGGATGCGAAGCGTTTTCCAACACACTATTGTTATCGGCTTTTAAGCCTTCGTTGTTTTTACATGCTAAGAACACAAACAAAAGCATCATTAAAGAAGACACTCTACTACAAATTTTCGGTAAATTCATTTTAAATTTTTAATATTTTTAATATTCACTTAAAACATAAAAAGAAAGGTCTAAATACTAAACCTTTCTTTTTAAAGACTAATTCAACTACTCAATTATTCAATAATAATTTTTTTATTTATAGAGCCGCTTTCGGCTTGAATTTTTAACAAATACAACCCTTTATTTAAATTCGAAATATCTATTTTTTCGGTTAAAACATCTCCTGCATAAACTTGTTTACCAATAACATTATACAACTTCACAGATTCCACATTGACGCTATTTAATGCAGAAATGTTTATAACATCTTTAGCTGGGTTAGGATATACTTTAAAACTCGATTCTGCAATCTCCTGAGCAGACAACACCGTTGTATTAACCAGCACTAAATTATCTAATCTAATTTCAGAATCACCATTCATCCACCCTTTATCTTTACTAGAATCACCATGAGAAGCAGCATCGTAAGGCCCTATAGCTCTAACAAAAATGGCAATACTAGTTTCACTACCTGTATTAAAAACCATTTGAGACATCGCGTTTGTATCTGTATTTCCCGGAGGGGCAATTTGAGCATACGCCAATTGATTAGCTGCTAACTCTACCGAAGCTACAGTTTCATAACCAAAATCTTGTTGTGCCGCAGTAGCTGGTGGCTCATAGGCTGGCGTGTAACCGCTAACATAACCGCTTCCTTTTAGAATAACTACTTCAATATAGTTGGTAGTTGTGGAAGCTATTTTATAAGTATAATCAAGATCTAATGTGTAATTGCTGTTTGCAACTACCTCAACCTCTTGATAAATTCCATCCGACTCAAAATCATCTAACTTAACAACGTCATTTCCGCTTAATGTTGAAGACTCCCCTTGATCGGCAATATCTTTATTTATCCATCCTGAACATGCACAGTCGGTACCAGAAGATTTTGGTAAATTATCGAAGGTAGCATTGTGCACCGTAGGCTGCACCTGAGAAAAGCCTAAAAACGTGGTTGTTAAAAAAGCAAAAAGTAAAGTTTTTTTCATAATAGTTTAATTTTAGTTTAGTTGTTTACTAACAAAGCAAGTTAGCGTTGTGGTATTTTTAGTGGCAGACCAAACTGGATTACCAATTTGGTTTACCAAAAATACATTTATTTTTTATTTATCCAAAAAATTTAACATTTAAGACTTTGTTTAGCTCTATTTATTAGCTGAAATAACTATTCGTTTAGACTCAAGTAATTTTTCATTGTTAAAAACACTTAAGACATAAAGGCCACCAGAAAATTTAGACGTATCGATAGTTAAAGCTGATTCTGTAATATTTTGACTCAAAATAAGCGCTCCGTTCAACCTATACAACTCAACCTTTGTTGCCTCAAAACCTGGATTATCAACAATTAAATAATTTGATGTAGGATTAGGATAAATACTGATATTTGATTTATCAAATAATACGTTAGACAAGACACTAGCTTCACCAAAAAATTCAATTTCCCCAATAGCACTCCAAACACTGGTTCTAGTATTTCCATCGGCATTAAACCTTCCAAAACCTAACAACTTTACATAACGTGCGTTTGTTTCAATTTCATATTGATTAAAATCGGTTGTTCCAGTAGCGGTTAAAATTAAATCGCCCGAGCTAGGTAAAACACGTGAAAAATCGGTTGCATTTGTTCCTGTAGTTGACACCCAAATTTGATACCCAAAAGCATCAGATTTATTTGTGGTTGTAAATTGAATTAAATCAAGCTCGTATTCTGCCCCCAAATCATATATTATATATTCACCATCGCCTTTATAATCGCCTGCAACCAACTCGCCGTCGTCTGCTGCCCAAACGGTACCATTATCTTTATCTAAAGTATTTGTTGCATAATTAAACTTAGTTGTCCCGTTAACCTCTTCCTTAGAAAAAGCTTCAACCGAAACCGGATCGTTAGATTCCCCAGTATTTATTAAGGTGTACAAACTGGTTAAATCGGCTGCACTTTGAGTAACTGTAATTGTTCGCGAAAGTGTTCCTCCTGCAACCTCAATAGAGGTCGAGCGATCTTCGGTGGTTGTATTCTCACTAACCGTTATTGTAAAACTTCCATTATTACTTCCAGAAGTTAAAGAAACCGACACCCATTCGGCGGTTTCATTTACGGTCCAATCTAAATTAGAAGTAACAGTAACGGTCTGTGCTCCACCTTCTGCTTCAAATCCCGAAATAGGAGACACATAAAGCGTTTCGGTTTCTTCTCCATCTTCATAAGCATAGGGCCCAACATCGTTGGTTGTTAAAGGTGCATATCTAATACTTTCAGCACTAAAATTATCGGCTCCCGGATTACTTGTCGCCGCTCTAGTTTGCCCCTCGATATCTTCAGAAACAGATTCTGAAATTCCATTAGTATAAACCGGTGTATCTGCCGTAGTTTTATAAACACCCGAATCGGCATCAAACTCTAAATACGGATTTTCATTTACCACTTCGGAGGCATCAAAACTTGTACTTGTTGCCCCTACCAACAATTGAGCAGTTCCGGTTGGATACATTAAATTATTTATCCAAGTTATTTTATCGCCTTGATCATTATTAGTGTCTACAATTTCGACCATGGCATTTTCAGAACCAGTAATTAGGTTATTTGCGATAGTAATATTTTCTAAATCTTTATTATAAGCATCGTTATTATCGTAGCCAATTTCAATACCATGGCTATTATTAACCAAAGTATTATAAGCAATTACCACATCTTCGGCTCTAAAATGCTTACTCCAACTCGTACTTTGCCCATCTATGGCGTCTCCTAAAGTTAAGGTTATTGGCGCATCCCAACGTGTCCCTGTTAAACCTTCCATGTAGTTATTTATTATAACATGATCGGTACCATAAATTCGAATGCCACCAGTATACAAACTAGATCCTGTACTTGAGCTCCCGATAGCTTTTCCATCTCCAAAAAAGTAATTACCTTCTACCCTATTTCTGTTTCCATGTCTTAAAGACAATGTTCCGTAACTTTTTAAGAATGTGTTATGCCTAATTAAGTTATCACAAGATTTAACCGAAATAATTTCGGGATCGCCATCGCAGTCTTCAAATAAATTAAACTCCACTGTAGTATAACCGCTTGATTGCGACATTTCGCTCCAACCAATCCTAATAGATTCTTGCTCGTTTGTAGCTCTAGGACCATTATTGTAAAAGTAATTATGATCTATTCTGTCGTATTGCGATTGGTAAGGTGTATCGCTTGCATCGTCTGTAGAACCATCGATAGTTAAATAATTCCCCAAATTGGATTTATTTTTAAAGATATTATGATCTATACGATTATTATGACTTGGGTACTGAAATGGATAAACCGTATCGTCCCAAACACCTCCAATATAAAGCCACTTAGCGGAACTCGTTGTGCTTTGCTCAAAAACATTTCTGCTAATACGAATATTATTACAGCCTTCCAGTTTAATAATAGTTCCAGCATCAACCACGTTAAACACAAAACCCTCAATAGTTATGTGTGACGATTTTTTTAACACAAATGATGATTCTCCAGTTAAAGTAACACCACCAACAGTTTCAGCTTTAATTACAATAGGCTCACTCTCGGATGCCATATTCTCGAAAGTTGCCTCAAAATCTGCATACGATCCATTTGACACAATAAAAATACCGCCATTTGTTGCCGCATTCACAGCACTTTTTAAGTCGTCTGCATCGGTAAAGGTTTGTGAAGAAATGCTCTTTGCAAATAACAATATTAGCAAAAGCATCATGTTTTTAAATAATGATTTTATAGAAAAACCACTAATTCGTTTTCTGGTTGTCATTTTAGTTTAAGTTTAGTTTAATTGGTTACCCAATTTGGTTTACCAAAAATATACTAAAATAGGAATGAAACCGACAGATTATAGATATTTTCTCAATTTTATCGATTAAACGCACGCTTTCAGCTTAAAACATTTATAATTTAATAGAATAAAGTAATTGTCTTAATAAATAATTTTAAGCAAAACACTTCAACTCCATTAGTTTACCATTTTGTTAACAAGTTCCATTTTTATTAATAATAAATAATCGTATTTTTACCGCTAACAAAACCAAACTTAATAGATGGGTAAAATAATTGCAATTGCTAATCAAAAAGGTGGTGTTGGCAAAACAACAACCTCAATTAATTTAGCAGCTTCGTTAGGTGTTTTAGAGAAAAAAGTATTGCTAATAGATGCCGATCCTCAAGCCAACGCCTCCTCTGGAATTGGTATCGATGTAGAATCGGTTGAAATTGGAACCTATCAACTTTTAGAACATTCGCATGGGCCTAAAGAGGCCATCGTTAGCACAGATACACCAAACCTAGACATTATCCCTGCTCACATAGATTTGGTTGCTATTGAAATTGAACTGGTAGACAAAGACCATCGCGAATACATGCTAAAAAAGGCATTAACAGATATTAAAGATGATTATGATTATATTTTAATAGATTGTGCCCCATCTTTAGGCCTTTTAACCCTTAATGCTCTTACAGCTGCAGATTCTGTAATTATTCCTATTCAATGCGAATATTTTGCACTTGAAGGGTTAGGAAAATTATTAAACACCATAAAAAGCGTACAAAAAATACATAATAAAGATTTAGATATTGAAGGCTTACTACTAACTATGTACGATGCCCGTTTAAGACTATCGAACCAAGTGGTTGAAGAAGTACAAAAGCACTTTAACGATATGGTTTTTCAAACCATTATACAGCGCAACGTGCGTTTAAGCGAAGCTCCAAGTTATGGCGAAAGCATCATTAATTTTGATGCATCAAGTAAAGGTGCTAATAATTACTTAAGTTTGGCTAAAGAAATTATTAATAAAAACTCCTAAATTATGGCGAAGGCAAATAAGAAACAAGCTTTAGGAAGAGGTTTATCGGCTTTATTAAAAGACCCTGAAAACGATATACAATCGGCACAAGATAAAAATGCCGACAAAGTTATTGGCAATATAGTTGAATTGGATTTAGACCATATTGAAGTTAATCCATTTCAACCACGTACTAATTTTAGCGAAGAATCGCTGCGCGAATTAGCATCTTCGATAAAAGAATTAGGTATTATTCAACCTATAACCGTTCGAAAAATAGCGCACAACCAATATCAATTAGTATCTGGTGAGCGTCGTTTTAGAGCTTCAAAATTATTGGAATTAGAAACAATTCCAGCTTATGTTCGCATTGCAAACGACCAAGAATCGCTAGAAATGGCCTTGGTTGAGAATATTCAGCGACAAGATTTAGATCCTATTGAAATTGCTTTATCGTACCAACGCTTAATCGACGAAATTAATTTAACGCAAGAGCAAATGAGTGAACGCGTTGGTAAAAAACGTTCTACTATTACCAATTACTTGCGTTTATTAAAATTAGACCCAATTATTCAAACTGGAATGCGAGATGGGTTTATATCTATGGGGCATGGTCGCGCTTTAATTGCAATAGACGATACAAGTACACAACTGGATATTTACGAAAGTATTCTTACCAAAAAATTATCGGTTAGAGAAACCGAAAATATGGTTCGCAATATTAACTCGCCTAACACCAGTGCTTCAAATAAAGCCGATAATGACGTACCATCATTTATAAAATCTGGAATTAATTCCTTCTCGGAATACTTTGGGCATAAAATTGACGTTAAAGTCTCTAAAAACGGGAAAGGTAAAATTACTATACCTTTTCATTCTGAAGAAGATTTTAACCGCATAAAAAAATTAGTTGAAGGTGCTAAATAAAACCGTAATAGCAGGTATTTTATTTTTATTCTGTAGTTTATCATTACTAGCGCAAAACGAAAGCGAAACCGAGGAATCAAAAAAAAAACAACTTCCTAACGAGGTTGTTGTCGATTCTATTTTTGAAATTCGAAAACCTATTGATGCATTACGGCCAGCAAAAGCTGCGTTTTTCTCAGCCATATTACCAGGCTTAGGTCAAGTTTACAATAAAAAATACTGGAAAGTTCCTATTGTTTATGCAGCACTTGGTACGGGGCTATATTTTTATATTGATAATAACAAACAATACAACCGCTACCGCGATGCTTATAAAAGTAGGCTTGCCGGTTTTACTAACGACGAGTTTTACTACGACTCCAACGGCGATTTGCTAGAAACTCCAAGAATATCAACAGAAAATTTAGAAACCGCACAAGATTTCTACAAAAAAAACAAAGAAATATCGCTGTTGGTAACTATTGGTTTGTACGCCTTAAATATAATTGATGCCAATGTTGATGCGCATTTAATGCAATATAATGTAGATGAAAACTTATCTTTAGCTCCACATTACGAGTTTAATGAAATTAACGCTACAAATAATTTAGGCCTTACATTAAATTTTAAGTTTTAGCCTTTATAAAACAGAATTACCATTATAAACATATGAAAATAGCTTTACTAGGATACGGAAAAATGGGCAAAACCATTGAACAAATTGCCATTAACCGCGGGCATGAAATTGTTTTAAAAATAGACAAAGACAACACCGATTACGATATTACACTTGCCGATGTTGCTATAGACTTTAGTATTCCAAACGTGGCTTTTAATAATATTTCTAACTGCTTAAATAATGGTGTTCCTGTAATTTCAGGTACTACTGGTTGGCTAGATAATTTCAACAATGCTGTAAATTTATGTAACGACAAAAAAGGCGCATTTATTTATGCTTCAAACTTTAGTTTAGGAGTTAATATTTTCTTTGAAATGAATAAGTACTTAGCAAAAATGATGAGTAACTTAAAACAATACAACGTTTCAATGGAAGAAATTCACCACACCCAAAAACTTGATGCACCAAGCGGTACGGCTATTTCTTTAGCCAACGATATAATTTCAAACAATAATAATTTTAGCGACTGGAAATTAAATGAAAACGGAGAAAACATCATTCCAATTACAGCAAAACGTATTGAAGATGTTCCGGGTACACATACTATTACTTACGCTAGCGAAGTAGACACCATAACCATAGACCACGTTGCCCATAACCGCCAAGGCTTTGCACTAGGAGCAGTAATCGCTGCCGAATGGATTATTGGCAAAACAGGTGTATTTACTATGAACGACGTGTTAAATATTGGTTAAAACTACTTAAGTTTGTAACTAATAAACAAAGTATAGCACTAACAAAACAATAAAAATTTAAAATTATGACTTGGTCGCAGTGGTTTATTTTCTTTTTAATTATTCAAGTAATTCATGGTTTAGGCACCTGGAAACTTTATATTAAAGCAGGTAAACAAGCTTGGGAAGCCTTTGTTCCTGTTTACAATGCCGTAGTTTTAATGAAAATAATTAATCGCCCTTGGTGGTGGACCATTTTATTATTTCTACCAATTGTAAACCTAATCATGTTTATGGTGGTTTGGGTAGAAACTGCCAGAAGTTTTGGTAAAAACACTCATTTAGATACTGCTCTTGCTGTTTTAACCTTAGGTTTTTACAACTACTATTTAAATTATGTTGCAGATGTAAGTTATATTGAGAACAGGAGTTTACAACCAAAATCTGGTTCTGGTGAATGGACAAGTTCTATTTTATTCGCTATCGTGGCTGCAACTATTGTACACACTTATTTTATACAACCATTTACTATTCCGTCGTCGTCCCTAGAAAAATCGTTGCTAGTTGGCGACTTTTTATTTGTTAGTAAATTTCACTACGGAGCCCGTGTACCTAATACAACTGTGGCTGCTCCAATGGTGCACGACACTATTCCTGTTATAAAAAAGAAATCGTATTTATTTGATGATCATAAGGATAGTAAGTCATGGAAAAACCTGTTGCAACTACCCTATTTGCGCATTCCTGGATTTGAAAAAATAGAGCGTAACGACATTGTGGTATTTAACCAACCAGCCGATACGCTTTTAGATATGAATAATTTTCATCCAGATCGTAATTACTACAAGCCAATCGATAAAAAAACCAACTTAGTTAAACGATGTGTTGGTGTTGCTGGTGATACTTTAGAAGTTCGCGATGGTTTTGTTTATATTAACGGAAAGAAAAACGAACTGCCAGATAGAGCACACTTACAATTTAGTTATTTTGTACAACCTAAAACGAGTCAGTTTAACCCAAAATACTTAAAAGATCGCTACGATATTACTGATGGTTTCGGAATTATAAATAACCAAAACACCTATTATTTTTCAGCGATTTCAGATGAAGCATTAGCCAAATTTAAAAACAACCCAAATGTAGTTAGCATTACGCCCAACATAAAAGAAAAAGGCGAGCGCGATCCTAATATTTTTCCGCATGACCCAAATTACAACTGGAACGTAGATCAATTTGGACCACTTTATATTCCTGAAGAAGGAAAAAGCATAGAAATTACAATTGATAATTTACCGCTTTATAAACGAGCCATTACAGAATACGAAGGCAATACCTTAAGTGTAAACGGAAATCAAATTTTAATAAATGGTGAAGTGGCCAACAGCTACACCTTTAAACAAAATTACTATTGGATGATGGGTGATAACCGCCACAACTCTATTGATGCTCGTGCATGGGGATTTGTACCGTTTAGCCATGTAGTTGGTAAACCGGTGTTTATTTGGATGAGTTGGGATGGTTCAAGCCCACGTTGGGAACGCTTTTTTACAACCGTTTCTGGAACAGGTAAAGCAACCTCTTTCTTAATTCCATTTTTAGTTTTAATAGCTGCTTATTTTGGGTTTAGCCAATGGCGTAACCGTAAGAAGGCAGAATAACAAAAACTATCGAAACACTTCATACACTTTAAGCGATTTAAAACATTAAGACAACTTCTATTAAGATTCCCACTTTCGTGGGAATTTAGATTATGAACATTATTATCCACCCAACATATTTTCCAAACATTAAACATTTTGTTGCTATAGCAAATGCCGAAGAAGTGTACTTTGAAATGGATGATAATTTTATAAAACAAACCTACCGTAATCGTACAAATATTTACGGCGCAAACGGAAAACTTACTTTAAATATTCCAGTTAGTTACTCACAAAAAAACAGGCAAAAATACCGCGATGTTAAAATTTTTAATGAAGAAAAGTGGCAAAGCAATCATTGGAAATCTTTAGAATCGGCTTACAAAACCTCTCCTTTTTTTGAGTTTTATGAAGATGAATTACAACCATTATTTACAACAAAACAGGATTTTATTCTAGATTTTAATTTGAAGTGTTTTGAGGTAATTTGCGATTGTTTACAATTGGATTTAAATTTCACAAAATCTGAAACTTATCAAAAAGAAATAAACGATAAAACAGATTTTAGACCGCTGGTTAATGCAAAAAAAGAAAACACACCTAACTTTGATAGCTACACCCAAGTTTTTAGCAGTAAACACGGCTTTATTCCTAATTTAAGCATATTAGATTTATTATTTAATGAAGGACCAAACACATTAAATTATTTGGAGTCTCAGCAACTAAATGTGATACAATAATGCTACAACCCATTGTACATTACGGCACACACTTTTTATTACCACTTGTAATTGCTTTATTATTTTATAAAACCAACTGGAAAATTGCCTACCTAACTATGGCTGCTGGAATATTAATAGATTTGGATCATATATTAGCCACACCAATTTTCGACTCGGGTCGCTGTAGTATTGGCTATCATCCGTTACATTCTTGGTTTGCTATTTTGTTTTATATATTTCTTCTAGTGCCTAAAAAATCTCGATTAGTGGCCTTAGGCCTCGTAATTCATATTATTGCCGATATTTTAGATTGTAGTTTTATGTAAGCTATATTCCGCCGTAAATTAAATCTTCATTTAAATCTACAGCTTCAATTTGGCTAAAATCTGTAACCAATCTTGTACTGTAAGATTTACAAGCTTTCCAGTCGGCTTTATAATATTTTTTTACTTCTTTTAAATCCTTCTTGCTAATAAGTGGTGATTTTGAAAACATGGTATCTGGCAATAATCGCGCACCATACAGAATTCCATATCGTAATGTTCCTAAATACAGCCTAAATAATAAGTTTAAAAAGCTGTTCTTAAATCCGCGACGTTTAGTCATGTTTATAAACTTGCCCATAAATTGCATCGCTTTTAATTGTTTTTCGGAGTAGGATTTGTGTTTTCTAGATAAATCTAAAGTACTTAAATCTACTGTAGCTTCTAAAGCATTTGCAATGCCTCCTATAAATGCTTTCGAGTCATTTTTTAAATCGTTATAAACTAAAACAAGTGGTTTTTTATTAAAGTTTTTTTCTAATATTTTTATTTGCCTATCGTAGTCCATATGCTCTTTTTTAAAGAACCCTGAATCATTTTGTACATCAAAAAAATCTTTAAAACTTCCTGTAAAACCATTTTTTACATACCTGCGATACTCTGATGCTATATAGCTATCATGCCTTCTAAATACAATAATTGCTAAGGTATTTGGGTATGCTTTTGCAAAACGCTCTACTTCTTTTTCAAAAACACGTCGATCTAACTCTCTAGACACTAAATAACGGTTGTGTTCGCCTTTTTGTATAATTTTAATAGCCTTTTTGTAGCGTGTCCGTTGAATATAATAAAGGCCTTTTAACTTTGGGAATACGCGATATTGTAAAAAAGTTGTTCCTGTTTTTGCAGTACCAACATGAAAAAAAACTTCAGGTTGGTGGGTATTGAGTTGCGTTTGCATTATTAAAAAACTAAATGGTTAGTAATAAACAAACATAGCCTGTAAAGATTATTATAAAGTTATCGGGATATAGCTATAAAGCTAATTTTTAAGCAAACATGTTAACAAGAAGTTATGTTATTTCTTTAAACTTAAAGTTGTAGTTATAGGATAATGATCGGAATAATAGTTATCGTATGTTTTAAAACCATTTACATTAAAAGCTTCATCTGCAAAAATAAAGTCTATACGAACAGGAAAGAATTTAAAATGATATGTACGTCCAAAACCAGAACCCGCCTGAATAAAAGTATCGTTTAAATCGCCTTTTATAGTTTTATAAACATATGAAAAAGCGGTGTTATTAAAATCACCACAAATAATCATTTTATAATCGCATTGCTTTTTGTGCATTAAAAACAACTCAGTTTGGAACTGTTGCATTTTAAATGTATTGCTAATTCGATTAAACAAACGCTCGGAGTTTTCCTTTTTTAAACTTTCAACCTGTGTATTAATTCGCATTGACTCTAAATGAATATTATACACGCGAATGGTATCGTTGCCTTTTACTACATCAGCAAAAATGGCATTATTTGATGTATTTGGAAACTCAATAGAACCCGAGTTTATTATGGGAAACTGAGAGTAAATGGCTTGTCCTGATTTTATTTTTTTACCTGAAAGCTTTTCATATTTATATTTAAAAAAAGATAAATTAACATCTTCCCGAGAATGATATTCTTGAAGGCTTAAAATATCTGGCGATTCTGTTTTAATTAAATCTATAATTTTAGTATCAACATCGGTTCCTGGCAGCCATTCGTATAAATTAAACAAACGAACATTATAATTCATTACTTTAAAATTGCCGCTATCTTCAATATTTTTGGCAGATGAAAACTTGTAAAGCGAACCAAAGCCAAAATAACCTATAAGTAATACGGTTAAAGACAGCATAAACTTTCGTTTAAACTTAATTAACCAATAAATAAAAAATATAACATTAAGTATTATTAAAAAGGAAACGCCCAGATTAAGTACTGCAAGAATACTAAAGGTTTTAGGTGGCAAAAATGGTAAAATATAAGACAGCAATAGTAATACAGCAACTACTGTATTTAAAAAATAAACTATTTTATTCGTGAAGCTTAGTTTACTCATAGCTTTTTACTATATATGCCTTAGTTTTTAAACTTTAGCTTCTAGCTTTAACTTTTATTTCCCTGCTCTAAACAGGAATTCTTTTTCTTCTGATGTTAAACTATCGTAACCACTTTTACTTATTTTATCTAGAATAACATCAATTTTTTTTTGATTATTAAACTCATTAAAATCAGCTTTAGTGTACCCACCAACTTTATTTTTATTTTTATGAACAGTTTTTAACGGTCCTCTTTTAGAGGACTTGAAAAGATTGACAATTTTATCCATAAAACGCTCGAAACCTTTACCAATATCGCTTCCTGCTTGTAATTGTTTGGCATAAACATAACCAAGAATTGCACCACCCAAATGGGCTAAATTCCCTCCTGCGTTTACACCAAATAACCCAAACACATCTAAAGCCACAATACCTAAACCTATATACCAAAGTTTAATATTAAAAGTAAAAAAACGCACTTCTTGATTGGGCATATAAGCACATAAAAAAATAAGTAAAGCCCTAACAGCAGCAGAAGCACCTAACAGCCTAGAATGACCACCGAAAAGTGATGGTAATAAATTATAACCCAACATAAATAGTACACCCCCAAAAATAGCCCCTAAAAAATAAACGTTTAAAGCCATTTTTGGACTAAATAAGTTTAAAAACATTCGCCCCAAAAAATACAACCAAAGCATATTAAATAGAATATGCAAAAAATCGGTTTCCGAATGCAAAAACGCATAACTAATTATAGTCCATGGTTTGGTAATAAACTCACCAAAACTACTAGGTAATTCAAACCAAGTCATTTGGTTTTTAAACACAAGTGATAGAAAAAAAACAACCACATTTATGGCTATAATTTTTTCAAGTACATTTAGGTTTGAAAATTTATATTTTAAGTCTTGAACAAAAGAACTCATTAATACCAACGATTTTGGTTAAACTGATTTTTTTTCCAATACCACATAATAATAAATCCGGTAATAGCACCACCAACGTGAGCCATATAAGCCGTATTACTTGGGCTAAAAAAGGATTGCCCTGTTATACCTGAAACTAAGTCTAATATAATAATTCCTGGGATAAAATACTTGGCTTTTATAGGAATTGGAAGAAAAATCATCATAAGTTCTGCATTAGGGTTCATCATACCAAAAGCAGCTAAAATTCCCATAATACATCCCGATGCACCAACCATTGAAGCATAATAAATCTGGTTAAACTCTTGCCCTATTGCACGAAATGCCTTGCCTTCTTTAAATACTTCTACAATTTGATCTTGCGTAAAACCTAAAGCCATCGCCTCTTGCTCCATAGGAATATATTTAAAATAATAATACCCTAACTGTAATGCCACAGCACCTAAACCAGCAGAAAAATATATAAACAAAAAGCGCTTTGAGCCTAAAACATTCTCTACAGGCGAACCAAACATCCAAAGTGCAAACATATTAAATAACAAATGTGTAAAGCCACCATGCATAAACATATGTGTAACAATTTGCCAAGGTTTAAACGCTTCGTTTTTTGGAAAATATAAGGCAAACCATTCATAAAATAATTGACCTCCACCTATCGTTAATGTACCTATAAACACTAATACATTAATAATTATTAAATGTTTTACGGTATCTGAAATTCTCATCATAATTTAAACTCTCTTTTTGTAAACCTCTATATTACAGAGGTTACATCATATAAATTTTTTATCTAACTCATCAACACTCATAGTAATAAATGTTGTTTTATTAGCAGGCGAAACGTTTGGCTCTTTACAAGCAAAAAGTTTATTTACCAAGTGTTCTTGCTCATCTTTTTTTAAAGCCTGCCCTGTTTTAATTGCTAAACTTTTAGCCATAGATTTCGCTAGTAAATCGGCCGCACTAAAATTACTATCGGGCACCTCGTTTTCTACATCGCTTATTAACTGTTCTAAAATAATAGACACTTCGCTTTCGGGAACACCTACCGGAACCCCAGTAATTTCGACTGTTTCTTTAGTTATTTCTGAAAATAAAAATCCTGTAAATTCTAAATCTTCTTTTAATTGACTGATGATCTCTACATCTTGTTTTGAAAAATGTAACTGTAGCGGAAATAATAACTGCTGACTTGTAGCTTCTTTTATAGTAAGATTCTTTAAAAAATCTTCATATAAAACCCTTTGATGTGCACGGTATTGATCGATAACCAACATACCAGATTTTATTGTGCTTACAATGTATTTATTGTGAATTTGATAGGTTGTATTAGCTTGTTCTACCTCATTATTATCAAACATTGAAGCTGTTTGCTCTTCACTTTCAAATTGAACTTCACTAAAATCTACAAGTGTTTCGTTATTATTATTTATTTCTTTTGAAGCCACGCCAACATACAAACTATCCCAATTATTAGGTGTTGGCTTGAACGATGTGGTTTGTCTACCTGAGAAAGACGATTTAGATTCTGTTTTAATAGGCTCGTTTTTAAACGGATTAAAACTTCTATCAACCTCAATTTCCGGTGCTTTAATATTAATTTTTTGCTGGGTATACGAGGTATCTAAATTAGGATCTCTATCAAAATCTAGAACAGGTGCTATATTAAATTGCCCTAAACTATGTTTTACAGCCGAACGTAAAATAGCGTAAAGCGTATGCTCGTCGTCAAATTTAATTTCAGTTTTAGTGGGATGAATATTAATATCTATGGTTTGCGGATCTACATCTAAATTTAAAAAATAGCTCGCGTGTGTTCCGTTTTTTAATAACCCTTCAAACGCCGAGGCAATGGCATGATTTAAATAAGCACTTTTTATAAATCTATTATTCACAAAAAAATACTGCTCACCACGTGTTTTTTTGGCAAACTCGGGCTTACCAACAAAACCAGAAATTTTAAGTACTTCGGTATCTTCGTTAACTGGCACCAACTTTTCATTGGTTTTACTTCCAAAAATATTTACAATACGTTGCCTAAAATTACTAACCGGCAAATTAAAGGTTTCGCTTCCGTTATTGTAAAAAAGAAAATTTATAGAAGGATGAGCTAAAGCTACACGATGAAACTCATCCATAATATGGCGTAATTCTACAGCATCTGATTTTAAAAAATTACGTCGTGCCGGAATATTAAAAAACAAGTTTTTTACCGCAACCGATGTGCCTTTGGGTGTTACCACAATTTCTTGTGTAACCACCTTGCTACCCTCTATTTGTATGGTGTTACCAACATCGTCTGTTTCTTGTTTGGTTTTAAGCTCTACATGGGCAATGGCTGCAATACTCGCCAAAGCTTCACCACGAAATCCTTTAGTATTAAGCTGAAATAAATCGTCTGCAGATTTAATTTTTGAAGTAGCATGACGCTCAAAACTTAAACGTGCATCTGTAGTACTCATGCCCTTGCCATCATCTATTACCTGTACTAAGGTTTTACCGGCATCTTTAATAATTAATTTTATAGTATTAGCCCCTGCATCAATAGCATTTTCAAGAAGTTCTTTTACTACCGAAGCTGGACGCTGTACAACTTCTCCTGCGGCTATTTGGTTTGCTACATGATCGGGTAAAAGTTGTATAATGTCTGCCATAAATTATTATGAAAAAAATATAGATAAATCGAAATCGATTATAAATAAAAATATTAAAACTAAAATCCCTACAATTATTAAAATACGACGGTTAGCCTCTTTATCTGGATTTTTATAATCGTCTAAAGCCTCATTAAATCGGGTTTTTATGCTTTTATTAGTTTCAATGGTTTTTCTAAAATCGTCGAATTTATGTTTAATTTCAAACGGATTACCTTCACCTTTATCGTCAAAATAACGTGGTTGATAATTAAATTTTTTGTTTTTACGCGTTTTTAAAAGTCCCATAATGTTTAGCTTTAAGTTACATGTATTTTTTTTCGAGTAAATACATACAAATCAATAATAATACCAAAGCCAAAATTAAAGTACGCATTGGCATAATGCCTTTCACTTTTTTTCTGTTACCAACACTATTTCGCCATTTTGAAGCAAAGTCTTTTTTATCTGTTTCACTTTCGTGAGATTGCTCTTGATTTTCCTTTGAAAATCGAGGTTGATAATTAAAAGTCCTGGGCTTACGTTGTTTAAACAAAATTGTGGTATTTAAACCTCAAAAATACTTAAAAATAGGCAGAAACTAAGTGGAGAAATGCCAAAAATTGTTAACATTAATGCTTAACGACAAGAGACTATTGGTAACTTAAACAAGCTTAATATTAGCTATTTGACTTTAAATTAGCCATTTTTATTGCAGCTATAGCAGCCTCTGTACCTTTATTTCCATGTTTACCTCCAGAACGATCTATGGCTTGTTGCATGGTATTATCGGTAAGTACACAAAATACTACTGGTGTATCGGTAATTATATTTAAATCTTTTATACCTTGAGTAACACCTGCGCAAACAAAATCAAAGTGTTTGGTTTCCCCTTGTATTACACTTCCAATAGCAATTACAGCATCAACATTTTGCTCTATCATTTTTTTGCAGCCATAAATTAGCTCGAAGCTTCCTGGTACATCCCAACGAATTATAGAATTGTGAGGCACACCGTTATCAATTAAAGCATCAAAAGCACCTTGGTATAAACCTTCTGTGATGTTTTCGTTCCACTCTGAAACAACAATCCCAAACCGAAAGTTGCTCGCGTTTGGGATTGTGTTTTTATCGTATTGTGATAAGTTTTTATTTTCTGTAGCCATATATTATTTATTAGCCAACACCTGCGCTTTACCTATTAAAACTTCAACCTGCGAAGCTTCAGTTGAATTAGCGTAATCTTCTTTTATAGTCTCGAAGTAACCTAATGCTTTACTTGCTTTTCCTAACTCTAAAGCTATTACACCTGCTTTGTACAAATACATTGGTGTAGTGTATTCGTTATCTCGCATATTTGCTGCTTCTTCGTAGTAACTTAAAGCGTCTTCTGGTTGGTTTAACTGAGCAAAAGCATCACCTATATTTCCTTTTGCTAATGGAGCTAAAACCTCATCTTCACTGCTAAAATCACTTAAATACTCAATAGCATTTTTGTAATCTTTCAAATTTAGGTATGCCGTACCAGCATAATAATTTGCTAAATTAGCAGACGGTGTTCCGCTGTATTCATCAATAATATCTAACATACCGAATTTACCTTCTCCTCCAGTTAATGCTAAATTAAATAATGAATCTTTTGCTGTACCTGCATTATTTACAGCCTCGTTAAAATACTTCTGCGCTTGGAACATATCGTTCATAGCGTTAGTTTGTTTTGGCTTAGCAATAAACTCTTTGTACCCCATAGAACCAAGAACTATTAAGGCTACAACACCAATAATAATAAATATATATTTTTGATTTTTTTGTACAAAAGCCTCTGTTTTTGAAGCTGTTTCATCTAAAGTATTAAATACTTCGGCCGTAGTAGAATCCTCTTCAATATCAATTTGCTTTTCTACTTTTGTTTGTGGTTTCCCACCTTTCTTTTTATACGTCGCCATGCTATGCTGTCTAAATTAATGTGGCGCAAAAATAAAATTTTTCTTCATAACTAAAAGCCTATTTATTTGATATTTTTCAATAATTTGCGCTTCTTTAAGCTTGTAAGCCTTTAAATGCATTTATAGTTGCCTTTTTTTATGATTTTAAAATCACTTTCTTTACTTAATTACAAAAATTTCGAGAGTAAATCTTTTGTTTTTAACAACAAAATTAACTGTATTGTAGGTAACAATGGCATTGGAAAAACAAATGTACTCGATGCAATTTATCATTTATCTTTCGGAAAAAGTTATTTTAACCCTGTAGCATCGCAAAACATAAAACACGGTGAAGATTTTTTTGTAATAAATGGTAATTACGAAAAAATTGAAGCTGAAGAAAAAATAACAATAAGTCTAAAACGGGGCCAAAAAAAAATAATTAAACGTAACGGAAAAGCTTACGAAAAATTTAGTGAACATATTGGTTTTTTGCCTTTAGTAATTATTTCGCCTGCCGATAGAGACTTAATTATTGAAGGTAGCGATACCCGCAGAAAATTTATTGATAGCGTAATTTCGCAAAGCGATAAAACTTATTTAAACCAATTAATTAGTTATAATAAAACTCTGGCACAACGTAATGCATTATTAAAATATTTTGCACTAAACCACACGTTTAACCAAGACACACTAGATGTTTACAACAACCAATTAAACGAATACGGCTCTCAAGTTTTTAAAAAACGCGATGCCTTTTTACAAGAATTTATTCCTATTTTTAAGTCGCGCTACAACGCTATTAGTAATGGTAATGAAGAAGTAGATTTGGTATATAATAGCCATTTGTTTGATAATGATTTAGACACACTTTTAAAACAAGCCATTAATAAAGATAAAGCACTACAATACACTAGTGTTGGCATACATAAAGACGATTTACAATTTAATATAGAAACGCACCCCATTAAAAAATTCGGGAGCCAAGGACAACAAAAATCATTTTTAATAGCTTTAAAATTAGCACAGTTCGATTTTATAAAAGCCCAAAGCGGCGTTAACCCTATTTTATTACTCGATGATATTTTTGATAAATTAGATGAAAACCGAGTTGCACAAATTATTAAATTAGTTGACGATGAAAATTTTGGCCAGTTATTTATAAGCGATACACATGCTAACAGAACCGAAAATGCTGTAAAACAAGTACACCAAAGCTACGAGATATTTAACCTGTAAAAACTATGGCAAAACGAAACCACGACCACTTAAGTATTAGCGATGCGCTAAAGCAGTTTGTTGAAACTAACAAGTTAGATAAAGGCCTAGATAAAGTAAACGTTGCTAATGCCTGGGAAAATTTAATGGGTAACGGCATAAACAACTATACCACTTCGGTTAGTTTAGAGCGCGAAACCCTTTATGTTAGCTTAAGCTCCAGTGTACTTCGTGAAGAATTAAGCTACGGAAAACAAAAAATAATTAATATGCTTAACGAAGAGTTAGGCAAAGAAATTATTAAGAATCTGATTTTAAGATAAATACAACTTAAAATTTATTTAAAATAAACCGCTAAAACACCGGTTACTATACTTATTTACATTACCTTTGTCGCTTAATTTAATAAAAACACAATGAGTAAAGGTACCGTAAAATTCTTCAATGATTCAAAAGGATTTGGATTTATCGTAGAAGAGGACAACAACAAAGAACATTTCGTACACATTTCAGGACTTGTCGATGAAATTCGTGAAGGCGATAATGTTGAATTCGATCTACAAGAAGGTAGAAAAGGATTAAACGCCGTAAACGTAAAAGTAATCTAAACATATACTTTAACACTTACAATTTTAAAAAAGTCTGTTTAAAATTTATTTTGAACAGGCTTTTTTTTTATCTTTCGCTTGTCTAACTTTTTGTTAAATAGATAGCTAATAATTATTATTTGGCACTGAGTTTGCATTAACACAAATAATTAATTTAATATCTTAAAAAAAAATGACAGGAACAGTAAAATTCTTCAACGATACCAAAGGATTTGGTTTTATTACAGAAGAAGGTTCAAACAAAGAACATTTTGTTCACATCTCTGGTTTAATTGATGAAATTCAACAAGGAGATAACGTAGAATTCGATTTACAAGAAGGAAGAAAAGGGTTAAACGCTGTAAACGTAAAACTTGTTTAATATAGTAGTAACTTTTTAAGAAAACAAAAGCCCGCAACATTGTTGCGGGCTTTTTTGTATTTATTATAACTAAAAAATTAAAAAGTGTCTCTTCCAGAAAAATGGAAAGCACCTTCAATAGCAGCGTTTTCATCGCTATCGCTTCCATGCACTGCATTTTGGCTAATAGATTCTGCATATAATTTTCTAATAGTTCCTTCTGCTGCATCCTCTGGATTAGTTGCTCCAATTAAAGTTCTAAAATCTTCAACCGCATTTTCTTTTTCAAGAATAGCCGCAACAATTGGCCCGCGAGTCATGTATTCTACTAACTCTCCATAAAACGGACGCTCGCTGTGTATTGCATAAAATTCTTCAGCATCAGCTTTAGTTAATTGTGTTAATTTCATTGCTACAATTTTAAAACCTGAAGCAGAAATTTTTTCTAGTATTGCACCAATGTGTCCTTTTTCAACAGCATCAGGCTTAAGCATTGTAAATGTTCTATTTGTTGCCATATAATGTATTTATTTGCCTGCAAAAGTACGCTATTTATAATTAAAAACAAGTTATTCAATTTTAAAAAAATTGTATCTTCGCAAACTATGAAAAAGCAAGATTTACTCGACATAAAACATTTATTTTCAACCCCAAAACACATCGTAATTGTAGCCCACAAAAACCCAGATGGCGATGCTATTGGCTCATCGCTAGGGTTATTTCATTATTTAAAAAAACTAAATCATAATGTACAGGTTATAATGCCAAACGATTATCCAGAATTTTTAAAATGGGTTCCTGGAAATAACGTTGTTTTAAAATATGAAACAGATAAAGATACTAGCGACAATTTAATTAATTGTGCCGATGTTATTTTTACTCTAGATTTTAATGCTTTCCACAGAACTGGAGAAATGGAAACCGCTCTAGCTAACAGTGAGGCTTTAAAAATAATGATAGATCACCATCAAGCGCCAGATAATTATGCTACCTATACTTATAGCGATGTTAGTATGACCTCTACCTGCGAAATGGTTTACAATTACATAGATTTATTAAACGACACCAATTTAATTGATGCCGATATTGCTACCTGCTTATATTTAGGTATAATGACTGATACTGGTTCGTTTCGTTTTCCATCAACTACAAGTAAAACACATCATATTATTGCCAATTTAATTGAGAAAGGCGCTAATAACTCGCAAATACATAACAATATTTACGACACTAATAGTTTTGAACGTTTACAACTATTGGGTTGTGCTCTTAACAACTTAAAAACCATACCTGAAAGTAAAACGGCTTATATTACACTTTCTCAGGACGAACTTAATCGCTACAATTATAAAAAAGGCTTTACTGAAGGCTTTGTTAATTATGGCTTATCACTACAGGGTATTGTTTTAGCTGCAATTTTTATTGAAGATAAACAGGAAGGTATCATAAAAATCTCATTAAGATCTAAAGGTAATTTTTCGGTAAACTTAATGTCTCGAGAACATTTTAACGGTGGCGGCCACACCAATGCTGCAGGAGGGCGAAGTAGTTTATCTCTAAATGAAACAGTTGAAAAATTTATTAGTATATTACCATCTTACAATAATGCCCTTAATAATGAATAAGTTTTTAACGCTACTAATACCCATTTTTATAATGGGTTGTAAAACACCAGAAGCAAGACGCCCAATTACTGTAAAATCTGGTTCTTTTATTAACGAATCTGTAGAACGTAACAAAAAATTAAATGCTACAGAACATGCCTTAATTGAAAAGTTAATGCAAAAACAAGAGCAAAATTACATTGCATCAGAAAATGGTTTTTGGTATTATTACAATAATAAAATTGAGGCAGATACACTTAGCACACCAAAGTTTGGAGATATTGTAAACTACAATTACAATGTGAAGACCTTAAGCGGAAAGGAAATTTATTCTTTCGAAGACATAAAAACCCAAAACTATGCTATGGATAAAGAAGAATTGTTCGCCGGCATGAGAGAGGGTTTAAAACTTATGAAAACTGGAGAAACAGTAACTTTTATTTTTCCGTCGCAAAAAGCCTATGGCTATTATGGAGACGAGAATAAAATTCAACATAACACCCCTTTAATCTGCGAAGTAACCGTTAACTCAATTACCCAAAATTAAACCCATAAAAAATGAACATCTACAAAAAATCTATTTTCATTTTAAATGTTTTAGTATGTATTAATCTTACTTCATGTAAAGCTCAATACCCTGAACTTGAAGATGGTATTTATGCTGAATTTATTACAAATAAAGGCACTATGGTAGCTAAACTTGAAGCTGAAAAAACTCCAATAACTGTTGCCAATTTTGTTTCGCTCGCAGAAGGCACAAACACTATGGTAGATAGTGCTTATAAAGGTAAAAAGTTTTATAATGGCCTTATTTTTCATAGAGTAATGGATAAATTTATGATTCAAGGTGGAGACCCAACAGGAACAGGCATGGGAAATCCTGGATATAAGTTTAAAGATGAATTTCACCCCGATTTAAAACACGACAAACCAGGAATTTTATCTATGGCAAACTCAGGTCCCAACAGCAATGGCAGCCAGTTTTTTATTACCGAAATACCTAAACCTCATTTAGACAATGTACATAGTGTATTTGGAGAATTGGTTATAGGTTTAAATATTCAAGACTCTATCTCAAATGTAGAAGTAGATAACGCAAATCGCCCAAAAAACGACGTTGTTATTCAAGAGCTAAACATTATTAGAAAAGGTAAAACCGCTAAAAAATTTAAGGCCAACGAAATTTTTATTAATCATTTTGCAGAAGAAGAACGCCTTGCAAAAGAAAAAGCAGAAAAAGAAGCTGCTATTATTAAAGCTTCAAAAGATAAGTTTGATGTCCAAAAAGCTAAAGCTAAAACACTTGAGTCTGGCTTAAAATATTTTGTTTCAGAAAAAGGCACAGGAGAAAAGTTAAAAGATGGCGATATTGTTTTATGCCACTATGCCGTATATTTTGAAAACGCAAAACTACTAGAAACAAGCAAGCTTGAAACAGCAGAAGCACTTGATGCCGTAAACGAAAAAAGAAAATTAGCAGATAAATACGAAGCTGTAGAACTAGAATTAAGTGCAGATGCACCATTAATTGCAGGTTTAAAAGAAGGCTTAAAACAATTAAGCTTAGGAGATAAAGCTACCTTTTTTATTCCATACCATTTAGCCTATGGCGAATATGGCAACCGTGGTATTCCTGGGAAGTCTAATTTAATTTTCGAGATTGAAACCATCTCACTTATTAATTAAAATTTAACAAAAAACATTGTATTTAGGGTTATATTTACCCATAAAATTACACCTATGCATTTACTAAAACTAGATTGGAATCCCGTTACAGGTATTGATATTATTGGAAATTTCAAAATACATTTTTATAGCCTAATGTGGGTTGCGGCTTTTGTAATTGGCTGGTACATAATGAAACGTATTTTTACCAAAGAAAAAATTTCGTTGGATTACCTTGACCCGCTATTTATATATACAGTTTTAGCAACAATGCTCGGGGCTCGTTTAGGGCATGTATTATTCTATCAATCGGAATTAATACAAGAAGATTTTTTTAGCATTTTTCTTCCATTCAGTTTTAAAAATGGTGTAGAATTCACAGGTTTCCAAGGCTTAGCAAGTCACGGAGCAGCTATTGGTATTATTATTGGCATGTATTTATATCGTAAAAAATACAACTACAAATCCATTTTATGGATTTTAGACCGTATTGTGCTTGCGGTGGCTTCAGGCGCTGTTTTTATTAGAATTGGAAACTTTATAAACTCTGAAATTATTGGTAAAACATCTGGAGATTTTCCGTTAGGTGTTCGTTTTATTCAAGATTATTATAATAAATACGAAGTTACCCAAATTACAGGCATAAAAAATGTACAAAAAGCTTATGATGCCATTGCTAATAACGCTGAATTACTTAGCGCTGTACCATACAGACATCCAGCGCAATTATACGAATCGTTTTGCTACATTTTTGTATTCTTAATTTTGTTGTATTTCTATGCTAAAACAAAAAAAAGCGAACAAACCGGATTTTTATTTGGTTTATTTTTAATTCTACTATGGTCTATTCGTTTCTTTATAGAATTTTTTAAAGAACCACAAGGCGACGAATACATAAACTGGTTTGGCTTAAACACAGGGCAATGGTTAAGTATTCCGTTTATTTTAATTGGCCTTTATTTTATGTTTGTTTACAAACCTAAAACAGCAGTAAAATAATGACTTTAAAAAGGTGTTTTTCAGTTATATTGTTGAGTTTTATACTAGTTTATTTCTCTTGTAAAGAAGATAAAAAAGTAATTAAACAAACCGAAATTACTTTTACAAAAGAAGGCGAACTTACAATTTTTAAAAATAATAGCACTCAGGTTAATTTTGATATAGAAATTGCCGAAACCGAATACGAAACGCAAACTGGTTTAATGTATAGAAACAATATGGAGGAAAACCATGGAATGCTTTTTATTTTTAACGATATGCAACCACGTTCATTTTACATGAAAAACACAAAAATTGGTTTAGACTTAATTTTTATTGACGATAACAATAAAATTGTTAGTTTTCAAAAAAACGCAAAACCTTTTAACGAAGCATCCTTACCTTCTAACGTTCCTGCCAAATATGTTTTTGAAATTAATGCCGGTTTAGTTGATGAAAAGCAAATTGCGGTTGGTGATAGTATTAGTTTCAATAGACTTTAACAAGTTATAAAAACAAAAAAGCTCCAATTGAAAAATGAAGAACATCAATTAAAGCTTTTTTAAAACTAACTAACTCAAAACGTGTCAAATATTATTTTTTTTGACAGTGCAAATATGGAGTTATTATATTAACTAATTGTTACGATAATAAAAATTTACTATTATTTAATTATTGTATCCAAAACGTCGCAATTGGTTTTGATTACTTCTCCAGTTTTTATTCACTTTAACATATAAATCTAGGTGAATTTGCTTTCCAAAAAAAGTCTCTAAATCTTTTCTTGCCTCTACTCCTACTCGTTTTAAAGCGCTTCCTTTATGACCAATAATAATGCCTTTTTGCGTATCGCGTTCAACCATAATAACAGAACGTACTCTAATTATTTTTTCTTCTTCAAGAAATTCTTCTGTATCAACCTCGACCGCATAAGGAATTTCTTTTTTGTAATGTAAAAGTATTTTTTCGCGAATGGTTTCGTTTATAAAAAAACGCTCTGGCTTATCGGTAAGTTGATCTTTAGGATAAAACGGCGGAGATTCTGGAAGCATTTCAATAATTCTATTAAATACTTCTTCCACTTGAAAACCTTCAAGAGCCGAAACTGGAATAATTTCGGCATTTGGCACTTGTTTTGCCCAAAGCTGCACTTGTTCTTCCAATTGTTCCTGATTAGAAATATCAATTTTATTTAAAAGCAATAAAACAGGTATTTTAGAATTGGTTATTTTATTAAAAAAGGCTTCATCTTTTAAAGCTTTTTCACCAATTTCTACCATATAAATAAGCACATCGGCATCTTCGAAAGCTGATTTTACGAAACCCATCATCGATTCTTGTAACTCGTAAGCAGGTTTTATAATACCCGGTGTATCGCTAAAAACAACCTGAAAATTATCGCCATTTACAATGCCTAAAATACGATGACGTGTTGTTTGCGCCTTCGATGTAATTATGGATAACTTCTCGCCTACAAAGGCATTCATTAAGGTAGATTTACCAACATTAGGATTACCTATAATATTTACAAAACCAGCTTTGTGCTTCATATTTTAAAAATTTATTTACAGCAAAGGTACAATTTGGTTATTTAAAATAGGACATAAAAAAAGGCGCTAAAAACATTTAGCACCTTTTAACAAAGTTTAAACTTTAATTATTTTAATATTTCTAGTAATTCTACATCGAAAACTAAAGTTGAGTTTGGCTCAATTTTTCCTCCTGGTCTTGGGTTTGAACCGTAGGCTAAATCACTTGGAACAAAAAATTTGTATTTTGCGCCTTCTTTCATTAACTGTAAACCTTCTGTCCATCCTTTAATTACTTGAGTAACTCCAAATTCTGCTGGTGTTCCTTTATCTACAGAACTATCAAAAACAGTTCCGTCTAGTAAGGTACCGTGATAATGTACTTTAACTCTATCGGTTGTTACTGGAGTTGCACCGGTTCCTTCTTTTAAAACGATGTATTGTAATCCACTTTCGGTAGTTACTACACCATCTTTAGTTTTATTTTCTGCTAAAAATTTCTCCCCAGCTTCTTTATTTTCTTTAGCTTTTTCTTGTCTTTTAACTAATTCTTCTTGTTGTTTTTTCTGAAAATACGCTCTTATTAATTGCTGTGCTTCGTTAGCATCTAACTGCATATTTGTAGAATCGGTAACGTTCATAAAACCTTGAATAAAAAGTTCGGTATCGAACTCATCAAAACTTGTTTTTACATTCTTAGCCACATCCATACCAATAGCATAGCTTACAGAATCAATTTCTGATGTTAATGTTTTATTTGTAACACCTTGTTTGTTACATGATACAAGTAGCACAGCTACAATTGCTAAACTTAAAAATCTCATTAGTTTCATATTTTTTATTGATTGCCAAAAATAGGAAAAATAATATTGAACACTGTAAAATTTATAAATAAAAAAGGAATGCTTTCGCATTCCTTTCTTCCAAACAATCAATCAACTTACTTAGTTGCTATCAACAACTATGTGCTTTAAATCTGAATTATTAATCTTTCCTTTTTTTCTGTAAACCCAAGCTATCTGCGCTAATTGCATTATTATTTTTATAGAATCTTTCATGGATAATTTAGAGCCGTCTGCATGAATCCATCGTTTTAATGGCTGTTCGCATAAAAGCGATCTTGCCTTTTCGAGTCCAAAGTGATGACTTATACGTTTAAATATTTCAACATCAAAAATCCATTGAGTTACAAACTTCTCGTTAAATGCAATTTTAATAACGTCTTTTCTAAAGATTTTAGCGCCACATTGAGTGTCTTTAAAATCCATTTTTAATATTTTTCTAATAATATAGTTTATGGTTAAACTAATAATTTTTCTCGCAGATTCTTTGGTTATATCTGCTCCCATTCTGGATATTCTTGAACCACTAACGATTTTAAAATTAGATGTTTCTATGGTTTTTACTAAATCATCAAAATCCTCTAAATCTGTAGATAAATCAGCATCAAGAAAGCCTATAAAATCTAAATCCTCTTTTTTAGCCATGTACAACATACCTAATCTTACTGCTTCAGCCTTTCCTCCATTTTTTTCACAATCATAAACCGAAATAAAATCTTCTCGACCTTCTTGTAAATTTTTTAAAACTCCTAAGGTATTATCCTTACTGCCATCATTTACAAAACATAAATGATAACCAGAGTATTTATCTATATAGTTTAAAAACTCGTCGCTTAATAACCGTTCCTCTTCATTATAACATGGAATTACCACGCCTACACAACGTTGCTGTATCATTACATTACTTTCTAATGCAGATTTCTCTATTTCTGGAGCACCTATTAAACGTTTAACGCGCGCACAAACTTCGTTTAAGCTTAACGGCTTTTTCATGTAATCGTCTATTCCCAGCTCAAAACCTTTAGTAATAACATCGTCTTGTGTATTACCAGAAAGGACCATAAGTGGTGTTTTTGGTTTTGCAGAATTCCTAATAAACTCAACAACCTCTAAACCTGATATTTCAGGCATGTTAATATCTACAATAACTAAATCGGGCCTTAGGCCTTTAAAAATTTCAAGAGCACTTTTGGCATCAGTTTCTATTACCACATCGTACCCTAGCTCTTCAAGCCTTTTTTGTAAAGGCAGCAAAACTAGTTGCTGATCGTCGATTGCTAAAATTTTCATAGGTTGATTGGTTGGGGTTAATTACGAGGTAAATTTATTGCACATACTGTACGAAAATCCATATTTTAGTTGAATGAATTATAAAGTGTAGACGAAACGCTATTTAGTATAGACGATTAAAAAAGCTTTCGTTAATGTATTTTATATATTTACACTTCTTTAAATAAATATCTTGAAGCCCGAAAAATCAAATAAATTTTTAATTGCTGCACTTTTACTAGGTTTAGCTTTTCATGGTAGTTCTATTTTTTTTACTCTAGAAACTACTTATGATGCTTTAATTCATTTATTTTTTGCAGACCATTACGCAAATAGTTGGTTTGAACCTTGGAATTACGAATGGTATACAGGTTTTACGGTACAGAGTTATCCGCCATTAGTACATCAATCTATAGGTGTGCTTTCTTATATAGGAGGCGTTAAGTTTGGCATGTTTACCGTGGCATTAATTGCAATAACCTTATTTATTACAGGAACCTACCGATTTTCTTTAATGATGACAGCTAATAAAACCGTTGCTGGTTATGCGTGCGTGTTGGCTGTGTTTTCGTCATCTTTTGTTGAAACGCTTCATATTTTTGGGCAACTACCAAGTATTGTTGGTGTTTCGGTTTTAATGCACGCCTTACCAGAAATTTATTTATGGCTAAAAACCGGCAAAAAATGGTATTTAGCTACTTGTTTATCTTTAATATCGGTTACTGTAACCTCGCATCATGTTACGCCTATTTTTGGAATGGTATTTTTTATTTTCCCTTTAATAGGAATGGTTTTAATGGATGTATCTAAAGAACAAGTTGGCTCCATGAAAGCCGTTACTTTTAAAGTGTTTTTAAATAGTTTTTTTAAATTATTTAAACGCATTGTTGTTTTTGGTATGCTCTCTTTGGTGCTTATTGTTGGTTGTATTTTTCCTTATTGGTTAAATTCTAAAGCCAACCCAATTACGCAGGTTCCTATTCCGCATGGGTCGCGCGATAATTTTTTAGAAATCACCTCATCTGGTCTCGTTTTCTTTTTAATTCCTTGGGGAATATTACTTGTTTTATTACCGTATATTTTTTACCGATATTACAGTAAACGCTATTTGTTTTTTGGTTTATCGGTTACTATATGTACCATTTTAGGAACCGGAGGCACAACACCCGTTCCTTTAAAAATGTTAGGCGAAACCGCTTTTAATATTTTAACATTAGACCGTTTTACACTTTGGGCTTCTATACTTTCTATTCCTATGATGGGTGAGTTTGCCTATCGTTTTGTAGAAGGAGACATGAAAGATGCTATTCAGAAAAAATTTGGAGGTGTTTATCACAGAATAATTGGAGGTATTTTAGCAGGCTTATTAGTGTTCATGGTAATTTTTACTATGAGTTTAAATTATTTTAGGCCATCGCAACCTCAAAAAATAAAAATGCTTCCTATTGTGAATTTTTTAAATCAAGATGATCATGATAAATGGCGATTTTTAACTCTTGGTTTTGGCGACCAAATGGCCTGGTTAAGTGCGCAAACTAACGCCATGACTGTAGACGGTAATTACCATTCTGCAAGAAGATTACCTGAATTAACAACGCGACCTATAGAGCGCCTAGAAAACTCAAAATTTAAAGGTGTAGCCGGTATTGGCTCTTTACAGCAATTTTTAACTACTCCAGAAAAATATAATTTAAAATACATTTTTTCAAACGATAAATTTTACGATCCTATTCTATACTTCTGCGGTTGGCAACGCTTAAGGCAACTAGAAAACGGCATTATGGTTTGGGAACGTTTAAACATCCCTCCTGTTTCAGAAATATTACCTAAAGAAGATGTGGCTAAGTGGTTAAAAATACACTGGGGTATCATGCCTTTTTTAACAGTAATAGTAGCTTTTATTCTAAACATACAAATGTTATGGGTTATTATGTTAAAAACTCGGTTTAAACCCATTCCAGAATTCTTAAAATTCCCTATACAATACAATAAATTTAATAGAAATATAATAAGAATAACACATGTTTGGTCTTTAATATTAGCCTTTATTATATTTTATGGCATATATCTTTTTTATTTAAAAAACGACTCGCAACGAAGTCCTGAAAATGCCATAATGGCATATTACGACGCCTTAGATTTTAAAGAATTTGAAAAAGCTCATAGTTTAATAGATCCTGCAAGTAATTTACCTATAGCACAGTATATGCTAGAAATATCGGTAACAGATGGACTTTTAAGTAGCTATGCTAAAATGGATGCCATAGAATCTGAAATAACAATACATAACGACAGTACTGTTTCGGCTAAAGTAACGACCCAATGGATTACGCCTCTAGAAAAAATTGAGAAGGTAGATTATAAATCCTTATCAAAAATTAAAGGAAAATGGTATTTACAACCCGACGATTTAAACAACGATTTACCGCCAGACCAACTATACTCAAATAATGTTACGAAATATTACAACCAAGGTAGACGCCGAATTACCACAGAACAAACCCATCATGAAGATATTTTAAAGCAACCTGTTTTAGAAGTTATTTCGGCCAAATTAGTAAAATACAATGGTAGTTATGCCATTATTGGAGAAGTACAGAATATAGATAATGTTCCGGCCGATGTTATTTTAAAAGGTACACTTTATAATGACGACGACAAACAATTAGCAACGTACAATGCAAAATATCATATTAAGCATAAGTTAATGCCAAAGGAATCGAGTTGCTTTAGAATTAATTTTGAAGGCATTGCATGGTCCAAAACCCAAGATTCTATTCCAGATACCTTTAATCCAGACGAATTTACTCCAGTTGAATTTGAAGAACAACCCACAAAGTTTAACCTGCAAGCTGCTGGAAATGTTGCTGGTTCAGATTTATATAAAGGTGTCGTTTTAAGTGATGTTAATATTACTAAAAACTATATTTATGGAAATTTATTTAATAGTGGTATTCAAGAAATAACAATACCTCAGCTTTTAATTTCTTATTACGATGATAATAAAAACATGCTTTGGGTTGATCATTTTTTTGTTAAAGAAGGCGTAAGACAAGAACGTAAACAAAATTTTGAATACCAAATTTTAGACTCCGGTGCCGTAAAAATTATAAACACCAGCATGGAAAACATTTTTGTTAACGGTTTACCCAACAGCGATATTTCAAATAAAATTATTCCAAACAGAATTACAAACCACATAAATAATGAATTACAACCTATAAATCATCCAGATTTTAGCTATATTAAAATTGAAATTAACACTTACATTGGCAGCCCTTTTTAATGAATTTTAAATCCATTTACATATTACTTTTAAGTATTTGGCTGGCTTCGCCTTTGGTTTTTGCTCAGAAAAACACTTCAGTTAAACTTTTAACAACTAAAACAGAGTTTACCGTAGGCAGCCACATTGTTTTAAAGTTTAAAAACGTAAATAATAACACACCTTTACTTTACTGCTCAAACAGTTACGGCACTACTTTGGTATCAGGCACTATCAACAATTTAAATTTAGAATATACTTTACCTGAAAATATAGCAAAAAAAATAGGTGTGATAAATTGGAAAATTTTAGACAAAAATTATCCAACTTCAGGTAAACTATACATAAAACCAAAAGCTGAAGTTGCCACAATGGAAACCTATATTGGTCCTCCTAGTATTGAAGCTGGAGGAACAGATTATAGCATGCTTGTTGTAATTCCTACCGATTCTTTAGATAACCCTGTACCTACAAATACGCCTGTAAAAGTTAAAAATCAGTTTTTAAATTCTGAAGAAGTTGATAACGTTTTCACTAAAAATCTAATTGCTTTTAAAAACATATACTCAAAAAAACAAGATGGTCGTATTTTGGTGTCTTCTGAAGCTTTAGGAACGAATTCAAAAGAATTTACAATTAATGCAATGCCTGCAGTTCCAACTCGTTTTAAAATTTCATATTCCAGCCCTCATAACTACGCCGATGGAAATCAAATTACCAACTTTACAACTTCTGTTATAAAAGACAGATTTAATAATGTAGTTAGCGACGGTACTTATGTTGATTTTTTTATAAAAAATGCAGAAGGAAACATTCTAAAAACATCTGGCTTAACACTAAATGGAGTTGCTAATTCTAAAATTATACATCCAGACCACGCCGATAATTGGTCTGTAAAAGCTTACATTAATGGTATGGCAGAAAGTAACATTATAACTTTAAACTACAAACAAGTAGTTAAAGATTTTAATGTGGCATTTACAAATAAAAACCGAACCATTTCAGTTGGTCCTTTACAAAGTTTCATGAACCAAATGATTCCAGATGGTTTACACGTAAAACTTTACATCTATTCTAACAACCAGCTGGTTAAAATACTAACCAAAACCACATTTAATGGTTACGTATATTTTAACTTAAAACCTGCCATATACAAAAATAACAACTACAATTTTAAAATTGAAACAGCAGGAATAACCAAACAATTTAATAAAAAGCTATGGTAAGTATTAATAAAAATATAATGCGTACGGTTTTATTAGCATCTTACATTTTGCTTATTGCCCTAATAGTATCTGCACTTAGCGGTATTTTTAGTTATTTAAACACCGGTGCCGATCGTAGTAAAATGCTGCACACAGAAATTGCAAAAGTTGAACAATATTTACCTAAAATGACTTGGGAATCCTTAAGCAATGAAGGTCGCCCTATGGATAAAGAAAACTTAAACGCCTTACAAAACGATTATTTAGATGCTTGGTACGTTAAGCAAATTGCCTATAAAACCAACAAAACAGCTGGTATTAAAGATTATTATACAGAACATGCTAGAGAAAATCTATTTGAGTATATTGAGCTAAATAAAAAACAAAACATAACTATTGAAGCAACCACTTTAAAACACAACCCTAAACTTGAATTCTTTAGCGAAGACGGTCAATTAGCTGTTTTAACAGATAATAACGTAAAAGAATACAAACGTGTTTTTAAAAATGATAGTTTAGTTTACGAAACCACTGAAATCTCTACATACAAAGTAGTTTTTTTATTAGAAGATGGGTTTTGGCGTATTAGGCATATGGTAAAAGAAGATGAAAAAGACAATACCGATATACCCCAAACAAGCCCGCTTAACAATTTTAAAATTAAAGGAATTAATTACTACCCACAAGCAACTCCTTGGAAAATGTTTGGCGATGATTTCTCTGCAGACACTATTAATAAAGATTTTAAAATAATTAAAAATGCAGGTTTAAATTCAATACGAATTTTTATACAATATGAAGATTTTGGAAAAGCAGACATTGATAATAATAAGATAAGTAAACTACTTACAACTCTAGATATTGCTGAAGCTAACAATCTAAAAGTAGTTTTAACCTTATTCGATTTTTATGGTAATTACACCGTAATGGATTGGACTTTAAACCAACGCCACGCAGAAAAAATAGTGTTAGCCGTTAAAAACCATAAAGCACTATTGGCCTACGACATTAAAAACGAACCCAATCTAGATTTTGAATCTAGAGGAAAAGATAATGTTATCGCTTGGCTTGAAAACATGATTGTTTTAGTTAAATCTATAGATGAAAAGCACCCGATAACTATAGGATGGTCTAACACAGAAAGTGCCACTATTTTAAAGGACAAAGTAGATTTTATATCCTTTCACTATTATGAAGATTTAGAGGTATTAAACGATGAAATAAAACATTTAAAAAATCTTATCCCTAACAAACCGATTGTAATGCAAGAGTTTGGGCTGTCCAGTTACAGAGGCTTATGGAAGCCTTTTGGTAGTACAGAAGAAGATCAAGCCAACTATCATAAAAAAATACAAGAAATAATTACTAACCAAAACTTACAGTTTATGTCTTGGACATTATACGACTTTGTAGAAATACCAAAGGAAGTCGTAGGACGACTTCCTTGGAAAAAACGGGTTCAAGGTAATTTTGGTTTTATTAACCAAAATGGAGAGACTAAACCTGCGTTTAAATATATAAATACTATAGAATAATCTCATTTTTGCTATTAACCTTGGGGGGTTTTGAGCCTCGTTTTATTTCTATAATTTTTTTAAACCTGTTTAAATACATATCTGCTATAACATCCATAGGGTAAGCTGTGGCTGCTTTATAATTTGCCTTACCTAACTCTATTCTATAAGCATCATTTGTAACAATATTTTCAATAGCATTGGCTAAACTTTCAACAGAATTGGGTTCAAAAAACTCACCTCTATAACCTTCATCTTGTACAAGCAAAGCTAAATCTCCTAAATCTGGCATAACTACTGCTTTACCATAACTTCCTGCTTGGTGTAAAACTCCAGAGCTTCCAGTGGTAGAAGTATAAGGAAAAACGACAACCGCACTTTCGTTAAAAACCAACGGCACTTCATGTTCCTCTACATAACCTGTAAAAACTACTTGAGACACATGCCTGTAATCCTCTTTTACTTGCGCTAAATACCCAGGTACATTGGGGTTATCTGTTCCTGCTATAACCACTTCTAAATCTAACCCTGTTTTAGCCCGTACTTTTTCTACCGCTTCAATCATCCCTTCTACTTTTTTGTAAGTACCAAACTTTCCAAAAGTCATTATTTGCATTGGTTCTGTTGGTATTTTATAGTTAGGTTCGTCGGCTATTTCAAAAGTACCGTGCGGTATAAGTGTTATATTTTGAGCTTTATATTTTTCTTGCAAAATATCAACATATTTCTGCATAGTAACTGCAACAGTATCTGCTTGCAAAATTAATTTGGTTAAAGATGTTCCAATAAAACCATATATTTTTTGCATTAGTTTACTATTAGTAAAACCAGCACTTCCTAAATCAACTTCTTCTAAAATGTTGTGTAACAAAACAATATTTGGTATACCTTTTAACTTACAAACCAGTGGTAACATTAACCCTAAAGCTGCAGCTATTTTTTTATCTCCAAACTTCATAAACTGCAAATTAAACAACACAGCATCTGGCTTAGTTTGGTTTATGGCTTTATTTACACTTAAAATATTTGTATAACTATTAAAGCTCCAGCATTCTTTAACAATTATTTTACAACCATCTTCCATAAAACAAAGATCTTTTTCTTCTTTAGTTTTATCGGTTAGTAAAATAAGTTCTGTAACATCTTCTTTTTTTCTAAACTGTTTAACCAAGTGGTATGCGTATTCATTTAATGTAACCTTACTTGGCGGATATGCTGTTACTATTGCTAATTTCATAATAGATATTTGTTGAGACTGATTAATTGTAATACAAATAACACAAAAACATCTCGTCCTTTTTGTTGATTTTAGTTAGAAAACCTCTAAGTATAGACGAATGGTATTTTACCGTAGATTAGACTATTTTTTTATGATTTAACTTAAAAAAGATTAACTGTATAATTAAAAGTAAAAACATAGCTAAAATTTGCATGTGCACGACTTGCTCTAAACTATCATGAAAGAAAACAACTAACCCCATTTGCAAAACACCAAATAACCCAGAAATAACTACAGGCACATATTTATCTAAAGACAGGTAGTAATAGGCAAAAATGTTAGATATTGCAAACATAGATGTTGCTAAAGCATATTTCCATAACAAAGGAGCCATGGCTAAATAACTTTTACCAAATAATATAATTATTGCTGTTCTTGGAAAAAACACACAACCTAATATTATTGCAACTGCAATTCCTGCAATGTATAACACATATTTAAATAATACAGGGGCGGTTTCTTTGCCTTCTTTTTTAAGCTGAATAACCGTTGGCAATAATAACATTACAAACATCCATGCTATAAAATAAACTATGCGACCAATTAATGCTAAAGAAGCGTACAAACCCGCATCGTAAGACTCGAAATAATGCTTCACTAAAAGTATATCGCTATTATTAATTATAATTTGAGTGAGTTCGTAAAATGCAGTTATTACAAAAAAGCTTTTTATGGCTTTCGAGTTTTCTTTACTAAGCTTAAATATTTTATTCGACTTTATTTCTGGTTTTTTAAAAGGTATAAGTCCAAAAACAAAAGACAATAATATCCCAATAGAAATTACGACCGACGATTGTATTTTAAATAAAAATATTAACCCCAATGTAATTATTAAACGACTTAACATTTCGCTTTGGTAAGTTATAGAAAGCTTTTTAAAAGCCTTTTTCCCCTGAAAAACACCACGATTTACACTCATTAAAAAGTACAGAGGAACACCAAAACCAAAAACCATAAACATTGTTGATGATGATGTATTAAAAACAACTTGTAATTGTTTAGAAAAAACCACTATTAACATCCCCATAATAGCGCCTGTTAACAGTGCATTTTTATAAATTCTAGATATAAAACTTTTAAAAATTTCGTTTTCAAAAAGCACCGAAAATTTTGCTGTTACTAACTGAAAAGTCATGGCGGCAAAACTTAATACCAACAGAAACGTTATTAAAACTGCCGCATCGGCAAATTGAGCTGGACCTAAAATGCGACCCAATATTAAATTGTATAAATAATTACCTCCGTTTACAACTAAAACACTTAGCATGAATAATTGTTCTGGTGTAATTTTTCTTGACTTTAAGGTCGCTAAAAGCTCCATAGTATTTTAATTTTTATTGTTGTTTGGGGTAAGAATAACTAATAACTCTTTCGTTCATTGAGTTTTTTTTTATAAAACTCACTGAGTTGCTTCCCTTCAATTAAAAAAATCTTTTTCTGTTTAAAAGCAAACAAGTTAAGCTCAATAATAGCCTTTATACCTGCCAGACTAATTGCATTTACCTTCTCAACATTAATTATGAGTTCGCTATTAAATTTTAGAAGTGTTTTAATCCTCTCTTTAAATTGCGAAACGTTAGAGGCGTTTATTTCTCCTTTTGCCACAAAAATCTTATCTTTTCGTTTAATTTCCACAATCGATTTGAGTAATATTAAATTATTAATTCTATTATTAGTGAAACAAATATCTTCAAATTAACAATAATCCACTTGTAAATTTCGGTGAGACGCAATTTGCTTTAGGTGAATGAAATGGATTTTAGTATTAACTTACAGCATGATTACAAAACTAAAATTATGACCATAAAAAACCCCTTAATTTACCTTATACTGCTTCTTGTAAGTTATACCTATAGCCAAAACATGCAAGAAGGTTTTAATTACTTAGAAAAAGGCAACTACGAAGATTCTGAAACTTTTTTTAAAAATATTTTAGTTGATTACCCAAATAACAAAACAGCAAGATTATGCTATGGTCGTGCTATTGGTTTAAATGGTAAAGCGCCAGAAGCTCAAGTGCTATTTACTAAATTACTTGAAGATTATCCTAACGATTTTGAAGTGAAACTAAATTATGGAGAATCTTTATTATGGAACAAAAATTTTAAAGAAGCTAAAACCTTTTTTAAAACCCTAATTGATGAAGATCCTGAAAGTTTTGCGGCCTTATTAAGCTATGCCAATACGCTTTCAAACTTAAAAGAATATCAAAATGCTTTAACTTACATAGACAAGGCGCTTGCCGTATCTCCTGGCAATCCCAATGCATTAATTTCAAAAAAATATATTTATTTAGGTTATGCCTACCAAAAACAACAATCTCAAAATTATAATGAAGCTGAAACATTGTTAAAAGAAAGTCTTAAACTCTTTAATAACGATAAAGATACACTAATAAACCTTGCCAATTTATACTTAATTGCGAACCGACTTGATGATGCAGAAAACACATATAATTTAATTGGTGAAAACCCTGAAAACAAACTTATAGCTTTAAACGGATTAGCACTAGTAAAGCACTTAAAAAGCAAAAACAAGGAAGCCTTAAACATTAGCGAAAAAGCATATTCGAGCTTAAAAACCGATACTAATAATAATTTAAAACAAGCCACAACAGAACGTTATGCTCAAGCTTTAATTTGGAATAAAAAATTTAAACAAGCTGATGTATTAATTTCCAGTTTAAATGAAGAACATCCTAACCAAAATTGGGTTTTATCTTTAAGAGCCACTTTAAATATTTATAAAAGTAATTTTAGTGACAGTGTTACAGATTACAATAAAATATTAAAAAATGATAGCACCTCTTTTGATGGTAACTTAGGGAAAGCCAACGCTTTAAAAGCTCAGGGTTTTTATAAAAAAGCATACACTTGGGCAGAAAACACTTTAAAGTTTTATAAAAAACAAAAAGACGCTAGTAACTTCATATCTAATTTAGATAGAAGTTTTACTCCTTTTTTAGAATCTAAAGCCTCTTATTCATTTGATAATGGCGATAACAAAGCTTTCAACCTACAAACAAGTTTAGAGCTTCCTACCTCAATTAAATTTAAATGGTTAGCTAATTATGCATATCGCAATACAAGTAATAAAGTAACAGACAATGATGCAACATCTCACACATTTTCTGGCGGATTCTCATATCAGCTTTTAAATACAATAACACTAAAAGCCATTGCAGGTATAACGGCCGCTAACGCAAATAATGATAGCTATACCCAATTAGTTTCTGATGTTTCGTTTAACATAAAACCCTTAAAACTACAAGTTTTAGACATAGGCTATAATCGTGAAATACAAAGTTTTAACGCAGAGTTATTAGATAGAGAAATTGTAATGAACAACATTTATGCAAACTACAGTTTAAGCACAAATTTTAATTTAGGTTGGTTTACACAATATTTTTATACCTGGCAAAACGATGATAATGCCAGAAACTTGCTTTTCACTTCTTTGTATTACAATATTTTAAGTAAACCCTCTTTAAAAGCGGGTTTAAATTACCAATATATTACTTTTAAAAACCAAGTTCCTACTATTTATTTTAGTCCTGATAAATTTAATGCTGCTGAAATTTTTGCTAATATTATTAAAGATGAAGCTATTACAAAACCAAAAGAATGGTTTTACGAACTTACAGCTGCCACCGGATTACAATATATAGATAACGATGCTAGCCAAAGCACATACAGACTACAAGGTAAATTAGGTTATAAATTTTCCGAACGCTGTATAACCAACCTTTTTGGGACAAGAAGTAACATTGCATCTGCTACTGCTGCTGGATTTACTTATACCGAAATTGGAGTGCGCTTTAAATGGTATTTATTTAATTCTCCCATTTTTCGTAAATAAAACTCATAACATTTGTTGAGTGCAACCATAAAAAAATAATGATAAAACTATTTCTAATTTTAATAACCACAATCACACTCTACAGCTGTAGTAAACAGAAAAAGGAAAAAGTAATCTTTGAAAAGCAACCTAAATATATTGAGACTCCAAATGAGCAAATTGACTCTCTTACAATTCCTGAAAGTAAAAGCCAAAAAGATGAAATTATTATTGAACGATACTTCCCTGAAGAAAATGAAACTGTAAAATTCGACACAATTGTATCGGCTCTAAATATTAAAATTTCAATTAAAAGTACAACTCTCGACTCTTATGTAACTAACGAATTTAAAACCGACGGAGTTAAACATATTGACAAATACAGAGACAGTGAAAAACACTTAATTATAAAGAAATATAATGAAGTTGTAATTGATACTGTTTTTAAGAAAAATGATTTCAGAGAATTGACGGGACAAGACTTTTTAAAAATTGCTAATTTACATGGCTATTGGTTTAACAAAATAGAGAACGATACTATTGAATTGTTCGGAGTGATAAGCAAACCAGAGACCGATTGGTCTGTAGCGTTTTATCATTTTATCAATTTAAAATCTATGACTTTTGAATTAAGGGAATATTTTGATGAACAAAGCTTCAAATAACTATATTCCAACCCATTAAAAAAAAAAAAAAAAAACCATTCCTTAAATTTATTCTGTACACAAAAAAAGGGTTAAAGTATAATACCTTCACCCTTTTAATAAATAATTTGTAAAAATTACTCTTTCATAAATGTACCAGAGTAAACTTTTTTGTTGCTATCAATTAATTTAAACTTATATATGCCTTTTGATAAATTTGGAGCTTTGTATATGGCTTCATTTCCATTAACAGAAATTACTTGTGCATCTACCTCTCTTCCTAACATATCATAAACTTGAATACTTACATCTGTGGCAACACTTTCCAACTTAATTACCGTTGTACTTTTAAACGGATTAGGGTAAGCCGTTAACCCATTTTCACTAGTTACGTCATTAACAGATAACGAGTTGCTTGCACTAGAAAAACTAACTTGCTTTAAGTCTAAACTTTTAGTTTCAACAGTTCCGTTTTCTGATAACATTGTAAACACAATTGACGTGACATCGGAAGCCTCTATACTTTCTCCGTTTAAGTTTTTAAAATCGTCAAAAGAAACAGAAAACTCTTGAAAATTATCAGATAACGCAATGGTTGTTTTGTATTGTTCTCCCCAATTTGTAATGCTTTCTTTAACTAAACGTATAATTAAATTACCGGTTCCTTTTGCTGTAAAATTAAAGGTGTCATACTCCAATAAATCAACAGCATTGAATTTTGGTGTTAATGCTCTATAAACTGCTACGTAATCGTCAATTTCTGCTTGTAGAGAAATATTTCTTTCAACCGCAAACGAATTTTCATTAATTACCTCATCGTTTTCTTGAACATTATAAAAAAGAACTTCTGTACCCGTAGCAGCATCATCGTAGCCCCATGGGCCATCCGATAAAAATAAATCGTCTGGAGTAGCTATACCATCACCTATTCTAAAACCAATATCAAATAAGTTTCCAGCATCTACCTCAATAGAGGTAATATAACTACCTGTTAAATCGATACTTGAAGATACGTTTTCTACAGTTTCTGTTTCGGTAGTTCTTACACCGCCATCAAAATTAACTGCTTCGGTTCTATTTGTATTTACTATCTGTAAATCTAATTTTCCGTTGCGATATTTTCCTTTTCTAACAAAAACTGTTGGTGGCGTAGAATTATTGTAGCCTACTATAGGTTTTTGAACCTCTAACAAATTTAAAACTTCCTCTCCTAGCATTAATAAATCGTCAAGGGAGTTAGACCAAATTTGAAAGTTATAAAACCCAACATTATCCTCATACTTATCTAGTGTCCAATGACTTTCCACTTCAAAGTTCGCATCACCGTTTACTGGTTTTGCAGAAAGGCTTAACACAAATTCTAAAGCCCCTTCGGTGTTCCTAATTAATGTTTTTATAAATGATTGTTCTTTAATTTCAATTGTTGAAACTGATATTATTTCGGCTCCTAAAAGTCTATCACAAATATATTTAGTGTGCTCGTAAACACCATTTTCGGTTTCTAATAAAAGAATTGATGCAACGGTTTTATCATTTTTTTGATAATCTACCGAATAAACATCTACAGCGTTAGTGATTCCAATTAAATCGGTTGGAGAAGCCTCTAATGCCTCATCTTCGCTTATAACTCCTAAAGGAACAAAATCGCTTAAACTTAAATTCTCACCATTACCTTTAGCTGTCGAGCCTTTTCCATACTTCGATGTTTTTTGAAGTTTCTTAGCTGTTAATTTATTAAATTTATAACCTCTTCTCGCTCTATTAAAATTACGTTTAGAAATTTGCATCGCCAAACGGTTATTACTTTCTAAACCGCCTTCGTTAGATCCAGAAGTACTGCTAATTTCAAGCACTGGACAAGAAGCGTATCCAGAACAAGATGGATCTTCACAATCTACCAAACCATCGCCATCATCATCAATTCCGTTAGTACAGTCTTCTTGTGGCACTGGTGCTGTGGGACATCTAGCACCATCATTAGAAGCGCTTGAAGGCCCAAATGCAAATAGATTAGATTCTATAACATTAATACCATTTAAATCTTGAACAGATTGGATAACATATATTGTACCGGTTTGGTTTGCTGAAACATAAAAACGTCCTGATGCATCGAAATAAACCGCACCATAAGTATAATTTAAACCAGATAATATAGGCACAACACCTAAATTTTGAACAAGTCCGGTTTGTGCGTTAATTCTATATAATATGTTTGTTGTTTTTTCTACGGTATAAAGAAATCCGTCTACAGCATTAAAAGCCCAATCATGAACATTAATATTAATATCTAAATTATGAGATGATAAATATTTACCATAATTGGCAGATTCTGGATTAACATCAACAGCATAATAAGTTGTTCCTCCTGGTTTTAAATAATAAATTCCAGTGGCACTAATATCTCCAACATATCTATTTTTGGTTGGCAACTCATCAATATAGAAAGTTGTTGTTTGAAAATTTTTACCAATTCTAACGATAGACTTTTCCGGAGTACTTAACGACCCCCAAATATAGCCATCGGCAGGGTTGTAGGCTGCGGCGTTTATGTTGCCAGGCGTAACATCGGTTGCAACCGCATAGGAATTTCCAGATGCTAAGTCGATAGCATAAACATCGTTGTATTGAAACAAATAAGCGTTATAATCGCAATTAAACGGCTGTTCTTGAGCAAAAAGGCTCCCCGAAATTAAAACAAAAAAGAGTAATAATTTTTTCATAATATAAGTAGGTTTATACTACAATATTAAATTATTACTTGTCTGTGAAATTTAAATTTCGTTGGATGAATTTTAAGTGTAGACGAATGGTTAAATTAACACGATAAAATTACAGTAAATTTAAACGTTTCATTAATTCTGGTCTATTAGAACGACTTACAGGAATTACATCTCGCTTAATTAAAACGCTATTATCCTCTATATCAATTATTTTTTTAATATTGATGATGTACGAACGATGTACTTTTAAAAATAAATCGGCAGGCAGCTTTTCTTCAATATTTTTCAATGTAGAATGTACCGTATAGTTTTTATCTTCGGTTTTAACTTGAATATAATCTCCTTTTGCCTCAATAAGATAAATACTTGGTATATCAATTTTTATTAGTCGCCTATCTATATTTATGTACAAGTGATTATCTGTGAGCGAATCGCCATCGTCTGCATTTACCTCCTCTTTCTCCTCGACTTTATTCGCCAAAAAGGATTCTGCTTTTTTTATGCTTTTTAAAAATCTTTCCTGAGAAATTGGCTTCACCAAATAATCTACTATACAATCGTATTCGAATGCTTGAATTGCAAATTTTGCATCTGAGGTTGTTAAAATTATTTTTGGCGGGTTTTTTATGGTATCTATAAAATCGAATCCCGTAAAATCTGGCATGTGTATATCTAAAAAAATTAAATCAACTGAATTTTGATTTAAATATTTTATAGCCTGAATTGCATTAGGAAATTCTCCTAAAACGTTAATTGAAGTTACACTAGAACACAATTGATTAATGATTGCACGAGCTGTTGCTTCATCATCAATAATAATACAATTCATAAAAGTTAGTTATAATTGATCTAAATATAATGTCATGATTTGTAAAATAGCCTCGAACTCGTTTTTAAGGTCTGTTTTGCCTTCAATTAAGTTTTCTTCGTAAGCTACGGCTATATCATAACTTTTTTCAAGGCCCAAAATACTAATTTTATGCTTAAGTTTGTGTACATTTTCAGCGCTTTCTTTATGTTTTTTTTGAGATACATTGTAATAATACACGTCTTTTTCTTGAGGAAACTCTAATTTAATTATTTCTATTAGCTTTTGCTCAAAGGCTTTATCGCCACCAGACATGCTTTTAATATATGATAAATTTGGTTGTTCCATGATATTATTTTTTTATCGTAAAGTAAAATGTTGAACCCATATCTACTTTAGATTTTAGCCAAATATTGCCCCCATACATCGTTACAATTTTTTTTGCTATCGATAAGCCCATACCAATTGCACCAACTTTTATTTCAAGTTTCTCAAAAGTTTTAAATATTCTATCGAAATATTTCTCTTCAATACCTTTACCATTATCTTTAACGTAAAACTCCCAAAAGTCTTCATTTTCGGTAAAACCTATTTCAACCTTACCTTGTTTTTTGTCGTTAAAATTTATTGCATTGGTAATTAAATTTCTAAAAATTTGTTGAATTCTATATTTTTCACCTTTTATTAAAGGTAACTGCTGTTTTTTCTCGATGGTAATATTATCTGGAATTTCAATTCTTCCTAAAATTTCATTAACGGCATAATCTACATCGACAATATACATGCCTTCTTGAGCTCTACCAATGGTAGAATACTCTAAAATACCATTAATTAAAAGTTCCATTTTTTCTACATGACTTCTAATTTGATAAATAGTATGCTTGTCGCTTTCGTTAAAGGTTTCTTGATTATCGTCGTAAAGCCATAAAATTAAGGTGTCTAAACTTCTTAAAGGCGACTTTAAATCGTGCGATATCATGTGAGCATAATCACTTAGTTCTTGGTTTTGGTAAGATAATTCTTCTAGAAGCTTTTCTCGTTGTTGGTTTGCTTCTGCTATTTTTTGTGCTTGGCTTTCTATAAAGTTCGCTAATTTTTGGCCATCTAAATTTACTAACTCTTGGCCATCTTCTGTGGTTAGCTGACCTAAATTTAATGCTTTAACTACATTATTAAGTTTATTTATAACAACCTTTTGAGCGTTGGCTTCTTCTTGTAGTTTTTGATTAGCAGTAAACAGCTCTTCCGAACTTAATTGCATAGCGCGTTGCTGCATAACAAATTGTTCGTCGAAATTATTATACGAAAGGTTTACGGCATCTAGAAATGCTTTTACTTGCTCGTTTTCGGCAAGATCATCACTTAAATGTTTCCGTATTTGTCTTTTTAATAACGAATTCATTATTCACTTAATAATGTTACTGTCATGGTTTGATTATGTAACTGACAATTACTTTCTCCGTTAAATGGCGCTATTTCTCCATAGGAATAAAACCCGGAAATTACAGTGTTTTCACCAACTACCGATATGACTTCTTCTACCTCTTCTTCTACGCGTTGATCTAACACCAACTTTCTTCCAATACAACTCACCAAAAACGCTAATTCAGGAGATTTTTCTCTATTTAAACTAGCTTGTTTTGCTGCACGCTCTGAAGCATTAGCTATATTATCTACATTCGTCATCATGAGTTGTACTTTTGAGTTTTCTGGAATATCGCCAGCAAAAATCATGGAATGGTCTTCTTCGTTTATATTTAAAATTGTTCTTACAATAGATTGATCTTCGTTTTCTATTCTCACATTCATGGGATAAAGTAAGGCAGCTCCTGGCAAATCTTTCGATTTTTCGCCCAAGTACTTTTTATACAAATCTAAAGCTGGTTGATTGTCTAACTCATAAAGTGTATTTCCTTGAGATTTAGTTACAATACGTTCTGGCCCAAATGGTGTCCAGCCTCCATAAATTGAAAACGACACTTCTAATGAATCGCCATAAAATCCAACGGCAACAATTTCGCCCTCTTTAGGGCTTTCGTTGTAAGATGCTAATGTTTTTTCGAACCTTGCCGCATCACCACATAACCCTCCTGTTATTAAAACATTATTACAAGCAGCATTCATACCTTTTGTTAGTTGACTACCGTTAACCAAACTACCTTCTGAAACTACAAAAATGAATTTTAAATTTTCTTTTTTAAATTGATTTATAATATCGCTTCCTGTTTTAAAACTATCATCTGTTAAAGCAGATATATTAGTAGTTTTTACTTCGAAAGTACTTTTTTCGAACTCAATGGCCGTAATGGTTATAGAGTCTTCATCAACCGAATGAGCGGTTATATCGCCACTTGTTGATGCAAAAATTATATGGGCATTTGGAAATAATTCACTTACCTCGTCATAAATATTGGCTTGTTCTAATAAAAATCGATTACCAAAAACTAAAACTAATGGATTATTTAAGTTTATTTTTTTGCTTAAATATTCCCAACCGATATTTTCTTTCTTTTTTAACTGAACTATTTTCATTTGCTATATTTTTTTTAATGTAAAATAAAAGGTAGTTCCTTTTGTTGGCTCACTTTCTAACCATATTTCTCCTTCATGCATTTCAACAATTTTCTTAACGATAGAAAGACCTATTCCTGTGGAGTCTTTTCGTTTATTTAGAGACAGAAAAATTTTAAATATTTTATCGTGAAATTTTTTATCGATCCCTATACCATTATCTTTTACAGAAAATAAGAAGTAATCTCCTTGTGTTTGTACATCAATTTCTACTAATCCGTTTTCTTTATCAATAAATTTTATAGCATTACTCATTAAATTTTGAAACAGCTGCTGCAACTTAATTCGGTTGCCGCTAATGCTTGGTAAAGCGTTTAGAACTTTTACATTAATATGACTTGGTTTATGCAAAATGCCAATTAAATCAGTCACTAATGTGTTTAAATTTACTTGTTCTTTTTCGCCGTCGTCCGAACCAATACTTGAAAACTCTAACACGTCGGTAATTAATTGTTCCATTTTTTCGAGTGTGCTTTCAATATGAGCTATATTTTGCAAACTTACCGCATCTAAATTATCTTTATTATCTTCTTTTAGCCAGCTAACTAAAGCATTTATACTGCGTAAAGGCGATTTTAAATCATGAGAAACAACGTGTGCATACTCGTAAAGTTCATCGTTACTTTTTTCTAACTTTTTTAATAGGTTTTCCTTTTGTAGTTGTAAACTTTTAATATCGGATATATCGAAATTTATTCCAATAGACCCCACAACTTCTCCTTTTAAATTATAGTTTGGTGCACCACTGACCAACCAATGCCGTAATTCTCCGGCTTTATTTTTTATACGAATTTCGTAGGAATCAGTTTTTCCTTTTTTACGATTTAAAATTTGTTCTTGTATTATATCCTTATCGTCTTCATAGGGTAAAAAATCTTTACCTACTTTACCTATTATTTCGCCTTCGTCGTAACCCGTCATCTCGCAAAAGCTCTTATTTGCCATTACAATTCTGTCGTTTACATCAACTTCAATTAAGCCCAAATTCATGTTAGAAATTATACTTGAATACTTAAATTTTTCAGCTTCTAAACTTCTTCTATACTGTCTTCTAATGGTAAAATCTTTGTATTTCCACAAATGGCCTTTATAAACACCTTCTCTAAACACAGGTATATAATCACGCTCAAATATGCGACCGTCTAACGTTTCTAAATCTTCGTTTAATACGGGCTTTTTTTCTTTAAATATGGTGTTTACATCATCAATAAATTTTTGAGAATATTTAAAACTTTGTTTTATTTGATCTATAATTAGTTCGCAATCCTCACCTATTAATTCGTGAGGTCTTTGTTCTAAATTGAAAAACTCACAAAATTTGTTATTTACAAGGATAATTTTTCGATTCTCGTTTTCCAGAAGTACGCCTTCTTCAAGGTTTTGAATTAATGTTGCTAATCGTTCTTCAGATTCTATTAGCTTTTCTTTTTCATATTTCGCCTGTGTTATATCTCGAACAATGCCGTGAGATGCAATAGGAAAACCGTTATCATAAATAACACTTGCATTAATTTGAACTATAACATCTCGATTATCTTTAGTTGTTATATTTACAACCAAGTTACTAATAGATCCTCCTTCTTTATAAACCACATTAAAGGCTTGGTAAACATCTTCGTATTGATCTGGACGTACAAGTTCCATTAAATTACAATTATCGTTTACACTATTTAAACCTAAAAGTTTAACTGCTGAGGCATTCATTTTTATAATATTCCCCTCGACATCGGCAACTACATAGGCGTCCACAATATGCTCGAACACACCTTGTAACTGCGAGTCTGTTTTAGAATAGGTAGATTCTAAATCTAAATAAGCATTAGCTAATTTTTGATTAGACTCATATAATTCTGCAGATTTTTTCTCTAAAATAGATTCCGCTTGTTTTCTTGCCGCTTTTTCGCGAGCAAGAGCGCGTTGGAGTATGTCAATTTTATCTTGACTCATTTAGTTCTTATTAATTATGAACTTTACTTCGGTTGCCACATCATTAAGTTTTTCAAACTCAATTGTAGCGGTTTCATTAAAATGTTCGAAAGTTTTATTCATGAGTCCCAAACCAAAGGCATGCATTGCTCTACTAGATTTGTAAATTAAAACTAATTTTTTAGATGTTTTTTCTAGTACGTTAAAAGTAGGCAATTCGGCATCTGGGTATATTTTTCTTACTTCAACATGAATATGGTTTTCAATTGAAGCTAACATTTCAATAGGATCGGTATACATATTTAATATGCCAGAATAGCTCCTTTTTATAACACTAAAAAAATGTTCGGCGTAAACTTGCAATAAATCGTCGATTGAAATATTTGTATTTTCGCTTAAATGTGTTAGCAATTGCAGCATTTCGGAAAATTCGTATGTTCCTACAGATGTATAAACACCTTCAGATTTTAAATTAGAACTGGTAATGATTTTATCAACCATTTCAATTCCAAATTTATCTTCTACTAAATCTAAAAATTCTGTAAAAACAATCCCTTTCACTATATTTTCTTTAATTCGTTAATACTCCAATATGCCAGAACACTTTGTATTTTCGTGATGTATTCTTCATACTTTAAAGGCTTTAAAACATAACCTGCTATTCCAATTTTATAACACTCTAATAAATCACGCTGATTGCTTGATGTTGTTAAAATTATAGTTGGAATATATTTTAAAATATCGTCTTTTTTCAAAACCTCTAAAAATTCAATACCATTTAACTTTGGCATGTTTAAATCTAATAAAATTATATCAGGTAACTCGCCTTTATTTTGCAATACATCTAAGGCTTCTTCTCCATTATTTGCTTCTATGACATTATGATTTAACTGAAGTGATGAAATAGCTCTGTTTAATTTCATAACTTCGATTACATCGTCTTCTATTAATAAAACATTTAAAACTTTAGACATGATAAGCTTTTTTGAGATTTGGGTATAAAAATATAATTTAACCTCTTACTTATTATAATAGTTCGTTAACATAAAAATAAGTGTAGACGAATGGTAAAATGGAATAGACGAATGGTTTTTCCAAAAACAAAAAAAATATCTAAACTACTCATAAACCACTATAAACAGGGCAGTTACACCCAAAAAGAAACATGAAAAAATACTACAAATAGGGTGTAAAAATAAAGCAAATGCCTGGTAAAATTAAATTAATTTCCATTCAGCATCTCTGGAGTTGCTACCGTTCTAAATCCAGAATGATCTGATCCAGAATCGGAACTTGAACCCATTCTAGCCGAAATTCTAAAACTCGCGCAATAGGAAGCATGACACAAAAAAGAACCTCCTTTAATAACGTGCTCTTCTTGATAAGGATTACTTGGGCTATAACTATCTGTAGCTCCCGTAGGGTTTACTAACGACTCGTTTGGATTGATTTGCTGATAATAATTTACATTAAACAAATCACTTGTTAGCTCCCAAACATTACCCATCATATCGTATAAACCAATACTATTTGGTTCGTAAGATTTTACAGGAGCAATAAGCTCGAAACCATCTTGAGATTCGTTTTTGGTAGGAAAAACGCCCTGCCAAGTATTTGCTTTTTGAGTAAGCACTTCTGGGTTATTTCCCCAAGTATAAATATTATCTTTTAAAGTTCCTTGAGCAGCTGCTTCCCACTCCGCTTCGGTTGGTAAACGCCTGTTAGCCCATTTGCAATACGCGACAGCATCTTGATACGCTATGTGCACTACCGGATAATTTTCTTTACCTTCAATGGTACTTTCTGGTCCTTCGGGATGTTGCCAGTTGGCTCCTATTTTCCAAGTCCACCATTGCGTATAATTATCCATAGTTGCAACTTGACTAACATTTTTATTAAAAATTAGGCTTCCAGGTTGTAGCACAGAATCGTGTGGCTTTGGGGTTCCTGGAGGTAAACTTTCTTTCATTTCATCCCAGCTAATTGGACGTTCTGCAATGGTTATGTAACCCGTTTCATCAACAAATTTCTTAAACTGTTTATTGGTAACTTCTGTAACATCTATAAAAAACCCATCAACTGTAACTAAATGCCCTGGTTTTTCTCTGGGCATAGCATATTGATCTCCTGGTTTGGCGCCTTGTGTAAAGGTTTTTCCACTTACCCAAACCATCCCTTGTGGTGCTGATGGTGCCGTCTCTTTTACAATATTGTCTTGGTTAATTTTAGATTGCTTTGGATTTTTACAATTAAATAAAAATATAGAATGAACTAATAATATAGGCAGAAGAATAGATTTTTTAACGCTCACTGGATAGGTTTTATAATTACTTATTTAAACAAATATAACGATTGCTTTACTTGGGTAATTTGTTTTATTACACTTTAACAGAATACAGGTTTTAAGTATTTAACTCCTAGCCTTATTAAGCTGCCTATCGTACATTACAATACTTCCAGCTACCGAAACATTTAAACTTAAGGTTGATTTAAATTTTACCAAAAAATGCGATTTGTCGATAGCCTCGTTGGTTAAACCGTGATCTTCGGCACCTAACAAATAAACACAGCGTCTTGGATGCTGAAAAGACTCTAAGTCTTGCGATTTTTCATGAAGCTCAACACCTACTATTCTGGCGCCTTTGGGTAAATTATTAAAAAATTCGTCGAAATTATCGTAATGAAAATAAGGCATCGATTTAACAGCATTATGAGTATCGCACGCTTGTTTAGCGTATCGATTACCAATTGTAAAAATAAAACTAGCACCCATATTTTGGGCCGAACGCCACAAAACCCCTAAATTTTCTGGTGTCTTACCATTTAAAATACCAATACCAAAAAACTCGTTTACAAAGTTGTTGTTCATTTAGTAAAAATATAAAACTTTAGCATAAATGAACAACAAAGGTTTTTGGTTCTGTTATAAAGAAAAACGATTATTTTATTAAGTGTTTTGGTAAATCGGATACTTGTTTACAACATAATTGCTCTAAAATTTGTTGCAGTTCGGTTTTAAGCAATCCAATAGTATGATCGCCGCCTTGTTTTCCTAAAGCACCAACACCATACATAAAACTTCTACCCATAAAGGTAAACTTAGCGCCACTAGCCATTGTTCTGGCAATATCTGGACCGGTACGAATACCACTATCCATCATAATGGTTATTTGGTCGCTATATTTTTCTACAATTCTTTCTAAAGGTTTTATTGTTGATTCACCAGCGTCTAATTGACGACCGCCATGATTGGAAACAATAATACCATCGAAACCTAAACGAATTGCCGCTTCTGTATCCTCCATTGATGCAACTCCTTTTAAAACCAACTTCCCTTTCCACATATCGCGAATTGGCTTAATGCGTTCTTCGTTTAATCTTCCAGAAAAAGTTTCGTCCATAAACTTACCTAGCTGTTTTAAATCTAAACCTTTAGGCATGTATGGTTTTAAAGTTTCAAAGTTTGGTTGCCCGTACTTTAATGTATTTAAAGCCCAGGCAGGTTTCCCTAACACTTGAATAATATTTTTAAGCGTCATTTTTGGTGGCATAGCCAAACCATTTCGAATATCTCTTGGTCTAAAACCAAAGGTTGGCACGTCGCACAAAACCACTAGCACGGGACACTCTGCAGCTTCGGCTCTTTTTATTATATCATCTCTAAGTTCTGTTTTAGCCGGATGATATAATTGAAACCACGCCTTACCCTCTGTAATCTCGCTAATACGCTCAATACTACTTGTAGTTACTGTACTTAAACAAAATGGGATATTATGATTAAAAGCCGCTTTAGCCAAAATTTCTGGTGAATTTGGCCACATTAACCCTTGCAAACCAACAGGAGCAATTCCAAAAGGCGCATCATATTCAATACCAAATAATTCGGTTTTTAAATTCGAGCCTTCGTAATTTCTCAAGTAATTAGGCAATAATTGTACTTCTCGTAACTCTGCCGTATTTCTGTGTAAGTTTACATCTTCGTTACAACCACCATCTAAATATTCGAACGCAAATTTTGGCATTCTTTTCTTCGCTTTTGCCTTTAAATCGTAAATGGAAGGATATTTTGTATTAAAACTAGGTTTCATAATGTTTTGGATAGCTATTATTAATTTTCTGTATACTTTTTATAAATATGTTAGCTAAAAAGTACGAAAGCTACTCGCGCGCTTTAAGGAAATTTAATTTTTAAGTTAATGTTTAATTTATTCTAAAGCTCTATCTAAATGCGTGTAACCACCATCTACATAAACCAACTGACCTGTGGTATGGCTCGATTTTGGAGATAACAAAAAGGCCACAGTATCTCCTAATTCTTCAGGAGTTGTCATTCTATTTTCTAAAGGAATATTTTTGGTTATAGCGGCTAATTTTTCTTCTTTATTAGGAAAGGTATTTAACCACCTTTCGTATAAAGGCGTATAACATTCGGCTACTATTAACGCATTAACACGAATACTATAAGGTAACAATTCTATAGCCCATTCTCTGGTTAAAGCGTTTCGGCCGCCGTTTGCAGAAGCATAGCCCGAAGTTCCCCCTTGACCGGTATCGGCAGTTTTAGACCCTACATTTACAATGGCTCCCTTGCTCTTTTTAAGCTCTGGCAATGCATATTTTGCCATTAAAAAATAATGAACAAGATTGCGCTTTAAAGATTCTATAAAGCTTTCGGCATCACCATTTTCTAGACCAACACCATCGTTAACACCGGCATTATTAACCAGACCATCAATACGACCATATTTATCAATTGTAGATTGAACCGCGTTTTTACATTGCTCAGCATCTGTAAGTTCGGCAATAGCATAAAACACCTCAGCATTTTGCGCTTTAAATCTCTCCATAACTTTTTCAACACTGGCTTTATTTCTGGTAATTATAACAGGTATAGCCTCTTCTTTAATTAAAGATTCTACAATACCTAACCCAACTCCTTTAGAGCCGCCGGTTACAATAATTACTTTATCTTTTAGTTGTAAATCCATTAGTTTAGTTTCTTAATTAGTTGTTTAGGTTATAAATTCTAACTGCATTTGCCCCCATAATTTTATTTATTTCTTCTATTGAAAATGAATTAAAAAAATCCTCTACAATATGAAGCACATCTTGGTATGCTCCCGCCAACAAACACACCGGCCAATCGGAGCCAAATAAAAGTCTATCTACACCAAAAGCTTCAACAGTTACATTTAAAAATTCGTGAAAATCCTTTTCTTCCCACTTAAAATCTTGAGTTTCGGTAACCATTCCCGACACTTTACAAGATACATTTTTATACGATGCTAAACGCTTAATATTAGTTTTCCAGTTGGTATTTGCTATTAATCCTTCTGAAATTTTTGGCTTCGCTATATGATCTAGAACAAATTGTTGTTCTGGAAACTTAGCTACCATTTTTATTACATTTTCTAATTGATTTGGAAAAACCAAAATATCGTAAACCAAGTTATACTTACTTAATTTGCTAATTCCGTTTAGAAAATCGTTTCGTAAAACAAAATCTTCTGTTTCAGCCTGTACAATATGCCTAACACCTTTAAATAATTTGTTTTGGGCAAAATGCTTTAATCTTTCGTCTACGTTCTTATTGCATAAATCTACCCAACCTACAACACCTTTTATAAAAGGATTATCTGCAGCACTTTGCAATAAAAAATTGGTTTCAGTTTCAGACTGGTCTGCTTGAACGGCAATGCAGCCATCAATATTATTGGCTTTTAAAATGGGCTTTAAATCCTTTGGTAAAAAATCCTTTCTAATAACCAACATAGAATCGTCGATCCAGCTATCTCTAACTGGATCGAAAACCCAAAAATGTTGATGTGCATCTATACGCATTATTTGTATGCTTTTACGTTTTGTTTTGAAACCCCCAAGCCTTCAATACCTAACTCCATAACATCGCCTTCTTTTAAGTACATTGGTGGGTTTAAACCTAAACCAACACCAAATGGTGTTCCTGTTGAAATGATATCGCCTGGTAAAAGCGTCATAAACTGGCTAATGTGGCTTACTACGTGTTGTACGTTAAAAATAAAATCGGAAGTGGTGCTATTTTGCATGACTTCGCCATTTAATTTTAACCATAAGTTTAAGTTATTTGGATCTTCAATTTCGTCTGTTGTTGCAATAAACGGACCTACTGGAGCGAATGTATCGCAACCTTTACCTTTACACCATTGTCCTGATTTTTCTATTTGAAAAGCACGCTCACTTACATCGTTGTGCAAAACGTATCCTGCTATATGATCGAAAGCATCTGCTTCTTCAACATAAGATGCTTTTTTACCAATTACAATAGCTAACTCGACTTCCCAATCGCTTTTTTCACTGTTTTTAGGAATGATAACATCGTCGTTTGGCCCAACTAACGCTGTTGTAGATTTAAAGAATAACACAGGCTCTTTTGGAATTTCCATACCAGCTTCGGCTGCGTGTTGTGCATAGTTTAAACCTACACAAACTATTTTTGATGGTCTGGTCAATGGCACACCTAAACGCACACTATCATCAACTTCTGGACAACTAGCTTGGTTAGTTTCTAACCACTTTGCTAATTTCTCGATACCATCATTTCCAAAAAAATCTTCATCGTAATCTTGCCCAAAAGCAGACACATCTATTTTTGTTCCGTTTGCTAACTGAACACCTGGTTTTTCTTCACCTACGGCTCCAAATCTTATTAATTTCATTTTAAAATATTTTTTTGAGTGTTTTTTAATTCCCGTTTAAAGTCACAAATCCGCCATCGATAGCGTAATTAGACCCTGTTATAAATCCGGCTTCGTCCGAACATAAAAACAATACTAAATCGGCCATTTCTTGAGGTTTACCCATTCTACCAATGGGTTGCGTTTGAGATAATTTAGCAAACATTTCGTCTTCTTTTCCTGGATAATTCTTTTTGATAAAACCATCTACAAATGGTGTATGCACACGACCTGGAGCTATACAATTACAACGAATACCATCTTTTAAATAATCTTTAGCTACAGAATAGGTAATGGTTAAAACCGCACCTTTGGTCATGGAATACGCAAAACGATCGTTTATACCAACTGTTGATGCTATAGATGCTAAATTTAAAATAACACCATTCCCTGATTTTTTTAAGGCCGGCAAACACGATTTGATACAGTTATAAACACCTTTAATATTTACATTGTATAACCTATCTAGGTCTTCTTCTTCGCAAGATTCAATATTTCCAACGTGAGCAATTCCCGCATTGTTTATTAAAATATCGATGTTTCCGTTTTCTGTAATGGCTTCTACAATGCTATCTACATTAGTTTTGCTAGCAACATCACATTTGTGTGCCGCAGCTTTACCATTCGCAGCTTCAATTTCTTTAACCGTTTCTTCGGCTGCTTCTAAATTAAAATCTAATATATGTACTTCGGCTCCTTGCTGTGCAAAAGTTAACGATATGGCTTTACCTATACCGCTACCGCCTCCAGTAACCAAAGCTACTTTATTTTTTAAACTGAATTTTGACATGTGATGTTAGTTGGATTAATATTTTATAAAGACATTCCGCGTTTCCATGGAATAAAATCGTCTTGACGCAACTGCTTAGCTTTTGTTAATTTACCGCTAGCTACCTCGATTACAAAGTCTAGCAACTGCTCGCCGGCTTCTTCAATAGAGGTTGTTCCTTCTATAATTGTACCTGCATTAAAATCTATAATATCAGGCATTTTATTGTATAATTTTGAGTTGGTTGACACCTTTACAACTGGTGTAATTGGGTTACCTGTTGGTGTGCCTAAACCTGTGGTAAATAAAATAACATTACAGCCAGAACCTGCCAAACCTGTGGTAGACTCCACATCGTTTCCTGGTGTACACAATAAATTTAAACCTGGCTTGGTTACTTGCTCTGTGTAGTCTAACACGTCTTCAACCGGAGAACTTCCTCCTTTTTTTGCAGCTCCAGCAGATTTAATAGCATCGGTAATTAAGCCATCTTTTATATTTCCTGGTGAAGGGTTGGCGTAAAAACCTGCTCCTAAAGCATCGGCCTTAGCATTGTAAGTAGACATTATTTGTGAAAACTTTTTAGCGTTTTCAACCTTGGTACACCTATTAATCATTTCCTGCTCAACACCATTTAACTCTGGAAATTCTGACAACACACTGGCACCACCAAGAGCCACAATTAAATCGGAAACATATCCTAAGGTTGGATTTGCAGAAATTCCTGAAAAACCATCGGAACCACCACACTCTAAACCAATAACCAACTTACTTAATGGCGCTGGTTTTCGTTCTATTTTATTAGCTTCAATTAAACCAACAAAAGTTTTTTTAACGGCTTCAGCTAGAAGCACTTCTTCCGAAGCTATATGCTGTTGCTCTAGAACATAAATAGGTTTTTTATGTTCAGGCGACATTTTATTTAAAGCATCTTGTAAAATACTAGCTTGTGCGTGTTGGCAACCTAAACTTAAAATAGTTGCTCCGGCCACGTTTGGGTTATTAATATAACCTGCCAATAAATGACAAAGCGCCACAGAATCTGAAGTTGCACCACCACAGCCACCTTCGTGAGTTAAGAAATGAATACCATCTACATTTGGAAATAATGGATTCTTCTCTTTATGCTGTGATGATTTTAAAATATCTTTACTTAAAATGGTTTCGGTAGAAGCACCATTTTTATAATCGGCAATTAAAGCATCAACATCTAATTTTAAATGTTGCTCTTTGCTAAAACCTAATTTTTCTAACAGCGCATGTTTTAAAACCTCAACATTTCTATTTTGACAAAACACTAATGGTATAATTAACCAATTATTCTCGGTTCCTACTTTACCATCTGCCCTGTGGTAACCTTGAAATGTTTTAGTTATAAACTTTGAAACATCGGGTTGCTCCCACTCAATTTTATTTTTTTCGTTGTTCGCCGCGTAAGTTTCGGTATCGTGTTCTAAATTAGTAGTGCTAATTAATCCGCCTTTGGCAATATCTTTTTTAGCACGCCCCACTAAAACACCATACATATATATGGCGTCTCCTTTTTTAAAACTTTCGGTTGCAAATTTATGTTTTGCTGGAATAGTGTCATTAAGCTCATATTCATCAGAGTTTAAAGAAACCGAAGTTCCCTTTTCTAGATCTCGAAGAGCTACTATTACATTGTCTTTAGGATGTATTTTTAATACCGTATTCGCTGTACTCATTAGTCGCTGGTTTATTAAAGCAATATTACTACCTAATAAAGATTTTGTCTAATTTTTATTTGACAGATACTAATATTTTTTTTGCTTGTCAGAAGTTTTTATTTAAAATACTGCAAAAATACCCTGTAAGAATATACTAAGTTGCTTATTTATTTTCGTCTTGAGAAGCTTCAGATTTATAGTTTTTTAAAAATTCTGAAGGGGTACAATTCATAATAACCTTAAATTGCCTGTTAAAATTTGAGATATTCTTAAAACCAGACTCAAAACAAACAGCAGCAATATTAAATTTGCTTTCAATTAGTAATTTACAGGCATAACCCACTCTAATTTCGGTTACATATTTAGAAAATGTTTTCCTATTTACACGTTTAAAATACCGACTAAAAGCAGAAGCATTCATGTTTGCAATTTTGGCTGCTTCTTCTAAACTTATGTCTTTATTAAAATTATTAAAAATATAGGCTTGCACTTTATCTTGCACAATACTTTTGGTTAAGCTAAATGCATTTACAAACCCATAACTCGTTAGCCTTTGCGTATCCTTATATTTGGCAAGTTGATTTAAAACCTGTAAAAAGGCAATAGTTTTATTAAAGCCATCGAGCTCTGGTAGTTTGGTAATTTCGTTAATTAAACGATTGGGAACATTCAAAAATTTAAGTCCGAATTTGGCGCGTTCAAACAATTCTAGAAGGTGAATCATTTCTGGTGTTTCAAAAAAGTAGCTTCCAAGAAAATCTTTTTTAAAATGAACTGAAACAGCTTTTGCTTTTAATTGAGAATCTTCATTAAAATATTCTGGGTCGTTCTGCCACATGTGTGGCAAGTTTTTCCCTATTAAAACAATATCTTTTGGCTTAAATTTTTCTATACTATCACCAACAAAGCACGTTCCTTGGCTTTTTAATATTACAACAAGCTCCATTTCTGGATGATAATGCCAAACTTTTAAAAAATTTGAATACTCATTAACTCTAGCACTAAATGAACTATTGTTTAAACTACTTCTATCAAGAAAATGTAATTTCATAACTTTAGAGAGCCTGTTTGTAAATTAGGTTTTCTCGAAATGTAATACTTATTAATTAATTAAACTAATATACCTCAAAATCTGATTCTAGCCTGATATCGACTGACGAACTTCCAACCATAATTTTAAACATACCAGGTTCAACTGTCCAATTCATGTTTTTATCTAAAATTGCTAAATCGTCTGGTTTCAAGGTAAATTCCACCGTTTTTTCTTCGTTTGGCTTTAAATGTATCCGGTCAAATCCTCTTAATACCGACTCGTAGGTGGTTACACTACTTACTCTATCTTTTACATACAATTGTACAATCTCGTCTCCAGCATACTTTCCTGTATTTTTAACCTTAAAAGAAACCGTTAAATTGGCTTGCGATTTTATTTTTAAAGCTGATAACTTTAAATCACTGTAAATAAAAGTAGTATAGCTTAAACCGTAACCAAAAGGAAATAATGGCCCAAGTACACGTGTATTTCCGTAGCCATTTGGCCCTTTACCTGGTTGTCCTGCTTGAGAGCCAGGTTTAAATGGAAAATTTAACGGAATTTGCCCCACCGTTTTAGGAAAGGTTACCGACAATTTACCTCCCGGATTATAATCTCCAAATAAGGTTTCGGCCACCACTTCGCCTGCCGCAGCGCTAGGAAACCACGCTTCTAAAATAGCTGGTAAATATTTATTTTCCCAATTTATTGTTAGTGGCTGCCCATTTATTAAAACCAATATTACAGGCTTACCTGTTGCATACAATGCTTGCACTGATTGCTGCTGGCGACCGGGTAAACCTAAACTAGTTCTCGACATGGTTTCTCCTACACGCTTATCGTCTTCACCAACAACTGCAATAATAACATCAGACTGTTCTGCTTTTTTAACAGCAGCATTTATACTTTCTTGTTCTAGTTCTGTTAATGGCGTCGAAATTATTTCGCTTTCAGGCCAATCTTTATCTACAATTTCACAACCTTTCTCGTAGACCACCGATGCCTTACTTCCTGCATAATTTTTAATGCCTTGAAACACCGAAACCGAAGGATTAAACGCTGGCCCATAACGACTATATGTAAAACTCACTTCGTTAGCCAATGGTCCAGTAACCAAAATATTATTTAATTTATTAAGATTTAATGGCAGTGTATTATTTTCATTTTTAAGTAAAACTAAAGATTCTCTATTGATTTGTTTAGATAGTGATTCAGCTTCTTTGGTATGCACCAGTTTATCGGCTTCTTTAGGGTTTGTAACATAAGGATTATCGAACAATCCTAATTTAAATTTAACTCTTAAAACATCGGCCACACGAGCATCTATGGTTTGCATAGAAAGTTCTCCATTTGCGATAAGTTCTCGAAGCGGTTCGATAAACGATTCTGGGGTTCTAAACGTGGTTCTTACATTTAGGCCGGCTTCAATAACTTGCCTTACAGCTTCTTTATAACTATCGGCAACATGGTGTTTTTCATATACATATTCTACAGCTTCACTATCGGAAACCACATAACCTTTAAAACCATACTTTTCGCGAAGTAATTCGGTTAAAAAATAGCGACTTGCCGTTATAGGCTCGCCATCGTAGTCGTTATAACTACTCATAATTCCCATTGGGTTTACTTCTTTTATAACCCGTTTAAAAGGATACAAATGAAGTTGAAACATTTCTCTAGGCGCTACATGCGGATCGGTTCTAGCATCGCCATCACGCGCTCCTTTTGGAATACTATACACCGCAAAATGTTTTAATGTTGATGCAACACCTTGTTCTTGTATACCAAGGGTCATGGCTTTACCCATTTCGGCAACATGAAAAGGTGATTCGCCGTAGCTCTCTAATACACGTCCCCAACGTTGGTCGCGGGCTACATCTAAAATGGGTGCATAAACATTAGTATAACCCAAAGCTTTAGCTTCGCGCCCAACCATTTCTCCCGCTTGTTTTACTAAATTTTTATTCCAAGTGCTACCAATACCTATTGGTGCAGGAAGTGGTGTTGCTTTTTCGTGACACAAACCATGAATTGCTTCGTTTGTAAAATCGACTGGAATACCTAACCTAGTTTCTTCAACAAACCATTTTTGAACTTTATTAATAGCTTCTGCATGTGTGCTAAACGGATAAGCGTATTTTGTATGTGTTTTTTCTTGATTCCAGATAGTGTTTAAATGTTCGTCGATATTGGCAATACCATCTTTCCAAACTCTTTGCTTCCATTTTTCGTTTGGTAACTCGTCTTCTAAAACACGAGCAAACCCATAAAGCGTTGCTAATTGGCATGTTTTTTCGTTAACATTCATTAAATCAATTAGGTTTTGCACACGCGCTTCTAATGGTGCAGTGCTATCTTCAAAAACATCTTTTTTGTTGTTCTTATTAAAATCTATCCAGCCGTTATGGTAAATTGATTTTGTATCACTAGTCATTGCGGTAAATAGAATTACACAAAAAACCAACGGTAATAACTTCATTTTATAAAAATACCTCATTGTATAATTAAGATTTAATTTGGTATACCTTAAAATTATCGACCGTCATATGATTTTTAACCGTTCGAAAACCAAAATACCCAGAAGTATAAGGAGCGTCATCTTGAAAATTAGACAACAATTGACCGTTTCTGTAATATTGAATTAAATCGTTATTGGCTACAATTTTAATATGGTATGTTTTATTAGGTTCTAACATGTATTTAGAATCGCTTAAATCGTGTTCTGGTAAAAGTGTGCGCTCGCCATTACCAACATACCTCCTAAATCTCGTTGTTTTATTATGATTACCACCAACACCCATATAATACAACTGTAAGCTATCGTAATTTGAAAATTTACCACCTCTACTTTTAGAGTTTTCGAATAAATTTGATGGGTTTTCGGGGTCTGTAGCCATCCAAAAACAATTAAGATCCGACACTCTATCGTTAACACCTCCATCTTGCACAATAACAACATCGTACTCTATAATAATGGCACCTTCAAACTTTTCCTTTAACCAAACCGTACAACCTTTAACATCGTTAATTTCTAACTTACCATTGTTTAATTCTACAACGCCACCTTCCATTTGTTCAACCTGCCAATCGTTTAAATCGTCATCAAAATCATTTTTATAAATTAATGTGGCTTCTACTTCAGATTCGTTAATAGTAAACACTTTATCATTTTGACAGCCTGAAACAAAAACAGTAAAAAACGTTATGATTAACAACGCTACTATAACCGGCAGTTTATAATTTTTCATGGTATTTGGTTTAGTTAATTTGTTTTATGAGCACCAAGCTCCAAGGCGTTATTTCGTGGTTAATGGTTAACACGCCATTATTATTGGCTTTTATAAATTTTTTATCCATTGTATTTGCAAACACCTTCATAGTTTTAATCTGTTCTCTTGTTGGCGGTTCTGGTTTACCCATAGTTTCCCAGAAATTATGAATATTCCCATGATCTTTATCTAAAATTTCTAATTCAAATAACGCTCCTGGTTTTAAATTTTTTATTGTGAAATTTAATGGTTTTGAAGTGCCACTTTCTCGTTTATTCGATCCAGATGGTACGGCATTTTCGTATTCTTTAGGATAATTATAAGCCAGTGCAACAATTTTATTATCGTTAGATTTTTTACTGATGAATAAATATTCGTCTTTGTACAATTGTTGATTTCCTAATTGGTTTAACATTCTGTACGCGTGGTATGATGGTTTTACTAATCCTTGATAATTTATCATTCCGAAACCACCATGAAAAATGCTTGAAGCACCACCTTTTTCTTCAAAAATATCTGTGAATGTCCAAAAAGCTAATGAATTGGTTAACCCAATACAATCTAAATTAGACTTTACAATATAGGCCGCCGCAGGCAAACGATCGTGCATAGCATCGCGGCTGCTTGGGCTAGTATTCCATTCGGTTAAATGAATTTCGGCATTTGGATAAGCACTTTTTGAAATGGTGTTTTTTAACCATACCAAATCTTCTTTTACAGAGTGCACGTAACGTGTTAACCCACGCCCTTTTCCTGTTTCTGGGTTAAACGCATAATCGGTTGGATAGGGATGTGTTGAAACAAAATCGACCGGCAAATTTTCTTTTTTACAGTATTTTAAAAAATCTTCAATCCATACGCCATGCCATTTTAATGCATTAATATCTTCAATTTTAAAAATCTCTTCAGATACATGATTATTTATAATTTCCCCATCAAATCGAGCATCTGGAACAAAATTACTTGTAGATGGCCCTCCAATTTTTAAGCGGCTATCAATACTTTTTACAGCCAAGGCCGATTGCTTATACATTTCGAAGTACTGCGATTTTGTTCCGTGCCAAAAAAACGGGTACAAATTAGGCTCGTTCCAAACTTCAAAATACCATGTTAATACTTCTTCTATTCCGTAACGATCTACACAATGCTGTGTAAATGCTTTAATTAAATCGTACCATTGGGTAAATGTATCTTCTTTAGGTGTTACTTTAGCCTTCCACCAGAATACGGTTTTAGAATCTTCAGCAGCCATACTTGAGGGTAAAAACGCTAACTCCACAAAGGGTTTTACGTTTAAATCTAACAGTCTATCAAAAACATCGTCGATATATTGCCAATTATAAACTGTTTTTCCTTTTTCAATAATTACCGGAAACATATCGTCGTGAAACAAACCATGAAATCGAACATACTGAAAACCACAATTTTCTTGCACTTGTTGCATTTGTTCTAGCCAACCCGCTCGAAGTGCCTCGTTTGCTCGACCAGCTCCAACCACTTTACTCCAATAAGGATTGAAAGTTGTACCTTCATGAGTGGCATCGATTTGAATATTGTTCTGTGCATTTAAAAACCAAAAAGAAATTATGGCTATAGTAATGCAACATATATTTTTAGAAAAACTCATTATAAATTAAAAAAAATTAGAATAGTTAAATGATTGTTTATGCAATTTGATAAAAGTTTAAAATTTAACATATAACTAATCAACCATAAACTATAAATATTGTTTCTTTTGTAACAAAAAAGCCATATCAACACAACATTGATACGGCTCTTTCAAAATAAACTAAAATACTTGCTTACAGAAAAACTTATTGTTTAACTACTCGCTTAACAAACTCACTTTCTTGAGTTTTAATTTTAAATAAATACATCCCTGATTTAAAATTTGATATATTTATTTCGGTTAAATTATTATTGACGTTTTTATTTATTAAAATTCTTCCGTTTAAGTCACTTACCTCAATTTTTGCATCTAAAGATTCTGCGTTTCTAATTGAAATAGATTCCATTGCAGGATTCGGATAAATAGCAAAACCTAAGCTTTTTGCATCAATTGTTTCGCTGCTTAAAGATGCATTATCCGAAATATTAGTAAACTGAGACCATCCATCTGCCATACTATAATTTGAAACTCCCGTTGGTGTTGGCACTTCAAAAGAAATATCGCTAACCAAACCACTACTAGGAGTTGAATTTAAATCGAACGTTGTTGCTCCATCAGCTAAAGCAGGTGGTGTATCTGTGGCAACTGTTAACAAAGACAAATCTCTTAATCGATAAAAGGCAAAAGTATTTACTTCTGTAAGCGACCCTCCTAAATTTAAACCTGTAATATGTGTTCCATCGGCAGTATCTGGTCCTACAAAGGCATAAGGCCCTAATGTTTCAATATTAGGAAGATCTAATACACCTGTAAGATTCGTTACACGACCAAGCCCATTACTATCAATGGTTGTTACGCTACTTAAGTCTAAGGTAGTAATACCATTGGTGCCTCTTAAAATATTTGAACCAATTATTGTTATATCGGCAGTATCTAGTGATGTTAATGATGAACAGCCGCTAAATGCCCAAGCTCCAATTTCTTTAACTGTACTTGGTAAATTAACACTAGTAATGTTAGAATCCCCTTCAAAAGCATTTGCCACAACACTAGTAACCGAATAAGTTATAGTAGACGAAGTAACGCTTGCAGGTACATCTAATGCTGTAACGCTAGCCCCGGACAAACCAACTTCTAACGGTGAATTATTTGTAACAGTATATGTATAATCTCCTTCTGTAAAAGTATAACCGACTGCAGTTAATAACTCACTCTGCGATATAACATCTGCAAATCTATCCCAACCTGGAGCACTATCATATGCTGTAACTCCCGCAGCTGTAGGCACAACAACCGTTACACCGCTTACGTCATGATCTGTAGATAAAATTGTAGCATCTATAGGTGTATCATTATCTATATGTAACAAAAAAGTTCCTGCCGAATGAAATGTTTGAGCTTCAAAAGCAGTTAACGTAGAACCTAAATATAGGTCTGTTAAAGACTCACATTGATAAACATTATAATTTCCAAAAGTTTCTATTGCAGGCCAGTGTGATTCTTTTATGTTAGGCATACGATTTGTAGCATTACCAACAGCTGTTGTTAACACAGGAAAAACTAAAGATTCTATAGCTCGACATTCTCTAAAAGAATTCCCTCCCAACGATGTAAGTGACGATGCATCAAAAGAAGCCAATACAAAACAGTCGAGAAATACACCGGACCCAATAGTCTCTATATTAGAGGTATCTCCAAGAGTTGTTAAAACATTACATTTTTGAAATGCCTTATCTTTAAGAGTTACTACAGTGCTTGGAAGAGAAACCGTTTCAAGTGTAATGTCACTAAGGAAAGCATTGGCTCCAATAGCGACAACGCTAAATGTGGTAGCTGTAGCGTTATCTGTAACAGTTTCTGGTATTGTTATGGCTGTTAAACCGCCCGTTTGCCCAGACACTTCAACTTCAAATGGGGTCTCATTTGTTACTGTGTAATTTAAATCTCCAGAGGTAAATGTGTCACCAACAGTTTGCGCATAATTTGTAACAGAACAAATTAATGCTAATAATAGTAATGTTTTTTTCATTTTTAATAGTTTAAAAAGTTTAGTTACAATAAAAGTCGTATTCTAAATTTGTTTCACCTATAAATTATTATGCAAAACCTATAAAAAAACACCCATTTAAGCGCACAAAACAATAAAAATCAGTTAAATAGAAAAATCTCCCAAAAAAAAAGCATTTTTTGAGAGATTTAAATTATTTAAGTTTTAAAAAAACTTAAATTTTGGCTGGAAAAGTACCTTCAGTTGGATTACTTTCAAAAATATATTCAGAATCTGCAACTGTCTTATAAAAGGTTGTATAAGTAAACATACCTTCAGATATAAAATCTGGAATAATAGTTAAATCTTCCGATTCGTCGACTTCTACAGTTAACTCAGATCCGTCCACACTACTTGTATAGGTTATAACGCTTTTTACCAATAAAGGGTTTACAACAACTTCTTCATCATCGTCGTTAGTGGTTCTATTAGAATCCCATGTTATTATGGCTTCAGTTTCAGAATACAATCGTATATCGGAATATGATCTAGCTTCTAAGGTTGCAACATACTCATCACCTAAAACTGTACCAAAAACATCATATTTAGTAGACTGATTACCATATTCGTCTTCTAAATGCACAAAATACTCTGCACCACCCTCAGGTAATTGTAATTCTACCGAATAAATTTCTGGAGCAAAAATAGTTCTATTAATATCGATTGTAGCAACTATTTTATCATCATCATCGGTAACATCATCATCAAAAAGCGCAATAACGGCTTTTTTAATTTTGGGGTCTGAATTTATAAACACCTCAAACATAGCTTTATTTAAACCTGTTGAAACTACCGCAACAGAATCTGGCGTTCCCAAACTTACTACAGTTTCTGGGATAAACTCATTAAAAGTTTCGGTTAATTCGGTATCGCAAGAAAAAGCTAGCAACACGCAAACTACACCAAGCATAAAAGGATTAATAAGTTTATTTTTTATATTATTTATCATAAATTTTAATATTTAAATTTTATCTATTATCTCCATAAAATTCAACTTCACTAATATGAAATAGTGTATTTGTTCTATTTTGAGCCAATTTTTGAACAAATCTTATGTATCTAACTTTTGGCATATCTGGTGAAATTTCGAAGTTAAAACCAGCTGTTGCTGCTTCTTCGTCTTCTGTTGTATTATCGTTACCAGGTTGCCCTGATGGTTTTACAGGTCCGGCATTTTCTAATAAAAGTGTCCATCCATCTAGTGAACCATCCGCATTCAACTTATCTGAACCCCATAAATCGAATAAATGAGGATTACCATGACGCCACATATAATTACCTAGCCTTGGCCAATATTTAAAACGGTATAACTGCACTAATTCTCCAATATCCCAAGTTACAATAGATGGGTAAAGATCTATTCCATCGTACGACCAATCGGCATATTCTGGTAATTCTCCATCTGGATCAACCCATCCAGGAGGTGAGTGAAAGCCGTTACCGCCACTAATAACTCCATCGAATGTATTTGGTAAAATCCAACCATAAGCATCTGGTGTATCGTGCGTTTGATAAACGGCTTGATAATTAGCTCTATCGAACAACTGAATATAAAGCGGTGTAAGTGTTTCTCTAATATATCCACATCTGTTATTATATCTATCTCTAACTATAAAAACAAAATTAGTTTCAACAGCATCAAGACCTAAAACAAGGCGTTCACCAGTTGGACCTTCTGTATAAATAGCATCTTTAAAAATTAAATTACCACCTTCGTCTTCAATATAAACCTCAATAGTTACCAGCCCTGTTTGTGGATTTTCCCAATACAACTGAATTCCTCCATAAGTTGATTCGGCTTGTACAGTTTCACAAACATAGGTGTATGGAGGTTCTTCTGGACTAATGGTAACAGTTGTAGGTGTAGAACGGTTTTCAGACTGATCTACAGCATATAAATTCACGGTATATTCTTGTGCGTTTGCAAAACCTTCAACAATTAAAGTATTATTAAACACAGAAGATTTTACACTTACTAATTCTGAATCATCACCTCTTTGATATTCAGCAACCACATAAAGTAAATCATCTTCATCAGGTAGGTTATAAGTAATTTTTGAACCACCTGAAAAATTCTCGACAGCATTAGCCGTTACAGTAACAGGCCCTGGAGCTATTCCATCATCGGCTACCAATGAAGTAACCGTATCTTCCTCACAGCTAAATATAACTGAAAGAAAAGCAATTGCGATAAACGTTTTAAAATTTTTCATCTTAATTAATTTAGTATTCTTATTAGTTTATATTACCAACCAAACGCCTGATCTAAATTCGGGTTTGCTAAAATATCTGCTTCTGAAATTGGCCAGAAGTAATCGCGTATTGAGAACTCGGTAAAACCATAGTTATCAATTGTATAATAGGTTTCTGGAGTGGCTCTAGAAAAACTCCAACCTTCCATTGGGGTACTATTTAAAACTAAATGTGCTTTATACCATCTTCTTAAATCCCAAAAACGATGTCCTTCGAAAGCCAATTCTATTAAACGCTCGTCGTGAATAATATCTCTTAACCCATCTTTTGTTGTTGGCTTAGAAGGGTTAGACGAATAGCTCGCCCACGAATTAACAACACCATCTAAACCAGAACGCTCTCTCACTTCGTCAAGATATTGATACACCTCCGTAGAAGGCCCTTGTGCTTCATTTAAACACTCGGCATACAATAAATATAAATCTGCCAAACGATATACTGGCCATGAGTAGTTCTCGGCGGTATAACTATCGTTTGCAATAAATGATTTGTAATGTACCAACTTTTTAGGCCAATATCCTGTTTGATTATACTGTCTTTCGTTAATATACCCCGAAACACCACCATTTTTAGCATCTACATGAAACAAGCTCGTATCGTCTGCCTCGTTGTTAACATCGTATGATAATACACCATCAGCCGCTAAAGACGCGTAAAACCTAGGCTCTCTGTTTAAATGTAAACCAATAGTTTCGTAACCTTCTTTTACATAAAACTTATTAGCTTCATCGCCTGGTGTAATGTCGTATCTTGCATTATAATCGTAAGTTGTATCCTCATCAATTGGCACACCATTAATTGAATAAAATTGTTCTGCAATGTGCAGCGGCGCTGAGTAATATGAATTTACCTGACCAGCGGTTTGCCCAACCCAAGCAGGATCAATTCTTGGAAAAGATACGTTTTGAATATTACTTGTTGTTGGGTTATAGGCTTGTCCCCATATAATTTCATCGTTCCATCGGTCTGTAATAGCACCTCTTAAATTCATTTTATAAAGGGTCTCATCTGCCAAATCATAAGATGAAGTAAATGTAAATAAGCTATGCCCACCAGCATGAGCATAATCTATTGCCTCCTTACAAGCATCGGCTGCTAATTGCCATTTGTTTTCATCATAAGTTTGGTTAATGTACGGTGTCCCTTCATCATCTGTCCATGATGCGTAAACCGAATTACCATTAAATTGTGGACTTGCACTTAACGCTAAAACTTTTGCTTTTAACATGGCAGCAATAGGTTGAGTTGCTCTACCTAATTCGTCTCCTTCTAAAAATATTTGAGAAGGTAAACCTGCGATAGATTCGTCTAGCAAACTAACTACATAATCTACAACTTCATCCACGGTGTCTCTACCTATACGTACCGAAATAATATCTTCGCTTACTTCGATGTTTTCATCAATAATAGGAATTGGTCCATACATCCTTAACAGGTGAAAATGAAAATAAGCTTTTAAAAACTTAGCTTCTGCAATCCATCTATCTTTCTCAGCCTGTGTCATATCTGGCACATCGTTTATTCTATTTAAGAAAATATTACAATCTCTTAAGGCAATATGTGGCGTAATACGGTTACCATCACCCCAATGATCGAATAATGGTGATGCTTTAGACTGCTCTCCTTGTGAAAAGGTCATTGCTGTCCAAGTTTGGTGTGTCCAAATTTCGTCGCCACCAACTAATGCCACATTATCATTATAATCGGCAAACCCTGGTAAATATCCATACAACGTAAAAAAGAACTTTTTAGCATTGGTGCGATTATTAAAAACCAAATCGAAGGTTGCTACGTTATCTGGTACAATATCTATATAGTTTTCGCATGAAAACACGAACAAAAACACTATAGAAAATATTATTTTATGTATTTTTTTCATAATTCTTTTTTTTTATAGGTTAACTCTTGCTCCAATGTTCAAAGTTCTTTGTAACGGATAGTTTAACCCATTACCTCTTAACTCTGGATCCCATAGTTTAAACTTACTCCAATGCATTAAGTTTGTTCCGCTTAGGTATAAACGCACATTCGCTTGACCAAAAATCTTTCCTTGATCTGGTGTGAAATTATATCCAATTTCAACCGATTTAAGTCTCATAAAAGCGCCATCTCGCATCCACCAAGTACTTTGGATACGATTCCCATTTTCATCTTCTGGATTATTGTTTAAAACAGCATAACTAGAAAGTCTTGGCCAAAGCGCATAAATATCTTGATTCTCCTCAGACCAATGGCTATCGGCAAAAGCTTGTAATATTTGGTTTTCTGCTATGGAGCCTGGTAAATAATCGCCATTTACATCGGTATCAGCAAAAGGCGTTAACCCCTCAGAGTCCATAAAAAACGACACATTATCTAAACCTGCAAAAAAGGCAGAGATATCGAAGTTTTTATACCCTAAAGAGAAACCAAAACCATAACTTATTTCGGCTTGAGTTGGCTCTCCAATTGGTACAACATCTAAAGTTGAAACGATTCCATCGCCATTAATATCGGTATATTTAATATCCCCTGGCATAACTTCTCCCCATTGTTGTTCTGGAGAGTTAGCCACATCGGCCTCATCAATAAATAATCGCTCTGCTACCAAACCGTAAGTTTGATTAAACGGATTACCTAAACGAGACAACCAAGGTGTTGCCGATAAATCTGGCTCTTCGTAAACCGTAAATTCGCTATGCGTTTTTACAAAATTTGCCGTAGCTTGTAACCACCAGTCTTTATTAAAGTTATGATTAACTAATAATGTTAACTCGAAACCTCCAGATTTACCTTCACCAAGGTTAGCAACTGGTGTAGACTGTAATCCTAAAAATGTTGGAATATCGGCACGTGTTTGTAAGATATCTGTTGTTTTTTGTTTGAAATATTCAGCTTGTAATTGAATGGCATCTTTAAGTAAATAAATTTCAACTCCATAATTTTGCTTATAAGCGCGTTCCCAAGAAATATAAGGGTTTTCATATCTACTAATAGAAACACCGGTTTCTGAATCGCCTCCAAATGTACCAAATGTCGCCCCTGTTCCATTAAAATTAATATCCGACAAATAGAAGAAACGATCGTTTCTATCACCAATCTGCGCATTACCAACAACACCGTAAGATCCTCTAAATTTTAATCGACTTACTAAATCCCAATTCCAAAAATTTTCATTCGACACCACCCAAGCGCCACCTACAGATGGGAAAAAGCCAAATCTGTTTTTCTCAGCAAAACGCTCTGACCCATTATAACCAAAGTTACCTTCTATGAAATACCTGCGATCATAATCGTAAGTAAACCTACCTGAAACACCAATATTTCTACTAGGTAAAGATTCTTGTAAGTTATCTGGACTACCATCTACAGATTCTCGAGCAATACCTACTAATAATCCACTAACAGTGTGTTTATCTTTAAAGGTTCTATCATAGTTTAATGCTGTTTCAAAATAGATATTTCTACCTACAACTCTATCGTTTGGAAACTGCACAAAATCTAAATATTCTGTACCACCATCTGCATTTAATGGTGTTAATTGATAAGTATCTGTTGCTCTGTCATAATTATTATCTGATATAGCATAGTAATACGGGTTGTATTGTCTTCTAATATTATAAGAAGAAGTACTTGTCATGTTACCTAATGCTCTCCAACGCAAACCTTCTGTAATACCAGATAAATCTTGTTTTATTTGCAAACTTAATAAACTTACATTTCTGCTATAGTCTCTGTAACCACGCACTAATTCTGCATATGGGTTTAAATAAGAAGCTAAAGTACCTTCGCCGGTATCTACATTACCAAATAATAAATGCTCTCTAGTAGCGTGAGCTTCATCTGGCGCATAATAGGCTGGAAAGCGAACCGGGTTGGTTCTGGTAATCATGTTATAAACCTGGTTTCCTGTAGGCACTGGCCCACGGTAATCATCAACCGTTTGATTTAGCTGTACAATAAGTTCTGTACTTGGCGTTAAATCTATATTAATGTTAGATCTTAAGTTATATACCTTATTATCGATGTTATTATTAAAGTTTGCTTGATTATCTACTTTTAAAATACCGTTATCTTGAGCAATAGAACCAGACACATAATACCTTGCTATTTTACCACCACCAGAAACACTAAAGTTTAATCGTTGGTTTTTTGTAAAATCTTGCAATAACTCATCTTGCCAGTTTGTAACAGGATACACATAAGGGTTTGTTCCTGCGATAGTATTATCTATCTTATTTTGTAAATACGGTAAAGGAATATTTATGTTTGGCGATGCGTTACGTGTATTAACCGCTTGCATATGTAAGCGCATATACGTTAAAGGATCTGCAAACTCCAAATCTTGGGTGGCCTGAGAATACGTGGTTTCGTATCTAACAGACACTCTAGGTTTCCCAAGCTCTCCCGATTTTGTTTTTACAGCAATTACACCATTTGCTCCTCTTGCTCCATAAATTGCAGTGGCTGTTGCATCTTTAAACACCGAAAAACTTTCGATATCATCTGGTGAGATTCTTGCCAAATCATCGGCAGTTAATTCAATGTTATCTATTAAAATTAACGGTGAGGCGTAATTTCCGAAGGTTGTAGCTCCACGAATAAAAAACTGAGCATTATCTGATCCTTGACCGGGTTCACCAGAACTTTGAAACGCAATTACACCAGGAACACGACCTGCAAAAGAAGTTGTTAGGTTACTTGAAGGTATTTTTAAATCTTCTGGTTTTACTTGCGTAATCGCACCTACAACCGCTTCTTTAGTTTGCGTAGAGAACCCTACTACTACAACTTCATCTAAGCCAGTTAAATCTTCGATCATGGTAACGTTCACCGATGAAAAATTACCTACTTTAACTTCTTGTGTTTTATATCCTATATAGGAAAACACTAGAACATCACCTTTTGCTGCTTGTAAGGTAAAGTTTCCGTCAAAATCGGTTTGAACACCTCTATTTGTACCTTGTACTAAAATGTTAACTCCTGGCAATGGAATACCATTTTCATCTAGAACAGTTCCAGTAACTTGAGATTGTGGTTTTTCAAACTCGTTTTTTTCATCCCCTTCAATTATTATTTTTAATACACTATCAAAGGACGTCTCTGCATTTACATATTCGCTACATATTAACAACGAACAAACAAGTACAGACTTGATCATCTTTAAGTTTAGCTTATAACACAAACTCAAAGAATAAATTATCGAATAAATTTTATTCATACTTTTTGGTTTAATAAATTAGTTTAATTGGTCTTTGTTTTTTTGGTTTTCCTTTTTTTTGTTTACATATTATTTAAGATTATTTTTAAGTCTAAGTATTAATGATAAAAAGTTAAGAAATAGTTAACAAAACTTATTCAAATATGATTAATAAAGGCGGTTACTGTTATAAATTTACGCTCATTTAATATTAATTATGATGAATTTTTGCTTAATTATAAGGTTTTAAAAACCAATTGTAAGATATATCTTATTAAAAAACAAAACCCTAAGTAATTATCAATTAATTCTTTAAGAAAACTATTGCTTAATTACTTTCTTAATCGTGTTTGCTCCGTCTTTACTTATTCTAACAAAATACACGCCTTTTGTTAAGGTGGACATGTTTAGCGAATCCTTATTAAGCTGAATATATTTTTCAAGAACCTGTTTTCCTAGAATATTAAATACCGATACTTTTGAATTTTGAGCATTTACAATATTTAATAAATTGCTTGCTGGATTTGGGTATAATTTTACGGTGTTTTCAAGTTCAAAATCTTGATTAGATAATGTTACTGCTTTATCTACACCAAACACCTCAACTTCGGCTAATGTTATTCCTGTATCTGTAGTTTTCGAGATGATTACTTCCTGACCTACAACTCCTCCAATATCTAAAGTCCACGATGGGTCTGGATAGCCTGCAAAAAATTCGCTGTAAACCGTATTGCCGTTGCTGTCTTTAATTTCTACTGTTAAATCTGATAATCGGCTTTGGTATCCTCCTGTACGGTTGTAAATATTTATGGTTTCAATGTTGTAATTGTTTTGTAAATCTACTTTCCACCATTTTAAAGAACCACTGGTTCCATGTGCCGAATGCGAAACCGAACCGCCTCCAAAATTTCCGTTGGTATTGCCGTCAATTGCATTTTCCGCACAACCACCATAAGGACAAGGGTCGGAATCGATAGATTGAGAGGCTACACCATGAAGCACTGCTAAATTTACTGGGTCTGGATCTGCTTCTACCAAAGCTACAGTGATATTATTCAACTCAAATGCATTATTAGCCCCACTAAACAATATTTTCATTTGATGTACGCCTTGGGCAAGACTTACTTCGCTGCCTACTTTAAGATCTTTCCAATCTGTCAACCCTGTTGAATGCGCTCCTCCAAAGGGCACTGTAACTTCTGGAGTGGTTTCGTCCCCATCAAAACTAAACTTAATTTTTCCGTTGCCATTGGCAGATGCATACCTAATGGAAAGATTGTACTTGCCGTTGGTTGGCACACTAACCGTATAGGTAAGCCATTCACCATCAGCAATATCGGTAATATTGTAGCCGCCTTCGCTACAAACTTTTAGGTCGACAGCTTCATCGGTTCTGTACGCTCCGCCCGAATTGCCCGAAACGCTATCGCTATAGGTTCGGTCTTGACCTTCGAGAACGAAATAATCGTAGTTCTCAGCTTCTATTGTCATAGAAAGTTCATTCATTTCATACACAGGAAGCCCGTTTACATCAAAGCCACTTATAGGGTCGCCAGGACTTACGCGACGGTAGAACAAGCTCCCATATAATGGAAATGCTATGGTACTTGTAAGTCCTTCATACCCTTGCTGCTCCATAACATGCTCATTCCCTCTTTCCAACCATTTATAATCCTCCGGAGGTAAAGTTTGCAAACGATCTCTATAGTGCGCTAAGGACATTTCGTAAACTGGACTAAGGTTATTAATTCCACGTGTCCAATTGGTTTGATCGCAATCTACACCTGGGTTTATTTTTAATAATTCTCTTCTCTTATGTGGTGTTGTTTTTTGATAATATTCTCCAGATTCGAAGGTTGGCTCCCATGGAGACGGTTGATCTGGATATGATTTTTCATAACTTAAATTATATCGAATATAGAATTCCATACCTAAAAGCGGACGGTTATCAAGATGCCCATAAACATTATCTCCTTGATTCCAAGCGATTTCTGACATCCCGTTAATAATGGTTACTCCTCCCAAAGCATGGGCTTGATCTCTTGAAGACTCTTGACTCTGCCCATTATCATAAATATAATTTTTTATCACTTCATTATAACCATAATCTTCTATAGTTGATTCGAATCCATCAAGCGAATATTGTCTTCCGAATTCACATTCCTGAGTAAGAGCACCTCGAATTGCAGGTCCTGAAGGATATGGTAAATCGTCTACCCGATGCGGGTATCCTTGTATGTAGCGTACTGCCCTATCATACATACGTTCATTATCCAAAAAAATGCCCATCGCCATCATAACTCGCATAGCTAAAAGCCCTTGATTTCCAATTCGGGCAGGGTCTCCATTGTATATTTTCCAATAAAAAGTAACATCATTACTTGCAATGGCTGCGGTTGGTAAAGTAGTGTTAGAATAACCAGGATAAACTAACATATCTTCAAAGGCTTGTCTATCCGATTCCGACCAACCGTTATATGTATGTTTAATAATTTCAGCCGCTTCAATTAACCTTACAATACGACCCGACACTAATGGAATTTGGGTATTTCGCCTAAGGGTGCTATAGGTTGTAAAAACTTCAATGGCCTTTTCTGCATGCCTTGAGTCTCCTGTAAAATACCACATCAAAGCATTAAAATAAGCTGTAGTGGAATCGTTAATTAGCCATGCATCACTTGAGGCATTAAATTCTATCACATAAGATGGGTCTTCATTTACAACGTTAATAGGAATGTCGTATTGAGCTCTAGAATGGCTACTTAAATTCTGAAAAGTTGTTGCCCATGGCTCTATACCTGCTTCAACCATGTATTTCATACGCTCTAAATCTGAAAGTTTATGCGAGATACCTGGATGAACAAACTGAGCGTTTAAAAAATTTACTGTAAAAAATAATAAAACAATTTTAACAAATGATATTAATTTCATAAACTTATTTTTTAATTATTCTTTTAGTAATAGAACCATTCAACCCTACAATTTTTAAAAAATACACCCCTGCTTTTAATTGATTTAAATCAATTTGTTGATGATATTGGTTAATTAAAAAAGTAGGTAAAACTTGCTTCCCTAAAATATTATAAATAGTAATCTTTGAATCTTGTGCATTAGTTATATTAAGTTGATTAATTACCGGATTGGGATAAACCTTTACAACATTTTTAAACTCAAAATCTGTTTGTGATAAAGTAACGGCCTTATCTACACCAAACACCTCAACTTCGGCTAATGTTATTCCTGTATCTGTAGTTTTTGATATGATTACTTCTTGACCAACAATTCCTCCTATATTTAAAAACCACGATGGGTCTGGATAGCCTGCAAAAAATTCGCTGTAAACCGTATTGCCGTTGCTGTCTTTAATTTCTACTGTTAAATCTGATAAACGGCTTTGGTATCCTCCTGTACGGTTGTAAATATTTATGGTCTCAATGTTGTAATTGTTTTGTAAATCTACTTTCCACCACTTTAAGGAACCACTGGTTCCATGTGCCGAATGCGAAACCGAACCACCTCCAAAATTTCCGTTGGTATTGCCGTCAATTGCATTTTCCGCACAACCGCCATAAGGACAAGGATCGGAATCGATAGATTGCGAAGCCACACCATGTAGCACTGCTAAATTTACTGGGTCTGGATCTGCTTCTACCAAGGAAATACTAAAATTGTTTAATTCGAAAGCGCTACTTGCACCACTAAACATTAGTTTTAAAGCTTTAACGCCTTTGGTTAAATGCACCTCGCTGGCTACCTGAAAATCTTTCCAATCTGTTAGTCCTGTTGAGTTAGAACCGCCATGAGGCACGGGTACATCTTCTGTTACATCTTCACCATCTAAATTAAATTTTATGTTTCCGTTTACATTAGCTGATGCATAACGAATTCCTAAGTTATAGGTTCCGTTGGCTGGCACATTTATAGTGTAGGTTAAATATTCTCCAGCTTCAATATTGGTTACACAATAGCCACCTTCGCTGGCTACTTTTACATCTACTGACTCGTCGGTTCTGTACGCGCCACCTTCATTGGTTGAAGAATTATCGCTATACGTTCTATCTTGCCCATCTAATACGAAATAATCGAAATTTTCAGCTTCAATAGGAACAGACAAATCATTCATTTTATATTCTGGTAATCCATTACTATCGAAACCACTAATTGGGTCGCCAAAGCAACCATCTGGTCGTCTAAACGATAAGCCTCCATATCCAACATATGCTCCTCCTGTAGGCCCTGTTTCGTACCTACCATTTTCTTCAATGCTATAATCTCGAGCTCTAATGGTCCACTTTAAATCATCTGGAGTTTTAAGTCCTCTACCAACATAATGAGCTATTGGCAACTCCCAAGTATCTTCCCAATAAAATGTTCCTCTGGTTAGTCGAGTGACATCTGTATCTATAAAAGGACAAATTGCTAAACCATGAGTTCTGAGCGTAGCATCGTCTCTTTGAACAAATTCTCCCGATGAAACCGTTGGCTCCCATGGCGTAGTTTGATCTGGATACGATTGCACAAAAGACACGTTATATTTTAAAGAATATTCCAGTCCTAATAAAATTCTACTATCTGTATTTCCCCAAAGATCGTACCCTTGGTTCCATGATATTTCACCAATAGAACATAACAAACCTAAACCAAACGACGTGTGCCCTTGGTCTCTAGAACTTTCTTGACATTGTCCGTTTTCGTAAACATAATTAGTTAAAGCGCCGTTACCATAAAAATCTCTTTCGGTAGTTCCTACAGTAATGTTATATGAAATTCTATATTCATTTCTATCTATTTCCGAACCTCGAACATGTGGCCCAGTTGGAAAAGGAATATCATCAATTCGTCCGGGAAACTTAGTTATGTATCGTTTAGCACGATCGTACATTTTTTCGTTATCTAAAAAAATACCCAGCGCCATCGTTGTTCTAATGGCACATAATTCTTGATTACCTGCTCTAACTGGATCGAATTTATAAGCACGCCAATACCAAGTGCCTTCTGTACTTTCGTTTGGAGGAATTGTAGTATCTGAATACCCGGGATAAACCAACATATCCTTAAAAGCCTGAATCTCTGATTCTGACCAACCTGAATAGGTGTTTTTTATTAGTTCTGCTGCTTCAAGCATAATAATAATCATGTTTGAGCTTAACGCCGTGGTTCCATTATGCTGCACATAAGTTAACCCTGTCCAAGCATTCATACATTCTATAGCTTTTTCGGCAAATCTTGTATCGCCTTCAATATACCAACGCAAGGCATTATAATAAGCCGCTCTGCTATCTGCTTCAAAAATATTTTTATTCGTTCTAGGGGCGTCTCGATAAACTTCGTGTAAACTTGTATTTCCCTGAACAACATAATCGTAACTTGCTGTATTTTTTGCACACATATCTTGATAGGAAGAATACCAAGGTTCTATTTTAGCTTCAACTTGATGTTTCATTCTATCTAAATCTGATAACTTATGAGATAACCCAGGATGAACAAATTGCGCATTTAATGTACTAACAGTAAATACCAATAATAAAATTTTTATATAACACTTTATTTTCATGATCTGGTATTTTTATTTTCTGATTATTTTTTTAGTGACAGCACCAAAACCATTATCAATTTTTAAAAAATAAATACCTGGCTGTAATTGCGTTACATCTAATTGATGATTTTGTTCTTTAACCTCAAAAGGAGTTAATACTTGTTTCCCTAAAATGTTAAATACCGATACTGTTGAGTTTTGCGCATTTACTATGTTTAATAAATCGGTTGTTGGGTTTGGGTATAATGTTACGGTATTTTCAAGTTTAAAATCTTGATTAGATAATGTTATGGCATCATCTACACCAAACACCTCAACTTCGGCTAATGTTATACCTGTATCTGTAGTTTTTGATATGATAACTCCCTGACCAACAACACCTCCAATATCTAAAGTCCAAGATGGATCTGGATATCCTGCAAAAAATTCGCTGTAAATCGTATTGCCGTTGCTGTCTTTAATTTCTACTGTTAAATCTGATAATCGGCTTTGGTATCCTCCTGTGCGGTTATAAATATTTATGGTTTCAATGTTGTAATTGTTTTGTAAATCTACTTTCCACCACTTTAACGAACCACTAGTTCCATGTGCCGAATGCGAAACAGAACCACCTCCAAAATTTCCGTTGGTATTACCATCAATAGCTAATTCTGCACAACCGCCATAAGGACAAGGATCGGAATCGATAGATTGAGAAGCCACACCATGTAGCACTGCTAAATTTACTGGGTCTGGATCTGCTTCAACTAAAGAAATACTAAAATTATTTAATTCGAAAGCGTTACTTGCACCACTAAACATTAGTTTTAAAGCTTTAACACCTTTAGTTAAATGCACCTCGCTAGCTACCTGTGAATCTTTCCAATCTGTTAGTCCTGTTGAGTTTGAACCGCCATGTGGCACAGCCACTTCACCCGTTATATCATCACCATCTAAATTAAATTTTATGTTTCCGTTTGCATTAGCTGATGCATAACGAATTCCTAGGTTATAGGTTCCGTTGGCTGGAACGTTTATAGTGTAAGTTAAATATTCTCCAGCTTCAATATTAGTTACACAATAACCACCTTCGCTGGCTACTTTTACATCTACTGACTCGTCGGTTCTGTACGCGCCACCTTCATTGGCTGAAGAATTATCACTATACGTTCTATTTTGCCCATCTAATACGAAATAATCGAAATTTTCAGCTTCAATAGGAACAGACAAATCATTCATTTTATATACTGGTAACCCATTACTATTGAAACCACTAATTGGGTCGCCCGGACTTACTCTTCTAAATTTTAAACCTCCAAATCCAGGATGATCTGTAACGGTTCCTTCTCCTTCTACACCTATCTGTGCAGTCATGTAATCATAACCTCTTTCCAACCATTTGTAATCCTCACTAGGCAGCCCCAAACGATCTTTATAATGCGCTAAGTTCATTTCATAAATAGGGGATGTTAAAAGGCTTACCCTTCCGCGGTGCCAATCTTCTTCAGTTGTGCTACATACTAAATATGGGTTTATTTTTAGTGATCTCCAACGGCCAGATTGGTCTGTTCGTTCTATATATTCACCCGACGCCACCGTAGGCTCCCAAGGACTCGTTTGATCTGGAAAACTTTCAACCCAACTTAAGTTATAACGATAGTAAAACTCTAAACCTAAAAGCGGCCTATTGTCTAAATGCCCATATAGATTGTCTCCTTGATTCCAAGCCATTTCAGCCATAACAGTTATTGTTGAAACTCCTGCTTGACCGTGTGCCTGATCTCTAGAGGATTCTTGACATTGGCCATTTTCATAAATATAATTACTAATTACTTCGTTAAAGCCATAATCCGTAATTGTTGTTTCAAATCCGTTTTGAGTAAATTCATCGAAATACTCGCAACCTTCTAACTGATTATTGTTTATTGGTGGTCCTGATGGGTAAGCTACATCGTCAACTCTATGCGTGTAACCTTGCAGGTAACGTAAGGCTCTGTCGTACATTATTTCATTATCTAAAAATATAGCCATTGCCATCATGGTACGCATACAAAATAATCCTTGGTTACCGTGTCTTGCTGGATCACCTTGATAAACACGCCAATAAAATGAAATATCGTTACTTGCTATGGCAGCCGTAGGCACTGTAGTATTTGAGTATCCAGGATACACCAACATATCTTTAAACTCTTGAATATCGGATTCTGCCCATCCATCGTAGGTATGTTGAATAATTTCGGCAGCCTCAATAATACGCCAAATACGTCCGGAACTTAACGGCACCGTCATGGTATTTCTTTTTATACCTTTCCAGGTATTAAAAATTTCAATAGCTTTTTCGGCATGTCTAGAGTCTCCAGTTATATACCACATTAAAGCATTATAGTACGCCGCCGTACCATCGTTTATAAACCAGCCATCACTGGTACTATTATATTCGGTAGTTATTGCTGGATCGACATTAACAGCGTAGGTGTATTGTGCTTTTGCATTACTACTTAAATTTTGATACGTAGTTGCCCAAGGTTCTATACCTGCCTCCACCATGGCCTTCATACGGTCGAGGTCTGATAATTTATGTGAAATTCCTGGATGAACAAGTTGAGCTTCTGTATAATTCGCTATGCACAAAGCCAAAAAAAGGAAGCTAAAAAGCTTCTTAGTAAAATTAGTGGTCATAATAATTATTTAGTTTAGTTGGTAGTGTAATATTATTGATTAGCAAGACAACATCCTTTAAATCATTGCTCAATATGTTTAAATTATGTTTCTAAAACCCCGAGCACAAAAAAATGCCGCAATCAAAATTTGAAATACGACACTTTAAAATTCAAAAAAATAAAAAAATCTTCTAGTTAATTGGTGGTTGGTTCCACAAGCGATAAGGGTCGTCATGCTGCACCATTTGCTCTAACAACAAGGCTTCCATTTCTGCAAGCTTATCGGCATATTTAGGATTGTTCGCTAAATTGGTTAATAACTCGCCGTCTTTACCATGTTCAGGTAAATATTCAAGCGGATTTTCAGCTAAATTAAATAACTGTGTTTCTTTTACTTGCCCTTCTAAAACATCGTATTTAATTAATTTCCAATCTCCTTTTTTAACGGTTCGCATACCTGGTTTGGTACCACCACAATATACGCCGTACATAACCTCGCGCATAGATTCTGTTTCACCATTTAAAACCGAAGTAAAACTACTACCCTCAACCGTTTCTGGAATTTCAATATTCGCCAAATCGCATAAAGTTGGTAACACATCTAACAAATAAACGCTTCCTTTTACACGTTTTCCTTTGGGTAAATTAGGCCCTTTAACAATAAACGGTACACGCCAAGTATGCTCGTATAAGTTTTGTTTTCCTTGAAGTCCGTGACGACCAATAGCCATTCCATGATCGGCAGTGTAAATAACGTAAGTATTATCCAACTCGCCCATGGCTTCTAATTTGGCTAAAACTTTATTAAGTTGAATATCGATATTTTCTGAACATGCAAACTCTCTACCCAACTCGTTTCTAATGGTATTTTCATCTCTGTTTTCCCAAACACCACTAACACGCGTTTCGTCTCGTAAATTAGGATGCCCATGATGAAACGGGTGTTTTTCTAAATAATTTTCTGGTAATTGTGGTTGCTTGTCGTTTAATGCTGGTAAGGCATTTTTATCGCGATGATTTACAGCACCATATTTGTCTAGCAATTCAGGCGTACCATCTCTCTTATCGTGTGGATGTGAAAACCCAAAGTAAATAAAAAACGGATCGTCTTCTTTGGTTTGTTCTCTTTCGTTTAAGTAAGTTAGTACTTGTTTGGCATGCCAAGGGCTTCCTGTTTCGTCGGTTCCGCCGCGTTTTGTAGCATCATGAACTACAGTAAATTGCTTATTTGCTCCAGGATACGAGTTGCCTTTTTTACAAGTACGCATGGTTTTGTAACCTGCACGATTAAAAATGGCACCAATGGTTTGCTCATCGATTTCATGCGGATCGGTTTGTTTTTGAAATTCCGCACTTGGTGGTAAATGCCAAAGTGTACGCCCAGACATAATCATATGGCGCGACGGTGTACACACAGCTCCATTCATTGAGCCCATATGTCGAGCTTCTTCAAACACAATACCTTCTTCGGCCAATTTACTAATTGTTGGTGTTTCTAATATTGACGATGGATTATAGGTTTGTAAATCGAAAGGTGATTGATCATCTACTAAAACAAACAAAAAATTAGGACGCTTCTTTTCTTTGGCAATTTCATTATTTGCTTCCGATTTATCCTTACAATTAAATAAACTTAAAAGTATTCCTAAGAAAACTAATTGTATAATATTATAGTTTTTCATTCATTTTTTAAATTAAAGTTGTTTTTCAATTGTGGCGTAATAAGCTCCAATTTCTACACCGTCATCTAAAGTAAACCAAGTATTTAAATGTGTTTCTCCTTTTTCCAACTCTACTTTATAGGCAACATACTCATCATCAAGATTTACTGGTTTAGACATTTTAATATCTTGAATTTCAATTCTGGAATTTTTAATATTTAAAGCCTTACTGTTTTTACTGGCCGTAACACTTGTACCTTCGAGTGCTGGACGAAGCGGTGCTTTGGCGCCCAAGGGTAAACGTGTTTCTTCTGGCCAACGACGTAATTTTATAGTATAAGTTCCAGCTTCTTCAACCTTAACTCGCCAAAAGCCATTATTTATTTGCCCCGTGCGAATGTGATCTTGTTTCCAAGGCGTAAAGGTTTCGCTATGCCAATCGTGACAAAACAAGGTTGTTGGATTTTCGGCTTCGTTACCTACAATAAAAAATGGCTTTTCAACAAAAGTAGGTTCTATTTCTGCCCACCATTTATCATATTCCGCTTTATATAATTCAACTTTTTCAGGATATTTATCGGCTAAATTGGTGCGCTGTTCTGGGTCTGTATTTAAATCGTATAATTCTGTTCCTTCAACAAGTCTCCAGTTTTTATGCATTAATGCGGTACGCTTCCACGGCACAGGATCGGTAGAAAATTGTGTGTTCACGTAAACTATACGGTCGTCGAAATTAGCATTATCGCCATTCATTAAAGGCACTAAACTTGAACCATCAAATTTTAAATCTTCTTTTAATTCTAAATCACAAAGCTCTACCAATGTTGGAAATATGTCGTAATGCGCTGTTAAATCATTAATATCTTTACCTACGTTTATACCACCGTTTTTCCAATGAATGTAAAACGGCACGCGATGCCCACCTTCGTACATGCTCGCTTTTACACCTCGCATACCGGCGTTATTTCCTTTGGCAATAAAACCATCTAAACGATCTTGCCCTTCGCCCATTTTGTTTCCGGCAGCAGAACCATTATCTGAAGTAAACACTAAAATGGTATTATCCATTAAGTCAATCGACTTTAAATAATCGACTAACTTGCCAAGATTTTCATCGATATTCGCAATCATACCATAAAAAGCAGCGTTTGGTATGTTTTCGTTATCCTTGTACGGATTTAAATATTTATTATCGACCCAATACGGTGAATGCGCTGCATTTGTTGCTAAATAGCAGAAAAACGGTTCGTCCTTATGTTCACCAATATATTTTTTAGCATTTTCGAACCAAACATCGGTACAATAGCCTTCAAACTTTTCTAGCTTTCCGTTATGCACATAGGTGTCATCAAAATAATCGTTATTCCAGTAATCCATAGTTTGTCCTACGCCCCCGCCATTATTCATTAGCACCTCATCGAAACCTTTGTCTTGCGGACGAAACGGATAATTATCGCCCAAATGCCATTTACCAAACATAGCGGTATTATAGCCATTATCTTTAAACACTTGAGCCATTGTTTTTTCTTTTTCAAGAATAAGGGAACGCCCTTTTATGGTAAAAAACACACCAGTTCTATAATTATGATGCCCAGTCATAAATGCGGCACGAGTTGGTGCACACGTCGGGCTAACATGAAAGTTGGTTAACCGCGTGCTTTGATCGTGTAACTTATCGATATTGGGTGTTTTAATCCATTCGTTGCCATGGGCTGCGATATCGCCATAACCAACATCGTCTACCATAAGCACAATAACATTTGGTTTATCTGTTTTAAGTATTTCGGTTGATTCTTTTTTGTTGGGTTTGCAGCTTACAACAATAAAAACCAAGGCTATAATTATTCTAGGAAATAAATATTTTTTTGTGCTATGCTTCATGAAGTTGAATTATTCTAAATTTAATTTTAATAATGTTTTACAAATGTATTTACCTAGTAAAAAAAAATTATAAATTATGATGCATTCCATATAAATAATACACCATAAAATATTTTATTGTAATGAAACTGCTATTGAATCTAGTTTAGATTTTAAAAGGTTTGCTTTCTCTGGATAATCTTTAATTACGTTTTTAACCTCTTCTTTATCGGTTAAAAGATTAAATAGCTGTTCTTCCTTTTTAGTTTTTACGTATTTCCAATTGCCGACTCTAATGGCATTTCCACGATATAAAAAATAGTCGCGTTCAGGAATTTTTGTATCACCAGAAATAACCGAAGCGATGTTTAAACCATCTATTTTTAAATTATTTGGCAATTCCGATTGAACTAGATTAGCAATGGTTGGAAAAACATCTAAAGTTGATGTTTGCGCATTAGAAACCACACCCTTTGGTACAAAACCAGGTTGCCAAACTATACAGGGCACTCGACTTCCTCCTTCGTAAGGCGAAAATTTCCCATCACGCAATCCGCCTGCACTTCCGGCATTAGGCTGTTTACTTATCCATGGCCCGTTATCTGAAGCAAAAATCACCAAGGTATTTTCGGCTAAACCATTCACTTTTAACGTGTTTAAAATTTCACCAACCGACCAATCGATTTCCGAGATAACATCACCAAACAATCCGCGTTCTGTTGTTCCATTAAAATCTTTTGAAGCATATAACGGAATATGCGGCATACTATGCGCCATGTAAAGAAAGAATGGTTCATTTTTATTAGCCTTAATAAACTCCTTAGCCTTATAGGTATATTTTTTAGTTAATAACGCTTGATTTACTGGCCACTCAATCACTTCATTACCTTCTACTAAAGGCACTTTATTTCTGAATTTTTTCTTCGGATTTTTGGTTTTAAAATCATCTAAATTATAACCTTCGTTAAAAACTACATGACTTGCCACAGGCATTTCTGGATCTTGCCACATATCATTACTAAACGGAATACCGTAATACATATTAAATCCTTGTGCCGTTGGTGCAAATTCTGGCTTATGACCTAAATGCCACTTACCAACCATTCCCGTAGCATATCCTTGTTTTTTAAGCATATCGGCAATAGTAACTTCGGTAGCTGGCATACCATCTTGACTGTATGGCCAAAACACACCGTTCTCATACCCCCAGCGTTCGGCATATCGCCCTGTTAACAGGCCAGCACGCGATGGTGAACAGATTGAACTAGACACCGAAAAATCTGTAAAACGCATACCTTCACTTGCCATTTTATCTAAATTTGGCGTGCTGTATCCTTGTGCGCCATAACATGATAAATCGCCGTAACCCAAATCGTCGGTGTAAATAATTACGACATTGGTTTGCTTTTGTGGTGCTTCAGTTGGAGCCGATTTGCAACTACAAATCAATAAGAAAACCGACAAAAACGTTAAGGATATAATTCTCATATTATTTCGTTAATTTTTCAATTTTATTACCCGTTCCCAAATCGGTTACCTGCCCAAGAGATTTCACTTTTACACCTTGACTTTTATTGGATAAAACCACAGGAAAAGAAGTTTGATTATTCAACTCAAAATTATGCGCCTTAAAATCGTTTTGATGTGGGAAATTCCCATTTTTAAGTCTGATATTATTTTTATCACCACCAACTTTAATAGCTAATCCTTCGTGTAAAACCTCCTTTGAAGCTGTAAACGTAATATTATGTTCGCTTCCTCCAATGTACGCTACGCTACCGGAACTATTAAAATAGAAGCGCGCGAAGCTTTCAAAGTCCGGTTTGATTGAGATGATAAAAACCATACCTAGTCATTAAAGATGATTTTGAATATCATTATCAAAACCTAGCCACTTTTGTCCTCCATATTGATCTATTGTAAATACATGTTCCTCTTTTCCTTTGGTATGGTTTTTCAACCATAGCAAAGAATTTTTAGGAACGTCATAATAAAGCACAGTATCCTTAGCTTTTTGGCTCCCCAAAGACGTCCAATTTTTATCCCAATAAAACAGTTCATAAACGTCTCCTTCATCTATATGATTCCCATCATTTCTTGCTTGAAATTCAATAGCTCCAATAGTTGTGGGTTTGTCAAGTTTCATACCAATAGAAAAGTCTGTCCCTCCACAAAAGGATAAAGGATTACCGTCAAAGGCAACATCAATCTTGTTTTTTCTATTTGCAATAGTTAAATTTTCTTCAAAAAGATTTGCTTTTTCCTGTAACTTATTTTTTTTGTCATCATAAAAGCCTAATGCAGCTAAATAAGATTCTTCTCTATTATTGGATTTAAATCTTATATATTTATACTTCTCTGATGAATTAAAGTTAACTTTTTGCAATTGAGTACTATTAAAATTTTCAATTTTATAAACAGTTTTATAATATTGAAAATTTTTATCATTAGAAACTTGTATTTCAGAACTATTTAAGTTTTTAGGCCAATCTACCTTTTGCCTATCTTTTGGACTGCTTAGACCATACTTCCTTAATAAGGTAGCATTCTTTATAATTGAGTCTTTAGGAGCAAAAAAATGCATTTCTTTATTTTGATTGATATAAAAAGGATAATTAAGAGGAATAATCTCTCCATTATTATTAACTGAACCAGCTAAGTATAATACATTTACCCCTACATTTAAAAACTCACTTTTACCCCAAGAATTAGAACCATTGCTAACAATTTCCCATTCTTTATTTCTATCAAAAACACACAATACAGGCCTTTCAATATCTACGTTCAATACATTATCTATTTTTATATTTAATGTTTTTATATAAGTAGATGTAACATTAGTACTAAGAAGTGAAAAATTTGATTCATTTTGGTGCTTAAATGAAACTCTTCTAACCAGAGGGATACTCTCATTTTTATAAAGTTCGTTCAAATTATCATTACTCCCAGGATTGGTCATGTATTCTTTATCCATATATTTTACAAATAACCACGAATGACCATTAGAGTGATGATTACCCCAATGTGAAACAAAATCCTTAGAAGCCACAATACCTATTGCTCTAAAAACATTTACCCAATAATTTATATTATCATCGCATAAACCAAATCTAGATTTTTCTATTTGACTAATACTAAGCGGATAAGGATAGTATTCTGGTATACTAAGAAATATGTTATAATCAAATTCCGTAGCCATTTTGTCTATAATGGATTCTATTGCCTCACCTTTATCTAGTTCTGCATAAACCCATGAATATTTTTGATACAGTTTTGAACGACTATCAATTTCTACAGGCTCATTGTATGATCTATAAGGTAAAATATAATTACAAAAATCATCAAAAGAAGCTCTTTTCTTCCTAGGTATTCTATACCATGCTTCGAATGCTAATTCAATATTATCAATTAAAAAATCTGCTTTTAAAACTTCAATGTCATTAACTTTTTTATTTATAGGAAATGAATCACGCTCTTTTAAATAATTTGAATGATTGCGTAATCGTTTTCTAAATTCAGATTTTCGGTATGATTTATCAGCAGTAAATAGTTTACCTCTTCCCATTTTTCTAAAAACACTATTGAACCTCTCATCAATCTCGGTAAAACTATGGTATGGCATATTAGATATTAAAAATGTTGCTGCTTTTAATTTTAAACTATCCTTAGGCGTTTGGTAATGGTCTAAAACTTTTTGTAATTCTTTCCTATTCTCTCCCGCCAACTCTAAAGCTATTTCCAGTTTTTTTTCTTCTTTGTTGGCATTGCAACCAGTAAAACTAAACAATAGGGCTACTATTAATAAAATAACATTTAATAAAACAATTATTTTTTTCATGGATTTTTAATTTTTTTTAGAATAAAAAGCGGTAAATAAATTAGGATACCAATTAATGAAAAAATTAAACCTCCTATTGATCCCACAGCAAACGAAAACCAAAACGCTTCATTTTTACCGTTCCAAACAAATGGAATAAGTCCAACAATTGTAGAAATTATTGTTAAAAAGACAGGAATAATTTTATAGTTAAAAGCTTTAAAATATAGTAATTGAATCGTTCGATTTGGAAATTGCTTTTTTAAATTATTATAATCATTTATTATATATAATGCTGAATTAACACTAATTCCACACAACAAAATGAAAGATGCATAGCCGCCTTGATCAAAATTAAAATTGAATAGATAAAAGGTTAGAAATACACCAATAAACGAAATAGGAATCATACTTATTATGGCAAAGGGTTGCCTTAGTGATTCCAATAGAATAGAACAAACAAAGAAAATAATTAAAATAACGATAAATAGCGAGTAGTATTGGTTTGCACCATCTTTATCCCAATTTCCATTTTTAGTCTTTCCAATATTAAACCCAATGGGTAATTTTTCCCTAAAAGATTTTATATTGTCATCTTTTACTTTTTTAGCCAATTGATAAGTTCCTATAAAATCGTATGCAATGGTTAAACTATATTTTTGATTGGTTTTAGAAATGATATTACCAGAATTCCTTTTATTTATATTGGCCAATTGATTTAATTTGTATTGCTGATTTCCAATCCATAATGGTGTATTTCTTAAATCCCAGACATTAAATTTTTTGTAATTATCTGACACTAATTTTACCGATTGGATCTCGTCGTTATTCACTATAGAAGTAATGTTACTTGTATATACCTGATTTTTTAAAAACCTGTAAATATTAGATTGAGAAACTCCCACATCAGCAATTTTTTCTAAGTCAAAATTTAAATAATACTCCCCTAATCCTGTTGTAGAGCGTCCGCCACTTTGTATTTCTATATCTTTAATTCTAGCCATGGAACTATCAATAAGTTGTTGTTTAAAAGCTTCGGCGTATTTATATAACTTATCATAATTATAACCTTCCATGGTAATTCTTTGGCTTTCATAGCCTGTACCTAAAGCATTAGAAAAACCACGACCAACACCTGTAACTGTCCAGTCAGATCCACCCAGACTAATAGCCTTAGATTCTAGCAAACTTTTTAGAGTATATGGGAAACTACCGAATTCAAATTCATCTTTAAAATAAATATTAATATTGGCATTTTGTGGACCATAAATATCTGTTTCATACAAACTTACCTCATCGTATTTGGAAATTAAATTTTCCATGTGCCCAATCAACGTATTTAGTTGCTCAATTGTACACCCCGGAGGCATTTCTCCAGTTACTCTAAGCATTGTTTTTTCGGGTTCCGCATGGTAGGAATTTGCAAAGGTTTCTTCAGAGAAAAGCCTGAGTGAGCCACCTATAATTTTTTCAAGGGTTGGCTTTACTTCTTTTTTAAACCATTCGTTACCAAATGTTTTATTGTAGGTGTCTATCCAGAATCCTTCTCCCTTAATTTTTTCGGGTGTTAAATGTAAAGGTAAACCAAAGCCAAAAATAAATAGTAAAACAAACACCCATTTTACAGGTTTACGTTTAAAAAGCAACATGGTTTTTAAATACCCTTTGTTGAATTTTACAACTGCACGTTTACGTTTTCTAGAATAATTAACCCGCTTTTTTTCTATTTTAAATTTTTCTAACAATGCAGGCACAAAAAATAATGACACAGCTAAGGAGACACCAACATTAATCGCTATAACAATAGCAAAATCCCATAGGTTTATACGTTGGGCTTCCTTTAAAAAGAAAATAATCATTAATGCGCCAATGGTTGTTAATGTTGCTGCAAGTATGGCTAAAAATGCTTTTTTATCACCTTTGTTTCTAAGGTGATCTATCATAATAATACTATTGTCTATTATAATACCAAAGGAAATAGTAATACCTGCAAAGGAGTACATATGCAGTTCTACATGAAGCAAATAATAAAAAATAACAGCAATAGATAAATTTATAATAATACTTAAAAGTAAAACCACTAGATATTTTAGGCTTCTATTTATTATTAAAATGAGTACTAATAAAATAAGTAATGAATAAAGTGTACGTAATTCTATTTTACCAATTTCTTCAGATAAAAATTCCGAGGCATCTCGAGTAAGTCTCAAAGAATACCCATCGTTATAAACCTCATCCTTTAAGCCATCGACAATGACTCTTACTTGTTTTGCTAAATCTATGGTATTTACACCTTTTTCTGAAATTATGACTATAGATACCGAGTTTAATCCGTTAATACGATGATAACTATTTACCTGTGCTTCTTGAAATTTAATTTTAGTGACATCTTCTAGATAAATAACCCTATCTCCAATCTTTTTAATTGGAATAGATGACCAGTCAATAGTTTCATCCGAATTAAAAACCATAGACATAGAGACTTCTTCTTTTTTTGAACTGCTTTTAGACGCAAAACTACCAACACCTAATTGTTTTTTTTGCAGAAACGTATTAATAGCCTGAGAGATATCGTCTACAGATAAGTTTAGCTGTAATAATGTATTGGTATTGTATGTTATAACCCATTCGTATGTTGAAGCACCTCTAACGCTTACTTCATTAACCCCTTTAATTTCAGTAAGTCTGGGCACTAATTTATCTTCGGTATATTTTTTTATGTAATAGGGATTTTCATGGGCATTGATACTATAGGTTAAAATGGCTTTTTTTCTATCGGTATCTTCAGTTTGTATATTACCTGATAGGTAAGGGTAGCTTACGCCTTCGGGCAAGTCTTCGTAAGTTTGACGTATAAGGTTAGTCAACTCGAAACGAATGGCTTCCATATCGGAGCCTTTCTTAAAATCTAAGTACACAGAACCTATACCTTTTCGAGATACAGAGCGTATATTTCGAATACCCCTAACCGTATTAAAAACACCTTCCAGTTTAGAGGTCACTTCTTGTTCTAAAACCTTAGCAGATGCATCTCGCCAGCTAAAATTAATATTTAAAGCTGTTTTTTGTTGAGAGGGTTTAAGCTGAACACTTAATAAGGGTATTAAACTTGCGCCAATGATAGAAAGGCAAATAAAAACAGTTAAAATTGTAAAAGAAGAAAACTTGAGTCTCATACTTAATTACACACCTTTAAATAAACGATTCCATTGAAATTTGTCGTCTTTATTAGAAAATAAAACACAAGATACTTTGCCAATAATTTTTTCTTCTGGTAGAAAGCCAAAATATCTTGAGTCGCGTGATTGTTTTCTATTATCTCCCAACATAAAATAATAGTTTTTCTTAAAGGTATAACTTGTTATTCGTTTGCCATTGACGTGAAAAGTATTATTTTTCTTTCTTTTAATAAAAACATTTTCATTATGTTTTATTAAACCCCTATACAATCGAAAAGCCTCGTTTGTTAATTGTATTTCCATACCTGCTCTGGGTACAACAACAGGCCCATAATTATCCAGTGTCCAAGCTTGGTTTTCACCACCTCTTCCATACAACTTTTTTTCATCTAAAATATAAACATCTGTTTTTTTTTGTACAGAATCTATAAGGTTTAAACCTTTTAGTTTTTCTATTTCTAAATACGATAATTCTGCTTCTTTCCAATAGCCATCACTTTTAAGCGAATAAAAATGGGTATCAATATTCAAAGAATCTATGGTATTATAAAACCCCTTGGGCGACTTTATTTTAAAAGCATAATTATTACGAATGTGTTCTGCTGCATCGTATAAATTGTTATTTGTAATGACCTCTCCATTTTTTATTTTTAACGTATCACCGGCAATAGCAGCACAGCGCTTAACAAAAACGACATCTTTACTAAAATTTTTAAAAACTATTACATCTCCTTGTTTAACATGGCTGGCACCTGCTAAACGTTTGGCTGGCCATCTTTTTTTTGTAACAGCTTCTTTTGAGTTGTCTTGTAACAAGTAATATAAATTTACCCAAGGAATTTCATAAGGCGACCGTGGTAAATTAGGTCCGTATTTTAACTTATTAACCAAAATTACATCTTTAGGATATAAAGTGTTTTCCATAGATGAACTTGGTATTAAATAAATATCTGCAATCAAGATACGAACATTTATAACAATGAAGAGTATCATTAAAAACGAAAAAACACCTTTACATATTTTTTTTATAAAACTGTATTTTATATGGTCTAATAAATAGTTTACAGTCCAATATATGGACATGATAAAAGTTATAGCTGCACACAACCAAAACAGTCCATAAATAGCAAAAACTATTGATAATATGATTAGTACTAAATGATTTTTTTTTATGTGTCTCAATTTTTATTAAAATGTTTTTTTAAAGCATAATTTAAATAAACTATAGATAATTTTGGTTTGTCTTTTTGTGGTATAAAAAAAATTGTAATTCTTAAAGTTGAATCTATAAAGAAATAATAAGGCACATTTACTTCTTCATAGGGAATTAAATATTGTCTAAATGCACAACGGGTAGAATTTAAAAAACTTTTAACAACAGAACCGTTATTTATTTTCCCAAAATATCACTTATTTTTTCAAGAGAACTATTAGAACAATTTGCAAAAAATAGTAACAATATAAATCTAATCATTAAATGTATAAATCATTAAAATTGGATTATCTCCTGTTTTGATATTTTTAATCTTAACATTTTTCATTAAATCTTCCTCGTCAATCAATTGTTCTGCATTCATAAATCCAACGAGACCATCATTAAACCCCCATTTTGGGATAAACGGAATTTTATTAATATCGTTTTTTGGTATACCAACGTTATGTATGTTTTTGCCTGTGTCAATCCAATCAATTCGACGAACATTATTGTGAAAATAATCTAAAATAATGTAGTTATTATGAAAATAAAAGTTGTTTCGTACTAAAAATTTAAAATCTGGACTTAGCATATCATAATTGTTTACATTATCATTTTCAGGTAAACTTTTACTACCAAAATCTAATACGTACTCATGTTTGAAAGTAAATTCTTCATCATCTAATTCATAGATAGATCTTGAAAAATTCTGCGAAAAATAGGTTTTGGAATTATTTATTCCAAAATTATTTGAGAATCCATAGTTAAATTTGAATTTCTTTGAATTTGGTTCAGAAATAGGCAAAAGTTTATTTTTAATTTTTAAATCTTTAGATGTTGCTATAAACTGACCGGATTTGTTATCAAATTCTAAAATTTTGAAGATAAATCCTCCTTTGGTAATGCAAAAATCTGTTGCTCTAAAATCAATTTTAATGGAGTTAACATATACATCATTTTTAAAATGGAGGATTTTTCCAGATATATCCATTATGTATAGATTGTTATTTTCAACATCAAAGTCACTTATTGAAATATATTCATCGGGACCACTCCCGATTGAAGATATTTTTTTTTCAAATTGACCATGACTATTAAAAACAAGAATTGAATTTCCAATATTATCAAAAATATAGATTCTATTATTGATGATTTTCAATTTCTTAATAGAACCTATTATAGACTCTTTATTTGTTTCTAAAGGTAAAAACTTTATAGTTTTAAAGTATTTAGAAAGCATAATAAAATTGTTATGAGACTCATAAGGTATTTCTAAAGTTGTTTGACTAATATCATTATTCTTCTTAGAACAACTAAAAAAAATTAATATTAAAGAAATTGATAGTATTTTTAGATATTTCATAATGTTGTTTTTTAAGGGTGGTGGCCGCTTAACGTTTAACTGGCCATATTCTTTTAGTCACTGCTTCTTTAGAGTTGTCTTGTAGCAAATAATATAAATTCACCCAAGGGATTTCGTAAGGTGATTTAGGTAGGTTAGGACCATATTTTAATTTATTTACCAAAATAACATCTTTAGGGTATAAGGTATTTTCCATTGAAGAGCTTGGTATTAAATAAATATCTACCACAAATACACGAATACCTATAGCCACAAATAAGAAGATTAAAAAAGAGAATATACCTTTACATAGTTTTTTTATAAAGATGTTTTTTATAAGAGATAATAAATAGTTTATACTTAAATATAACAATGCTATAATTAGAATAGTGCCACCTAACCAAAACACACCATAAATAGTTAAAACTACAAATAGTAAAACAAGTATTAAATATTTCTTTTTAATATGTTTTGAATACTTTTTAAACAAAATATAAAAATTAAGAAATTCAATAGATTTATTCATTAAATAAAACTCTTACTATAAATTTCAAATAATACAGTATGTTAAATTATTACTCTGGGAATAAAACTTCCCCTTTGATCTTCAAGTTATCAGGAGAATTCACTCCATTATAAAAAACCTTAATCGTTTGCTTAAAGTTACCTGAATATCGTGAATCATAATTAATAATTATTTGTCCTTCATGATCTGGTTTTACAAAATCTTTTGTGAACTCGAACAAAACACAACCGCAGTTCGTTTCCACTTTTTCTATTTTTAAAGGATATTTTCCTGTATTAGTAAAATAGAATATCGCATTTTCTGAAGTAGATCTAAATCGTATTTCCCCAAAATTATGAAAAGTAGTAAAAAACTTTATCGAAGTATTCTTTAGATTATAACTATTACAGGATGACATAAAAATTATATAAACTAAAAACAAGAAGTAAAGTTTATTTTTAATATTAATTCCATTTATCACTTTACCAATAATGTTTTGATACCTTGTCAAGGTATTCTTTAAAATCTAAAATATTTTCTTTTCTAGGTATAAAAAGAGATTTTTGAACTAAACTTTTATCATCCAAAATATAAACATAAGGAACATTTAAGGTATCTACATCTGTTTTATAATTAGTCCTATAGACATCCTTTTTTATCTTATTAACTCTCTTAAATAAATAAAGGTCTGTTTTTCTTTTATAGTCTGCTATGTATATATATGGTATTTCTTTATCTATATTTTTTAGAGTGACAATAACAGAATCAACACAAACACCACAATTCAATTCAGAATATTGAAATATTAATATTGGTTTTTTTAAATCTTTTAGTTTAACTAAACTATCCTCATCACTTTTTAAAACAGCATCAGAATCTAATCGTAACCCTTGTATAAAATATTTAGAATTACTTTCAGAATTCAAACATGAACTAAAGAATAGAATAATAAACACAATATTTAAAAAAAAATAAATATTTTTCATATCTAAAAATCTTTCAACTTATGAAAACATAACACTACATTATCTGTATTTTTCACACTATTCACAAGACTCTTCAGTTTTTTTGTTTTATTAGAACTTTCATGATTAACATAATCTTTATTCATGGTAATCAACTGTGGGTCTATTAAAGAAACAAAAACATCTTCATCATAAATAGCATAAGCAGGAGACTCTACTGGAGTCATAATACTACTTAAATCAGGAATAGTATTTTTTATAATTTTCAAATTCCCACTTTTTTTATTAAAATAACAATTCATAAACACTCCTTTTTCTATATATCTAAAATATAGTGTTTTATTTGTTTCACAATGCATTCCCGCAAAAAGACATTTTTTATCCTCTTTAACTGCATCCATAATTTTGGTTTGATATTTTTTATTCAAGTCTGAAGGTTTAATAGTTCCATCTCCGAAATCTAATTTAAACGAGGGTACAACATTTTCTCCTACTATATTATAAATATGGTTATCCATTACGGGAATCGCAAAACTTAAATGATTTCCTGATACTTGAACTTGATTTTGAGCTTCAAGTCTAATAAATTTATATTGCGGATTTTCTATGGCTGTTTCTATAAATTTACCCTTATTTTGCTTCACTATAAAATTTTCTTCTAGAAATGGATAATGCTTATTATCAGCTGAACCTAAATAATAATAGGTATTACTACCTAATTTAGAAAACTCTCGAAACCTAAAAAAAGTTTTTTCTGTTTTCACAAATGTACCATCATACCTATAATAAAAAAGTTTTGCTAAAAAATCATCAAAAACTATTACTTGTCTATTTTCCGAATCTAACGTAAAATCACGAATCGCAGAATATTCATCTGGACCTCTACCATGTTTATTTATTTTTGATATGAATTTACCATTCATGTCAAAAATAAATATCGATTTTGTGCCATCTTCATCTAAGATAAATATGAGATCATCTTCAATCAATATTTTATCCACTTTACCAAATAGGCTTTCTTCTTTAGTTTCTAAAGCCACATACCAACAAGTGTCTATTATAGAAGAGGCATTTATTTGCTCAGATTCCTTATCACCAAGCTCAATAATTTTAATATTCTCATAATCATTCAACTGCCTTTCTATAGAATCTAAGTCATTTAATCTAACTTTATCTGTATTGTATTCTTTATAAATTGGAGCTAAATCGTCTACATCCTTTTTTGATTTATTTTCACATCCTAGTATAATAGTAAGCACTAACAATGCCCAATAACTTAAAATTTTATTTAATTTCATCATTTATTATTTTTAAAGGTTCTAAATAATATATTATTTAGAACCTTTTTTATTATATTGTACATGCCATAACAGCACAATAACAAGAACCACTGTAACATTTAATATATGTAGCGTCTGGATAAGTAGACCCAGCATAATAAGTAGTACTAGATGTCGTTCCCAAATTGGCTCCATTAGCACTAATAGATGCATTTAAAGCATTAGCTTGAGATACTGATAAAGTTATCGAACAGGTTTTTTCTACAACCGTATACTTTAAATACTGAGGACTAGTAACCGAACCATTTTCACATTGTGCTTGGGCTTTTTCAATTAAATTTTCTAAGGAAAAAACAGTTTCTGTTTTAACTTCTTTTTCTCTATTATTTAAAGCAGTTACTCCAAAAACCATAATTCCAATTAAACAAATCCCTATTATTTTCTTCATTTTTTATTTTATATTATTAAACATTATTAAATAGCACAGGTAGTTGGTGCACAAATCATTTCGCCACTTGGACAATCAATTCTTGTACCTGGTGTTGAACTAACTAATGCTTTAACCAAATAACCTCCTGGAGCGGCTATATATGTATACACGTTAACAACACATGTTACTTCTGTTGGATGATATATAGTGTAAGAAGGGTTTAATTCTACCTCTCCTTGGGCATTAGCAACTTCAATTAAGCTATCCAGCGAAAAACTTTCTGTTTCCCCTTCTTTATTAAACCCAATTAAAACAATACTTAAGCATGTAATTATTCCAAATACTACAAACTTTTTTATTTTTTTCATTTTATTATTTTTAAAATTTAAATATTAATTGATTTTACAAAGTCTAAAAAAGCACGCTACTTTATAAAACATGACAACAACTTATATTTTTAGTTGTTGCGATAGCTTATTTGTCTTATTTTTGATGTTTTATCTCAAATAATAAGACGCTGAATCGAGTTCAGCACTATAAGTCTATCCTCTGGGTATTTTGTTTATGTTACATAGGCATTACATTTTAAAAGTTATACATTTCGCAAATTGTTTTAATTTTTTAAACCCAGAGGCTTAGTATCTTAATTCTTACAAAGATAAGAAGTGTAACCGACAAAATTTGTCGGTTCATTAGCTATCTATAAAATACTTACAACGCTTTCTACAAAACACAATATTATTCCCTTCTTCTCTCAATTCTTTTATCATACGCTCAACTGTTCTTTTACTACATTGGTAATCTTGTGCTACTTTTTCTAAACATATTAATCTCTCTTTTTCAATTAACGATAAAATATGTTGTTCTTTTTCTTTTCGCTCTCTGTAAGTCATAACATTAAATTTTATGGTTAATCTAAAATGCCTTTTTCTAGGTCAACAGTTAGTTCTCGAGATTCTCTATAATTATATAAGGTGTATTGTTGTATTTGGTAATAATATCGCCAATAATTAGAGAGTTTATTCATATAACTTTCGTTACTGGATTGCCACGCATTTAAGGCGCTTGTTAGACGTAATAAATCTACCCGACCTGCCAAAAAGCGCTTTTCTGTAATTAAGTAAGATTCTCTGGCTATTTCGCTGGCATGTTGTGCATTTAACACCAGTTTTTCTTGGAGGTTAAAATCTATGATTTTAGCTTTAATATCCTGCTTTAATGTACTTTCGGCTTGTTCGTTATCAATATCAAGAACAGCTTTGTTCATACGTGCTTTTTTTATATTGCCTCGACGCTCTCCCCAATCTAAAATAGGCATGGTAAAAGTTATAGCAACTAATTCTTGTTGTAGTAAGTTAACATAAGCTCCAGAAAAGGTTTCTGCCTGTTGGTTTAAACCATAACTGGCAGTTAATGACAAATCGAAACGGTTATCTTTAATGGCTTGGTCTAAATCTCTTTCGGCTTCTATTTTACTTATTTCTATATCCAACATATCTGGGTTATTTTTTTCGCATAATGCAATGGCTTCGTCAACATTAATTTTTAAACTGGGAATTAATTCTGGTAAAATAGGTACTGTGTTTTCTGGTAAATCGCTTCTTAAAAACAGTTCCAAGTCTTGTTTTATACGTTTTAAATCGTTTTCTTGAATAGCTAGGTCGGTTTCTGCATTATACAATTGCAATTCCAGGTTTAATACATCTTCTTTTTCTATACTACCTATCTCGTAGCGTTTTTTGCTAATGGCAAATAACTTTTTTGATGAGGCTACGCGCTCTCCTGCCATATCTTTTCTTTTTGAGGCTAATGCCCAATTAAAAAAGTACTGCACCGCATTAATATTAATGTTTTGTAACTGAGAGATTAATTCTTTATGCGCTTTTTTGTACTCTAATGGTGCTGTTTTTTTTAACCATTTAAAGCTATTATGCGCCATTAAGGGTTGTGATAAAGCAATATTAACAGGTGTAACACTAAAGCTATTTGTTGTATTACCATCTGTATAATTAGTAAGTTTATTATAAGTTGAATTAAGAGATATACGTCCACCGGTTTGTGAAATATTTTGCCCTAAGGATAAACCTGCATATGAGTTTAAAGTACGTATGGGTCTAAACACATCTTGATTTAATTCTGAATCATAACGTTCAACAACAGAACTAGTATAAGTTAATGGTTTTGTAGTAAAATCTATACTCGGTAATAAACTGGCTTTAAACGCTCTAAAGTTCCAATAGCTATATTCGTATTGTCGTTTGGCTTTAAAAGCATCTAATGAATTTTTACTGGCCAGAGCCAAAACATCTTCAAGGGTAATGTCTTTAGCCTGTATAGTCTTCTCAATGCTTTGAGAAAGCAATACAGTATGTATAAAAAAAGTACATAATATTGTTATAACTATGGTTTTTATATTTTGCTTATTCATAATTTTAAACCCATTCATTTTTACTTTTCTAAAATGTCTGGTCGAGCGCAGTCGAGACCTCAATATTGTAATTCATACTAATATGAAGACCTATCAACTGCGTTCGAGGAGACAACATTTTACTTTGTTCATTTTTGGTATATATAGCTATTGTATTGTTTTTTGTCATGTACTTAAGATTTAATTTTTGATAAATAATAATAACACAACGGAATAAAATATAAGCTTATAAGTGTGCCTAAAAGCATACCGCCTATTAATGAAACCGCTAAAGGTGCCTGTAATTCTGCGCCTAGGCCCGAAGAAAATAACAACGGAATTAATGCCAAAATGGTTGTTAAACTAGTCATTAATATAGGTTTTAAACGTCTTTTGCCCGCAACCAACAAAGCTTTTATTTGTGAATAGCCTTGACGCTGTAATTGTATAATGGTATCTATTTTTAATATAGAGTCGTTTATTATGATGCCACTCATAACGACAATACCTATAAGTGACATTAAGTTAATACTCATCCCAAAGAGTTTTAAAAATAAAAAAGCTCCTGCCAAATCTATAGGGACTTCTATTAACACAATTAAAGGCAATAAAAACGATTCAAATTGTGATGCGAGAATAAAATACAGCAGTAATAGTGAAATTAATAAAACAATGATTAACTCTTTTAACATCGCCTGACTAGTAAAAACACGTCCTGAAAAATTAACTTCGTACCACTTATTATGGTTAACTATGTCTTTAACTTGATATTGCGTATCTGTAGCATTATCAGGATCTACTTCTAAAGCTATAGGGTAATATTCGCCTTCTGTACCACCAACAATGGTTTTTAAATCTTTAGTATGCATCACATTTATAAATTCTTTTACATGAATTACAGCACTGTCTTTTGAAACGACTACCGTTTCATCAAGGACATTTTCTATAGGCTTTATTTCGCCTCCTAATACAATGGGAACAATATCTTGATTATCGGTTATTGAAAACACCTGTCTTTCACCAAAAGCACTTTTTAACTTATTAAACAGCTGGTTTTCATTAACATCGTAAATCATAAGTTTTTCTTTATCGGCAACCAATACCATAGATTCTTGCCACACAATGGGTTTCAATTGTAAGTTATCCATAGCATCGTTAACTTGATACCACAAGGCTTTTAATTGTTCGTTTTGTCTGTTTTTTAAACCACTTACGTTTCGCATTCTCGCTACCAGAGGCGGTTCGTCATCAGAAAATATAGCACTGAAAATATTATCGACCTCTCCATATCTATATAAAGCTTCAGGGTAATTTTTATTGAGATAATCACTTAATGTATTAGTGATCTTATCTAATGTTTTTTGATTGCCACAGTTTAAGTACAAGTTAACTTCTGATGGTTTAGCTAAAGCTTCTTTATCGAGTACAAATTGCTGACTTCCTACTAATGCGGTATGATCTTTTAAGTAGTCTTTAATAGGTTCTAGAGTTGCAATAATACGTTGCTTGTTTTCATCGGCATTAATTTGTTCATTCCAGTCTATTTTTAATAAGGTTTCGGTTTTAGAAAATTCTGGCATTTGTGTTTTGGGTAATACAGCATATAAACCAACTACAGTAATACCTAATAAAGCAATAATAGACCAAGCTATTTTTTGCCTGCGCATCACCCAACGAAAGCCTTTTTCGTATACCGCATTGTAGTTTATAAGGTTTGTTTTTTCTAAAAATATAGATATTCGCCCTTTTTTAACTTTCTTTCGTTTATGAAATAGATAATACAATACTGGCAATAAGGTTAAAGACACTACTAATGATACAAAAAGTCCAATACTAACTGCCATAGCCTGATCATAAAACAACGCCCCTGTAACACCACTTATAAATATTAAAGGTAAAAACACGGCGCAGGTTGTTAATGCAGAACTTAAAAGCGGCTTAAACACTTCGTTGGTTCCTAAAACACAGGCTTTAGGTAAGGATTTACCTTGTTCTATATATTGTGTGATGTTATCTATTACGATAATGGAATTATCAATCATTAATCCAATGCCTAAAACCAATCCGGATAGTGAGATAATGTTGATGGAAATATGAAACAATTGAAAAAACAGCAAACAAACCACCATAGAAACCGGAACAACTATAGCAATTAAAAAAGGAGACTTCATATTTTTTAAAAACAAAAACATGACTGAAAAAGCAAGTATCACTCCCCATAATAAACTCTGGGTTAAATTATTAATGGCGTAATCTAGTAGCTTGGTTTGGCTTCGCGTCACCCTAAAATCTATAGTTTTATAATCTTTCCGTAAACGCTTTAGGAGTTCGTCTAACTTTTCTTTAAGATCGCCCATACGTGCATCATGTTGTTTTATAATGGCCATAGTAATGGCTTCTTTTCCGTTAGATAACACTAAACCTTTGCGTTTTTGTGGGTGTTCTAGAACTTGCGCAAGATCTTTTAGTTGAAACACACGATTGTGCTTTTTTATGTATAAATTTTCTACATCTCTAATGTCTACCACTTCACTACCCAAACGTATGTTATATTGGTACTGACTATCTTTAATAGATAGATTACCAATGTCTACATCAGCTCTTTTTATAGCGCTTTCTAATTCATCTAGTGTAAGACCAAGAGATTGTATTTTATCTAGATTTGGAATAATTAAAATTTCTGAGGCTACCAAACCACTAATATCTACCATGGCAACCTCGTTAACTTGCTCAATACGTTTTTTTATAACTTGATTGGTAAAACGATTAAAGTCTACAAACTCTTGAGACACAGGGTATAAATCTTTGTTTTGTATACCCCTTTTGGCTCGATTGCCTTTTAAAGTAGCACTAATGTAAAACACAGGAATATCTGTAGCACTGGCTTTAATAACTTTGGGACGTTTCATGGTTTTGGGTAGTCGCCCCATAAATCGGTCTATTTTCTCATTGACCTCTATAAACGAATAATTTATTTTAGTGCCATGTGTAAAAAGCAACCTTACTATAGCCATACCATTGGTGGTTTCGCTTTTTATATCTTTTAAATGGCTTACTTGCTTTAATTCGTTCCTTAAGCTTTTTATAACACCATCTTCTAATTGGCGTGCAGACAAATTCTCATCGCTTATCTGTACTGTTATTTCTGGAATATCAATATCTGGCATTAGCGATATGGGTATAAAATTTGAGGAATAAAAACCTAAAATCAATATACCTAGTGTCGTCATTAAAACCGCAATGGGTTTGTGTATAAGGAACTTTACCATCTATTTTTTATTTTTTAACAACCACCTCACTATCATGTGCCAAATTCAAGTTACCCGAAACAATTATAGAGTCTCCAGGGGTTAGCTTTGCAGAACTTTTGTCTGGATGCGGTATGACTGCATAATGCTTACTGTTTTCGTTGGTTGTTAAAACATAGGTCCAAAAGGCTCTACCATCAACAACTTTAAATAAAACTTCTTGATTTTGTCTTAAAATAACAGCTTCTTTAGGCACTACTAATTGGTCTGGAATATCTTTTTGTATTAATACTTTTACATTCATCCCTTCAATTAATTGCCCATCATTTTTAACAAGGGCTTTAACGAGAATGGTACCGTTTTTTTCTACTATAGGATTAATTGTGGTAATTTTACCCTGATAGGTTTTCTCTAAAGCAAAGGGTACAATTTCTACCTGGTCGTTTACTCGAACATCACCTACTTCAGACTCTATAAGATGAAATTCTACTTCAAAGGTTGAATCGTTAATTAAAGTCATAAAATCTCTTCCTACGCTTACCTGCTCAAACTGTTTACTTTCAATATTAGCAACTCTACCACTAAATGGCGCTACAAGTTTAGAAGATCGCAACTCGTATTTAGCATCTTCCAAATCGCGTAAAGCATCATCATAACCACTACGAATAGCCACCATTTCGTAAATATTTTTGGGAATACTATCTTTGACATCGTAATCGTAACCACGACCTAAAAGTTGGTCTTTAAAATCTAAAGTGGCTTTTTTTAAACTTATAGTGGCTTTATCTAGCTTTTGTTTGAATTTATAGGGTTTTAACACAGCTAAGGTTTGTCCTTTTTTTACCAGATCGCCATTGGCTACATATAATTTTTCTAAACGCTCACCAACTTCAAACTTTAATACATTTTTTTGAATGGCTATTAATTTACCGTTACTAACCAATTCGCGTTTAAAAGGTTTTTGTTCTAACAGGGCAACACTAACTTCATTTTTTTGAATGCCGTGTGCTTTTTTATCGATGAATTCTTCCTCTTCAGGTTTGTCTTTTTTTTGAGTGCAGTTGAAACAGATTAAAAGAATAAGAATCATTAAAGATTTCACCGCTTTGGACATATGATTTTTTTTCATTTATATTGACTTTTTTTATCTGTAGAACTTGTATTATGTTTAGTAATTATTCTTTTCATTTCAGTTTTCATTTCTTTTATAGCAGTTGAGGGTATTTTTACTTCTTTATCAAGTAGTCTCTTTGCCATGGTTACCGCCTTGGTCTTATCACCACTCTCATCATATAGGTTAGCCAATAAATACAAAGGGTAAAACCTAGACGGAATCATATGATAAGCTTTTTTGTAGGTTATTTCTGCTTTTTCATATTGTTTAATGCCTTTATAAGCATCTCCCAAAGCCGTTTCAATAATGGTAGTATTCAGATGTTGTTTCGCTTGCTGCAAAATTGAGATTGCCTGAGGGTATTTTTTTTCTAAACACAATGTTTTACCATAGTTCATTAAAAAATCACCATCCCTTTTAAATAGGGGGTAAACAGCTTTGTAATCCTCTAAAACATCCTCGTAACTTCCATAAGGACTTAGAGCATATTGCCATGTTTTAAAACCCTCATTAAGCACATTAGCATATAAACTCGCTTTAGTAACACCAAAAATTGCAATTACCAACAAGGATGTTTTAAAAACTTTATGCATGGTATTACTTTGAGTTATTTTGATTTCATAAACCTTAGCATTTACAGTAGTCAACATAGCCAGAGCAGCTACCAGAATTATTTTAATAGGTAATATTTGCATGGGGTATGAAAAACATGCAAATACACTAATAGCCAATAAGCATGTTTTAAGAATATTAGAAATGTATGTATTTTCTTTTTCTACTTTTGTTTTAAATAGCAGAACACTAAGAATTATAAGAGACAACAATCCCACTAAGCCATTTTCAACAACAAACTGCACAAATTCATTAAATGCATAATATGAATTGTCTGCCACCATAGCCTCAGTCGTTTCGCCATGCTCAGCAAAATAATTGGCTTGGGCATCCATGTAGTGTGCTTTAAACCTATCGAACCCCACGCCGACCACAGGGTTCTCTTTAATTATTTCAAAGGAAACTTTCCATATAAATAAGCGCCCATCCGAAGACCCTTTTTTAAAATGATAAATCCCAAATAGACTTAAACCCAATACGATCAATAGTCCCATAGAAAGCATTACTTTTTTAAATCTTGAAATCTTAGCAAAAAGTTTTTTAAGATAACAGTACTTAAATTCTAATAATATTACGGTAGTAATTGCAATAGCCAACCAAGACGCTCTGGATTGTGATGCGGGTACTACCAATAGAATGCCTATAATAGCCAATAGTAGGATATACTCGAAAGTGTACTTTATTAAAGTGTTCAGTCTTAAAGTTGAAGAGGTACTTAGATATAAAAACTGTTTGAAAATCTGTTCTCTATACAAGTAAAGTCCTAAGGCCATCGTCCATACCGATGTTAAAAGACCAGCAAAAGGCCCTGGATTAAAAAAGCTTCCTGTCATTTTAAATCCAGAATGATTAGACGGGTAATACCCCAATAACTGGAAGTTACCATAACCCGCTTGTATGACACCTGAAAGCACTATAGCGAACAAAATCCACACAAAATGCTTCACAGGTAGCCCTCTTAATATTACATATAAAAGACTCAACCCTAATAGTTCTATAAATCGAATAGAAAACCCATAGTTAGATTGTAAAACATACCTATTAACACAAATAAAAACCAATAATAGAGCTAGTAAAACATCTAGGATAGATATTTTTACTGCCCGTTGTTTATTCTTGTTGACAACCATTTGAAGCCCCCAGCAACTTAGTGTAACGATGAGCGCATAAAGAAAAAACACTGTTTTTGATGTTATGGTCGAATTAACGTAATCTGTCTGGTTTACCGAAGGAAGATATAAGAATAATAGAAAAAGGGTCAATAACAACCCTTTATAAAACAAAACATAATTTTTAAATAAATCCATCAATATTATTTAACAACACTATCGTAAACTATATAAAACTAACCCCGAATGGTTTCAATTTTATAATCAAAACCGAATTATATGATTCACGACAATCAGTAATTTCAAAACTTACTTCGACCATAATAGACAGAAGTATAGACTAATTAATTATTGAGAGACTTATAGGCTCAAACCTACGGAGTTAAAATATTTTATGATGTAATTTATGGTTCAAATCGAATAAATTATCGTTCATTTTGCGTAATATATAAGCACTACCTTTACTCAGTGTTTTCTGAATACCCTAACCTTACAAATACATCAAAGTGTTGTTAAACTCAAAGCCGGTATTGCCATTTCTAGAATCAGTCAACACTGTCCATTGAACTCTAATAAACATTGAAAACGACACTGCTTGTTCAGCTAGATTCTTCCTAGCCATGATGCAAAGCTTATATACTTTTAAGTGATTATTTTTCTGAATTGTTTATGTTAAAAATGTGATTGTTGAATCCTTCATCCTTTACCTCACCCACAGAAACACCTGTGCAATTCTTACTATTGTCATCTAAAACCACCGGATAATTGGTAAAATTGTGTAAAATAATATTTGATGCCCTGTAGTTTTCATCTTTAGACAACATACCAATGGTTTTATTATCACCACCAATATTAATTTTTAAATTTTGATCGGCTTTTTCAACCACGCTTCTAAAAATAATTTTGTGATTACTCCCAATTATTATCGCTGCATGACCGCTTCCGTTATAAGATTTTCCCTGGTAAGGTAACAGGGTGATATCGGCTTTTGTACCTTGATCTCTTTCGTAATCGACACCTAAGGCTGGACCATGTTGTGTATCGGCATAACAATCCACTATATCGCCCGAACCAATACAGAATCCTCTTTCGCAACCTATAACTGTTGTACCTTCTACATATTTTTTACCCGTTGCATGTGTTAAGGTTACTCCTGCTCTCATATTTTTAACCGTGCAATTAATAATTGTTGGGTTAGATGTTCCTCGTCGATACTCTTTTCCATCAATAATGGTTTCGCCTCCGTTGTAGGCACGAATACCTTCTTCACCCAAACACATCATATACCCTTTTGGTAATTTATAACCCCAAACGGTTTTAAAATTCACTTTATCGGCATCGGTTCCTGTGCCTTTTTCTTTCCACATATCGTCTGTAGAGCGCATAGCACCTTCAACATAACAACCTTCAATAATAGGCCAATCGGCAGCTTGCATAAACATGGCGTGCCCATAAGAACGGTGTATTATGGTACAATTTTTAGCATGATTTTTATAACCACGCACTAAAAACGACGAATGCTTCCGGTGATTTATTACACTTTTACCGCCTTTACCAAAGGCCTCGCCATAACCATATGGATAAGCACCTCTTGTTGTAATATGAAACCCTTCAATTCTGTTACTAGCGCCATCCATAACAATGTTTGTTGCGCGTCGTGTTGGCGCATCGTAAACCGAGCCATCATCAACTAGGGTCAAATTTTTTAAAACATTTTTATTCCCAATAATTTGAATTTCATACAGTTCTTCATTTTTACTTGGAAATGCAGTTAAAACATCGGTTTTTACATTTATAACTACTCCAGAAAAATCGTATTCACTGTTATTTCCTGAAAACAGGAATAAAACATTGGCATGGTTTTTCACTTTAGTAGCAGTGGCAAAATCGCCGTTATTTATATCGTTTGCAGACACAACATACGCACCTGGTTTAAGTTTTACCTTTACATTGTTTTCACTTAAATAAGGCAATAATTCTTGTAATGAACCCACTACCGTTTGCGCATAAAAACTAGCAATAGGTAAAAGCAACATTAAAAAAACAATGCTAATTTTTATTTTATTTTTTGTTGAATTGAAAGTCGTCATAAGATATTTTGATAGAGCGTTTATTTTATTGAATTAGTCATCACTTTTTAAAGTGTTTTAATTAAAAATATCGATATTAACATGTGAGGTTGAAAGCATCCAAATAGAACCAATAAATTTTAATACAATGCCTACAAACCCAATAAACACCAAAACCTTCCCTAATAACACAACGAGTATTGAAATTTCAAAAATTTGATTGTCGCCATAAACGGTTTTAGAACTGCTTTTCCCTAAAGATTTAATCCCAAATTTAAGCACCTGAATAGCTTCCTTAAAAAATCCATTGTAGTTTATTTCTTCTTCAAACACATAATCGTCTTTAATAAATGAAAATGCACTTTTAAAGTAAAATATAACTTGACGATGCCTAATAAGCAATACACCTGTAATTATCGAAATTAAAGAGCTTAATGCAGCAATAACAAAATTTAGAATTGCAAGAAATGCCATTGGTTTTAGTTGGTTATAGTTTAAGGTAAAACTAAATAGCTTACTGCTTTTTTTATATAAATTATGATGCAAGCCATGTAAAACAAAGTTCAAATTTGATGTTTAGCACAAAAAAAATGAATCTTAATAGTAAATTTTACTAAGATTCATTTTATCGCGAAAATTATTGTTATCCTTAATTAACTTGCTCAATTAACACCAAGCTCCAAGGCGCTAGTTCTCGATTTATTTTTAACACGCCATTTTTTCCAGCTGTAACCAACTCTGTTTTTAAATTTTCGGCGTATTGTTTCATCACTTTTATTTGCTCTCGTGTTGGTGGTTCTGGTTTTCCCATGTCCTCCCAAAAATTGTAAATATTCCCGTGGTTTTTATCTAGAATTTCTAGTTTAAACTGGGTTCCTGGTTTTAAATTATGTACCGTAAAATTTAATGGTCTTGTTTTACCGTTTTCATATTTATCAATCTTTTTAATACTAGAAGGCACAGCATTATAATGATCTTCTGGATAGTTATAAGCTAAAGCCACAATTTTACCATTTTCTGATTTTTTACTTACAAACAAATAATCGTTTTTAAACAGTTTTTCATCACCTAATTGATGTAACATTCTGTAGGCATGATATGATGGTTTTACTAAACCTTGATAGTTTATCATACCAAAACCACCATGAAAAATACTTTCTCCGCCGCCTTTTTCTTCAAAAATATCAGTAAAGGTCCAAAATGCCAAAGAGTTGGTTAAACCTATACAATCTAAATTTACCTTCGTAATATAAGCTGCCGGCGGTAAAAAATCGTGCATCGCATCTCTACTGTTCGGGCTGGTATTCCATTCGGTTAAATGAATTTCGGCATTTGGAAATGCACTGTTTTTTATGGTTTTATTTAACCATTCGATATCGTCTTTTGTTGAATTTACATATCTAGAAAAATCTTTTCCTTTTCCTGTAGTTGGATTAAACGGATAATCGGTTGGATATGGATGCGTTGACACAAAATCTACTGGAAGTTTTTCTTTTTCGCAGTATTCTAAAAAATCTACGATCCAAGAGCCCTTCCATTCTAAGTCGTTAATATTATCGGCAGTAAAGGTAATTAAATCTCCATCTCTACTTTCAATCTCACCATTGTAACGCCCGTCGGCTACGAAATTACTACTTGATGGCCCGCCTACTTTTAATCGGTCGTCTACAGAACGCACTGCTAAAACCGATTGTTTATACAACTCGAAATACTGCGATTTGGTTCCATCGAAAAAACCATAATGTAAATTAGGCTCGTTCCAAACCTCGAAATACCAGGTTAACACCTCATCGATACCATAGCGATCTACACAATGCTGCGTAAACGCTTTTACTAAGTTATGCCACTCGTTGTATTTAGATTCGTCGGGCGTAATATTGGCTTTCCACCAAAATTGCGTCTTGCTATTTTCGGCTGCTAACGGCGTTGGGAAAAACGCCAATTCTACAAACGGACGCACGTTTAAATCGAGCATTCTATCGAACAAATCGTCAATGTATTGCCAGTTATAGGTGTACTTCCCATCTTTTTCGAAAACAGGAAACATATCGTCATGAAAAATACCATGAAAACGCACAAACTCGAACCCGCAATTTTCTTGCACTTTTTGCAACTGCTCTAGCCAACCGGCTCGCAGACCTTCGTTGGCTCGACCAGCACCTACACTTTTACTCCAAAAGTGCTCAAATTTTTTGCCTGTTTTTTTTCCATCTATTTTAATGTCTTGCGCATTTACAGTAAATACCGCAAAAATGGCTACAAGTGTAACCTCTATTTTTTTCATTTTATATTGTTTAGTTTAGTCTAATTATTTATTCACCGTTATATTTTTAACAAAGGCATTTGTGGTAATTTGAGTAGAATCAATTGCTTTTCCATCCAAAACAACATTTTCGAATACAATATCTTCAACCAAATGGTCGTCATCGAAGCCTATTAAATTAATACTTGCGTGATTTTTTATAATGTACGGTTTCCAATCGGTTCCATCTTGAAAACCAGTAAGTGTTGTATCGATGGGTGCCGAAGTAGCTGTGATATTTTTAAAGGTTACATTTTTTACATGGCCACGCTCCTCAGTTTCTGTCCATCGTGTTTTACCAATCCAACAGGAAATTAAACGGCGTGCTTCTTCAATTCTAATATTATCAAAAGTTACGTTACTAATAACGGCATCGTCGCAGTGATATACTCTTAATGCCGTTTCTCTACCAACATCGTGAATTACATCGCAATCTTCAAAAAGTACATTGCTAATATTTTCGTGAACTTCGGCTCCTATGCTTAACGAATGCGCTAATTCGTTCCAAACTACGCATTTTCTGGTGTGAACATTATTTACTTCGCCATAACCACCAAAAGATTTAATTACCACAGCATCATCAAAAGTGCGCATAAAACAATTCTCAACTAACACATCGCGACTACTCGTAATATCAACACCATCGGCATTTCCGCGCCAGCCAATAATTTTAATATTATCGACATGCACGTTGTCTGAACTTTGAATAGGAATGGTCCAATGGCTCGGATCGAAAATTGTAACACCTTCAATGGTTACATTTTTAGCTTTATGAGCTAAAATAGTATAGCGCCTTTGCTTTTTAGGAATAGCACTTTGGTCTATTATACCACGCCCTTTAATGGCCACATTGGTTCCATCTAATATAAAGGTTGGTTTTTTTCTTAAATGCCCTCGTACTTCTATTTCTTCTTCCTGCTCCGGTAAAACACAGCGAATATAAGCGCCGCCAGCCAAATAAACCGTTTGGTTATCTTTTACCGTTATTTGAGAAACCTCGTGAATCCCGGGCGCAAAATATATAACATCTGGATTTTTTGGGTCTGGTCGGTTTACTTCAAACGGATTTGCTAAAATATGTAAGGATTGGTGCCAATCACCATTAATTTCGACCGTAACATGTCCTGGATGCTCTAGCTGAAAAGTAATTTTATTTCCCGAAACAATTGGTTTAATATTATAGGAGGTTGGTAAAATTTTAACCGATTGAACTTGTTCTGGAGATTCAACGGAAATAGTAACCGATTCATCCATATCGAAAGATGCGATTGAAGCTAACCCTAACTCACCACGAATCGGGTTTAAACGCGGAATAGGTTTTGAAGGTGGGATTTTAGTATTATAAACTGGCACATTTATATCTTGAACCGTAACCTTATATAATTTCGATAATTCAATACCTTCGGGCGCTGGATAAACTATTACTTTTTCAACCACTTTTTTAGAACAGGAAACTGTTACAAAAAAAGTAACTAGATAAAATAATGCAACTATGTGTTTTTTGTTTAGCGTATAACTTATCATTTTATTGTTATTCATTAGTTTACTTCTGATAACTTATACACTTTAAAATTATCTAACGTCATATGATTATGCACTGTTCGTAAACCAAAATGACCACTTGTGTAAGGTTTTTTATCTCTATAATCATAAATTAAAGTATCGTTTCGGTAATATTGAATAACATCGTTATAAGCAATTAGGCGAATTTGTTTCGTTGTATTTGGTTTAATAAGATAAATAGAATCGCTTAAATCATGTTCTGGTAAAAGTGGTTTTTCGCCGTTACCAGAATAGCGTCTGAATCGTGTTTTGGTATTGTAATGTCCGCCCATACCAACATAATACAAACTCAGCGCATTATAATTTGGAAAACGTCCCGATCTTGCCGCAGAATTTGCAAATAAGTTATCTGGATTTTCGCTATCGGTTGCCATCCAGAAACAATTTAAGTCTGAAGCTCTATCAAATTCTCCATCAGCCTTAATAACATGAGCATCGTACTCAATCATAATGGGACCTTCAAATTTTTCTTTATACCAAGCGGTACAACCGGCAGCATCATTAATTTCTAATTTCCCATCTTTATGATAATAACTTCCACCTGGCATTTGCTCTACTTTCCAATTATCTATACCTTCTGTAAAATCGTCACTTAAAATTAGTTCGGCATTTACTGTTAAATCTTCAGTTAGTTTTAATGTACGCACCTCAGTGTGTTTACATGAATACATACTTAAAAACACAATACTAATTGTTAATAGCTTTTTTATCATTTTTCCTGATTTAATTTATTTTTTATTTATCAAATTATTAGTGCCTTTATCTTTAACAGCAGCATTACTAAAAACTTCACACAAACTAGTTTCCGAATTTAGTTCTACCGGCATTCCTGTTGTATTTTTTAAAACTACCGCAGTCGTTTTTGCTGTTCCCAACGGAGAAAAACTATTGTTTGCTGGCGGATGAGTTACTCCTATTTTTATAGGAAGCTGTTGCCCTCTTTTCAAATTTCTCCAATTCGTTAAGGTGATATTGTGATTATCTCCGGCAATGGCAGCCAATACGTGTACTTTTGTTTTAGCTTCCGTGGGTAACAATGCTATTTCTACCGTTGTTTTTTCTCCTTTATTTACATATAACAAGGGGCCGTTTGCGGCATCTCCTATACTATTTTCAACCGTTAATCCTTCCACATAATATCCTAATTCGCACCCTATAGCTTTGCTATCCTTAATTAAAACATCTCCTGAAATTTTAGCAAAGGCGAAACCAATTCGAGTATTTTTAGCGGTACAATTTATAGCGGTAACCGCTCCTGTTTTAATAGCGTTTACACCACCTTTTCCGTACATACGAAAACCACACTCATTTAAAGATTTTGTGTAGCCAGGAGTTATTATATTTTCACCTGCGTAATTTTTATAAACCGATGCAAAATTCACATCGAATGCTGGCCCTGAAATTTCAGATAGCATATCGTCTGTAGTTCTTGTAACACCTTCTGCATAGCAATTCTCAAAAAGCACATTGCGACCACCTTGGACAAAAAAGCAATGTCCGTAAGATTTAGAATAAATAGAGCAATCCTTAATTTTATCATTTAACCCTTCTATACACATACCACTATGTTTTTTTAAAGGTACCAAAGCGCCCTTTCCTTTTCCTAATAAATCTCCATATCCATAAGGAAAAGATCCGCTCATATTTAAAGTTACTTTTTCTATAACCGCATCATCTCCAGCCACAGTAAATGAATGCCCACCTTTTGCCGTTGGATGATTTCCTATATCTGTAACCGTTAATCCTTTGATATGCACATGACTTCCTTCAACATAAAACTCACTTACTCGTGCTTTAAAAACACTTAACAGTTTGGTATCAACTTCAATAGTTACTCCTGTAAAATCAAAAACATTATGGTTTCCAGAAAATTTTATCATGGCATATCTTCCAATTTCATCTGGCACTATATTTTTAATCACCTCAGTTGTTAAGTATTCTTTCATTTGATAAACTCCGGGCGCCATAACAATGGTATTTCCACTTTTGGCAGCATAGGTTGCTAATTCTTTTAGGGAGTTGATTTTAATTTCTGAAGCGCGCAAAAAATTACACAGCAACAAAAATCCAAAAACGATAACCGTTTGACGCTTTTTCATAAATTATTTTTCTAGTATTTGATTATTCTCTCCCTTTTTTTCTATAACCTTCCCATTGGTTTCAATGGTACAATTTGATGCCATTTGGCCAACAGACACCGGCATTTCTGTTTTATTTATTAAATGAAGTTTATTTACTTCGGCTTGACTATACGGAGACATAGATTCACCATGCATAGGAGGCGTATACCCTACCAAAATTGGCAATCCTTGAGTTCTATTTTTTCCATCAGCAGCTTTTAATACTACTTTATTATCAGTTCCTAAAACAGTAATTAATGAATGTACTTTTCTATCAGATTCTGCTGAATCAACCATCAACTCTACATCTACATTATTTCCCTCAACAAACAAAAGAGGCCCGTAATTAGCATCGCCTTTGCAGTTAATCATTGTGGTGTTATCTCCAATCCAATACGCGCGTTCTGTTCCAATAGTTGTACAATTTTCTACATGTGCTTTGTTAAAACGAAGTTCAAATCCACCTCTGGTATTTTTGGCTGTACAATTTTTAAAGGCAATGTTTTCACATGTTCCGTAAGTTCTAAATCCGTCTTCGCAAAGCGATTTCATATAACCAGGAGTTACAACATATTCCCCTTCACGATTTTGAGTCCAAGTTTTAAAGTTCACATCAAAAGCAGGTCCAGATGTTTCTGCCAAAACCTCGTCTGTGGAACGTACTTCTCCTTCGGCATAACAATTTTCAAAATATACATTTTTAGGATGTTGCTGAATAAAAAAACAATGCCCAAAAGAGCGGCTTAATACTTTACAACCATACAATTTAGTTTCGTCTCCCGTTACTAAAAGTCCGCTATGTTTTCTGTGTTTTACAGTGGTTTCTTTTTGTTTTCCTTTTCCAAATAAATCTCCATATCCATAAGGATAAGATCCCGCTACGTGCAACGTAACATTTTTTAAAACATTGGCTTCTCCAGCAACTTGTAACACTGTACCTCCTGGTGATGTTCCGTTTCCAACACATCTAATAGTTAACCCTATAAAAGTATTATGTACACCTGTAACTAAAAATTCATCAGAATGAATGGGTGGTTTTAACCAAGTTCTAATTTCTGTATCTACCTCTATTTCAACGTCATTTAAATTGAAAATATTATTATTTCCGCTAAAAGTGATGTACTGATATTCTTTATTATTTTTACGAGTTTTAACAATTTCGGGAGTTAAATAATCTGTTAATTTATAAACTCCAGGCTCCATCGTAATGGTATTTCCACTTTCTGCAGCATATTTAGCTAATTCTTTTAGGGAATTTATTTTAATGTCTTTTGCAAATATGGTAGTGCTTATACCAAAAAATAATGAAAAGATTAATTTTACTAAAAACTTTTTCATATTGATTTAATTATCAAATAAGTTAAAATTACCTCTTTGTACGATTACCTTCATTTATAAGGTTTTCCGAATTGGTAGCTTCACGTACTTTCCCTACACTTTTCACTTTTAATTGCTTTGTGCCGTTAAACTTTATAACCTCTGTCGAGGTTTTATTATCCAATGTAATATTGGTAGCATGCATGGTTGCATTTTCGTTAAAATTGCCATAACCTTCCCACACCGATAATTTTATCGCCATAGTTTCTGGGATATACGCATCATTATCTGTTTTAATTAATACAGAATGACCCGTTCCGTTTATTTTCGCTAACAGGTTATTGGCTAATCCGTTTCTACTATCTAAAATTGTAATATCTACTTTAGCGTTTTTAGCATTGGTATACGGAATGCAAAACGCCTCGCCATATTTAGCGTTGGCACTACAATTAATTAGTGTATCACCATTCCCAACATTAAATCCTGTTGCTACGCAATCGCGCACTACACAATCTATTACGGTATCGCTTGCAGCACCTAACCCAGTACAAATACCTCGTCTCATTTGGGTAACTGTACAATTTTTAACCGTTGTATTTTTAGTTTTAAAGCCATTATATTCTGGATATATGCGAATACCATCTTCACTTAATGAAATAATTTCACCTGGTAGTATTTTACCATCTGCTGCCACAATGGTGCCTTCGATATAATTGCCTTTTGCAGCATAAAAATTCTTATCGAAACCATAACCGGAGGTTTCAGCAAGCATTGCATCGGTAGTTCGCAGCAAACCATCTACTTCGCACTCCTCAATTAGAGTATTTTCTGCACCTTGCAAAAAGATGGCGTGTCCCATGGCTCGCATATGCACCTTGCATCCAAGTAACTTTACATTTTTAGCCGGATAACCAATACGAATGCCGTTCATTTTACGCACATCGCCACCGCCTAATCCATATAAGTAACCATATCCCCAAGGGCTAGAACCTGTGGTTCTGACTTCGACGTTTTTTAAAGTAACAGACTCACCAACTAGATTAAACATTTTATTTTTACTTTGTCTTCCTGGAGTATCGCCATAAGTTTCAATATACAAACCTTCGAGCGTGGTGTGATTACCCGATATTTCGATGGCACAATACATGCTGTTTCCATCGCTACTTTTTATTAAATCTGGACGATTAAACAACTTCGTATCTACCATAAATCTGGCTCCAGTTAAATCGAAATATGAATTGTTTCCTGTTATTTCGATAAATCGGATTTTTTCGGCCGAATCGATTTGATAATTACCAGGTTTAAGTTTTACATGTACATTATCTTGATTTATATATTTTTTGAATTCAGCGATCGAACTGATTTCTATAACTGCTGATGACTTGTCTGCTAATTGCGCTCGACATGAAAACACCATAAGTAATAGCGTTAGGATAGATAAAGTTTGTTTAATCATTTTGTTATGTCTAGTTAAAGTTGATTGTATAAATGCTTATAAATATCTCTTACCGCCTCTTTAAATTGATATTTTAAAATCGCGTAATACTGCTATAATACGTTTCTGTTTTCTCTCTAAGTTGTTTTAGAACAGAATTATACTGAGATTTATTAGCTAAATTATTTTGCTCTAAAGGATCGCTTTCCATATCGTACAATTCCTCTATTTTAGGTTCGTGCTCGTAATACACAAAATATTTCCACTTTTTAGTGCGCACGCCTCTTGCTCGATACGATTTATTGTTTTTAATTAATTCTTGATTTAATGCATCTGGATTATTACTGTTTTTAGCTTTAAACATATCAACTAAAAACAAATCTTCCATAAACACAGCATCGCGCCATTGCGATAAATCTTGTGTTTGGTTTAAAACCTTTGTAATATCTCGACCTTGCATGGTATTTGCTGGCTTTAAACCAGCCATTGAAACTATTGTTGGCGCCATATCTACTGAAGAAATCAACGCATCTTCTCGCCTACTTTGCTCCGAAACTGTTTTACGACCGTCGTAAATAATAAGTGGTGCTTTAACCGACTCGTCGTAAAGCAAGCATTTATCGAAAAGTCCATGCGAGCCTTGAAAACGGCCATTATCGCTGGTATAAATTATTATAGTGTTATCGAGTAAATTTTTCTCTTTTAGTTTTTTAATTAGTTTCCCCACTTGGTCATCTACACTATACCCTTGCGTAGCAAATCGGCGCACTAATCGCTGATATTGCTCGGGTTTCGATGACCTGTTTCGATGCAGATAAACACCACGTGCATTCTCTTTTACAACTTGTGGTAGTTTTTCGTTATCGCCTTCTACATAATTCTCAGGCACCGAAAAGTCTTCATTTTTAAATTGCTCGAAATGCGGCATATACATGTGTTTGTCAGAGTCGTGCTTTACCGCATAAAAACTCACCGATAAGCAAAACGGTTTATCTTCTGGTTGCGTATCTATAAACCTTAACATGGCTTCGCCCGTTTTTAAGGTTCTGCCTGTATTTGTTCTGCTCGGTTTGTAAATTTCTTTAAGCGCCTCATCGTTTTCTGGCCATAACACTAAACCTTTAGTTGGTCGTGTTTCGCTACCGGCAAAAAAATCGAAAGTTTGCCCTAAATTTTCTTTGTAAAAATGTTCTTTTGGAATACTAGGTCGTTGTCCATTTTCGGTAACTGTAAAACCTACTTTACCAACAAAACCCGTTCGGTATCCTGCATTTTTTAGCATGGCAGGATAAGTTTTAGCTAAATCGGTTTGAGACAAAGTATAATTATCTGGAGCAACGAAACCTACACGATGATTGGAATTATAACGCCCAGTCATCATGGTAACTCGACTTGGCATACAAATAGCTACGGCATAATATGCATTATCGAAAACCACACTTTTTGCCGCCAAACTATCGAGGTATGGGGTGTAAAACTCAGACCTTCCGTAGCATCCCATATTATCCCAACGCTGATCGTCGGTCATTAAAAAAATAATATTTGGCCGCTTTGTGTTTTGAGCTTCAATATTAGAGTTGATTCCAAAACATGTAAAAACACAACATAAAATTAAAATTGATTTTTTCATATTTAAAACTGAATTGTAAGTTCTTGTCCAACAAAATCCTTCTGGTCGCTTCTATTTTCTCCAATCATTTGAAACGTAAATTTTATTGGTGTATTTTCAAAATCGTGATAATCACCTTCACCTTTTTTTACGGTTAGGATTTTGGTTGATTCTGAATAAGAAAATTCAATTTCAGAATAAGAACCATCCTCGTAATTATAAGATTCACCATCATCTAAATACATGGTATATTTAGCGTCTTCACCAGGGTAAACCACTATATTTATTGGTTTTTTAGCACTATCGGTTACATTTTGTACTTTAGGACCAATAGGTAAAATACTTCCTGCTTTTACAAAAATTGGCGTTTCATTTAATGGCGCATTAACCGTTATTTTTTGGTTTCCTTCAACTTGCTTATCTGTCCAAAAGTTATACCAAGTTCCTGCTGGCAAATACATATTTTTAGTTCGTTGCTTATATTTGGTAACAATACCCACCATCATAGATTCGCCAAACAAAAACTGATCTTTTATACCCCAAACATTTTTATCGTTTGGATATTGATAGGTTAATGGCGCCATAATCAATTTACCCTCGGTTGTAGCTTTCCAAGCTTCGGAATAAATGTATGGCATAAGTTGGTAGCGGATATCGATAAATTTTCGAGCAATATCTTCAAACTCTTTATTGTATCTCCAAATTTCGGTTTCCGATTTATAGCCATGAATTCTAAAAATTGGGCTAAATGCTCCAAACTGAAACCAACGGGTTAGCAACTCGATAAATTCTGGATTGGTGTATTGATTATCGAAACGTGGATTGATGGATTTTGAATCTCTAAAAAAGCCACCAATATCGTGTGTCCAGTATGGAATACCCGCCATGGTAAAATTAAGTCCGGCAGAAATTTGCTCTTCTAATTGTTCCCAAGACGCTTCAACATCGCCCGACCAAGATGTGGCACCATAACGTTGTTGCCCCGCATAAGCCGAACGTGTTAAATTAAACACCCGTTCGTTTGGAAATTCGTTTCTGCGACCTTCATACATAGCCCTTGTAACCTCTAAGGAATATGGATTTTGAACCTCTTCGAAACGACCAACCGCAGTCATTTTAGTCACATCTTTTACGCCTTCTGGCTCTGTGCCGTCTAGCCAAATTGAACTAACACCTTTTTGAAACATGGAGTCGCTAATCATTTTATAAAAACGCTCGCTTACGCCTGTATCATAAATATCAACATAATTCGAACTCTCTATTTTTTTAAGATTATATTTTTCTTCAAGTGCTTTATTATTAATCTCTGGCCAAACCGAAACCATTAGTTTTAAATTTAATTTTTTTAACTCATCGACCATAGAATCTGGACTTGGATATTTGGCAGCATCCCACTCCGGACCTTTGGTTCCTTCCGGCCAATAAAACCAGTCTTGCACAATATTATCGAAAGGAATTTGGCGCTTGCGCATTTCGTTCGCATTTTCCAATAATTCTTCTTGGTTATGATAGCGCTCTCGACATTGCCAAAAACCATAAGCTGTTTTAGGAAATAATGGTGCTTTTCCGGTAAGATTTTGATATTCTGAAATTACTTTTTCTGGGTTGTCACCTTGAATTAAATAATAATCGATGGCGTTACCTTGCGTGCTGCTAAACACGGTTTTGTTAAAATCGGGCGTGTTATAAAATAATTTCCCTGGTATTTTAGCGCCTGTATTTTTAAAAACTACCTTATATGTTTTACCGGCTTCTAAATGTTTTTTCCCAGAATAACGACGCGGCACCCAAATGGTTTCGTAGTTGATGATGTCGTCACCATCAATAGTAACTTTTATTTCACCTCGCATTCTTCCATTATTATCACTTAATGCTAAAAAGGTATATTCACCCGTTTGCGTTGGTTTAAAGGTGGTTTCACGAATATTTTTAGATATATTTTGTTTTGATAAATGCAATGCAACATCTTCCTTCTCTCCTTGAATTTTTGTTTCCTTATTTTTTGGAGCATCTGGCAACACTTCCGCGGAAGCGAACTCTATTTCATTATCTGGCAAATTAAAATCTGTTAAACTATAATTATGCCAATAAATACCGTAACCTTTTGTTGAAACCAAAAACGGAATAGCAATTTCTTGATTGTATTGTTGTAAACGAATCGGCACGTTTTTCCAGTTCATGATGCCACTTTGGAACTGCCCTAACCCGTAAAGCGCCTCGTCGCCTGCTGTAAATGCTTGTGAAACCGGATGAGAAACTTCTGAATTTAAGTTAATGAACGTTTTTTCGTTTGTTTCTGAAACTAAACTTCGATTATCTTTACTTTTATAAACTATTTCTCCATCAGTATTAATTTCTACTTTTAAAGCTTCAGTTTCAATACTTAAATTATCTGCAGACTCAATAATGCTCCATTCCACATTTTGTGGCTCTAAAACTGTAACATAATCTGGAATTGAAGTTGGCTCACTCCCCAATTTCATTTTATTAACATGAATTATGGCTTCATTTATTATTTCAACATCAATAATTATACTATCATTCTCAATACTTACACCGTGAGCTGTTTTTGTGTATTGATGCTTAAACTTTGAATGGCAACTTGTAAACAAAACGACCATTGACAATAAACTTAAAATTGATTTTTTACTTAATTGTGGCATGTATAATATTTAGTTTGGTTTAGGTGTTTTTAAAACCTCTACATTCCTGCAGACCTATTTATTTTGAAAACATTAAACAATTATAATTGTTTAAATCTTTTACCACTTTAAACTATCACTCATAAACTATAACATATGTTGGTTTTGGTTTTAATATACAGTTAAACCCTACATAATTCAATCTAATTTCAATTTCCCGTAAACCAAATGGGTTATATTTTACAGTTATTGAGTAATAAATAAAAAAAAGACAGAGGCTTTATTTGTTCTTTTATAAAAACTAAAAAAGACCAAATAAAACTAATTACTATGAGAAACATTACTCAATTAATTTTGTGTTTGATTCTGCTTATTGCAGCCAAATCTGGAGCTCAAACAACAATTACCTCTCTTGCCGAATTAAAGGATAGATTAGACGACGACAACGGCAATTTTGTTATGACGCCAGGAACCTATTATTTCAACACCAGCAATTGCGGTGAAGGCAAACTTTTTGATGACCCTAGATTGTTATTATTTACTGGAAACAATTCAACGTTTGATTTTACTGATGTTAAATTTGAAATTGACACCGAAATTTTCACCTTGTATGGTAATGTAGATGTTATAGAATTTTGGCCGGTTGGAAGCAACAATACTTACAAAAACTTAACCCTCGAAGATATTGGCATGACTGTTCCTACAAAAGGAGCAAGCACTGTACACCTAGATGGTGCCGACAACCTAATTGAAGGCTTTAAAACAACTGTTAGAGGCTCGTTTCCATATGGCTACGGCGATACTTTTGGTAAAGGCGGTGGCTCTGTAATTGCTCATAACAAACATGCCGGCATGTTAGTTAGAGGAGACAGAAATCATTTAAAAAACTGTACAGTTATTATGCGTGCTTATGGTCATGGTATTTTTGTACAAGGCTCTCACGATGCTATTATTGAAGGCTGTTATGTTGAAGGTGAATTAAGAACCGTAGGTGAAATGCTTCAAGAAGAAGGCACAGATTCTCCTGCCGATAATGTAGATTTTGAAACCGTTTGGGGCTTCAATTTAAAAGATCACACAAGCGATTATACTTTTAGCTTACAAGAAGCTGGAATTAGAGCATATTCAACAGGTGTAGTTTACGATAGCGACGGAAATCCAACCACTGAAACTGCCAGACAAACCTTAAATACTACGGTTATAGATTGTACCATTGTAAAAATGCGGGTTGGTGTTAATACCGGTGCAGAAGGTGGCGATAATAAACGTATTGAAAACTGTACTGCCCTAGCTTGCGAAGGTGGGTTCTGGCTTGGTAACGACGGCGATGTTATTAATTGTTTTGCAGATGCCTCTGTTGGACCGATTTTATCGGAAGACATTCATCGCTCGAACGCCACTTACGAGGTTACTATTTTAGACAATTACATACCTAAAATTGGAAATACACCATACTTTTTTGCAGGTGGAACAAACCACAATATTACTATACACGATGGCACAACATACTACAATCCGGATATCCAAATTGTTTTAGGAGGCCATAGATACGCAAATAGATTTTTAACAGGATCTGTTGAACCTCCACCATCTCGAAGTGCCGAAAATATTACATTTACTAATAACACCAAATATCCTGTTATTTTAGAAACTGCAACAAATTGCGATATTTATTCTTGTGGCCCTGTTACCGATAATGGTTCTGGAAACACAATTACAACCTTAACAACCTGCGATTATATTAGACCTTGCGATAACCGTGCAGACAATTTGCAGGCCGAATGTTACGACAATATGCTAGGTATTGGCACTCAAGATATAGCAGGCGACACCAACGAACGTGAAGTGTATGGTATAAATTCAGGCGATTGGATAAGTTTTAACGCCATCGATTTAACAAACATGGCTTCGGTAACAGTTAAAGCTTCTGGAACAAAAGACAACGTGTCGTTACAGGTTAGACAAGGCAGCTCAACGGGTACGCTTTTGGCTACAATTCCTATTTCAAGCACGGGTAATTATTTAACTTACCAAGAGTATTCTGCTAATTTAAACCAAACTATTTCTGGTACAACCGATTTATATTTTGTAGCAAATTCACCCTCCGATACTGGATGGCTTTTTAATATTGATGTCATTAAGTTTGTTGAAGACCCTTGTACAACAAGTTATAATCCGTTTTTCCGTTTAAGCGCCGAAGATTATTGTGATGGTAGTGGTGTTACAATTGAAAACCTTTCTATTTTTAACGATGTAGTTAGCGATATAGAAAACACCGATTACATAAAATTCTCGAATGTCGATTTTGGGTATGACGATGTTTATAATGCTGTAGAAATTTTAGCTTCGGCAACTTCAAATGGTAAAGTAGAAGTTAGAAGCGGTGCTGTAGACGGTACTTTGCTTGCAACAATATCTGTAGAAAGCACCGGCGACTGGGACACATACGATGTGTTTAAAAGTTATACAAGTAGTGAACTAACAGGAATTCACGACATCTATTTTGTATTTACTGAAGGTACAGGAACATGGTTAAAGTTCGATAATTTTTACTTTCAAAACGATGAATGCTTTGGTGTTTCATACGATGCTTATACTCAAATAGACGCCTTAAGCTATTGCGGTATGCTTGGTGTTATACCCATAAACGACGAATACCTTGGTGGTATTCACGATGGCGATTGGATTCGCTATAGCAACGTAGATTTTACGTCAACAAGTCCGGCAGAAATCACATTAAACCTTGCAGGACTTAGCACAACTACAGGCTACGTAAACGTTATGTTAAGTCACCCGTACGATGGCACCATGATTGCCACAACAACAGTACCGCAAACAGGAGGATGGGAAGTTTGGCAAGAAGTAACCGTGCCTTTAAACCAAGAAGTAACAGGTATTCATGATGTTTATATTTATTTTGGCAATAATGAGTTTAATATTGATTGGTTTAAATTTCATGCAGAAACCCAAGAGTCAATAAATTTAGCTTTGGCTTCAAATGGCGGCATTGCATCTCAATCTGGCACCGCTTACGAAGGCGATGCAAGCAGAGCAAACGACGGAAATACCGATGGAAATTACGGCGGAGGCTCTGTTACTCACACAGAACATGGTGCCGAAGGTGTCCTTAAATGGTGGCAAGTAGATTTAGGAGCCGATAAAACCATTAATGAAATTAAAGTATATGGCAGAACAGGAAGTAATTATATTGATGATTTGAATAATTTTACTGTAGAAATTATCAAGGCTAACGGCGATGTAACTTTTTCTCAATTTTATGCCTCTTACCCAAGTAGCCGCCCATTGACTATTGATGTTGGAACAACAGTTGGTAAAATTGTAAAAATATCTAAAACTTCGAATAGAGCTATTTCACTTGCGGAAGTAGAAGTTTACGGCAGTAATACCCTTAGCGTAAATAAAACATCATTTAATGATTTACAACTTTATCCAAATCCGGCCAATAATTTACTAAACATTAAAAATGCAGAAAATTCGACTCTGGAAATTTATAATGTTCAAGGGATTTTAGAAAAAACTATTAACGTATCAGCTGGTCAAAATATTATTTCATTACATTCTTTAAGTTCTGGTATTCACTTCTTGAAGTTTAGCAATAATCAAGGAAGTGTTGTTAAAAAACTTATTAAACGTTAGAGACAACCAAGTTTAAATCAAGTTATATAAAAAGCGCATTAAAATAAATTTTAATGCGCTTTTAATTATATCTAATCGAAATTTAAAGCTTTTATTACTTCTGAATTAAAGTTATTTCTTCTCCTTTTTTTGTTTCAACATCATATAAATAAGAAGCCTTTAACGCTATTGGTTCAATATTAGTTGCATTGGTTAATAACGGATTTTTAATTTTAGGAACCTGGTAAAATGCGTTTGTATTTACACCTGTTGCCTCAACTAATAGGTTACTTTTTTCTAGTTGTAATTCGTTATATGCACGAATACGTAACTTCCCTCCTAAATTAGACTTGATTACCGCTTTTACAACTTTTCCGTTTTCCCAAACTAATTCCGAAACTTCAAAACCACCTCTAGCTCGTAAACCAGTTACTTTACCATTTTTCCAAACATCTGGTAAGGCCGGAATTAAATGCACTGCTCCATCATGACTTTGCACCAACATTTCGGTTAAACCTGAAGTAAAACCAAAATTCCCATCAATTTGAAATGGTGGATGCGCATCGAGCATATTAGCATAAGTACCACCTCCTTTTGGAGAACCTGGACGGCCTACTAGTTTTATTTGATCGCCCATAAGCTTATACGCATGATTACCATCTAACAAACGTGCCCAAAGATTAATTTTCCAGTTCATAGACCATCCTGTTGATGGATCGCCTCGTTGAATTAAAGTATTTTCGGCCGCTTTAAACAATTCTGGATTTCTATAAGGCGAAATTAGATTCGAAGGATATAAACCATACAGATGCGACACGTGACGGTGTTTATCTTCAGGATCGTCTAAATCTTTTAACCACTCTTGTAATTGGTTGTATTTACCCACTTGCATGGGTGGTAATTTCGCTAAAGCTGCTTCCATTTTGTTTATTAATTCAGTATCGACATTTAATAACTGCGCTGCTAAAATGGTTTTAGTAAGCATATCGAACACCAATTGATTATCCATAGTGGTTCCTGCCTCAATATTAACTCTAGTTGTTCGCCCTTTTGGACCATGTTCTGGCGAAATTGAAGGAGTAACAATTAACCAACCATTTGTTGGTTCTGGTGTTAAAATACTTAAACAAAATTGTGAAGCGCCTTTCATGGCTGGATAAACCGATTTTAAATAATCTAGATCGCCATTAAACATAAATTTTTCCCAGGCATGTTGTGTTAACCAAACACCTCCGGTTGGCCACATCCCCCAAGTAGCACCATCTACAGGGCCACAAATACGCCATAAATCGGTGTTGTGGTGTGTAACCCAACCTTCGGCGTCGTACATTACTTTTGCTGTTTCTTGACCGGCAACCGATAAATCTTTTACCATCTCAATTAATGGCTCATGCATTTCGGTTAAATTAGTGACTTCGGCTGGCCAATAATTCATTTCGGTATTAATATTTACGGTGTAGGCACTTTTCCATGGTGGTGTTAAATCTTTATTCCATAACCCTTGAAGGTTTGCAGGCTGCCCTCCTGGTTGGGACGAAGAAATTAACAAGTATCTTCCATATTGAAAATATAAGGCTGCCAATTCTGGATCGAATCCGTCTTTAAATGCTTTTATCCTAACATCGGTTGGAAGTTTAGCCGCTTCAGAGGTACCTAAATTTAAAGACACACGATTGAAGTATTCTTGATAGAAATTTGTGTGTGATTCTAGCAAGTTTTCGTACGATTTCTTTTCCGCGGAAGCGATATAATTTGAAGCCTTTTTATGTGCATCGCCGCTTACGTCTTGATAGTTTATAAAATTGGTTGCAATAGACAAATAAATAAGTACGCTATTAGCTTTTGAAACTTCAAGCGTGTTGTTTTTAGCCTCGACACGTCCGCCTTTGGCTACTATTTTAATGCGAGAATCAAATTCTACTTCGCCTTTTATAGCTTCTGTTTCTTTTGGCAAACGCTTGTTTTTATTATCACTTCCAAAACCTGTCATTACCAAAACATTGTTGTTTTCTGTAAAATGTTCAACTTTCGCAGGTTCTGGCCTATCCATTGAAGCCGTAAAACTGATGCTTTTCTTTTTGTTTGCCGTTAGCTTAATAACGATAACATTATCGGTAAACGAGGTGAAAATTTCTCGGGAATAATCGACACCATTTACGCTATAAGTAGTTTTATTTATTGCTTTTTCTATGTCTAACTCACGGTAATAATTACTTACGTTTTCGTGGTTATTAAAATTCAACCTTAAATTCCCCACGGTTTCGTAAGGCATACCATGTGATGTTTTCGATAAGAATTTGTCGTTAGCCAATCGATGTGCCTCGTCGTACTTTTCTTGAAACAACAAGCTTTGAACGTCTTTCAAAGCAGCTTTTGCCTCTGGATTATCGTTTCTATGCGGTCCGCCAGCCCAAAGTGTTAACTCGTTTAACTGAATATTTTCGTTTACCGGATTACCAAAAACCATGGCTCCTAGACGGCCATTCCCAATTGGCAAGGCTTCGTTCCAGTTGGCAGCTGGAGCATCGTACCAAAGTTTTAAATTTTTAGATTGCGAATAACTAGCAGTTGTAATGATTACCGAAAAAACAATTAGTATTTTAAAAGCGCTTTGCATGCTTTATTAAGTTTATTTAAATTACATTTTGCTTGTTTTTGGGCAGCAAAAAAACCCATTAAACCTTTAAAATTAACCCCAATATATTTTTATATTTTTGAAAAAAGGTTCAAAATATTTCATTAATCAATTTTATAAATGCGCTCTTAAGTGTAAATTATAAATGTGATAAAATAAATTCTGTAGCATAATTATTTAATTCTTCAATAGATGGCGAAATGTTTTTACCATGAAAACTATGTGCTGCTCCTTTTATAGTAAGCAGCTCTACGTTGGCTTGTTTTTGCTTAGCAACTTCCAGCATGTAGGTTGAGTTTTTTATTGGAAGCACATCGTCTTGATCGCCATGTAATAGTAAAATTGGTGGCGTTTTTTTATTTAAATATTCTGTTGGACTTAACAATTTGGCCAACTCTGGTTTTTCTTCAATTGGTGCACCTAAAAGGCGAACAAATAATTTTCCATCTTCAAAAATAGAACCTGGTCTAATTTCTGGATTTACGCAAGATGTAAACGGAAAATAAGACGCAATACACTTAAATTTTGGAACAATTGCTTGCAATTCAGTATCGCCTAAAAAATCGGAATTATGCCCCAAAGCAGTAAGTAAACTTAAATGCCCACCAGCAGAACCACCCCAAACACCGTAATGTTTTTTACTCAATTTATATTGCTTTGCATGTTTTATTAAAAAACGGGCGGCGTCTTTGGCGTCGACAACTGCTTCGTAAGCCGTAGTTTTTCCTCTTGCTAATCGGTATTCTATGGTTGCACAAACAACGCCATTATCCAACAAACCACGAAGTGTTCCTAAAAAGGCCTTTTTTAATATGTTGTATTGGCTTCCTCCTGCCCAACCACCACCGTGAACATGCAACATCCAAGGGTTTTTCTTTTGTAACTTATCGTTTTCTGGGTAAAAAATGGTCATTTTTAACGTTTTTCCATCAACTGTTTTATAGGTTACAACCTCTTTGTTTGGAAATGTATTTAAAATGTCTTGCTCGTCTGGTTTTTGTGCGTTTGTAATAACAGAAAAACTAAATATTATAATTAAAATGATATTAAACTTCATGATGCTTTTTATTGAATTTGAATAGGTCTTAAATCTCTAGCTTCAAAATTTACGGTCTTATTTTTGAATTTTATTTTAACAGGAATTTCGTTATGTAACCAAAGTTTATCTTCTGTAAATTTTAAAACTACATTTCCTGTTTGTTGGGCAAAAATTGAATAATCTTTAGCTTTAACTTCTTCACCATTACCAATAAAAACTACCCAATCGCCATTTGTTTCGTTTGCAACCAAAGTGTAAGCCGCATCGGTTTCAATAGATTTGTATTTATTTTTTTTATGATTTGCAGAAGAAAAAACCAAATCTTCTCGACCCGATTTGTGACTTATATTTAAACCTACAAACTCGGTATTTCCATGCTCATCATTAAAACTAGAAATAGCTTTTATGCTTTTTCCTTGCGATGCTGTAAACGGTTCGAAAACCGAAACAAATGGAGTTTCCCATGCAGCACCGTGTTGCCTGGCGGTAAATGTTAAATAAGGCTGATTGCTAACATCGTATGGCAAACCGTGATTTCCTTTAAAGGCCTTATTTGGTGGCGACTTTATTGAAAATACCTCGCGACCTTCGTAACCTTTCATCCATAAATTCATAAACACATCGTCTTCGCCTTCTGGCATATCTATTTGCCATTGTGCTTGGTAATCCTCGTTAACTTTTGTAGATTTTTTATCCCACATATAATCTAAGGCATATAAATGACCTCCAGCGAACCCCATTTCGTCTGTTGGTTCAAGCTTCAAATGATCGCCTTTAGCATCCATTACTTGCATGGTTTGCCCTAAATTATGATAGTAGTAATCGTGAAATTTATCGCCTTCACGCTGTTTTTTCGACCTAAAAACATCGATATAATAACCGGTTTCTTCACCCGTTTTTACAATACTAACCAATCGGGTTTGATCGCTTCGCGTTTCAGGCTCTAAAAAATAAACATTGGAATACGAAATATCGCTAAAGTAACCTGTTTTCTGCTCAGATTTTGGATATTCTCCCTTTAAATCGAAAGCATGATAACTTAACATTTCGGTGTACGATGAAACGCCATCGACCATAACCGTATTATGTGCCGGAAATTGCGAATAATATTCTAAATAAATGGGTTGTAAATAACCTGCACCTTTACCAGGATCGGCGCCTTGCACGAAACCTTTTCCATACAATTCCATATTAATACCATTGGCGTGCATGTGGTTTCCTAACGAAGCATTGAGCGAAACCATCATACCATGTTTACCAGTACCATTTCGTTGTACATGCCAACTCACATTTGGCGCGTAAAAGGTTTGCGTCATATAATCAGACACATTTCCTGCTTTAAATTTAGGGTTTAAAACCACTGGTTTACTAGCAAAAAACGAACTGATGTCTGATTTAGGTTTTGATGTTTTTTTAACTTCATCGTGTTTGACAAACAAACGGTACATTTCGGTGAATTCCTTTTCTAAATCTTTATTTCCGTTTTTTTGCGTTGTACGAATCATATCGCTTATCGCTTCCGTTTTTAAATCGGTATAATTACTATCGCCAAAAGCAATGGTTTGCCCATTTGGAAATACATATTGCGGCAAAACTTTAACCGCTTTTTCCATAACCGGCATGTATGGCAATAAATTATGATTAAACGTATTGTCGAAATCGTTTATAAAATGCGTTAAATCTTTAGTTACACCAAAGGAATAGCCTGGACATTCGGCCCAAACACCGTTGTTATAATCGTAACCATAATCCATAAACTTGGTTAACGACCATTGTCGCGCAGAGGTTTCGTTTAAAATATAATTGATGTAATATTCACGCCCTTTTTCATCTTCATAATTATTATTATCCTGTAACACCATAGCGGCTTTTAAAATAATTTTTGCTTGATGCAAATTCCAGTTATTTTGTGGCACGCCGTTTTTTATAATTTGGTCGTTCCATTTTTTAATGGTAGCATCATAAATTTCAATTTTTTCAGGATGATTTTTTTCTATGTATTGATGCAGAAAATCGTAAACTTCTGAAGCGTAAATTAAAGTATGCTCATGTATTACTTGAAAACACTCCATGCCAACCAACGTTTGAATATGGCCGTTTAATAAATCTTTAGGCGCATTTCGATGATACATTCCTAACATGTAGGTATCGAAAATATCGAAAGCGAATTTTGCAAATTTCTCATCGTTTTCTAACCACGATAAAAAAGCAGCATCGCGAGCATACCCCATAAGTTTTTGGTTATGCCTATGTATAATTCCTCCGGTTTTAGATTGCTCTACCCACTCTAAAGGCTTACCTGGCTTGGTTTTATTGCGTAAATATAGCCCACGCTCGTCGTCCATGTACGGCAAAATATCTTCTAAACTTGGCATGGCATAATTTGTAGTATGGTCTCGTGAGCCTGTAAACCTAACAGTTGGCACAGGCGCATTGCCATCGGCATGCGAATAATAAATACCGTTAACGTAAACATTTGCTGCTTTAGTTTTCCAGTACATCATTAACCTAGACGGCATCCATTCTGGATCGGTTTCATGACGTTTTACATAAGCATCAATTTTATTATGAATACCTTCGAGCACATCACTGGCCCATGCTTCTTTTTTTATTGTTTTTTGTAATCCCTTTTTTTCCGATTGCGAGATATACATTCTTGGGTAACCTTGTTCTAAATCTGTAGGTAATGGAATATTTATTTGCTGCGCTCCTAAAACATGAGCTGTAGCAACAACCAATATTATTACAATCCGTTTAATCATTAGTAGTTTATTTATAAATGTTGGTTAAATTTTTTCTACATAAATGTAATACGCTGGATGCACACGATTTTGTGCATCGATAAGTTGTGCTTCCATATCGTATTTTCCGGCAGGAACAAAACCAGTAAAAGTAACCTCTTCTTGATTTTTTTCAATTTTATGTTCACCTTGTATGTTTGCGACATATAAAAACGCTTCGGTAAAATCATTTTTCTTGCTCGCCGGCATGGTCTTATCGAATGCAATGCTTTTCTCTACCGCTGGAAATACGGCATTAATTAGTAATTTGCTTTCTCTAGGAAAACGTCTTAATGCTATTTTATATTCACCATCTTCAACAAATTCTATTTTCCATCGCCCGGTTGCCTGAGCTGCTGTAGCTGCACCATATTGATGCCACATGTGGTCAAATTTACCAGTTAACATATCGTGAGAAGAAATACGACTTGGGTTTTCTTTAGGCGACCCAACTTTTATATAGGCATATCTTTCATTTGGATTTTCAGACATAATAGATTGCCCCCATTTTTCGTATCCTTCCTTTAAACGCATTGTTACTTCGGGATATTTATCTATAACGTTATGTTCTTGACCTAAATCAGTATTGATATTATACAACTGGTTACCGTTAACCAATCGCCAGTTATTGTCCATTACGGTATACGCTTTATACTTTATTAAGTTTTGCTTTCTTTGGGTATCCATATATAAAATACGATTCTCCCAATCTTGATTTTCGTTATATAAAAGCGGCTTTAAACTTTTCCCGTCTAGTCGCTTTACCGGATTAAAATTTAAATCGAGTAAATCTACAAAGGTTGGTAGCAAATCGTAATGTGCCACCAAATTGTTAATATCCTTACCGCCAATGAGCTTTCCATTTGGCCAACGCACATAAAGTGGCACACGATGCCCACCTTCGTAAACACTTCCTTTCCCTCCTTTTAATCCTGCATTATATACTTTTCTACCTGCAGCAGTCCCATTATCGGTTGTAAAAATTACAATGGTATTATCATCAATATTTAATTCTTTTAACTTGTTTTCTAAAGCTTTAAAATTTTCATCGATATTGGTTATCATACCGTAAAAACGCTTGGTACGTTCGGGTATGTTTTTATTTTTTTTATACAGATTTATATATTTTTCATCGACATTATAAGGTGAATGTGGTGCATTGGTTGATATATAGCAGAAAAATGGTCTATCCTTATTAACTTCAATAAATTTTAGTGCTTCATTAAAAAACACATCTGTGCAATAGCCTTTATATTTTTCGGTTTTACCGTTGTGCCAATAAGTATCATCAAAATAATCGTTACCCCAATAATCTGGCCCTTGAGTAATACCGCCACCACCATGACGAACAACTTCAGTAAAACCTCGATCTTCTGGTCTGTACGGATAATTATCGCCTAAATGCCACTTCCCAAACATACCGTTAACATAACCATTTTGAGCCAATATTTGCGGTAATATAACCTCATCTTCAAATAATAGCGAACGCCCAGTTATGGTATGGAAAACGTTTACTCTATTGGTGTGCCGACCCGTCATTATAGAACCTCGTGTAGGCGCACAGGTTGTAGACACATGATAATTATTGAAACGAACAGCATCCGAAAAAAACTTATCGATATGAGGTGTTATTATAAATGGATTTCCTTCACAACCTAAATCGCCTTTACCTTGATCGTCGGTTATAACAAAAACGATGTTTGGTGGTCTTGTTTGTGCTTTGTCTTTAGCCAAAATTGAGTTTGAAAAAAGACAAGTAAAAGTTATAAAAAGGGCACCAAATTTTAGTTTACTAAACATGTTTTTTTGAATTTATATTTACAGCGCAACAGAAGTTACTCCTTGCCTAACATTGGTTTTCCAACGACTTAACCTTTGCTTTAAAGCTTCTACTTTATCTGGATTTTCGGCGGCAAGATTCTTGGTTTCAGATAAATCGGTTTCAAGATTATATAGTTCATAAACTATGCCATCGTCATTAGGAATTTCAAGAAGTTTCCAGGCGCCATTTCTAATTGTAGAGCGTCCTTTAAAACTCCAAAACACATCGCGATTTAGCAAACTTTCAGCTTTTAATAAATGATTTTTAATGCTAATACCATCTAAATTTTCGATAGTAGTTGATCCCTCTGAGAAATCGACAAAAGTTGGAAGCAAATCCATGGTTAAAACAGTTTCATTACTTACAGAACCGGCTTTTATTTTTTTAGGATAACGAACAATTGCAGGCACACGGTGTCCGCCTTCGTAAATAGATGTTTTGGCAGCTCTTAAGCCACCGCTATCGCCACGTTTTCCGGCAGGCCCATTATCGGAACAAAATACGACAATGGTGTTTTCGCTTAATCCTTCCGCATCAAGAGTTTCCATAATATCGCCAATACCTTCGTCCATAAGTTCAATCATTTCAGTATAAATAATTGGCACCCTATCTTTAGGTACTTTTCTAATAAATTTACCACTTCCTTCTTTTCGCAACGGTTTATCGCTTCTACCTTGAATAGGATAATGTGGTGCCTCTTGTGCTAAGTATAAAAAGAAAGGTTTTCCTGTTTTTTTAGAATTATTTTCTTTTATAAATTTTGAAGCATATTTTGTAATTAAATCGGTGGTGTAACCTGGCTCGTCTTCAACTTTATTATTAACCCACCAATCGAGATAACCCGCTTGATCGATATGCGAATGATAATCGATGTTTCCGCTAACAAATCCTCTAAAATCATCGAAACCTTGATAAATAGGATTGTAAGGTTCGGCATATCCTAAATGCCATTTTCCATACATGGCGGTTGTGTAGCCTTGGTTTTTCATAGCTTCTGCCATGGTAAGTTCGTTTAAACTCAACCCAACTTCTCGATGATCGGCCGCTGTAATAACGCCTTCAACTCCGGTTCGTTGCTGATATTTCCCTGTCATTAACGCTGCTCTTGTTGGGCTACAAACTGGTCCGTTAGCATGAAAATCTAAAAACTTAACACCTTGCGATGCTAATTTATCTAGATTGGGTGTTTTAACCTTTTGGCTACCGTAGCAGGATAATTCGCCGTAACCCAAATCGTCGGCCATTATTAAAATGATGTTTGGCGGAGTTGTTTTTCCAGAAGTTTTACAAGAGAAAATGAATCCTGAAAAAATTAAAACCATCAAATAATTAATTGTATTCTTGATTGTCATTATTTTAAATAGATTTAGTCTAGACAATAATACATGTTAAGACTAAACTTTGGTATAAATCATGCTTCTTGTTAGATAAATTATTACCCAAGAAACGTCATAATTATTCATTTTTGTAAAACAAAAAACTTCACTGTTAATAACAGTGAAGCTTTTAAATTATTTATTAAAAAGTATGGTTAATTAGCTATAGTTGGATCTCCACTCAAATATCCCAACCTTATTAAAAATAAATCTGTTTGATACATGGTTTCGTTGAAGAAAGTATCGTCGCTTTTTTTTCTAAAAAAACTACCATTAAAAAAACCATGGCCTTGATTTTTATAAGCAAATAACGTTGAGTTATTTTTAGCTTTCTTCATAAGTTTATTAAACCGTTTTGCATTTTCAAAAGGCACGGTTTTATCGGCTTTACCATGAAATAACAGCATAGGCGGTAAATTTTCTTTTACTTGATGGCAAGGTGAAATTTCGGTTTCCCTGCCCGCTACTTTTTTAGCTCCGTAGCCATTTTCGGTAGTATCGAAAACAGGATTATAACCAATTACGGCATTGGGGACAGAACTAATGTTAAGGTTTTCATCTGGATTATCTAGCCCTTCAATTAACGCAGTGCAAATAGCTAAATGCCCGCCAGCAGAACCACCAGCTGCCACTACTTTATTAGGATCAATTTCTAAAATAGGAGCAAACTCGCGCACTTTACGAATGGCCGATTTTGCATCCTCAACCGCATCAAAAGGTGAAGTACCGTGTGTGTTTTTTACGCGATACTCTGCGGAGATTGCCAAAATGCCTCTAGATGATAAATAATCGGCTTGTTGGTAAAACTGTTTTGGGTTACCTCCAACCCAACCTCCACCAAAGAAAAACACAATGGCCGCTGTTGGTTTTATTGTGGTTTTCGGCTCAAAAACATGTAAATAAAGGCTATCTTTATTTACAACCTTATATAATATTTTTTTCGTTGGTTGATATTCTTGTGATTGCATTTTAACAAACATCAAAACAAATCCCAATATTAAAAAGAAGCCTTTTTTTAATTTCATAATTAATCAAATTAAGTTGTTTGCAATATAATTATTATTACAACGATTCCCTTTTATTAATAGGATAAAACTTGATCGTCTTTTAATAATTGTTCTTTTAACACTTGGTAATCTACCTCATGAATATTTACGTTTTTTTTAAGTGCTAAAGCAGCTAGTGTTTCGCTGATTTTTTCCAAAAACAATTAAATATAAATACATATTTGAAACGAAAATAACATGTTATTTTTTTAATTGCTCATGAAGCTGTTTTTTAAGGGCTATAACTTGTTCGGTATTTTCTTCTGCCACGTTTAAAGTTTCCCCTGCATCTTTAGCATGATTATATAGCTCTACGAAGCCATCGCTATGTTCTACAAACCTGTAGTTTTTTGTTCTTAATGTAATTGCATTCCCGCTATAAGCTACGGCAGCTTTTTTTTGTCGGGTTTTATCATTTATTAATGGGACTAAAGACTCTCCGTTAGAAAACTCTGGATTAGGCAATTCACATAATTCAGTAAGTGTTGGAAAAACATCAACCGTTTCAACAATAGTTTTAACTTTATTCGTACTCGTTTTTAATGAAGGATCGTAAATTATTAATGGTGATTTTAAAGATTCTTCGAACAAGCTATGTTTCCCCCAAATACCATGCTCACCTAAATGCCAACCATGATCGCCCCAAAGCACAACAACCGTATTTTTATCGGCACCGGTTTCTTTTAGTTTATTTAAAATATCGCCAACATGTTTATCGGCATAACTTATACAAGCGGCGTAGTATTTTTTAAGTTTCAAAGCATACTCAAAATCTGTCCTTGGGTCTTTACCGTTATGATTATACCCCATGAACTCTCCAGATTTATGCCATGTGGTTTTACCATTTGGTTTTTCGGGATGATTTATTTTTGGTATAGAAACATCTTCATATAAATCGAGATATTTTTTGGGCATTCCAAAAGGCAAATGTGGTTTTATTAAGCCAATAGCCAGAAAAAAAGGCGCATCATTTTTTGCTAATTCTTCTAATTGATTTAAGCCTTCTTCTACAATTAAACCATCAGGATAGCTAGAATCTATACCATTAAAAGCTTCCATAACCTCACGATGTTCAGGCGTTCTTGCTTGTCCGTTTGCCAAACCATGCATAGCGCCTTTAGGCGTTTGCCAATCACCAACAGGCATTATATGCTGTGTCCATGCATTTGGAATTTCTATAATAGAATCGTTATCCCAATTATCGCCACCTCTTCCTCCAGGATGATGGGAAACTTTCCCTACAGAAACCGTCGTGTAGCCATTATTTTTAAAATACTCTGGCATTGTAGGCGGTAAACTAAGCGGATTTTTAGCGTAAGCTTTTCCTCTTAAAAACAACGCTTGATTGTGATTTTTTCTATATTGAAGACCATACTGTCCCGTTAGTAAAGAATATCTTGAAGGACCGCAACTTGGAGCATTAACAAAATGATTGGTAAATATGATTCCTTTTGAAGCTAACGCATCCATATTTGGCGATTTTATATATGAAGCCCCAAAGCAATTTAATTCTGGTCGTAAATCGTCAATGCAAATAAGCAACACATTTTTTGAAGGTTGCTTTTTATCGCTTTCAAGCTGCTGCTTACATGAAGATAGTAGAACAATTAACAGTAATAATTTAAGTCTCACTTTAGTATTTAATTAAAATTTTATTTAATGTCTGTAAAACTAAAGCTTCCATTACTGTGTAACCTTTTACATTAGGATGTACCGTATCTCTTCCATAGGCTTCAATTAAACCGCTTTCATCATTAACCATTTTCGAATAATAATCTAAATACACCATACCATTCGCTTTGGCAAAGGTTTTAATTAAATCGTTTAAATCCTTTATTTTTTCTATTGGTTTAATAGCTGGACTCCATGAATAACTACTCGCTGGTAAAACTGATGCTAAAACAACTTTTATGTTATATGCTTTTGCCAATTCTGCCATAGAAAAAATATTATCGGCAATTTGCTCTATACTTATAGGCCCTGTATTACCAGCAATATCGTTGGTTCCTGCATGCATTACAACAACCTTTGGTTTTAAGTTAATAACATCTTGCTTAAACCTTAATAGCATTTGCGATGTTGTTTGTCCGCTTATGCCACGACCAACAAAATTATTTTCCTGAAAAAATTCTGGATGAAACTGAACCCATTTTTCGGTTATAGAATTACCCATAAAAACCACCATATTTTCTTTTTTCGGAGCTTTTAACAAGGCTTTATTAGCATTCCTATATTTTTTTAAATTGGCCCAATCTTCATCTGGCATGAGTTGAATTTTTATAATGGAATCTGCTTTTTTCTCTGGAAGGAAAAGGGTTAATTCGTCATTAACAAGCTTTATTTTAATTTTAGTTGAAGGATCAGACAGAAATGATGCTTTTCTAGGCTTTATTCTTCTATCTATAATCAACTTATTACCTGCTGGCCATTTGGATACGTGAGCGTATAAAAACCCATTTTCTGTAGTGTATTTTCCCCAATCGGGAACATCATAGTTCTCATCTTGTGCAAACACCAAACTTACAAACAATATCGCTGTAACAAATACACTTATCCTTTTATATTTTTTCATTTTATAAAGTTATTTACACATTCAAATAATATAAAAAAGACAAACACCAAGAAGGTGTTTGCCTAAAATTTTGAAAAAGCAAAAAATTAATTTGCTAACTCTATTTTAACTACAGAAACAATAGCATCTGGCGCCAACATTGGTACATCTACTAAAACTTCTCTTGATGTAGCTAAAGATGTCAATTCCACATCTGGATTTGTTAATAAGGTTGCTTTTTTAACTTTTACATCTTTATGTAATTTTAAAACGCCATCTTTTGGCCAGTTAAAAACATGTGCATACAATACGCCATCTTTTGCTGTGTAGCGTCCCCATTTTGGTTTTTCGTAAGGACTTGCTGTTGCGCCATAAATGGCTTCACCGTTAGCTTTTGTCCATTGCCCCATAGCATTTAAACGACGAATACTTTGCGCTGGAAACCTACCAAATCCATCAGGACCAATATTTAGTAAAAAGTTTCCGCCTTTAGAAACAATATCTACTAATTTATGAATTAAATCTTCACTACTTTTCCAATTTGTATCATCTGGTTTGTACCCCCAAGTACCGTTCATGGTCATACATGCTTCCCAATCTGAATCGATTCCTGTATCTGGAATTTCTTGCTCTGGGGTACCAAAATCTCCTGCAAATTCACCAGGTTTATTATTCATACCATCCATTCCTGTTCTTCCTTTATCTACACGGTTGTTTACAATAGTATTTGGTTGAATATCGCGAATAAAATCGTAAAGTTCTTTACCCATTTCTGTGGTATAATCTGAAATCCAATCGCCATCAAACCAAACCACACCAACATCGCCATAATTGGTTAATAATTCTTTAACCTGCGGCTTCATATAATTTTTAAAATACTTTGGAAATTTTGGATTAACAACCGACGGATCGTCATGTTGTGCAATGTTATAGTTTGGATATAAATTGCCCTGTGCTTGTTGATGATGCCAATCGACAATAGAGTAATAAAAACAAAACTTAATACCTTGTTTTTTACAAGCTTCGGCTAATTCTTTAATAATATCGCGCTTAAATGGCGAAATATCCATAATATCATAATCGGTTACTTTAGAATCCCATAAACAAAACCCTTCGTGGTGTTTACTAGTAATTACAATGTACTTCATTCCGGCATCTTTAGCCATTTTTACCCATGCATCGGCATCGAACATAACTGGATTAAACATTTTTGGGAATTTTTCGTATTCTTCAACCGTATAATCTAATTTATCCATAGCCCATTCTGCACCACCTCCTGCTATTTTAGATCCGCGTTCACCACCAACAATAGAGTAAGCTCCCCAGTGAATAAACATCCCAAATTTAGAATCGCGCCACCATTGCATACGTTCATCATCTGATAATTTTTTAGTGCTTGAGCTTTGCGCAAACCCCAAATTGGCGCTCATTACCGCTACCAAAGCAAATATTGCTATATTTTTTATTGTTTTCATATAAAATTATTTAGTGTTTATAGTTAATTTTTGTTCGGTTTGGTTACGCATAATAACCAAATTCATTTTATTTGTTTTATTTTCTGATGATATTTTGAAAAAATCGGTGATGGTTTTTACAGGTTTACCATCGGCTTCAAGAATAACATCGCCTTTTTTAATGCCGTTATTTTGTACTGCTGGACTTGGTTTCCAGATGCGTAAAACGATAACACCTTCGGCTGAATTTAACCCGTAAGCCGATTGTTCTTGCGCTGATTCTACGTTTTTTAATTGGTTACGTAACCATGCCACCACTGGACTTGTTTTGGCTTTACTTGGGTCCTTAATTACAGGAACCTCTGGTGTTTTTGCCAACTGTTTTAACTCTGGCTTTTGCACACCAAATTTATCCATAGGAAAGTTTTTAAATCCTAACTTTAGGGCTGGTGAATCTTCTGCAACTGTAAAATCTAAATTTGCTGGATCTTTAAACTTAGGATCACCAAAAGCACTGTGCTTATCGCGATCGTAAATTTGAGGTTTTAACATGGCGGCTTCGGTTGGAAATAAATTATAATCTAATTCTTTCCCCCAGCCTAACAAACCAACATCTTGGTAGGTATCGCCAACAATATTGTATTTAAACACATCTTCGCTATTTGCAAACCACACATGCGGATGCAACGAATTATTAACCATTATGTTATTTTCTGCCACACGATTAAAACCTTCACGTAATTTAAGTCCGCTATTCAACATCAAATTATTATAAATATGGTAGTTTGATGAACCATCGTCTAAATCAATATCCCAACCATGATCGCAACGAAAACGGTTATTTCTAATTATTGTAGTTTTAACGGCATCCCACAAGTACATATCTGGAATTTCAGTAGTTATTTCATTCATTTTACCGCGTTTTGGATGCCAAAAACGATCGCGACCCCAAGAATTAAACGACCCATGGTCGCTGGTTTCTAAAACCGTATTAAACACATCGTTAAACTCCAGAATATGGCCGCCCCAAGTTCCATCGCCAATATTAATTCCAGCTCTTGGCACATCGTAAATACTATTGTGTCGCACCGTAATATCCATAGCCATAGAAATTTGTACACCGGCGGTTTGTTTTTCAATTCTACCAATGCGGTGAATCAAATTATTAACCACCAAACATCCTTGTGGATACAATTTATTTTGTGGCCCGTGAACGGTGTCCATGTCTTTTAAATCTACAAATTGCCCATAATTAAACGATGGCGAACGTACCGCTGAAGGATCGCCAATAAACGACACCGCGCTACCACCACAATTTACAATATGATTGCCTTCAACCACCAAATTTTTATTGTATTTACTCGCCATAATAACATTGCCACCCAAATTGGTAAACACGCTATTTTCTACTTTACAACCTTCTGTACCTTCAAAAAACAACACAGCACCACGATAAATGGTCCAATCGCTTCGTAACAAAGGTTCGAACTCTTCCATGAACGTTCTTGTAGTGTTTTGGAAGGTAATGTTGCTAATTGTTACATTTTCAACCGGATTTTCTAATGTGCCTTCAACTTGAATTAAATCTTTTAAAACAGCTACTTCAAAAGCATCTTTATTTACATTTACATTTTCAGCAGGCCAATAATACAACTGGCTTGTTGCTTTATTAAAAAACCATTCACCTGGCCTATCTAGCTCTTCAAATACATTTTCAACCATTTGATATTCATCGTGGTATCGGTTACCACGATTATTTTGGTGTCCGCCTTTTAAAATAGCATTTCCATCGGCATCAACTCCTGTAATTTGGTAATGAAAACCACCCCAACGCCCTTTGTGTAAGGCATGAAAATAAGCGCCTTCTGGGTTGTTCCATGTTGCTAATCGTTCCTTCGAAATAGCATCAGCAGCATAACCTTGCCAATAATGTCCGTTTTCATCGTAATTGGGATAACGTGCTAAAATTTGAGCTTCGCCATTTACAACGAGCAGATCGAAGTTTAAACCAGCTTCAACCGCAGTTACATAAATATTGTCGTTATATTTTTCCCATTTTGGAGCTAATATTTTTGAGCCTTTTATGGCCACCTCATCGGCACTTGTTCCTGTAATAGTAATTCCGCTTAAAGTTGCTGGAATTTTAATAGCTTCAGACAAGTAATAATCTCCCGGTAATACATTAATAACTATTTCGGCATTGGCTTGATTTGCTTTAATTGCTGTGGCTTTAGCTATGGCTTGCCCTAAAGTTGAAAAAGGTTCAGACTGACTTCCTGAATTAGCTTCATCACCTGTTGGCGACACATAAAGCTGAATGGTTTCTGCTTTAATATGACAGGATAAAACAAGAACAAAAAGTAATAATAAACTTGATATTTGGTTCTTCATTATTAGTTTAGTTTAAAGTTATAGTTGATTTTTTATATGGTTTTTCTAATTTAAAATATTGCTGATTTGGGTTATTTCTATTTAAAACTGCAGTTCGACTAAACATAGCTCTTCCGTTTTCAAAAACAGTTAATTCGGCACGTTTATCTCCAGTTTTATAGGGTAAATTTATTGTAAATGGCTTATCGTTTTCTAACACAAAACCTGTTTCAGTTTTCTTTACTGATAAGGTTAAAGGTTCGGTTGAAGCTATAATAGTCCAATTATAATAATCTACTCGACTTACAGCCGATAGAAACATAAAATCGAAAGCTTCTTTATTTTTTGAAGTTCGAATTACAGACAACAAACCTTTTTGATATAAATTTTTGGTTTTAGCAATACCATTCGCATTTTCATTTAAAACTACGCGATCTGTAAACAACTCATTAGTTAAATTAATATCTATAATTTGTGTTGAAGGATTTTCTTCTAAGCTTGAAAATTTTACATTTTTAATAGGGTTTTCTTCATCTTCAATAAAAGGGTTATAAACTACTGCAAACGGGTTGTTCCACGCCGCTTCTTCGCGCTTTAAAATTAAGGTTTGCAAAGAATCTTTAAGAATAGTTTTTGGCGCTGTACCTTCGCTTAAAGCGTTTGAGTTTGGCGATTTAAACTTATAAATGGTTTGGTTTTCGCTAGGTTTTATCCAAAGCTTCATGAAGTTACTCGGTTTTCCTGTTTCATTCAATGTGAATAACGCATTTACTGGATTTGACGTTGATGTTTTTTGTTTACTTGAAAAGAAATCGTAGGCTTTTAATTGTCCGTTTTTAGAATTTAATTCTTTGGTTTTTTCAAACTGTAATGGCTTAGAATTTTCATTGAAAAACGCCAATTCTTGACCTAAATTTCGGTAAATATATTCGTGCTTTTGTTTCCCTTCCTTTTGTTTTTTAGACCGAAACACATCAATAACATAAGGTTTTTGGGTTGGTGTATTAATTATGGCCGAAAAACGTTGCTGATTAGATACCGTTTCTGGCTCTAAAAATGATACTTGCGAAAAGGTTAGCTCATTAAACGTTGTTGTCTTTGCTGATTTTGGAAAACTATAATCTAACGTAAACGGATGATAAGTTCGCATGTTATTATAATTCGATTTTCCGTCGACAATAACCGTATTATGTGCTGGCATTCGCGCATAATAATTTCTAAAGGTTGGATGCCAATAACTCGGACCTTTACCTGAATCTGGAGCCAATACATAATTGTTAGCAAACAACTCTAACGAAATACCATTGGCGTGTGCATGATTACCAAACGACGCCACAGTGGATAGCATAACAGCATCATTTCCTGTACCTAAACGCTGATTAAACATACTAACATTTGGCGCATAAAATGTTGGCGTTGTTAAAGCTTTTAAATTGGCTTTACTGTCCACAATATCATCAACATAAAAGAATAAATTAAATAAATCTTTTGCTTGCCTTTTGTATAAATTTTCAGAAATAAACTCCGATAAGAACCCAGAAATTAAGGCTTCTTTATCTTTTTGCTCATATTTTCTGTAATTTGAAATTAAAAGTTCAAAATTCTCTGGAGGCAAAATTTTATGGCCGCCATCGCCAAAACCAACCATATAACCCGACGGAAATAAATACTGAAATGAAGCCAAAACCGCCTTTTCTAAAATAGGATATTTAGCTATTTCGTTGGCGTTGGTATTATGGTCGAGTAGCGTAAATATTTTTAACAACGTTGTAATAACGTGCACAGAATAATTAGGACTTTCTGGCCAAATCCCGGTTTCTTGGTCGTACACATTTAACGATTCGCTTACAGCAATTTGTCGGTCGGTTGAAATATTGAAGGTATAATCTAAATAATACTCGCGCCCTTTTCCATTTTTATAAGCCGCATTTGGCTCTAAAACTAACGCAATGTAGGTTAAAAAACGTGCTTGAAACAAATTCCAATTATTATCTGGAATACCATATTTAATGATTTGGTCTCCCCATTTTTGGAATACCGCTGCCGAATGCGACAAATCGATGTTTTCGGTTTTAAAATAATTAAACAAGAAATCGTAAACGGTAACTAAAGACACCACAATACCTTCGTGGATAACCTCGAAAGTTGCCAAACCAGAAATAAATTGTTGGTTCGATTTATTTAAATCTATAGGCGCATCACGGTAATGCATACCTTCCATGTAAGTTAAAAACACAGGCGCCGCAAATTCGGCATATTTTTTATCGTTAGTTAACCAGTATAAAAGCGCTGCATCGGCAGCTAAACTCATAATTTGCTCGTTAATTTTCTCGACAGCAAAACCCGCTTCCGATGGGTGAATCCATTCTTTTTCACCTGTTTTTTTATGCTCCAGGTAAAGTCCGCGAGGGTCGTCAAAATAAGGTTCTACATCTTCTAGCTTCGGCCTATTATAATCGGTAGCCCAATCGCGCGTTCCCGAATAACGCACTGTTGGCACCGGTGCAGTTCCTTCAGAATGTGAAAAATCGCCACCTTTTAAAAACACTTTACTGTTTTTTGTTTTCCAGTTCATTTGTAAACGAGACACCAACCAATTGGGATCTTTTTCACAATATTCTAGATACTTCTCAAGGTTTTTAGACTTTTTTTCAATTAAATCGTTTTTCCAAGATACCGTTTTTATAGTTTTTAAAAAATCAGCTTTTTCGTTGTTAGTCACAAAAACTCTTGGATGTTGTAGTTGTTGTGCAAACAACGCACCAACGCCAAAAATTAAAGCGAAACTTAAATAAATATGTATTTTGGTTTTACTCATTTTATTTAATTTCCATATTATATCCAGCAGGATAGTTTTTTGCTTCTCCTTTATTTAATTTTATTGACACCGGTTTATCTGATGAATAAAAATAACGTCCCTCTTTAAATCGTAATTCAGCAGAAACAGCTTCATCAAAGGCTTCAATTTTAAAGTTTCCGTGTTGAAGCAATTTGCCTTGTCCTAAATATAAATATTCAAAAGCATTGTTTTTTTCTGAAACAACTCCAAAAACACCTTCAAAAGCAATGCCTTTTTCGGGTTTAACTAATTTTTGTTCGGTAGCACTTAAAATAATTTGAGTGCTTTGTTCGCCTTCAACAGTTATACCTACAAAACTTTGGTTGGCTTCAATTTTTGAAATGTTTTTAATGGATTTTTTACCCGTTTTATAAGTTTCAAAAACCGATACAAAAGGATATTTTGCGCCATTTATACCGTTTTGCCTCACAATTAACGTTGGCGTATTTTCTGGACTTTTATTAATCTGGTTTGGTGTAATATCGCTTCTAAGTGTGGTTGGCGGCGCTGAAACCGTATAAAGTTCGCGGTTATTTTGTCCCATCATCCACATATTTACCGTTAAATAATCAACATCCCAAATAGCATTAAAATCTTCATTAAATTTTATTTTTTTCTGATTTTTGAAGAAGCTATAGTTTTTATCGTATTCAGTCCCTAAATCATTTACATCATTCAATTTCAAGGTTGTATTTGATGTGTTTTTTAATGACACTGTATGCCCTAAGTTATGATGAATATAATCGTTATTGTTTTGATTTGATCTGAAAACATCAACGTAATACCCAGTGGTTTCCGAAGTACGAATCATGGCTACTAATCGGCGTTTTTCTTCAGCTGAAACATCAGCAAACGACACATTATCTGAAACCGAAGTCGTATTATAAAAACTATTTGTTGTGTCTACCGATGGTTCCATAGCATTAATGGTAATGGCTCCTTTTTTATAGCCTGGAACAATGGTGTTTGAGCCTGTAATTCCACGATGATAACCTGCATCTTTAGACCAATACGATTCGTAAGCCGAAGCATCTGGAGACATGACCCAACCATTACTATAAAATTGCATAGCCAAACCGTTTTCGGCTAAATGCGATTGGTATCTTCCGCCGTAGAGCGTAAACATTAGTCCGTTAGCTTCATCGTTACCATTTTTCATGATGATATGTCTATGAAATGGCGAATAAGCCGCTTTATGAAACGGCAATTCGCTTCCTGAATCTGGTAAGGGTTGATTAAAAATAATGCCTTGCCACCCTGAATTTTCACGTTTATATTGACCCGAAGCTATATTTTTTCGAATAGCCGTTGCCATACTTTTGGCTGTTTCTGTATTCCCTTCCCAAGTGGCATAAGTTAACAACGATTCAAAGGCCGACATATCTGCTGGACCACCGCGCATATCGCCAAATAACACTAAGTTTCCGCGGGCATCTAACCATCCTAAATTGGCTAAAGCTGCTTTTTCTATTATGGGGTTTCCTGCCAAAGTGTTTACGCCAGAATTATACAGCTTTAATCCCATTTCTAACACAAAAGGAATCATGCCAGAGGCATAACCTGGAGACTCTGGCCATAAACCAGTGACTTTATTATAATTTGCAACAATTTCGGGTAAACCGGCGTAATGATCGCCCGATTTTTCGGTGTAAAACGGAATATAATAGTCGCGTCCTTTTTTATCAGCGTAAAATTCATTTGGCTCTAAAACCAAAATACTATTCATAATGTGGCGGTAGCGATTTACATTCCAATTCCCTTTTTTGCCACCGCGAACTAAACCAATTTCAATGAAGCGTTTAAACACTTCGCTAGACACATCGGTAACCGATTTATTTATGGTTTTTAAATGTTTATGCGGATTTGCATTTAAGTAATTGTACAGAAAATCGTAAATGGCCGCTGCAAAATCTTGACGATCGTCGTGAATAACTTCGTAATCGTAATAGCCTAAAATACCACCAGGCGCATAACCTCCAGGACCTTTACTAGATTTTTCAGGATCTAAAGGTGGTTGCATGTAATACGTACCAAGCATCCAAGTCCAGAAAATATCGGCCGAAAATTTAGCGTATTTTTCTTCTTGAGTTATGAAATAAGCAAAAGCTGATTTTTCGGCTAGTTTTAAAATTTCAGAATTATTCTGACGAATCATGTGTCCGGTTTCCTTATAAGGCACTAAAACTGGTGTTTTATCGGCACTTGAACGGCTAATTCCTAGCATATCGCCAGTAGCGTTGTAAGGTGTTCTGTCTTCTAAAGGTACATTTACAAAATCGTTCCAGCGGCGCATACCAGGTAAGCGAACCGTTGGAAGTGGCGCATTACCCTCGCCATAATCCCAATCTTGATTTTTAATATAACATTGCGTGTAGCGCTCGCCTTCTTTCCAATACATGGCTAATCGTGACACCATCCATTCCGGATTGGTAACATGACGATTAACATGCCCATCAATATCTTGTAATAAAGCTTCCCACGACGTTTTTGCCCAATCTTCCGTTTCAATTTTATTAATAATATTGGTGCGCTCGCTTGCCTTTGTATAAATTCTTGGATGTTCTGCCTTTTGCGCAACAACCACATTTAAACAACAGGTTAAAATAACAACTACAATGATTTTAAATTTCATAAATAAAATTGCTCTTTAGTGCAACGGTACGGTTTCAATATCTGGGTTGTCTTTAGCTTCTAAATACTTTCGCAGAATCTCTTGATCTAACTCCGAGCTATCGCCATAATGCGCACGCATCTCTTTTAATTGTTCTTTTAATTTCACAACCACATCGGCATAAGCAGGATCGTTAATTACATTTTTCATTTCTTGTGGGTCTTTTTTACGGTCGTATAATTCCCACTCATCAACATCATAATAAAAATGCGCCAACTTATAATCTTGTGTTATGATAGCGTAATGTCTTTTTACCATATGAATACCAGGATATTCGTAATAATGGTAATACACAGCATCGCGCGTCCATTCTTCTTCATTTCCTAATAATAATGGTATTAAACTTTCGCCTTGCATATCATTTGGCGCTTTTATTTGAGCAGCTTCTAAAATGGTTTGTGCAAAATCTAAATTTTGCACCATTTCGGTGTTTGTAATTCCTGGCTCGATAACATTTGGCCATTTAATTAATAATGGCGTTTTAAACGATTCATCGTACACAAAACGCTTATCGAACCAACCGTGTTCACCAAGGTAAAATCCTTGATCGGAAGTATAAATAATCATGGTATTTTCATCTAGACCAGAATCCTCTAAATAATCTAGTAAACGCCCAACGTTTTCATCAACCGAAGCAATGCAACCTAAATAATCTTGCATGTAACGTTGGTAGCGCCATTTCATTAAAGCTTTATCGTCCATTTCTGGATATTTAGTTTTAAAATCTGCCATTACTGGTCCGTAAGTAGAATCCCAAACGGCTCGTTGTGTTTCGTTCATGGCACCAACTTCGCGTTCAAAAGCTTCTAAATCCCAACCAGACTCATCTTTCAAACCGAGTTCTTTCATTAGTTCTGGATAAATTTTAGCATCACCAGCCCAATTCATATGTTTTAATAAATTCATTTCGGCAGTTTTAGCAGCACTTCCTCTACCTTCATAATCGTCGAATAACGTTTCTGGCTCTACAAAGGTTTTCTTGGTATATTCTTTAAAATGGCGAGGTGCAGGCAACCACTCTCTGTGCGGTGCTTTTTGCATAGAAAACAACATAAATGGTTGGTCGTCGTTTTTGTTTTTCTCTAACCATTCTAAAGTCATGTCCATAATAATATCGGTTACATAACCTTCAACCGTAATTTGCCCATCGTTTGTATTAAAAATAGGGTTGTAATAGCGGCCTTGTCCTGGTAAAATTTTAAATTCATCAACGCCTTTTGGGTTGTTTCCAAAGTGTAATTTACCAAACATAGCGGTTTTATAACCCGCTTGTTGCATAAGTTGCGGAAAGGTGGTTTGCGACTCATCAAAAGGAAAAACATTATCTACTTTACCATGAATGTGGCAGTGTTTACCAGTTAAAATAGTTGCTCTTGATGGTGCACAAATAGAGTTTGATACACAGGCGTTGGTAAACTTAATACCTTCGTTTGCAATACGATCTATATTTGGTGTTTCGATTAAATGATTGCTGTAGGCACTAATGGCTTGATACGCATGATCATCAGACATCATAAAAATGATGTTTGGTCTCTTAGCCGGAAGTTCTTTTTTTACAACAGGTTTTTGTTTGGTTTCTTTGTTTTTACAAGCTATTACCGCAAAACAAAGCATTACAGTAACACATTTTAATATTAGTTTCATAGTATTTTAGTTTGATTATTGTTTTTTGATATGCATTACAAAACCATTATTGGCTTTAACCGATAGGTTTAATTTTGATTGATTGCTTAATTCTGATTCTGTAATTTTTACTTTGGTTCTTGTATTTACCGTTTCGTCATCGGTATATAATTTGGCATCGTAATTTTGATTAGACTCTAAAAATGAAAAATCTACCGTAACTTGTTGTGCTTTAGTTCCGTTTATACAACCCACAAACCAGTCATTTCCTTTTCTTCTGGCAACAACACCTATTTCGCCAATTTCGGCTTGCAGTACTTTAGTTTCATCCCAAGTGGTTGGTACGTTGTTAAAAAACTCTAATTCCGGCTCGTTACCAATGGTTTTAGTATCGCCCCAAAGTCCGTCCTCTTTTACAGGTGCCGCAGGTGCTTTATCGTACCAGTATAAAAACTGCATTGGACTAAAAATACACACTGTTTTTGCCAATTGGGAAGCATGCGAGCCCATTTTATCTACGCGTTTGTTGTAGTAACACACCGTATTATCGGCAGCTCCAGCCAACATTCTTGTAAACATGGTAATTAATGTATGTTCGTTAGGCACAGACTCTTCATCGCCACGAATACCTTCTTGTGTTAATAAATTTGGATAGGTTCTTGAAAACCCTGTTGGTCTGTATTCGTCATGAATATCTATAACCAACTTGTACTTTGCAGCTTTTTTAACCGCTTCGTGCATCCAAGCTGTGGCATCTTCATCTCCTACACGAACAAAGCCGTATTTTACACCAGAAACACCCCATTTTTTAAGCACAGGAAAAACCTCATCAACCTTTCCTTCTAAAGCTCTTCGGTTTATGTATAGCATTACTTTTACGCCTTTTTCTTTGGCATATTTACAAATGGCTTCAATATCAAAAGGGCCTTTAGAACGCTTTGGGTCTAGTGTTACGGTTGTCGCATCTGATTTGTTATCCATTTCGTTTCCATACCAACCAGCATCAAAATGAACGTATTGCATGTTATGGCTTGCCACAAAATCAATTGCTGCAAAACCGCCTTGGGTTGTTAGCGTAGTTTCACGCAACACTTTACCAGGCTCTACCCAAGAATCATCGATTGCAGATGGTGGATTTAAATTTTGAATGATGTAATTTTTCTCTAATAAATTGGCATAACTATTACCCATCATTACCACGCGCCAAGGCGACATAATTGGCAGTTTTTTATGTACTTGAGCACCTTCAATTTTTCTTTCGGCAATAACCGCTCCCGATACAATATCGTGTTTTTGCTCACTTACTTTTCCATCTAAAGATGATACAATACTATACTTTGAACTATTGCCTCGATTAAAACTCATTCGTGCATAATCTACCAAACGTGCTTCTGCTAAGGCTATTTTTATACTATCGCTAACCTCAATTAACAAAGGGCGTTCTGCCCCTTCTTCCAATTTGGTGATTGGAATTTTTCGGTATTTTCCTTGAGCAGTTAACACGCCTTTTTCGCGCTTAGGTGTAGACCAAACTGGATAATCTTCTGAAAAATTATAATAGATTTTTTCGCTTAAACCAATTTCCTTAATACCCTTTTGCTCAGGAATTTCGTATGCAAACGCAACACCTTCGTTATAAGCACGTGCAATAACATTAAGCTTAGCTTCGCCTTGTTTCAAATAAATTTTAATTTGATTATAATGGTCTGGAATAGTACTTAATTCACTAAACTTTGAGTTCCAAGTTGAATTTTCGGAAGTGTTTTCAACTTTTTCAACCATTATATTTCCTGAAAAATTTAACTCTTCTGAAAGTAATTCTAAAATGGATGTTTGAATAACTTGTTGGTTATTGTAATGAACCGAAAACGAGATATTATTTGAGTTTTCACCATCCATAAACACAATTTTTTTTGATGCGTCTGGTGAAACTAATTCAATAACTTCATTTTGTTTACAGCTTGCTAAAACCAATAACAGTAAAACAGCTACACTACTTTTTTTGAAAAGGATTTTCATTAATTTATTCTTTTAATTTAATTGATATATTTTGATAATTTGTAGGTGGCACTTTAAATTGAACCACTTTTTTTCCATCTATTGTTTTTCTGCTTCCGTTTAATTGTTTAAATCCGATATTTAAAACCATAGCTCCTTTTTTAAAAGTATCTGGAACGGTTAATAAAATGGCATCATTGCATGTTAGTTTAAACTGCTCGCCAGTAACCAATGTGGCCGAACTCGATTTTTTACCAAGAACGTCTATGGTATAGCCGTTAAAACTTATTTTTTTACCTGCACCAATAAACAATGTCGTTGCATTACCTTCTTGCGTTAACACACCAAATGTTCCTGTAAAATCAATAGATTGATGTTGACAAACTTCTGGACTAGTAGAAGAAAACACATAATCTACCCGGTTTGTTTTGCTTTCTATTTTTACCCCAACAAAACTAAGTTTTGAATCTATTTTAAAAGTTTCTACCGTTTTAATTGTGGCAGGTTCTTTATTGGTTGAAGGCTCGTAAACCGCAACAAAAGGGTTATTCCAAGCTTCTCCATATTGTCGAACTACGGTTGTAAGCATTGGTGCTTTTTCAATATCCTCGGGAAGTATCTTACGAAAGGCTTCAGAATGTGGCGACTTTACTTTAAATAGCTCTCTATTTTCATCGGCATTCATCCACATATTCATCTGAATATTCTCATTATTAATAGATAAATTATAGATGGCTTTAAATGGTGATTTTATGCGTGTTGAAGTTTCATCAAATAAAAAATCGTAAGCTTTAATATTTCCGGATTTGGAATTTAATTTTGAAGATGATTTAAAAGCAATAGTTTGATTATTTATAGTTGAAAAATCCAACTCTTGCCCTAAATTATGATAAAAATAATCGTGATATTTAGCAGTACCCGCTTTCGTTTTCGACCTAAAAATATCGATGTAATAACCAGATGTTTCTCCTGTTCTAACAATACTCATTACTCTATTTTGATCGGCGTTGGTACTTGGCTCGTTAAAGTATAAATCGGAAAAATTAATATTTGGGTAATAGCCAGATTTTCTCTCGGACGCCGGATACATCGCCTTCACTTCAAACGCATAATAACTACGCATTTTATTGTACTGCGATTTCCCGTTTACCGATACGGTGTTGTGCGCAGGAAATTGCGAATAATATTGGCGGTAATCGTCTCTAAAATAACTAGAACCACGACCACCTTCGGGAGCCAAAATATAGCCTTTACCATACAATTCCATGGCAATTCCGTTAGAATGTGCATGGTTTCCTAAAGATGCCGCTTGCGAAATCATTAATCCGTTGTGCTTATCCATGCCATTTCGCATAGCCAACCAACTTACATTTGGTGCGTAAAACGATGCCGTTGCATAATCTGTTAAATCAGCAGCTTCAATGGTTTTATTTAATGTTACGTTTGTGTTGTAAACAAAAGCATTAAAGGCATTTTTTGGAGCTTTTTTAGTGAGTAGTTCCTGTTTATCTTTCAGCATAAAAAGCATGCTTGTAAACGTGGCTTCTTCTGTTTTTTTATTGAATTTTTGAGCGTTACTTATCACATCTAAAAAAGGCTGACTTTTTAATTCGCCATAATGCGAATCGCCAAAAGCTACAATACTTTTGTTAGGATATAAATATTGCGGCATTACTTTTACTGCCTTTGGAATTACCGGCATATTTGGCATAATATCGACACCTAAAGCTTCCTCAATAACGCCGGCTAAATGTGTAAATCCTTCGGCAACGCTTAAGGCATAACCGGCACTTTCGTTCCAAACACCGTTGTTTTGATCGTAGCCATAATTTAAAACATCGTTAACCGACCATTGTCTTGCTTCCGACTCATTAAACACACGATTTAAATAATATTGGCAGCCTTTTCCATCTTTATAATCTTCATCATTATTTAACACCAAAGCAATTTCAATTACTTTATTGGCTTGGTGTAAGTTCCAGTTATTATCTGGCACTCCATTTTTAATAATAATTTCGGCAAGTTTTTTTAATGAGGTTGTATAAATATCGTTTCTGTCGTTATGATTTTGTTGTATATAATCATACAGAAAGTCGTACGTTTCGGCTAACTCATCAACAATATTTTCTTTAATTACTTGAAAAGAAGTTATGCCAATTACGTTTTGAATATTACCTTGTTTTAAATCTACAGGTTCATTTCTATAATACAAACCTTGCATATACACATCAAAAACATGTTGCGCTAATTTGGCATAGGCTTCATCGCCTTCAACAAAATAAACTAATGCCGCATTTCGGGCAATTTTCATAATATTTTCGTTGGTGTTTTCTATAACACGTCCCGTTTTTTCAGGGCTTACCCATTCCCATTTATCTGTGTTTTTATTTTGAAGAAATAGGCCGCGGTTATCTTCAAAATACGGTTTTACATCTTCAATTTTTGGTGTTTTATAATCGGTAACATAATCGCGTTGCCCCGTAAATCGAACGGTTGGCACTGGAGCTTTTCCTGATGCATAGGCATAAAATTCCCCATTTACAAATACGTTTGTTGCATGACTTTTCCAATACATTTGCAAACGAGACGACAACCAATCTTTATCTGTTTTAAACTGATTTATGTATTTCGAAACATCATTTTTAATAGCTTCAAAAGAGGTTTTAATTGCCTGCGAAGTGTCTATAGCTTTTAAAATAGCGTCGCGATTAACTCCTGACGAAATTAAACGTGGATGCGCTCTACTAATTTCATCTGGAAAAATAAATTGAGCCGTGGCATCTTCAGTAAAAAAGACGGTAAATACGAAAATTAATATGGTAACTTTTTTAATCATTTAATTATTCTGCTCTTACCCAAATATGGCTTTCGTCTAATAGTTTTTTGTATTCCTTTTGAAATGCTATTTTCATTGTATGGAAAACCTCAGGTTCTTTTTCTTTTAAATCTTCCGATTCGTTAATATCCTGTTCTAGATTAAACATCACAAAATCGACCAACTCTGCGTTTTTAACTAATGCTTCGTTACCATCGTAAAGGTTATGGATTTTTCCTAAGGTTTCTCCGTTAGCTTCAATACGCGCCATAATTTTGTATTTGCCTTTTCGCATCGCAACACGACGTTCGTTAATAGCATCGTAAAAGGCCCAAATAAGTGGTTTTTCTCTATTAAACTCACCCGTTTGCAAAAGTGATGTAAAGGATTCACCATCTAAATTATTTGGTGTTTCTGCACCAGCCAATGCTGCGAAGGTTGGAAAATAATCTAAGGCTGAAACTACATTATTTGCAGTTCCAGTAAAGGTTTCTTTACCTAACCAATTGATGATTCCAGGTACACGAAAACCAGCTTCGTTAGTCCACAATTTCATTCCTTTTAAAGCCCCTGGAGAACCATAAGAATGTTTTGCTCTGCTGTAACGCATTAAGGTTTCTGGCCCGTTATCTGAACTAAACACAATTAATGTATTGTCCATATTGTTTTCTTTAAAGTATTCAACTAAGCGACCAACAGCGATATCAACATTTTCAACATTTGCAAAATACTCTGCTTCTTCTCTGGTTTTTGCTTGTGGCAGATATTTTTCCACCAAATCTTCAGGTGAAGCAATAGGCTCGTGTGGCTCATGAAATGTAACTTCTAAAAAGAAAGGCTTATCGTCTTTTTTAGCATTTAACCAATCGATTGCTTCAAATACTATAATTTGGCTACTAAAGCCTTCAATTTCGCCAACCTTTTCTCTATTTCTAATAAAGTTTTTAGGATTTTTATGACTAGGAGATGCGTTATTGTGGGTTGCCATCCAATGATCGAAACCAAAATCGTCTGGCTGTGGTTGTTCATTTGAATTAAATCGAGAACTACAATGCCATTTCCCTACTAAACAGGTAGCATAACCAGCCGATTTTAACATGGCTGGAATGGTTTTTTCGTGTGCTTGTAAATGCACTAAATCTCGGTTGTCTGGACTCTTTTTTAAGCCTGGAATAAAATCGTAAATCCCTGCTTTATTTGGGCTCCTACCAGTTAACAATCCTGCGCGCGATGGCGAACATACAGGTGCCGTAGAGTAAAAGTTAGTGAGCTTAATTCCGGTTTCGGCTAACTTATCAAGATTAGGTGTTTTTATTATTGGATGCCCGAAAGACGATAAATCGCCGTAGCCTAAATCGTCGCATAAAAGCACTACAATATTCGGTTTGCTATTTATTAAACTATTTGTAGGTGTGTTAATTTCCTCCGTTTTTGTTTTGGACTCGACGTTGTTTTTACAAGCCACAAAACAAAACAGAATAACGAAAATTGAAACTATGTTTACTTTTTTAAAAGGCATAAATTTTAATTTGATTGATTAAAAAATTCATTGAAATATAGCATGTGATATTTTATGGAATTTCGCCAATACGCAACGGTATGTCCTCCTGGGCGCTCGATATAGTCATGCGGAATATTACGTTCTAAAAGTTTTTTATGAAGTCTTACGTTGGCATTGTAAAAAAAATCGTCTGTACCACAATCGAACATAAATTTCAACTTTTTACCGTCTAACAGATGTGTTAAATTAATAACCATATGCTTTTCCCAGTTTTCTGGGTGTTCTGCATAGGTTCCTAATCTTTCTGCTAAATCCCATCGTAATGGAAACCCTCTAACATCAACCCCGCCGCTCATACTAGCAGCAACACCCCAAACATCTTGATGTTTAAATGCCAAATACAAAGCGCCGTAACCGCCCATACTTAAACCGGCAATTGCTCTTTTTTCTCGGCTATCTGCTGTTTGATATTTGGCATCTACTTGAGCAATTAATTCTTTTGAAACATAAGTTTCGTAGCGCATTGAAGCATCAACAGGGCTATCGAAATACCAACTTGTTTTTCCCCCATCCGGACAAACTATTAACACATTATATGTTTCTACATAGTCTTTAATTTGGGGAGCTTTTTTTAACCAATCTTTATAATTTCCTCCGGCGCCATGAAGCAAGTAAATTACCGGATATTTCATCCCTTTTTCTGGATATGCGTCTGGCGTTATTACAACATTTTTAATGGTTTTATTCATTGATTTACTAAATACCGAAAGTGTATCGACATTTGAAGCAAAAAGCTTAAACGAAAAACAAATCAATATTATAATTAGCAAATACTTCTTCATACACTTTGTTTATTTTTTTAGCATTACGTCTTCCAATTCCTCTAGTGTTTTCCCCTTTGTTTCTGGCATCATAAAAGCAACAAAAAGTAATTGTAAAACCATCATTCCTGCAAACACTAAAAATACCAAGCCGCCTCCTGCAACTTTTAATAATAATGGAAATAATGATGGAATTAATGCCGCCAACACCCAATGCGTTGAGCTACCAAAGGCCTGCCCCGAAGCTCTTAAATGATTTGGGAAAATTTCTGAAATAAACACCCAAATAACGGCTCCTTGACCAACAGCATGAGCTGCAATAAATAAAAACAAGAAACATGGCACCGCCATTCCTGTCCATTCAAGGAAAAAAGCAGCAGATAATAAACTTAATGACAAAATATAAGCCAAAGATCCAATATACATAAGCGTTTTACGGCCTAGTTTATCTATTAAAAACACACCTAACAATGTGAATATTAAATTTGTAACCCCTAAACCAATACTATTTAATAAAGCTGAATTTTCGCCCAATCCGGCTGCTTCAAAAATACGTGGCGCATAATATAACACTGCATTTATTCCTGAAAATTGATTAAAAAATGCAATTAAAAAAGCCAACATTAAAGGAAATCTATATTTTTTTATAAAAATAGTTTCGGTTTTATCGCTTTTTGCTGCGTGTACATGATGCTCGCTAATAAGCTCATCAATATCTGCATTAGGTTCTATAATTTCAAAAATTTCTCTAGCTTCAGCTTCTCTGTTTTTTGAAAGTAACCAACGCGGACTTTTAGGTACTTGCAAAGCAAATAAAATATACAATACCGCAGGAATAGCTTCTACACCCAACATCCAACGCCAATCGTTTTCACCAATATCACTTAACAAATAATTTGATGCATAAGCTATCATAATACCAAAAACGATATTGAATTGATACATAGCAACCAAACGTCCACGATCTTTAGCTGGCGCAATTTCCGAAATATACGCAGGCGCGGCAATGGTTGATGCGCCTACTCCTAATCCACCAATAAAACGTGCAAAAGCAAATACATACGGATCGTTAGCCAAAGCCGAACCAATGGCAGAAACAGCAAATAACACTCCAATAACAATGAGCGTGTTTTTTCGTCCGTATTTATTAGTTGGCCAACCGCCAAAAATGGCACCAATAACGGTTCCCCAAAGTGCCATCCCCATAACTATCATACCGTGAAAAGCTTCAGACGACCCCCATAAGGCTTGTAATTTTTTATCGGCTCCAGAAATAACAACGACATCGAAACCGAATAAAAAACCAGCAAGTGCTGCTGTAATTGACCAGATTAAAATTTTTCTATCCATTTAATTATATTTTAGTTGATTTTTTTAGTTTAATGATTTAAAGGAATAACCATATTCCAAGTTTTTGTCCCGTTGCTAAAACCTCCAGGACCATCCATTGTGGCAAAGAAAATATGCGTTGGCACATCATTTTCTGTAAATACAAATGGGCGTTCTAATTGGCCTTGTTTTATTGTTTTTCCGTTATTCCATTTTACGATTTTAGTATAGGCTCTTGCCGATTTATCGACTTCCCAATGGATACCATCTTTTGAATGTGCTAATAAACCATCGCCTTTACCGCCGGTTATTAATCCGCGTTGATCTTTTGCAACTAAATGAAAACCGGTATTATCGCTCCATAAATGCGGGTCTTCAACCTCGCCTAAATGTTCCATTGAGAACAAAGGTTTTGTTCCTACAACCGTATATTCACCATCGAACGAAGGCGCCGTTGCAACACCTATACTCATGTCGCTATGTGTAATTTCATCGTCTTGATAGCTTCTACCTTTAAATAAAAGCACCACAGAGCCATCTTCTTTAATTAACGGTGATGGATTTGAGGTTAAAAAACTGTAATAGCTATTTGGTTTTACTTCTAAAATTGGTGCATCGCGTCGTTCCCAAGGACCAAACGGACTTTTAGATGTTGCAACGCCAACACGTTTACCCCAGCGTGCAGCAATACACCATTTACTTTTTAAATCGAATTCCTCTACATTACCGTGATTAACTTCTTCGAAAGGATGTGTTGAGCCCATGTAATACAAAATATAAGTATCGTTATGTTTTACAATTTTAGGATTGTGACATGAGCGACCATCCCAAAATTGAGCACCTCGACTTCCTAAAGCAACATCTTGAAATTTATAAGGCCCTTCTGGTGTTTTTGATGTGGCATGAACAATTTCTGAAGCAACCATCCAACCAGGATGAAACGGCAAATAACTTGGCCAACGCGATGCATACATGTGATATAAACCATCGTCTCCTTTTATTACCGAACTTCCCCAAACCCAATAATTTTCCATTTGCAAACCACCATCAACAGGCGCTTCTTCTAAATTATCATAGATTATATTTTGTGCGTTACAGGCAAAAATTCCGAAGAAAAATAAAATTAAATACTTCACATTTATCATTAAAATAAGTCTTGATTTAGTTTAGACAATGATATAAACTATGGTGTTTTATTGATATAAACTATGAACCATAGCGTATAAACTATTGCTCATTTAACCGAACAACACCAATAACCACGGTAAATAGTAGATTTTGTATTAGTTTGAGTAATTCTTGCTTCTAAAAATTTGTAACGATTACTTACTTTAACAATTGGCTTGGAGGAAACCCAAATTGCTGTTTAAATCTTCGGCTAAAATATAGGGGGTCGTTAAACCCAACCAAGTTTGTAACCTCCGATACGTTGTATTTTTTTGTTTTTAATAATTGAGCCGATTTTTTTAAACGAACAGTTCGTATAAATTCATTTGGAGACAAGTCGGTTAAAGCTTTTATTTTTCGATATAATTTTGACGAACTTACTCCAAGTTTATCGCATAAATAACTTGTGGTTAAATCGGGGTTTTCTATATTATCATCTATAATAATTGACAATTTTTCCATGAAGGCTTCATCGATAGGAGAATTAACCAGTAAACTTATTTCACTATCGGTATCTCCAGAGAATTTTGCTTTTAGATCGAATCTTGTTTTTACAATATTTGAAATTCGAGATTTTAACAGGGCCGGATCGAATGGTTTCACCAAATAACCATCGGCACCTAAATCGAAACCACGCACTTTATCTTCGTTTTCGGAAAGCGCTGTTAATAATATTACTGGAATATGACTTATAGATTCGTCGTTTTTTAGCTCTTTACAAAACTCTAAACCATCTTTAACTGGCATCATAACATCTGCAACACATAAAATAGGTTTAATTTTCCGGCATAACTGCAAACCTTCTTCTCCGTTCTCAGCTTCAAAAACTTGATAGTAATTCGATAAGTAATCTATTAAATAATTCCGTAGTTCTAAATTATCTTCAATTACTAAAATCTTTTGTTTTATCTCGGTATTAGCTGACAGATTTTTTGGTGTTTTATCATTAAAAGGAACAAAATTTTCTTCATTTTTTTCTATTTCAAACACTTCATCTTCATTATAAAAATCGCGCGTTATTGGTAATAAAACCGTAAAAACACTACCTTTTTTAGGTTTACTTTTAACAGAAATTTCTCCTTTATGTAAATCGACCAGCGCCTTTACAAGAGACAAACCAATACCAGAACCCGTATTATTTTCTTTGCTATTTGTTGCTTGATAAAATCGATTAAATATTTTTTCTTGGCTTTTTTTAGGAATCCCGATACCATCGTCGGAAACCTCAATAATTAAATGCGTTTTATCGTTATTTTTAAAACCTACAAATAAATCGACATGGCCATATTTTTGAGTAAACTTTATAGCATTTGATAATAAGTTATATAGAATTTTATCGCATTTATCCTTATCTAACCAACCAGAAATAGAATCGGCCTCGGTGTTAAAATTAAAATGAATGTTTTTGTTATATGCAAATTCTTTAAAGGAATCGAAGGTGTTTTGTGTAAACTGAATAACATTGGTTTTTGTTACTTTTAATTTTAGTTCTCCAGTTTGTGCTTTTCTAAAATCGAGCACTTGATTAACCAAGTTTAATAATCGACTTGCGTTTTGATGAATAAGTTGAAAACGACTTTTTTGGTAGCTCGTACTTTTAATTTCTTCGTCTTCTAAAAGCTGTTTAGCCGGACCTAAAATTAGGGTTAAAGGCGTGCGTAACTCATGCGAAATGTTAGTAAAAAACCTTAGCTTTTCATTGTTTAATTTAACATCGCGTTCCCTATTAACTTTTTCGGTTACTAACTCTTGCTTTAATCGCATTCTATTTTTAACCTCACGCCTAACAAAATAAGTAATTAACGCTATTAATAATAAAAACAACACAAGGGCTTTATACGTTAGCCAAAAGGGTTTATTAATTTTTATTTGATATGATTGTACAGTGCTCCAAACGCCGTCGCTATTACTTGCTTTTAACTGAAATTGATACTCACCAGGAAACAAATTGGTGTATTGAATAGTACGTGAGTTACTACTTGTTGTTATCCAATCCTTATCGAAACCATTTAATTTGTATTGAAATTGATTTAGTAATTGGTTTGTGTATGACGGTGTAGAAAATTGAAAAGAAAAATTTCGAATATTATAATCTAACTCCATAATTTGAGCTTCGTTTAAATCTTTTTCTAATGGAATTTTACCGTTAATTTCTTTACCAGGAATTACAACTTCGTTTTGTACTTTTATTTCGGTTATTATTGGTTTAGGAGCCAGTTTATTAATATTTAATGCTTCTGGAGAAAAATGAATAACGCCATTTTTACCACCCAAATAAATATTTGAAGCGCCTTTACTAAAAAAACCTTTTGGACTGTAATAATCTAATCGATTACCGCTATCTACCCGATAGGCGTTGTAACTATTCGTTTTAAAATTGTAACGCGCTACACTATTATTATTTACATTTAACCATAAATTATTATTAGAATCGACTAATAAATCTGTAATCCAACTCTCGGTTAAAGCAGCAGGTTCTTTTGGTTGAACAAACTTGTTTTTAGTTTTATCAAAATAACAAAGCCCTTGCCTAGTTGCTACCCAAAGCACCTCGTTTTTATCGAAAATAATATCACTTACATTTACATGTGGCAACCCAGATTTTTGATCTGTTGTAGCCAAATAATGCTCTTGAGTTTTTGTTTTTAGGTTATACTTAATTAATCCGGCTTCGGTAGCAAACCAAATTTCATTATTTTTTCCATAAAGAATTTCGTTAACATCGGCCGTTTTTAACAGGTGTTCTCCTTTAATTTCAGGTTTTAAATTCTTGGTATTTATTTTAATAGCCCCTTCGCCAAACGAGCCTAAAACGAGCTGGTTATTTCCTAAAGTTTCGAAAGCCACAATTGGCGTATCCCCAAAACCAACATCAACTACTTTTGCAGTATTATTTACATAATTATAAACCAACAATTTACCATTCCATAACCCGCAAAAAAACAATTTTTCATTTATGGTATAAATACTGGCTATATCGTATTTACCATGATATAAAGGCTTAAACCCAAAATTAGTAGAAACAAATAAACCGTTATGCCTAGTAGCAACAATGAGGTTGTTGTTATATGTTTTTGCAAAACCACGAATCCAAGGCACTTTGTTACCTATGTATTTTGAAATGTCTTTATTTAAATGAAATTGATTTTGAAACGGATCGTATTTATCGAGTCCATTTTCTGTGCCAATCCAGAGTACCCCAGAGGCATCAAAAAATAATGATGTCACCAAATTATCTACCAACGATGTGTAATTTGTTAAATCGGCAAAATAATGTTTAAAATGCCCTTTTTGAATATCTTCTAACTTATCACAAACCAGTAATCCGCCAATAGTGCCAACCCAATATTTACCTTCTGGTGATTGCGATACAGATTTAAAATAAGAGCCCAAAGCTTCGTTTAATTCTTTATTACGAACCTCTAAATGTTCAAATTTATTTTCAGATTTATTCAACTTAAAAAGTCCGCTTCTGGTGCCCACAAATAAATTCGCAGCTTTATCTTGATATATAAAATTTAAATACGGGTTGTTTTCTGAAGTGTTTTTGTTTTGAATGGTATAAGTTGCCGTTTTTTGAATTTCACCGTTGTTATTTAATACTATTTTAGCAACAGAAGCTGTACCATAACTACCTACCCAAATATTACCTTCATCGTCTTCAAAAATTTCTTTTATATAATCAAAATGAGGCAAGTTTATCTTTTCAAATCGGTTTTCTTCAGCATAAAACCAATATAAACCATGATCTTTTGTTCCAACCCAAACTCTATTAAAACTATCGATATAAACCGACCTAATTTCATTATCGGGCAAACTATTTGCGACTTCGGGTTGATTTAAATATGTGGTAAATTTATAGGTATTTAAATTGAGTTGTGTTAAGCCGTTTCTTGTTCCAATCCACAACCAATTATTATTTTTATCATATTTTAAAGCGGTAATATCGTTGTTATTAATACTATTTTTGTCTCCCGAATTACTTAAATAGGTTTTAAACTCGTAGCCATCGAAACGGTTTAACCCAGAAAAGGTACCAATCCATAAAAACCCTTGTTTATCTTGTACAATGTGACGCACCGAGTTTTGCGACAGCCCACCTTTATCGTTATAATGCTCGAACTTAATATCTTGAGCATTAATTAAACAAGTAATTAGTAAAAAAATATAAAATAAAAAACGGTTTAGCATAGTTGGTAATAATTTTCAAATCATTCAAGCTGCATTTTTAAAAATGTTTTTGCGAATCGTTCTCCTAATTTACGCTCACTTATTGAGTTAAAATGTAAATTATCGCCTCGATCTGTAAGGTCTTCTGTTGAAACCGCTTCGGTATATTTATGCTTTTCGGCATAATTATGAATTATCACATTCATAGCTTTCCAAGTTTCACTATCTGTCCTAAAACCACCCAATTCTCCTAACATAATTGGCAACTTTTTATTTCCGGCTATTTTTCGAAAGGATTTAAAAAGCCTATTTAAATTTTTATCATAATTTTTTATGCCATTTTGGTTAGCATCACTTTCACCTTGATGCCACAATATGCCTTTTACGGTACCGTATGTTTTGGCTAAGTTCATTTTCGCTTTAAAATTACTGAAGAGTTTTACCGCTCTATGTTCCTCATCATGTATCCATTGTGATATGCTACTTCCGCCTACTGCTGTTGGTATTAATAATATTGAAACATGGTTAGGAATTTCTTTTAATAGCGTTCTTGCAAACGAAACACCACAATCTAACCCAGCCATTTTTGGCTCATAAAAATGTAATGGTTCTTTTGCTAAAACAATGGTATTTGATTTATTAATGGTTAAAATTCTAGAATTAGGAATGGTATCGTTTGGTTCTACAAAACCACGACCCGCCATATTTGATTGTCCGGCTAAAAAAAACACCCAAACATCTTCCTTTTTTCGTAAACCATCTGGTTTCACCTCGGTTTTTGGAAAATTTAATTTCCGCTCGTATTTAACAATTTGCATGGAATTAACCAGCTTATCGAGCCAAGATTCGGCCAATTTAGGCCAAGTTTTTGCTGCGTTGTTTCCTTTCCGCAATCCATAACCATGGCCACCCTTTGCTAGCATGTGTAGCTCGACAGGCACTTTTTTATCTCGAAGTGCTTTGGTTATTTCTAATGCGCTATTTCCATAAGGGTCGTCTGCTGTTCCAAACACAAAACAAGGTGGTGTAAATGCGTTAAATTGAAATTCTGGACTAATAGATCTGTCCTCACCACCATCTAAATACGCCGGATAAATAAGCATGGTAAAGTTTGGACGAGGCGAAAAGTTATCGACCTCATCTGTTTTTGTATAAGTTTCAATATTATAGTTAATTGACGCTCGGGCAGCCAAATGTCCTCCGGCCGAAAACCCCAAAACTCCAATTTTATTGGTATTTAATTTGTATGATTCAGCCTTACTTTTTACAACCTTTATTGCCCGTTGCACATCTTGAATAGCACCTGCCCTATTTTTGGGCACTCGATATTGCAAAACAAAGGCCGTATACCCCAATTGATTTAACCATTCTGCAATTTCGTAGCCTTCTTTATCTATGGCCAAAATGCCATAACCACCTCCAGGACAAACAATAACTGCAGCACCAGACTGGTTTGGTTTTTCGGGTTTAAAAACGGTTAAAGTTGGCCGCGTTACTTTAGCCAATCGCGTAACATTACCTGATGTATTTTTACTTACAACGGACTGTTGTTTTGCTTCGGTTTGTCCGGGCACCGACTCTGGCCATAAATCTATAACGGTTTTATTATTTTGTTGCGCAACCAAAATTCCGGTTAAACATAAAGCTAACCAAAAGGTATATTTTTTATAAATAGTCATGAATTATTAAATAGTCGACTTAAAAATAGAACCTTTATTAAACAATTACAATTTAACTACACCCTATTCTTTTAATTGTGCGAGTAAATTATTCTGTAAATTCTACATTAGTAAGTTTTACAACCACTGGATTGGGCCAAATTTTATTATTATATACCCGATGCGCTCTGCTTATAGAAATTTCAAGACCTCCGCTATGTTGTATAAATCGTGATTCCGGATTGTTTTCTGGCCAATATTCTACTACTTTATCATTTTGCCCTAATACGGAGATTGTAGTTTTAGGAGTTGCCTTTAAATATTTAATTAAAAAATTTCTTCTAAATCCTTTAAACCACTCCCCTTTTTGGTCGGTAATAAACACATAAACAGCATTTTCTTTTTCGTTTTGGGTAAACCAAAGATCGCCGTCTTTAATTTTGTGTGGCGCAGGCCTAATATTTTTTACGCCTTCGTTGTTTACAAACATCCATAAGGCTACTTCTCGTAATCGTTCTTCTTGTTCAATAGGAATTTCGCCATTTGGCTTAGGCCCGATATTTAGTAAAAAGTTTCCGCCCTTGGCTCTAATTTCAATTAATTTCTCAATTAATTCGGTGCCCGATTTATAGGTTTCGTTTGTTGGTTTATACTGCCATTGGGTTCCCATAGTCATACAGGTTTCCCATGGCCCTTGCATGGCACCATCTGGTATTTTTTGCTCTGGTGTTTGCATTTCGCCGCGAGTTACTACAATATCAGGATATTTTTCATGTACATATTGCACAATATTTTTATTTGAAAACGAATCGAAAAAAACTAAATCTATTTTACCATATTTTGTAAATAATTCGTCTAGTTGTTTTTTATCGTATTCAAATAAGGCTTCATTTTCTGTGGTTTGGGTCATTTCGCCTTTTCTGGAAATTAAATGCCCTTGTTTATGAATAAAACTAAAATCTTCTGGAGAAAAATAAAACCCTACTTTTAAACCAAATTTGCGTAACGATTTTACCAATAATCCAGTAATATCTTTACCATAAGGCGTATTCATAATATTAAAACTGGTGGTTTTAGTATCCCACATGCAAAATCCATTATGGTGTTTAGTTGTAAACATTACATATTCGGCACCTGTAAGTTTAAAAAGTCGCGCCCATTCGTCTGGATCGAATTTATTTGGATAGAATGTTTTTGGTAATTCGTTCATATACCGATTTACATAATCTTCGGAAGCACCAACCATAGAGTGACTAATTACACTTCCTAACTGCGAATCTAGACTCCAATGAATAAAAATACCAAAGCCCATATCCATAAACTTCTCATTAAGTTCTGGCTTGTTTTTTAGCTGTGCAAATGATGAAAACGCTATAAAAACTATTAGTAAAATTGAAATTTTCCCTGAACGATTCATTCGCTTAAATTTAAAGATTGATTAGTCATTTTTAAATGAAGATTTCCACCGTTTATAATATCGTTATGCTTTATTGAAAAGTCTGTAACTTCCGTATTATTTAACATCACTTTATTTACTATTACATTTGATTCACTATTATTTTCGGTTGAAATTACAAACTTATTTCCTTTATAATAATTTGAATTTAAATGAATAGTAACTTGATTAAAAACAGGGCTTCCTATTTGATATTCTGGATTTTCTTCGGTTCCACCATTTAATTGAAACAGCCCCATTTTAAGTAGCACACTTAAACTTCCCATTAAACCTTGATCTTCGTCTCCAAAATATCCAACTTTCGGGCTTAAACCTCCAAAAGTTTTAGTGGCAACCTTTCGAGTCCAGAACTGTGTTAAATCTGGACGATTTAATTTATTAAAAATAAAAGCCGTTTGAATTGAAGGCTGATTTCCATAGTTTATAGGAACTCGACTATACTCTGGATGCGACTCTTGAGCATGCGAATTTCCTGCTGCAAAATTTTGTTTTTCGGCTGTTTTAAATTGTTCATTTAGTTTTTCTGAAGCGTTAAAAACGCCTCCCATTAATTCTGCCAAACCATTAATATCGTGCGGTACAAACCAAGTTGCTTGTGCCGCGTTAGACTCTATAAAACCATGCTCAACTTGAAATGGGTCGAAATTTTGCTTCCAATGGCCGTTTACATTTTTTGGACGCACCCAACCAGTTTCAACATCAAAAACATTCTTATAATTTTTAGACCGATTTATAAAATAATTATAATCACTTTCATGATTCAACTTTTTAGCTAATTGAGCCAAAGTATAGTCTTGGTATGCATACTCTAAAGTCATGCTAGCACCGTCTTCATGTATACCAAATTTACCATCGGGTAATGGGTAAGGCACATAGCCCTGATTTATGTAATATTTTAATCCGCCACCTTCAAAAGTATTGTGTTCATAACCCGATTTTGCCATAATACCATTTAACATATGGTTCTTTTTTAAAGCCTGATAAATAAACTCTAAATCGTTTTTAATAATGCCTTTTTGTATGGCCGAAACTATAAACGGCGTAGACGAAGCTCCCGTCATTACATTCGTGTAATTACCACCAGAAGGACCTCGAGGCACCAAACCACCATCGTTATAATATTGCATTAGGGAATGCACAAATTCTTCCATAATTTCTGGATAAACTAAACCCCAAAGCGTATTTAATGTCCATTGTGCGCCCCAAAAAGAATCGGAATTATAGTGATTAAATTTAGGTTTTCCATGCTCGTTTAATGGTAATTGCCCTATTTTAAAATTTTCTCCAGTTAAATCTGGATAAGCACCGTTTACATCGCTAATAATGCGACGCCCTTGCAATGCATGCCACAAATCGGTATAAAATCGAGATTGACTTTCTTCTGTTCCGCCTTGAATTTCAATTCTGCCTAGTAAATCGTTCCATTGTTTTTTAGAAGCCTCGACAACCTTATTAAAATCCCAACTTGGGAGTTCTTCGTTTATATTTAATTCGGCATTTTTTACGGAGGTGTAAGATATACCAAGCTTCATTAGCACTGGTTTACTAGCATCTTTAAGCGTAACTAAATAATTTCCTGTTTTTTTATCTTTTTCAACAGACGCCACATCGGCATTCAATTTCACCTTAAAATATACAGTTATGGGTTTAGGTCTTCTTCCTGTTTTTGCCATGGTAACACTTCCAGAAAGCTCACGAGCCGAATCTTGTTTTAAATCACCATTTTCATTTTTACAAGGTCCAAGTTTCGTGTTTAAATTGAATAATATAGCGGATTGTTGGGTGTTTGGAAAACTATATTCATGTAAACCCACACGAGTTGTGCTGGTTAATTTTGCCGTAATATCATAACGTTGTAATTGAACTTGATGAAACCCAGGTTTTACGGTTTCAGTTTCGTGACTAAATTTTGAATAAAAATCCTGATATATTTTACTTTTTTCAGTTTTAGAAACCGTAACAGGCATAACCGACACACCCGCCATTTGCCAAGCATGAATATGGCTAAAGCCTTTTATAGTATCGGTTTTATATCGATAACCACTACCCCAAGCACCACCAATTTGCGTGTCGGGACTTAAATTTACCATGCCAAATGGTCTGGATGCCGAAGAAAAGAAAAACCATCGAGAATTTTCGGTATCTAGCCAAGGATAAACTTTTGCCGTATAATCTACGGTTTTAGTTGTTTTTTGAACCTGTTCTGTCTTAACATTTTGGCAAGACAAAAACAAAGCAAAAATCAAACAAGTTACGAGAATAACTTTTTTAAATATAAACAGGTTCTTCATAAATGTATTGCTGTTTTGTTATTGAGACTTTATTTTATTTAATCTCTAGCTTTTAAAAAACAGGCAGACAAATAAGTCTGCCTGTAAAAACTAAAAAAACTAAACTCAAATATTGAATTGTATTCTATTAATAATTAGGATTTTGCTCCATGGTATTGGGTGATATTGCTATTTCTCTGGTAGGAATAGGACGTAATAAATGTTTAGAAGCATCAAACGCACCATGATCGATTACATGTGGGTTGTATAATTCTATGCGTTCTTCTAATTTCCCCATACGTTTTAACACCGCCCACCTGTTAGTTTCTCCTGCTAATTCTAAAGCGCGTTCTTCTAAAATTACATCTAAATCTATTGTTGAATAAAAATCGACATCTCCTGTAGCTCGCTCACGAACTCTATTTATATGAAACAACGCTTGAGTTGTGTTTCCTGCTCCTAAAAAAGCCTCTGCAGCTAATAAATGGGTTTCTGCTATTCTAAAAATAAAAGTATCTCTAGCCCCTCCATTTTGATCGTTATAAATTTCATCATCAAACTTTTTCATGATTGGAAAGTTTATAAAAAACGGATTTGAAGAATAGGTGTAATTAACACCTGGAATATCATCTGGCTTTCCCCATAAGTATTCATCGGGTTGGTATACCCAATATCTATCTAGTTTATCGGTAAGTTCTGCGACATCTAAAGGTTCTTTTGGAAAATAAACAACAGTATCTCCAGGAATAACTATATCGTCTTCCCAAGCTGAATCTTCGTCGGCATAAATTACGCGATGAATCGTTGCATCTTCACGTGTATCGTTATCTGCAAATAAAGAATAGAAATATGGTGTCATCATTAGGCCATCACCTTGCACGCCGTATTGATTTGATCTACTAACACCGGGTAAATCAAATAAATTATACATAAATAAGGAATGTTTGTTATTATTTCTATCTTCATCAAAACCATTATTTTCCCAATGGGCTGCGAATAAAATTTCATCGTTTATTTGATTACTATAATCAAACACCTCAGCAAATGACTGACTTCTAATATCATAACCATCAATAGCTTCTACAGCCAAATCTGCTGCTGTTTGAAAATCGTTAGTTCCCGCAAAAGTTTTATACGCCCTTGTTAAATAAACCTCAGATAGTAAGTGTTTTGCTGCTCGAACCGATAAGCGCCCAATTTGCGGATCTGCTTCCAAATCTGGAATGGCTGCTTCTAACTCGCTAATAATTAAGTTAAATGTTTCTTCTTCCGAAGAACGCGTGTAATCATTTCGAATACTTAATGGTTCTTCAAGATCTAATACTACACCTCCATATTGCACTGCTAAATTAAAAAACGCCAATGCTCTTAAAGCTCGTGCTTGTGCTATACCATAAGCTTTAGCTTCTAGATTAGTATCGCTCCAATTCACTTGGTTTTCGTAACGGTTAAGAGCTGTATTTGCTTTTGCAATTACGTTATAATTTACACTCCAAACCCCATTGGTTTCTGGCGCTACAAAATTATTATAATCGTTCCCACTGCTAAAGGCAAACAATTCACTTTTTGTGGTAAAAATATCGGTTCCTGCAAATTTATAGTCATGATTTCTGTAGACTGCTCGTGTGGCTGTATAAACCCCAATTACAAGTTGATCGGCATTATCTTCGTCAATAAAAGTTTCACTCGTAATATCTGAATATGCATCTTCTTGAATAAAATCATCGCAAGCAATAAAGCAAAGCGCTACAGCAAGAATGGTAACTATTGATTTTATATTTTTATTTGTTTTCATGTGTTTAAGAATTAAAAATTAGTAGGCTAACTTAAGTCCGAATAAAACTGTTTTCATCATATAACCTGCGTTATAGGTATTTCCTAATGCAGTTTCTGGATCTGGTCCTGCATAATCTGTAAATGTAAATGGGTTTTGAAGATCTAGGGTTAACCTTAAACTTGACATTTTTAGTTTATCTAGCATAGGTTGATTAAAATTATATCCTAACCCGATATTACCAATTTTAATAAAATCTACATCTACATAATAATCGTTTCCAGTTGATGCATACCGTGCTGCTGGATATTTAGCGCCTTGATTATTAGGTGACCAATAATCTAAATCTACTTTATTAAACTTGGCGCCATCGTTTTGCCAAGGCGCAAAGTTGTTATAAAACTCGGAATGCCCATAAGCTCCATATCTTGCGTGCATTTGTATGGTTAAATCTAGATTTTTGTAAGAGAAGGTATTTGTCATACCCCCAATCCAATCTGGGGATATAGAACCTATTACAACATTATCGTCCTGATTTAGAACACCATCGTTATTTTGATCTACATATTTCCATTGCCCTGGGAAGGCTCCATAGGTGTGGGCTTCTGCAGCCTCATCGAGTTGCCATATCCCATCAAATTGGTAACTATAAATAGCATCTACTGGTTGTCCTATTTCTCGAACACCATGATTTCCGTAAGGATAACTATCTAAATCGCCATCCAATTCAATAATTTCATTTTTATTTCGTGCGTAGTTTAAGCTGGTGGTCCATTTAAAATTTTCGGTTTGTATGTTAGTTGTATTTAATGTAATTTCAACACCTTTATTTCTTACCGAACCATAGTTACCAATTGCAGTTCCATAACCTGTAATAGCCGATAAAGTTTTACCTAAAATAGCATCAACCGTTTTCTTATTATAAACTTCTAAGCCTAAACGCACTCTATTTTGAACTACGGCTAAATCTACACCTAAGTTAACCTCTTTAGAGCGCTCCCATGTTAATTCTTGGTTAGCTAAACCGGCTACTTGTACGCCATTTAAGTGGTCCTCTCCAAAAACATAATCGGTACCGTTTAAAAATGCAAAAGATTGATATGGCCCAATAACATTATCGTTACCAGACTCACCATAACTAACACGTAGTTTTAAGTTACTTAACCAATCTACATTTTTTAAAAATGTTTCATCACTGGCTTTCCAAGCAAAGGCTGCCGAAGGGAAAAATGCCCATTCGTGACCAACAGCTAATTTAGAAGAACCATCATACCTACCTGTAAAGGTAAATAAGTATTTATCATCTATACTATAGTTTAATCTACCGGCGAAAGATGCTAGGGTTTCTTTTTCGTAATCGGTTGCATAAGTTCTAACATCTAAACCTGCTGCGGTATTGTAATATTGATAGATATCGGTGTCGAAATTTCTAGTTTCAATATTACTGTATTCATCTTGTCTGTAATAAACCGACGATATCAATGTGGTTTTTAAATTGTGTCCTTCAGCCACATCAAAATTCATATCTACAATATTATCCCAAGTATAAGAGGTATCGAAAAACGCGTCGTAATAAGCGCGAGTTCGCGTTTCGTCATTCCTTGCAGATTTGGTTAGTAAACCAAATTGTTGCCCATGACGAGTAGTTCGTATGTTTGGTGCAAACTGCGTTTTAAAACTTAACCACTTTGTAGGGGTATAATTTAAAAATACGTTTGCAATAACATCTAAGGCTCTGGTATTATTTAACCAAGCATCTTCGTATGCTTCGTAGTATGGATTTGTAAACCTACCATCTTGATCGTCTGGAAATAAAATTAGGTTGCCATCTGGATCTCTTGGATTTACAGTTGGCGCTAAACGAAGTGTACTTCTAAATAGCTCGTTACTTCCTGTTTCTCTTTCAGATAATGATAAATACGCTTTTAAACCTGCCGTAAACTTATCGGACACTTTTTTTGTAATAGCAGTGCTTAGGTTGTAACGTTCAAATTTTTCAATTCCCATAACCCCTTCATTACTTAAATACCCAATAGAACCGTTATAAGTTAAACCATTACTACCACCAGACATCGCAATAGTGTGACTGGTTTGAATACCGGTTTTTAAATAATCGTTTTGCCAATCGGTATAACGACGGTTAGCAACATTATCGGCTTCTTCATTCGAAGATCTAAATTCTCCAGAAAAATCAATTGCAACATTATTATAATCATCTACTGTTGGATAATACGGTGTATTGTAATCAAAAAGTCCCTGCCATTCGCTGCTTCGTAAAACATCTTCAACAAAAGCAACATACTCGTCACCAGTAAACATATCTGGCTTATTCGCTACGGAGTTAATACCTACAGTAGCTTCGTATGTAAAACGAGTAACCCCTTCTACACCGTTTTTTGTTGTAATTATTACAACACCATTAGCGCCACGAGACCCATAAATTGCAGTTGCAGAAGCATCCTTTAAAATATCGACCTGCTGAATATCGGATGGATTTAAAATGTTAATATCATCGAAAAACACACCATCTACAACAAATAGCGGTTTAGACAAATCGCCATCAAAATTTAATCCATCTCTAGTTTCGTCATTATTTTGAATTACCGTATTACCTCTAATATCAAAAGAAAGAGGTGCACCTGGTTTATTATTCGTGGTTCTCACATCTACCCCAGCAATACGACCTTGCAAGGCTTGCCCTAAATCGGTTTTCTTTTGTTGTGTAATTTCTTTCGTTCCTATTGAAGCAACAGCGCCAGTTAAATCGGTTCGTTTAACAGAACCATAACCAATTACTACTACTTCATCGAGTTCTGATGCATCTTCCTGCATTTTTACATTTAAAAACGTTTGTCCTGAAAAGGTAACTTCCTTATTTACATATCCTAAATAAGAAAATACCAGGACATCTCCATTATTAACAGCAATCTGGAAATTACCATCAAAATCTGTGGCAGCTCCAGTATTACTACCTTTCACAATTACGTTTACCCCAGGCAAGGATAAACCTTGGTCATCGGTTACGGTTCCAGACACTTTTACCTGTGCCCATGATATGCTGGTTAAGCATAAAACCATGACCGCCATCATTAGTTTAATTGTTTTCATAAATAATTATTTGTTTAGTTGTTGGTGCCAAGTTAAGTTTATTAATTAAGCATAAAATGGATTTTCAGTTCATATTCATGGACGCATCAATCAATTAAAGTGTAATATAAAATCTACCTGAAAGGGTTCTACAATAAAAAATCCGCATAAATTAATGCAATAAAATCTTTTCCGATAGAATGAATAATCCATATATTTGAGTGATTCCTCCATCAATCTACTGTTTCTTAATTCTATCTTGTGAATTAATTTTTTTAAAACAACTAAACATGAAAAAACCTGTATTTTATAGCAAAATACTTCTCGTTGCTATTTTAATTATATTTTACAACTGTAAACAAGCGCCAACCGATACAACACCTTGGATTTCACTTTTTAACGGCGAAAATCTAGACGGTTGGTCTCAAAAAGGCGGTAAAGCCAATTATAGTGTTAAAAACGGAACTATTGTTGGCAGCACGGTACATAATACGCCAAATTCGTTTTTAACTACTAACAAAATGTACGGCGATTTTATTTTAGAATTAGATTATAAAGTTGATTCTACTATGAATAGCGGTATACAAATACGAAGCAATAGTTTCCCTCATTACAAAGATGGACGTGTTCATGGATATCAAGTTGAAATTGACCCATCTGATAGAGCTTGGAGTGCGGGAATTTACGATGAAGCACGACGTGGCTGGCTTAACACTTTAGAGCAAAACCCCGAAGCGCAAAAAGCTTTTAAACAAAATGACTGGAACCATTATCGTATTGAAGCAATTGGTGACACCATTAAAACATGGATTAACGGTGTGCCGGCTTCTCATTTAATTGATGATAAAACAGCTAGCGGATTTATTTGCTTACAAGTACATAGTATTAAAAAGGATAAAAAAGAAGGCACAGAAATAATTTGGAAAAACATCAATATTTTAACCGATAGTCTTTCAAAATACAGCAAAAAAAGCCCTATTGAACCAATTATTACAAAAAATAATTTAACCATAGATGAAGCAAAAAAAGGTTGGAAACTACTTTGGGATGGTAAAACCACAAATGGCTGGCGCGGTGCTAAGCTCGATCATTTTCCAGAAAAAGGTTGGGTAATTGAAGATGGTATTTTAAGCGTATTATCTTCGGGTGGAGCCGAATCTAGAGCGGGTGGCGATATTGTAACTACTGAGCAATTTAGCGATTTTGAATTAAAAGTCGATTTTAAACTTACTCCTGGAGCAAATAGTGGTATAAAATATTACGTAGATACCGAGATTAATAAAGGCCCTGGATCTTCAATCGGGTTAGAATTTCAAATATTAGACGACGATTTACACCCAGACGCAAAAAAAGGTAACCACGAAGGAAGCCGCACCGTTAGCTCTTTATACGATTTAATAAAAGCCGACCCAAACAAACCTGTAAAACCAATTGGTGAATGGAATACAGCTCATATCATATCTAAAAACAATCATATTGAACATTGGTTAAATGGCATGAAAGTTTTAGAATACGAACGAAAAAGCGAAAACTACAAAAAATTAGTTTCGGAAAGTAAATATGTAAAATGGCCAAATTTTGGCGAATTAGATAAAGGCCAAATTTTGCTACAAGATCACGGCGATCTTGTATCATTTAAAAATATTAAAATTCGTCCTATTAACAACTAAACCAAATACCACAATGAGTTCAAACAGAAGAGATTTTATAAAAAAAGCAGCATTAGGTGCCGCTGGCACAACGTTAATTTCAAGTAGCCTGAGTGCAATGTCGGCAAAAAGTTATAACAAAATTATTGGCTCCAACGACAGAATAAATGTTGCAATTCAAGGTTTAGGGAGACGTTATGGCTCTTACATGCACCCTATTTACGACAAAAGTAATAACATTGAACTAAGTTATTTATGCGATGTTATGAAAAGTCAACGAGATAAAGCAGCTCAAGAAGTAGCCAAAAATAGCAACCAAAAACCGAAACTGGAAAATGATATTAGAAACATTTTAAACGATAAACATGTTGACGCTATTTTTATGGCCACACCAGACCATTGGCACGCGCCAGGAGCCTGTATGGCGGTAGCTGCCGGCAAGCATGTATATTTAGAGAAACCGTGTAGCCATAACCTAGCAGAAGGCGATTTACTTATTGCCTATCAAAAAAAATATGGCAAACATATACAAATGGGAAACCAACAGCGTTCCTCTCAGCAATCACAGGAAATTATCAAAGAAATACATAACGGTGTTATTGGCGATGTTTACAACGCCATTGCCTTTTACACTAGTAAACGAGGTCCCGTTCCTAAACAAGTACAAACAGCACCTCCAGAAGGGTTAGATTGGGAACTTTTTCAAGGGCCAGCTCCACGTCGAGCTTATACCGATGATACATGGAATTATAATTGGCATTGGTATGGATGGGACTACGGAACTGCCGAAATGGGTAATAATGCTACGCACGAACTAGACATTGCTCGCTGGGCTTTAGGTGTTAAAATACCTGAACATGTTGAAGTTAAATCTGGTAAGTTTCACTATAAAGATGATGGTTGGGAAATGTACGACACTATGGAAGCGACATTTACATTCTCCGGTAATAGAACTATTCAATGGGATGGACGAAGTAGAAATGGATACGATAAATATGGTGCTGGAAGAGGCACAATAATATTTGGGTCAAATGGCTCTGTATTTATCGACAGAGATGGCTATAAACTTTACGATATTAAAGGCAAACTAATAAAAGAAAACATTGTTCCGGGATTAGAAAACGGCAACACACTTGGCGGTGGTGGCGGTTTAACCGTAGCCCATACCTTAAACTTTTTTGATGCCATTAGAGGTAAAGCAGAATTAACTTCACCTATAGAACAAGGTGCCATTAGCCAAATGCTAACCCATTATGCAAACATTGCCTCAAGAATTAATGAATCTTTCGAAGTCGATGAAGTTACTGGAAGAATATTTAACCGAGAAGCTATGAAATTATGGTCTAGAACTTACGAACCAGGATGGGAAATTAAACCCGTTTAATTGTTTTTAATAGCAAGCCTTAAGTTAAAAACTTAAGGCTTTTTTTTATTACCGTGACATCCGTCGTTCTAAACACGTTGTCTGTATAAGAAAATTGACCTAAAGCCATCATTTTATTACTTTCAAAAAAAACTATTCTAATGAAAAATACCATTCTCTCAATAACCTGTTTCTTGATTATTTTAAACGCTTTTAGCCAAACTAATGATAAAATACATTTAGAACACTCTTTTTTTAAACCTAAAAACGTAGTTAAAATAAATGATGGTCATTATTTTATTGACTTCGGTAAAGCTTATTTCGGCACCGTTGAACTAACTGCAACTCAAAATCAAAACGATTCGTTAATAGTTCATTTAGGAGAAAAACTAATTGAAAATCATAAAATTGATAGAAAACCTGGAGCAACTATTAGGTACAGAAAATCTATTTTACCAAATTTATTAGCCCACACGCCAACAAGCGTAAGCATGCAAGCCTTTAAAAGAAACACCACAGGAGATGCCATAATGCTACCAGATTCGATTGGAGTAATAATACCTTTTCGTTACGCCGAAGTTGAAAACCTAAAAATCCCGATAGATAAACTTACATTTAAACAAAAGGCGCTGCACGCAAAATTTAACGATAATGCCAGCTATTTCTCGTCTTCCAACCCAATTATGGATTCTATTTGGGCACTGTGTAAACACACTATAAAAGCAACTACATTTACTGGATATTATGTAGATGGTGATCGTGAGCGTATTCCTTATGAAGCCGATGCTTATATAAATCAACTTAGTCATTACAGTGTAGATAGCGTTTATACTATGGCGCGTCGCACCAACGCCTATTTTATTAATCACCCAACATGGCCAACCGAATGGTTATTACACACTGTACTCATGTTCTATACAGATTACATGTATACTGGCGACTTAAAACCTTTAGAAAACCATTACAACAATTTAAAGCTTAAAACACTAATGGATTTAGAACGACCTGATGGTTTAATAAGCTCTAAATCGCCAAACTTAACTAAAGATTTAATTAAAAAATTAGGATTTAAAAATCCGAATACTAAAATTAAAGATATTATTGATTGGCCACCTGCACAAAAAGATACCGGATGGAAACTCGCTACTGCCGAAGGTGAAAGAGATGGTTACGAAATTGTTGATGTTAACACCGCAGTAAACGCCTTTTACTATAAAAACTTAGTGTTAATGAGTAAAATTGCTGAAGCCTTGAATAAAACAGATGATGCCACATTATTCAGTAAAAAAGCTAAACAAGTAAAACAAACTATAAATAACACCTTTTTAGATTCTGAAAGAGGCATCTATATTGATGGTGAGGGCTCAAAACATGCCTCTTTACACGGCAATATGCTTCCTTTAGCTTTCGATTTAGTTCCTGAAGAACATATTGCTTCGGTGACTAAGTTTATTAAATCGAGAGGAATGGCCTGCAGTGTTTATGGGGCTCAATATTTACTTGAAGGCTTGTATAAGTATGATGAAGAACGTTACGCAAATCATTTAATTTCCGACACCATTGGAGATAGAAACTGGTGGAACATGATAAAAGTAGGCTCTACAATGGCTATGGAAGCTTGGGATGTAAAATACAAACCCAATACCGACTGGAATCATGCTTGGGGAACCGCTCCCTTAAATGCTATTACTCGCTATTTATGGGGCATACAACCAAAAACTCCTGGGTTTAAAATTGCTAAGATAAAACCTAAAATGGGAGATTTAACATTTTCAAAAATAAAAACACCAACGCAACATGGTATTATTTTAGGAAATTATGAAAAAACCTCGGCACAAACCGCTACATTTACAATTACAATTCCAGACGGAATGACTGCCGAATTTTCAATACCAAAACCATTTAAAAAAGCTTACTTAAACAATAAAAAAGTAAAACGGAAAGTAAATTCAGTGGCATTAAAATCTGGTGAAAGTATTATTAAAATAATAAACTAAACACAATCAACTTTTTATAAAAAAATGAATAATCAGGTTCTTAACACATTAACCTTACTTTTACTATTAACAAAATCAGTTTTAAGTTTTTCACAGGAATTAAAACCCGCTAACCTTTTTGGTGATAACATGGTTTTACAACAGGGCATCGCTGTTCCTGTTTGGGGTTTATCTTCTCCTAACGATAGTATTACAGTAACTTTTTCTAACCAAAACAAATCCACACTAGCAGATAGCAACGGTAAATGGATGCTTAAATTAGAGCCACTACAAGCTAATAAAACTGCTAGTGAAATGATTATTAAATCAAAATCATCTGAAATAAAAATAAAAAATATTCTAGTTGGTGAAGTTTGGATTTGTTCTGGACAATCTAATATGCAAATGAATGTAAATAACGTTCCTGATGTTAAAGCTATTACTCCTTTATCTGAAAACATTCGCAGTTTTGATGTTAAACGCACCGTTTCTTTTGAAGAAGAAGACGAGGTAACTGGAACATGGCAGATTGGTAATTCTTCTAGTGCAGTAGCTTCTGCTTTTTCGCATTATTTAGAGCAATTAGGAGATATTCCTGTCGGAATTCTTCATACGTCTTGGGGAAGCTCATCTATTGAAGCATGGATGCCTCGCGATATGGAAAACGACTTTATGTACTTTAAAAACATTATGTTCGATTTTGATAAAGATACCATTACCAAAAACACGATAAAAAAATCTTTAAATGCTCCCGATGGTTGGACACAAAAAGAAGATGTTTTTATGCGCCGACAACCCAATATTATTTATAATGCGATGATGCATCCCTTAACAAAATTTGCCTGTAGAGGTTTAGTTTGGTATCAAGGCGAACGAAATACAAGATACATTTCGGGCGTCCCAACGGTTAATGAAAACAATTGGTTTCACAGAGTTATTGGCATGCAGGAATATGCAGACGTACTACAACAATGGATTTTAAATTATCGTACAAAGTGGCAAAACCCTAGCATGCATTTTGCTATTGTAATGCTACCTGGTTATGGCAAGGGCACAGCTAAAAAGCCAAATATAGACCCAGAAAATCCAACGGAAGAATCTTTTGCTTGGATGCGTGCATCTCAATTACAAGCGCTTAATTTACCGCATACTTCGGTTGCAAATACTATTGACTTAGGCGACGTTAAGAATATTCATCCAAAAGACAAATTGCCTATTGGTGAACGTTTGGCTTTATTGGCCGCAAAAAACACGCTTAATAAACCTATTGTTGCAGAAGGCCCCATGTTAAAATCTGTAGAAGTTATTGATAACCGTTTAATCGTTCATTTTAAGAATAGTAATGGACTAAAAACAATCGATGATGAAAACCCAAAAGGCTTTTGGATTGCCGACAAAACAAAACATTGGAAATTAGCTGAAGCTAAAATTGAAGGAGAAACCGTTGTTTTAAGCCATGCCGAAATTGAGCAACCACTTTATATTAGATATGCTTTTGCAGGAAAACCAAGTGTTAATCTGGTAAATGAAGCTAACTTACCAGCCTACCCTTTCAAAACGAAGTAATTAAAAAAAGACAAAGAAAAAAGAGGTGTAATTCAAATAAAATTTGAATTACACCTCTTTTCGTATCACTTGGTTAATAGCTAAGCTTACTCGGATACAAAATTATCTGGAATGGTTAATGGTAAAAACCAATTTTCTGGATTCATTAAGATTTACTAACAGCATTTTCATCTATAAACTGGCTAGGTGTTAAATCGAAGAGTTCTTTAAAGGTTTTACTAAAATATGCGGTAGAATTAAAACCTGACATATGCGTAACTTCCTTAATAGAATATTGATCTTTTAACAATAATTCTGAAGCATAACGCAGGCGAATAGTTCGAATAAAGTTACTCGGGTTACTACCTGTAAGAGAATTAATTTTTCTGTAAAATTGAGAACGACCAATACCTATTTCTTTTAATAGTTGCTCTTGCTTAAAGTCTAAATCGCTAACATTATCTAAAATAACTTTAGTGACTTTATCGAGGAATACTTCGTCTAAATTATTTGTAGTTACCTCGCTAGAAGGAAACACGCCGCCTATTTCGGAGTAACGTTTTCGTAATCGGTTTTTAGATTCGAGTAAGTTTTTTATGCGAGCCATAAGCACACTTGTTACAAATGGCTTGGATAAATAACCATCGGCACCATGTTGATAGCCATGAATTCTATCTTCTTCTAGGGTCTTTGCTGTTAAAAGTAACACTGGGATATGTGAGGTTTCAAATTCGGATTTTATTGCCTCGCACAACTCAAAACCATTCATTTTTGGCATCATTACATCACTAATTACTAGGTCTGGAAGCGCTTTTTTTACCTTTTTTAATCCTTCTTCCCCATTGGCTGCTTGCTTTACTTGATAAAACTGACTTAAATCGTTACTTAAATGGGTACGCAACTCTTTATTATCTTCAACAATGAGTACAACAGGCTTTTTAGTATTTGTAGAGGTGTTTTTAACGTTTTCATTGTCTCTTACAGCAATATTAACATCGTCCGTAATTAACATATCGTACTCTACCGTTTTAATTGAATTGATTAAGAATTCGTCTTTAACATTCTCAACTGTTTCTGCTTTCGCTCCTAAATTTAATGGTAGCCTTACAATAAACTTTGCACCGCTTTTAAATTTACTTTCTACTTGTATTTCGCCACCTTGTGCCTCAACTAATGCTTTTGTAAAATTTAACCCTATACCTGTTCCTGTTTTTGTTGGGTCGGCATTATGAAAACGTGAAAATATATTTTTTAACTGCTCTTTATCTAGTCCAACACCTGTATCTTTTACAATAATCTCAACATAATCACTTAATTTTTTATTTGAGAAAAACAGCGACTTCGGCTTATTTGCATTACTTTTTACCTGATTAATTGATACTGTTATACGTCCGCCACTAGTTGTAAATTTTAAAGCATTTGATATTAAATTTGTTACAATTTTTTCAACTTTATCAAAATCGAAAATAGCTATTATTTTATCGGAAGAGCTTTTAAATTTATATTCTATTTCTTTTTTAAATGCCAAACCTTTAAATAAAGAAAATATATCTTGAACAAATACTAACATATCGCCTTTTTCGAGTTGCACTGGAGACATACCTGCATCCATTTTTCTGTAATCTAGTAACTGGTTTACTAGATGCAGCAATCTACGAGCACTTCTTTGAATAGATAAGGCCGAGTTTTTAATAACCTCTGGGTCGTTGTTAAAATTCGATAATATTTTATCGACCGGATTTAATATAAGTGTTAACGGTGTTCTAAATTCATGAGACACATTTACAAAAAACTGAAGCTTCATTTGGTCTAACTCTCGAAGCTGACCTTCTTGCACTTTTAAGGTATAATAATGCATTATTAACCAAAATATTAATACTCCTAACACAAAATATATTAAGTAAGCCCACCAAGTGCGCCAAATTGGAGGTAATATGGTTATATTTACCGATGCCGTTTGTGCATTTTCCCAGTTGTTATTTATTGATGCTTTAACTTCAAAATTGTAGTCTCCATTTTCTAGATTCGATAAGTTTACTAAGCGGTTCGATCCTATGTTAATAAATTCATCATCTAAACCTTTCATACGGTAGGCGTACCGAACTCTTTCTGGGTTTTCAAGGTGCAATGCTAAAAATTCGAACGAAATATAATTTTCGTTATATTTTAATTCCACGTTGTTAACCTCCGAAATTCCCTTATTTAGCAAAATTCGACCATTAATAGAATCGCCTGCTATAACGGTTTTATTATTTAATTTAAAGTTTGTTAATTGCGGTTTTAGGCTTACCGAAGCTGGATATAATATGTCGTTTGGCTGAAAAATATTAAACCCATTAATACCACCCACAATGATACGTCCATCTTGAGTTTTTGCAATCGCTTTGCTTTGAAACTCGGACCCTTGAACACCGTCGTGGGTATTAAAATTTTTAAACTCATTAGTATTAGGATGTAATAAAGACAGGCCTCCTTTTGTAGATATCCATATATTTTTATTATTGTCTTCCTGAATACCTACTACCAAATTGTTTGGTAATCCATTTATTGAAGAATATGATTTAATTACGTTTAAATTTGCATCTAATTTATGCACACCACTATCTGCGCCAACCCAAATATTACCGGCATGATCTTCGGTAATATAATTTATACCAACACCTTCAATCCCTTTTTTATCTACTTGATTAAAAACAATATCGTTAGGAATAGAATCCAAACCTTCCAGGTTCACCACATTTAAGCCTAAAAACGTACCAACAAATAATCTATTCTTAGAATCTATAAATGTACATAGTATTTTATTGCTCTGTAAGTTTGTTTTGTTACCATACTCGTTTTTGTAATTTTTAAACAGCCCCGTTTCTGGATTGTACAAACTTATACCTTCATCTCTTAACCCTAACCAAATTCTATTTTTGTAATCTTCTACCCCTGTCCAAACAGAACTTTGGCCGATAGAATTAGGATTATTATCATCGTGTAAAAAAACTTCAAACTTCCCGGTTTCTGGATTGAATTTATTTAACCCTTTATCTAAAGTACACACCCAAATAAAACCATCGCTGCTTTCGAAAGTGTACATTATTTTGTTGGAACTTAATTTAGTGTTTTGACTGGAGTAATGACTAAAAGTTTGCGATTTTTCGTTAAACAAATTTAACCCGCCATTATATGCGCTTAACCAGATTCGGCCTTTAGAGTCCTGCAAAACAGATTGTACTGTTTTTTGATTTAATCCTTGGCTGTTATTTGGTGTGTAATAATAATAAGCAAAAGAACTAGATAAGTCGAGCATACTTACACCCACATCGTAACTCCCCATCCAGAATACGCCATTATTATCCTCTATAATTTTAGTTGGTTTATTATTTGGCAATGAAAACGGATCGGCATAATTGTTTAAAATATTTTGCTTAAAATGTACTTCACCATTATTTTTCTCGCATAAAAACAAGCCATAACCATCGGTAGAAACCCAATATATTCCTTCTTTGTCTTGATAAATATCGTGCACTGGAATACTCTTTTGGCTTAAAGCTACTTGCTTAAAGGAATTATCTTCTCTGTTCCATAAAATTAAACGAGAAATATCGTTACCAATCCAAAAGTCACCATCTTCATCAACAAACACCTTTTTTCTAATATGATTGAGTTCATAAGGCATATCGCTTTCAATGTAAACTCTATCAAAATTATCGTTCTTTTTACTATATTTATTTAAGTGATTGCCATTAGTACTCACCCAAATTTCTCCTTCTTTATCTTGTAAAATTACATTAGCGCTATTGTTATCGATAGAATTAACATCCAACTGATTATGAATATAATACGAAAACTTAGAGTTTTCACTATTAATAATATAATCGCTTAACTCCATTTTTATTACGCCAATTTCTGTGGCTACCCAAAGGGTGTTATTAATACCATCGTAAAGTAAATCGTTTATTATCTTTTTTTTGCTACTGGCCAAAGAAAGATTGTCGTATAACCCTATTCTGGTAAATTGATTGGTTTGCTTATTAAACAGGTTTAACCCGTTGTTTGTTCCTACCCATAAATTACCTTGATTATCTTCTTCAATAGTATTTATTCTGTTGTTGCTTATTGAGGTATTATCGTCTACAATATTTCTAAAAACCTCAAATTCGTAGCCGTTATATTTGTTAAGCCCATCAATAGTACCAAACCACATAAAACCATCTAAATCCTGATAAATTTCAACACAAGTACTACTGGATAAACCGTTGTAGGTGTCTAAGTTTTCAAATCTTAGATTATTTAATTGAGCCATACTTAGATTGGCCCATAACAAAAATGTTATGAAAATTTTAATTCGCATTAATTAAAGTGGTTTAGTTTAGTAGTTTTCTTGTAAAGTATAATAACTCGCTTAACAAGATTTAAAAAATTAAAATAACAAAAAAAATATTACTTTTTAAAAGATTAACTATTTAGAATAATATACTTACTAAAGTAATTAGACTAAAAACAACAATCAAAAAACCTAAAATTACAATTAAAGTTTAGTTTCGTTTCGATGAGTTTCGTTCAATTAAATTTGCCTTAAGAACTATATTTTCTCCTTTTTCTGGAATTTGTTTATTTTCAATGTAGCTTAAAATTAACGCTGCTGCTGTTTTACCAATTTCTAACCCAGATTGATCAATTGTTGTTAAAGATGGCTCAATAACAGTTGATATAGGTTCGTTACTAAAACCAACAATGGCAATATCGTCTGGAATTTTTAAATTGCTCTGCTTAATACATTTAATAGCGCCAATTGCAGCCATATCGTTTGCCGAAAACACAGCATCAATTTTTTGTTTCAAATTTAAAATGGTTTGCATGCTTTTAAAACCATCGTCCTCCATTAATCTTGTTACTATTACATTCTCAGGATTAAATGCGATGTTGTGCTTTTTTAATGCTGCTTTATAACCTGCTAATCGGTTTTTGTATATTTCCAATTCGTTGGGACCAGAAAAATGCACTATATTTTTATTTCCTTGCAAAATTAAATGTTCGGTTGCATCAAATCCGCCTTTAAAATCATCAATTAATACGTTGCTATTTCCTGCTTCATTACAGTGCCTGTCGAAAAATACTAGCGGTATATTGCTATTTTTTACTATTTCTAAATGTTGATAATTTAAGGTTTCCATCGAAATTGAAATTAAAACCCCATCAACACGTTTTTCCACCAAGCCATTTACAATACTTTGTTCGCGTTCCAGCTGCTCTAAGGACTGGCAAATAATTACATTATAACCCGCTAAATAAGCTGTTTCCTCTATACCCTGAATTGCCGACGAAAAAAAATGCCTAGAAATTCGTGGTACAATTACTCCCAAAGTATTGGTAACGTTTTTACGTAAGCTAGATGCCAAAACGTTCCGTTTATAACCTAATTCTTCGGCCTTTTTCAAAATTTTTTCCTTAGTCTTTAAAGTAACCCGAGGGCTATCGTTTAAAGCTCTAGATACCGTAGAGCTATTTATGTTTAAGGCCTTTGCTATATCGTGAATGGTGGGCTTATTGTTCAAAATCTCAAATTTAATTTCACTTTACAATCAACAAATATAGCAAAAATACAATCGATTGCATTTTAATAAATTTTCTTATCTTTACATACTTAAATTTTGATCGTAATTCTATACAAATCATTAAAACTAGATAAAAATGAAAAATAATTTTGAAGTAAGATACGCGGCTTCACCACAAGATGTTAAATCGTACGATACAACCCGTTTAAGAGACGAGTTTTTAATTGATAATTTAATGCGTGCCGATGAGTTAAACTTGGTATATTCTCATTTTGACCGCTTTATTTCTGGAAGTGCAGTGCCTGTAAAAGGCGATTTATCGCTCGATACTATAGATCCTCTAAAAGCAGAATTCTTTTTAGAAAGACGCGAACTAGGTGTAATAAATATTGGAGGTGCTGGTACCATTACAGTTGACGGTGAAGCCTACGATTTAGACAATCGTGAAGCTCTTTACGTTGGTCAAGGTAATAAAAACGTTGTTTTTTCAAGCAAATCGAGCAGCGAACCTGCTATGTTTTACATCAACTCTACTCCTGCCCACAAAGCTTATCCTATTAAAAAAATTGGTATTAACGATGTTGAAGTAGTGGAACTTGGTGCACCAGAAACTTGTAACGCAAGAACCTTACGTAAATACATTGTAAATAGTGTTGTAGATGTTTGCCAACTGCAAATGGGAATGACCGAACTAAAATCGGGAAGTGTTTGGAACACCATGCCTGCACACGTACATGATAGAAGAATGGAAGTTTACTTTTATTTCGACGTTCCAGAAGACCAAGCCGTATGTCACTTTATGGGACAACCACAGGAAACACGACACATTTGGATGCAAAACAATCAGGCAGTAATTTCTCCAGCATGGTCTATTCACTCGGGTGCTGGAACAAGCAACTATACTTTTATTTGGGGAATGGCCGGTGAAAATTTAGACTATGGTGATATGGACCATTGTAAAGTTAACGAATTAAAATAAGCAAATATGTCTGTAAACTTATTCGATTTAACAGGAAAAGTAGCTTTAGTAACTGGCGGTACACATGGTTTGGGTCAAGCCATGGCTACAGGTTTAGGAAATGCCGGTGCAACCTTAGTTATTAATGGCGCGTCTTCGCAAGAAAAACTAGATAAAGCAGTAGAATATTACAAAGCTCTAGGCATAAAGGCATATGGCTATTTATTTGATGTAACCAATGAAGCTTTGGTTATTAAAAACATTGCTGCCATTGAAAAGAAAGTTGGAAACATCGATATTTTAGTAAACAATGCGGGAATTATTAAAAGAACACCGCTTGAAGATATGGAAGTTGAAGATTTTGAAGCCGTAATAAAAGTAGACTTAGTAAGCCCTTTTATAATGTCTAAACATGTTGTAAAAGGCATGATAAAGCGTAAAGAAGGTAAAATTATTAATATTTGCTCTATGATGAGTGAATTAGGTAGAAATACGGTTGGCGCTTATGCTGCTGCAAAAGGCGGGCTAAAAATGCTTACCCAAAACATGGCAACAGAATGGGCTAAACATAATATACAAACCAACGGTATTGGTCCAGGCTATTTTGCTACAAGCCAAACGGCACCAATTCGAGTAGATGGCCACCCATTTAACGAATTTATTGTTAACCGAACGCCTGCAGCGCGTTGGGGCGACCCAGACGATTTACAAGGCGCAGCTATCTTTTTAAGCTCAAAAGCTAGCGACTTTGTAAACGGACAAGTAATTTATGTTGATGGCGGAATTTTAGCTACTATTGGAAAACCTTCAAACGAAGACTAAACAAAAACTAAACATATTATGAATAAACACTTAATTATAGCTGGCGCATTTTGCGCCACTATTTTTTCTTCTTGTAATCAAAAAGAAAATATCAAATCAATTATCGTTAAAAATAATTTAGATTTTGAGCGATCGCACGAAACTGTAGAACTAACAAAATCGTTTTTAAATGTTGAAGATTTAAACACGATTGGAATTAAAAATGCAGAAACTGGAACTTTACAAGTAACACAAACTGTAGATACCGATGGCGATGGTAACATGGACGAAATTTTATTTCAACCTAAAGTTGAAGCCAATAGTGAAACTACATACCAAATTGTAACTATAACTGAAGCCGAAAAACCTAAAGCAGAAGCTCTTTGCTATTCTAGATTTGTTCCAGAACGCACCGACGATTATACTTGGGAAAATAACAAAGTAGCATTTCGTGTTTACGGACCAGTAGCACAAAAAATGGTTGAAGACGGTGTAAAGGGTGGCACATTATCAAGCGGAGTTGATGCTTGGTTAAAAAAAGTAGAATACCCAATAATTAACAATTGGTATAAAAAAAATTCTGAAAGACCTGGTGCCTATCACGAGCCATCTCCAGAAGGTTTAGATAATTTCCATGTAGGAAGCAGCAGAGGTGTTGGTGGCATTGCTGTAAAAGAAGACACAACCTATCACCTATCTAAAAACTATACGAAATGGCGCACTATTACCACCGGTCCAATTCGTACTAGTTTTTATTTAGAATATGAGTCGTGGGATGCCGGGGAAAAACGCATTAAAGAATCTAAAGTTATAAGTTTAGATTTGGGAAGTAATTTGTCTAAATTCACAACTCACATAGAAGGAACCGATGCTATTTCGGCTGGATTAACCTTGCATGAAAAAGATGGTAAAGTAACCGGAAACAAAGAAAATGGATGGGTAAGCTATTGGCAACCTCATGCCGATTCCGAAATTGGCACCGCCATTGTAGCAGAAAAAGGAACTTTTTTAGGTTACGAAACATACGATACCGAAGCTATCGATTTAAGTAATGCTTATGCAGAACTTAAAGTGAAAAATAACACGGTAGTATATTATGCCGGTTTTGCATGGAAAGAGGCCGCGCAGTACCCAACACCTGAAGCGTGGGAGAGCTATCTAACTAAATTTGCAAAGCAAATAAACAACCCTTTAAAAGTTAGCCTAAAAAACTAGACTAAACATAACTTTTACACATAAAAAAAGCACTTAAAAACAAACCTGTTTTATAAGTGCTTTTTAACTAACTAACTCAAATACTTATTTTAATGCTAATTCACTTTTCGTGGTCTTAGCATGTAATTTCTTTAATCTTAACAAGGCTTCCATGTAATAATAGTCGGCATAGATAATGGGTACATCTATTTCGGAATTTTTAGGGAAATGCCCTGTTGAATGCAATAATAAAGCTTGATTTTTATCTCCACTTAAATACTTTGAAGACGATAATTCTTCAACATAACTTACAGCAGCATTAAAATACTTTTCTTTTTTGTTTTCGTCTTTTATCAATTGAGACAGTTCAATCATACCACATGCTGCCACAGCCGCTGCAGAAGCATCTTTTGGAGCTTCAGGAATATTAGGGTCATCGAAATCCCAATAAGGAATTTTATCTTCTGGTAAACGATTCATATAATGATTCGCCAATTTTTCTGCAGTATCTAAAAAGGCTTGTTCTCCAGTTTCTCTAAAGGCTACGGAAAACCCATAAATACCCCAACCTTGACCTCTAGCCCACATCGATTCGTGTGCATAACCTTGGTGTGTATAACCTCTTAAAAACTCACCCGTTTCTTCATCAAAAGATCCCACATGATAAACCGCACTATCCTTTCTAACAATATGATTCATGGTTTTTTCGGCATGACTTTTAGCAATATCGTATAACCCTTTATTTTCCCCATTTTTGGCAGCCCAAAACAAAAGCTCTAAATTCATCATATTATCAATAATAGTATTGTATTTGAATTTATGCTTTTGGCTAGGCCAAGATAAAATAGTTCCAACCTTTGGGTTATATAAGGTCGCCAATGTATCGGCAGCTGCTAATAAAATGTCTTTATAAGCCTCATTTTTTGTTAATCTGTAACCATTACCATAACTACAATACATCATAAAACCAATATCATGGTTGTCGGCTGGGGTATACGCAATTGGTTTTAATGGATCTGTAAATCGTTCTGCTTGCTTTTTTAGCTCTTCGTTGTTTGAAGCCTCATAGGCATACCATAATGTACCAGGCCAAAATCCACTACACCAATCTGTGTAACTAACAAATCCCCAATTCGTATTTTCTCCTTTTATATTTCTTGGTAAGCTATCTGCTTTTGCCAATCCTATTGAAACTTTTTCTAGCTTCGTTACATTTTTCTGCAAAACATCTTCAAACGTAAAGGCAGTTTCTTCTATTTTGGTTTCAGCTTCTTTTTTTGTAGAATTACAAGACAGCATCATTAAAAATGCTATTACTAAGGATGACTTAATTATATTCATATTAATTTTTGGTTTTCGACAATACAATGTTATAAATAAGCCCTATTAATAGTGTTAAATTATTATCCATAAGCTATAAATTATGGTTCATTTATCGAAATCCTCATATTTTTCTAAAAAACTTTTAATATCCATTCAGGGTTAGTTTATTGCTAGATTCTTTAAAAAATTCTCAAATACAGCGTATAAAAAATCAAATAATCGCAATTTAAAAGCAGTTTTTTAATGATACATAACCAACACTGGTACACCAATTTAAGCGTAAATGCATCATAATTTATATTAGTTCGGCTATAATTTAAAATTAAGCTTGTAGAATCTATTTAATATTGTCTTAACAAATTATGTCCTAAATTCCTTAATCAAGGAAAACAACAGAAACTAATTAAAATTAACTATTTTATGACTAACAAATTTAAAATTCGGGCACTTATAAAAAATCCAATACTACTCTTTGGAATTTTTAGCCTTTTTGTTTGCACGCTTTCCAGTAAAGCCTACGCAAACCCAGACCCAACTATTACACAAAACAAAACAATAACAGGTACCGTAACCGGTGCAGACGACCAAATGGGCATTCCAGGTGTTAATGTTTTGGTAAAAGGCACATCAAACGGTGCTGTTACAGATTTCGATGGAAACTATAGCATAACAGTTTCATCTAACAATGATGTTCTGGTTTTCTCGTACATTGGTTATGTAACCAAGGAAGTTACGGTAGGTAACCAAAGCACCGTTAATGTTACATTAGAATCTGATGTCTCTGCTTTAGATGAAGTTGTAGTTGTTGGTTACGGAACCGCAAAAAAAGAAACCTTAACTGGAGCTGTAGAACAAGTTAAAGCTGAAGCTTTTGAAGATTTAGCTGTTGGTAGTCCTGCTCTTGCATTACAAGGTAGAACACCAGGTTTAGTAGTTACACGTACATCATCTAGACCAGGAAATGAAGATATCAACTTCTTAATTCGAGGCGCTTCTTCTATTAACGGAATTTCACCTTTAATAGTAATTGATGGTGTTCCTGCCTTAAACGCTTCAGCGTTTAATGAAATGAACCCAAACGATATAGAAAGCATTAGTGTTTTAAAAGGTGGATCGGCATCGGTTTATGGTTCTAGAGCTGCTGGTGGTGTTATTTTAGTTACCACTAAAAAAGGTAAAGGTGATGTAAAGGTAGATGTTAGTACCATTATGAGAATGGGAACAATTGGTATTAGACCACCAACACCAACCATGACAGAATACGGAGACATTTACCTTGCTGCTGTAGATTCAGATTTAGCTGCAGGAAAAAGCCCAAGATATTTTTTCTGGAACGACTATGAAACACTTGAAAGAATAGCGGCCGGAGAAGAAGGTTACTACGATTTACCTATTAATGGTAGAGTTTGGTTAGCAGAAGGTAACCGTTTTGACGACCTTTTTGGAAACTCTTATTCTGCACAGCATAACATAAGCGTATCTGGAAGCACTGAAAAAAGTAATTTTCGTCTTTCTGCTGGTTATGATGATAACGTAGGTGGTTTAAAAGTTGCCGACGATTCATCTGAGCGTTACAATTTCTCTTTAAACTACAATTTAAACATTAGCGAACGACTAAGTTTAACAACTAATGTTTCATATTTTCATCGTCATATATCTGGACCAACTGGTGGTTTAGCTCGCGAAGCTGCTGCTTACGATGCCCCTTTGTTCCCTGCTTACAACGATTTAGGACAATATTACTCAGTTTTTGGTGGTGTTAACATTACAGGAGCCAGAAATGCTATCGCGCAAGTTATTGATGGCGGACGTCAAAATTTTATAGACGAGCAATTAAAAATTTACGCACAAGCACAGTACAAACTAACAGATAATTTAAATATTACAGGTTCTTATTCTGTAACTAGGCAAAATAGTGAAGACCAAGAATATGCGCTTGCAGCACCTTTATATAGCTGGCAAGGGGATTTCGCTACGTATATAAGAGACCCAAGTAATACGTACATTGAAGAAGAAACTGGAAATGTAACCTATAAAAATTATAAAGCTACATTAAATTATAACAACAATTTTGGAGACCACAACCTTTCTGGACTTTTAGCGATAGAAGCAGAAAAAAACACTAATAATGCATTAAGAGCCAGAAGAACCGGTTTTGTAGATTACGGTGTTTACGATTTAAATTTAGGAGCAACAGACCAAAGTATAGAAACCGAAGGTGGAGGAAATACCTGGGGCGCTTTTGGATATATTGGTCGTATTAACTATGACTATAAAGAAAAATATTTATTAGAACTTCAAGGAAGAAGAGATGGTTCGTCTCGTTTTGCAGATGGAGAAAAATGGTCTAACTACTTTAGTATATCTGGTGGTTGGGTTATTAGTGCAGAAAACTTTTTAAATAATAGCGATATTCTTTCCTTTTTAAAACTACGTGGTGGTTATGGCGAATTAGGAAGTACCTCTGGGTTTGGGAATTTTGGATACCTATCTACCGTAGGCTTTGGCACAACCGTATTTGGTCAAACCAATGCAGGGCAACAAGAAACCTCTCGCGCCAGCAATTTATTTAGCGATACCACCTCATGGGAACGCATAGTTAATAAAGAAATTGGTATGGACTTTAAATTATTTAATAACGCTGTATTTGGTTCTTTAGACTTATTTGAAAAACAAAATAGAGATATGCTTGTGAGCTTGGTTTATCCGGACATACTAGGTGCCGGAGCGCCTTTAACCAATTCAGGAACTTTAGTGAATAAAGGTTGGGAGTTCCAAATTGGATGGCGTGGAAACTTTGGAGATTTAAATGTTAGTGTAGCTGCAAATATGAGCGACTCTAGAAACGAAATAACCCAATATGATGGTGCTGAAGCAATTGTTGCTGGTTTAAATAGCGTAGATGATGATGAAAACATTTTAGTCAAGCCGATTAACTCGTATTACCTATATAACACCGATGGTTATTTTGCAAACCAAGCTGAAGTAGACGAGTATTACGCAACTTACTCAGGGGGCATTTTGCCTACACAAGGTACAGCCGCAGGTTTAGTTCCTGGAGACACAAGAATTGTTGATAGCAATGGAGATGGCGTTATAGATACTAACGATTTAACCTATCATGGAGACTCTTCACCACATCATGTATTTGGATTTAATTTCGATTTAAAATATAAAAATTGGGATTTAAGCGCATTCTTTCAAGGCGTTTTAAACCAAAATTTAGTTCGAACTGGATATTGGGCAGCACCATTTCAGCAAGTATGGCAAAACCAATCGGCGACTTGGTTAGGAAGAACCTGGACAGAAGATAACCCAAATGCAGAATTCCCGAGACTTTCAACCCAACGCAATGTGGCTAACTGGAATTACATTAACAAAGATTTCATGAAGCAAAACAACCGTTATGTGCGTTTAAAATCATTAATCGTAGGCTATAATATTAACGATTTAAAAATATCAAATACTAACATTGATTTGGTTAGAATATATTTTTCAGGAAACGATTTATTTGAATTTACAAAGGTAAAAGACGGTTACGATCCAGAATCTCAGGCAGGAGCCAACAATGCTACCTATCCCTTCATGCGAACTTGGGCATTAGGTTTAAAAGTTTCTTTATAACATTAAAAACACACTTAAAAATGAAAAAGATTTTATATATAATAATACCATGCATCTTTGCGGTTTTTACTTCGTGTGAAGATGAGTTTATTGACCTAACACCACCAGCATCAATTACAGATGATGTTTATTACAATGAAGCAGAACATTTCTTATCTGGTTCTAACAGGTTTTACACTTATTTAACTGGCTGGGGAGACCAAGGTATTTATTCCGATCATGGCTCGGACTTAGTAGGCTATTTTGAAGGCGGTGATATGCAAGAATACGGAAGAGGTGAAATTTTAGCACCTGTTGATGATGACTATTACACAGACGCATATGAATACATTCGAGACATTAATTTACTTCTTGAACGTGCAGAATCTTATTCTGGCACAGAAAGTATTATTGAGTATGTTGCGGCATCAAAATTCCACAGAGCGTTTCAATATTTCTTTTTAGTACAACGTTTTGGTGGCGTAACACTTGTAACACGTTCTCTCGATGTAAACTCAGAAGAATTATATGCACCACGAAACAGCAGATATGAAGTAGTAGCGCAAATACTAACCGATTTAGATGATGCCATTGCAGGCTTACCATTGGAAGCTAACATTGCTTCAGAAGATAAAGGAAAAATAAGTAAAGAAGCTGCTATGGCTTTTAAAGCCAAAGTTTTATTACACGAAGCCACTTGGATGAAATATGTAGGTACTACCACCGATGGAGATGGGGTAAGCTCTGGAGCTGGAAGTGCTGGTTATGATGCTGCAAATATAACACCGTATTTTGAAGAAGTAGTAACCCTAACGGAGGCTGTTATGAATTCATCAAGTTTCGAACTTTGGAATTACAATGATGTTTTAGATGGCTTAACCCATAATTTTCTGTTCAATCTTGAAGATAGTGGATCGAATCCTGCTGGTTTAGACAAAGCAAGCAATAAAGAGTTTATTTTATACGGCAAATACGATTTTACGTTTAGACAGGCCAATACCTTGGTAAGTCATGTTTACAATGGCAGATTAAGACCAAGTAGAAAAATGATGGACTTGTTTTTATGTACAGACGGTTTACCAATTTCAGAATCCGATTTATTTGAAGGCTATTACGATACGCAAGACGAGTTTCAAAACAGAGATTTAAGAATGCGAGCCTATTTTACACACCATGAAGCTCTTGGAGAAATTCCACAAACTGGTGATGTTCTTTTAAATGGAACAAACAACTTTGGGTATTTTAACTCTAAATTCATGAGCTGGAACTGGGGAACTGCAGATGCGTACAGAGCGACACAAACAGAGAGTTATGATATACCATTAATTCGTTTAGCAGAAGTATATTTAATGTATGCCGAAGCCCTATACGAATTAAACGGAACTTTAACCGATGCACAAATGAATGCTTCTATTAATTTATTAAAAGAACGCGCCGGTTTACCTCCACTTACCAATGCATTTTTAACGGCTAATAATATGAACATTGAAACCGAAATTAGAAGAGAACGTGCTATTGAATTATATGCTGAATCATCTTCACGCTACTCAGATTTGAGACGTTGGGGCATTGCTGAAGCTGAATTAGGAGAAGCTGTATATGGTGCAGTTATAGAGGGCACTGTTTACGAAGGTAACGATGCTTTATACACTCCAGGTGTTTACAGCTACAGCCCAGAAAGTACTACAACGGGAGTTGGGGAACGTGAATGTTTAGTTATTCAACCAGAATCAACACGAAATTTCACTAGAGAAAATTACTTATTCCCATTACCAACATCGCAAACGGGTTTAAACGATGCCTTGTTACAAAATCCTGGTTATTAACCATTAAAATTTCCTAAAATAAAAAAACGGCTGCAAATTAATTTGCAGCCGTTTTTTTTATTTCATGCAATAAACATTTTATCAATATCAATGCAACAATCGATATTAAAATTAATTAAGCTTTTCTGCTTCTATACCCAAAATAGCCAACAAAAGCTAAACAAAGTGCTGGTAAAATAAACGAGGCATTAACTTCTGGAATGTATCCCAAAATATTTAAATCGTTAAAACCATCGCCACCCAAATCTAAAATAGCAGCTTGAGCTATCGGCATTAAAGCACCACCAACAATAGCCATTACTAAACCTGCAGAACCTATTTTGGCTTCATCGCCCATATCTTTTAAAGCAATACCATAAATTGTTGGAAACATTATAGACATAAATACTGAAATAGCGACCAACGAAATTAATCCAGCCATTCCTGGTAAAACAATAGCCCCAATACTGGCTAGTGCCCCACAAAAACCAAACAAAGCCAAAACATTTGGCGGATTAACCTTTTTCATTAATCCTGTGCCAATCCATCGACCAGACAAAAACAAAATCATCGCAGCAATGTTATAATTTGTCGCGGTAATATTCCATCCCATTTCTGCATTTAAATTATCGACATACTGAAAAATGTACGTCCAACACATAATTTGAGAGCCCACACATGCAGCTTGTGCTAAAACACCCGTTACATAATTTTTATTGGCAAATAGTTTTGAAAACGACTTTTTTAAGCCCATTTTATCGGCTTCTGGGGTTTTCGGGATTTTTGTAAAAAATATAATAGCCATAATTATTAACACCAAAACACCTAAACTTAAATAAGGCACACTAATTACACCTAAATCATTTTCTCGAATAGCCGCCAATTCGTTTGATGATAAAGCGTTGTACGCATCGGTAGTATAATCATCCGATTGCAGTGCGCCTAACACAAAAACCTGCGCAATAATCATCCCTGTTAACGAACCAACCGGATTAAATGCTTGTGCTAAATTTAGCCGCTGCGTTGCTGTTTTTTTATCGCCTAAAGCTAAAATTAACGGATTCGCCGTGGTTTCTAAAAAAGCCAAACCGCAAGTAATAACCCAAAGCGACACTAAAAAATAATTATATTCTTCATATTTAGCTGCAGGATAAAATAAAAATGCGCCAATTGCGTACAATGTTAAACCTAATAAAATTCCCGATTTGTAACTAAATTTCCTAATAAATAAAGCTGCCGGTAAGGCCATAAAAAAATATCCGAAGTAAAAAGCAAACTGCACCAATGATGCCTGAATATTAGACAATTCTGGCATTACTTTTTTAAATGCAGAAACCATTGGGTTGGTTAAATCGTTAGCAATTCCCCAAAGGGCAAATAGCGAAGTAATTACAATAAATGGAAACAATAGCGCTTTACTAACTATTGGTGTTTTAGTTTGGTTGGTCATTTAGTTTAATATTTTAATTGGATGATATTTATATTATGGAAGGCAACACACCTGTGCTATCCGAGAACGTTTCGGTAGAAACGCCTACTTTATTAAGCATGCTAACATATAGGTTAGATAACGGCACCTCTTTTTCATTAAATTTAGTATAAGCGCCATGTTTAACGCCCAAATTATTTCCGCCTGCTAAGATTAAAGGACAATTTCGCGCATTGTGTGTAGAACTACATGCACTACCGTAAAGAATTAACGTATTATCTAATAAAGAACCGTGTTCATCTTTGGTATTTTTCATTTTATTAATAAAATAAGCAAATTGTTTGGCGTACCATTGGTCTAAACGCCCCCAATCTTCCCAATGACCTGTGGTTTTATCGTGCGAAATACTATGATGTCCTTTAAGTTTTAAAGCAATTTTTGGGAAATTATCGCCAAAGCCCATACCGTCTTCGCGAGCCATCATATAGGTAATAACGCGAGTTGCATCGGTTTGAAAACCTAACACCATTAAATCCATCATAGAACGCACATAATCTTCGGGTGCCGACGTAGGATCGACATCTAAATTTATTAAACTCGCGTCAAATTCTTTTAAAGGAATATCTAACCATTTTTCGTTTCGTTTTACCTGCTCTTCTACTTGGTTTAAAGAGGTTAAATACTCATCTAACTTCTGCTTATCGTTTGCACCTAATCGCTTTTGAAGGCTTTTGCTATCTTCTAAAACCAAATCGACTATTTTTTTGCCTTGATGCAGACTTTTTCTTCGTTCTTGTGAAGAACCTCCACCATTTGGAGAAAAATAACGTTCGAAAATTTCGCGCTGACGATGTTCTGAAGGAATTGGTCGTCCGGAATCGTTAAACGACAAGGTTGAAACTCTTGATTTATAACCAACGCCACCATCGGTTGATAATGATAACGATGGGAATCTGGTATATCTACTTAACTTTTTTGCTGCCACCTGATCGACCGAAATACTGTTTTTATATTCGCCTCGTAAATCGCCTCCAGTAAGCCAAGTATCGCCCGCAATATGCCCTAAAACTTGTCGGCTATACGGGTGACTCAATCCACCCATAATTGAAATATCGTTTCGGTAATTTTCTAAGGGAGATAACGATTTTGTAAGTGTATAGTCGCTACCTTCACCGCCCAACGGAAACCAATTCCATTGTTTGTGATACGCGCTGTTTTCTGGAGGTAAACCAACGCCATTTGGGAAATATAAAAAACAAAGTCGCTTAGGCTTTTCTGGTTCAAAAAATTTAGAAACACTACTCATTGCCATACCTTCAAAATAAGGTAACATACATGCTACGCCTAAACCTTTTAAAAAGGTTCGTCGATCTAAATGCCAAGGTTTTTTACTCATTATCCAAAAATTTTATTAAACCAATTTTGTTCTTTTTTATAAAACGCCGGACTTAAAACTATTTGTTCTATTACCGTTTGAAAACGAAAATCGTCTTCAACTACTTCTACCACTATTCTATCGATTTCTTGTTGGTCGGCAAAACTAACATCGCGCCCTAAAGCATAAGCGTACAAATGCTCAACTAACGACCTTGTGAAATCTTCTGTTTTTAATTTTAAAATATAATCTTTAATCCCTTGAACGCCTTCTACCTCTGTGCCATCGGGTAATGTCGATTTCGAATCAATAGGTTTTTCTTTTGCAGTTAAGTTAAATCTACCCACGGCATCGTAATTTTCGAAAACCACACCATACGGATCAATTTTACGGTGGCAATCTAAACAAGCTGCTTTATTACGATGTAAAAACAATTGTTCTTTTAAAGTTAAATCCTCAAAACCAGGCGTTTCTGGATCAAGTTCCGGCACATTTGGTGGTGGCGGTGGCGGTGTATCGCCAAGTATTTTTTCTTTAAGCCAAACAGCTCGTTTTATGGGGTGCGCTTGTACACCATCGGAATGCCCGTTTAAAAAAGCACCTTGCGACAATAAACCACCACGATTTAAGCTATCGGGTAACATTACGGGTCTAAACTCATGACCTTTTACGCCTTCGATACCATAAAATTCTGCTAAATTTTGGTTTAGCATAGCAAAATCGGAATCTATAAAATTTAAAATACTCATATTATTTTTTAAAACATGATGCATAAACGCATAAGTTTCGTTTGCCATATCCTGCTTAACAAATCGGGTGTAATCGCTGTATTTTTTAATGTCGGTATCCATGGCTTGATGCCTATCTAAACGCAACCATTCGTAAGTAAAAGCCTCTATCATTTTAGTGATTTTCGAGTCGTTTACCATACGCTCAATTTGCTCGCCGATGTCGTCGTGTAAATCGCCTTCTGCAGCTAAACGTGTTAAAGTTTCGTCTGGTGGAGAATTCCAAAGAAAATACGATAGTTGAGATGCCAAATAAAACTCATCTTCAACCGGATCTTCATTTTCCTTTGGCTCTGGTTCGAACAAATAAATAAAGTTTGGTGAACATAACACGGCTACTAAAACTTCCTTTACACCGTCTTCATACCTATCGAAATCATCTTTTATACTATTCCAAAAATCGAAGTAACGATTTAATTCTTCTGGCTTTACCGATCGCCTAAACGCTTTTTCCATAAAACGATTAAGTACTTCCTTCGTGTAAACCACTTTATTTTCTTTATTTGGTGAATCGAAAAATATATTAGTATGACTTTCTGGTGGCCAAACTGGATGATAAGGCGCTTCAAATTCAATAGATTTTATGAGTAACGGCGGTCCTGTTTGGCTATTTTCTTTCACTAAATGGTTGTTCCAAAGGCCTACGGTTAGCATGTTTGCTAAATCGCCACTTACTTGGTTTCCTGCCAACGGAATAGGTAAATTTTCTAATCGACCTTTAAATTCAAATAGTTGTGTTTCTCCAAATGGCGCTGTAACATCAACACATTTATCAAAAATTTTATAATCCATTCCATCGTCTGTTCGTGTGCCTGCAAAGGCTTGAATTGATGGGTTTACAGCTTCATATTTTAAGCTGTTCTGTCTCGCTTCTTCCGCTAGCATTTTAGGCAACGGATCGTTATCTGGTAAAGGCGTAATTACAATATCGCTAAACCCAACAAAAAATTTACCGCCAATATATCCATTATGTTTTCCTTCGGATAAATACGCCAAAGTAACAGGTGTTACCACTTGATTTTGATTAGCCAGAGCCTCATCCATGTACAAACGTTTACTAATGCGGCCAGCCTTCTTTTTACCTAATAAACTAATTTGATACGACGGCATAGCATCATCTGAAGCATACGGATGCACTAAATCTATTTGATAAAACCCAGATTTTGGAATAACATACGTGAAGTTAGCGCGCACATTATCCGCTACATTATCTGGCATCAAGTATGTTTTATTCTTTATTAATCCTTTTGGTCTTTTTATTTTTTTTGCTGAAATATGAATGGCTTCGGTTGATGATTTAGCAGGTATATTTTCTTTTAAATCGATTAATTTTTCGGTGGAAGCTGAAAAATAACCACGAGAAGCTTCTACTCGAAACACAAAATCGCCATTTCTTGGAAAGTCTTCTTTTACTAACAATTTTAAATTTGGTGAAGGCCCTTGCCACGATTTTGGAGCTTTTTCTGTAGCGGGTAAAGCAGCGTTTAAAAGCATCCCTTCTTTTACAACGCTGTAACGGTTACTTGCCGAACCACGCATTCCTAAACCTATTTTGTTTTTGGTTGCTTTTATTGAATCTTTTTCGGCTTCGGTATTTCCATAAATAGGTTTGCCGTATTCATCTAAAATATCAATTAAAAAATCGGTATTATTTACAGATGCAGTTTGATAGCCGCCATACTCGGCACCAACTTTACCATCGCTACTATTTTTACCAATAGTAACTTTATAACGTTTAGCTTCTGGCTTTTCGCCAAAAACAATGGCTTTATCGAGTGCTTCTCTTGCAATTTTTTGATAATAATCGATATGCAATGCCGAGGTTTGTAAAATATTACCGTTGTTGGTAAAACCCATTTTCGATTTTCCGTCGTCTGGCAATACATCACCAAAATTAACATGCACACCAAGCAATTCATTTAATGAATTAGTGTATTGTTTTTTAGTTAAACGGCGCATTACACCTTTATTTTCGGTTTGTTTTGCTATTGCGGCGTGTTCTAAATTTTCGGTCATCCAATCGACTACCAAGCGGCGTTCTTCGGTGGTTAATTGCGGCTTATCTTCTGGAGGCATTTCTCCAGAGTTTATCATATCTAAAGCCGAGTGCCACCCTTCGGCATCGGGCCCATTTACCATGTCCCAATGTAACACATCTATACGCACACCGCCTTTTTCCTTGTTTTCGCCATGGCAGCTATAACAATGCTTTTGCATGATTGGTTTTACATTGTTTTTAAAATAAATGGCGTCTTCGGAAGTAGAATCTATGCCTTTTATGGCTAAATAATTTTCTGAATCGTTTACACCTAAAACCGATTTTAATGGCTGTGGCATGTACTTGGTTAAATAATTAGAACCATGTGTTAAATTACCTCCAAAATGTCCCGCAAGCGACAACAGTACAACATTTACAAACAATGATACTTTATAAATTTTACTGACGTTTTTAGTAGATTTTTTCGGCTTTTTACGACGTAAAACCAACAACCAAACGCAAATTACGGCCGTAAACCAACCCAACCATTGGTGTTTGCTAAGTGCAGCATCATTATAATTTCCGCTCGACGCTAAAAGCAAACCAAATATTACTGTTGGAATAAAACTTAATACCGAAAACCAAAGTAGAATATTACATGCCGCATCTAAATGTAATTCTGGTTTTTTGGCATTAATAATTTCCATGAAAAACAAAACGACTAGTGCGCCTATAGGCAAATGCAATATTAAAGGATGAAATCGTCCTAAAAAGAAAAGAAAATTATTATCGCCATTTCCAGACAAAGGCACAAGTACCAATACCAGTAAAATAATTGTGATAATAACTGCTATTTTTAATGTTTTTTTCATTTATTTTAAATCGGGTTGTGGTGAAAAACAATTTTAGTAAAGAAAAACCTAATTGATATGTTATTATTACCCAGAAATATGTACATATAATTCATTACTAAATTACTGATACATCCTTTTTCAAGTAAACCAAAAGTTTTTAGATATAATACAGCTCATTCCTGTACTATAAAAAGATGATTTTTTGAAAACTTTAGATTACTCTATCTTATAAAAAATATACTTTTAAGGTATTAATTTTAGTAATTAAGTATTGTAGTGAATAGTTTGATTCTCCATTAGTTTAGTTTATTGGTTTTATTCGAAATTATTTTCGAAATGGTGGTAAAAGTATTGGTAACAAATATGTTATAAAATATGGCGCTAATCAACTACAAATTTTACAAAACCTAATACTTTATTTGCTTATTACACCTAAAACGGAGCCCTTTACAATAAACATATCATCTTTTTTAATTTTGATGATTAGATGAAAAAATTGAATTAATATTATTTTATTTCTATTTCATCAATCATAATTATTTTATCTGAAAGTGCTTGTATTTCAATATTATTCGCCCCTCGATTTAATGGTATAGGAATAGTAAAAATATACCAATCTTTAGTTGTATTTAAATGATTTGTTAGCTCTAATTTTTCTTCAACAATTTTATTGTTTGCCGTGACTTTTAGAAAGGCAGATTCATTTTTTGAAGCCTTATACCTAATCGATAAATCAACTACACCTTCTGCTCCATCATTTTCTAAATACCAAGACAAGGCAGCTCCTTTTTTATTTAAAACCACATAACCAGAGCCATTAAAACCTTTTATTTTATTTTGAATTGTGCCTTTAACAATAGTTGCATCTTCAGCCTGCTCCCCTGTTGAACTTTCGTTGACGGTTGATGCATTCCAGGTAAAACCTTCATTTCGTCCAAATTTTTCTTCTAAAACCTGAATAGGTTCACCGTTTAAAACAATTAAGGCTTTAACCGTAGTTTCTAAATCTATTTTAAAACTTCCTGTATACGGCGTTGCGTTAATTGTTGGTGTTTCTCCATTTAAAGTATAGAAAATGTCAATTTTCGGATTGATAGATTCGCCTCTTAAATTTAAAATTTGCGAATTGATACTTACCAAATTTGAGGTGATTAATTTTTTTTCACCGAGAATACAACTAGCCAAAATATTAATACTACCATAAGCATCTGTACTTTCAATATATGCGCGGGTTAATCCATAAAAGGCTTTGCGATTATTTGGCCCTACATGTTGTTCAACATCTACAGGGCTTCCATTATCTAAAGCTTTAATTTTTCCATGTCCTAGAACATTAAAATAGGTTCTGTTTTCGCCGTAAGGATACATGGTACCATCATCATCTGTGGTAGTTACACGTACCTGAACAATATCGTCAGCTTTATTTTGAAACGGTTCTCCATCAACAGACAACTTAATTTTTGAAGGCTGATTGGCCGTTTTTACAATAGATTCACAAATAACCTTCCCATTTTTATACCCAACCGCTTTTAAGGTTCCTGGTTGCCATTTTACAATCCATTGGCATTGCATGCTATTCCATGTTTTGCCTGGTTTTAACTTTCCTAGGGACGTTTCATTAAAAAACAACTCGACCTCATCGCAATTGGAATAAACCCAAACCGGAATTTCTGTGCCTAGTGGCACTTTTGGATGTGTCCAGTGCGGCAATACATGAACCATTGGCTTTGAAGTCCATTGACTTTGATAGAGATAATACAAATCTTTTTCGAAATTTGCCAAATCTATAGCCCCACCCATAAAGGCTTTAAATGGCCAGCCGCCGTGCACATATCCTGCTTCTCCAATATAGTCATGACCTGTCCAACGGAAAGAACCCGCATAAGCCGGAATATCTCGAAGTTGCGCAATATTTAATCGAGAAGACACCCTAACTGTGGCATTATCGTAACTAGAATTAAAAATTTGCTTTCGGTTTTTTCTTTTAGAAGCATCAACCCAATCGTGAGTAAACACTTCGTTTTTAGTTAAATCTGGCAACTCATAAGGCCTTTGATTTTTGCTAGGAAACCCATCTCGAAACCATGTTTTTGTTCTATAATATCCACGCACTTGCCATGTATGCGTGTTTTCGGTTCCAATAAATACCTTTCCTTGTTGTTTCTCTTCAAGTTTTTCTAAAAAACCTTGTTTTTCGCTACTTCCATTAACCCCTAAAACATCCATAAACTCAGAACCAGAATGTCCAGAAGTTACTGGTCTTGTTGGATCTAATAAATGACATGTTTTAACCAAATCCTCTCCTATTTTTCCGCCAGTTTCGTTGCCTACACTGTAAATAACTATTGATGGATGATTCCTGTCGCGTTTAATCCAATCGGTTAAATCTTGTTTCCACCAGGTATTAAAGTAATGTGCGCCATAATCATTTTTTGCTTTTTTCTTCCAGCCATCAAAAATCTCATCCATTACCAACATACCTAATTCATCACAAATATTATAAAATTGCGGCGTTTGTGGGTTATGGGCAGTTCGAATTGCATTTACTCCCATATTTTTTAACTGCTGAATTCTAAAACGAAGTATTTTATCGGGAACCGCTGCTCCTAAAGCCCCTGCATCTTGATGATTACAAACGCCTTGAAGTTTTACGTTTTCTCCATTTAACCACATGCCCGTTTCTGGTTTCCACTCTATATCTCGAACTCCAAATTTAATTTGCTCAACATCCAACACGCTTTTTCCACCAATCAATTCCGTTTTTAAAGTATACAAATATGGTGTATGTGGCGACCATTTATTTGGGTTTTTAATAATTAATTCTTGTTGATATTTGGTGGACTTTTTAAGTTGTACTTTAATTTTAGTGCTAGCAACAGTTTCCCCATTTTTATCGATAATAGATATTTTTAAAACAGCATTTTTGAGCTTTTTAGTTTTATCGTACAACTCACCATTTACAAAAACTTGATTGCCTTTTGTTTTTATAAAAGTGCTGTTTTTTGCAATATGCGTTTTGTTTTTAACCTGTATCCAAGTATGTGCATAAACACCACTGCCGGTATACCAACGTGCCGATGGTTGTTTTTCATTATCTACCCGAACTGCAAAAGTTATGGTTTCTGATTTTTGAGCAATTTCGCTAATATCATAATCAAAAGATATCCAACCATAAGGCCGAAAGCCTAATTTTTCACCATTGGCCCAAACGGTACTATTCATAAAAACACCATCGAAAGCTATTTCAATGTGTTTCCCTTTCCAGGTTTCGGGCACTTTTATGGTTTTTCGGTACCACCCAATGCCAGCAGGTAAATATCCACATTGCGCTCCCATAGGATGGTTTTCGCTATATTCGCCTTCAATACTCCAATCGTGCGGTAAGTTTAAAATTCGCCAAGAATCATCATTAAAACCGCTGGCTTCAGCACCTGTAACATCTTCTTGAATAAATTTCCAATCTGCATCAAAATTAATGGTTTCTCTTTGGGCAAAAGCACAGCATGAAAAAACACAAACGAAAAGGCTAAATACACTTAACCTGTTAAACACCTTTCTAAATTTTGCAGCTAAAAAATATAACATTAATTATAATTATTAATTGGTTTCGAAAACACAGGTTATTAGTGATCTTTTTGGGAGGGAAACTGTTTGATTTTTTGAGTATTCTCCAATAAATCTTAAATTATCATGTGGCGATTCTGATGTTATATACAGCTTCATTTTTTCAAACTGCTTTGACACACCTGAAAGTTGAATTATTTTATCCTCATTTAATTGATTTGTAAACACCAAAACTATTTTATTTCCAGATTTAGATTGATAAGCAGAACACAACAAACCATTAATTTTTTCATGTTCTGGTACATCTGAAGCGTAATCTGTACCAATCCTAATCATTCCTGGCTCAATAAACCTTGAATAATGCCCTAAGGTCCATAACAACTTAGACTCGAATATTTCGCCTCCATCTTTTTTCTTATCGATGTAAATTAAACCATCTTTATAGTTGTACGGGCTAACCGCTAACCACCAATGCCAAAATGTTGCATTGGCAATAGTTAAATCGGCATGTAAAACGCGTGCCATATATAATGCTGGAGCCATCTCTAAATCGCGCCCTTTACCCTTTACTTCTTCATTATTTTCGAGCAAGGTATATTCGCTCATCCCATACTCTAAATTTGAATTGGTTTCTTCAATTTTTTGAGCCAATAATTTTCGGGTTCTAACCAACCTATCGGTAGGCCAAGTACTAAAATAACTATGCCCAACCACTTTTTTAGCAACATGACTTAAATTGCCTAAGTAATTTTTAGATGATGGATTAAAAAACACATTGATTTGGTCTCCTCTATTTTCATCTTTAAAATCACTAAATAAATAATCGATTTGTCCGGCTTCGGTAAGTTCTATTTTGGTTTCCAAGCCCTGTTTACTTAACGAATCATTTAGTATTTTGGTCATTGTCGCTATTTCATCATTATTCCATGGCGAACCTTCTTGGTTACAGCATTTCCATTTCCATTGCGGTTCGTTAAACGGACTAACATAATTTAGTTTTACACCTGCATTTTCTTTTATGCCTTGAATAACCTTTACAAGAAACTGAGCGTATTTTGAATAATTCTCACTACCAATATTTGCCGATAATCCATCCTGAGAAAAAGCTTTATTGTTTTTTGTTAAATGGACTGGCGGACTATTTACAAACCCTACAAAGTTATTTACGCCCATTTTTTGCGCCTGTTTTAAAAACCAAACTTGTCCAGATTGGGCATTCCAATTATAATTACCAACCGAATCTAAAAAACTCTCTGTGCGCCTCCATTGGTTTTTAATATCACTGGCTTCACCTTGCTCCATACTACCTGCACCAATATTAAATCGCCAAGCACTAAGCCCTATTCCTTTGGGGCTACCGTCTTTTTTTAATGCTCTACTAAAAAGTAAATCAGCAATCTGCTTTTTTGATGACTCTGGCCAGTTTTTCCCAACAAATTGAATAGACCAAGCATCGGACGCCCCAAAATTATGAATGGTTTGATAAGTTTGGGAGGCATCAATTTCAACTTTAACAAGGTGATTACTTCCAGATCTTTCAAGCCTATTACTATCTAATAAACTTAACGCGTTTTCCTGTGCCATTCCAATAGAAAAGACACTAATTATAATACATGTAGAACAAAAAAACTTAATCATTGTAATTATTGATTAACACAAAAAAGCTAATTTTTAATAACTCTACTGGTAAAGTTACCTTTATCCGTTTTTAATAGTACTAAATAGACTCCAGCCGATAAATTTTCTGCATAAACTTGAATTTCACTTCTATTTATACTTACTGGAACCTTCAAAATATTTCCATTCAAATTTACCACTTTAGCTTCTTTAACCATTATACTTGGGTTTAATCCTTTAATAGTAAACCTATCTGCAAATGGATTGGGGAAACTAGAAAAACTCACATTTGCAACCTTATTAACAGAAAGCGAATTTGTTTCAACAATGGAGAAAGTAGATTCGTCGCCCTCATTACTAAGTGCGTACATACCAGCAGTTCCGTTAGTTGAATCGAGGTATAAGCGCCTTTCCCCATCGGAGCCAAATGGAGCAGTAATATGATAAACGCCTTCGCCATAAGTACGTTCCTCGATAATAAACTTTGTCCAACTTCCCGAGGAACTCGTTGGTTGCATTGTCGCAGTTCCGCTATTATTAGATTGCAATCTAGGTCTGTTTCCTCCAGAGGCCAACTCTACATGATACAGTCCATCATCTCCACTATTTATAAATTTCCAAGTTACTGTATTACCCGTAACTGTTGGGGCTTCGGCTGTTGCAAAATTATTGCTTCCATTTGCTGCTAACCGCTTACCTGCTACCGATTGAATGTAATATTCCCTACTAGGGTCTGGGATAAAATGAGTAATTCCGTTAGTATCTGGTTCAGGAATATTAACGTTAATATTAGTGTATCCCATCATTTGCAACATTTTTACCGCATATCGATTGCCTAATATTTTTTGAGACAACGCATTAAAATGAATATCATCTTCTGGCACAGTGGTAAGACCTTCGGCACTTACTACCTCGGTATTTGAAACCGAACTGGTTAGATTGCTTATTAAATCGTAATTAAAATTTAAATAGTTTTTGTTTTCATATGATATTTCGCCTGCTATAAATGGTAAGTTAGGATTACCAAATTCGGTTCTAAAACCTTCAATTATTGCCGAAAGTTGGGCTATATAGGTTGTACGCGCATAATTAGATTCTCCCTGATGCCATATTATTCCAGCTAATTGAGCGCCAGATCCTAACTCTTGTAATGCTTCATGCGTTCTGGCAACTGCCTCTCCATAATAATTTTGTGAAGCTCCAATTTCCCATGCATCAATTGAAGAACCAGCCCTAGCATTAACAACCAAATGTATTTGTTCTCCAATATTATCATGCATTGCTTGTCCAAAAGTGTATCCAAGATTGTAGCCTTGTGTTTTGCTTTGGTCTCGTATGGTGGAATATATATTTAATGCAGGCGTAGCTTTTTCAAACTTGCCAGCACCATTTAAAACCAAAACATTATTTAATTCTGGTAGCGGATCTGGTAACTCACCACGACCTGCTGCGTTAGATTGCCCGATTACTAAAAAGACCTTACTGTTTTGGCAAAATAAACCTATTGGCAATACCAATAAACATAATAGTAAATACCTGAATGCTTTTGGTTTCATTAAAATTATTTTCATTTTACTTTTTATAAATTAAATTATTTATGGTTTGGCCTGCTCTCATTATTTCGCTACGTATCACCCATTTTATTGTATTACCGACAATTAGATTTCTACAAAGTATTTTACAAGCCCAAAAAACGAACCTAAAAACCAAGCTTTAACTACGATTTTAGGTTTTTAAAAATTTTTATCATTGCATTTAATTTTTCTGGATTTTCGCTGGCAAGATTATGTTTTTGCGCCCTATCTGTTTTTAGGTTGTAAAGTTGATATTTAGGCAAAATTCCAGTTTCAATATTTACCTTGCTATTTATTGGATTTCCTTTATATGCAGGTATCATGACCCAATCTCCGCTTCGTAAAGCGGTTCGAGATTTAGCTTCGATTATTAAATGGTCGCGTCCTTGGTTTGATTTACCAGTAAATGCTTTTAAAATATTTTTACTGTCCGTTGCATTTACTTCTTCTCCTACAAGGCAACCCAAGGATGCTAATAAATCTATTTGACATACTAAAGCCTGAGACACTCCAGATTTAATAACACCAGGCCAATATGTGATAAAAGGAACTCTTGTACCAGCTTCAAAAAGACTGTATTTCCCACCACGCAAACCACCTTTAGGGTCATGTTTTCCTAATTTTTCTTCGGCTTCATCAAAATAACCGTCGTTTAACACAGGCCCATTATCACTGGTAAATACAATAAGCGTATTGTTTAAAACATCAAGATTTTTCAAGGTTTTTAACAACTCCCCAACACACCAATCGGCCTCCAAAATAGCGTCTCCACGAGGTCCCATTCCAGACTTACCAACAAACCGAGGGTGCGGAGTTCGTGGTACATGCGGTTGCTGCATGGCGTAGTACAAAAAGAAATCGGTGTTTTTATTAGATTTTATAAAATCTTTAGCTTTACCTAAAAAATGGTCTGCCATATCAATATCGCTCCATTTAGCATTTTCTCCACCTTTCATAAATCCAATTCTTGGTATACCATTAACAATACTATTATTGTGCCCATGATGCCATTTCATTGTAACTAATTCGGGATTAGAAAGAGCGGTTGGTTCTCCTAAAAAGTTCTTTTTGTAATTTACTTGAATAGGATCGGTTTTATCTAAATTAACCACATTACCATTATGAATATAAACCGTAGGAACGCGATCTTGAGTAGCGGCTAAAATATAGGATTCATTAAACCCAACTTGATTTGGTCCTGGAGTAATTGTATTATTCCAGTTTACATGTCCCGACCCCAAACCTAAATGCCATTTTCCAATTATTGCGGTATTATAACCCGCTTTATTAAGCAATTTAGGTAATGTTTGTTGCGCAGTATCTATTAACAAAGGCGCATCGCCAGCTAGAATTTTAGCACGTTTATTTCTCCACGGGTAAACACCTGTTAATAATGAAAACCTACTAGGTGAGCATGTTGCCGATGTAGCATAACCATTAGTAAACAAAAGCCCATTGTTCGCTAGTTTATCGATGTTTGGCGTTTTTATTTCTGTAGCTCCATAACAACTTAAATCGCCGTAACCCAAATCATCTAGATTGATAATAATGATATTTGGTTTATTTAAATTTTCTTTGATTGCATGCGAATCTTTATTTTTATTAGCACAGGATGTAAATACAGAAAATAATAGGAAAAATGTTATTGAAATTTTCATTTTTAAAATGGCAGAACCATGATATTGAATTGCTGAACTTATATATTATTTAGTTTTTTGTAATTTTAATTGTGCCAACAACCTCGTTATTGGAATTAAAACATTTTAATAAATAAATTCCTAGTTTCAACTGGCTCATATCTATACCATTACTCACCTTGCTTGCTATAACTTTAGCTCCTAATAAGTTATAAATTTCTACCGAAGCTATTTCATTTGAAGAAAAATACAACCTGTTTTTAACAGGGTTAGGGAATGCTTTAAAAGTTGAAACATCATTTCTATTATTAACACTTAAAACGGTATTATTGTATAAGCTTAATATAAAGGCGTCATTTGCTGCTCCGGTATAAATGCGTAAATCGTCTATGGCGCCTTGAAAACCTCTTGTTGACAATGCAGGGGAAACCGCATTGTAATCGTTACCTACTTTTAAAGGTGCTGAAGTGGTATTTACAACTGCCCAAGTAGTATTTGTTTGTTTTAATTCTCCGTTTACGTATAATTTAGCCGTTGTACCATCGAAAGTAACAGCTACGTGGTACCAAACTCCTGTAACAAAATCTGGAGAAGGCACATTAAACCCTTTTCCATTTATTTCTATTCTCGACCGTACGCCAAGAGTTCCGTAAGTCCATCGTTTATATTGCGATTGTTCTCCTAAACCCACTATTGCTTGACCAGAACCTGGTAACGAATTAGCATTAATCCATGCAGCCATTGTACGCGGTTCGCTTCCATCAATTTCAAAATTTGATGCCGTGGATAAAAAGTCTTGAGATGCAAACCCTGTTACTGCGCCATTAGCTGTACCATCCTGACCAGTTACAAAGGTTGGCGTAAAACCGGAAGAAGCCGATAAATTATAGGTTGAAGTTTCGTCGTTTAAACTATTATCAAAATTATAATGCGCTATTAGAGTTTGAGCTTCCACCCAACCAAAAATTATTATACATAGTATTGCTAAAAAAGTAGTTTTTTTCTTCATTGTATTTGTCTTATTTAATTAGTTGTGTTTAAAATTACCTAATGATAAATAAGATTACGTTGCTCTATTGTATAATTTAGGGGTATAAAATGTTGTATCTGGCTATAAAACCAACCATTTACAATATTGTATGCCAGATGGTTTTGCTTGTGAAATAGTTTTATAAAAAATTTCATTAACAATGCGCTTTGTAATTATGCTTTATAGTTGATGAATTATTATCTAAAAACAAATCCCACTTTAATAAGTAGGATTTGTAACATTTGATATTATTTAATAGGTTTTATGCTAAAACTATAGCTATAATCTTTAGCTGGAACCCTAAATTGCTCATGTGGCAATGCTTTTTGAGACCAACTATCGTCTCCTCCAACACCCATTTGTTTATGGTCTATATTTAGCGTAATAAAATCTGCTTTCTTAAGGTCATAAGTATGTAATGCATCTTCTATATTTTTTGCGGTGTAAGGCCATGCACTAACACTTAAATTATTTGACAAACCTGTAACCTTAATACCCTTTCCGCTTTTATTAGTTAAGGTAAACCAACGCACTTCTGTTTTATTGCTACTTTCTTGCGGACGAATGTACATGTGGTAATCGTTCTCAACAGATTCTGTATACAACCCTACATCGGCAGATAAATTTCTGTCGTTATAATTTTCATGCGGCCCTTTACCAAAATAGGTAAATGCATCAAAGCTTTTTGGAATTTCTATTTGCATACCGTATTTAGGTAATATTGGTAAATTTGAAGCTTCATCTACATCGAAAATATTTTCTACGTTTATGGTTCCATCGCCATAAATAGTATAATTTAATTTTAATACAGCATTTACATCTTTCAACAAATAACTTGTAGTTACCTCAACTTGATTTGCTTTGATTTGTTTTACATCAAAAGACTCTAAACTTTTATTTTTGTGTGCATTTCTCCAAACTTTCAACAATTTAGGTGTTCTCGCTCCGGCTCTATCATTATCGGTAATTGGTCGCCAAAAATTTGGAATTAAGGCGCCGTGAATTAATTCTTCATTTTTAAATTTAAAAGAAGTTAATTCTCCTGTTTTACTGTTGAATTCTATTTTAAAATCTTTTCCTATAATTTTAGATTCATTTACCGTTAATTTTGGAGTTTTTGAATAATCTATTTCTGATGTATTTTTAACATTAGGAATAGAAAGTTGCTCCCAAGCAATTTCGTGTCCTTTAGCTGCCCACTTTGTAGCTTCTTTTAGTTTAAAACTTACGCGTACAAAATATTCTGAACCTTCTTTTAATTTCGGTAACTTAAACGGAATTTTAATTTTTTCTAATTGATTTGGAAGCACATTTACAGGATTTACTGCTTCTTCCTTAATTGTAACGCCATCCTTTTGTAATTTGAATTCAATATTAAACTGATTTAAATTGATAAAATCGTGAGTGTTTTTAACCTCAACCCAACCACTTAAAATATCGTTGGCTGTTATTTCTACTGGTTGAAAAACCTTTTTACATTCCCATAAAGCCGGCTTAGGTTTTCTTACCGGATCTACAATACCGTTTAAACAAAAATTTCCTGAATTAATGGCTGTATCACCCATATCGCCACCAAATGCAAAATAGTCTTCACCGCTTTCGGTTTTTTGCAACAAACCTTGGTCTACCCAATCCCAAATGTAACCACCAATCATTCGTTTGTTTGCTCTAATGGCATCCCAAAACTCGAACAAATTCCCTGTTGAATTCCCCATAGAATGTGCATATTCACACCAAATTACGGGGCGACCATCATCTTCCAAATTAGCCATTTTCACCATATATTCAATAGGGTTGTACATTCTACTAATCATATCCACATAACCTGGGTCTTTAAAAATTTCATCTTCAATTTTATGTCTTCCGCCAGTGGTTTGGGCACCTTCGTAATGCACCGTTCTGGTGTCGTCGTAACTTCTCATCCAATTAGCCATGGTAGCGTGATTAAACCCAGAACCAGACTCGTTTCCTAAAGACCAAAAAATAACAGATGGATGGTTTTTATCGCGCTCTACCATTCTTACAGCTCTTTCTAAAAAAGCACTAGACCAAGAGGCATCGTTACTTAGTTTTCCTCCTAAATGATGCGTTTCTAAGTTAGCTTCGTCCATAACATAAATACCATATTCATCACACAACTCGTACCATTTTTCATTATTCGGGTAATGCGATGTTCTAACAGCGTTAATGTTAAACTGCTTCATTAATAAAATATCTTTTAACATCAATTCTTCTGAAACCACCTTTCCTGTAAGTGCGCTATGGTCGTGCCTGTTAACGCCGTACATTAACGTAGATTCACCATTTACAAATAATTCACCATCTTTAAACTCTATTTCTCTAAAGCCAATTTTGGTACTTCTAGCCTCTGCTACATTTCCTTCTTTATCTTTTAAAGTAAACACCAAAGTGTATAAATTAGGTTGTTCTGCACTCCATTTTTTTGGGTTTTTTATTTGTGCTTTTAACATGGCAAAGTTGGGTTTACCTCGCTGCTCATATTTTTCGTTGTATACTTTTTTTGCATTTATTGTTAACGGAGTTTCTAAAACTGGGGTTCCGTTATCATCGAACAACATGGTTTCTAAAACATAACCTTCTAGGGAAGCACCATCAAAAACCTTAATTTTTGGACGAATTTGTAATTCTGCATCCTCGTAATTCTCATCTAAATCTGTTTTTACAAAAAAGTCGTATAACTGTACTTTTGGTGCGGCGGTTAAATATACATCTCTGTGAATTCCGCTTAATCGCCAATGGTCTTGATCTTCTAAATACACACCATCGCTCCAACGAAATACTTTTACAGCCAATGTATTTTCGCCTTCTTTTAAATACGGTGTTGCATCGAAATGCGTAGGCAACATGCTATCTTCGCTATACCCTACTTGCTTACCATTTATCCATACGTAATATGCAGAACTTACACCGCCAAAGTTTAGGGTTATTTGCATGTCTTTCCAATTAGTTGGAACATTAAAACTGGTTAGATAACACCCGGTTGGGTTGTCGTTTTCTGGCGTAAAGGGTGGTTCTACAGGAACAAATGGATAGGTAATGTTGGTATAAATTGCGGTACCATAACCGTGCAGCTCCCAATTGGCAGGAACTGGAATGGTTTTCCAATCTTTTGCGTTAAAATCAGTTTTAAAAAAATCTTTTGGTGCTTTTTCTGGAACTGCAGCCCAAGAGAATTTCCAATCGCCGTTTAAGGACATGATTCTTTTTGAGTTGTTAAACTTAGCTGTTTTTGCTAGGTCTGCTGTTGCATAAGAAACCGATGTTGCTTTTGCCGGTAACCTGTTTATTCCTGATACCTGAGGGTCTTCCCAAGGTTTAATTTGATTTGCTGTGTTTTTGGTTTGCTGACTAAAACTAAAGGGTATCCCGATAAAAAAAACAAGGATAACTTGAATAATAATTTTCATGTTTTATTTTGTGGTTTAGATGGTTAAAAGTAAAAATACAAACTCCAAAAAGGAGGGTAAAAATGTTTCAAATATGTTATAAAAAACGATAATAAAGCAACTTATAACTCCTGGATACTTTTTGAAGATTTGGAGCTAGCATATTTTTTTACATACTGTGTTGGGTTCATGTTATACTCTTTACTAAAACATTTGCTAAAGTATTTTTGGTTATTAAATCCTGTCATGTAAGCTATTTCCGAAATATACAAATCTCCATGTTCAAGTAATTGAGCCGCTCGTTTTAACTTTATTTTTTTAATAAAATTAACAGGCGTATCGTTAACAATAACTTGTAATTTTCGGTACAAATTGGCGCGACTCATACCTGCCTCCGAAGCTAAAAACTCTACACTAAGTAAATTGTCGTCTATATTATCTTCAATAATTTTAATTAGTTTTTTAACAAATTTTTCGTCGCTCGATTCTATTTCGATTTCTGAAGGTTTTGCCGTAATGACTTTACTAAATTTTTCTTTCAGAATTTTTCTGGTTACCAAGGCATTTTTAACTTTCCATTTTACAAACTCTAAGCTAAACGGTTTTTCTATATAATCTTCTGCTCCAAGACTTACACATTCTATTTTTGTTTCGTTTGCTGTTTTGGCGGTAAGCATAAATACTGGAATATTGTTAACCTCAACATTATTTTTTAGTCGTTTTAACATACTTATTCCATCTTCTATTGGCATTAAAACATCGCTTATTACTAATTGCGGTTTTTCTTTTAAAACCATATTGTACCCTTCTTGACCATTTTCGGCTTCAATTATATTATATGAATTACTCAACTCATCCTTTAGCATTTGCCTTAAATCTGGATTATCTTCAACAATTAATATTTTAGGTTTATGGGTGTTTTTAGCGTTTGATTTTGCATCAAATTCTGAAGACACCTCTTCAATTACCTGGTATTCAGAATTTTTTATAAAGTTTTTCTTTAAAGGCATGCCTTTTTCTAAAAGTTCACTTTTTTGATATTTATTTTTATCTAACGGTAAATAAAACACAAATTCTGTAAAAACATTTTCTACGCTCGCTACCGATATAAAACCATGATGTCTCTCCACTAATTTTTGAACAAGCTCCATACCAATACCTGTTCCGGGAATTTGATTTGTATAGGTTTTTGTGGCTTGGTAATACCTATCGAAAATACGATCTAAATCTTTTTCTGGTATTCCTACACCGTTATCTCTTACTAAACATTTAATATATTTTCCTTTTTGAAGTTTCGCGAATTCTTTTTTTGAATTCAAATCTTTTATCAACTCTACATTTAATGTTATTTCTCCTTTTTCCTTAGTATATTTAAATGCATTAGATAAAAGATTGAACAGTATTTTTTCTAAAATATCGACATCGTACCAACCATTTGCTTCTGTTAAACTTGTATTAAGCTCATATTTTATTTCATAAATTTTAGCAAAATCGTTAAAGGCATTTTTTATAATTTTTATATCTGTTAAAATATCGTTTTTTGAAATATTTAGCTTTAATTTTCCTTCATCAAATTTTCTAATATCCAACATTTGATTTATAAGTCGTTGCATCCTGAGTGTATTATTATAAATACGTTGTGACGACATTGGATTGAGCTCAAACTTTTTTTCTTTAACCACTTTTTCTATAGTGCCTTGAATTAATGCTAAAGGTGTTCTTAACTCATGAGAAACATCAGTAAAAAAAGTCATTTTCATTTTATGAAGCTCTTTATCCTTTTCTCTACTTACGGTCTCTGCCACTAAAGTTTTCTTTAATCTATACCAATTTTTAATTAAATACCACGCCAACCAAATACTAAAAACACCTAAAATTGCATATAACAAAAAGGCGGTATTACTTTTCCAAATTGGCGGTGTTATGGCAAATGCTAATTGCGCTGGCTTATCATTCCAAACACCATCGCTATTTGTACTTTTAACCATAAACGTATAAGTTCCAGGAGGCAAATTATTATAATTAGCATTTCTGTTTGTTGCATCGGTATTTAGCCAAAAATCGTTTACACCCTCTAGTTTATAGGCAAATTTGTTTTTACTGGGCGAAGTAAAATCTAAAGACGAAAATTTAATAACTAAGTTGTTTTGGTTGTACGGTAACTCTATAACTTCGTTATTTCGTAACTTATGCTTAATGATGGCATTGTTTTTTTGAATTAAGCTATCGTTAACAGCATTCCCAAATATTGAAAAATCGGTAATTACCGTATTAGCTAATAAGCTAGTTTCTTTAAAGTTATTTGTATTTACAATGTAAAAGCCTCCCAAACACCCAAAAAATAAGTGATCTTGAAACGAATTTTGCACGTTAAACGTAAACTGGCGATGGTTTACACCTTCATCGGCTGCGAAGTTTTTTATTTTTTGAGTGGACAAATCTAGGTGAGAAACTCCAGCTAAGGTACTTAACCATAAATTTCCTTTTTTGTCTTCTTCTATACTGCAAATAGTACCCGATAATAACCCATTATTTTTATTAAATATTTTTATTTGATCTGTTTTGGTTTCGCTATAAATATTTAATCCACCGCCACGGGTTCCAATGCATATATTTCCATCTTTTGTTTCTTTAATACATAAAATTGCATTTGAAGATAAACCGTTTTTTAAACTCGGGGTAAAATGTTTAAGCGTTTGGTTTTTAATATTCACTTTAAAAAGACCTTCGCCTCTGGTTCCTATCCAAATATTTTGCTTTTTATCTAAATGCATTACAAACACATTGTTATTGGCTAAGGTTGAAATAACTTTTTTTTCGAATAAAGTTTTTTCTCTGTTAACAACAATATCAATTCCTTTGCTCCACATACCAACCCAAATACTGTTTTCGTTTACAATTACTACATCCTTAATTGGGTTACTATATTTTTTTATGGTATCCAGAGTAATTCTGGAGTTTTTTGGACTGTAATTTTCGGCTTTCAATAATTTATTACCTACAGCTAAAAACAACATTTTATTTATTGAATCTATTTTTAAAAAAGACACCTCTCCTGTAGCATTAAACAAATTTTTAGTGGTCTTATTTTTAAAATTATACCGATATAAACCTTTGTTTCTAAACCCTACAAGTATTTGATTTTTATTTTCTGGTAAAATAGAAGTCGCAAAAACGTTGGCTAAATCTGTATTTATTGATATCTCTTGAAAAATATTGGCTTTCCCTATAAGTTTATTAACCCCTTTTTGGGTGCCTACCCACAGATTATTATACCTATCTATTAACGATGTATTAATTTGATTGCTTAAATTTTCCTTTTTTTGCAAATAGGTTTTAAATAATGAAAATTGATACCCATTAATTCCGCTTTCTCCTTTTAACAATCCAATATTTGTACCTAACCAAATAACATCTCCCTTATTTTCGGTAGAACATGAATTTATATTACATGTAATATTTTCGTCCTTAAAAAAATGACCTGAATTATAGGTTTCTAAAATTTTTAAATCGGTAGAGTTTTTAAAATACTTTAAAACTTTAATCTCGTTTTCGGTTGATGCAAGTATGGTATTGTTTTTACCTTTTTTAAAGGTTAATAATTTATCATTGAGATTGGAGTTTATTATAGTTTCAGATTCATCTAAAATAAAAACTCCTTTTGATGATGTAAACCAATTTCTACCAAAATCATCCTGCAAATAACTATATATGGTAGCGCCTGCAATTTGGTTTTGAGCATTATTTTTTTTGTAATTAATATTCGAGTCTAGCGTTACGGCTTCAACTTTATTATTTGATTTTATTTTAATTAAGCCTACCTTTTGAACAAAAGCCCAAATGGTTCCGTTGGCCGATTTCCCAAGTATTTTAGAACTTTTATCCTTATAGAACCCTTTAAAAATATTTTGCTTTCTATTATAAGCTATTAAGTAACTTTCGCTGCCCAACCATAAATTACCAAAATCATCCTCTATTATCGAGTTAATATTATTATTGGGAATAGAATTTTCATCAAAAACATTAAATACATTTTCGTTTAAACTATGGCCATCATATCGAAAAAGACCATTATTGGTGCCTAACCATAAAAAACCTAAATCATCTTCAAAAATAACATTGGTTTTTTTGTTAAAACTCACGCCATCAATTTTAAGCTCTAAAAATGAGGATGCGGCAGTTTGTGAAAATCCTTTAAAAAATAAAATAAGTATAGAAAAAAGCAGTAAGTAGCGTTTCATAATAAATTAATACAGGTCTCTTTAGTGGTTGGTTTCAAGACTAAATATAAAAAACCTAAAATAGAATATGCGTTAATATTCTATTTTAGGTTTAATTTTATGTTTTTAATCTCGTATTAATTAGAAAAAGGCAAACCAGAAGTTATTTTTTCCCAAATAGGATTTCCTACAAAATTACCGGTATGATTAGCCGGTCCAGAATCTGCAGCCGACGTGCCACTACCATCATTTAACTTCCAATAACCCGTTAAACCAGTTTCGCTACCTGTTAAACGTACATCTTTATTATCTGCAATTTGAGAAGCTGTACGGGCAACGCTCCAAATACGCACATCGCTAATTAAACCAGAGAAATGGCGATCTGGCTGTCCTGTGCTTCTTCCTATATTAAAATTGTTTGCTGTTGATGAAATAATTCCAGTTGCGGCACCAGAACCATCTAAAGCACCATCTACGTACAATTCTATATCTAAACTAGCAGACATAACAACGGCCACATGATGCCATTGACCATCGTTTATAGTAGCAGTTCCATTTACGCCACCACCGCTATATTCAATTCTTAACGAACCAGAGTTTATTCTCATGTCCCATTTTTCTCTATTGGCATTAATTCCCCATGAAAGAATTAAGGTTGTAGTTGCTGTAGATTGATCGGTTTTAATCCAAGCTTCCATAGTACGTTCGGCAGCACCCGCTATTCCTTGAAATGTTGGTGTTTCAATATAATCTGCACCTCCTAAACTAACAACATAAACACCTTGCAACGCTTCCTCGAAAGCAGCAATTGCGTCTTGTAAAGTTTGTTCGGCATCGTCTACAACTGTTTGTCCGGTTGAAATATCGTCTGCAACAGCTTGAGCATCATCTATAGCCGATTGCAATATAGCCTTAGAACCAATTTGATAAGTTCCTAGTTCTGTACCTTCCACGGCTGCATCATGTATTGCTTGTGCGTTTGCAATGGTTGCCGTAAGTTGGGTTATATCTCTATCTGGGCCACCAACTCTTGCTAAGTTAAAATCTTCTACTGCCGATTGTAAAGTCTGTAAAGCAGCATCAACATCGGCTTGCGACAAAAGCTCTGTAGTATCGACTACACTTTGTGCAGCATCAATTGCTGTTTGCAAAGTTGCTTTCGAACCTACCGCATACTCTCCAATTGCAGTACCTTCAATGGCAGCATCATGTAAGGTTTGTGCTCCGGTTATTTCAGCTTCTAAATTCGTAAAATCTAAAGGTGGGTTTTCGGCATCTTCAAAAGCATTTATAGCTACTAATAAATTGGCAAGCGCTGTGTTGATTTCAGCTTGTGTCGATTCTGTATTATTAGAAACTACTAAGGCAGCATCTATAACCGCTTGTAAAGTAGCTTTTGAGCCAACCTCGTACTCTCCGGGATAAATACCTTCTACTGCATTATCATGTAACGTTTGCGCACTCGTTATTGTAGACTCTAGGCTAGAACCATCAATAATAACTATACTATTTAAATAAGTATCTAAAGCGGCGCTTATTTTATTGGTTGCAATATCTAAAGTACCTTGGTTTATAGCAGTTTCTCTGTAAGTTTCGTACTGAGCAATTACAGCTTCCAAAATAACCGTTGCGCCAATAGTTATATCTCCGTTTGATTCTCCTTCCTTTGATACATCGGCTGCATTTTTTGCCTCTGCTAAAACCGAATCAAACTCAGTGTAGTCTATAACATTAACATCATCACTACAAGAGCATACAACCATTAATACTATAAACGCGTAACTACATAGTTTTTTAATTGTCATAATAATTTAGTTTAAATCTTTTAGTTAGTCTTTTTAATGAATGCCAATTTCTAAAAAAAGAACATTAACGAGGTGTTTATCGTGTTTCTAATAAGGTGTAAAAATGTTGCAAAAGGCATTTTCATCATTTTATTTATTAAAAAGAAATACAGCTGCAAAACAATGTTAACAGCTAAAAAACATAGAGCCTCATTAAAACCATCTACCTATATTAACCCCCAAAAACAAACATACTAGATAAAAGTACATTGAATGTAAAATGCCAAAAATTAGGTGTTTTGCAACATTTGTATACTTTAATTAAGATATTTAATAAAACGCTTGTTACTACATTTACCTAAATTTTATTACTAACTAAATAAACTGATTTTATGAATTTTAAATTTATAATTATTATGTTGTTTTCTGGCATAATTGGGATTACTCAAGCCCAAGAACAGAAAGTAATATATGGAGTCATTACCGATGCAAATAATGTTCCGCTACCAGGGGTTAACATAGTTATTAAAGGTGCCTCTGCTGGAACAACATCCGATTTCGATGGAAACTTCTCTATTAAAACATCTACCACAACCGAGTTACAGTTTTCGTATGTAGGCTACATTACACAAACCATAGTTATTGGCAACAAGACCAATTTAAGCATTATTATGCAAGAAGATGCCCAAGCTTTAGACGAAGTTGTTGTAATTGGTTATGGTACTAGTAGTAAAAAGGAACTGGTTTCGGCTGTAGCATCTATTGATGGCGATGCGCTACAAAACCAACCTGTTGCACGAGTAGACCAAGCGCTTCAAGGTCGTGCTGCCGGAGTTGAAGTTACATCAAACAACGGTGCTCCAGGTTCTGGTGCAACAATAAGAATTAGAGGAAATAGCTCTATTAACGGTAATAACAACCCGCTATTTGTAATAGACGGATTTATTGTGGGCACCGGATTTAACCTAAATAATATAAATGTTAATGATATTGAATCTATTGAAATATTAAAAGATGCAACAGCATTAGCAATTTATGGAACAAGAGGTGCTTCTGGGGTTGTAATTATAAGTACAAAAAATGGTAAAGGATTAAAACCTGGAAAACCAACCATATCCCTAAACGTTTACACTAGCGTTGAAGAACTTACGAATAAAATTGACATTCTTGGTGGTTCCGACTACATAAGATACGTTAACGAAGGATCTCAATTTACGCCTGGGCCCACGGTTGATGTAAATGGAATTCCAGTTTCTGTTGGCCTTACAGACGAAACTCTGCCGCTTTTATATAGCGACCCAGACGCTGTAGAAACCACAGATTGGATTGACTTAGTTTCACAAGTTGGAATTAAACAAAACGTAGATTTATCGGTTTCTGGTAATGCCGAAAATGTAAATTACTATTCTTCAATTAATTATTTTAATCAAGAAGGTATTATTAAAGGATCTGGGTTAGAAAGAGTTGTTTTTAGAAGCAATCTTGATTATGACATTTCGGATAAATTTAAAACAGGATTTAGATTAAATATTACCGGACAACGCAAAGAGAATAATAAAGTAAACTACGCTCAAATAGTACAAAATGTTTTACCGGTAAGAACAGTTTATGATGATGATGGCAACTTTACAGGAACAAACCCAATAAGTGGAACCTTGCAACGTAACCCAGAAGCAGATATACAATTACGAGTAGATCACGACTTGGTTACAAACATAATAGCTAACACTTATATAGAATACGAAGTTTTAAAAGGTTTAACATTTAAATCTAGCGTTGGAGCAAGTTTAAATTTTTACAAAAACAACCAATATTTACCTGGTGCCCTTCCAGAACGTTTATTAAACAATAATGAGGGCGGTTATGGTAGAGTACAAATAACTAACAGTAAAAGTATTCTTCAAGAAAACACCTTAAATTTTAAACAAGAATTTGGCAAACATAACTTTAATTTATTAGGCGGTTTTACTTGGCAAAAGGATACTAGCGAATCTTCATCGGCTAGTGCCGAAGGTTTTCCATTTGATGTATTAGAATTTAATGGTTTAGAAATTGGTTCGGACCCAGAAACATACTTAGTAAGTTCTGGATATTCACAAAGAACTTTAGCATCTTTTTTAGGTCGTTTAACCTACTCATTCGATAAAAAATACGTTTTAACTTTAGTAGGACGTTACGATGGCTCTTCTGTTTTCGAAGATGGAAATAAATACGCATTTTTCCCATCGGCAGGTGTTGCTTGGAACATTGATGAAGAAAAATTCATGCAAAACCAAAGCTTAATTAACAACCTAAAAATAAGAGGTAGTTTTGGTATTGTTGGGGAACAAGGTGTTTCTGCCTACAACTCGTTCGACAGGTTTTCGCCCACCTTTACTACGTTTAACGAAAACTTAAGTTCTGCTGTAATTTTAGGAGCTCCAGCTTCTTCTGGTTTAAAATGGGAAACTACAGAGCAATTAGATCTTGGTTTAGAAGTTGGCTTCCTAAAAAACAGAATTAATTTCGAGGCAGGTTATTACAAAAAAGTAACTAAAGACTTACTTTTATCTCAAGACGTACCAAACACAGCTGGAGGCAGCCAACTAAGAAATGTAGGTAGTGTTCAAAATCAAGGTGTAGAATTTTTGCTAAATTCTGTTAACATAAATACACCAAATTTTCAATGGAGTACTTCACTAACCTTATCGGCTAACAGAAGTAAAGTTTTAGAACTTGGAGGTGAAGATTTTATCACACTACAATCTACTGGAAACCAAGGCGGTTCTTCGGCTGCATTAATTGTAGGACAACCATTCCCCGCTTTTATTGGTGCCGAATACTTAGGAACATACCAAGACGCACAGGAAATTATAGATGACAATAGAATTGGGCGCTCTTTTTTAGGCGGTCCAAGATATACAGACCTAAATGGAGACGGTACAATAAACAATTTAGATTATAGCATTATAGGAAGCCCCGAAGCCGATTTTTTTGGCGGTTTAAGAAATACTTTTACATACAAAAGCCTTGCATTAGATGTCTTTTTCCAAGGTTCATACGGTAACGAAGTATTTAATGTAAGAACTCAAACATCCTTTTACGGAAGAGGTGAAGAAAACCTAGACACCAGAGTTTTAAACCGATGGATTCAAGGGGTAAACGAAGTTTCCGATGTACCAAGAGCTGGAACATCCACATCTGTTTTTAATCCAAACAGTACCGTAAACGTTGAAGACGGCTCGTTTTTAAGACTTAAGTCTATTTCATTATCGTACGATATACCGGTAAAACAAACAAGCCTTAAAAATGTATTTAAATCTATGAATATATATGTTACCGGTAACAACCTTGCATTATTTTCCAAGTTTAGCCTAGGAGATCCCGAAGTAAATAATTTTTCTGCAGGATCTGGTTTCGGTTCTGTTTCTCAAGGATTTGCATCGGGTCAATTCCCGTACTCAAGAAGTATTTTGGCAGGATTAAAAGTTGAATTTTAAAAATTTACAAATGAAAAAGTCTATAATTATAAAAAACATATTAGTTTTTGCAGTGCTTTTGTTAACTGCCTGCGATTCGTTTTTAGAAGAAGAACCAAGAGGGCTACTAACTACTGGCAACTTTTACAACAACGACAGTGAAGCCATTTTAGCCTCGAACGGCCTATATAGAATATTGCACCGAGGAAACCTTTACAGAACCAGAGGACTCGATGATTATTTAGTTAGCGGTACCGATGTTGTAGGACCAAGTAGAAACGTTAATGCTAACATTCACAACTACTTAATTAACGAGGGCGTATCCGATGGAAATGGTGTTTGGGGTAGCCTTTATGAATTAATTAGAAATGCTTGCGATATTATTGATAGAGTTGATAACAATGAAAGTTTAACCGAAGATATTAGAGAACAAGTGATGGGAGAAGCTCTATTTATGCGCGCCTTAGCCTATTACCATTTAACAAATTTATGGGGCGATGTACCTTATTTTAGAGAGCTACTACCATTAAGCGAACTGGCAGTTTTAGAACGCGTTGCGAAAGAAACGATTAGAACAGATATTAAAGTAGATTTAGAAGAAGCCTATAACCTTTTACCATCAACATATAGCGATGACGAACTTGGTCGAGCCACTAAATGGGCTGCAAAAGCTTTGCAAGCAAAACTCTATTTGTTTGATGAAGAATGGCAACCTGCTTTAGATGCATGTAACGAAATAATAAACTATTCACCACATACTTTGCTCGACAATTTTGCCGATGTTTTCGACCAAACAGACATAACCAATCAATATAACGCAGAACATATTTTTGTTGTAGATTTTACTACAGATCCTGTTATTGGCGATTTAGACACAAACAGAACAGACGATTATAACCCAAGGTTAAGAGATGAACCCGCCGATAGAAATAGCGTTCCAACAACTAATAATCCTGATGGGTTAGCTAATTGGGAATTATTATTTAACGCACTTGGAGAAATCGATCAAGATATGACAGGTTATGGTTGGGCCATACCTTTACCTGAAATTGCAGACCAAGCAAATTGGGATCCAGACGATTTAAGATATGATGCAACCATTGTAACAGAATATCTAGGTTTTCAATTATCGTTCCCATATTACCGCAAAAACTGGAATTTAAACAATACGTCTCCTAGAGAAAACCACAGCGAAAACTATATCGTTTTTAGGTTAGCAGACATCTATTTAATGGCGGCAGAAGCCGAAAACGAATTAAACGGGCCAAATGGTGCTTATGCATATGTTAACAAAGTAAGAGAACGTGCTTTCGAGCCAAACAAACCTTGGTCTGGATTATCGCAACAAGAATTTAGAGAAGCTATGTACGACGAAAGAAAATTTGAACTTGCGGCCGAGGGACATAGAAAAATGGATTTAATTCGCTGGGGAATTCTTTTAGATGTTGTTAGAACTGTTGAGCACAGAGCTTGGAACAACCCGGGAGCGAACATTCAAGAAAAACACGTTTTACTTCCAATACCTCAACAAGAGCTTTTACTAAACCCTAATTTATTAAATACAGACCCTACCAATAACGGCTATAGATAATTTTAAATACATTTTTTAACATGCGTATGTATCAATTTAAAAACATATTATTTTTATTAATTACACTGCTTCTTTATTGCTGTAATTCATCTAATAAAAACGTTAATCCCGTTACGCCAAACAGTAAAACAGAAAAAAAACCTAATATTATTTACATTTTAGCAGACGATTTAGGTTACGGTGACGTAGGTGTTTATGGGCAAACTAAATTTAACACACCGAACATAGATAAGCTTGCTCAAAACGGTATGTTATTTACCCAACACTATTCTGGCAGCACGGTTTGCGCCCCATCCAGATCGGCATTAATGACAGGTATGCATACTGGCCATACTGCCATTAGAGGAAATAAAGAAATAAAACCCGAAGGCCAACACCCAATACCAGACCAAACGTTTACCATTGCAGAACAATTAAAAGAAGTTGGTTACAAAACTGGAGCATTTGGTAAATGGGGACTCGGTTTTCCAAAATCTGAAGGTGATCCAACTCTCCAAGGTTTCGATACCTTTTTTGGGTATAACTGCCAAAGACTAGGCCATCACTACTACCCCCACCATTTATGGCATAATAACGATTCGATAGTTTTACAAAAAAACAAAGGACATTTAAAAGGCACTTATGCGCCTAAACTTATCCATGAAAAAACAATAGAGTTTATAGAAAAAAATAAAGACACATCATTTTTTGCCTATGTTGCTTCGGTTATTCCTCATGCAGAATTGGCCGCACCAGAAAACATTTTAAAAGCACATAGCGGAAAATACAATCCTGAAACACCTTATATCGGGACCGATGATGGCCCAAAGTATAGACAGGGCGCATATGAATCTCAAAAAGAACCTCACGCTGCTTTCGCTGCAATGGTAGAAATACTTGATAACCAAGTAGGTGAAATTGTGAACAAGATAAAAGAACTTGGTTTAGAAGACAACACTATAATTATTTTCACCAGCGACAATGGGCCACATAAAGAAGGTGGTGCCGATCCAGAATACTTTAACAGTAATGGCGAATTAAGAGGATTTAAACGAGATTTATATGAAGGCGGCATTCGTGTTCCAATGATTGCTTCTTGGCCGGGTAAAATACAACCAGGAACTAAAACAAACCACATATCCGCTTTTTGGGACGTATTCCCAACGTTATCAGATATTGCAGAAACGAATACTCCAGATAATATCGATGGAATTTCATTTTTACCTACACTTATAGGCGATACAAATTCACAAAAAAATCACGACTATTTGTATTGGGAATTTCATGAAAGAGGTGGTAGGCAAGCCGTTAGAAAAGGCAACTGGAAAGCTGTAAAATACAATGTACTTAAAAAAGGAGAGTCGAAAATTCAACTTTACGACCTTTCAACAGACATTGGAGAAAAACACAACATAGCGGCTCAGCACCCTGAAATTGTAAAAGAAATGGAACAAATTTTAAAGGAAGCCCGAACAAACTCCGATGTTTTCACTTTTAATCAAACGGCATTTCTAAATGTTAAATAAAAAATATTATCAAAATGAAACTATCAACTAAATATAATATGGCAAAAATATTTTTAATAACTTTTATTTCCTTCACCCTATCTTGTGGCGGTGTAGATACCGACGAATTAATTCCTTTATTTCCTCAAGAAGAAGTGGAAGAAATTGATAACGGAGATTTCGCAGGAAACCTACAAATTGTGCTAGGTGATATAAAACAAGCTCAAATACTTAATTCTTTATCAACAACACTTCAAGTTGAGAACTTATTAACTGGTTTTAAAGCGTTAGGCGTACAAGGTATAAGAATTACTATTTTCCCTGAAGGTGAAAACCCAAACGAAGAAATGTTCGATTATTTCTATACTAGAGCAAAAGCCGAAGGATTTAAAATAATGGCTAATCCTGCCCTGTGGGAAGGCGCTCAACGAATTGCTAACAAAGTATTACATGGCACTGTTGTAGACCCTAATAACCAAGGCGCTGCAGGTCCATCGGTTTTGGGTAACGATGAAGCAACACAAATTGTAATAAATAGAATTAAAGAATTCGCCACCCAATATGAAGTAGATTGGATTACACCTTTTAACGAAGATGGAAGACCTGGCGTAGGTTGGAGCACTGCTCAAATAAACGAAATTTACAGTGCCTTACACAATAACGTTAACGGTGCGGAGTTAATAGGCCCTTGCACTTGGGGTGTTCCTGCTGGAACCTTAATGCTTACGCAAACCGATATAAAACAATATATTACCGTTGCTACAACACATAATTTAGGTTTTAACCACGACAGCTGGCCAGGTTTTATTGAAGCCGCAGGAGATTTACCTGTATGGGACTCTGAAGTAAATAACAACGCTGCTTTTTCAGATCGAGCTACTCGTATCGATGCCGCTATTAGTGCAGGTGTTAACGGACTTGTTTTGTATGATAGCTGGAGAACCATATCGTTAACCGACGGTTCTTTAAACAATAATGGTGTTATTCTGAAAAATAAAATTTACGAATAAACTCTAAGAACAAGCAGAAATTAAAAATATCGAGGCTCATAAAACCTCGATATTTTTTTATTCATTTTTATCAAGCATATCTAAAATAAAACCTCCAACTTATCTAACACTGGTTTTGACATATTTTTCGAAGCATTAGAGATTTTAACTTCCAACTGAAACCCGTAACCTTCAGGTAAATCGGACACATTTAAAGACGCCGGAATACGCTCTACCTGTTTCGCAAAATCTTCAATATAATTGTACTGTTCTTTAACCGGTTGCCATTCGCTCCAAGTATCAACTTCACCATTATTATTGGTATCTATACCTATTCTTGCCTCTACAGTTTCAACCCAAGGTCCATCACTCACATAATCTGTATTCATTTGTGTTATCAAATAAAATTTTCCTTCGGCAAACATAATATCTGGATCTGGATGCCCCTGACCAATGTTTCCACAAAATTCAAACGGTTTATTAATATCGCTAGACGTAAACCAAGCTACACTCATATCTTTTCTGCCATGCCCGTTTGCTGGATCGAAATCTGCAAATAAGTAATATTGACCACCAATTGATATTGAAGCCCAATCTCCATAAGCATTTTGCTCTGGCGAATGAATTTCATATTTACCGTAAGCCCTTTTTTGTCCTTTTTTTACGCGGTGCTGTGGCACATCTTCATTGGCTACTTTTGCAGGAAACCTATCTGGAGCTTCTTTATGCCAATGCGGATGGACATACTCGGCCGTTTTTCCTGTAGGGTTTGTTCGCTCATCAACCGGTGGGTTTAAAACTTTAAAATCGCCGGTGCCTGTTTTACTTACCGCATGAACTGCTAAAGGAGAATCCCAGGCATGAGTAGATGCGTTAATAGGCGACCAATCTTCAACTATTAAATGAAAATTGCCATCTAAATCGCGAATTACGGCACAATCAGACCCATGAGTAACATCGTTAAACACCATACCCATATTTTTTCCAGGTACGCCATCGGTTAAATTATCGTCTATATAAAGATGTGGATCTTGGTCGTTTGGAAAATCGTAATACAAATACAGTTTCCCGTCTACATATTCTGCAGTAGTAACCCATTTTGAAAATTCTTCTGAAACTGGCCCGTGATGTACCCAATTTACCATATCGGTACTTTGCCACGCATGATAACCTCCTAAACTCAGTTTTAATCCTCCAGGAGCATCAAACTGATTTTTAAACGGTGTTGTTTTTAAATTCGTATTAAAACCCTGTAAAACGGTATCCTTTGCCTGGAAACCATCTTGCTTTTTAGGTTTAGTATACCTGCCAAACATCCAATAATTTCCAGCGCCCAACTGCAATGTTACAGGCGCATCGGCTAAATTAGAAGGCCCAATATTTTGTATTGGCTGCCAATTGAGCCATTCGTTTGATTGCGAAAACGTAACCGCCTGTACAGCTTGTTTTTTACGAAACTTTTTAAAGATGGTTTTAAAGCTTGCAGTTTTAGATGTTGGCTCTAATTTGCCATTTTTAATTTCAACATTACTAAGTTGATCTGTACTATTTTGCCAGTCTTGTTGAGAATCTATTATCCAATTTGCAGAAACTGACTCCTGTTTATTGTCTTTACAAGAAATTATACTTGCAAAAAGAGCAATAGCTAATGCTTTTGTTATTTTAATATTCATCTTATTCGTTTTTAGTGGTTGTTATAGTAAATTGTTTGGTTAAATAATTTCTAACTGCCGTTATATGAATTTGTTTTCCTCGGTATTTGTTCAATAGTTTTTTTAAATCTGAAATATTTTCAACTTTTTCATCATTTACTGCTTGTATTACCCATTCTTTTGATAATCCAGATTGTATTAGTGCTAATCCTTTTTGTGGATCGATAGCTTTTATGAAGCATCCGTAGTTATAGCCTCCCGAAGCATCAATTAAATCTGGGTCGTCTGCAATATCAACCATTATGGCTCCGTAAATTTCTTCAACAGCGGCCTTTTTTTCAACTGCAGTAACTCTTTGATTGTACTTACCATCAAGCAGTGTTTGAAACCAGCTTGGGTGTTCAACTTGGTCTACTTTCCTAAATATTGCTTTTTGAGTAAAACCTATAGGATTGCCATCTGCATCAAATGTTTTGGCTTTTAAAACAGTAGATTTTTTTAATATGAAAGGTGCTTCATAAACAGGTGAATGTATTGTCGGTTCAGAACCATCTACTGTAAAATGAAGGCTTCCGCCGCTTTCCATACGTTTATCTGCCTTAAGCTCAACTTCAACATTATTAGAAAATTTTCCTCCGTAAGGAACAATTCGAGTCATTTGATGTCCGAATTCATTCATAGGAAAATTTTTAAAGCCTAGTTTTAAAGCAGGAGAATTCTCTTGCACGCTGTAATCTCCTTTTTCTGGATTTTTAAACAAAGGTTTGGCCACTACAGCATTTTGATCGTACCCTTGAGCCTGCCACTCAGCCATAGATTTATTTTCGGCAATTTTAGGGTTGTTTGGTTCGTTCACATTCCAGTATAAATTATAATCGTAATTATTACTCCATGAGACATCGCTAGGTAACCTTATAGCGCGAATAAACTGTTCTGTTGGTTTTGTTTTACCTGGAACAGCTCCAGAAATAACAAAAATATTATGATGCACCTCATCAAACGACTTTTTTGGCCATACATGCCAGCCCAACGGTACTGCACTTACAGTTATGTTATTGTAAACCTTTCGGTACATGCCATCACGAAGTTTTATGGTTGATCCTAAATTTAGGTTGTTATAAATTTCATAATTAGAAGAACCATCATCTAAATCAATCGTCCAATTTCCTGCACTTACAGATTTACGGAAATTGGCAATTCTATTATTTCTAAGAATTGTAACATCTATGGCATCTAGTTTTGTGTATTCTCTCAGAAAATGCTCGTCACTACCGCTTCCAAATCGCCATTGTCTTTCTCTACCCCACGAATTGAATGGACCATGTTCCCCTGTTTCACGAACGGTTTCCCAGATATCACAGTTTTCAATAATATGACCGCCCCAAGTCCCATCGTTTATACAAATTCCTGCACGCGGACAATTATAAATGGTGTTATGAGACACCCTAATTTTATGACTCATAGAAATGTAAACACCGGCTACCTGTTTACCGAAATCGCCAAAATCGTGCATGATGCTATTTTCTACCACACAGTTTTTAGGATAATCTGGAGATTTAGGTCCAGGTTTTAAATCCATGTTTTTTCGCATATCGTCCCAATCTTTACCCTTAATTTCCCAGTCGTCCCATGTTTGATAGAAACGAACTGCCGATGGCGACCCTACAAAACAAACGGCACTCTCACCAGTATGCACAAAACGACAATTTCTAACCACATTATTTCGGTTATAACTGCACATAAATACGCCGTTTCCTCCTAAATATTCAAAGTTGCAATCTTCAATATTACAATTTTCGGCACCTTCCATAAAAACAGCGCCTCCTCTATGAATCGCCCAATCTCCTCGTGCTACTGGTTCATAATCTTCCATGAATGTTAGTGTGGAATGCGTGAAGTTTATGCCTTTTATTGTGATGTGTTTTACAGGATTTTGAGATGTTCCTTTTAATTGAATTAAGTCTTTTAATAAAGGAACTTCAATTATCGATTCTTGAAGATTTACACCTGCGGCAGGATAGTAATACAGCAAATTATGCTCTGTATCTAAAAACCATTCACCAGGAACATCTAACTCCTCAAAAATATTTTCAATATAAAACCAAGATGCCTTTTCACCTGTTCCTCCAATTCCAAATTTACGTTGCAACTGCCAACCACCTTCACCTAAAAACACTTTATTATTTTTTCTGTCTATTGATTTTACACGATACTGCATATTACCCCAATTATGGCTCTGAAAGGCATGCACAATTCCGGTTTCTGGTTGGCTCCATTCTTTTTGTGTAAACGTATTGGGGTTGTAGCTAAACCATTCATCAAATCGCCTATCGGTTCCTCCTGTAACCTTTAGATATCCATTCCCTCCTCTCAATGGATTTTGATAATCATAGTTAGGAAAACGTGCGCGAACTTGACGTTGGTTGTTTACAAAAATTTGATCGAACTCAAGACCTTTTGGTACTTGTGCAACGTAAACCCCATCTTTAAATTCCTTCCACAGTAAACCATCCAACACTTTAGAACCCTTTATGGTTACTTTTGCTCCTGGTACTGCTGAAATTGTAAAAGGATATTGAGCCGTTCCAGAAAAAGATGCATCTAACAGCAATGTTTCAGAAATATGGTACGTTCCCTCATTCATCCAAATGGTAACAGCTTCTTTTCCTATTACTTTTTTAGCTTCGGAAACAGCACGATTTATAGACGCAAAAGGTTGATTTATTGAACCTTCGTTAGAATCGTTTCCTACTACAGAAACATATATTTCTTTTGAAAATGCCAACTGACTTATAAAAAAACATAGTGCGACCAGTTGTACTTTTTTTGCTAAAAACCTCAATTTAAAAGTATTACTTTTCATAAAATCAATCTTTTCTTAAATTAGTTCAAATAAGCATTTAATTTGTAATATCAAATCTTTCCAAAAACAAATTAGGTCTAGCTCCTCCAATATGTAAGCCCCATTTTATTATCTGTCCTTTATCACTATCTGTAAAAGCTTCTGGACGATACGCTCCAGGAGCCCATGGTGCATTATCATTATCTATCTGATATGTTTTTTTGAAATGAATACCATCCTTGGCATACATTTGGTAAAATGGAATTGATTTTTTGCCCTTTAACTTCATCCCTACCATGGTTCCAACACCTGTTCCTTGAGGCCAAACCAAAACTTCGTGGCTTCCCTCTACAAGTGGATTTTCTTTGTGTTTTATATAAGGTCCTTCAGGGTTTTCTGCTATAGCCACTCCCATTTTAGTTTCTGTTGGTGCTTTACCCCACTGACGTCCTTTGTAATACAACCAAAATTTTCCATCTCGAACAATTAAACATGAGTCATCAATACGATGGCTATCAAAATCATTTCGGTCTTCACTAGGCAAAAGAATTGGATTCGAGGGGAGTTTTTCCCAAGGTCCATTTGGCGAATCGGAAACCGCAGCACCAATTGCTGTATCTTGGCTTGTAAGTCCATTTTCCGATTTAACTGTACTTATAGCAGTATAGAAAAGGTAGTATTTATCATTAGCCACAAGAATACCTGGAGTAAAAACAAAATCATCATCCCAACTTCCTTTTTTACCAGTTGCAATACACTCCCCTTTTTCTGTCCAAGTAAACCCATCTGGAGATGTAGCGTACCATATAGTTGAAGCTACTGGCAAATTGGGTACAAATTGTCTCATTTTAGAGTACCACACATAATACAAACCATCTACTTTAATAATATCGCTATTATCCCGACGGATATAGCCGTTGGAGTCACGTTCTAGTCCGTTAATTGTTGTATAGTTAACTGTATTCGATTTTATTTTAGATTGCGAATAAACCTTAAACACTCCTAAAGACAACAGGATTACTATTAAAACACTTTTTTTCATTATTTTTTGCTTAAAATTTTAATACTGAAGCCGGAGGCAATGGCACTTTGTTTTCTTTTCTCCAAGATGTTAACTCTAATAACAATGCTTCTGAAACTTCCTTTTCTACCGAAACTAAGTTTTCAGTTTCTTTTAAATCATCTTTCAAATTATACAACTCCACTTTTCCATCGTTTAAAAACTGAATGAGTTTCCAATGACCTTTTCTAATAATGGAACATGGTTGATTTTTGTAGGTGTTGCTCGCCAGATGCCAAAACAGGGAACGCTCTGCGAAACGTTTTTCTTCTAACAAAGGCACAATACTTTCTCCATCTAAAATGCCTTCATAATTTTTAACATTAGCCAAGTCTAAAAACGTTGGAAAATAATCCATTCCACAAATAGGCGTTTCTGAAATTCCGGCCTTTACTTTGCCTTTCCAGTTTACAAATGCGGGTACGCGAATTCCTCCTTCGTAAACAGTACCTTTATTTCCTCTTAAGCTATTTGTATTACTCTGCAAACCGTTAAATCCGTTGTCTGATGTAAAAATAACAATGGTGTTTTCTCGTAAACCTTGTTCATCTAAATAATCGAAAATGCGTTTTACGTTTTCATCAATGGAAGCAATCATAGTGGCATAACCCGCTATTTCTTCTAATCCTTTTTCACCTTGTCCGGTAACAGAGTCTGGAGTTTTGTTTAAAAATTTTTGGTATTGTTCCTTGCTTCTAGGAACTGTTGGTCTATGCGGTGCGTAGTAATGCAGGTTTACAAAAAATGGTCTGTTTTTATTTCTTTTGATAAAATTGATTGTTTCATCTGTTAACCTATCTGTTAACCATTCATCATCTTTTTTATCTTCTATAAACGGATTTTTAAAAGGAGCTTTGTAGCCACCACTCTCCGCTTTATAGCCTTTTTTGTATCCACGAGCAGGATCGCCCCACCATGTACCTCCAACATTTTCATCGAAGCCTTTTCCTGTTGGATAATACTGTTGAATTTCTGCTGATTGATGCTCTTGCAACCAATCTAAATTTCCATTATTAGGTTGTCTCAACGGTTTTTCGAATGGATAATCTATTTCTTCCTTAGGATTAGGTCCTACTAGATGCCATTTACCCAAGTGAATGGATTTATAACCAGCTTCTTTTAACGGTTGCGCGTACATGGTGTGTTCCAAACCAACTGTCCAACGTGAAAATATATGATGCTGATTATCATCTTTTTCTAATACAGGAACAGTGTAAACACCTGTTCTAAAAGACTGTTTTCCTGTTAACAAAGCCGCTCTTGAAGGCGAGCATGTTGGGTACATATAAGCATCTGTAAACACCATGCTTTCGTTGGCTAAAGCATCTAAATTTGGCGTTTCAAACCAATTACTACCCATAAAACCCACATCTTGCCAACCCAAATCATCGGCCATAATAAAAATGATGTTTGGCTTTTTTTCTTGGGCACAAGCCGATAGAAACCAAACACTTAAAATAACAACTAGTCCATTTTTCATCTTCATATTTATTTTTTCTAAAGTATGTTCAACTACCCTAGTAATTTTAAATCTTTTGGCCACTCTTCTACATCTTCATAAAAGGCATGGCCTTTTTTAAACACACTATTTTTATCCATTTTTACATTACATTTTAAAAGTCCCATATCAATTTTTTCATTATCAAAATAACTATTGATGACGTTGGACTTTCCCCTTACAATTCTCCACATGGCTCCATAACCATTATTGATAACTTCGCAACGATTTAAAATCACGTTTTGAGGCACCCATTTAGGGTCTTCGGTATAATGAAACTTGTTATAATATTCTTCGCAAGGGAACCACATGGCTACTCTTTTAAATCCTGACAAATGATGTTTATGAAAAAACAAATAACCGCCTTGGTCGTTATCGGCTTGAATTCCATTTCCTTTTCCATTTTTCATCACACAACGTTGGGTAAGTAAATGGGAAGTTGAAGTGTATTTATTTGATTTACCTTCTGCAGGATTAGACATATCACAATCGGACTGCAAGACATAACTTACAAATAAAAAATATACATTGTGGTGCAAACTCCCTTTAAGTCCATTGTGTTGAAAATGGCTATTGTCCATAATTATATGGTTCACACGGCTAATACCAATTCCGTGGGAATTGATACCCGTAATATTTACATTTTGCCACATAAAACGTTCGTGTCTATCATCGTTTTGCCCGCGTAAATTCAACCCGCTTTTTGTGTTTTCTCCGCCTTGTAAAGTGATGTCTTTAAACACAACATCGGTAAGTTTTTGTACTGCCTGATCCATAAAATGATCTTTACCCGTGTGTTTTAAAATGGTTTTACTTCTTCCTGCTCCACAAAGCGTTACTTTACTTTTAATTTTTAAATTATCTGTAGTATGGATTCCTTCGGTTAAGTACACAATTCCGCCACCACTTTCATTAGCTTTGTCGATAGCGGCTTGAACATTTTCTCCAGGTTTTAGCGTAATGATGTGATTTAAAAATTGCTTAGGATATTGAGCATGTATAAAATTATCGCCCCATTTTTCTTTCATTACTGAAAGTACTTCGGGTTCTATACTGACTTTTTCTATTTGGTATTTAGCCAGTTTATTCCCATCGGGAAACAATTGAATTATTAAACCATTAGCTAATTTTGCTGTATTTACTTTTACTTTTTGTTCTTTAAACCCGAGTTTTGAAACACTAAAAATTGTTTTTTCAGAATTTATTGTGTGTAACTTTAGCAAAAACTTTCCGTTAGACTTAGTTTTTGTGCCTTCTCCATTAGCTTCAATAAATGCACCATCTATGGGATTATTATTTTCGTCTGTAACCAAACCTATAATAGTTGTTTTATTTTCAAACTGCGCAAAAGCACTTTCAGAAAAAATTAAGCTGAATATAAAGACAATTGTAATTAATTTGAATTTTAAAGAATTCATACCCGAATATTTAATTAAATGCCGTTTTTATATCGTTAATAGTCACTCCAAAAAGCTCTTGAATTATAGGATTTAATATTATTTCATCTCCTTCTATGTGAAACGTAGTTTGAATATGTGTTCCACTTTCACCCGACTTTAAAGCCAGTGCAGGAGACGATGTTTCTAACTCGTAAAAAGGCCCTAATGGCTTAGCTCCAGGTTCTGGTGCGCCATCGTTATACGCATTAATAACATCACCTTTAAAAGGTTCTTCTTGAATTTCCCACATCGAGTTTACGTAATCTGTAACATTTTTAGGCTTGTTGTATTTTACGATGGTTAAAATTCCGTTGGCTGAATCGTAAGACCCTGCAATATCCTTTGCTCGCATTGGTGTTAAACCTATTTTACTTCTGTATTCTCCATCGCCTTTAAAGAAAATGGCATTTTCTTTTACCACCAATCTTTCTGCTGGTACTTTTCCAAAATACGTGTCGTTTACTACCTTCCCTAATTTAGCGTCATCTCCTTGAACATAAGGAATTACAATAGTGGTATTTGGCGAGTGATTAAACATACCTAACAACCAAATAGACAATAAACCGCTGTCTTTTTTCCAATCTTTTGTACCGATATTGGTAAGGGTATTTTTAGTTTGATATGCAACCGTTTTTAAATTATTAGATAATTCTGAAAGGTTTAATTGCTTTTGAATATCATCTTTAGAAAGGATAGACACTTCTCTTTCAATTTCCATATCGAACTGGAACCCTGAATAATTTTTTAAAGATGCTTTTTTGGTAAACGTAGCCGAAGTCGCCGATACATTTTTCACATCAAAAGGTTCTAAATCTATTAATTTTGGCGTGTACCAATCATCTAAAGTAAACTCAGCTCCTTTTTTAAAAAAGATAGAGTATTGTCCGCCTTCTGGCCCTAACCAAAAACGCTCTTCTCCTCCGTAAACGTTTATGTGTTCTTGGATTTCTTTAGATTCAAACAACTCACTATTAATCCAACCGTAACTTCTACCAGATTTTCCATCGGCAGAACTCGTCATAACGCGACCTTGCAATGCCGCCGAAACGGCAACTTTAGATTGATTATTAGCATCTGTTAACTCGATAAGTTCTATATAATTTTTCATAAAACTTACATCGTCACCATAAGTAGCACCTTCAATTTTTTGGTTTTGGTGTGGAGCTGTATCTGCAGCATGGTTTTCTTTTTCTGATTTCTTTTTTTGATTACAAGAAAATATTAATCCCAACAAAAGCATTAAAATTCCAATATTTTGAACCGTTTTTTTCATATCTATATATTAGTTTTTAGGTCTGTAAGTATCTAAAATGCTTTCCATTTCTTTAACCACTTCAGGAAATTGATTGTACACATTGGTGGTTTGATATTTATCGTTTTCCAAATTATACAATTGTGCCACTTGCGCATCTTCTTTTAGTTTTCCGTTTTCCATGTCGCTGTTTTTTCCGCCTACAAAATTTACCGCTGCTGCTCCACCCCAAGCATGCTGATGTGGTTTTGACCCACCAAAACCGCCACTTCCTTTAGCAGGAATGTACATCCATTTTCCTTTTCGTAAAGACAGGTGTTTTTTACTTTTAGGAGCCAACAATAATTGGTTTCTAATATTTTCTTTTGGAGCTCCTATAAATGCTTCCAATACATTTTCACTATCTGAATTTTCTAAACTGTTCGGATTTTGCCCTGTAACCGCCATAAATGTTGCCAACATATCTACATTACAAATTAATTGATTAGATACGGTTCCTGGTTTAATTTTCCCTGGCCATTTTGCTATAAATGGCACACGGTGCCCGCCTTCCCATACACCAAATTTAAAGCCTAACAAATCGCCATTAATTTTATGTCCGGCACGTACTGCATTACGACCGCCTAAATTTAGCATAGCGCCATTATCGCTTGTTAGAATTACTAGCGTATTATCTGCAACGCCTTGTTTCTCTAGTGTTGAAGTGACTTGACCAACCATCCAATCTAGTTCTTGAATAAAATCGCCATACAATTCTGCATCGCTTTTGCCTTGAAAATTCGTTCCTGGAGTAAATGGATGATGAATATGCGTTGTTGCAAAATATAAAAAGAACGGATTTTTATGTTCCCCTGTAGTTTTTTCCGTAATCCAATTTACAGCTTTATCAGCCAACACTTCGCCTACAGTATAATCGTTGTACAGTTTATGTGCCTCAACCGCACCTTTAAACATATTAGGTGTTCTCTGTGATGCTTCAGGCGGAATTGGCGTTATAGGCGTGACACCTTCTTTACCTCTTCCTATAAAAACTAACGGGTCTTTTTCATCTCCGCCAACCACACGGGTATTTTCAACGTAAACATAAGGTGGCGCGCTATTAACCAATGGCACTCCATAATAATAATCGAAACCTAAATTATTTGGCCCTGGACTTAAAGGTTCTTGCCAGTCATTTTCACCTGTTTTAAACCCTAAATGCCATTTTCCTAAAGCAGCAGTACTGTATCCACTAGTTTTAAATACATCGGCAATGGTAATTTGCTCTGTATCAATTAATAATTCCGACGGTACAGAAGCTGGTCCCCAGATGCCTTTGCCATTATTCCCTCTAATTGGGTATTGCCCTGTTAACAAAGCATAACGCGAAGGTGTACATACCGCAGAAGCTGAGTGTGCATCTGTAAACATTTTTCCTTGGTTGGCAAGTTTATCAATATTAGGTGTTTTTACTTTGGTTGCGCCGTAACACCCTAAATCGCCATAACCTAAATCATCTACCAAAATGTAAACAACGTTTGGCAATGTATTTTCTTTTGTCTTTGATTTTGATTTGGTTTCTGCACAACCTAAAATCAAAAAAAATAAACCTCCTAAAAAACTCAGTTTTAATTTGTTAATATGAAAATTCATAATTCTTATTTTAGTGTTTAGTATTTCTCTTGAATATTTTCAAACGGAGGCACACGTTGGTCTGTTCCTATCACATCAATATCTCCTAATTCTTTTCTTACTCTTTCTGCTTCGTTTAGCAACTCTTTTACAACCTCTGGATGTTTTTTAGAAATGTCTGTGAGTTCGCCCATATCCAAATCCAAATTAAACAATAACGGACGTTTTAATGCGATTAATCCTTTACAACCAATATTCTTTAAGTTAGTTCCGTTAAACGGCTTTTCGTTTTTGTTTTTAGACCAAACAGGTTGATCTTCTGAAGTTCTTGGCAAATGCAATTTCCATTTTCCTTTTCTAATAGCTTGCAAGTTGATACCGTTATAGTAATACACATACTTATGTGGTGTTTCGCCTTTTCCTGTTTTTAAAATTGAAGTGATATTTTTTCCATCAATAACTCTATCTTTTGGTAGTTCTGCTCCAACTATAGAAGTCAATGTTGGTAATACATCCATAGATGATAAAAACGTATCGTTTACTCCAGTTGCAAATTTCCCTTTCCATTTGATGATGGCTGGAATACGGAAACCTCCTTCCATAGTGGTGTATTTCCCTCCGTTTAATGCTCCTGCCGAACCTCCAAAATGGCAAATAGCTGGCCCGTTATCTGACAAGAAAATTACAATGGTATTTTCATCTAACTTTTTATCTGTAAGTGCTTGAGTTAATCTACCAACATGATAATCTAACTCCTGAACGTAATCTCCGTATAAACTTCCTTTAGATGTTCCAATAAATTCCTTGCTAGGTTTGATAGGTGAATGCACCGAATGATAAGCTAGATATATAAAGAATGGATTCTCTTTATTTTCTTCGATATATTCGATGGCTTTATTGGTATAATCTCCAATTAAAGTTTCAAAAGCAACGTTTTCCTTTATTACTTTTCCGTTGTGGTACAAATCGTCTAAATCTGGATGACTTGTATGCCAATTGGATTGCAAACCATAGTGCTGCTGAAATCCGTGGTCTGTAGGCTGGTGTCCTTCATTAAATCCTAAATGCCACTTTCCTATAGCTAATGTTGCATACTTTTCTTTTAAAAGCACATCGGCAATGGTAACTTCATCAGGATGCAAACCATAATCTTTGTGTTTTTCTATTTTTCCTTGAGCCACAGGAAATCCGTTTCGCATAGGATAACGACCTGTAAGTAATGCTGCTCTTGACGGACTACAAACTGAGGATGCTACCTGAAAATCGGTAAATCTCAACCCTTCTTTGGCCAACTCATCAATATTAGGAGTTTGTACATCTTGTGCTCCGTAACAGCCTAAATCTCCATACCCTAAATCATCAGCAAATAGAATGATGATGTTGGGTTTTTCTTGTGAAGAAGCTTTAAATATTACACCGGATAAACACAGTAATAGGATGCTTAATTTTTTAAAATTCATAATTATTAGTTTTTAGTTAAGAGGTATCAAATTATTTGGTGTGTGATAAGGTTCATTTCCAACGGGTCTCGCATTTGTTCCACGTTTATTTATATCTCCAATATCTTGTTTTGCCCAATCTAGCAGTTGTAGTAATTCTTTAACCACTTCTGGATTTTCTTCTGCAACATTGGTAGTTTCTGCAATATCTGTTTCTAAATTGTATAGCATAGGTTTGGTAAACAATTCTCTATCTTTTGGAGCACTATGAATTGGCCATTTTCTATGAACAATAGAATTAGTTTTAGGTTGATGCGGTAAATGCAACTTCCATTTCCCTTTTCTAACAGCACGTAAAATATGATGTTGGTAGTAAAAAAATGGTCTATCCAATTCGGTTGATATCGCATGAATAATTTCTGAAACATCTACCCCATCAATCACTCTATCTTTTGGAAGCGTGGCTCCAGCAATTTTTGCAATGGTGGGTAACAAATCTATAGTAGCTACTATATTTTCTGATGTTTTTCCAGCTGGTACTTTTCCCGGTGCACGAACAATGGCAGGAACTCTAAATCCGCCTTCCCAAGCCGATGTTTTTGCTCCTCGTAAAGGTTCTGCATGTCCTCCGTGCTCTTTTTTAATCCACCAAGGCCCATTATCACTTGTATAAATTACATAGGTATTTTCATCTAACCCTGTTTGTTTTAAATGATTTAAAATTCTCCCAACATTGTAATCTATTTCTTCAATAACATCACCGTACAAACCACCTTCTGATGTTCCTTTGAATTCATCTGAAACAGCTAATTTGGTATGTGGCATGGTGTGCGCTAGATATAGAAAAAAAGGTTGTTTTTTATTTTTGTCGATAAAACTAATAGCCTCGTTGGTATATCTTTTTGTTAATGTAGACATGTCTGCATTCTTTTCTACCAACTTATTATTTCTGATTAAATGTACTCTTGCATCGTTACTTCCTGGAGTTAAGAAAGATTCATCGAAACCCTGATGCATGGGTAATAAATCTGGATTAAATTTTTCTGGGTTATGTCCTGCCAAATCCCATTTTCCAATCATAGCTGTTTTGTAACCCAAGGGTTTTAACACCTCAGCAATGGTAACTTCGCTCAATGCTAATTTAGGATGCGGATTATCGCCATTATCATTACGTGCATTTCGCATAGGATACGAACCCGTCATTAATGCCGCTCTTGATGGTCCACAAACGGTTTGAGCATAAAAATTAGTAAACTTCATTCCCTCTGATGCCATTTTATCTATGTTAGGTGTTTTAATGTTTGGAGAACCAAAACAACCCAAATCTTGATACCCTTGGTCGTCTGTAAAGATGATGATAAAATTAGGTTTGCTGCTTTCTTTTTGAGCCGTACATGAGCCAAGAGACAAGATTAGTACACTATATAAAACTAGCTTTTTTATCATTTTTAAATATATTATTTTGTTAATGGTTTAGGATTTTCTACATGCCCAACAGGACGTGCATTTTTTTCCATTTCTTTTTCAAATTTTTGCATCTCTTTTTTTAATTGTGCAACTATTTTAGGATACTGATGTATGACATTGTTCTTTTCGGCAATGTCCGTTTTTAAGTTATAAAGTGCTGCTTCATCCTTTACAATTCTTAGTTTCCAATCGCCCCATCTTACTGCTTCTAAAGTTCCCCAATGAGAATAAAAGAAATATTCATGGGGTGTTTTTGCATTTGTTGTAAGCACTGGCATGATGTCTTTTCCATCAATGGTGTTTTTAGACAATTTTGCTCCTATTAATTTTGCAAAAGTAGGCAGTACATCCATGCTTGTTAATAGTTCATCAATTTCAATTCCGGCTTTAATTTTTGCTGGCCAACGAATTACCGTAGGTACACGCATTCCTCCTTCTAAAGTTTGTCCTTTATGACCTCTTAAAGGTTTTGTAGAACCTTTTCTGTTGGCAGCACCGTTATCACTGGTAAATAGCACAATGGTATTATCGTCAATACCTTGTTCTTTTAAAGTTTGTAATATTTGTCCTACCGACCAATCAATTTCATAAATGGCCGTTGAGTAAATATTATCATCTGCTTTCACGCCACTTTTTAACAGATTTGCATACTCTTTTTTAATTTCTTTTGAAGCCGCTAGAGGTCCATGCGGAATTGGGTGTGGCACGTATAAAAAGAAATTTTCATCTTTGTGTTCTTTAATAAATTGAACAGCTCTTTGTGTAACTCTTTTGGTTAAATTATCCTTGTTAGGATCTAATTCTATTACTTTTTCACCTTCTAAAACAGGAAGTGATGGAAATTTAAAAAATTGTTGTCTTGGATGTTTTGGTGAAATATCATGACTGTAAGGCAAACCAAAAAACTCATCAAAACCTTGTTTAGTAGGTAAAAATTCAGGTTGATCTCCTAAGTGCCATTTTCCAAACATTCCGGTACTATACCCAACAGATTTTGCGATTTCTGCAAGCGTAACTTCATCAGGGTTTAATCCATTTCCATCGGCAGCTAAACAAACAGGAAATTTTTTCCCTTTAGGTACATTAGGCAAATCTACGGTTAAACTAGAAGGTGGCTCCATACTTACTCTTCTAGGATAAGACCCCGTCATTAATGCAGCTCTGGATGGAGTACATAGTGGAGATGCCATATAAAAACTAGTTAATTTTGCTCCCTCATTTGCCATTTGATCGATGTTAGGCGTATAAACATGTTGTCCACCAAAACAACGTAAGTCTCCATATCCTTGATCGTCTGTAAATATGATGACCAAATTGGGTTTGGTATTTTTAGTATTTTGACCAAAACCATAGGTACTTAACAGTACTGTTATCAGTAAATATTTTAAGTTTAGTTTCATCTACCTTAATTTTTTTTCTAGAAAATTAGAAATGTGTTTCCCTAATTCTTGGTACCCTTTTTTGGTGTAATGCACATCATCGTTTCCTTTTCCGTGTTTTTGATGTATTTTTTTAGAAACTTTATAGATATCATTAATTTCAATATCGTTTTCCTGCATTACTTTACGTGCAACTTTATTGTATTTAATAGCATCTTCTACATATCTTCCTGCTTCTTCTGTAGGCACATAAGAGATGGTTACAAAAATTAATTTAGCATTAGATTTTTGTTTTATTTTTTTAACAATAGCTCTTAAATTACGTTCGTAATCTTCTATAGAAAAAGTAATAGTTCCATTGGCTTTATCTCTTTTTCCTTGAACTTTAGAATCTGGATGCCTATAACATAAATCCCACAATCCCCAATTAAAATGGATGATGTCCCACTGTTCATCACCAATCCAATTTTCAATATTCTTTAAACCTTTACCCGTATGTTGTGCATTTCCTGGATTGTGTACAACCTCAGCAACTTCTTTTAAATTTTCTTTTACAAAAGTTGTGTAGCCTATAGATATAGAATCTCCTATAATTAATACTTTTTGTTTCTTTTTACTGAAAGCTATCGCTGTAATTACAAAAATTGACAGCATTAATATTTTGGTTATTTTTTTCATATTCTTTATAGTTTTATGGTATAACTTTCATTTTCATCAATTACTTTTCCTTTTAGTTTTTTGGTTCCTATACCGTTTAGCGTAAAACTTTTTAATTCTATTTTTCCTGAAAGCACGGTTACAATTGCTTCATTATTTTTTACCTGGCATGTTCCCCAGCTATAACCATTACTCCAGAAATATTTTCCTGACTTGGACGTAAATTCCATTGATTTTTCTACAGCAGAAAAATGGAAGCCAGTATAGGCTAACAAACCACTATAAGAAGCCATAGCACGGGCATAACGATGCCCAAATTCGCCTTCGTTAAATGGATTTCTTTTTTTACCATCGTAACGATTTCTAACAGCAGTAAACACTTCTAACCCATCTTTTTCCATGCCTTCGTATAACATATGCGCACCAGTACTATATTCAAAACCTGTCATTACTTCACTGTAATAAGGAAAAGGACGAGCTTCTCTTTTACCTTTTGGGTAATATCCCATAATCAATCCTTTTTCGTTTCCTACAGCATAACTTCTAAACGTACTTAAATGGTTATTAAAATCTTCTTTCCAATTATATTTTTTGATGGTTTTTAGGGTGGTCTTCATATTATTTTTATCTAACAAATACCCTAAATCACAAATATGTGCCATGTATTGACCTACCAACTGATCGACAAGAATTCCTTCTCCAATTTGATAATCTGTTGGCTTAGGCACTTTTTGTATGTAATACTCACTGTTAAACAAGTTTTTATCTGTCCAATCACTACCACTTTTAAATATGGCTCTACATTTTTTTGCAAATGCTTTATCATTCATTTTAAGAGCCATTTCTTCTGTGGCACGCAATGCACCCAAATACCAAGTTTGCATCTGTGGGTTAGGGCCAATATAGTTTACATCCATGGTATTATGATGTTTTCCTTCTAACACACCATTGGCATCTTTATCCCAACCACTATCTTTCCAAGCAAATTCCATAGCAGCCTTTATATATGGATACAATTCTTTTAATTTTTTATCGTCTCCAGATAATTGCCATTCTCTATACATTTTCATTAAGCACCCTAGTTGCCCATCGGCTGCATCTTTTCTTCTGCTATGTTCTTCTGTTTTTATAGGGACTCTAACTCTGTGTGCCATATTTCCCGTTTGAAGATCGGTAGCATATTTAAACTCAACTTCTCGCATACTCATGGCTACATCTCCAAATAAGAAAGGTGTGGTAACCTCGTAATTCCAAACATGTGTACAAGATCCAAATCCCCATCCTGCTGCTGCTCCTTTAGGGTTGATGGCAATTCCTTTTACGCTTCCAGTACCTTCCCAACCAAATGTGTAACCATCTTCGTCTCTAAAAACAGTTTGAGAACGTAAATTGGCAACATTAAATAGTGCTGCTTCTTTAATCACCTCTGGCACATCAGTATCTACAAAAGCATTCACAAACTTTACCGTTCTTTTTTCTAAAACAGGAAGATTTGGAATAACTTCTTTAGCAACATCCCAAGCATTATTATATACAGTAGCATAATGATTCTTAATTGGCGGATGTTCACCATAATTAAATTGAGCCTCCCAAGCCAATCGGTACGGAAAATTCCATGTTAACACAAATACAAACTCTTTTGTACTATTAGCAGGTATTTTAGCTTTTATGGCTAGTGTAGCTGGTTTGTTTCCTGGGTACTCACCTTTTCGTTCTTCTAGTTCTCCATTATCATTTATGTCATCCCAAAAATCAATTAACGACCCATTCCATCCTAAACGTGGACTCCATTGCGTACGGTAGCTTACTCCTTTTGTTTCGGGTGTTGTAAGAGCCATGGTTCCCCATTTTCCATTTAGAGTGTCTACCTTTTTGTTCTCCATAAAAATACCGGTGAAATTCTGTTCTTTTTTAAAAGTGTTTTTATTTCCTTTTGAAGTTCCTCCCCATCCATCTGTACCAATAAAATTTGGAATAGCACCTAATACTGTGGTTTCAATGGCTTCATTTGTTTTGTTTTTAACAACATATTTTAAAATAGCCGTGGGCATGCTACTTGTTTTAGTATCTCCAGGAACCATTGGGTTAAAAGCTTTTAAAGTAACCTTTACAGGACTATTTTCATCGCTCAACTGAACTTTTGCCAATGGATACGCTGCCTGAAACTCACAATTACCAAAACGAGGAAAACCACTATTCAACTCGTTACTTCCCCAATCTCCATCTAAATTATTTGTAGAAAGAGGGCCTTCGAGCAATCTAATTTGTGTATCTCCTTGAGTTGCTTTAGTTCGAATGGCAAAAAAAGGAGCGATATTAATACCTCCTCTTCCAGAATTAAATACTGGTTTCCATCCCAAAGCCCCTTGGTTAGCTATTTCCCAATCACGTAAATCTCCTCTACCTCCCAAAGAAACCGTTCCTGTTCCAATACCTCCTAAAGGCATGGCTACTTTGGTTAAATATTCTCCTTTATAGGTTTTTAAAACAGGCCATTTATTTTCTTGCTCTTGACCATTAACGACAAAAATTGTACACAAAAAAACTAAGGCTATGTAAATATTATTTTTCATGTTATATTTTTATGGTTACACTTTCATTTTTTTGAATAGTTTTCTCTCTAAATTTCTTTTCACCTACTCCTTCTAACTCAAAAGTTTTCAATTTTAATTGTCCGTGCAAAACAGTTAGTGTTGCTTTGTTATTTTCTACCTCACATGTTCCCCAGCTATAACCGTTACTCCAAAAATATTTTCCTGGTTTAGCTGTAAATCTCATTGATTTTTCTACTCCAGAATAATGGAAACCAGAAGTTGCCAACACCCCTGCCCAAGCCATCATACTACGTGCATAATGATGACCAAACTCCGCTTCGTTAAATGGGTTTCTTTTTTTACCGTCGTAACGATTTCTGATATCTTGAATGGTTTTTAATCCATCTGCTTCTTGACCTTCGTAAATCATAGCTACAGCTGCTGTATGCTCAAACCCCGTCATTACCTCGGTAAAATAAGGAAAGGGTTGTTTGGGTCTTTTATTAGGATAAGCGGCCATTAATAATGCAGATTCGTTACCATAGGCATACGAACGCATAAAATTAGGGTGCTTCATTAAGTTGTCTCTATAATTGTATTTTAAAATAGATTCGTTGGTTTTTTTGATATTTTCTTTATCTACCAAATATCCTAAATCTAAAATATGAGCCATCACTTGGCCTACCAATTGATCTACCAAAACTCCTTCACCTAATTGATATTGAGGATCATCTGCCACCAAACGTCTCTTTACACGAATCAATCCTTTAGCAATGCTATCTATATGCATAGGTGGTACAATTTCTTGCACATAATATTCTCCATTAAATAAATTTTCATCTATCCACGCCGAACCATTGTTGTAAAGTGATTTACATGTTTTAGCAAATTTTCTATCTCCTAAATAACTAGCCATTTCTTGGGTAGCACGCAAGGCTCCTAAATACCACAATCCCATTTGCGGATTAGGCCCGTAATATTCTACGTCCATGGTATTGTGCTGACTTCCTTCCATCACGCCATCTTTATCAGGATCCCAACCCTTAGGAATCCAACAAAACTCCATTGCTTTTTTAACATTGCTCCAATTCTTTTTCAAAAATTCATCATCACCAGAAAGTTGCCATTCTCGGTAATACTTCATAATGCTTCCCATTTGCCCATCGGCAGCTGCCAATCCAAAATTGGTTCCTTTGGTTTTTAATGGTAAATGAATACGGTAAGACATCAATCCTTGTTCGTTGGTAGCATATTGAAATTCTACCTCTCGCATATTTTTAGCCACATCACCAAACAAAAAAGGAATGGTTTGTTCGTAATTCCAAACATGCGTACAGGTACCGTCACCACTACCTTCATTGTCTTTTATTCCTTCCCATCCTAAATAATATCCCGATTTGGTTTTAAATGCCAACTGCGTTCTAAAATGTGCCAAGTTAAACAAGGCTGCTTCTTTTATAATTTCAGGAGTATCGCTACTGATAAATGCCTTAACAAACGTTTTCGTTTTTTGCTCTAGCTCAGGAATTCTAGCCACGTGTTTTTGTGCTACTTCCCAAGAATCTTTAAATTGTGTTGCATAAAAATTCCCTACATTTTCTTTATTATTTCTCCATGCCGCTCTATTTGGAAAATGCCAAGTAATGTAAAAACGAATGTCCTTTTCTTGATTTGGAGCCAAGGTTGTTTTCACCGCCAAAGTACCCATGTTGTTTTTTTGAGCAGAGGTTCTTTCCTCTAGCAATCCATCATCTGTATAATCATCCCAAAACTCCAGCGTACTGTTTCCCCATTCTCCTGGTTGCCATGCAGTTCTATACGATATTTCGCCAGTGCTATTGGTAGTTAAACTAAAACTTCCATACTGCATACTTTCTTTATCCACATCTTTACCAGCTGTGTAGTGAATTCCTTTAATGCCATTTTCGGACTTATACGTATTTATATTTTGATAAGCTTTTCCATTAGTACCATCAAATCCAATAAAATTTGGAATGTTACCTGCTAAAGAAATGGTAATAGGTTTACTGCTAGTATTTTTTACTTTATAACTTAAAACAGCCATAGGTAAACTACTATCGTCTACATTTCCTGGAATTAAGGGATTAAATGCTCCAACAGTTACTTGTAGAGGTACTTCTTTATCTTTTAACAACACTTGTCCAAAGGGATAAGCTGTTTGAAAAGTAGCTTCAGAAAAGCGAGGCAATCCGTGATTAGGTGCCTTAGACCCATAAAAACCTTCATCATATTTAGCAGGTACAGGACCTTCTAAAAGCAAAGCTTTTGCTTCTTTTTCTGCTTCTTTATAATAAATTGAGAAAAAAGGAGCTCTATTAATTACAGCTACTCCCGCATATTTTGGGTTGAATCCTTTAGCCGGACGACTCATAATTTCCCAATCTTCCAGAGCGCCTCGTCCTGTTAATGAAACCGTTCCTGTACCAATACCTCCAACTGGCATAGCAATTCTATCTGTATGTGCCTGATCGTAATGCTTTAATACCGGCCATTGATTTTCTTGAGCGTTGACATACGTAAATACCAAAACTGCAATGATGAATTGATGTATATGTTTCAAATTTCTCATTTTTTAATATTGTAAGTTTTCATTAAATATTCTATTGTATTTTGTAATTCATTATTCGACAGTGGTCTTTCATAAATTAAAAATCTCGCAATTTCTCCATCAAAAGATTCGTGCCCTGGATGATTGGTAGCATCTCTCTCTTGACCTATTACCATTTTTGATGGATTTCCATTATTATTCACAGGAAAAAAACCTTCAGCTACAGGGGTAATTGAATTTATAAATAACTCCATTTTTGAATTTTCTTTACCCGCTTGCATTCTACCTATAACCAAATAATATTTAGCTGTTTTTAAAGGTTCTGAACTTATTAGGTGCAGACTATTTTTATTCCATAATCCTTTTGCAAGCGTATTCCTGGATCCCATCCAAATTAGATTTTCATCACTCAAACCAGCCCAAAAACCTTCGTAACTCCCTTTTTTATCAATATTTGTATTTCTTAAATTTCCAAAAAAAGAATTGACACCTGGTTTTCCTGGTACTTGTTGATAAACAGATAATATTGCACACCATGTGTACCCACTACCTTGGGTTAAATGATCAAAAGCGTCTTCTTGATTATTTACTAATTCTTGACGGTGAAATACTACACTGTTATGGCCATTTAATTCAGGAACGTTCATTTTTAATCTTGGCATACCAGAATTAGCTATTTTTCTTCCCTTGTTTTGTTTGTTAAAAGCAGTTACCGCATTATTTTGAATACTGTTTTTCCATGAACTTATCCTATTTCCTTTTTCAATTGTAATACCTTCATCTGGATTTAAATCTACCATTAAGTCTTTTTGTACTGGTAGTTTTAATTCTTTTTCTGTTTGTCCGGAGGCCCAAAGAATCCCTCCTTTAATTAGTTTTTGATAGTTTTCGTTTTTATAAATATCGATTGTATGGCCTAATGATGTAAAAAATGAACGACCTCCATCAAAATATTGATACCAAGTAAAAGGATGATCGCCTTGCATTTTTGGAGTTCCTGAATAAGAATCTTCATCTAAAGACAGTAACACATTTACCTTTTTTCTAGGATTATATGAAAAGGTGTGCCATTCATCTGTAAGAAACCACTCTTTAGGTAAATGACTTGTTGCTATTTGTGTACTATCTTCTACTAACAATTTTGCCTGCTGTACTTTAGGATGTTTTTCTAATCGTGTTCCTATTAGTTTCTCATACCATTCTTGAAATGCTACTTCTTCTTTCCATATAGCACCTGCACAATGAATCCCTACAAAACCACCTCCATTTTTAATATAATTTTGTAAAACTAAATATTGTGCTGTTGAAAAAATAGGCCCTTTATTTCCACAGTTGTTATTAAAAACAACAACATCGAAAGTAGCTAGATTTTTAGCTGTGATATATGCCGCATCAATAGAAGTAACAACCTGCCAATGGTTAGTTTCTCCTAAATCCTCAATCATTTGTAAAGCTATTTTTTTAGACTCATGCTGAAACCCATTGTCTGCCTGAAAATTAAGCACCTTTAATGTATGTTGTGCACTCATCACCTGTAGCGCACAAAACAAAAGTATAAAGCAAACTAATTTTATAGGTTTCATTAAATTATATCTTTTAAAACTTTAAGCAAACTGGCATACTTATGTTTGCAGTGTGTTCTGTTAATTCTAACATACCATCGGATTTTACCTTAAATACAATAATATTATCTCCGTACTGATTGGCAACTAATAAAAATTGACCATCGGGTGAAAGGGTAAAATTTCTAGGTTGATTAATTCCTGTACTTACATGCCCTTTCAATTCTAGTTTTCCAGAATCTAAAATTTTAAAAACTGAAATACAGTGATAACCATCCTTATGTCCTCTATTTGAAGTATATAAATATTTTCCATTTGGAGATATATGAATATCAGCAGCTGTACTTCTTCCTTTCAATCCATTAGGCAATAATTTTTGTTGATCAATCACTTCAAAAGTTCCATCTGGTTTTGGAAGTAAAGTCCAAACAACACTGCTTATCTCTCCTACCACAAACCACATATTTTTTGTTGGATGTAAAGCCATATGTCTTGGCCCATCACCAGGATTCATTTTAATGGCTACTTTACCTTTTTGGGGTACTCCTTTTACAATAGGGTAAGAAAGGATTTCATCTGTTCCTAAATCTGGCACGTAAATATATTTTTCGTCTTTTGAAAAATAAGTACTGTGCGGATGTGATACTTTTTGTCTAAAATGTACACTAGAACCTTCGTGCTTAAATGATGTTAAAATTTCAAGTTTATCACTACTATTTTTATAAACTGTAACACTTCCTTTTCGGTAATTTGCTACAGAAACAAGTGATTCATCTTTATTAAGTGTAACATGACAAGTCGTAGAACCTTCGGTTGAAATGTCTTGATTTAACTCATAGCTTCCGTCTTTGTCCTTTTTAAAAACACTAAGCTTTCCTTCATCTATTTCACTTACAGCATAAAGCTTTTCTCTATCTTTGGTTAATTCCAAAAATGATGGCTCCTGAACTTTTACCAGTAATTTTAAATTCGATATTTCTCCTGTTTCAGTATTAAAATCTGCTTGATAAATACCTTCGCTCGATTCTTTCGTGTAAGTTCCAATAGTTAAAGGAATACTATTGTTTTCTACTGACGTTGTTTTTACATGAGTAGCTGTTTTTTTTTTATTAGAACAATTAACATGTAACATAATTGTTAAAATAACTAGTAACAATGAAGGTATTTTTAGCATGATTTTAAATATTACTAATCTAAATTCTTAATTTCATATCGAAACAAATGTGCTTCGCCTTTACTTTGGCGCATACAAATTCCCCAACCAGGTATTTCACTTGCCGTATTTCCATCTTGTAAATGTGGTCTGTATAAACCTGGAGCCATAGGAATATGTTCCAAATTTTCTTGAAGCGGATTAAAGTCTAAACCATCTTCAGCCCAATGAATGGATTTACTTAAAGACGCAAGCGATGCAACACCTCCGTCTTGATTCCAAATTAACACTTCATGCCCTTTTTCTATTAAAGGATGATCGTATTTTTTAAATGGTCCTTCTGGGTTATTAGCCATAGCCACTCCCATTTGCGTACGTTTTGGCCCTTCTTTTCCATGTTCAATACAACGTCCTTTATAATACAACCATATTTTTTCGTCTTTTACTAATAAACTTGCATCGTCAACGCGATAACTATCAAAATCCGACGATACCTCACTATGAGCAATTACCACATTGTTTTTAGGTCTTTTAAAAGGGCCCTCAGGACTATCTGCCACTGCTACACCTATGGCTGTAAAGTCTGTAGTGCTGTTTCCTTCAAATTTTTTGTTAGGATTTCCTGGAGTTGGCTGTACTCCTGTGTAATACATGTAATATTTTCCTTTATAAGCTAAAATATTTGGTGTAAAAACGGAGTGACTATCAAAAGCGCCTTCTTCGCCTAAACCTAATGCCATACCTTGTTCTTTCCATGTATGCCCTTCATCGGTTGAAGTAGCATACCAAATAGTGCCCCAATACCCAGATCTTACAGGCTTGTCCATTCTTGTGTAATACACGTAATATGTATCGTTCACCTTAATAATATCACTTGGATCTCTTCGGTTATAAACCGAATCTTTTCCAATTCCTGTAACCTCAGAATAGGTGAAACTTACAGGTTCCTTTTTTACAATTATTTCCTGAGACAATGGTTCTGTCTTCGTTTTTTTATTTCCACAAGCCACCATGAAAATGAAAATTATTCCGGCTAATGGTAAATACAAATTCGTTTTAAATTTAGTTGTCATTGGTTTTATATTTTAATTTGAAATGTTTCTCCTGATTTTATAAGTGCTTTTTTTATTTTTTTAGTTCCAACACCATTTAAAGTGAAGCGTTCTAGTTCCAATTCTCCATAAAGTACAGTTAACAAGGCTTCTTTATTTTTCACGTCACAAGTTCCATAACTGTAGCCATTGCTCCAGAAATATGTTCCTGGTTTTGATGTAAACGTCATAGATTTATCTATGGCAGAATATTGAAACTCGGTAACTGCTAAAATACCTGCCCAAGCCATCATGCTTCTGGCGTAATGGTGGCCAGCTTCGGCTTCGTTAAACGGACTTCTTTTTTTACCGTCGTAACGATCTCGGATATTTTTAATACATAACAAACCATCGTCTGTTAAACCTTCTTGAAGCATTCCAACGGCTGCTGTATATTCAAAACCTGTCATGACTTCGGTGAAATACGGAAATGGTTTTTCTGGTCTTTCTCCTGGGTAAGCCGCCATTAATAAGGCCGACTCGTCGCCAAGAGCATACGATCGATGAAAATTGGCATGCGAAGCCATATTTTCTACATAATTATACTTTAAAATAGATTCCAACGATTTTTTAATATGCTCCTCTTTTGCTAAATACCCCAACCCTACGATATGAGAAAATACTTGCCCAACTAACTGATCGACCAAAACACCTTTTCCTAATTGATAATCTGGCGACGTATAATCGACACCTTTAGTAGAGCCTGTTGCGCCAATAAGTGCTTCGGCTACATTATTAACCGACATTGGTGGTTGAATATGCTGCTCATAGTATTCCCCATTAAATAGATTGTCGTCCATCCATTTTGAACCCGATTTATAAAGCCCCCTACAGGTTTTAGCAAATTGCTTTTCTCCCAAATAATCAGCCATTTCTGCTGTAGCTTTAAGCGCTCCCAAATACCAAAAACCCATTTGCGGATTTGGTCCAAAATACTCCACATCCATGGTGTTGTGTTGCGAGCCTTCCATAACACCATCTTTATTAGCATCCCATCCACCATCAATCCAACAAAACTCAAGTGATTTTTTAACCATTGGCCAATGCTTTTTAAGGAAATCATTGTCACCCGAAAGTTGCCAATCGCGGTAAAACTTCATAATACTTCCCATTTGTCCGTCGGCAGCAGCTTTTCCCCATTTCTGGCCCTCTTCTAAAGGCAAATACACACGAAAACTCATTAAGCCTTGGTCGTCTGTAGCATAACCAAATTCTACATCGCGCATGGTTTTTGCTAATTCACCAAATAAAAAAGGCGTTGTTTGCTCGTAATTCCAAACGTGTGTACACGACCCAAAACAAGACCCGTGCGTATCAAAAAGCCCTTCCCAACCTAATACGTGACCACTTTTTATTCGAAAAGCTAATTGTGTACGTAAATGCGCCAAATTAAATAACGCCGATTCTTTAATTTCCTTTGGAAAATCACTTTTAATTAAAGCGTTTACAAAGATTTTCGTGTTATCTTCTAGAGTGTTTAAACGCGGCAATGTTTTTAAAATAACATCCCACGAATCGTTATATTTTGTGGTGTAATAATTGCCAACAGTGGCTTTTATATGCTTTTGAAATCCTGGTTTATCCCAAGTTTGTCTGTTTGGAAAATGCCAACTAATTAAAAATTGAAAATTTCTTTCTTCCCCTGGTTTTAAGGTATTTTTTACCGCAATAGAACCCATTGGCGCGTTAGCCGATTTATTTTCTCTTTTTTCTAAAACACCATCGGCACTAAAATCGTCCCAAAAATCTAGTCGCTTTTTGTCCCAACGACTTTTCATTTCTTGCCATGCTGTTCGGTAACTGGTTTCGCCATTGTTTAACGACACAAAACTCATTGTGCCCCATTGTTCGCTTTCAGGATCTACACCTTCGGTTGTGTAATGAATCCCTTTTACCCCTTTTTCTTCACGAATATTATTCACATTTTTTATGGCTTTTCCTCGTGTACCATCAAACCCAATAAAATTTTGAATACTTCCTGAAATAGATATCGATATAGGTTTATCGCTAATGTTTTTCACCTTATAGTTTACAATAGCCATAGGAATACTACTATCGTCTATATTTCCTGGAATTAAAGGATTAAACGCGCCAACAACCACCTCAACTGGAAGACTTTCATCACTTAACAATACTTGGCCAAAAGGATATGCTGTTTTAAAAGACGCGTTGCTAAATCGCGGTAACCCATGCTGATTAGAATAGGCGCCCCAAGCCCCTTCATAATTCGATTCGTCTGGTGGCCCTTCCAATAATCTTGTTTGTTTTTTGCCTTGTCCGTCTTCAACATAAATTGCAAAAAAAGGTCCTTTTTGTTTTACTGGTCCGCGATTTTCTAAAGTTGGATTAAACCCTTTGGCGGGGCGATTCATAATTTCCCAATCCTCAAAACCACCGCGACCTGTAAATGAAATTGTGCCCGTTCCTATACCGCCAATTGGCATTTTTATTTTTTGAATATGCTCTTGGTCGTACGTTTTTAAAACCGGCCAATTTAATTGTTCGCTTTGGGCAGTGACAGTTCCAATAATTAATAAAAATAATATCTTTAGTTGGTTTAGTTTAGTCATGATTATTGTAGTTTTTTTGAAATTAATTTAGCCATTAAAGCGGCACCTTCTTCTTCGGGATGAACACCATCTGGAACCAATTTTTCTTTATCAATAAAAGGCTCATATAAATCAATTACGGATAAGTTATTTTCTGTTGCCAAAGCCTTAATAATTGGAATAACTTCTTGTTTTACAATGTCGCCGTTAATAGAAAATTTACTATGCTCGTAAACTGGAACAGGTAAACACAAAACTATTTTTGGAGACGATGACATAGTTTGAAACGTATCGATTAAACTTTGATAACTTTCTTTAAAGTCTCGGGCGTTCCAGTTTTGTGGTTTAGAATCGTTTGTGCCTAATTTAATAGTAATAATATCTGGTTTTACAGCAAATACATTCGAAAACTCTTTACAATTCCAATACGGTAAATTACCATTAATTAAAGCCGTTGCCCCACTTCTACCTAAATTAACAACCGAATAATCATCGCCTAACAAATCACTTAAAACTTTAGGATAAGCCGTTACACTTTGCTTTTTATGTCTGGCACCTGCAGTAATACTGTCGCCAACACAAGCTATAATTTTTGGTTTGGTAGTACAGGACCAAAACATTAAAAGTGTACCCATTAATAAAAATGCTTTCTTCATAAATTTATTTTTCTATTTAGATTTCCAAACTTTAACTTCATCCTTATTCAAACTAAAAACTTGAGATAAGTTTCCTTCTGAATAAATTCTAAAACTAGTATTGGTTTTTGCAGTTATTTTAGCTTCAGTTAATTTTCCGTCTTCCCAAGTTATATCAACTTCCAATCCTCCGCGTGCTCTTAAACCTTTTACACTTCCGTTAGGCCAAGCACTAGGTAAAGCGGGTAATAGATGTAAAATGTATGGTGCATTTGCGATATTATCATGAGGTGTTTTAGGTATAAAATGATTAGAATTTGGTTTATTTTGATACCCTACAAAAGCAGCCTGTTCTATTTGTTTTGCTGAATTATTAACGCTTCGTAAATGACTTTGCAATAGCATTTCGCAAACACCAGCAACCCCACCAAAATTACCGTCGATTTGAAACGGTGGATGAAAATCGAACAAATTTGAATATGCGCGTTTTGACGTTAAAAATTGATAGAATTGGTGTGCTTTATCTCCATTGTGCAATCGTGCCCAAAAATTAGTTTTCCACGCCGTACTCCAACCGGTTGAAATATCTCCTCTGTGTTTCATTGTTACCAAAGCCGCATTGGTTAATTCAGGTGTAGTTAACGGCGAAAAATCGCGTCCGGGATGTAGAGCTATTAAATGTGAAATATGGCGATGTTGATCTGTTGGACTGTCCCAATCTTCTGGCCATTCTTGAATTTGACCGTACTGTCCTATTTTTTGGGGTGTTAACTTCGGAATGATGGTTTTAAGTTTTGCTCGAAACGCTTCATCTTTATTTAAAACTATTGAAGCCTCAATACAATCGGTAAATAAATTAAGTGCCAATTGCTGCTCGAAAGAGGCGCCGTATGCTTGCTTATTTAATTTCCCAAACGCTTTTACCAAATAGGCATTTTCTGGAGACCAAGTTGGATATACTACTAAAGAACCATCTTTCCAAGGCGCTAAAAACTCCATGTAAAACTCGGCGGCTCCTTTTAATATTGGATAAACGTCTTCTAAATATTTTTTGTCTTTACTAAAAGCATAATGCTCGAATAAATTTTGGCACAACCAAGCACCCGATTGTTGCATTCGGCGACCATGAACATTAGGCGCTGTAAACCCAAATACATTTCCGTTAAGTCCCATACTCCATCCTTGCTCTATTCCAAAAGATTCTTTGGCGGTGTGTTTACCAGACTCTGCAATGGTTTTTAAATAAGACACATAAGGTGCAAACGAACTTGGTAAATTGGCGGTTTCAACCATCCAATAATTCATGGCTAAATTAATATCGGTATGGTAATCGGCGTTCCATGCAGGTTTTAAATGTCCGTTCCACAAACCTTGCAAATTCGATGGTACTGCTGCATTTCTAGAACAACTTAACTGCAAATAACGCGCGTAATTAAAATATAGATTTTCTAACTCTAAACTCGGGCCATTTTTAATTAACTCGTCGGTGGTTAAGTTTAACGGTTTGTATTCTAGTTTAAACTCGCAATTATCCATTAAACTAGACACATCTTTTACATGTGCATTTTTAAGCGCATTGTAACCTAAGTTTAACGCTTTTTCTAAAGTTTTTTCGGCATCGGCCTCAAAATCTCGTCCTTTAAAGCTTGGATAATCTGGCAAATAATCGGTGTAAGCCGAAATATAAATTTTTACATCTTTGGCGTTTTCAACTTGTAACTCGCCGTTATTATTGGCTGTTATTTTAGCTTTACCAGCATCAACATAAACTCTTTTTTGAAACTGAATCGGGTCGTTTTCCATAGCAGCTTCACCATTTAAAACTAACAGATTACCATCAGCCTTTAAACTGGTAATTTTATGTAATGAGCTTGCTTTGATACTTAGGTTTATAGTTGCATTTTGAGCGCTATAGCGCATAACAACCACATCATTTGGATAGCTACAAAAATATTCGCGCTTAAAATTAGCTTTCCCAATACTATAATTTACAGAGCCAATTCCTGTAAAGGCGTTTAACGAGCGTGTATAATTTGAAACTTCATTTGGATTATGATTGGTTGTAATAAATACATCGGTAAATGGCGCATAATTACCCAAAGGTTGCTCGCTACTTAGATATTTTGTAGACATGGCTTCCATACTTCCTTCGGTAGTGCCATATTTTTCAGTACGGTAGGCTTCACGAACTTTATCGAAGTTTTTATAAGCGCCTATTCTTGTTCCGGATTGTTCAACTTCATTTAAACCTCTTTTAGCGTTCATCCATAATGTAATATCGTTAAGCATGATATGCTCTTCGGCAATTCCGCCAGAAAACATTGCGCCTAAACGCCCGTTGCCCAGAGGCAAAGCCTCTTGCATGTATCCTGGTTTTCGGTAGTCATTGCGCTGCGCTTCAGAAAAACCAGTGGCTGGTTCATCGTAAGTTAGTAAAAATTGCGCCTGAACTTGAATTACAGAAAACAATAAAATGGTTATGGATATTAAATGTTTCATTAGGTTTTATCTAGTCTACTTTTGTGCTAATGGTATAATTTTTATCGGCTTTTGGTGTTGTTAATTTCCCAAACCACAAACCATCTTGCTGTGCTGTAAATTCAAAGTTTTCAGAATGTGGTGTTTTACCGTTTGTCCACAATAACAAATCGCCATTTTCAACCATTTTTATCTTAATTTTATTTTCTTCAACTTCTAACAAATTAAAAGTAGCAGCAGACAAATATTTATCTGGACGACCAATAACTGCCCAACCTTTTTTAATAGGGTTTAGCAATAGCAAACGCTCTTTTCTTGATGCCAATGTAAATGAATAATCGTCTTTTAAAACTTGTACGGTTTTGTTATAATAATCGTACAACAAAACTCCTTCTTTTGGTGTTTGCCATAAGCCCACGTAAGGCTGAATCATTCCTCCAGCAAAAGCATAATCTTTTAAAGAAACTTGCGTATAAACTTCTTTATCATCTTGATTTAAATTGACTGCCATAATAGCCGCAGTTTGGTTTTTTAACGGTGCAATTACTCGAAAGGCTTTCCCGTCGAAATAAGGATCTTGCATTAAACTTTCCGGTAAAGGAACAGCTGGTGCCAAGGTGCCTAAAATGCGTCCATCTCTGTAAGTTAAAGGTTTTAAAACGGCATCGTCGATATGTTCTGGCACATCAGAAAGATAAATAGGGCCTCCAGACATGGCTCTAGCTACTGCCATTAATTGGGCGGTTTCTTCGAAATTTGCATAAAACATGTCTTGGTCTAACCAATGTGTATGCCCCAACCAAAACGAATTGGCAAAATTTTGAACAAAAGTAACATCTAACCTATCTTTTGTAGTTTTATAATCTACGCTTCCGCGGATAAGTGCACTATGCCTGTGATTAAACACATTAAAATTTTGTTGTGCAATGCAGTTTAGCAACATTAAATCTTTGTCTTTACAATTTTCTTCTAAGGCTATATTGTTATGATGTACACCTAAAATAGCATTACTAGCTCCTTCGTTATTTCTGAAATTATCTGATTGAAAATCGACTTTAATAATATCGAAACCATTGTCTTTGGTATTTTTTGTCATTTCATGGAAAAAGGCGTTGGCCGATGCTTCTGAAATTTTTGGTGTTAAAATTGTTCTTTTACCACTTGGGTTTCGCGCTGCCAAATGTTCGCTTAAACTAGGCATGTTATGCTCTGGCGATACAGCTCCAAAATAGCCGTTAAAATTGCGCCAAATACCCATCCATTTTATTTTTTCGTCCTTTTGACTGGTGATAGGTTCCCAGCCGTTTGGAAACTTCTTTTTATCTACCCCAAACGATAATAATGCTCCGTTTTTATGGTCTAAATATCCATCATCAATCAACATCCATCTAAACGGAATAGCACTTTCTTTTAAGCCATTCAAAGCACTCAACATATTATTTTCATCAATTTTATGCTTATAATGTTCCCATGAACACCAGCCTAAATAATTATAGGCCTCGGGATACTCTTTTTGAGAGCGCCAATTAATGTTTTCTTTTACATTATCGATTTTCATCGCTCCTTCCCAAGCCATTTTAGCTGCTTCGTAAGGGTTATTTGATTGTCCGTAACTTATTAATGGAACAGCAACATTTTCGGATGCCGCACCATAGGTTGCCACCGTTAAAAATGCTTTATTATTGTGAATAGAAAACGTATTACCAATTCGGTTTGACACTAAAGGCAGAAGCGCTAAATAGTCCCCATTTGCTTTTTGAAGCATCATAAACGCACCTAAATTTATATGGCTATCCATTCTTGGTTTTTGGTGTTTGTAACCATCTAATTCGGCAATATCATTAAACCAAAGTGGTTCTACTCTATTACCGGCCGCTAGTTTTTTTGAAAATGGGCGGTAGTAAATACCACGATTATATTCTGGAAAATCCAATGGTATTTCTGCAATAACTCCTGTAGAATCTGGTGTTAATTCTTGTTTAGAAACCGTTATAACTCCATTTTTGTTTAAAGCGGATAGATTTAACGTTTCGGGAAATACATCAAAACTTGAATTTTGCTTTTTTGCACCGCTTTGCTCCTTACAAGACAGTAAGCAGGTTATGCATAAAACACTAAGTATTATATTTTTCATTGGATTATTTATTCGTTTAAAGCGCGCTTAATTAATAATTGGTTCTATCTGTTTCCAGTCATCCATTCCTTCATTTTTTTGAACTTTACCTTTAGTGCTTCTGCCATCTAAAATAATTTTCTTGAGTGCTGCTTTTAACACAGCTGCTTTTTCTGGAAAGGCACCAATTAAATTATTAGTTTCGCCTCTATCGGCTTTCAAATTATATAATTGCATCTCTGGCAACACAAGGGCTTCGCTTTTTATATCCTGTGGTCTTGGGTAACTCCATCCGCCAGAACCTGGACAAACAATGAGCTTCCAACTATCTTTTCTAATTGCAAACGACCCATTAATGGAGTGATGCACAGTATACTCACGAATATTTTTATCGCTTGTCCCAGTAATTAATGGTAGCATACTATAGCTATCTTCAGCTTCATTATCATTTAATTTAAACTTAGTAATGTCGGCACAGGTAGCGAAGAAATCGGTAGTACAAATGGTGTTATCAGAATAGGTATTCTTTAAGGATTCTTTTGGCCATTCCACTATAAAAGGCACGCGATGTCCGCCTTCAAAAATATCGGCTTTGGCACCTCGAAACTCCGAGCTTGGGTTGTGCTTCACTTTTTTTAGTTCATCGAAATTAGCTCTTGGAGAACAACCATTATCGCTAGTAAAAACCAATAATGTATTTTCTGAAACGCCTTGTTTTTTAAGCGCTTCTCTAATTTGTCGTACCACATCGTCTACCTGCATTACAAAATCACCGTACATATTGGTATTACTCTTTCCAAGAAACTCAGTTGTTGGTAAAATTGGCGTATGTGGCGCTGGTAATGGAAAATATAGGAAGAAAGGTTGCTTCTTTTTTGATGCTTTACTAATATAACTAACCGCTTTGTTGGTTAAATCTTGAAGCACATTGGTATGGTCGAAATCATCGGAAGTTGGGCCTTTTCGCCAAAAGCCTTTTTCGTCTACGTTAATAGTTGTTTTGGTTGGCACCATAGTTGGCATGTCGTTTTCAACATACACATAAGGCGCCATATCAAGCGAGCCACAAAAACCAAATGAATAATCGAAACCATGAGTTGATGGTCCGTTTTTCACGGCCTTGGTATAATCTACAGCGAGTTGAGCGTCCCATTTGTTTCTAGCGGATTCATCGGCGCCTTCTTGAATAGTCCAGTCCCAACCTAAATGCCATTTACCAATAAAAGCGGTTGTGTAACCTTGTGTTTTTAACATTTCGGCAACTGTGGTTCGTTCTTGTTTAATTAAAGACTTTGAAAACCCACCAAGTACCGATTTTTTTAATGTTGAACGCCAATTGTAACGCCCCGTTAAAATACCATAACGTGTTGGTGTACAAACTGCCGACGAAGTGTGCGCATCGGTAAACTTGATGCCATTCGCTGCCATATCGTCTAAATTTGGTGTTGGAATTTTACCTTCCGGATTAAAACACTTGACATCGCCATAACCTAAATCGTCGGCTAGAATATAAATGATGTTTGGATTTGCATCGGCCTTTTGAGCTTGCATTGTTATTATTGAAAAGGACAATAAGAAAAATAGCAGTTGTTTCATCTTAATGAGTTTGTTGTGATGTGTTTGTTATAATTTTTAATTTTTGTTTATCATAATCTTTTATCTCAGTTGCACATAGCTTACTTTATAAATTCTGAAATGTACTCCGCTTATAATTCATATCCTTTTTTAGTTTAGTATACATCATCATTTACTATTCAATAATCAGAATGAATTATTTTTGAAGCTTCATAAATATCATTAACTTTTAAAAGCCCAAAGCATAAGGAATGCACAACTTAACTTGGTTAAAATTTACTTTAAAAGCTTCATATTTTTTCTAAACTTTTGTGACATTATGGTTTCTTGTAAACAGATTTTCTTGAGTTTTTACCAATCACATCATCGTAACCTAAATCATCTTTTATAAATTCAATTTGCTTCAATAGCTTGTTTACAATTTCAGGATGTTGCGCCGCCACATTGGTAGTTTCACCTATATCTTCTTTTAAGTTGTACAGCACGATTTCCTGAATCGGCGCACGGTCTTCTGGAGCTACGTGTTGCGGCCAGCGTTTAACTATTTTGCCCTTTAAACTATCGCCTGGAATGAAGAGCTTCCAGTCGCCCATTCTTACAGCTCGCAAGGTTTCATGCTGATAGAAAAAGAAAGAACGTTCTAATTTCTTTTGATTTCCATGAAGCACTTCGGAAATATCCACACCATCAATAACCCTATCCGCGGGAAGTTCTGCATTGGCGATTTTGGCTAGCGTAGGAAGCAAATCGATAGTGGAAGTAACCAAATCTGAAGTGACTCCCGCCGGTACTCTGCCTGGTGCGCGAACAATACACGGTACACGAAGCCCGCCTTCGTAAGCACTCGTTTTTGCGCCGCGTAATGGCGCACAATGGCCACCATCGTCTCCCTTAATCCACCACGGACCATTATCACTGGTGAAAATTACATAGGTATTTTCATCTATACCTTGATCTTTAAGAGCTTCCATTAAACGGCCAACATTAAAATCTATTTCTTCAATTACGTCACCATAAAGCCCCTCTTTTGTTTTTCCTTTAAAATTTTTGGAAGCAAAAAGCGGCGTATGTGGCATGGTATGCGCCAAATAAAGAAAGAAAGGTTCTTTTGTTTTTTTTATAAAATCTATAGCCTTATCGGTATAAAGTTTAGTCAATGACGACTTATCATCAATTTGTCCAATCATTTTCTCTCCATCATAAAGATTGGAACGGTCAGAATGCCCTCCCGGTCCCCAAACCAAGCTAGTATCGAATCCCTGATTTACTGGATTAAGATTGGGGTTAAATTCAATCCTTCCTGCCAAATCCCACTTTCCAAAAATGCCACTTTTATAACCTTGAGCCTTTAATACTTCCGCCATGGTAACTTCAGAAAGCGACATGGCGGGATGTGGAACGGCAGGGTCGTTTTCTCTTTTAACTCTTAAGGGATAACTGGCAGTCATTAAAGCAGCTCTGGATGGGCCGCAAACCGTTTGCGCATAAAAACTGGTGAGTTTCATTCCTTCATCGGCCATTTTATCAAGATTAGGCGTATTAAATCCTTCCGCTCCAAAACAGCCCACATCCTGATACCCCTGATCATCAGTAAAAATAATGACAAAATTAGGCAAACTTGGTTCAACCTTTTCATTACTTTTTTCTTTACACGACACATTCATCAATACCGTAAAAGAGACTATTATTAGTGCAAGAAATGTTTTCATCCTTTAATGATTTTTAATAATGGCTAAAGTGGCAATTGAATTTTTTGACCCACCTCAGTTTCTATATTTATAACTTTATCTTTATATTTTACTTTGGCCATCCCTCCTTTTTTGGAATATATTTGGGCATCTATCAACATGCCTGCTTCCCATTTTAAATTCACTACAAAGCCACCTTTAGCACACAACCCTTTTACTTCTCCATTTTTCCAATGGCTTGGTAATGCCGGAAGTAATCGAATTTCTCCGGTATGACTTTGTAATAACATTTCTGAAATACCTGCGGTAGCCCCAAAATTGGCATCGATTTGAAACGGTGGGTGTTGACCAAATAAATTGTAACTAATTCTTTTGGATAAGAGGGTTTTTAAACTTTTTTCTGAATTATCACCATCACCTAAACGCGCATACTGATTAATTAACCAAGCTGAACTCCAACCTGTATGGCCACCGCCATGTTCAATTCTATAATCTAAAGACTTTTTAGCGGCATTGGCTAGTTCTGGAGTTTCTTTTAAATCGATTTGAAAACCTGGATGTAATGCATACAAATGGGAAATGTGTCGGTGGCCTTTTTCAATTTCTTCGAAGGCTTCGTTCCACTCTAACAACCTACCGTCGGCACCTATTTGAGGGCCTTGTAATTGTTGTTGAGCTTGTTTTACAGCGTTTAAAAAATCATCTTGAATTCCTAGCGCATTGCAAGCATCAATATAATTTTGAAACAATTGCCAAATAACTTGTTGGTCGTGTGCAGGCGCCATACAAATTTTACTCATGCTACCATCGGGCGCTATAAATTTGTTTTCTGGAGAAACCGATGGCCCTGAAATTAATTTTTTAGTTTTTGGATCGGGTATTAACCAATCTAAATAAAATTGTGTAGCACCTTTTAAAACAGGAAATTTACTTTTAAGAAAATCTTCATTTAAAGTAAAATAATAATGCTCCATGATATGCGTAGTTAACCACGCTCCTGCGCCTACATGCATTCCCCAATCGGACTTTTCACCTGGCGCTGTAAACCCCCAAACATTTGTTACAGGGTGCACCACCCAACCGTTTGCATTATAATGTACTTTTGCAGTTTTGGCTCCTGGTTTTTGCAGCATTTCCATTAAACTAAAAAGCGGCAAATGCATTTCTCCTAAATTAGCAACTTCGCTAGGCCAATAATTCATTTGTACATTAACATCGGTATGGTAGTCGCCATTCCAAGGTGTTTGCAATTCGTTAGCCCAAATACCTTGTAAATTGGCGGGTAAAGTTCCTGGTCTGGACGAAGATATTAGTAAATATCGACCGTATTGATACAATAATTCAACCAGATGTAAATCTGATTTTTTATTATTAGATTTAAATGTTTTTAAACGTAAATCGGTTGGAATCGTATCTAAACTAGATGTCAATTTTAATTGCACTCTATTATAATACTTTTGATAGTCGTTAACATGCGAAACTAAAACAGATTCGTATGCTTTTTGCTGAACATCTTTAAGATTTTTCGCTGATATTTCCTCGTATAGTCTTCCTTTAAAATCTGGGTAACTTAATTTGTAATTTGTTGACGCCGTTAGGTACAACACCACTTCGTCAGCATTTTTAACTTCAAGAAATCCATTATTAAAATTGAGCGTTCCATTTTTATTTTTGGCTGATAATCTGGTAATATATTCCAGACCTTTTCCTCCACTTCCATTAGAAAGCGCTCCTTGCATAACCAATTCATTTGCTGTAGATTTTGTTTGATAATGTTCTGGCCGTGTTAAAGTACTTTTAAAAGAAATACTTTGTGGTTTATTGGCTGATAATTTTACCACAAGTGCTTGGTCGGGATAACTTACAAAATATTCACGTTGATATTCGACTCCATTTTGAGAATAACTTACTCGAACTACGGCTTCATCTAAATCTAATTCACGATGATAATTTTCAAAACTACCAGTAGATTCAAAATCTAGCCACAAATCGCCTAAGGTTTGAAAACACCCAAAAGGCACGTTAGCACCTTTACCTAGCCCAGTACCTGCACCTTTACAAATTTGAGTCTCCTTTGTTAAGTGCGTAGCTTCTTTGTATTTACCATCAAAAAGAAGATTTCTAATATCGTTTAAGGCATTAAACGCTTCGGGATTATCGTTGTCGCTAGGACCACCAGACCACATGGTTTCTTCATTTAGCTGAATCCGTTCATTATTTACATCGCCGTAAACCATTGCTCCTAACGAGCCGTTCCCAATAGGTAGGGCTTTTAACCATTCCAGATCGTTTCGTTTTACAATGGCTGCATTCGATAAGGCTCCAGATTTTGCTGGCTGTTGATACCATAATTTTAAATGAGAAGTTCTGTTTTCTTGTTGCGTATTGCAAGACATGAAAAAGCAACTAAAACTTAATATTAAGCTAGTATATTTAAGAAAGGATTTTAAGGATTTTAGTGGTGGTGTCATTATTTAGTTTAAATTCAGTAATTGTTTGATTAGGGCTTATTCCGAGCCATTTTTTCGATATTTATTGAGTTTTTCTTGAAGGTGAATACACCATTTTCTAAATCGCCATTGCAAGCCTTCAACATTTCTTTTTTTAGAGCTTTTACCTTTTTGGGGAATTTTTCGGCCAAATTATTTTCTTCCTTAAAATCTTCTGGTAAATAGTATAACTCAAGGGTGTTTTGTGGTAAATGAGTTCTTAATTTCCAACCGTCGTTGGTAATTATTGTAGGGCCAATAAACGAGGCATAAACCAAGTAATCATGCTGTTTGTTATTTTTCTGACCAATAAGTTCGTTATAAAATGAAATACCGTCGGTTTCAGACACATCTTGAAAACCAGTAACATCGGCTAAAGTGGCCAGAAAATCGTAATTAGCAACCAGCAAATCGCTTTTTCTACCTGCTTTAATTTTAGCTGGCCAACGTGCAATTAATGGCGCTTGAATACCGCCTTGTAGGTTACTTCGTTTTAATCCGGCTCGACCGCCATTTCCATTAAACACATCGCCTCCTAAATTGCTATAAAACTTATGTTCTAAATCATCGAACTTAACACCTGAATTTACATTTTTATAAGGTTTGTAGGTTCGTCCCTCTTGGGTATAATAAATTTCATGTCCATTATCTGAAGTAAAAATGACTAAGGTATTATCGTCAATTTTTAAATTTTTTAAATGTGCCATGATTTGCCCCACATTATCATCGAGCATTTTAACCATGGAAGCATATTCTTTTTCGATGGCTGTTAGTTCTGGGTTATTGGCAAAATCTGGATGAACAGCAGGCACCGAAACTGGGCCATGAGGCAACTGTGTTGGAAAATATAAAAAGAAGGGTTTCGCCTTATTTTCGCTAATAAAGCGCAACACATTACTCATAAATAAATGTTGAGAATACACGGTTTTACCTTCCATATTCCAACGTTCTTTATATTTTTCTTGGGTTTCGTTTTCTTTAGTTTTACCGCAATCTGTATGGGTATTTCCTTGAATATATTCTACCTCTCCATTTCTAAACAAAAATGGCGGATAAAACCCGTGTGCTCTAACATGATCTAAATATCCGTAATACTCATCCCATCCATGTCTTTCCATTTGCCTATGTGAAGCGGAAAAACCCCATTCTAACTTACCAAATTGCCCTGTTACATACCCCTGTTTTTGCGCTACTTCACCTAAAAAAACGGCTTCACTACTTGGTGGTGTTAAAACAGTATTCAGCATATTCTGAATATCATTATTGGTATACACACCGGTACTAATTTTTTTATAAATACCTGCTTGGGTAACTTGAAAATTATCGGGACGACAATCTCTTAAACCTGTAATTAACGATGCTCTTGAAGCTGCACATACCATCCCTGAATAGGCATTTTCGAAGGTAATACCTTCTTGAGCTAATTGATCGATGTGTGGTGTGCTAATTATTTTTTGGCCGTAATGACTTAGTAAGCCCTTACCCAAATCATCAGCATAAATTAAAATAATATTAGGTTGTTCGTTGGATTGTGCCTTAGCAAAAACACTAACCAATAAAAACAGCACTATAAATATCTTATAAAACTTCATAGATATTAATTGTTTGTAATTTCGCTACCCCACCAATCGGCATTTGGTTGCCACTCTTTACTCAACATTTCTTTTCGTTTACGTTCTAGCTTTGGCATTAATTTAGTTCGGTGGTTTTCTAAACGTTTTTTGCGTGCAAGCACGTCCCATTCTGGGTCCTGAGTTGCATATTGGGTATTCATAGATTTTAACCAGGCCATTAATTCGTGGTGCATCGCTTGTGTTTTTTCTTCATTTTGCAGAGAAACATCGCTGTTTTCCTTTAAATCTGCATTTAAATCATATAATTCCACATGATTATCTTCCCAATAATGAATTAATTTCCAGTTATCTTTTCTAATTATTGAAACTGGTTCGCCTCCCTGATTTCCATAATGTGGATAATGCCAAAATAAGGGTCTGTTTTCTATGTCTTTTCCGTTTAATAATGGTTTTAAACTCAAACCATCGGCATGTTGTTCTGGTTTTAAAGGAATATTTGCCAGATCTAACAATGTTGGGTACAAATCGGCTCCAGAAACAGGTGTTTCTATAAGAGCTCCGTTTTGTTCAAGCCAAGGCACATAAATAAAATAAGGCACACGCAAACCGCCTTCCCACTGGTAACCTTTGCCACCTCGCAACATTAATTGATTTGTTGCAAAGGCATCGCCAGAAGTTACTCCACCATTATCCGACGTAAATACCACAATAGTATTTTTATCTAAATTATTTTCTTTTAAGGTTTTTAGAACCGTTCCTATAGCATCATCAACTTGTTCAATTAAACCGGCATAAACAGGATTATCCTGATGTTGTCTTGCAGGCAAAATGCGTTCCATTGCAAAACCTTTTTCCGCAATGCCCAGTTTTTCTGCTTTGTTTCTGTACTTACTCCATTTGTCTTTTGTAGTTTGAATAGGCGAATGCACCGCATAAAACGACAAGTATGCTAAAAACGTAGTATCTTTATTTTTTTCTATAAATTTTGAAGTTTCTTTGGCCAGCTTCATAGAAAACGACATGCCTTTTTCGTTTTCATAATCTTCTAAATACGGATTATTAAAAGGTGAAAAATAACCACCACTATAAGGTCCGCCTCTTTCGTAACCACCTTTATTTATATCGAAACCATGATCTGTAGGTAACGAATGTTGTTTTTCACTTCCTAAATGCCATTTTCCAGCAAAAAAAGTAGCATAACCCTGTTCCTTTAATGCTTCTGGCAAAGTAACATCGCTATGACTTAAATGGTGTTTGTAATTTGGTGGCAGCAATTTTGTATGTCTGTTTTTCTTTTTCCATTCTAAACCGTAAGGCGCACCTTCAAACTGGGTAAGGCCGTGTCTTGCTGTAAATTGGCCATTTAACAAACTAGCACGCGACGGACTACACACTGCACAAGTAGCATAGCCATTGGTAAATATATTTCCTGCTTTTGCCAAAGCATCAATGTTTGGTGTTTCGTAATAGTTACTTCCCATTACGCTTAAATCGGCATAACCCAAATCGTCTACCACAATAAATAATATATTGGGTTTATTTGTTTGAATTTGCGGCCCATTTTCGTTTTTACAAGAAAACAATACTATTGCCAAGGCTATAAAAAAGCTACTACTAATTTTCATCTTTAAATATCTAAAATTTTATTCCGGTCTTACCCACATACAATGTCCGCCACCCGCAACCATGGTTGCTTTAACTATAGCTCCTTTTTTTATAGTTTCGGTCCTAATTTTGTAAGCTTCAGGATTTGTTTTGCTATTGGTTTCTTTGGTGTCTTCGTAATAGGTGATTTTATAGTTTTTATTATCATCTAAAAAATCAAAAGCAATATCGAGCGTGCCACCATTGTTATGCACGGAGCCAATAAACCATTCGTCGCCTTGTCGTCTTGCCGTAGAAATATACGCATCCATTTTGGCGTGCAATATTTTGGTTTCGTCCCATTTTCCAACAGGCATTTCTTTTATAAATTCGAATAAATCTTGTTTTTCTGTATAGGCTTCGGGAGCATCTGGAATACATACCAGTCCGCTAAAAATTATTAATGTTCTAGCCGCTTCTGCAACAACCGTAGTTTGTAATGAATTTAATTTTTTTGGTCCTTTTTCTCTTTCGCCGGCATTAACACTTGAAATATCGAAAATACCATTGTTCATATCTAAAGGGCCTTGAAGCGCATTTATTAAAGCCATTCTAATAAATGTTTTAGGCGTAAACGCACGTCTAGAATCTTGTTGTGCATGGCAAAACTCCTTGGTAATGGCGTTAGGATATGTTCTTGTAACTCCTGTAAACGGTACTGGTCCGTCATGAAAATCTATTAGCAAATTGCTTTTAGCACTCATTTTAATAGCATTTCGAGTAAAAGGTACATTGGTGCCCATAAAGCCATATTTTATACCTTTCATTCCTAAAGATTGGTAATACGGAAACAAGGCTTCATCTCCGTAATTTCCTTGACGTCGATCGTAATACAGAATTAATTCTACGCCTTTTTCTTTGGCATAATCGGCTACTTTTTCTAAATCTAATTTGTTGGACATGGTCATTTTACCAGGTTCAACTTTAGTATACCATGCATCATCAATTAAAAAATATTCGATATCGTTTTTGGCAGCAAAATCGATAAAACGGAAGTAGCTTTCATTATCGATTCCATAGGTAAAACCATCCTTTGCTGTAAAACCATGAACTCTCCAATCCCACAACGTTTTTCCTGGTTTAATCCATGACGTATCGTCCAGTTTATTTGGTTCTGCCACATTTAATGGAATGGTGTTAGTGAGTAAATCACCTACTTTATCTTCAACAAGAATAATTCGCCAAGGTGTTGTAATTTGACTTCCATCGGCATTAAAATTATTTTTTGAAACCAGCGTATTCGTTTCCTTATTTAAAGTAAAGTTAATAACATCGAACCCAGGTGCACTTATTAAATCGGATTCTAAAAGTGACAGATATTTATTAGACGGATGCTCGATAACCAATGGCATTTTTATTTTATTTTTTTTACCATTTTCTTTCGGATCTCCTAATTTTGAAATAGCAATTGGTCCGTAAGGTTGTCCCTCTCCGGCAGGTGAATACACGCCGCTTGTTTCTGGCATGTTGTATTCCATAAATAAAACGGGGTTATTTGCCGTTGAATTGTTTTCGGTCTTAAATCGAAAAGCGATACCTTTATTATAAACCCTCGCAAAAAGGGTTGCTGGCGTGCCTTGATATTTTAAAGAAACTTCGAGCTCGTTATAATGATTTTTTATTTCGCTGAATTGCCCCCAAACAGGATTCCAAGTGTCATTAACTTCTTTAATCGCAACGTTGGTTACCTCTACGTTTACTTCTTGAAATAATGAGATTTCAGAATTTAAAATAATATTCTTATTGCCCTCGTAAAGGTTGTATTTTAACTGATTATCATCATTATTAAAAACAATTTTAAGCTTGCCATTTGGCGCAGTTATTTCCAATAAGTCTGATTGTTTGCAACTAACTAAAGCCATTACAAACATAAGAGATAACAAAATTTTATTCATTTTTTAAATAGTTTATTATTTAAATAATTTAGGTTGGTCAAGAGTAATTATAACAAATATAAACAAAGATATCAAACCAGTAGGGTCTAGTAGGTTTTTAACATTAGTGGTTGTGGATTTTTAACATAGCCTACTTGCCTAGTATTATTTTTAATTTCACTCTCAAAATCATTAATAGCTAAGCGCAATTTGCTTTCAATTTCTGGATTCGATTTTATAACATTAGTAGTTTCTCCAATATCGTTGTTTAAATTATAAAGTGCTGGCGACTGCTTTCCTGATATACGAAGCTTCCATTTACCAGACCTAACTGCTTCCAAATTACCTTTACTATGATAAAAAAAGTACTCGTGTGGGGTTTTACTTTTCCCTTGAATAACCTTAAAAACATCTTTCCCGTCTATAACTCTGTCATTAGGAATTTGTGCACCACTTAGCTTCGCAAATGTGGGCAACAAATCCATAGCTGTAACAACCTCATCATTTGCTGCTTTTGCAGGAATTACACCAGGCCACCAAACAACGGTTGGCATGCGCATTCCGCCCTCGAATGTCTGCCCTTTTCTTCCTTTTAAAGGAAAAGCACTACCAACACTTGGCCCATTATCTGATGTAAAAATTACAAAGGTATTTTTATCGAGACCGTGCTTTTTTAAGGTTTCTAAAATTTGTCCTACAGACCAGTCGATTTCAGCTATGGTTTGCGGATAAATTTTATCTCTAGTTTTATAATCTACTCCTTCTTCATTTTTTAAAATTTCTTTAATTTCATTTGGCGCATCTTTCATAAATTTTGGAGAAGCCAATAACGGTCTGTGCGGACTAGTGTGTGGCAGGTAAACAAAAAACGGATTGTCTTTGTTTTCTTCTATAAAACTAATCGCTTTCTCGGTGATTCGTTTATTTAAATAATCTGCCTCCGGATCCTCTTCAATTACAACATCTCCATCTAATAAAGGCAACGAAGGAAAATTGTACTTCTTTTTATTTGGATGAAACGGATGTATATCATGACTATATGGAATACCAAAAAAAACATCGAAACCTTGTTTTGTTGGTAAAAACTCTGGCTGATCTCCTAAATGCCATTTACCAAACATTCCCGTTTTGTAACCCACAGTTTTTAAAACCTCTGCTATTGTAATTTCATTTGGGTTTAACCCTAATGAATCTGCCGCAAGTAATACGCGTTTAGCCATACCAATTCTTTTGGGATAGCTTCCTGTCATTAATGCCGCTCTAGACGGTGTGCACAATGGCGCTGCTACATAAAAACTAGTTAGCTTTGTACCTTCTAAAGCCATGTTATCGATGTGCGGTGTTTTTAGGTGGGTTCCTCCAAAACATCCTAAATCGCCATAACCTTGATCGTCTGTAAAAATGATAATGAAATTTGGTGTTTTTTCTATATTTTTTGACGGTTGCGAACAACCATAAAACAAAAACAAAACTGGTAAAACTAACGCATGACACGACGCTATTTTTAAACTCTTGTAAATTAAATTAATCGACATATTGTATCGTTAAAGTTCTGTTTTTAAAAAAAAATTGAAATAACACTTATCAAGCTATTATAAGCCCAAAAAATGAATATCTGTAATTATAACTTCATCAGGTTCATTAAAAAGGAAGAGACTGTAAGCTTACAGCTTACACATCTCCACCTTAAAACTAATTACTAACTAAACTCTATAATAAATGATTCAAGAATTAAATTCTGTATTACAACTGATTAACAGTTATTGTCCAGTCTGTAAAATTGCCATCTGCAGAATGTACGCGGTAAGTATACGGCCCTGTGGATAAATCACCAATAATACCTGCTGTTGGAGCCCCATTTAGAGGTTCTACCTTGGTTCCGTAGTGATAAATTAAAAATGCTAAACCTGTTATAGTTTCACCGGCCCTTAAGTTTACTGTAACCGTATGTGTCTCTTCATCCACTGCAGCCGCACCAGAAGACACAACTACTCTTCTTGTACCTGTTAAAGTTGTTTCATCAACATAATATTCTTCCAATTTAACACCATCCTGTGTTTCAAGTTTCATTATTTGGACGTTGGTAATAAGAGAATTATCACCCCATTGTTCCATATCCATTTCAATGCGTGGTTCACATGAACAAAGTGACACCAAAGCAACTAATAGAATCCCGAATTGAATCTTTATATTTTTCATTTTTTTTATATTTTAAGTTATACAAAAGGCTAGAACCAGCCTGGGTTCTGCTCTAGAATTACACCGCCTTCGGTTTCATAAAAATTAATTTCATTTCTAGGAATAGATTGTAAGTAATCTCTATCTGGGTCGATATAGTAACCTCTTCCCGTAGGGGTGAAATCTGCATTTCTCCAAAGCGGATTAATATCTTCACCGGTAATGTCAATGTTAGTTCCTAAGGTTAACCTAAGACTAGCCAACTGAGATTGATCATATCCCGCTGCAAGTACACGTGCATCATCATTCCAAAAATCTTCAAATTCTTGGTAATAAGCTCCTACTGGCTTATTCCCGTTTACAACATCTTCATAAATAGCCCAACGTCTTAAGTCCATTCTTCTAAAATTCTCCAATATTAATTCAACACGACGTTCGCGGCGTATTTCATTCAAAATGTTAGCAGCTGCAGGATCGTACCCGTCCGAAACATCATAAGTAACACTCCAACTATTGGCTTCACCTATATTTAAATCAACCATACCTACTCTGTCTCGAATCACATTAACTGTCTTATCAATATCGGTTTGTGAAATGGTTCCCAAAATAGCTTTTGCTTCTGCATAATTCAATAATGCTTCTGCGTAGCGAATCATTATTTCATCTTGCTGATCTCCAGATCGGTTACCTTGGTGGGCAAGCATGCCTTTCCATACTTTGTATCCTCCTCTACCAGTAAAGGAATTAGTCAAATCTTGATAAGGTCCTTTCGTAGTATTTTCGGCCGGCACAAAATATTGACTCATTATATCATAAAAATTACCCCTTGCTGGTGAATAAATAGTTTGGTCCAATCTAGGGTCTCTGGACGCAATAAGGCTACTCAATTGCGTATAATCGTAAGTTTCACTAGAAACAGCTTCAGGCTTACCATCTGCCATTAAATAATTATACACGGCATCTTTAGTTAATCCTCCCGAATACGAAACAATACCTCCGTTATGATGGGAAGACACCTCCAAAAGAATATCAAAATGTTTGTACAAAAACACACCTTCGTGGCTACTATAATCTTGTTGGTTGAAGAGGTCCCAATACTCAAAACCTGCACTACCTTTATCAATATTGTCTCCTTGGTGGGCAATTAATAAATCTCCGGCATCAACAACTTCACGCAAAAAGTCTAGACCGTCATTACCTTCTACTTTAAATAGTGTATTTTTTCTTCCGTGGTAATACTCCCAGCTACCTTCGTACAAAGCTACCCTTGTTTTAAAAGCTAAAGCACTTTCTTTGTTTATACGAGGCGCAACAGCAAAACCTTCATTTTTCCAATTCATAAGTTCTATTGCCATATCTAAATCTTCTATAATTTTGCTGGCAATAAAATCACGGCTGTCCCTTGTTTTAAAAAGCGCTTCGCTATCAGTCCCTAATACCTCGTCAATATATGGTACACCACCAAAAGTTTGAAGTAAAGTAAAATAATGCCATGCTCTAATAAAATAGGCTTCCCCTATATATTGATCAGCTTCCTCGTCTCTGGCTTCCAATTTATCTATACTATTTAACACATAGTTAACTCTACGAATATTGTCGTAGTTGTTATTCCAGGTGTTATTTGTTTCATCGGCAGCACCACTTTCAGAATGCTTCATTTCGTTACCGCCGGTTGTTTCCATTAAAAAATTATCGGTACCATTTTCGCCAGCGCTTGTAACATGTCTAGCTCCTAAAACACTACTATACAACCCATTTACATATGTTTTGAAATCGCTAGGTTTTGTAAAGAATGTAGCATCACTCATAGAATCTTCTGGATATCTGTCTAGAAATTCTTCGTCGCAGGCCGTTATTGAAAAAAACAAACCTGTAATTACTAATGTATATAAAATTTTTAGTTTCATTGTTTTTGCTTTTTATTATTAAATTCCTACGTTTACACCTAAAGAAAATATACGCGATGGCGGATAGGTTAGGAAATCGTTTGCAATTTGAATAGGATCGTATTCTTTTATTCTGGATTTATTAAAAACCATACCCAAATTCTCTCCACTAACATTAATAGACAGGTTTCGAAGTCCAATTCTTGAAAGCACCTCACTAGGTAAGCTATAGCTCAAATTAACATTTTTTATTCTTAGGTGTGCCAAGTTGAGGGCGTATTGATCATTAGATAGCCTTAAGTAGTCATTATTTATATTTGTATGGTAAGCACGCGGATAATAAGCATCTTGATTATTTAAACTCCAATAACCACGCTCTTGGTTTTGTACCGAGGAAAAGTTTCTGTCTCCATACGAAAACTTCTGCCTAGAATACTTTGTGTGTTTCCCCACACCTTCGAACAAAGCTGAAATACTAAAACCTTTCCAGCTAGCATTTAAGGCAATATTATAACGGTAACGCGCATAATTATGCCCTAAAAGTTTACGATCGCCTTGAGCATACCAATAACCACCTTGGCCATCATTTACCAAGCCATCACCATTAGTGTCGGCATACAGGATATCTCCTGGGTAAAACCAGCCATTTCTCCAAAGTGCTTGCGATTGGAAGGCCTCAGAATTTTGAGCAATGCCTGAGCTTGTCCATCCATACAACTCACCAAACACCTGTCCTGGTGTCCATTGGTTTCTTAAACCAGAATCGCTTCCTTCATATTTAACCACATAACCTATATAATCTGAAATTCCTGCGCGTATACTGTAGTTAAGTGGAGATTCTTTAATATTAAATGCTCTATCTCTCCATGTTGTACTAAATTCCCAACCACGTGTCTCAGAAACTGCATTGTTTCTATTAGGAGGATTAGTTCCTAGCACTTCCGAATATTGCTCTGCTATACCAATTTGATCATAAATCGTTTTTTGATACCAATCGTATTCTAATGTAAACCTATTATTAAACGCAGCTATTTCTAAACCAAAACCTATTGTTCTGGGTTTTGTCCAAGTAAGATCGGAAGACAAAATACCAGGCATAGTAACGTATGGTAATTTACCACCATCTAGCAGTACTGGTGTTTGACTATTAGTCCCCAAAGTTGGCAAATACGTATAATTACCTCCAGCAGAATTATTACCCAACTTACCCCAAGAACCTTTTATCTTAAACATACTTACCGCATCTTTTAATGGCCAAAAATTTTCTTTCGCTATATTATACCCTGCTGATACGGATGGAAAAAATGCCCAACGAGTTTCTGGTGAATACTTTGATGACGCATCGTAACGGGCGTTAAAATCGAGTAAATATTTTTCTTTATAATTATAGGTTAATCGTCCAAAGTACCCTCTGGTTGCCCATGCATAAATAGTATCATCGGCAAATGGACTATCTCCATAGGTGGTACTTATAGATTGTGTGGTTTGTGTATAAAACAAAGAGTTACCTGCTGAAAGCGTATTGTTTTTAAATAACTCCTCGTTATATCCTGCCAATGCAGTAAAATCGTGATTTTTTAAATTCAGTTTATATGTAGCAACTAAATTTAAGTTATGATAAGTTTGGTTTCTAGCGGTCTTTTCTATTTTATCGACAGGTGGGCTACGTCTACTATTTTTTGGTGTTCCATCGGCATCATAGCTTCCAAAAACAGTTTCTGTATCTGTAGTAAGCTGATTATTTACATTCCAGCTATAATCGCCTTTTATGCTAAGCCCCTTAACAGGTTTTAAAGTAAACTGACCTGTTAGCCATAAATCGTCTATAGTGTTATGTACGCCACCCGAAAGCCCGTTTAAATTAGGTACAATAGAAAACTCGTTAGGAGATCCATTATCGTCATAATCCGGTAAGCTCCCAATAAACCCTAACAAATTAAACACAGAACCATCATTTTGCCCTTGATTCCAAATATTTGGTCTATTCACTATCTGCCTACCATATTTTGAACTCGCTCCTATGCTGAGCCAATCTGTAACATCTGTGTTTACTTTAATTAAAGAGGAATATCTTTTTAACCAATCGTTGGGTCCATTGTATACTCCCTGATTATTTATTGCTCCTAGACTTGCAAAATAGGTGGTTTTTTCACTTCCCCCACTAAGACTTAAATTGTTTTGTCTATTAAATACGTTTTGCCTAAAACCCGTCTCGTAATGATTGTTATTGGCATTATATTCGTAAACACTTCCGTATTTTCCGTTAGGCAAAATAATATTTGTAGTGGTTATTTCACCTGCTATATACTGCCTCATGCGTTCTATAGCCTCATCGGTAAATAGTGGCGCCTGTTGCGAATTATATCTTCTATTATTTCTATGTATGGCATCCAAATTACTGTCTTGAGGATCTGGTAGTCCTATAGGAGAACTTGTAATTAAAGTTGTACTGAAATTAACTTGCATGCCTTGACCTTTTTTACCAGATTTTGTAGTAATTAATATTACCCCATTTGGTGCACGAGACCCATAAATGGCCGAAGCTGCTGCATCTTTTAACACCGATATGCTTTCTACATCGTTAGGGTTAACAAATCTAATGTCCTGCGGCACCCCATCAATCAATACTAATGGAGCTGCTGAAGCATTAATACCTGTAAACCCACGAATATTTAAGCTCGGTTCTGCATTAGGTGCACCAGAATTTATTGTTACATTTAGCCCAGGTACTGATGCTGTTAGCATTTCTGTTAACGATTTAACAGGCCTATTTTCCAAATCTTTCATATCTACCATTTGAACGGCAGAAGTTAAATTTACTTTTTTCTGTGTACCGTACCCAATTACAACAACCTCATCTAAAACACCGGCTTCTTCTATCAAGGTGATATTAATAGTACTGGAATTCCCTACCGTTACTTTTTGAGACTTGTAACCAACATAAGAAAACACCAAAACAGCACCTTTTTTTGCTTTTAGGGCGTATTCTCCATCAAAATCGGATTGTGTTCCTGTAGTTGTACCCTCAACAATAATATTTACGCCGGGTAATGGCAAACCTCCTTCGTCTACAATAGTACCCGAAATGGTGATATCTTGAACAACATTAGTCGAGGAGCTTGCTCTAGCTTTAGTATTTTTTAAAGCCCCCAAGGAATTGCTGTCGGCCTTTTTTAAAATAATTTGTTTTCCCAGAACTTTAAAGGTAACGTTTGTTCCTACTAAAATGCGCTTTAAAATAGCGTCAACCTGTTCTTTTTTTGCTTTAATAGAAATTGTTTTATCATAATTTGTGTCATTATAATTATATAAAAACTTAAATTCTGTTTGTTTTTCAATTTCATTAAATACCTGCTCAATACTTACCTGGGTTAAGTTTAAGGAAATCTTAGTTTTTTGCCCGTATGTTTCTTTAGCTTGAAGTTGAAACAAAGTAACAAATACAAGAAGTACGGTAAGTTTCATTTTTAAATCAATTTTTAACACAAAAGGGCAAAGCCTTTTATGCTTAAATACTTTTTTCATAATTTAGTTGTCGGTTTAGTGTGGTTAATTACTTTAATAACTACACGCTTAAAATTCGGGAGATATTGGTAGTATCTTCCGTTTTTTTTTTGGACTACACTCGCGCATTCCAAGGAGATAGTTATTATTATTTGAAATTAATTTTCAGTTAATTACATCATAGGCAATTAAAATTTTAATGGATTATTATTTTATTTTCTTTTATGGTATAATCAATATTAAAGTTAGTATTAAACGACTCTAAAACTTCTTCAATAGTTTCGTTATCGAACGACGCTGCAAATCGCTGATTACCAATTTCGAGATTATTATTTTCGATAGAGACATTATACTGTCGTTCCAATTTTTTTATAATGTCGCTAAACAAGGTTTTTCTAAAAATTATTCTTCCTTTTACCCAAGCGGTTTCCATATCTAAATCGGCTTTTTTTACCGAAACCGTTTTACTCCCTTTATTAAATGAAGCTTTAAAACCTGGACTTAATTTAGTAGATGAACTTGACGTGTAAGCATCTTCTGCATTATAAACACTTACTGCTCCTTCTACCAATACGGTTTTTATGTTTTTATCTTCAGGGTACGATGATAAATTAAATTCTGTACCCAAAACTCTAACATTCATTTCTCCTGAATTTACTATAAACGGATGTTTAGCATCTTTCTCTACATCAAAATAAGCTTCTCCAGTTAAAAACACTTTTCGTTCGCTTCCATTTATAAAGTTAACCGGGTATTTTAATGATGAGCCAGCATTTAAATAAACTTTTGTTCCATCGGATAAAGAAATCTCGAAATGTTTACCATACGGTATGGTTAGCGTATTATAAATTAACTCCTGTTGATTTTTTATTTTAGAATAGGTTAACTTATTCCCTTTTTGCTCACCTACTATTTCACCTTTAGAATTTAATAAGTGCTCATCCTTTACGTCTGTAAGCACTTGAATATCTCCATTTTCTAATTGAAGCGTAATTTGATTTAATTCTTTTACAGTATCGGGTTGCGAACTAAAATTATTATTATAAACATAAAAACCAGTCGTGATAAACACCACCAAAATTGAAGCATATTTTAAAATTTGAAGAAATTTAAAGCCCGATTTCGTTATTTTATGCTTTGTTTCTTGTTCAATTTTTAAAGCGTTTGGCGTTTGTAATTTTTCGATAGTTTTACTCCAAGCCTTATCTGTATCGAGCGATTCTGCAAATTTTAAACTTCGGGATTTTTTGTACAGGTATAAATAGTCTTTAAAAAGCTGCCTATTTTCTGGACTATGATTAATCCATTTCGTTAATTCATCAAATTCTCTATTACTAATACTATTATTAATATAAGATGTAACTAACTTAAAAATATGTGGAGGAAACTCTTGCACGAAACTATACTATATTAACTTAAAACTATTTTATATTAATATAATTACTAAACAGTGAAAATGGGTGACAAGAATTTAAACTTTTTTTAAAAAAAGTTTATTTTGATTTAGCCTAGTGAGTTTCTAAGCTGCTTTAATGCCCTTGAATGCTGGGTTTTTACCGTATTTACAGTTACACCCATTTTTAAAGCAACATCTTTATATTTTTGGTTATCTAAAACAATAGCTTTAAACACCTCTCGGCATTTTAAAGGCAAAGCCTCTACCTCTTTATGAAGTTTATCGTATTCTGAAACAAGACTATTTACTTCAAAATTTTCAACCGTGATTAATTTATCGACCTCATTTTCTATATCGTGAAAGTGAAATTTTCTTTGTTTTTTTAAAACTTGTAAAGCATTATTTTTTACTGAAGTGTACAAGTAAGGTCCAATTTTTTTATTTAATTTTAAATACAGTTTATCATCCCAAAATTTAACGAAAAAGTCTTGCACAATATCTTCAGACAAAGCATAAGAATCTGTATACTTAAAAGCATAAACACATAATGGCTTATAGTACTTCTCGAACATTACTTTGTAGGCTGCAAAGTCGCCTTTTTTTAATCTTGAAACAATATTTTTATCGGTTAAAATCATTAAAACCCAAACGCCTTTATTTTTAGAATTTTATATTTTTAAGAATATTTAAATTAAATAATAACAAAAATTACCGCTAATAAATTAGAATACTTAAATTTTTGTTAAAAACATTAGTAATGCAAATATAGTAAATAAATTTAAAAATCCAACCAGTACCAACTAGTTGGTTGATTTGAAAATATTTTATAGATTTGCAACCTGCACTATGATTAAAATTAAAAAGAAAATAGGGACACCCAAATACAAACAAATTATTAATACTATTGAAGCATTAATAGTTTCGGGCGATCTAAAAAAAGGCGACCAAATACCCTCAATAAATCAAATTAAAAACGACAACAAGCTATCTCGAGATACCGTTTTAATGGCCTTTAACGAATTAAAAAATAGAGGCATTATACAATCTGTTGTTGGTAAAGGGTATTATGTTTCTAGCGATCAAGTTACTGTAACTCAAAAAATATTTTTGTTGTTTGATGAGCTTAATTCATTTAAAGAAGATTTATACAATTCTTTTTTAAAACATCTTGAAGATAGTATTGAAGTTGAGATCTATTTTCATCATTTTAACCGATCAATTTTTAAAAAATTAATAAAAGATAACAAAGGTGATTACAACTATTATGTAATCATGCCAGCAAATTTCAAAAACTCGAATAAAGAAATAAAAAACTTACCGAGCGACAAAGTTTATATACTCGATCAACTTCACGAAGATTTGTCCAGCTACCCATCTATCTATCAAAATTTTGAAAAAGCGATTTTTAATAATTTAAATGAAACTAAAACACTTCTTTTAAAATACAACCATTTTATTTTAGTAAACACCAAATCTAAACAACCGGAAGGTATGATTAATGGTTTCATTAATTTTTGTGAAGCACACGATTTTAATTATTCAATTGAAACCACCTTGCTAGAAAAAACGCCTGAAAAAGGCGAACTATACATCATTCCCGACGATAAAAATTTACTGCGAATTTTAAAAAAATTAAAATCCAACAACCTCTCACTTGCTAAAGATGTTGGCATCATTTCATATAACGACACCTTATTAAAAGAGCTCGTAGAAGGCGGAATAACTACAATATCTACAGATTTTAATGAAATGGGCAAACGTTTAGCCGAAATGATTTTAAATAAGGAGCAAAATCAAATAGAAAACCCAAATCAACTAATTTTAAGAAGCTCTTTATAATGTTTCAAATTTCTCATAATAAAACTCTAAATATATTAGAAATAGCACATTCTAATAAAAAACTATTTGCTAAAATAAATTTAAACGATGGTGCAAGTTTACAAGAATGCACCTTAAACGCAAACCAAATTATAAAGGATTTAGCTCCACTTAAATATGAGAACACCTACGCTTCATCAATTTTATTTCCGTTTGCAAACCGAATTAAAGACGGCGAATATAAATTTGAAGGTAAAATATATAAATTCGACATTAACGAACCCAAAAATAATAATGCATTACACGGATTAGTTTTTAATAAAACCTTTAATATCGTAAGTACAAAGGCCTCAGAAAACGAAGCTCATATTGTACTTCTTTATTCCGAAATGGAAAAACACCCAGCTTTTCCATATACTTATAATATTACTATTACCTATACTTTTACAAGAACAACAGTAAGTTTAAACGTAATTATTAAAAATACCAGCAACAACACTTTTCCGTTTACTTTAGGTTGGCATCCTTATTTTTCAAGTGAAAATTTATACCAAAGTAATATTTCGTTTAACAGTTTAGAAAAAATTGAACTAGACGATCGCAACATAACCTCTGGAGTAAAACCTGCTCCTGAAACCGATTTTAAAATTAAAAATAAAACCTTAGATGATTGTTGGATTTTAAATTCCGATGAAATTGTATTTAAAACACCCGCCTACAAACTACAATTTAACAGCAATGCTAAACAAAATTTTTTACAAATTTATACACCACCTGCACCTAATACTATTGCTATTGAGCCTACCACAGGCGTTTCTAACAGTTTTAATAACCAAATAGGTTTACAACTTTTAGGCCCAGACCAAAGCGAACAAATAACATGGACTATCACCATCGACTAATTTATTTTTTAAAATGAACAATGCCATAATTAACCACGTAAATCAAGAATTTAATAAAACGTTTAATCAAGAACCTGTTTTAATTTTTTCTCCTGGCAGAATAAATATAATCGGCGAACATACCGATTATAATGAAGGTTTTGTCTTTCCTGGTGCTGTAAACAAGGGTATTTATGCTGCAATAAATAAAACAAACAACAATTTTTGTACAGCTATTGCCTTAGATAAAAACACAAAAATAGAGTTTGAAATAGGCAATATTAGTCCATTAAAAGAAGGAAGCTGGGAAAATTACGTTTTAGGCGTTGTAGCTGAATTATTAAAACTAAATAAAGTAATTGGAAATTTCAACCTTATATTTAAAGGGGATATTCCTGCTGGCGCTGGTATGTCATCGTCGGCAGCACTTGAGAACAGTGTTGTTTTTGGTTTAAACAACCTATTTGATCTTGGGCTTACAAAGGAAGAAATGATTTTTATTTCTCAAAAAGCAGAACACAACTACGTTGGTGTAAAATGCGGCATCATGGATCAATACGCCAGTATGTTTGGTAAAAAAGACTATGCTTTACTGCTAGATTGCCGATCTATTAATGCCAGACCTTTTAAAATCGATTTTAACAATTATCAGTTAGTTTTAATAAATACTAATGTAAAACATAGCTTGTCTGACAGTGCATATAACGACCGACGCACCGTTTGTGAAGACGTTGCAAAACAATTAAAAATTAGTGCTTTACGAGATGCTTCAGAACATAATTTAAATACTATTAAATCTAATTTATCTGAAGAAAACTATCAAAAAGCATTATATGTAATTCAGGAAAATGGTCGTGCTCAACGAGCTTCTTTAGCTATGCAAAACAACGATTTAAAATTACTTGGTGCACTTATGTATAAATCGCATGAAGGGCTATCTAAACAATATCAAGTTAGCTGCAACGAACTAGATTTCTTAGTTAATGAAGCTAAAGCTAGCAATGTTGTAATTGGTGCTAGAATGATGGGAGGCGGCTTTGGCGGTTGTACCATAAACTTAATTGATAAAGATAAATGTGACTCTTTTTTAACCAACACTTCCAAAAAATATGAAGATACATTTAAAAAATCATGTTCTGTATATTTTGTAGAGCTATCGAACGGCACGCACTTATTGGCATAGCGTCTATACCTATAAAATTAAAAAGCCCGATAAGCTATAAATACTTATCGGGCTTTTAAAAAAGATAATTACAGAAATTAACTAAATGCTAAACCACCATTAATATCTACATTATTTCCTGTAAGAAATGATGCTTCATCACTAGCTAAATAAGCCACCAAATCGGCAACTTCATTTGGCTGTCCCTCTCTTCTAAGCGGTGTTGCACCAGCCACTTTTACCCTAACTTCATCTTGTGTAAAATCGTCGTGAAATTTTGTTCCAATTAACCCAGGGCAAACTGCGTTTATACGAATACCTTGTGGCCCGAACTCTTTAGCCCAGTTACGAGTTAATGTCATAATCGCACCTTTTGATGCAGCATATAACACCGAACCTCCACCACCGCCATCGCGACCTGCTTGTGAAGCTAAATTTACTATTGATGCACCTTCGCTCATTAAAGCTTTAAAAGCTTGAGTAACAAAAACAGTTCCTTTAAAATTAACTCCCATTACAAGGTTATAAAAATCTTCATCTAATTCTTCGGCTGTTCTTCTACCAAACAAACCACCAGCATTATTTACTAAAATATCCACTTTATCGCCAAAAGCAGCTTTAGTTTTAGCAACCATATCATCGATATCTGCTTGTTTAGTTACGTCGCCATAAACTGCAATAGCTTCGCCTCCAACAGCCTTAATAGCCTCTAAAGTTGTATCTCTATCTTTTTCGCTGTTTAAATAGTTTACAACTACTTTGGCGCCTTCTTGTGCTAATTTCACACAAATAGAGCGACCTATATCTCTTGCTCCACCAGTTACTACAGCTACTTTACCATCTAATTTTCCCATTTCTTATTTTATAAATTGAATTGTTTTACTTTTTATTTTAAAATACATCCTCGGCAATATCGTAACAATATTTATATAACATTGCAAAATGTTTTTTCATTTTATCTTTAGCTAGTTGCGGATTTTTTTCTTTTATAGCCTCATAAATCTCAGCATGTTCTATAATTCTTAACTCGTCTAGTGAGTCATAATCTTTATGATACTTTTTAAAATCAACAATTATTTGAGGTGTTATACCAATCATAATTTTATTCATGGTAACATTGCCACTTGCTTTTGCAATAGCTAAATGAAATAATAAATCTTCTTGAACGGCATCTTCACCAGATCGCAATTTTGTTTCATGAGCATCTAAAGCTTCTTTTATTCTTGCTAAATCATCATCAGTTCGTCTTAATGCCGCTAACCTAACTGCCTTAAGTTCTAACAAAATTCTTGTTTCGACTAAAGATTTAAAATCTGGAAGACCCAAACTTAAAATATCTTCAATCATTCCTTGCATAGCAATAGAACCAATATTAGCTATAAAAGTGCCACTTTGAGGCATGGAAACCAAAATTCCGTAAGATTCTAATTTTAAAATCGCAACTCGTAAAGACCTTCTACTTACTTCAAATTTTTCTGCCAAAATTCTTTCAGCTGGAAGTTTATCTCCTGGCTGTAAATGTTTCTGACTTATTAAATCACTAATTTGAGCAATAATTTTATTTACTCTACTCGTTATCTCTTGATTTTCATTTTTAGATATAATCTCTAAATTCATTGGAACACAAATAAAATTGGTACACCAGTTAAAATTAAGTAAAACTATTCAAATTCTAATGGAATTCAAAGCTAAATTTAAAGGCTAACCAACAAAAACCACAATAACAATGCTGGCTAGCCAATAAAAACTAAACTAACTCGATATTCTAAAATAAATCAAGCTAAATTTTCAAGTCTAATAACCCGAATTTTGAGTTATTACCCCGTTTGTTGAATTTATTTCTGAAACAGGTAAAGGGAATAGATAATAATCGCTACTAATTGTTTCTCCCATTTCTTCGTTAACTGTTCCTGTTCTTACCAAATCGAACCAACGTTGACCTTCGAAAGCTAACTCTAAACGTCTTTCGTTTAAAATAGCATCTCTTACGTCATCTTGTGAGGTTGCCGTACCCACTAAACTGGCTAATCCGGCACGTGTTCTAATATCATCTAACAATGCTAAAATAGTTGCAGATTGTGCACCTGAAGCATTATTATTTTCATTTAAAGTTTCTGCGTATAACAAGATTACATCTGCTAATCTTAATTCTATCCAATCTTGATCTGGATCGGCACCCCCGTACTTAATACAAGTTGCTCCATCGATGGTTAAATCTTTTCTGGTTGTGTCTCCAGCAGCGTCGAAAGCATCTGCTAAATCTGAATCTAACGGTTGTTGCGATTTCGTATCGCCACCAGAATACCAATCGGTAAACTCTGAAGCAAACGTGTATTCATCTGCTATAGAACTAGATACTTGAGAAGCAAAAATTATTTCAGAATTTAAATCGTTGGCAGAACCAAAAATATCAGAGAAACTTGCTTGTAAACTTATTCCAGCTCCAGATGCTGCATTTACTGCTGCCGCTAAATAGGTTTCTGCACTACCAAATTCTCCCATTTGCACATACACTTTTCCTAATAAAGCTTGTGCTGCAAGTTGCGATGCACGCCCGGTTGAAATTTCAGAATTGTCTAAACCAGCAATAGCATCCATTAAATCTGCAACTACTTGAGCATAAACATCGGCTGATGAAGCTCTTTCTAAAATAGAGGTATCTGTTGTACTTGGAGCATCAGACAAATTTATAGTTACACCACCAAATACACGAACCAATTTAAAATAAGATAAGGCGCGTAAAAACTTAGCTTCTGCAATATCAGAACTATCTTCTGAGTTTTCAATAACAATATTTGCACTTAAAATAGACTTATACATTGCTGTATAAAAAGGACCAAAAAATTGATCTTCCATTGACACTAAACTCGAGTTATACTCATCGAAGTCTGTATAAGGAGCCTCTTGCATTAAGGCATTATCTGCTCTAAAATCGCCCATTACCGCCATTGGTGTTGCTCCTCCTAATTGATAAAAATATGCAGCGTATAAAACACTTTCAAAATTAGTTAAAGAGTCGGAACTTGCAATATTATCTGGAAACTGGTCCAAATCGTTGTTGCACGCTGTAGTAAGTACTAGCGATGCTAATAATATGATATATATTCTTTTCATTTTTTTTTAATTAAAAATTAAGGTTTAAACCAAGTGTAAAACTTCTTACTACTGGGCTTTCTCCTACTTGAGTTCCCGAAGTTGTTGGTCCTGCGTAATCACTACCACTCATATTAATACCCTCTGGGTTATATGATGTATAATTATCTGCCATGATATATAAAAGGTTCGTTGCAGCGGCATAAACTCTAGCCGAACTAGCACCAATTTTACTCATTAATTGCGAGTTAATGGTATACCCTAAGGTAATATTACGAAGTGCAATATACGACGCATCTTGAACTAAAGCATCTGTTTGGTCACGAGCTCTGTCATAAAATTGTCCGTTATGATCGGCAATACCATCATTATCTGCATCAAAACTTGCTCGTAGTCTTCCACCCCATTGAGAGTTATAATATAATGGATCGATGTTATAAACATCACCACCTTGAGCTCCTTGGAATTGCATTGCTAAATCAAAGTTTTTATATCTTAAATTCGTGTTGAAACCCCAGTAAAAATCTGGTGTATTTTGACCAATTTTAACATAATCATCAGAATCGATATCACCATCGCCATCTTGATCTACAACATAATATTCGCCACTAGTAATTCCTATATTAGCTGTAGGGTCGTAAACATGTTCCATTTCTACTTCGCCGATAGTTTCTAGACCCCACATTTCACCAATTTCTCCACCTACATAGTTTCTAAATACTGGCCCTCTACCACTTTGTCCGTAAATTTGATCCGGTAAACTCTCTAAACCTCCTAAATCTGTAATTTCTGTATTAACAGTAGATAAGTTTCCAGATACACTCCATGAGAAATCTTGAGTATTTACAATACTTGCAGATGCTTCAAATTCTACACCCGAACTTCTTACATCTCCTGTGTTTAATACAATTGAAGGTGTTCCTAAAACTTCTGAAACACTTTGGTTAATTAGCATATCTTCAATATCTGAAGTATAGTAATCTACACTTAAACGAAATCTATTGTTAACAAAACCTAAATCGATACCATAGTTAGTTTCTGTATTAGTTTGCCATGTTAAATCTGGATTAGCTACATTATCTGGTAATAAATAAGCCGTACCAAATACTGTAGTGCTGGTGTCTGATAATAAACTTAAAGAATCGTAAGACCCTAAGAATGACGTAGTACCTAAAGAACCTGTACTAAATCTTAATTTTAATAAGCTCATTGCAAAATCGTCTCCCCAAAACGCTTCGTTATGAACGTTCCAACCTACAGAAAGTGCTGGAAATGTTTCGAAACGTTTGTTAACACCAAATCTTGAATCGCCATCTCGTCTTACAGAAACAGAAGCTAAGTAGCGGTTATCGTAAGCATAGTTAACTCTACCAAAAACACTGCGTCTGGTTCTAGTTTCGTCTCTTTCGGTTACTGTAATATCTTCTGGAGCTAATAAATTGTAGTTTATGATATCTCCAAATGGCACGTTTGTAGCGTTTAAAGAAGTTCCTTTAAAATAAGTATTTTGAAATTCGAAACCTGCCACAGCAGAAACATCGTGCTTACCAAATACTTTTGCATAACTTAAAGTAGTTTCACTTAAGTATGAAAAACGTTTTAAATCGGTTTGGTCTAAATCAGTTTGGTTTAAACGTTCTCTTGAATCTGCAATTACACCTTGGTAGTAATAATCTTGAGTATCGTTTAAATCTCCACCTAATACGGTTTTAAGGGTTAAACCTTCTAATATTTCGTATTGGATATATGAACTAATGTTCGCATAATAGGTTTTTTGCCATTGCTTTGCATTATCTAGTTTTGCTGCAGGACCAGCATCACCAGAACCACCAATACCATTACCACGTCTACCATAATGCCAATCGTGTGCAAAATCTCCTGGTTGTAAATCGAATATACTCGATGGCTCTAGCCCCAAAGTTCCTCGGGCACCAGCATCGAAAGTTGTTGGATCAGTAACAGTCGTATAATCGTCACCATCACTAAACCATTGTCTATTTAACCCTAAAGCAGTTGCTTGTGCATCTAATTGTTGTACAAATGCTATAGATTCTTCTGTATGATAAATTGGAGAAATACTGTAAGCCCTCATTAAATCTCTCATATCGTGAGCAACTATATCTCTATCTGAAGTAAAACCATTAAAGCTTAAACCCGCTTTAAACTTATCACCTAATTTAGCATCAACATTAAGTCTTGCATTTAATTTTTCAAACCCTTGCGTTTGCACAATACCTTCGGTGTTTTGATACCCCATTGATGCGAAAAAATTCACATTTTCAGTACCACCACTCATGCTAAAATCATGACTTTGCGTATGTCCGTTTTGAAATAACCAATCTTCAACAGCAACAACATCTGGAGAATTTCTATAAGCATTAATTCTATAATCTATTAAACCAGGTACATCTTGTTCCACTTCAGAAACATCGAACGTTCCGTTTGCAATATTCGTATCTATAATATCTGCCCATTCACCAGAAGTTAATAATAAATTATCGCGATACTTACTAGAAAAACTTGTGTAGGCATTATAACTAAAAGTTGTTTTACCTGCTTTACCTTTTTTAGTAGTAATTAAAATAACCCCATTTGCACCACGCGACCCATAAATAGCAGCAGAAGCAGCATCTTTAAGCACTTCCATACTTTGAATGTCGTTAGGGTTTACTGTTGCTAAACTTCCTGAAATAGGAAAACCATCTACCACAATTAAAGGACTAGAATCTCCAGATACTGAAGAAGCAGCTCTAATTTGAATTTTAGGATCGGCTCCTGGTTCACCACTTTGGTTTTGAATTAAAACCCCTGGTAACTTACCTGCTAAAGCATCGTCTACACGAGCAGCCTGTACCGCCGCTACCTCGTCTCCACCAACTTTTGCAATAGCTCCTGTTAAATGTGATTTTTTACGAGCTCCATAACCTACAACCACTACTTCGTCTAAAGTACTGGCATCTTCTTTTAATGTTACTTCAATTGATTTTTGCCCAGTTACGTTAACACTTTGACTAATGTAACCTATATAAGAAAACTTTAAAACGTCTCCGTTCGACACCGCCAGTTGAAACTGACCATCAAAATCGGTTGCTGTACCAGTTGTGGTGTTTGCAACTATAACATTCACTCCAGGAATTGGCATTCCCGCTTCGTCTATTACCACTCCGGATATTTGATATCCGACTTGCGCAAATATTGATATATTAAATACCAAAATTAGCCATAAGCTTAATTTCATTTTCAAATTCATTTAATGATTTATTTAGTTATTAGTAATTTTTAAATTGTTCTTGTTTGTTAATTCAAATTAAAATCTATTGAACTCGCAATTATTTTTAGGAGTCTGATATTTTATTTTTAACACAAAAAAATAGAAGGTAATTCAAATTACACTTAGCCAAAAAAATTGGGCTTATAAGTGAATTCTTCAGGTGCAGTTTTTTTTCATAATATCTTACTTTAATTTAGTTTTTAGTTTTAATTTATTTGGTACACCAAACTGGCACACCAAATTGGTGCACCAAATATATGATTTTAAAATATAGCTTCAAAATTTTTTTATGAAATTTTTAACTTTTATAAAAAACTAAAAATCAATTAATTAACCCGTATAAATCAAAAACCCTAGAGATTTACAAAAAATAAACCCCTAGGATTAAAACCAATATTAAACTAAACTTATATTATCAATTTTTTAAAACTCCCAAGTTGGAGCCATCTGTCGCCTTTCCTATTAACGGCGAATTTTCGTTAAGCTGAAAACTGTTTTTATTAAATTCAGGATTATAATTCCAGCTATTTTTAACGTTATATTTTTGATCGCCTGTGACAATTATATTATCAGATTTATAGAAGTTATTATTAACAACATTTACTATGGGTTCTCCAACCACTAAATGCATATTTAAAGCCTTAGTATTATTAAAAATATTGTTTTCAATAGTATTTACTTGCACACCATAAAGTGACATGGCGGCATCATATTTATTCTTTTTACCAAAACCTACATTATTAAAAACATTATGGTCTACCTCCAAAAATGGGCCAAAAGTACTTTCGTCTTTACCACCTCTATACAACCTTAAAGCAGCCCCTTGCAAATCTGTTACAACATTATTTTTCATTATAAAATACTCTACGTTATATGCACCAATATCATCAGTTTCTTTATCTAAAGCAGCGATATGACCTGAAATATTTTTAAATGTTGAATTTTGAATGCTTATTGTATCGGCAAATGTGCCTTTTGAAACACGAAGCACATCAAAAGAGTGGTTTACAACCATATCTTTAAACTCACAATTATTTATAAAAAGCTTGTAATTTTCTATCATGGAGTTTTTACTGGTACTTATTACCGAATTACCTGCATAGTCGGGTGATTTTGATCCGTCGAACGACACGTTTTCTAATTCTAAACTTCCTCCATTTTGTATTTCGAAAGCCATCATACGTTCAAATAAAATAGTTGCCTTTTTCTCTCCTATTGTTTTAAAAGTTAACGGATGATTTACTGTAACCGCTTTAGTTATTAAATACTCTCCGTCTTCTTCTAGCTCAATAATATCACCCGCTTTCGATGTTTTAACAATATCGTATAAGGTATTAATTCCGGGGTTGACTTTAATTATACTTCCCGAATTTAACGCAACAGCCTCATCATCTTTTGAATACCACGAAACGCCAGTATTTTCTTTTGTTGCAATTTTTGGACTAATTGAAATAGGCTTTATCGCATTGGATGTTGGTATTAAAAACCCTTGATCGTTTTTTACTAATTTAATTTCGGCATTTGTAAATCCATCTTTTAAAAGTGGTTTTAAATTATTTCCTAAAATGTTATCTTTAAATGTTATTCCACTAATATCATCGTAAACGGTAAACAAATCGGACTTAGATTCATGATAAAACACATTATTAGAAATTTCGGACGTCTTTGGAGCTGTACTTCGTTCGGCATCGCTACCTGCACATAATTGAATGTGGTCGCAGTTTATAAATGTGTTATTATTAACTTTGGAATTGATTACCGGAACATAACGATTTGGTGGCGAATTAGGCACACCATTCATCATTACAAAAGCGCCTCTAAAGCGGTAGCCTGTTAAGCCAATATGATAGTTATTTATTACCGTTTGTGTTTCGTTTATTACACGAACTCCACCTGTGCTTGGTTTTCCGTTACCAATAAATACATTGCCATCTACTAAGGTTTCGTTTCCATGACGCATGGTTAAGGTTCCTGTACACTCAAAAAATGTGTTGTATTTAAATGTGTTTTGGCAAGCTTTATTCGAAATAATTTCATGCTCGCCATTGGTTCTATCAAAATAATTAGATTCTACTAGTGTATTCGAGTTCTCTAAAGCATGATGACTTGTTCCTATTCTTAAAGTTTCTCCACCATTATTCCCGTAAGTTGGTCTTGGGCCAAAATAATTATGATCTATTTTATGATGATTGGCTCTGCTCTCCTTGGTATCTAAACCAACAATCATAGTTACCCCTAAGTTTTTCTTACCGACAATATGGTTATGGTCTATTCGATTATTTTTACCATAAATAGTAATCCAATAATCTTGCACTTGACGTTCTGGATTATTATAATTATCGATAACACAATTGGTTAATCTGCTATTGTTTGCCATTTCCTCTCGGCTTTTTCTAAAAGAAATTACAGCATTTGTTGGTGTATATCCGTTTTTAAACACCAAGCCATCTACAATTAAATATTCGCCTGCAAGTTGTAAGTTTGAATTGCCTTCTAAGGTAACTTCTCCTTTAGTTTCAACGGTTAACGTAATCGGTTTGTCTTTGGTTCCTCTACCTTCAAATACTAGTTCTGCATCTTTCCAAACACCATTAGCTAATGTTATAACATCTCCTGGTTTTGCTTGTTTTACGGCATTGTTAAACTCCGATAAATCGTTTACCAACACATCATTTGAACTACTATTTTCATCCTTTTTATTACAGGAAATAAGGACGATTAAAGCAAGAGCTAAAAAAGAAAATTTAAGTTTAGTTTTCATTTAAGTTTTTTTAAAAATATTTAGTCATAATTCCTACCACACCTGTATACGACACTAGGCATGAAAAAAACAAGGCTGCAAATAAACCAATATTTATGGCTAACGATGTTTTATATTCTTTCATTATTTTTTTATTATTTACCATTAGAATAATGCCTAATACCACCAATGGCAATATAAACACATTAAACACCTGTGATAGAATTTGAATTTCGATAGGGTTTGCTCCAAAAGCAGGACCAATTAAAGCTACCAAGCAAGCAATTGCTGTAATTATCCTGAATTGCTTAGAGTTGGTATCGAGCTCGCCGGATTGATAATCGGCTATTAATAAAGGAGCAATTAACAAACATGGAAAAATAGATGACAAACCTGCACTTAAGGCGCCAAAAAAGAAAATAGTTACCGCCCATTTACCAGCAACAGGCTCTAAAGTATTTGCCATATCTAAAACATGATTTACTTCTTTACCTTGATAAAATAGTGCGCCTGCAGCTACTGCCATAATAGTGCCACTAATTACAAATATTAAAATAGCTGCAGTAATAGAATCTTTTTTCTGATCTTTTAAATTACTAATTGTCCACCCTTTTCCTTTAACAAATAAAGGTCTAGATAAAAATGTAGCCGCTGCCATAGTTGTTCCAACAAAAGCCGCCACCAACATTTTACCGTCGGGTACATTAGGAATTGAAGGGATTAAGCCTTTAACAACATCAAGTGGTAAAGGTTGCACTAAACACAAGGACAATACAAACGAAAGCCCCATTAAAGTAACAAAAATGACTAGTATTTTTTCGAAAAACGTGTACTTACCAACTAACATTAGTAAATAGAAAACAACAATAATTACAATAGCGGTAACTAAAACGGTTTCGTATTTTAAGCCTTCTAAACCTTGATAATTTATAGCTAATATTTCGTAAATAATATTGGAAGAAATTCCTAAAATACCCATTAAGGAATTCCATTGCCCAAATGTAATGCCTACAATAATTAATATCGCTAAAGCTTTTCCGTACTTTAAATGCTTTTTAAAACCATAAAGAGCCGTTTCGCCTGTTATTAAAGCATAATTACCATATACAAACATTAAAACCCCAGAAAACAAACAACTTAGTAATAACACCCAAAGTAATTGCATATTGTACTTACTTCCGGCTACTATCATCGATGTTACACTTCCGGTTCCAATAGTATAACCTATTGCAAAAATACCCGGACCAAAACTTAGTACCAGGGCTATTATTTTTTTTAAAAGTGATTTTTTTTGAACAGTTTCAGACATGTTATACTTATTTAGTTTGTTGGTTATTTTTTGAACTTTAAGCAGACATAAGGTGGTGACTTATATAAGATTGCTTAATTTTAAATTCAAATTTGTTTTATAATATGTTTTATGATGTCGTTTGGGTTTAAATTGATATCCACATTTATGGCTCGTTCGGGCGCTTCTAATGTATCGAATTGCGACTGAAGCATGCTTGATGACATAAAATGATTTTCGCGCTTATTCATTCTATCTAAAATTTGATTGTATGAACCAACCAAATGAATCCATTTAACATGAGCTTCAATAGTTGTACTTAACAATTCTCTATATTTTTCTTTTAAAGCCGAACAAACAATAACACAACTATTTTGTTTTAACTCCTTTTTAGCTAAATCATTTAACGTTAATAGCCAGCCTTGTCTGTCATCATCATTTAAAGGAATACCGCTGCTCATTTTTTCTATATTTTCCTTCGGATGAAAATCGTCACCATCAAAAAATGGTATTTCTAAAGATTCTGCTAATAGCTTACCTACGGTACTTTTTCCAGAACCAGACACACCCATAACATAAAATACAGTATTCATACCTATGTTAATTATGGTGCTTCACTTGGGCCAACGGTGGCATTGCTAAACCAAACTTCGGCATAACAACCGTTTTCATATTGTTTTGCAATATCGCCGCCATATGTTTCTGAGCCTGTACTCCAAACTATATTTTTCTCTGGGTCTTTTCCGTTGGTTTGGTTGTAAGCGCCTTGTTTAAAATATTGAATTTCTCCTGCGTAAGCCGAATCGCGCTCAATGCCATCGCGTTCAATAGGCGCATATAAGTTTAAAATTTGTTCTGGAATATCTGCTTTAGTTGCAAAATCCGATTTTAGTAAATTCTTTGTAAACTTAACGGTTTCATGGCCTTCGCTTGTAAAAGTTAAATACATAATACCTTGGTGCACATTTACTTCGTAACTAAAGGTTTCACCAAGTGCAATACCATCTTCTGGCTCGTCCGGGTAGGTGTCTGCAGTTTTACCAACCACAGACATATCGTTACCCCAAACAGCAGTAGAAAAATCCCAACGCTTCGCATTATCTCCTGCTGTATTAATTTCGTAATTCCAGAATACCGACCCTTTTGTATGCCCTGGAAATTTTTTGTAAAATATTTTTAACGGTTCGTTTTCATGACCTTCATCGCTATGAATTTGCCCAACAACAACAGAGTATGAAGCCGCTACTCGCGCATCTCCAGATGTAGAGACATGCATAACCTTTAAAGTTCCTGTTAACTTCCCGCCCGTTTCTGGAATCCAATGTCTTTTTTCACCAAGTTCGGTTCTGGTATTACTTGAAGTTCTGGATGTTATACCTGAATTTGGTGTTTTATAAACCACCCAATTGGTCTCTCCATCTTTTTCAACATAAAAAAAATCGCTTTTGGCATAACCAATTAATGAATCGGATTTAGTACCATCACCAAGCAGAATTTTCCATTTATCCATAAAAGGAATAACGTCGCTTGGATATATGGCTTTATGAGCATTCTTTTCCTTTAACTTTAGTTGAACCTTTCTTTCGGAATCCTTACAACTAGAAAAACAAATTAGCAAACTAAGGAAAACACTTAATTTTAAAGACTTAAAAAAAACACTATAACTCATTGTTTCTCATTTAATTATTAGTTGATATAAGCAACACCCTTAATAGACTTTTATTTAAAATAAAATTGGTGCGCCAATTTGGTGTACCAAATATAATGAAATAATTTATTTAACCTAGTTAAATATAAAATAATGCGAATTATAAACTGTATGAAATAAATGAAATGTAGGTTTTTGAGGACTATTGAATACTACATTTTATTGGGTATGTATTGATTTGATAGCTTAAGCGAAGCTATTAATTTGTAGCAACGAGAAAATTAATAAATTATGGTATTAAAAAACTAAACCCATAAAAAAAGGAGACTCATTTCTGAATCTCCTTAAAGTAGTAGCGGGAACTGGACTCGAACCAGTGACCTTCGGGTTATGAGCCCGACGAGCTACCTACTGCTCTATCCCGCGATATAAATCCTTTAACAACTTTTCTTAGCTTCTAACTTTCGGTTCATAATGCCGACCAAATTGTTTCGGACTGCAAATATACAATCCTTTTTACATTCTACAATAATAAATTTAAAAAAATATTACTGCTCTATGCTAGATGCTTGAAAATCTATAAGTTCCTTATTAAAAAAATTAGTTTCGATTTGTATTGGGTTACAGCAAACTTCACAATCTTCAATATAGGTTTGCCGCGAAACAGAAGTATCTAATAACATAGATATAGTTTCCCAGCAATAAGGACATGTAAAAAATTGTTCCAACATTAAATAAAGGTAAAAAAAATAGTCATCAAAAAAATTGATGACTACCTTTACCATAAAATACTTTTAAATTATTCTTTTTCAATATCCATTGTTGCCGTTGCGTTCTCTATTTGTAAAACACCTAATGCAGGCGGGTTTTTACCCGATATTGTAACGTATTCTTCATTTAAATTATTATCACTTACCATTACTGTGTTTAACTTTTGGTGACTTAAAAACTCCATTGGCATATCACCGGTAAACTGGTTTGTAGATAATAGTAACTCTTCTAAATCTTTTAGTTGTGCTAATTCAACTGGAATTTCACCATACATTTGGTTATCCATTAAACTTAACTTTTGTAATTTCTCTAGCGCACTAATTTCTAAAGGTATTTCTCCAGTTAAAAAGTTACTACCTAATAACAATTCTTTCAAATTAACTAAATCCATTAAACTTAATGGTATTTCGCCTGTTAATTGGTTACTGTATAACTTTAACGATTCTAACTTAGTTAAACTCCCTAACTCTACTGGAATTTCACCTTCAAATCTATTCATAAACAATTCTAAATTAACTAATTCTTCTAAATTTTGAATTGAACTAGGAATAGTTCCTGAAATTTTATTAAAACCAAGATTGATTTTTTTAAGATTAACCAAACTTCCAATTTCATTTGGCAACTCACCTTCTAAATTGTTAAACTGTAAATTTAATTCTACCACTTTATCGTTTTCAATAGTTACACCGTACCAGTTGGAAACAGATGCATTTAAATCCCAAGTCACGTTCCATTGTGAACCATTGGTTGCATTGTAAATAGCTAATAAAGCTTCTTTTTCTGAAGTTGATACATTTGCAAACGAATAAAAGGTTGCAAAAATAAAGGCGAAAGTTAAATTTAAAGTTTTCATAGATGTTAGATTTGGATTAACACACTACGAAGATACAAGAGACCTCGATTAATTGTTAATATTTCCGACAAACACCACTAAATTTTAACATTTTAACATCGTTGAAATACATATTTTTAAGATAAACTGTATTTTAACGAGTATTTCGCTGGTTTTTAGAAGTTAACATTCAATATTTCACCACTTAATTGCAACAATTGGAGTTCGGCTATTTTGGCATCGTACTTGGCACTGTTTCTCGTTAACTCTGCGTTTAATAAATTTATTTGCGCCTGCCTAAACTCTATAGACGTTGCTTGCCCAAGTTTAAATTTTTCCTGAGTTCTATGGAAGTTATTTTGCGAAGTCGCAATATTAGCTTCTTGCAAATGATAAATATTTAGCTTGTTTTGATAATCGTCCCAAGCGTTGTTAAAATCCCGCTCTAAAGTTACAAGCAATTCTTCTTTTTGAATATTTTGAATATCAAGATTAATTTTGGCATTCTTTACACTTGTTATGGTGCTACCACCATCAAATAAATTCCATGTTAAATTAATTCCGCCAGATACACCAGTATTCGTATTTTGAAGCACAAAAGCCAACGGACTATTATTTGTAGTTTCATTCCAACCGTAACTACCTGTTAAACCAATGGTTGGTAAATAGGCCGATGTTTCAGATTTTACAGTTAACTTATTAATTTCAATACTTTTATTTAATTGTAACAAGCTATTATTATAGGTTTTTGCTTTATTAAATAATTCGTCTTTATTTAACAACTGGTTAAAATTAATGGTGGTATCTACATTAAAATTTTCGGTAATGCTATTCCCTAAAACTAGATTTAAATCGCGCTTAAAGTTTATTAATTCTTGATTCGAATTCATAACACTAATACTGTCGTTATTTATATCTACTTCGGCATTTAATACTTCTAACTTTGTAGATTGCCCATAATCAAACTGATATTGAGCTCGAACTAACCTTTCTTTAGATATTTGCAGGGTTTCTTTAATCGCATTGGTGTTTTCTTCTAACTCGGCAACACTATAGTAAACAGCAAACAATTGAATTATGGTATTTTCTATAGTTTCGCGGGCTTGCAATTCGGTTAAATCACGTGTTTGTTTTAACTGTTTATAATCGTACATGCGCCCTAAACCATCAAACAAAGTATAATTTAAATTTACAGAGGCATTGTAATTTCTAGTTTCGGCACCGTTAGCTACCCTAACTTCTCCACTAGCTAATTGACCTTCGGAATTTTGCTTGTTTATGGAACCTCCTGCAACGCCTGTAAGGGTTGGCAAGTAACCTGAATTTAAAATATCGGCATTATTTTTTGCAATTTCTAAGTTACTGTTAGCCACCTTTATTCCATAATTATTTTCTAAAGCTAAGCTAACGGCCTTACTTGGCGTTAATAACTCTTGAGCCTTTAAAATTGGGCAAAACAATAATAAAATATATAAAAACTTAGTGTTCATGGGCTTCATTTTGCTCTTTTATAGCGCGTTCTACTTCTTCTTTAGTTACATTATCTCCTGTATATAACCACTTTGCATTCTTTTTTATACTGTTACTAAACGATAAAAACAGCGGTAACACTAATAATGTTAAAACAGTAGCATAACCTATACCAAATGATATGGCGATGGCCATAGGTTTTAAAAATTGGGCTTGTCTACTTTTTTCAAGTAACAATGGCGCCAAACCAGCCATAGTTGTTAATGATGTTAAAAATATAGCTCTAAACCTAGATTTTCCTGCCTCAGATAGTGCTAAATCGAAGTTCATACCTTCTTTTAAATTGGCATTAAACTTACCAATTAACACCAATCCGTCGTTAACCATAATTCCTATTAAGGCTATAATACCCAAAAGCGACAAAATATTTACTTGAAACCCTAATAACCAATGCCCCCAAGCTACTGCTGTTAAACTAAACGGAATTAGAAGTAACAACAAAAAAGGTTGTGAATAACTTCTAAAAGTAAATGCTATGGTAATGTAAATAAGCAATAATATAATTGGTCCCGCAATTTTTAAGGACTTCATAAGTTTGGTTGCCTCTCTGTTTTGTCCTTCGTATGATGCATTAATTGTTGGATATTTTGATTGCAATTCTGGGATAAAGCTTGTTTTAATATCATCAATTATATCGGTGGCGCTTGTTCCTGGGTCTTTTAAATCGGCATACACCTGTATTTCTCGCACACCTTCTAAATGGTTAATAGCAACTTCACCACGAGCAATGGAATAAGTTGCGATATCTTTAAGGGTAACACGCTCGCCACTTGGTGTTACAATTCGCATTTGGTCTAAATCGTTTATAGAACTGCGGTTTGTACGATCGTAGCGCACCCAAACTTTAATTTCGTCTTGCCCTCGCTGAAAACGCTGTGCTTGGTTCCCAAAAAAACCAGAACGCACTTGCGCCATTACGGTTTGCAGATCTAAGCCTAATAAGTAGGCACTTTCTTTAAGCTCTAAACGAATTTCTTTTATACCGGCAGGATCGTTATCTCCAATATCTTTTAATAATGGGTTCGATTTTAAATACGATTTCAACGCTTCTTTCGAAGCTTTAAGTTCTTCAATATTATTACTTAATAAAGAAACAGAAATTGGGTTACCTCCAAAATTCCCTCCCGAACCATAAATTAATCGTTCGGTTCCAATTACAGGTCCAACAAGCTCTTCTAACTTATTAGTTACTAAAAACGATTTTATTTCGTCTGGCCGTTCTTCACCAGGCAACAAATTTATACGCAAAGTTGCACTAGAGCTACTCGTAATATTAACAATAGTGTTTTCAAAAAGTTCTTTATTTGTTCCTTTTAAATATTTATCGGTTAATTGTTGATTTACAATAAAACTCTTTTCTTCAATCATTGTAATAATCGAGTCGGTGATTTTCTCGTTAGTACCAGTGGGCATAACCAACTCAACTGTTACCGTATCGCTCGCAACCCTTGGAAATAATGTTACTCCAATTACACTTCCTTTTAAAGCGCCTATTGTAATAATTAATAAGCCAACAAAAATGCCTAAAGCCAACATTTTGTATTGAAGTACAAAACCTAAAACAGGTGAATAAACGCGCACTCGCAAATACGTCATTATTCTATCTCCCATTTTATTAATGCCACGCATTATAGAAAAGAATTGTTTTAATTTTGAGGGATTTTTATCTTCAACTGGTGGTTTTAACGCTTTTGAATGTGCCAAATGCGCAGGCAAAATAATTAAAGCTTCTACTAACGAAACCACTAAAGTTAAAATTACAACTACCGAAACTTCAGCGAAATTTTCGCCTATTCTACTATCTAAAAAGAAAAACAACGAAAATGCTAAAAGCGTGGTAATAATAGCTGAAACTACTGGAGGAATAACCTCTAAAGTACCATCTATTGCCGCTTGAACTGGACTTTTACCTTTTTCGTAATGCTGATAAATATTTTCGGCAATTACAATACCATCGTCTACCAAAATACCAATAACGATAATCATCCCGAATAGGGACAGTACATTTATAGTTACATCGAATTGGGCCGCAAAAATAAACATCCCTAAAAACGAAATAGGTAAACCAAAGGCTACCCAAAGCGCCAGCCTTGTGTTTAAAAATAACGACAAAAATATTAACACTAACAAAATACCTTGCCATGCATTTTCAACCAATAGCATTGTACGTTGTTTTAATGGTACTGAACGATCGCTAACAACATCTATTCTTACATTATCGTATTTTTGGTTGTAAGCTTCAATATACTCTTTAACTTTTGTAGCCGATGAAATTAAATCTTCGCTATTGGTACTTGTTATAGAAATATTAACCGCTAAATCCTGATTAAAATAGGTGGTGTTTGGAGTTTCCGAAAATCGATCGCGAATAATAGCCACATCTTTTAATCTCACTATTTTTCCATCGGCAGACGCTTTTACAACAATATTAGAAAGCTCACGACCGTAATAATTTTTGTTATTTGCACGAATTAAAAATTCTTCGGCCTCTGTTTTTACATTTCCACCGGTAACCAAAATATTAGCCTTACTTACCGCATTTGCAACTTCAGAAAATGTTATATTATACGCTAAAAGCTGTGTTTCGTTAACAGCAATCTCAATTTCTTCGTCTGGAAAACCTGAAATTTCTAATTGCGAAATACCATCAATAGCCCTTAAATCGGTTTCAACTTGCCTTGATAAGAGTTTTAAAGTAGCAAGTGGTATGTTTTTACCATTTATGGCGAAGTTTATGGTTTCTCTTACGGCTTCTTGTTTCGACACTACCAAAGGTTCCATGCCTGTTGGGAAAGATGGTACACGATCTACTGCATTTTTAACTTCCAGCAGCATAAAATCGATATTTTCGCCTTTTTCAATTTCAACAGTTATAGTTCCACTATCTTCTTTTGAAACCGAAGTAACACGATCTATACCTCTTAAACCTTTTAAATTATCTTCAATTTGAAGTACAATTCCCTCTTCAATCTCTAAAGGCGAAGCCCCAGGATAAGTAATGGCAATGTTAATTATTTTAGATTCGGAAAGCGGAAAAAACGACGATTTTAAAGCTAAAACACCAAAAATACCAAAAACAATAAATGCTAGTATAAATACATTTACAGCAACATGGTAACGAATAAAATATTGAATTATTTTTTTCATTACTCAACCGTATCTAAAGATTTAGCATACTTTACGCGCATACCTGAATAAGCCCCTGGCACAGATTTTTTAAGTACCACCGTATTATTTGGAATACCTTTTATTACCACCTTCGCATCAGAGAAATATACTGGCGTTACGTTTATAAGCTCTAAAACATTATTTTTTACTACAAAAACTTGGTCGCCATCCTGTAATAAATTCCTGTCCATCTCATAGGCATTAGTTTCGGTTTTTGCATCTAGTTTAGCTTCCAAGTACATACCTTCTTTTAATGCACTATCCTTAACTTCGATATAAGCGGTTATAGTTTGTGTTGTAGCATCAATACTACCATTTATTCTAGAAATTTTTCCGGTATATGTTTCGGTATTATCTAAATCATTTAAAACCACAGATTCACCTACTTTTAATAACGATGCGTAGGTTTTACTTATGGCCACTTCCATTTCGTAAACTGATGGATTTATAAATTCTCCTAATTTTTGGCCACTGCGTATTAAAGATCCTTCGGTAACTAAAGCCTCGGTTAAAATTCCTGTAAAAGGAGCCGAAATAGTATATTTTGCCAAGCGCTGTTCTAAATTCTTAACGCTATAATAACTAGTAACAATGCCGCGACCTGTAATGAAATAGTTTTCCTTATCGGAAGTCATTTCGGGTAACTTAGGTGTTGTTTTACTTAAATCGAAACCGCTTAAGTAATTTTGCCACTTTTGAAAAACATCAGGGAAATCTAAACGTAAATCGGGCATGATTGCCGCAATACTATTATACAATTCACTTTTTGCCGATTGCACACTCGCGTAATATTCTGAAGCATCAATTCTAATTAAAGGCTCTCCAGCTTTATACTCTTGTCCTGGTTTAAATAATTTATTGCCTGTTTTAAAAATACCTTGTACTTCGGTATAAATTTCTAAACGTTGTTTTGCTGTAAGACTTCCGTTGGCTGGAACAACAATTTTAACATCGCTATTTAAAACCGTATCTGTAATTACTGTTTTTACAACTTTTTCTTTTACTGGTTTGGGTTTGTGCTTATTAGCTATAATTGTTTTAGCTCCTAAAATGGAAACAACAATTAATACTATCCCTATTCCGGCAAGTATAATTTTTCGCATTGATTGGTAGTTTGATGGTATATGACTGCAAAACTACCTTATAGTTTAATGCCTTTATCTTAAAAAAAACTTAAAAGTTAGTCTTCTAAAGCCTCTATTTCGAATTGCAATGCTTCCCACTTCTCCATATTATCACTAAGGTTAGATTTTAATTTTTGGTAATCATCAAAAAAACTAGGCTTCGATGTAACCTCTTCGTAATTAACCTCTAATTCAGTATCAATAGCTTTTATTTTCTTTTCAAGCTCACTAATTTTAGCTTCAACATTACTTAATTTATTATTTAGCGACTTTAGTTTTTTCTGTTCTTCGTAGCTTCTACTTTTCTTTTCCTTAGGAGTTTCTTTAACAACCGTACGTTTTTCCACTTCTCGCAAGTTTTCAACGTTTCGTTGTTCTAAATAAAAATCGATATCGCCCAAATATTCTTTTAATTTATGGTCTTTAAACTCATAAACACTATTTGTTAAACCTTGAAGAAAATCACGGTCGTGCGATACTAAAATTAAAGTACCTTCAAAACGACTTAAGGCATCTTTTAATACGTTTTTAGACTTTATATCAAGGTGGTTTGTAGGCTCATCCATCACCAAAACATTAAAAGGCTGTAGCATTAATTTAGCTAAAGCTAAACGGTTACGCTCACCTCCAGAAAGCACGCGTACATACTTTTCTACCTCGTCCCCTCTAAATAAAAACGATCCTAAAATATCTCTAACTTTGCTACGGTTGGTTTCGTTGGCAGCATCAATCATAATATCTAAAACGGTTTTATTACCATCTAAATATTCCGCTTGGTTTTGAGCAAAATAACCTATCTGCACATTATGGCCCAGTTTTAAATTTCCGTTGTGTTTTAACTCACCAACTATAATTTTCGCTAAGGTTGATTTTCCTTGTCCGTTTTGCCCAACAAAAGCCGTTTTACTATCGCGCTCGATAAGTAAATCTACTTCGGTTAAAACCTTTTTATCCCCATAGTTTTTCGAAACCGCTTCGGCTTCAACCACCACTTTACCAGGTGTTATTGAAACTGGAAAATTAAGTGTCATTACACTATTATCATCTTCATCAACCTCAATACGTTCAATTTTATCTAATTTTTTAATTAACGATTGCGCCATGGTTGCTTTCGATGCTTTAGCGCGGAACTTCTCGATTAATTTCTCGGTTTGCTCAATTTGTTTTTGCTGATTTTTTTGAGATGCCAACTGCTGTTCGCGCAACTCTTTACGCAACACTAAATATTGTGAATATGGTTTTGGGTAATCGTAAATTCTTCCTAAAGAAATTTCAATACTTCGGTTAGTTACATTATCTAAAAACATTTTATCGTGCGATACAATTACCACAGCACCAGTGTAGCCTTTTAAAAAACCTTCTAACCAAATAATAGATTCAATATCCAAGTGGTTTGTAGGCTCATCCAGTAGCAGAATATCATTATTTTGCAATAATAGTTTAGCCAACTCAATACGCATACGCCAACCACCAGAAAAGGTATCGGTTAGTTTGTTAAAATCATCACGTTTAAAACCTAAACCTTGTAATATTTTTTCGGTATCGCCTTGATAATTATAACCACCAGCAATTTCGTATTGATGCTGCAACTCGTTAATATCTATCATTAACTGGTTGTAGGCTTCGCTTTCGTAATCGGTACGTTCGGCTAATTGATTGTTAACTTCATCCATTTTAGCTTCTAATTCCTTTATTTCGGTAAAAGCTTCATACGATTCTTCCAGCACTGTTCTTCCTAAAACAAAATCTATATCCTGTTTTAAAAAGCCAATTTGTAAATCTTTATCAGCAGCAATTTGCCCTGTGTCTGGCTCTAACTCTTTCGATAAAATTTTTAACATAGTAGATTTACCTGCTCCATTTTTACCAATAAGCCCAATGCGGTCGCCATTTCCAAGTTTAAATGTTATATCCTCAAAAAGGTATTCGCCTTGAAAGGAAATCGATAAGTTATGAATATTCATCATAGAAATGTAACTTTTATTACAGTGGGTTTATTTTTAAAAAAGTAACTTTGTACTACTTAATTTTGATAGCAAAAATACACAAATATTATGTTTAAAAAAGGCTCTAAACTATATAGCATTTTTACCGGCACTTGCCCAAAATGCCACCACGAATCTATGTATGTTAACAAAAACCCATATATTTTAAGCGAAGCTTTAAACATGCAGGACAAATGTTCGAATTGTGGAACAAAATATAAAATTGAGCCCTCGTTTTTTTATGGCTCTATGTATGTTAGTTATGGCGTTGGAATTGCTTTCGCAGTAGCAGCTTTTGTTATTTCGTTTTTTGTGTTTAATGCGAGCTTAATAAGCGTTTTTATTGCAATAGTAGCCACCTTAATAGTTTTTATGCCCATTATTTTAAGGCTGTCTAGAAATATTTGGATTAACCTTTTTATGCATTTCGATAAAAATTTAGTGAAAAAATAATTTGGAGATTACCCCAACAAATTGGGGTCGGGCTATCCACTATATCTTTTTCTCATACTTCAAAAAAGGATGCCGTTACTATCCCTAATCCATATTTAAGAATCTGTCGATATTAATTTCTGAGTTTAAAGTTGTATTATTTTCAATTGAATTATACAATTGTTGCGCTGCGTAAGGTCCAATCATAACACCACGAGTACCTAAACCATTTAAAACGTGTATGTTTTTATGTTTTTGGTGTGTTCCTACTAACGGCCTTCTATCAATAACTGTAGGTCTCATTCCTGCCACTTGATTTACCACTTTAAAATCGCAATTAATAAGTTTTTTTAACTTACCTATTAATTCTGTTTTGGCTTTCTCTGTTACCTTATAGGTAGTGTCTTTCCACTCATAAGTTGCACCAACCGTATATAAATCCGCTCCTAATGGAATTAAAAACACTCCAGATTTTAAAACAAAATCTATATTTATTTCTGGTGCATAAATTGTAATAAGCTCTCCTTTAGTTCCCACTAACGGTAAATTTTTAAAAAAAGGATTTTGTTTTAAGCCGTAACCTTCGGCAAAAACTATGTGTTTTACACTTATATTTTTATAATTTAAAGCGCCGTCGCTAAAAGCAATTGAGTCGTAATCAAATGCTTCATCAAAAAACTGTTTTTTATTAATTAAATCAGTTTTATAACGTTCTATTAGTGTTTTTACATCTATTTTACCAGAATGTAATACTTCTCCAAACCCGAAAGGTGCGTTTAGTTGTTGATTAGTATTCTTAACAAGATTTGTAGATAAAAATGGAGCTAATAAAGGCTTATCTGAAGCTGTAAACCAATTGTTCTGTTCTTCTGTCGATGCAAATTTTCTGTATACTGGTAATTTATAATCTAACTTAATATGTAATCTTTTTTCAATAGCAGCGTACATTGGTAAAGCTAAATCGAGTTGCTCCTTACTTTTCCAAACCGATGTAAACCTTCGAAGCACAACAGGATTATACAATCCTCCTGCCACTACCGATGACTTCTGTGAGTTATTGTCGAAAACTAAAAAGGACTTGTTATTCGCTCTTAATTGTTCGCAAAAACTAACTCCCGCAATACCTAAACCTACTATTATATAATCTACTTGCTTCACACTGCGAAGATATATAGAAAATAAATTTTTGTGTTAAACAATTACAAAAAACAAAAACGCCCGCTTTTAGCGGGCGTTAATCTATCATAAATTTTGAACTAGTATGTCCACATATCTAATTCGAAATCTCTAATCTTATCTTTAATCCTTTCAGATTCTAGTAATTGCATTAAAGCATCTTCTGCTACATACTCGTGAATAGCACGATCACCTTGAACATTTTGTTCTCTGTAAATATATCCGTGAAAACGTCTTGCATTTAAGATATGATCGAAAGAGAAAGGCATTGAACTATTTTCGTTATTAAATGCTTTTGCTTTATGCAAAACCTCTCTAGCCGATGGGTAAAACACCCAAAACAAAGGAATTGGTTTTTTGTTTATTTCATCATCAGAGTTTTTAAAACGCGCTTCTGGTGCCGCAGGTGCAATCGCTAATATTCTATATTTCATTTCGGCTTGACGCTTATCAAAATACCAGAATCCCTTAATCATATACTCCTGAATATCGGCAGCTGTAATAGTTTCAACTATTTTATACATCTCTGGTAAAATAGAAGGATCTTGTTCGTAATCCTCCATTGAATACCCCATATCGTTTAAATAGTTAGTACCTTCTTCTGTTACAGACGAGAAGTTTAAAACATCGTCTATTTGATTCATAGAACGCTCTTCTTTAAAGTAAGAATCGGCATAAACCGTTTTTATGTCTCCGTTTTGAATAGCCTCAATTAATACTGTAAATAAAGACTTTCTATCGGCAGTCATAATATTCTCATCAATAGGATATAGCAGTGGGAAATTTGCTCTTTGATTTAAATCAACTCTTTCCCATACCATTTTTCCAAATAATATGTCACGATCTCCAACATAACCATATTCCAACGGTTTGTCGTTATCTAAAGAAATTTGCTCTTCTGTTTTAAGCCCAATTTCTTCTGGCGATTTAGCATTTAGTAAATTAAACTGTGCAAAAGAAGAAGATACAGTTATTAACGTTACTAGGATACTAAAATTTATTTTCTTTAAATTCATATTATTATTAAATTTTATTTCTGAAAAATGGTATTAAAAATAAATTAATTGGTTAATTCAACAGCAACCGATGATACCGGAGGTAAAATATAAGTTGAGTTACCTTTAATTCTTGCCTTAATATCAAGGATTTGAACTACATCACCACGCTTTGCTTTTTTAAGAGCAGATTTTGCAGCCGCATTAAATTTTTGACCTGATACAGTTACCGTTGGTTGTCCTGGAACTTTTACACTAAAAGACTTTACTTCTATTGGTAAATCGAAATCGAAATCCTCTAACAAAGCACCAACAACTCCAATTTCTACATTACGTCTTGGTAATTTTAAACTACCTGTATTACCAGGCTTACCAATTAATGTTCCTGTTGGTTTTGGTATGTTTTTAATTCTAAACGTAGCATTATCACTTACTTTAGAACCATCTGGTAAAACACCGTTTACGTTAATAGTAACTTCACGTCCTTTTACTTTAGTAACATCCATAATATACTTTCCGTTACCAACCGATGATAATCCAGGTGCATTTACAGATACTTTATTTGCTGGAACACCTGCAAAAGATATAGTCATTGGGTTTTTAACACCACGGTAAACTACATTCATTTTATCTGCAGAAATGGTAGCAGCATTAGGCTTTGCTACGGTAGCGAATGACGAATTTACAGGAACTTCAATTTCCTCTCCACCTTCACCAAAAATAAGCTTACCTTCAATTTTGTGTTCTCCAACACTACCGGTTCCTATTTTTAATTTTACTTTACCATCTTCTATGGCATATTGGTTTTCGCTCAATGCTCTACCATCTAAAGTTAATTCAACTCTATTTGGTTTTGTAGAAGCATCCTTACGTCCTAATACAATTTGTCCATCGAACTGCTCACCGTTAAAGTAAGCCGATTTTGAAGTTTCCATTAAAGTGGTATAGTTCGTCATAGAAACCTCGCTTGCTAATGTACCTTGTAACATACCAGATAACACTTCGCTTTCAGTAGTTTTAATATCAGCCTGTAGCTGTGTCATTTTAGTTAAAGATGCTACAAGTGGAAAACCTTTGTAGTGGTAATCTAACCAATCAATTTCAATACCATCTCTATTTGTTACATCGTCGGTATTAAACTTTTTTTCCACTTCTTTAACAACCGATTCCATACCTGGTTCAGATTTTAAAACCTCTACAACACCTTCTCTGAAGGAATTCATATGATCTAAAAATTCTTTTCCTTCTTCTGTAAGCTTATCACCTTTAAATAAATGCTCATCTAAGTAATCGCCTTTATCCATTACTTCGTAATCCTTAGGATTATCAACAGTAGCTACCATCTTACTTTTTAAATCTGTAAGAAAACCATCAAATTCATGAGCAAGCTTATCAATTTGATCGGCTTTAGCCTTTAAAGGCAAATATTTATCTGGTTGTTCTGAAGCCTTTTGCTCTAAACTAGCAACAAAGCTCGCATTTCTGGCTTCGGTTGCTTCGTTTGATTCTACCAACTTTTCGTTCATCAATCCGAAAGCTGACAGTACTTCTTTAGACATATTTAATGCTAACATCGCAATGAAGATTAAATACATCAAATTAATCATTTTCTGTCTTGGGGTTAAATTTCCTCCTGCCATTTTAAATTAGGTTTTTTGGTTAATTAATTATGTGATTTGGGATTAAAAATTAACCTTCTAATTAACTTTTGTTCATAGCAGAAAGCATACCTCCATAAACACCGTTTAACGATGATAAGTTAGATGCCAACGACTGCATTTGCTCTTTAACTTTAGCAGCATTCTCAACAGACTCCTCGTTAATAGCAGCTTGCTTGTTAATGCTCTCTAATTGTACTTTGTAAAGGCTGTTTAACGATTCCATTTGGGCTGCAGCTAAAGATAATTCCTCACCGTATTTTTTAGTTGCTGCAACAGAATCTACAGTAGAACCCATGTTTCTGGCTGCTCCTTCAAAGTTTTTAATACTATCTCCAAGGCTAGCAATTAATTCACCATCAATTTTAGCTTCTTTTAAAAGACTATCTAGTTTTTTAGATAAGATTCCTTCGGCATCACTGTTTTCTCTTACAGCTTTTTCACCACCAGCTAATTCTGGGTAAACCAAAGACCAATCTAATTCATCATCAACTGGTTCGAATGCCGATAAAGCAAAGATAATTGCTTCTGACACTAGACCAATAGTTAAAAGTACGTTACCGGTTAAAGGGCCAAACTCGATATGAGTAATTTTGAATAATGCACCCAGGATTACAACTGCTGCTCCTAATCCGTAAGCCATATTCATGAACTTTTTGCTTGCTTTTGACTTTGCCATAATTTTCGATTTTAATGTTTAAGTAGGTTAATACTTAGTAGGTTAATAGTTATTTATAATTATTGAATTGATTAAAAAACTTTCAATATTGAACCGTTACTGTGTTACGTTTGTCCCCATATAATCTTGAACAGTTCTAAAGCCAATGTAGCTTCTTGCAGAGTCTTGGTATTCGTAATCTCGCGAACTAACTTGTAAAAAGTAAGCCACGTCTTTCCATGAACCACCTCTAACAATTTTACGTTTATTGTTTTTATCGTTTACACTTGGGTTAATTGTTGACGTATATTGGTACGCTGCAGCATCGTAAGATGCATTGATCCATTCTGATACGTTACCAGCCATATTATACAAATTATAATCATTTGGTTCGTACGACTTAGCCTCAACCGTATACAATGCTTGGTCGGCAGCATAATCGCCTCTTACAGGCTTAAAGTTTGCCATAAAACAACCTCTGTCGCTTTTTGTATAAGGCCCTCCCCAAGGATAAGTTGCTGCTTGCAAACCACCTCGTGCAGCATATTCCCACTCTGCTTCAGAAGGTAATCTAAAAGAATTTACAAACGCTGCTCCTTTTTTAGATTTTTGATATGCATTTTTATTAATTGTACGCCATTCACAAAAAGCTTTAGCTTGCATCCAAGTAACACCAACCACTGGATATTCACCATAGGCATCGTGCCAGAAATAATCGTTGTGCATTGGCTCATTATAAGAATAGGCAAAATCTCTAATCCAAACTGTAGTATCTGGATAAATTTCGATCTCTTCTTTCTTGATTGCTTCTTTACGTTTTATACCTCGCTTTCTTGCAGCTTCTTGAATATCCATATAACTGTATTGGAATTTAAATTTCTTAACATCCCAAGTACGTTGCCCGTTGTAAGATTCTTCTAAAGGTAAATACATCGTATCCATAACCTCGGCATAATATTCATCTGGATAATCTGTGGTATCAAAAATTAAATCTATATCTCGGTTAATTTTTCTACCCTCGAAACCAGTTGGTCCTAAACCGGTATAATTTTCGAACATATATTTTTCGTAAACAGACATATTTGCTGTATCGGCATCTTTAAATGCAAATTCACCAATACCGCCATCTTCTGGTAATTTACCTACCTCGTCTGCTAGCACTGCCAGTTTATATCTAAGAATTGAATCTCTTACCCAGTTCACAAATTGGCGATACTCGCTATTTGTAATTTCTGTTGCATCCATATAGAAGGCTCTAACAGTTACAGTTTTTGAAGGGGCGTCATGAACACCAGCAAGATCGTCGTCTGCTTTACCCATAATAAATGCGCCTCCAGGAATTAGTTCCATTCCGTATGGCTTTTCAGGATGCCATTTTTTTCCTTTAACACCAACTAGCTCGCCTCTATCATTAGAGCCACAACTTACTAGCATTGTTATTACTGCGGTTAATAAAATAAACTTCTTCATATCCATAGAAAACTCGAGGTTAATTATTTTAGCTTCTTATTTGAGAGCGTAAACATATTTATATATTTTTTAAAAAGCAACTTTTTATCTAAAAAATTTACGTTTCATCGTATAAAATTTACATTTTACCGATTAAATAAGCGCTTAGGCTGTTTTGCCCGCTATACGCTATTCTTTTGTATTGCTTTATACCAGCGTTCTGGCACTTTATTATTACACGCATCGACATAATCTTGATGCATGCATGGTAATAACGTGTGTCTTTTTAATTTATTATTAACATTTGCCAAAAAAGGAATTTCTATCCACCATCTACCTGTTTTATTACTTTTATAAAACACTAATTCCTCTGACTCTGTTAAAGTTATAAATTTTTGGAAATTATTTTCGTTGGAAAAATCGTCGTCGTTTACACGGTAATTTACACCCTCGACAAAATACCAAATCATTTGCGCTATTAGCATGGAAGTAACTTCGTCGTCCTTTGAAGGTTTATACTCATAAATTCCAAAGGAACTTACTTTATTACTTATGCCTGCATAACGGGTAATGGCACAAATTTCTTTTCCATCGAATCCGTTAGGAGAATATTTTTGCTTTAAACTTACATCGGAACTTTTTATTGAAGACATATCTACCGAAACAATATTAGCGTCTCGCATAACTGGTTCTGCCAGAGTTATGTTATTTGAAATTTCACCAAGTCGATAATATTCAAAATACAAACTCTCCATTAAATCTATCTCCTCTTGTGGATTAAAATAAGTTTGATAACCCACCGTAGTGTAATTAAACAAATTGTAGGGTTTATCTAGAATAATTTTCCCCACAAAACTGTTGTTTTTTATTGGCTTGCTAGAATCACCTAAATTAAACTTAGCATCTACGTTTACAACATTAACCATAGGCAACAAATCGTCGTAAGCACGGTAATTAGCATATGTTAAATCTTGCGAACCTCCTAAAATAACAGGAATTACGTTTGCTTTAATTAAGGTAATTACAGATTCTTTAAGCGCAAAATAAGTATCGCTTACACTCTCACCTATATTAATATCACCTAAATCGGCAATTGATACTTGCCAACTACCTGGAAATAAACTGTAAAATGCTTTACGGATTTCGTTTAACTGAAAAGACTCTCCAATATAATTAATATCGTTGCGATTTTCTAAAACACCTAGAATAGCCACTTTTACGCCTTCTAAATTTGGTACGCCGTTTTGAGCTGAGTGAATTTTAATTTTTTTGCCTAAAGCCTGCTCCGAAAGTAACTCGTTATGAGCTAGAACAGCATCTGGTACTGGGGATAAAAAACTAAAATCCATTAAAAATATAAGTGATTATTTTTTACATCTTGATTATCACAAATATTAAAAGAATAAATGAATTTTCTTATAGATTATTGAAAAAAAATACACGAATTACATAAACCACTAAAAATAGTGCAACAAAAACCTAAGCTACTTCTTTTTGGTTGCTTTTTTTCTTGTTTTTTTCTTTGGAGCATTAGCTTCAATAATAGCTTTTGCTTCCTCTAAAGTCATTTCGCTTACATCAACGGTTTTTGCTAACTCTACTTTAGTTTTTCCTTGAATTACATTATGCCTTCCCCAACGTGCTTTTTCAACACGAATAGCGCCATCTTCCCAAGAATGAATAAGTTTATCTTTTTCTTTTTGAATTTTATCTTCGATAAGGGTTACAATATCATCATCGGACAAATTATCCCAATCGTATTTTTTGTTTACGTTAATAAACATGTTGTTCCATTTAATATATGGCCCAAAACGCCCTTTTCCTTTTTGTACTGGCAAATCTTGATAATGATAAATTGGCGCATCAGCTTTTTGCTTTTCTTTTATTAAAACAATAGCATCATCTAATTCAACGCTTAACGGATCTGTTCCTTTAGGCAACGACACATAAGCTTTTCCAAATTTCACGTATGGCCCGAAACGACCATTATTTACTTCAACCGTTTCGCCTTCAAACTCACCTAAATTTTTTGGAAGTTGAAATAAATCCATCGCCTCTTCATAGGTTATGGTATTTAATTGTTGGTCTGGACTTAGGCTTGCAAATTGTGGTTTTTCTTCATCATCAACCGTACCTATTTGCACCATTGGTCCAAATTTACCTAAACGCACACTTACTTGCTTTCCGGTTTTAGGATCTTTCCCTAAAATACGCTCACCAGATTCTCTATCGGCGTTTTCTTTTACATCTTCAACAACTGGATGAAAATCTTTATAAAACGATTTCATCATTTTTTGCCAATCCTCTTTTCCTTCAGCAATATCATCAAAATCTTCTTCAACTTTCGCTGTAAAATTATAATCGAGAATAGCATCGAAATGATTAACTAGGAAATCGGTTACAATCATTCCAATATCGGTTGGCACTAATTTTCCTTTATCTGAACCTACTTTTTCGGTTAAGGTTACATCTTTTATATTTCCTTCTTGAAGTGTTAATTGTGAATATTCACGCTCTACACCATCAATAGTACCTTTTTCAATATAATTTCTGTTTTGAATAGTTGATATTGTTGGCGCGTATGTAGACGGACGACCAATACCTAATTCTTCCAACTTTTTAACTAAAGAGGCTTCAGTATATCGTGCTGGCGGACGCGTATAACGCTCGGTTGCGGTAATGTAGCTATTTAATAAAGTTTCATTAACCTTCATTGCTGGCAACATGCCATCTTGCTCGGTATCTTCATCATCGGTTCCTTCTAAATATACTTTTAAGAAACCATCGAAAGTAATAACCTCACCATTTGCTGTAAATGTTTCTTCATGTGTGTCGGCTTCAATTTTTACGTTGGTACGCTCTAAATTAGCTTCACTCATTTGCGATGCTATAGCTCGTTTCCATATTAAATCGTAAAGCCTTGCTTGATCTCTATCTATATTTACACTGTGCGTTGCAAAGTTTGTTGGACGAATAGCTTCGTGAGCTTCTTGTGCCCCTTTTGCTTTGCCTACATAATTTCTAGGATTGCTATATTCGTCGCCATAGGCTTTTTTAATTTCGGCCTCGGCACCTTTTCTTGCCTCGTCAGATAAATTTACACTATCGGTTCTCATGTAAGTAATTAAACCCGCTTCGTATAGACGTTGTGCCATCGTCATGGTTTTACTTACCGAAAAATATAGTTTACGTGATGCTTCCTGCTGTAAAGTTGATGTTGTAAATGGTGCTGCTGGTGATTTTTTTGCTGGTTTTTTTGTTAAATCGGCTACTTTAAAGTTTGCAGCAGCATTTTTTTCTAAAAACGCTAGAGCTTCTTTTTTAGTTTTAAAATTCTTAGGAAGCTTTGCTTTAAATGTTTGTCCGTCTTCATTTGAAAATTCAGCATCAATTCTGTATGAGGCTTCAGGTTTAAAATCTGCAATTTCACGTTCCTTCTCAACAATTAATCGCACAGAAACCGATTGTACACGACCTGCAGATAAACCGCCTTTTACTTTTCTCCATAATACTGGCGAAAGCTCGTAACCTACAATTCTATCTAAAACACGACGTGCTTGTTGTGCATCAACCAAATCATAATCTATTCCTCTTGGGTTTTCAATAGCTTTTAATATGGCTGTTTTTGTAATTTCATGAAATACAATACGTTTAGTTTTCTCTTTATCAAGCTTAAGCGTTTCGGCTAAATGCCACGCAATAGCTTCTCCCTCGCGATCCTCATCACTTGCTAACCAAACCATTTCGGCTTTTTTTGCTAAGTCTTTAAGTTTTTTAACAACTGCTTTTTTATCTTTAGAAACTTCGTATTTGGGATTAAAATCACCTTCAACATCTACCCCTAATTCTTTACTTGGTAAATCGGCAATATGCCCAAAACTAGATTCTACTTTAAAATCTTTACCAAGAAATTTTTCAATGGTTTTTGCTTTTGCTGGTGACTCAACTATCACTAAATTCTTCGCCATACTTCGTGTTTTGAGCTACAAATTTATGCTAAAAAAAATTTAACATCCTAATTTTATGGTCTTTCATTAAATAATTTAAAGCAAAATAGCCTGTATTTAACATCTTAAACACAGGCTGTTAATTTTTTAAGTAAATTATTTAATTTTAAATTGTTCCTATTTCGTCGATTGCACTAGTTTGATCAAAACCAACTACTTCTTTGTAAATTATATATATGGGATGAAACAAAAACGATTGCACAAAAATACCACCAATACCACAGGTTATAAAAGTTGCAATGGTAATACCGATATAAGACATAATTAACAAACCTAATGTTATACCCCACTTTTTATTTCCTAATTTAAAAGCTAACGAAAGTATTTCTCCAACCGATAAATCTTCATTAAAAGCAAAAATGGTAAAAACAAACATAACAGGCACTGCAAAATAAAACAAAGGCAAATAACACAGTAAAGCTGATGGCACCAATATTAATACAGCAATGAGCATTAATATAAATACTTTTGCTAGATATTTTCCTTTTACGAAATAGAAAAAATCTTGCGTAAAAACAGATTCGCCATAATCTATTTTTTTCATAATTCGATAAAACGCAGCATTTAATGCCGTTGTAATAACACCTAAAACAATAACACCCAATCCTACAACGATAATATACAACACAGACATGCTTCCAAAAAAGTTATCCATAGCTTCTGGATCTGCATAACCACTTCGCTGCTGCTCCATTATCATACCAATAAATGGCACATAAAACATAAGGATTATTGGCAGCATAACAATTAAAGAAAACACCTGAAGTAACAACCCTTGCACCCAAGTTTTTTTAAAAAGTTCAATTGATTTGTTAAAAATATCGCCAAAATCGAGTAATCTGGCTTCTTTTATGTGTTTTGAAATATTATTTACGGTATTCATAAATATGGTTTGAAGGTTTTATTTTTTAAATGTAATCGTTTTTTTATGAATATCATAAATAAAAAACCCTACCGAATGGCAGGGCTTTAATATTGAATTAATTACGAAATTAATTTAAACTGTAAGAACTTATTGGTTTTATGTCATTTTCAAGGTATTCGTATTGATGTAATACATTCCCTCCAATCATTAATAAAGAATTTTGCAACGGGATTATATCTTTCAACTGTATGTCGTCGTAATCTTTTATCATACTTAAATCTAACGGATTTTCTTTATTAATTAATTTTAGTCCAGCGGTGCCATCGCAAACAAAAAGCATATCTCCTTTAATCCCTAAACCGTAAGGGTTCTCTAAAGTGTAGCGCGATGCCAAGGTTGGATTGGTTTTGTCACTAACATCAATTACTTCTAAAACACTTTCTAATTGTCCGCAAGCATTACCTCCACGTAAAGTTAAATAAGCATAGTCTCCATCTACAACTACAGGATCGCAACCTTCCCAATGTATAAACTCTGAGACATATTCTGGCGTTGCCGGATTATTTAAATTATAAATATACATACCATTTGTGCTTCCCAAATACAAATAATTATCGGCTTGAAACATGGTTTCAATATTCCAGCCAGCATATTGCGTATTAGCTAAAACGGGTTCTGATAAATTAGAAATATTAAAAATTGCCATTTCGTAAGAACCAACGGTATATAAATAATTATCTACAATTTGAAAACGCGCCAAAGAACCTCCAGTTCCTGTCGTAGATTCAATTGCCGCCACATCTACAATAAAATCTACAAATCGTTCGTCGTCACGTTTTTTTCTTCGTTCTGCAGTTACAGTCCAACCTACAATAATCTCATCTTCGTAATTAAATCTACTATAATCAGCCTCATCTGCTTCGATAGGCATGTGGTAATCGTACACACTAAATACATCTTCTAACCTTTCTATTAATTTTACCTCATCGCTAATATTAGAAATATCAAAAACTAACAAATCTGTAGCACTATCGGCGTATAAATAATCGTCTTTTACCGAAATATCTTCGTTTCCAGGAATTTTTATAAACTTTATTGTAACTGGTGTTTCCGGGTTTGTATTATCGATAACATGAATACCTTCAACATCCCCAATAAAAATAAAATCTTGATAAGCATAAATTTTCCCAACTTCTTGTATAGTTTGTGGAGCAGAAACTTCAACCGAACTCCTAAAATCGGCTTTACTCATTACTAATGGCGTAGCGACTTGAACTATTTCAAAATCGTCTTTTTTATCGCATGAAAATGCAAAACAAAGTGTGAGAATTAAACCTATAAATTTAGTTTTCATAGTGTAATTGGTTTTTATTTTAAAGATACAAAAAAGAATAAGCCTCGAGCTATTCCGTTATTTTTAAAAGAATTAATATTTGTAAGTTAAGGTATCATCTAAGCCTTCTATGTTTAAAATTAACTCTTTTTGGGAGTTATTAATTTGCAATGGTTTTAAACTAAAACTTACTTGCTTTGTAAAAACAGCAAGACAAGCTTCATTATTTATTAGCTGTATTTTTAAATAACGTTGTTCAGGCGACGATTCTGCAATAACTTCAGAATCAACTAAATTAAACTCCCAAGAATCGCCACTACACCCAGATGCGCTAAAACTAAAACTAAGGCAATCATCTATAATGTTAACATTTGATATGGTAAAAAAATCAGTTTCTAAATTCGCGTACATTTCCGCATCAAGCACAACAGTTTTATCGCAATTCTCAGAGACATCATCATTTATATTATCATCACAGGTCATATTTGTTAAACTCAACAAAACTGTAATTACCCAAATTGTTATTTTTAAATTATTCTTCATTTTTATTTTTTTGAATAAGCAAAAAAGCTCTTTTACTCTCTATTAACTAAACACTCACTATATTTCATAGATAAATAAAACCTAAAATGGTTGCGTGTTTACCTACAATATTTTTAAAATACTTTAAAAGAAAAATTAACTGCCAATTTGTCACCAAACCATAAATAAATTATATCTTTGCATGCTTGTTGAAATGAAATATTTCAAATAATTATGGAAAAGACAATAGACGAAAATAAACAAGGAGAATCATTAATTCTTGAGCAAAAAGAAGGCAATAAACGCAAACTTTTTATTGAGAGCTATGGTTGTGCCATGAATTTTAGCGACAGTGAAATTGTTGCTTCAATACTATCTGAACAAGGTTTTAACACGACACAAACCATTGAAGAAGCCGATTTGGTTTTAGTTAATACCTGCTCTATTCGCGATAAAGCCGAACAAACCGTTAGAAAACGGTTAGAAAAATACAACGCCATAAAAAGTAACCACAACCCTAAAATGAAAGTTGGAGTTTTAGGTTGTATGGCCGAACGCCTTAAAAGTAAATTTCTTGAAGAAGAAAAAATTGTAGATTTAGTGGTTGGCCCCGATGCTTACAAAGATTTACCCAACCTTTTAGCTGAAGTTGATGAAGGTAGAGATGCTATTAACGTTATCTTATCAAAAGAAGAAACCTATGGCGATATTTCTCCTGTTCGATTAAACAGCAATGGTATTACTGCTTTTGTATCTATTACACGTGGTTGCGATAATATGTGTACATTTTGTGTTGTGCCATTTACTCGTGGTCGTGAACGCAGTAGAGACCCTCAAAGTATTATTGAAGAAATTAACGACTTAGCTAATAAAGGTTACAAGGAAGTTACACTTCTTGGCCAAAATGTTGATAGTTATTTATGGTACGGCGGCGGACTTAAAAAAGACTTTGATAAAGCCAGCGATATACAAAAAGCTACTGCAGTTAATTTTGCCAAATTATTAGATATGTGTGCCATAGCACAACCTAAAATGCGTTTTCGTTTCTCAACATCTAACCCACAAGATTTTACTATAGATGTTATTGAAACCATGGCAAAGCATAAAAACATTTGCAATTACATTCACTTACCGGTACAAAGTGGAAGCAATCGCATTTTAAAAGCCATGAACCGCTTGCACACGCGCGAAGAATATTTTGATATTATTGACAACATTCGTCGTTTAATTCCAGATTGCGGTATAAGTCAAGATATGATTTCTGGTTTCCCAACCGAAACAGAAGAAGATCACCAAGACACACTTTCGCTTATGCGATACGTAAAATACAGTTACGGTTACATGTTTGCTTATTCTGAACGCCCTGGAACTTTAGCCGAAAGAAAACTAGAAGATGATATTCCGGAAGCTGTAAAAAAACGCAGATTAGCAGAAATTGTGCAACTACAGCGCGATTTAAGCGAAGACGTAATGAAAAGTAACGTTGGCAAAGTTGTAGAGGTTTTAATTGAAAAATCATCAAAAAAATCGGATGCCGAATGGTCTGGAAGAACATCAGAAAACTTAGTAGCTGTATTCCCTAAGGAACATTATAAAGAAGGCGATTTTGTAAACGTAAAAATTAATAGCTGCACTAGTGCTACCTTAATTGGAGAAGCTGTGGGCTATTCAGAAAATAATTAATATTAAATAAAATTTGAAGTCTTGATTACTTTAAATCTTGACTTTTGAATATAGAAAAAATGGAATCTGTTCAAGCAATAAAACAACGTTTTGGTATAATTGGTAATACGCCAGCACTAAACCGTGCCATAGAAAAAGCTATACAAGTTGCACCAACAGATATATCGGTTTTAGTAACTGGCGAAAGCGGGGTTGGTAAAGAAAGTATTCCTAAAATAATACACCAATTATCGCACCGCAAACACAACAAATATATAGCTGTTAACTGTGGTGCTATACCAGAAGGCACAATAGACAGCGAACTTTTTGGTCACGAAAAAGGCGCATTTACAGGAGCAACTCAAACACGTAGTGGCTATTTTGAAGAGGCCGATGGTGGAACCATTTTTTTAGATGAAGTTGGAGAATTACCTCTAACAACACAAGTACGCCTACTTCGTGTTTTAGAAAATGGCGAGTTTTTAAAAGTAGGCTCTAGCAAAGTACAAAAAACTAACGTACGTATTGTTGCGGCTACAAACGTAAATATGTTTGAAGCTATACAAAAAGAAAAATTTCGAGAAGACTTATTTTATCGTTTAAGCACTGTAGATATTAATCTTCCGCCATTGCGCGAGCGACAAGAAGACATCCATTTATTATTCAGAAAATTTGCTAGCGACTTTGCATTAAAGTATAAAATGCCAACGGTAAAACTTTCTGAAAACGCTGTTCAATTACTTGTAAAATATCACTGGAGCGGAAACATTCGCCAATTACGAAACATTGCCGAACAACTTTCTGTATTAGAACAAAACCGAACCGTTTCTGCCGAAACTCTGCGCAACTATTTACCAACAACTGGAAACAATTTACCTGCAGTTATAAAACAAACAAAAGCAGAAAGCGACTTTAGTAGCGAGCGTGAAATACTTTACAAGGTGCTTTTCGATATGAAAAGCGATCTCAACGACCTTAAAAAACTTACCATGGAACTCATGAAAAATGGTAATACTAAAGATGTCGAAAAAAACAACGAAAGCTTAATTCAAAAAATATACGGTAACGACACAGACGACGATATAGAATTTGAAGAACACAGCAACGACAATACCTTTTTAAGCATTCCAGAACACACTTCAACCCCAATTATTGAAGAAGCCGTTAACGATAAATATCATTTTGCCGAAGAAATTGAGGAAGAAGAAACTTTATCTTTACAAGACAAAGAACTTGAATTAATTAAAAAGTCGTTAGAACGTCACAGCGGAAAACGCAAACTGGCTGCAGCCGAACTTGGTATTAGCGAACGCACATTATACCGAAAGATTAAACAATACGATTTATAATTTTGAGTTTAGTTTACATGAAACGCATAAAACACATCATCTTATTTAGCCTTTTAATTTCAACATTAAATAGCTGCAAAATACAATACGGCTTTACACAGCCTAGTTCAATTGAAGCAGACACCTTTCAAGTAAATAGCTTTGAAAATACAGCCTTACTTATAGAACCAGGTTTAACTCGTGATTTTAAATTAGCATTAGAAAACTTAGTTCAAGACCAAACCAATTATACCTTGGTAAACAATAATGGCGATTTAATTTTTGAAGGCGAAATTACCGATTATCGTATTTCCCCAACCACCTCTACCTCATCGAACACCGCAGCACAAAACAGGCTTAACATAAGTGTTAGAGTTCGGTTTTTTAACACCAATAACGAAGAAGACGATGTTGAACAAACCTTTACATTTTTCTACGATTATGCAGCTACTGCACAATTAACAGGAACCTTAAAAACAACAGCTCACGAAGAAATTTTCGATCGTTTAACCCAAGATATTATTAACGCCACATTAGCCAAATGGTAAGATTTTATTACAATCTTAAATAAATTAAATAAATTTGGTGCATCAAATGAATAAAACCGATTTTACATATATCCTGCAACATCCGGAAGCACTAACTTCCGAGCAAGCCAATGCCGTAAAATCAATTATTTCGGAATTCCCTTATTTTCAACCGGCCCGCGCAGTTTATTTAAAAGGGTTGAAAGATCAAAACAGTTTCGATTACAATCAAGAGTTAAAAACTACAGCGGCTTTTACTACCGATAGAAGTATACTATTCGATTATATCACTTCCGAAGCATTTATTCAGAATGAAATTTCAGAATTCATCAAACAAAATACAACACAGTTAAAAGATATAGCTGTTGATGCTGAAGATATTTCGGTTAACAGAAGCACATTAATCGATGATAATTTACACAAGCAAATTGAAGAAACCGATGGTGCTTTAGACCCGAATTTGTTTCAACCTAAAGAAATTAAAAAAGCTCCAGAAACTCATTCTGATAAAAAAAAAGCGATTGAAGCAGCCACTTTAATTAGTAATTCCGACGCTAATAAATCTCCTGAAGCCCTGTTAAACCTAGGAAAACCTTTTCAATTTAACAAAGCCGAAAAGCATTCGTTCAACGAATGGTTAAAAATATCGCATTTTAAACCCATAGAACGCGAAAACACAACCGAACAACCCAAAATTGCAAAACTGGCAACACCAGAACCTAATAATAACGAACCAGAGGAAGACTTAGAAAAGCAAAAAAAGTTCGATTTAATTGATAAGTTTATTCAGCAAAGCCCAAAAATAAGTCCTGTAAAAGACACGACACAAAAAGGAAATTTAGCCAAAGAACAAATGATACAACCCGAAGCTTTAATGACAGAAACTTTGGCGCGTATTTATGTAGAACAAAAAAATTATAAAAAGGCCATTCAATCTTATAAAATTTTAAGTTTGAAATATCCAGAAAAAAGTGGTTTCTTTGCAGACCAAATTAAAGCAGTAGAACAATTAAGAGATCAAAATAAATAAAACATAATGAGTACGTTTACAATATTTTTAGCCTTAATAATAGTAGTAGCATTTTTACTTATCGTTGTAATTATGGTACAAAATCCTAAAGGTGGTGGTTTATCGTCGTCGTTTGGTGGCGGTGGTACACAACAATTAGGAGGCGTTAAAAAAACAACCGACTTTTTAGATAAAAGTACATGGACATTAGCAACCATACTTTTAGCATTAATTTTACTATCGAATGTAGCTGTAAACAGAAGTTCTGGTAGTTTAGAATCTAAAGCTTTAGAGGCTGGAGAAACTATCGAGCAACCACTTCCTACACCAGCAGCTCCAGCAGCAACAAATGATGCTGCAAGTGAAACTGAAGAATAAAATTAAACAAAACACATTAAAAAATGCCAACTTTTCCAGTTGGCATTTTTTGTTTGTACCAGTTTCGGCAGGCTTTCTGAAAGTTTGTCAGTTCCCTAGCTATGGCACATTTTTAGCTTAAACCTATACCGTAAATATTAATTTTAAAATTTAAAATATATCACAATGTCATTAAACATTAAACCATTAGCAGACCGTGTTCTTATAGAACCAGCTGCAGCTGAAACTAAAACGGCTTCAGGAATTATTATTCCAGATAACGCTAAAGAAAAACCACAAAAAGGAACTGTTGTTGCTGCCGGACCTGGCACTAAAGACGAACCTATTACCGTAAAAGTTGGCGACACTGTTTTATATGGCAAATATGCAGGAACAGAGTTAAAACTTGAAGGTACCGACTATTTAATTATGCGTGAGAGCGATATACTTGCAATAGTTTAATTGTAACTTTTTCTGTTTCCGCGAAAGCGAAACACCTATAAAACTAAATTACATTAACATAAAAAAAGATTCCCGAATTCTCGGGAATGATAAAAACATACTTTTCAATCATGGCAAAAGACATAAAATTTGATATAGAAGCACGCGACGGATTAAAACGCGGTGTTGATGCATTAGCGAATGCTGTAAAAGTAACTTTAGGCCCAAAAGGGCGTAACGTAATTATTTCGAAAAGCTTTGGAGCGCCTCACATTACAAAAGATGGTGTATCTGTTGCTAAAGAAATAGAATTAGAAGACGCACACGAAAATATGGGTGCGCAAATGGTAAAAGAAGTTGCCAGCAAAACCAACGATTTAGCTGGTGATGGTACTACAACTGCTACCGTTTTAGCACAAGCTATTGTAAAAGAAGGTTTAAAAAACGTAGCTTCTGGAGCTAACCCAATGGATTTAAAACGTGGTATAGACAAAGCAGTTGAGGCTATTACTAAAGATCTTGAAGCCCAATCGCAAGAGGTTGGTAATTCTTCTGAAAAAATAAAACAAGTTGCGGCCATTTCTGCAAACAACGACGATACTATTGGTGAATTAATCGCTCAAGCGTTCTCTAAAGTTGGTAAAGAAGGTGTGATTACTGTTGAAGAAGCCAAAGGTTTAGATACTTATGTAGATGTTGTTGAAGGTATGCAGTTCGATAGAGGATATTTATCGCCTTACTTTGTAACAGATTCTGATAAAATGATTGCCGATTTAGAAAATCCGTACATTTTATTATTTGATAAAAAGATTTCTAACTTACAAGAAATTCTTCCAATTTTAGAGCCAGTAGCACAATCTGGTCGTCCTTTATTAATTGTTGCTGAAGATGTTGATGGACAAGCCTTAGCTACTTTAGTGGTTAACAAATTGCGTGGTGGTTTAAAAATTGCTGCTGTAAAAGCTCCTGGTTTTGGCGACAGACGTAAAGCAATGCTTGAAGATATCGCTATTTTAACTGGTGGAACTGTAATTTCTGAAGAAAGAGGATTTACTTTAGAAAATGCTGATTTAAGCATGTTAGGAACTGCCGAAACAGTAACTATCGATAAAGACAACACAACTATTGTAAATGGTTCTGGTGATGCCGAAGCTATTAAAGCGCGTGTTAACCAAATTAAATCGCAAATTGAAAGCACCACTAGCGATTACGATAAAGAAAAACTACAAGAGCGTTTAGCTAAATTAGCTGGTGGTGTTGCTGTACTTTACGTTGGTGCTGCTAGTGAAGTTGAAATGAAGGAAAAGAAAGATCGTGTTGATGATGCTTTACACGCAACTCGTGCTGCTGTAGAAGAAGGTATTGTTGCTGGTGGTGGTGTTGCTTTGGTGAGAGCTAAAGCCGTATTATCAAAACTTGAAACGGTTAATTTAGATGAAACTACTGGTGTACAAATTGTAAATAAAGCTATTGAAGCGCCGTTACGCACTATCGTAGAAAATGCAGGTGGCGAAGGTTCTGTTGTTATTAACAAAGTACTTGAAGGTAAAAAAGACTTTGGTTACGACGCTAAATCTGAAGAGTATGTAGATATGCTTAAAGCTGGTATTATTGATCCTAAAAAAGTTACACGAATTGCTTTAGAGAATGCTGCTTCGGTTTCTGGAATGATTTTAACTACCGAGTGTGCTTTAATTGATATTAAAGAAGATGCTCCTGCTATGCCTCCAATGGGTGGCGGTGGCATGCCAGGTATGATGTAGGCAGCGGAGTCGCTGCAGACAAGTATTTGCTCACTCAAACGCAGATATTACTTTTTATTCGGTATGAAAAACATAGCGAAAAATTTAAATACAAAAAACGCTTCTCAATTTTTTGGGAAGCGTTTTTTAATAATATAAAGGCCACTTATAAAAAGTGGCCTCTCATTAATTTTTCTAAATTCCAAGGTTAATTACATTAACCCAAAACACAAACTACTTCTTCTTAACAGGAGCTTGTGGAGCTTTTTTTACCGCTTGTTTTGGTAAAATAGCTTTTCCTTTTGCTTTGTCTTGTTTCATAATTTTCTTCTTTAAAAGAACGATATAAAAGTAGCTATAAGTTGAATTCGTGATATTTTCGTTGGCAAAAATTTAACTAAAATTTACGCTAAATTTTTCTACGGTTAAAAACTCTTATTAACCACAAAAAAATGTTAAATCAACTCGAAAGTTATTATTCGTTATGCTCTTCTTTTACAGCATTATCGCGATACCTACAACATGGGTGAACCGATAAATATTGCTCTTCGGTAGCTTTAATATCTTTAGTATCGTGACCAGCAGAAGCTATTTTGGTTTTAATAGAATCTAAATTGGTTTTTTGTGCGTTGTAATACAATTTTAATTCGTGGGTTTCTACATTCCAATTAGCACTTTTTACCCCTTTAGTTGCTAAACAAGCTTTTTCTATTCGGCTTTTGCACATCATACACACACCATCTACCTCAATGGTAGCTTGTTCGTTTTTACTTTGTGCGAATGTTACCGTGGCCAATAGCATAATGGCTATAACTGTTATTTTTTTCATATTATTTATCTTTTTTCATTTCCGCGAAAGCGGAAATATTATTATTAATTTATTTTAAAATCTATTTTTTACAATACTTTAAACCTCAATCCTGCATAATACATACTACCAAAAATTGGACCATATACAAAGGTCGTATCAAAATACGAACCAAAAGGATCGTCTGCACTTAAAACCGGATTATCCTGCCTAACATTAGTTATATTTTCGCCTCCTAAATATACTTCAAACTTTGGAGAAAACACTCTTGTTATTTGTGCATTTAATGTTGCTACCGTTGGTGTACTATCGCCTAACTGAAAGGCTGGCGGGTTAATTCCTGTTGATGAAAAACGCTGTGTGCCTAACCAATTATAAGTGGCATCAAATTTCCATTGTTTACCATCATCTTTTAAATGTGTTTCATAGGATACATTCGCAAAAACTCTGTGCTTAGGAGTTAATGGTTTTTCTAATTTACCTGAGCTATAATCAGTTTTAACGTCATAAAATTTATATGCTGTTCGTAAGTCAAAACCTTTAAACACATTATAATTCATTTCTACTTGAAAACTATTAGCATAACTTTCACCATCTAAATTATAGAAATTAATTTCTTGCGGATTTTCATAATCTACAACCACTTGGTTTTTAAAATCGGTTCTATAAAAATCTAAAGTTACATCGGCTTTTCTTCCAAAAAGATTAAAACCTTGCAGATAAGACACCCCGTAATTCCAAGCAATTTCAGGATCTAAACCATAAATTTCACCCGAATTATTTAACACATTTATATTTCTAGATGTTGCAAAAACACTTTGGTTTTCGGCAAAAATATTAGCACTGCGCTTACCACGACTAAACGATGCTCTAAATGCCGATTTACCCCAAGGCGTATATCGTGCATGAAACCGTGGTGTAATAAAAGTACCTAATAAATTATGATGATCTACACGTAAACCTGCGGTTAAATTCAGTTTTTCTAAATTATCGAAATTATATTCAAAAAAAGCACCAACCGAATTTTCTGTACGTTCGTAATTAGGGTTTAAATTATCTACATCTAAAACCTCATCATAATGGTCGTAAGTGTAACTAAGTCCTGTTTTAATTTTATGTCTAGAATCCGAAATTATAGAATTATAAATAACATTAGCATACAAGCTGTTATGGTTTATTTCATAAACATTTAAACCGTAATACGATTCTTGTTTGTGCCCACTAAAAGCCGTTTGCACACCAAGACTTTGCCAAGGTACCTGCGGATTCACATAACCTAATTTAGCTGAAATTTCGTAACGCTTGGTATCAATTTCACTACCCCAATAATTGGTAGTAAGCTTATCGGTATCTGGATTAAAATCAACTTGTCCGGCTTGTTTTTCATCATTTAAAAACTTTAAATTAATAAAACTCACCAATCCTTTTTGGGGATTAGTATATTGCCAGCGGTTCATAACATTAATTTGGTTGTACAAGGGCATGTCTAAAAACCCATCGTTATTAACATCATGTTTTTGATTATGCGTATTACCGTGTAAATACAAACCCGTGCTCCATTTTTCGCTCACATTGGTGTTAAAATGTGTATTAAGCTCCATACGCTCGCTGGAAGCACCGTAAAAGTTTACAAAAAATTTATTATCAGTAGTTGGCTTAACCAATTCTGCATTTATTTGGCCAGCAATACTCTCGAAACCATTAACCACGCTACCAGCTCCTTTGGTAATTTGAATACTCTCTACCCAAGTTCCAGGAATAAAACTAAGCCCAAAAGCTTGCGAAGCCCCTCGAACTGTTGGAATATTTTCGGTAGCAATTAAAATATACGGACTCGTAAGCCCTAACATTTTTATTTGTCGGGTACCCGAAACTGCATCGGCGAAATTCACATCAATAGACGGGTTGGTTTCAAAACTTTCAGATAAATTACAGCACGCCGCTTTTAACAGCTCGTCGCTACTCACCGTCATTACATTAGTTGCACTTAAAAACGATTTTGCTGTAGCTTGCTTACGCGAGGTCACGGTAACTTCATCTAAATTATCGCTTGGTTGCAACCAATGTTTAATAGGTTTCAGTTCGTTAATAGTTAACGTATCGGTTTTAAACCCAACATAACTAACTACTAATTTTTTATAATTGGTGCTGTAAGGTAAATTAAATTCACCATCTAAGTTAGTAACTGCACCAATTTCTGTATTTAACCAGTACACATTGGCACCAGCTAAAGGTAAATTTTGGTTATTGTTGTTCGCTTCGAAAATGGTACCAGAAATTTTATCCTGAGCTCCATTTAACATAGGCCAAAGCAACAATAAATATATTAAATGTTTCATGTATTTGTTTTTGGGCGTTACCCTCGAAACTTCGGGGTCGGGCTTTGCGCTATATCTTTTTTATGCCTCTTCTCGATACATTTTACTCATACTTCGTAAAACACTCGAAGTGACAAAAAAAGGATGCCGCTACAATCCCTAACGCAAAGGTAACTAGTATTTTACTGTGTTAATTGAAATAACATGGCAATTGCCATAATAATCATGATACTATTCTCTATAAAAGTCGCCTTAGTCATGGGTAATTTTAAAGCTGTACCCAAACACGCGCATTGTATGGCTTTTTTATCGAGTAATGTTTTAGTTACACCAATAGTGGTAATACCCAGAATAATTAAAGTTAAAATTAAAGCTACGGTAATTTTAAAACGCATTAAAAACATTAACCCAAGTGCCACTTCTATAAACGGATACACCCAACCATAAACCGGAACAACTTTGGCTAGCGGGTCGTACATTTTAAACGATTCTGGAAAACCTTTTAAGTCTAACAGCTTAAAAAAGCTAAAAACAATGTAAAACAAGCCCATAAAATCGAGCATAAAACCACTTAAACTCCACGGTTTAGAATTTAGTAAAGTGGCTGCTATGATTAAATATCCAAAAATTAAAAACAACGGAAAAAGTTGCTTCCAATCGCTTTTTTCTTCAGTTTTTGTGCTTGATGTATTAAAAACATTAGGTTGCGATATTTTATATTTTTCGGGTAATGCTTGTTGTAATTTTTCTATTGAAACATGCGATTTCATTGTTATAACAACTTCAGCTTTTTCAGTGTTAGCTTCAGCCTTTTCTACTTCGGCTAAACTAAGTAATGCTTTTTCAACAGATGCTTTACAGCCATTACAAGTCATGCCTGTAACTGTATATGTATGTGTCATGATTTTTTATTTGATTTATAAATTCGGAATATCTTCCGCGAAAGCGAAAAACAAGAGATATCCGTTAAATATTCCAGATATCAATCTATAATTTTTAAAAATCAAATGATGAAAACTTGGTGAAGCGCTTGTACATTGGCTACCAAGTTGGGCGGAGAATAATTATTAAAGGGAATAGGTTGCTTTTCTACTTCCTTAAATAAGTTTAAATAGGTATAAACGTAAAGTGTTGCAAATTGAATTGGCGATAACTTAACATCTTCAATCGATGATAATTTTAACTCGTCTTGACCTTTAACAACGTTAACTTCGTCTTTACAACAATTCATTTTTAAAAGCACTTCCATGTTTTCCATAGCACATTTTTCAACACTGGTAAACATCGAAACATCTACCAGAACATCGCCACAATAGTGCTTTTCAACAGTAAATGAAACCGTAGATAGTGACACGAGCAACGCCAAGGTGCTAGAAAAAATTTTATGAAATACTTTTTTAATCATTGATACAAAATTAAACAAAAGCCTGAAATTAAAAAGGTCTTTATTAATTACTTAACATTTAAATTTTGCTTTTTCTGATAATAAAACGCTGGTAATAACAATAATAAAAGTATGGGCTGTATTAAAAACCTACGAATATTGAAAAACAAATAATAGTCTTCTTGTCTTGGGTTTATCACAAAATATAGATAGAAAATCATTAAAATTATAAACGCTACTCCATAAATTACACCTGAAAATTTAATAATACTTTTTTCTTTAAAAAACATATAGATTATAGCCAAAGAAATTGTGGTATTGAGTAAAAATCTTAGCGTAGTATTTAGTACTAATTTAGCAACTTCGCGCCGCGGACTGTCAATGTACAAATAATCGTTTTGAAAAAAGGTTAAATATGGATCGTAGAACAAATTATCCTCAAAAAACCTGACAAGAATCAACAGTAAAAATAGTACAGAAATAATTATGTAACCTAGTAGTTTATTCATTTTTTTGATTCAAATTTCGAAAACCGATTTACCCAAAACACCCAAAGTAAAAACAGCATACCGTAAATTATTGCAGGAAAAATAACGGTGTGCAATACATGCTCGTGTTCCGGATATTTATACAATCCAATGCTTAAAACAACAATACGTAGTAAGTTTGCAATATAAATTAAAACACTCCCGAATAGCGTATATAAAAACGTGTTTTTAAAACTCCCTGAAAAAGCTGTTATAAACGACATAAATAAAATAATAACGCTTACAGAGTTACAACCTTCTACAATTCTTGCCAAATACTTTCCTTTGAAAATAAGTTTCATAGAAGGCTCTTGCGGATGCGGTTGCATAATGGTAGCATAGCCTAAATCGTTTAATATGGTTTGCGTTTGTTTTGATACCAAATTGGTAATATAATCTGGATAAAATTTAGAACCATCGCTAAACTGTAAGTAAAACTTATAAGCAAAAGACAAAACCGCATAAACCACCAAAAAAGTGACTATAAATTTAACGACGCTTTTGTATTTTAAAAACAGTGTTTTCAATTAAATATTTCTTAAACCAAAACCGAAATTACAGCTTTTTAAATACTTTTGCTCGATAATCAAGATTAATTTTAGTTATGTTATTCGAAACATTAAAACCACAAATAGAAACTATTACAACAGCCACCAATTTAACAACAGACGAACGTTTACTAAAAATTTGCGAATTACTAGAAGAAAACGTTAGTTATTACAATTGGGTGGGTTTTTACTTTAAAAACGGAGATAAAAACGAACTTAAACTAGGTCCTTATGTTGGCGCACCTACCGACCATACTATAATTCCTTTTGGTAAAGGTATTTGCGGGCAAGTTGCTGTTAGCAACGAAAATTTTGTGGTGCCAGATGTTACTGCTCAAGATAATTATATTGCCTGCAGCATAACCGTAAAAGCCGAAATAGTGATTCCTATTTTTGTTAATGGTGAAAATATTGGACAAATAGATATAGACTCGAACACACCAGACCCTTTCACCGAAGCAGACGAACGTTTTCTGGAGTTTGTTTGCGAGAAAGTATCTGAAATACTTTAGGCGAAAAAGCTAAGAAGCCACTTATTTTAAATAAACCTTTAAATTGTTCTGTTAATAACTTCTATTTTTAGTTAAGAAATCGCTTCATTTTAAGTAAATCGTTGGTTTTTTATTTGATGATTTTGAGTACTTTTGCGTTTTATTACAAAAAACAACAAAATAACACGCAATTTCATTAAACAACACAACACTAATGAGCAACGAAAAAACTATCAAATCAGCCCTAATTTCGGTATTTAGTAAAGACGGATTAGAGCCAATTGTTAAAGAACTAGACAAACAAGGTGTAACCATTTACTCAACAGGTGGTACAGAAAAATTTATTAACGATTTAGGTATTAACGTTGTTCCTGTTGAAGATGTTACTTCGTATCCTTCAATTCTTGGCGGACGCGTTAAAACATTACATCCAAAAGTTTTTGGAGGTATTTTAAACCGACAAAACCACGATGGTGATGTTGCCGAATTAGCAGAATACGAAATTCCGCAAATTGATGTGGTTATTGTAGATTTATATCCGTTTGAAAAAACAGTTGCTTCTGGAGCAAGTAACCAAGATATTATTGAAAAAATAGATATAGGCGGTATTTCTTTAATTCGCGCTGCAGCAAAAAATTATGCCGATGTAATTTGTGTATCTTCGGTTGATGATTATGCCGAATTTTTAGAATTAATTTCTGCAAACAACGGTTCTGTTAGCGAAGAAGACAGAAAACGTTTTGCAGCAAAAGCTTTTAATGTATCGTCGCATTACGACTCGGCAATCTTTAATTATTTTAATCAGAATAACGAAGAAACCGTTTTAAAAATTAGCGAAACTAATGGCAAAACATTACGCTACGGAGAAAACCCACACCAGAAAGGATTTTTCTTTGGGAATTTTGATGAATTATTCACTAAACTTCACGGTAAAGAATTAAGCTACAACAATTTATTAGACGTTGATGCAGCAGTGAATTTAATGCTTGAATTTAAAAATGAAGCTCCAACTTTTGCTATTTTAAAACACAACAATGCTTGTGGTTTAGCTCAACGCGACACCCTACACCAAGCTTATGTAGATGCTTTAGCTGGCGATCCAGTTTCTGCTTTTGGAGGTGTATTAATTAGTAATTCTGAAATTGATGTAGCTACAGCTGAAGAAATTCACAAACTATTTTGCGAAGTGGTTATCGCACCGTCTTTTTCCGCGGAAGCGTTAGAAATATTAAAAGGTAAAAAGAACAGAATTTTATTAGAAATTCACGACGTTGACATGCCAAAAACCAACGTAAGAAGTTGTTTAAATGGTATTTTGGTACAAGACAGAAATGAAATTACCGATAAAGCTGAAGATTTAAAAACCGTAACCAACCTAGCGCCAACAGATGCGCAGATTGAAGATTTATTATTCGCTTCAAAAATATGTAAACACACCAAATCGAATACAATCGTTTTAGCAAAAAACAAACAACTTTGTGCAAGCGGAACTGGACAAACCAGTCGTGTTGATGCTTTAGAGCAAGCCATACATAAAGCAGGCACTTTTAAATTCGATTTAAACGGTGCTGCCATGGCAAGCGATGCCTTTTTCCCGTTTCCAGATTGTGTAGAAATTGCTAAAAATGCAGGAATTTCTTCCGTTATTCAACCAGGTGGTTCTATTAAAGACCAATTAAGCATCGATTATTGTAACGATAACGACTTAGCTATGGTAATGACGGGAACACGCCATTTTAAGCACTAAATTTTCAACTTTAGTCATCTAAAAATCGACAAAAAGCGTATAAGAGTTTAATAAATTTTGAATAGATTTATAACAAATTAATTTATTAACTTTTATTACTTTTACGAAATTCGTTTTTTAAACCCTTAATACTTTTTTAATACGCATGGGATTTTTTGACTTCCTAACTGAAGAAATTGCAATAGATTTAGGTACGGCTAACACACTAATTATTCATAATGACAAAGTTGTAGTAGACTCACCTTCCATTGTAGCTCGCGACAGAGTAAACAACAAAATAATTGCTGTTGGTCACGAAGCTAGTTTAATGCAAGGAAAAACCCATGAAAACATAAAAACCATTCGCCCATTAAAAGATGGTGTAATCGCAGATTTTGATGCTTCGGAACAAATGATAAGTATGTTTATTAAAAACATACCGGCATTAAAAAAGAAATTTTTTACACCTGCATTACGAATGGTAATTTGTATTCCTTCTGGAATTACCGAGGTTGAAATGCGTGCAGTAAAAGAAAGTGCCGAACGTGTAAACGGTAAAGAAGTTTACCTAATTCATGAACCTATGGCTGCTGCTATTGGTATTGGCGTAGATATTATGCAACCAAAAGGAAACATGGTTGTAGATATAGGTGGCGGTACCACAGAAATTGCAGTTCTTGCCCTTGGAGGTATTGTTTGCGACAAATCGGTTAAAATTGCTGGTGATGTTTTTACAAACGATATTGTGTATTACATGCGAACACAACATAACCTTTATGTAGGTGAACGCACAGCCGAAAAAATAAAAATTCAAATTGGTGCAGCTACCGAAGACTTAGAAGTTCCACCAGAAGACATGAGCGTTCAAGGACGTGATTTATTAACAGGAAAACCAAAACAGGTTTCTATTTCATACAGAGAAATTGCCAAAGCACTCGATAAATCTATTCTTCGTATTGAAGATGCTGTTATGGAAACTTTAGGGCAAACACCTCCTGAATTAGCTGCCGATATTTATAATACAGGTATTTATTTAGCAGGTGGAGGTTCTATGCTTCGTGGTTTAGATAAACGTTTATCACAAAAAACAGATTTACCCGTTTATATTGCAGAAGACCCTTTAAGAGCTGTTGTTCGCGGTACGGGCATCACGCTTAAAAACTTAGCTAAATATAAAAGTGTATTGATTAAATAAAACTGAAAAATACGCTGGTAATTTCATGCAACAAATAATTAATTTCATAATTAGGAACAAAAACTTTTTGCTGTTCTTTTTGTTGTTCTGTTTATCGCTAGTTTTTACTATTCAATCGCACTCTTACCATAAAAGTAAGTTTATTAATTCGGCTAATTTTTTAACCGGTGGCGTTTATAATTCGTTAAACAATATAAGTAGTTACTTTAGTTTAAAATCGCAAAACTATATACTTGCCGAAGAAAACCGCCGCTTGCGAGCGCTTTTAAATAATGCCAGCATTTCTCCAGATTCTGCTTATATCGATTCAACAGCGTTTAACAAATTATACAAGTTTTATAATGCAAACGTTATTAAAAACAGTTACTCGTTAGCAGACAATATATTAACCATTAACAAAGGTAAAAACGATAGTATAAAACAAGATTTTGGTGTTATTTCATCAAAAGGAATTATTGGTATTATCGATAAAACAAGTAATAATTATGCTACGGTTTTATCCATTTTAAACACCACGAGTAAAATTAGTGCGCAGTTAAAAAAATCGAACCACTTTGGCACATTATCTTGGAATGGAAATACACCGGAAAATGTACAACTTACCGATATTCCTAAAGTGGCTAAAGTAAAAATTGGTGATACCATTATTACTTCCGGGCGATCATCCATTTTCCCGAAAAATATCGGCATTGGGGTTATAAAAGCATTTCAACTTGATGCTGCCGAAAATTATTATGAAATTGAAGTAAACCTATTTAATGACATGACTAATTTAGAGCATGTTTACATTATAGAAAACGTAAATAAACAAGAAATTACTAATCTGGAAAATGAATAACTTATTCTCTATTTATACTGTTCATTTTTTCACGCTGGTTCTTGCGCAAGTGTTAATATTCAATAATATTAACTTTTTAGGATACATTAACCCTTACCCTTATATTCTATTTATAGCCTTATTTCCTGTAAAAAATAATCGCATAATATTAATTTTTATAAGCTTTCTACTAGGTTTAAGTATCGATTTATTTCTAGATACAGGAGGCATTCATGCTGGTGCTTCAGTTTGTATCGCTTACGCACGCCCTGTAATCTTAAAATTTGCTTTTGGAACCATTTACGAACATCAAACTGTTAAATTTAATGCTGTCGATTTTGGCTCAAAACTCATGTACTTCACCTTATTAACGGCCATACATCATGTTATTCTGTTTAGTTTTGAAGTTTTTAACATTAGTAAAATAATTTTAATCCTTCAAAAAGCGTTATTCTCTAGTATATTTACTATTTTAATTAGCATATCAATAACCATAGTATTTAGTAGAAAAACACGATGAGACAATTATTACTTTTTATTTCGGTAATTACTGTTGGTATCTTATTTATTTCTAGACTCTTTTATCTTCAAATTTACAAAACCGATGCCAATAATTTGTTTGAAGACAACGCCATTCGAAAAGTTTACGATTACCCAAAACGTGGCTTCGTTTACGATCGCAACGGTAAACTTCTAGTCGCTAATCAACCAACCTACGATGTCATGATTATTCCTCGTGAGGTTAAACCACTAGATACTACAGAATTTTGTAAGCTTTTAAAAATTACAAAAGAAGATTTTAATAGAAAATACAATAAAGCTTACAACTACTCACCTCGTCTACCATCTCCATTTGTTCCGCAATTGTCAAAAGAAGACTATGCTGTTTTACAAGAAAAAATGCGAAAGTTTGAAGGGTTTTACATTCAAAAGCGCTCGCTTCGTGACTATCAAACCACTATTGGAGCAAACGTTTTAGGTGATATTGGAGAAGTAAATTACGCCACCATAAACAAAAACCCATACTACCGAATGGGAGATTTAATTGGTAAACAAGGTGTTGAAGCTTCTTATGAAGAAATATTGAGAGGTACAAAAGGAATTAAATTCATCCAAAAAGATAGATTTAACAGAAACATTGGCCCATATAAAGATGGGAAATTTGACACTATTCCAGAGCAAGGAAAAGACATTACCATTACCATTGATGCCCAACTGCAGGCATACGGTGAATTACTTATGAAAAACAAACGCGGTGGTGTTATTGCTTTAGAACCTAAAACAGGTGAAATTCTGGCCATGGTAGCTGCTCCTACCTACGATCCTAATATTTTAGTGGGCAGAAATAGGTCTAAAAACTTCACAAAGTTATATAACGATTCTATTGCAAAACCATTGTTTAATAGAAGCTTACAAGGTGTTTATGAACCTGGTTCTCCATTTAAATTAATGAACGCTTTAATAGCACTTCAAGAAGGTGTCATGGACGAAAACGAACACGTAACGTGCTACAAAGGTTACAAATATGGCAATCGTTTTATGAAATGCCATTGCAATTACGGTACAAGAAACAATATGGTAACGGGCATTCAACGGTCCTGTAACGCCTATTTTGCTACAGCCTACCGAAAAATATTAGATAAAACTGGTAATGCCTCTCAAGGCATTGATACTTGGAGTAAACACGCTAAAAGTTTCGGACTTGGCAACTTTTTAAATAACGACCTATATGTTGGGCAAAAAGGTCGTATTCCAGATCGAGATTATTACAAACACATTTATCCAAATACCTTTTATTCAACCTATACTATATCTAACGCTATTGGTCAAGGTGAGGTCGCCACAACACCTATTCAGTTGGCTAATATGGCAGCAGCTATTGCAAATCGAGGTTACTTTTATACGCCACATATTATAAAACACATTGAAGATGAAACGCTACCTGAAAATTTTACAAAACCAAAGTTTACAACCATAAACCGTGAACATTTTGAACCTGTAATTGATGGTATGCTTGCTGTTTACGAAAAAGGTACTGCTGCTTCTTTACAAGTAAAAGATATTGATATCTGTGGAAAAACAGGTACCGTTGAAAACTTTGCTATAATAGATAGTGTTAAAACACAACTTACAGACCATTCTATTTTTGTTGCTTTTGCACCAAAAGACAACCCTAAAATTGCTATTGCTGTTTTTGTTGAAAATGGGTATTGGGGAAGTCGATTTGCGGGTAAAGTTGCAAGCTTAATGATTGAAAAACATATTAAAGGCGAAATAACTAGAACCGATCTAGAAGACTGGCTACTTCGACACACCCTTGAAGATGAATATGCCAAACCATATTCTGGCGAACCTTTTAAAATTAATGGCTACACGACCTTGCAAACCGTAGATGAAAAAATCTATTGGCAACTAAAACAAAAGCTAAACCTATTAAATAACACCGAAGATTAATGGTTAGAGATACTAACAGACATTTTAAATTCGATTGGATTACAATTTTTCTTTTCTTTCTTTTAGTGGGTTTTGGTTGGCTCAATATTCTATCAGCTTCACATGTTGGTACTGATATAGATTATTTCGATTTAAGCCAACCTTATGGAAAACAACTTGTTTTTATTTTTTTAAACCTTATACTTATTGTGTTGGTTTTAGCTATCGATGCTAAATTTTACGAACGGTTTGCTAGTATTATTTACATCGTTTCTATGTTAAGTTTAATTGGCCTTTTTATTTTCGGTAAAAATGTAAATGGCGCTACTTCCTGGTATGGTATAGGCAGTTTCACCATTCAACCAAGCGAATTTGCTAAAAGCGCCACCGCATTGGCTATTGCCAAACATTTAAGCGACTTAAATACTAATATAAAAACCTTTAAAGACCAGTTACGTACATTTGCCATTATTGGTATTCCAGCAATTTTAGTGTTACTTCAAAACGACACAGGAAGTACCATTGTTTATGGCGCGTTTATTTATGTTTTATTCCGCGAAGGTCTACCTAAAGTGTATTTAATAACGGCATTTTCTGCTTTAATTTTAGCTATTTTATCTTTAAAGTTTGGATTTATAATTACATCTGTTATTTCTACTATAATTATAATTGGCGTTTATTACTTCAATAAAAAACGTATTCGAATTTACCAAGCTGTATTTTTAGTTGTAGTCGCTATTTCAATAGCGTTTGGTGTAAAATTTTTCTATCAGAGTATTTTACAACCACATCAACAAGACCGAATAAGTTTATGGCTACGTTTAGAAAAAGATCCTGCTAAACTTGAAGCCATGAAAAAAACCTTCGCCTATAACCTTAACGAATCTGAAAAAGCTATCAGTTCTGGTGGATTTACTGGAAAAGGTTTTTTAGAAGGCACAAGAACTACTGGTAAATTTGTTCCCGAACAACACACAGATTATATTTTTAGCACCGTGGGTGAAGAATGGGGTTTTCTGGGCAGTACTTTTGTAGTGGTTACTTTTGTATTATTACTTCTTAGAATTTTACACCTTGCCGAAATACAAAAATCGCAATTTAGTCGTGTTTATGGCTATAGTGTAGCTGCTATTATTTTTATTCACTTTTTTGTAAATATTGGCATGGTTATGGGGTTAATTCCAACCATTGGTATTCCTTTACCTATGTTTAGTTATGGTGGGTCAGGGCTTTGGGCTTTTACCATTTTATTGTTTATTTTTATTAAATTAGATTCTAATAGAATAAACGAATGGTAAACTGCAATACGTAAATATTTTACTTGCAATTAACCATATTACCTAAATACATAACTACTCTAAGTTATAGCATTGTTTAATTATAATTCCCCTAAAATTATGAAAACTGTTTATGCCTCCATATTTTTAATTTTAATACTATCATCCTGCTCCATAGCCAAAAGTTCTGTTAAAAATGCCTTTTCAAACAAAGAATTAAAACTTATTAACTCCGGTACAAGCAACATGCCAATGCGTGTATATAAAATTACTAATAAAACCGACTCTTTACTTCTGCGAAAAAAAAGTAGCTACATTAATCCGGAACCAAAAAATGAAGCTTTACAACTTTTTGTTAAACGCCTTTATGCCACAGTTACTGACAGTACCTCTTTAGGAGTTGGCATTGCTGCACCGCAAGTTGGTGTTTTAAAAAACATAATTTGGGTACAACGATTAGATAAGGAAAATTCACCTTTTGAAGTTTATTTAAACCCTAAAATAATAGAATACTCTCCCGATAAACAAACGGTTACAGAAGGCTGCTTGTCTATACCTAACAGAAAAGAAACCTTAAACAGTAGTTCACAAATTATAGATATTGAATACGACGCTTTAAATGGGCAACACAAAATTGAAACTGTTGAAGGTTTTGTAGCTGTAATTTTTCAGCATGAAATCGATCATTTAAATGGCATTCTTTACTTAGATCACTTAAATAAAGAAATTAAAGATTCTAAAACAAAACAATAAAAACATCAATAAACAGATTGAGGTAATTATAGTAAAAGCTTAATCATCATCACTTAAATCTTGATGCTTTGCATAGCCTCTCCACTTTTCTATACAATTTGCAATATCTTCGGGAATTTCAGAATTAAATCGTAAAAACTCACCTGTTTTTGGGTGTTTAAAGCCTAGAGTTTTTGCATGTAACGCTTGCCTTGGTAGTACTTTAAAGCAATTGTCTACAAACTGTTTATATTTTGTAAACGTAGTTCCTTTTAATATTTTTTCGCCACCGTAACGCTCATCATTAAACAAAGTATGACCAATATGCTTCATGTGTACACGTATTTGGTGCGTTCTTCCTGTTTCTAGCTTACATGCTACCAAAGTAACATAGCCTAAACGCTCTAAAACTTTATAATGGGTTACAGCTGGCTTACCTTTATCGGCTTCATCTCCTAAAAAAACGGTGTTTTGCAATCGGTTTTTCGGGTGCCTTCCAATATTACCTTCAACAGTTCCTTCATCTTCTTCAATGTTTCCCCAAACCAAAGCCACGTATTCGCGCTCGCTAGTCTTTTCGGCAAACTGTAGCGACAAATGCGCCATAGCTTCTTCGGTTTTAGCAACTACAAGTAAACCACTTGTATCTTTATCTATACGATGTACTAAACCTGGACGGTCGCTTGAATTATTAGGTAAATTTTCAAACCTATAAATTAAGGCGTTAATTAAAGTTCCGGAATAATTTCCATGCCCTGGATGCACAACCATACCCGCAGGTTTATTTACAACAAGTAGGCTATCGTCTTCGTAAACAACTTCAATATCAATATCCTCACCTACCAATAAGTTTTCGTGTGGCGGGTGCGTAAATAAAACACGGATATTATCCAGAGGTTTTACTTTATAATTTTGCTTTACGGGTATACCATTAACGTATATACTTCCGTTTTTAGCAGCATTTTGAATTTTATTGCGCGTAGCGTTTTCAACAAAATTCATTAAATATTTATCTATTCGAAGTGGTTTTTGTCCTTTTTCAACAACAAAAGCATGGTGTTCGTATAAATCGTTTTCATCTTCTTCAGAGAAATTATCTACCGTATGTTCCATGTATTAAGGTCTATTTCCGTTACCAAGAACTAAATCTATAACCGAAGTTTTTGCAAGTTTTTCTCCAGCTTCTAAAGGTTTTCCTTTATGAGATAATTTTAAAACAACATCTTTACCTAAATTATCTACATAACTAATTTTTCCTATTTTAAAACCTAAAGCTTCAAGTGTTGGTTTTACTTGACGGAATGTTTTATCTATTAAACCGTCTGGAACTCTTATTTTTCGGTACCCCGACGGGTTTAAAGTGATGTAAATTTTGCGATCTTTTTTAACTTTTGCTCCAGCAATAGGGTCCTGCTCAATTACAGAAAATTTAGGATAATCTGGATTATAATTCGCTGAATCTTGAATTTGCATCACCAAATTATTATCGCCTAACTCTACCTGCGCTACACTAATTGATTTTCCTTTTAAATCTGGAACTGTTTCAAAATCACCATGGTTTGTCGATACATTTAACCATTTTAATAATATAAAACAAAGCACGACTAATACAAGTACAGCTAATGCTATTTGTTTTAAAAAGGTTTTACTGAAAAGGAATTTTACAAAACTCATCTATTAATTTTTCTATCTAGCAAATATATAAAAACCCAAGTGTTTTTTCTTTTGCATATTATAGGTTATTTTAGCTATAACTAATATTACATACGTTTTATTATACATTTTAGACCAATACATAACTATTAATATATAAATGAAAAAAAATATAGCCATAATTATGGGCGGATATTCTAGTGAATATCAAATTTCTTTAAACAGCGGTAACGTAGTTTACGAAGTTTTAGATACTAAAAAATACAACCCTTACCGCATACATATTTTTAAAGAAAAATGGGTTTATGTTGATAACAATGAAAACGAGTTCCCAATAAACAAACACGATTTTTCGGTTACTGTGAATAATGAAAAAATAACTTTCGATTGTGTTTTTAACGCCATTCATGGTTCGCCAGGAGAAGATGGTTATATGCAAGGTTATTTGGAATTGTTAGGCATTCCACACACCAGCTGTAACATGTACCAAGCCGGAGTTACCTTTAATAAACGTGATTTTTTAAGTATTTTAAAGCCTTATGGTATAAAAACAGCCGAATCGTTTTATTTAAACTTGGGTGATGAAATAAATGAAGCTGAAATAATCAAAAAAGTAGGCTTACCATGCTTTGTAAAAGCCAATAAAGCAGGAAGTAGTTTTGGAGTTACCAAAGTACATAAACAAGAAGATTTACAAAATGCAATTGATGTCGCTTTTAAAGAAGACGACGAAATTATAATTGAATCGTTTTTAGATGGCACCGAGGTTTCTATTGGCGTTATAACTTATAAAGGCGAAACCAAAGTATTGCCAATTACAGAAATTGTTAGTGAAAACGATTTTTTCGATTACGAAGCAAAATATTTAGGTAAATCCCAAGAAATAACTCCAGCCAGATTAACTAAAATACAAGAAGAAAATGTTATAGCTGTCGCTAAAAAAGTATACGAAGTTTTAAAAATGAAAGGCTTTAGCCGAAGCGAATTTATTTTTAAAAACGACGAACCTTATTTACTTGAAATGAACACCGTTCCTGGCTTAACCAAAGCTAGTATTTTACCACAACAAGCCACCGCGGCTGGAATTAGCATGAGTGATTTATTTGATAATGCCATTGAAGAAGCCTTTAAATAAAAATTATGGGTTTAGTAAAATAAAACATTAAAACTAACATTTCTAATTAGTTAGAAATTTACATAAATATGAAACGAGCAATTTTCCCAGGGTCTTTCGATCCATTAACCTTAGGTCATCACGATATTATTACACGTGGTATTCCTCTTTTTGATGAAATTATTGTTGCTATTGGTATTAATGCCGATAAAAAATACATGTTTTCGTTAGAAGAACGCAAGAAATTCATTGAAGAAGCTTTTAAAGACGAACCTAAGATAAAAGTAACTACTTATAAAGGTTTAACGGTGGATTATTGTAAGGCTATGGACGCTGAATTTATTTTACGCGGATTAAGAAATCCTGCCGATTTTGAGTTTGAAAAAGCCATTGCTCACACCAACCGAAGCCTTTCGGAAATTGAAACCGTATTTTTATTAACTGCATCTCGAACCTCCTATATTTCATCGTCTATTGTACGTGATGTAATTAGAAATAAAGGGGATTATACCTTACTTGTTCCAGATAGCGTTCGGGTAAAGTAATATGTGAATTAAATGCTAAAATCTCACTCCAGCCTTAATTTATAATTATCTTGCCACAAAAAAACGCATGAAAACATTAAGAGAGCAAACCGATGCTAAAATAGCTGCAGGACGTAAAGCTAAACCAAGTTTTATGGCTGGCGTTGATGAAGTAATTAGTAAAGCTAAAGCTTTTGAAGAAGGCGCTGATGCATTAAAAGTTGGAGAAAAAGCTCCTGATTTTAATTTACCTAATGCAAAAGGCGATACTATTTCTCTATATAATTTATTAAACAACGGGCCTGTTGTGTTAACCTTTTACCGTGGTAGTTGGTGCCCTTATTGTAACTTACAACTTCGAGCTTTACAAGCGAAATTAAACGAAATTGAAGATTTAGGAGCCACTTTAGTTGCGGTTAGTCCAGAAGTACCAGACGGGTCGCTTACAGAGAATGAAATGAGCAATATGGAATTTACTGTTTTGTCTGATCAAGATGCTAAAACAGCTAAAAACTATGGTGTTGCATGGGAAGTTCCTGAGTTTTTAATGGAACATATGCGCGTAGATAGAAATCTTGATTTAAAAGAGATAAATAACGGTAATGCAAATGTGTTGCCTATACCAGGAACCTTTATTATTAATAAAGAGGGTATTGTTACATGGAACTATGTTAATGTTGACTACAGAACCAGATCTGAACCTGATGAAATTATTGAAGCTTTAAAGGCTTTGAAATAGCAAATCAATTCCTAATAGAAATAAAAAAAGCATCTTTAAAAGATGCTTTTTTTATATTATAATTTATAATGCGATAATGGTTTAGGGAATTGTTCTGGATTTGCTGCTAAATGATAGCGCGGATCTTCAACATCTTCAATAATCACCTCTTTAAATTTAGGACTGGATTTATAAAGAAGTACTTTGCAATCTTCACTTAAATGCTTCAACTTTATTTTTTTTCCGGCTGCTTCATATTTTTCAACTAAATTAAAAATAGCTTCAATAGCAGAATGATCGCTTACTCTTGATTCTACAAAATCAATTTCCACCTTGTCTGGATCTGTTTTCACATCAAACTTTTCATTAAATGCCTGAATCGACCCAAAAAATAATGGTCCCCAAATTTCGTAAACTTTTGTACCGTCTTCTCGCATGCGCTTTCTAGCTCGAATACGTTTAGCATTTTCCCAAGCAAAAGATAAGGCAGAAATAATAACCCCAACAAAAACAGCCACGGCTAAATCTACAAAAACAGTAACTAACGATACTGTAATTAATACAACAGCATCAGATAAAGGTATTTTCTTTAATATACGAAAACTAGACCAAGCAAAAGTTTCGATAACCATCATAAACATAACGCCTACTAAAGCAGCAATGGGCACCATTTCAATAAGTTTATCTGCAAAAAGAATAAACGATAATAACGTAACCGCCATCATAATTCCAGATAATCTTCCGCGTCCGCCAGCATTTATATTAATAACAGTTTGCCCAATCATTCCACAACCTCCGGTTCCACCAAATAACCCAGACATAATATTTCCGGCGCCTTGGGCAACACATTCACGATTTCCGTTTCCTCTAGTTTCGGTTATTTCATCTACTAAATTCATAGTCATTAAAGTTTCAATTAAACCAACCGATGCCGCTAAAAATGCAGGTAGTGCAATAAACTTTAAAGTGTCAAAATTTATAGGTAAGTTTTGCCAAAGCTCGATATTGGGTGTAGGAAACTCGCCTTTTAAACCTGTTCCGCCACCTTCAATAATATACGAACCAACTGTAGTAACATCTAAATTAAAACCAATTACAATTAGCGAAGTAATTATTATAGCCGTTAAGGCTGCTGGTAACTTTTTGGTTAATTTTGGTAAACCCCAAATAATTCCCATAGTTAAAAGCACTAAGCCAATCATGGTGTAAAGCTCCGTACCTTGCATGTAATGACTAATATATTCTTTTACTCCAGCACTAGAAACTTGCAACGTTTTATGTGAAAACATTTTTACCTGTGCCATGAAAATTACGATAGATAAACCGTTTACAAACCCCATCATTACAGGATGCGGAATTAAACGAACAAATCGTCCTAGTTTTAAAACACCTGCTAATATTTGAATAATTCCCATAAGAATTACACAAGCCATTAAATAGAAGAAGCCCATGTTTTCTATTGGTGTATCCATAAGCATGCCCTTGGTGTGCCCTTCGGCAATCATGTGAACAAAAATTACGGCTACCGCACCAGCTGCTCCAGAAATTAAACCTGGACGACCACCAAAAATAGCTGTAATTAAACCAATTATAAAAGCCCCAGATAATGCCATTAAAGGATCGATTTGAGCCACAAAAGCAAAGGCCACTACTTCAGGAATCATAGCCAAGGAGACTGTTATTCCGCTTAAAATGTCGTTTTTAACGTTTGGACGCTGCTTTCTAAAAAAATTTGTCATGACACGATATTTATTGTTGCAAATTTAAGCTTAAAATACGGCCACACAAACCAACCAAAAATTAAATGAGTAAGATTTAAACTATAACGTTTGAGAAACCGTATCTAGCCCTTTTTTTAACCATGAAATAGCTTCATCTCTATCTCTAAATGATTTGATATTCCACCCTTTATGATTATTTATACTTTTTAATGTATCGATAGCTAATAAACTAGCAGAAGACCAAACCATAACACCTATTGCATGAATTTCGCTTAAATCACAAAATATTTGCTGTGCACCATAAGTGTACGAGTAAGAATTTATTTTATTTATTAAAAGACTAAATGGCGGTTTTAGGACAGTTAATAAAAAGTCATGGTATTCATCTACCATAATTTCATTAAAAATTATTCCTTCGTTTACTATCACTTCCGCCAAATTGGGCTCTAATACATTTATAGTTCCGAAAGAAAGCTTGTAACTAATTTTCATTAAAAATTTTAATTGAGAGAATTTTGAAGTTAGATTAATTTGAAACAGAACTAAGTTAAACGTTTTACCAACTTTTTAATCGTATTTTATTTTTTTTTGTTAAAAGCCGCATCTTTTCGTTAATAGTAAAATCTACTAATAATTTACTTACATAATTAATAATGCTGATGATTTTATAAAAGATTGACCATAATTAGTCATCTTTGGAAGATACCGCTAAATTAAATATATCCATTATTTGATTAAAAAAGAGATTGCTTTTTACTTACCGGCAAATTAGTTTAATAAGTATTGGCATAGGCCTTACCAAACATGTTTTATTCAGCTACATTAATAACTTTCTTTTAACACGTTTTGATTTGTTTAATTTAGGAATATGTTATGCTTAGAGATTTTAAGTACCCTAATCTCTAATTAATGGTAAAGTAGAACAACGCAGTAATCCTTCTTGTTTAGCAATTTCGGCATAAGAAACTTCTTCTACTATAAAACCTTCAGAGCGAAGCCAACTGTTTAACCTTGTAAAGTTTTTTTCTGAAATTATAACCTCTTCAGAAATGGAAAATACATTACTGTTCATATGATACATTTCCTCCTTAGTTATTTCGAAAATATTTTTAATTCCGAAGAAATTAATTAGCCAATTATATTCTTCTTCTATTAAAAATCCATTTTTATGAATTATAGCTTTACCTTTTCCTAGTGGTTGAAAACAACAGTCCAAATGCAAAGCATTTTCTTTAGCATTAGTATTAGATTTTCGAAGCTCGAACGACTTAACTATTTTATTAGGAAACAATTCTTGTATAGCCAAAACAGCCGCCCTATTGGTTCTTGCTGTAATGTAATTGGGGTAATCTGCTCCAGAATAAGTGCCAATAAAAATATATTCATTCCACGGCATAACGTCTCCACCTTCTACGTGACAATCTTCTGGAAGTATAATTCTATTTTCGGGTGCCACTTTATCCCAAACATGCTTAATGGCTTCAACTTCGGCTTCTCGATTTGGCAAAATATTAGCTCGAATTATTTTATCTTCAATAACAAAAGCAATATCTCGAGAAAAAATTTGATTGCAATCTTTTATAACCTCTGGCCTAAAAACTTGCACATTATACTTATTAAAAACATTTGCAACTTCTTCTATTTCTTGCACCATAGCTTGCTCGGTAGGATAAGTACCGGCTTTTACATGTTCTCTACTTTTAGGATCGTAGCAATCTTCGAGCTTTGGTACAGGACCATTGCTTGCTGCTGTTCCTAAAATAACTGCGCGCAATCGAGATGTTTCGTTTTTAATATTTAGTTTTAACATATTGTAAATATAAAAAAGCTTCATAAGAACTGACTTATGAAGCTTTATATTTTAAAGTTTTATTTTAAAACTAATTTTTATCTGTCGGCAATAGCCTTAAAAGCTCTTTCATTTTCACCAATATAAACTTGTCTTGGACGTCCAATTGGTTCTTTACGTAAACGCATTTCTCTCCATTGTGCAATCCAACCAGGTAAACGGCCTAATGCGAACATAACTGTAAACATATCAACTGGAATACCCATAGCACGATAAATTATACCTGAATAGAAATCGACGTTTGGATATAATTTTCGATCTACAAAGTATTGGTCTTCTAAAGCTTCTTTTTCTAAACCTTTAGCGATATCTAAAATTGGATCTTGAACACCTAAATCTCCTAAAACTTCATCGGCAGCAACTTTAATAATTTTAGCTCTAGGATCGAAATTTTTATAAACACGATGTCCGAAGCCCATTAAACGGAAAGGATCGGCTTTGTCTTTAGCTTTTCCCATGTATTTTTTTGTATCGCCACCATCTTCTTTAATAGCTTCAAGCATTTCTAATACCGCTTGGTTTGCACCTCCGTGAAGTGGTCCCCAAAGCGCAGAGATACCTGCAGATAAAGACGCAAACAATCCAGCATGCGAAGAACCAACAATTCTTACTGTAGAAGTAGAACAGTTTTGTTCGTGATCGGCATGAAGAATTAATAGTTTATCTAAAGCGTTTACTAAAATTGGATTTTGTGTATACTTATCTTCATTAGGTTGTTTAAACATCATTTTTAAAATGTTTTCAACGTATCCTAAAGATGAATCTCCGTAATAAAGCGGCAACCCTAATTTTTTACGCATAGTCCAAGCAACTAAAATTGGGAATTTACCTAATATACGAACAATAGCGTTGTACATTTCTTCTTCAGACTCAACGTTAACAGAAGACGGGTTAAATGCCGTTAATGCACTTGTTAATGAAGACAAAACCCCCATTGGATGCGCAGATTTTGGAAAAGCATCTAAAATCTTTTTCACATCATCATCAACAACAGCATGCTTTTTAATATCTGCATGAAATTTATCTAATTCGGCGGTTGTTGGAAGATCTCCAAAAATTAAAAGATATGCTACTTCTAAAAAATCGGCTTTTTCTGCTAATTCTTCAATGCTATAGCCTCGGTACCTTAAAATTCCTTTCTCACCATCTAAAAAGGTAATGCCACTAACACAAGATCCTGTATTTTTATAACCAGGATCGATGGTTGTTACACCACCAGTAGTGCCTCTAAGTTTCGAGATATCTATTGCAACTTCATTTTCAGTTCCTGTGTATAACGGGAACTCATTTTTTTGCCCGTTAATTTCAATTGTAGCAGTATTTGCCATGTTTAATTTAGTATTATTTTAAGTTTTATTTTGCCGAACGCTAAAGTACAAAATTAGGTTCGATTTTTAAAGATATATTAATATTGGTTTACCAATTTTTTGTATTGCTACAAAAAAGAGCATAAAAAAAGCGATTATTATAATAATAACCGCTTTTTAGTATAAATTTTAAGTTGTTTTACTTTATTTTAAAAGCATTTTTACCTGGAAAATAAGCAACGTCACCTAATTCTTCTTCGATACGTAATAATTGGTTGTATTTTGCCATACGGTCACTACGTGAAGCAGAACCCGTTTTAATTTGGCCAGTGTTTAATGCTACTGCTAAATCTGCAATAGTATTATCTTCAGTTTCTCCAGAACGGTGAGACATTACAGAAGTATAACCAGCGTTATGCGCCATATTTACAGCGGCAATAGTTTCGGTTAAAGTACCAATTTGGTTTACTTTAATTAAAATTGAATTTGCAATACCGTTATCTATTCCTTTAGATAAACGCTCTACGTTTGTTACAAATAAATCGTCGCCAACTAATTGTACTTTATCTCCAACAAGTTCGGTTAAATATTTCCAACCATCCCAGTCGTTTTCATCCATACCATCTTCAATAGAAATAATAGGATATTTTTCTACTAATTCGGCCAAATAATCTGCTTGTTCTTTACTTGATCTTACAACGCCTGTTTCTCCTTCAAACTTAGCATAATCGTATTTTCCATCAACATAAAACTCTGCCGAAGCACAATCTAATGCTATCATTACTTCATCTCCAAATTTATAACCAGCATTTTCAACAGCTTTTGCTATAGTTTCAATAGCATCTTCTGTACCATCTAAAGTTGGTGCAAAACCACCTTCGTCGCCTACAGCTGTACTTAAATTACGGTCGTGTAATACTTTTTTAAGGTTATGAAAAATTTCGGTTCCCATTTGCATAGCGTGCGTAAAGTTTTTAGCTTTAACTGGCATAACCATAAACTCTTGGAATGCAATTGGCGCATCACTATGTGAACCTCCATTAATAATATTCATCATTGGTACAGGTAATGTATTTGCAGAAACACCACCAACATATCTGTATAAAGGTAAACCAAGCTCTCCTGCGGCTGCTTTAGCTACTGCTAAAGAAACACCTAAAATGGCATTAGCTCCTAATTTTGATTTATTAGATGTACCATCTAATTCAATCATTATTTTATCTATTAGGTTTTGCTCGAAAACCGAAACACCTAATAATTCCTGAGCAATAATAGCGTTAACATTTTCAACAGCTTTTAAAACACCTTTACCCATATAGGTATTACCACCATCTCTTAACTCAACGGCTTCGTGTTCTCCTGTTGATGCACCAGATGGCACTGCGGCTCTACCTAAAACATCGTTTTCTGTTACTACATCTACTTCTACAGTAGGATTTCCTCTAGAATCTAAAATTTGTCTTGCGTGAACATTAACTATTACACTCATAATTAGTTTATTTTAATCTTAATTTTATTCAAATTTACGTTTTAATCTTGTTATTATTTCATGCTTTACAAAAGAATTTCATAAAAACATATCGATAACGTTTTAGTAATAAAAAAACCTCAAAAACAACGAACTGCTTTGAGGTTTTTTAAACTATTTTTTAATATTTTCTATAAATTGATCGAACAAATACGACGAATCGTGTGGTCCAGGACTAGCCTCTGGGTGATATTGTACCGAGAAACAATTTTTATCTTTCATGGCAATACCTGCAATGGTATTATCATTTAAATGCACATGAGTAATTTCTAAGTCTTTATTTGCTTCTGTTTCTTCTCTATTAATGGCGAATCCATGGTTTTGAGAAGTAATTTCACCTTTACCCGTTATTAAATTTTTAACTGGGTGATTTATACCACGATGCCCGTTATACATTTTGTAAGTAGAAACACCATTAGCTAATGCAATAACTTGATGACCTAAACAAATACCAAATAATGGTAAGTTCCTTTTTATAATTTCCTTGGCTACTTCCTGAGCTTCAACTAACGGTTCTGGATCTCCAGGTCCGTTTGACAAGAAATAACCATCTGGCTTAAACGCTTCTAAATCTTCGAATTTAGAATTATAAGGAAACACTTTAATATAAACATCTCGTTTTGCAATGTTACGTAATATGTTAGTTTTAATTCCAATATCTAAGGCTGCCACTTTATAAGTTGCATTTTCGTCGCCGTAATAATATGGTTCTTTAGTTGACACTTTTGAAGCCAATTCTAAACCTTCCATATTTGGCACTTCAGCAAGTTGTTTTTTAAGACCTTCGATATTATCAACTTCTGTTGAAATTATGGCATTCATTGCACCATGCTCTCTAATATAACTTACAAGTGCACGTGTATCAACATCTGAAATTGCTAAAAGGTTATTTTTATTTAAAAATTCTTCTAATGACGCATCGGCTGCATCCCTTGAATAATCGTAACTAAAGTTTTTTACAATTAAACCTGCAATTTTTACAGAGTTCGATTCAACTTCATCTGTATTTGTTCCATAATTTCCGATATGGGCATTTGTTGTAACCATAATTTGACCGAAATACGAAGGATCTGTAAAAATCTCCTGATAACCAGTCATTCCTGTGTTAAAACAAACTTCGCCAAATGCAGTACCTTGTTTGTTTGCTACTGCCTTACCGTGAAAAATAGTGCCATCCGCTAATAGAACTATGGCCTTTTGTCGTTTTTGATATCTCATTTAAAAAAAAGTTTCACAAAATTGATAAAAAAAAAGGACAAACTAAAATAGTTTATCCTTTCTTTTTTAACTTTTAATAGAAAAATAATAACTGAATATTTTTTTGACATCGGATATTTCGTTGTATTTCAACTTCTCCTTTTTGGCAAAACTTTTAACCTGACTTGTGTAATTACTTTGAATCAATTTTAAAACCCCTGATTTTTTCAATTTAATAGGTTTTATTTTTTCGTCAGCAACTGTTCTTAAGTAAAACTCTTTTTCAGATGCATATTGTTTTGGCGTTAAATACTGCTTAGTTAACGGGTCCATACTACCAGGAGTTATTTTAATCTTATATTTTGATAACAATGAAAAACTATTTTCATCTAATAATACTTGATAGAAGTCGTCGGTATTTAATTCGTTACTATGAAATGGCTTAAAAACCAGCAAATCAATAGCTATTTGTTTTAACTTGTTAATTTCTGGGCTTAAAACAAAAATAGAATCGTCATCAAATTTAACCTCAAATCTTTCATCTTTAATGTTATAGTTTACAGCATCAATAACAAAAGTTTTTTCCCCAAACCATATTTTAGCCTGTTTATTCCACTGACTAAATAAATATGGAGTTCCCTCAATATTATTACCGTCTCTATCATTAAAATTAGTATGATAAGTTGTTGCTTTCATACCAGAAAACAAGCTTGATGATTCCCTAGAATTACCTCCTAATCCATTTGTTCCTAAATTAGTTTGAGCTAAACAATTTAAGGTTCCAAAAAGTACTAAATAGCATGTGATTTTTTTTAACATATATTACAGTTTTTAATTAATAAAAAAAAGATAAGCTTTTGGCTTATCTTTTTAAATTCCGTTTTATTCTTCTTCGTTTGAAGCTTCCGTTTCAACTGGAGCAGTTGCAGCAGGTTTAGAACCGCCTCGTCTACTTCTTCTTGTTGATTTCTTCTTAGGCTTGTCTGCGTTGTAAATTTCGTTATAATCTACTAACTCAATCATCGCCATATCGGCATTATCACCTAAACGATTTCCTAATTTAATAATACGTGTATAACCACCTGGTCTGTCGGCCACTTTTGTAGCTACTTCTCTAAAAAGTTCGGTAACAGCATCTTTTTGTCTTAAGCGAGACATAACAATACGTCTGTTATGTGTTGTATCTTCTTTAGACTTTGTTACTAACGGCTCAACAAATTGTTTTAAAGCTTTTGCTTTTGCTACAGTAGTGTTAATACGTTTGTGCTCTATTAAAGAACATGCCATATTAGCTAACATTGCTTTTCTGTGAGCTGTTTTTCTACCTAAATGGTTTACTTTTTTTCCGTGTCTCATGACTTTTGTTTTAAACCTCTATCTTGCTACTATATCCTGTTAGGAGAGCAAATTATAAAGGAGTTAATAAAATTAATCTTTATCTAATTTATATTTGCTTAAGTCCATTCCGAAGTTTAAACCTTTAACGTTTACTAATTCTTCTAGCTCGGTTAAAGACTTTTTACCAAAGTTACGGAACTTCATTAAGTCGTTTTTATTGAATGATACTAAATCTCCTAAAGTATCTACTTCTGCAGCTTTTAAACAGTTAAGTGCACGTACAGATAAATCCATATCGACTAACTTAGTTTTCAGTAACTGTCTCATGTGAAGTGATTCTTCATCATAAGTTTCAGTTTGTGCAATTTCATCAGCTTCTAAAGTGATACGCTCATCAGAGAATAACATGAAGTGGTGAATTAATGTTTTAGCAGCTTCTGTTAAAGCGTCTTGTGGCGTGATTGAACCATCTGTAAAAATTTCAAAAACTAACTTTTCATAATCAGTTTTCTGTTCTACACGATAGTTTTCAATACTATACTTAACGTTTTTAATTGGCGTATAAATTGAATCTGTAAAAATAGTTCCTATTGGTGCAGAAGCTTTTTTATTTTCTTCGGCAGGAACATAACCTCTACCTTTTTCAATTGTAATTTCAAGATTTAAATTAACCTTAGGATCTAAGTTACAGATTACTAATTCTGTGTTTAATACTTGGAAACCTGAAATAAACTTTTGAAAATCGCCAGCAGTAATACGGTCTTGACCAGAAATTGAAATTGAAACCGATTCATTATCGATATCATCAATTTGTCTTTTAAAACGTACTTGCTTTAAATTTAAAATAATTTCAGTAACATCTTCTACAACGCCTGCGATGGTTGAGAATTCGTGATCTACACTTTCGATGCGTACCGATGTAATTGCAAAACCTTCTAAAGAAGATAATAACACACGTCTTAATGCGTTACCAACTGTTAAACCATAACCTGGTTCTAGTGGTCTGAATTCGAATTTACCTTCGAAATCAGTAGAATCGATCATGATTACTTTATCAGGCTTTTGAAAATTAAATACTGCCATAGTTTTTCTTCGTTTTAATTGTTATTTGGTTGCGCGGTTTATAAGTTTGAAGAAGTACGAATAAACCCTTTGGCCAAATACCAATGATTGTTAATTATTATTTAGAGTATAATTCGACAATGAATTGCTCGTTAATGTTTTCTGGAATCTGAATTCTTTGAGGAACAGAAACGTAAGTTCCTTGTTTGGTATCGTTGTTCCAAGTAATCCACTCAAAAACATTACTTGAGTTCGCTAATGATCTTTCAATAGCTTCTAAAGATTTAGATTTTTCTCTTACAGCAACAACATCACCAGCTTTTAATTGATAAGAAGGAATGTTAACCAATTCACCATTAACTGTAATGTGTCTGTGAGATACTAATTGTCTTGCACCACTTCTTGTTGGAGCAATTCCCATACGGAAAACAACGTTGTCTAATCTAGATTCACAAAGTTGTAATAAAACTTCACCAGTAATTCCTTGTGCAGCTCTAGCTTTTTTAAATAAGCCTCTAAATTGACGCTCTAAAATACCGTAAGTATATTTAGCTTTTTGCTTTTCCATTAATTGGATAGCGTATTCAGATTTTTTACCACGACGACGGTTGTTTCCGTGTTGCCCAGGAGGGTAATTTCTTTTTTCGAAAGACTTATCGTCTCCAAAGATAGCTTCGCCAAACTTACGAGCTATTTTAGTTTTAGGACCAGTATATCTTGCCATTTTAAAATTAAATTATGAGAGAATTTGTGAATTAAGGTCTTAATCTTATCCTTCGACAAACGTATTTCTCTCGTTGATACTTGTTTATATTATTTTTTTCGGTTTGCAAATGTACATAAAAAAACAAATATCAGCTATAAATAGCTGATATTTATTTAACTTACATTAAAATGTAATTATACTCTACGACGTTTTGGAGGACGACAACCGTTATGTGGTAATGGAGTTACGTCGATAATTTCTGTAACTTCGATACCTGCATTATGGATTGAACGGATGGCAGATTCTCTACCATTACCTGGTCCTTTAACGTATACCTTTACTTTCTTTAAACCTGCTTCCGAAGCTACGCCTGCAGCATCTTCAGCAGCTAATTGCGCTGCATAAGGTGTGTTTTTCTTTGAACCTCTAAATCCCATTTTACCGGCAGAAGACCATGAAATAACGTCTCCATTTTTATTGGTAAGTGAGATAATGATATTGTTAAATGATGCTGTAACGTGAGCTTCACCTACAGACTCAACAATAACTTTACGTTTTTTTGTGCTTGTTTTTGCCATATTCTTTTAGTTTTTAGTTGCTAGCTTTTAGTTATTGGAATCCTAAACTTTTACATTTCAAACAGATTCTTCTAACGTCCAAATACTAATGAACTAATGACTGTTAAATTATTTTACTTATGCTTTTTTCTTGTTAGCAACAGTTTTTCTTTTACCTTTTCTTGTTCTAGAGTTATTCTTAGTACGTTGTCCTCTTAAAGGAAGCCCCGCTCTGTGACGAATACCTCTATTACAACCGATATCCATTAAACGCTTAATGTTTAATTGAGTTTCAGAACGTAACTCACCTTCAATAGTAAAGGCTGCGATAGCTTCACGAATACCGCTAATATCATCGTCAGTCCAATCTTGAACTTTGGTACTTTCATCAACTTTAGCTGTAGCTAAAATTTCTTTTGCTCTGCTTCTACCTACACCGTAGATATAAGTTAAAGAGATAACTCCTCTTTTGTTTTTTGGTATGTCTACACCTGCAATTCTTGCCATATTGATTTTAGTTTTTAGTTGTTAGCTTTTAGTTGTTAGAATCCTAAACATTTCTATTTCAAACAGATTCATCTAACGTCTAATTACTAATGACCATTATTTTTTTTATCCTTGTCTTTGCTTAAATCTAGGATTCTTTTTGTTAATTACGTAAAGTCTACCTTTTCTACGCACTATTTTACAATCTGCGCTTCTTTTCTTTACTGATGCTCTTACTTTCATGAGTCTTAGTATCTATAGGTTATACGAGCCTTAGTTAAATCATAAGGACTCATTTCTAATTTTACTTTATCCCCTGGTAATAATTTAATATAATGCATACGCATTTTACCAGATATATGCGCAGTCACAATGTGACCATTTTCTAATTCTACACGAAACATTGCATTAGATAATGCTTCAATAATTGTTCCGTCTTGCTCTATTGCTGCTTGTTTTGCCATAGTATAATAATTAAGCTACTGCCTTTCTATTTTTACCAGTTTTCATCAAACCATCATAGTGTCTATTTAACAAATAAGAATTTATTTGTTGCATAGTGTCTATAGCAACCCCGACCATAATTAACAAGGATGTGCCACCAAAAAACATAGCCCATGTTTGTTGAACTCCCATAAGTTTAACTATAAATGCAGGGAATATTGCAATTAAAGCTAAAAATATAGAACCTGGTAAGGTAATTTGAGACATGATTTTATCTAAATACTCCGAAGTTTCAGAACCTGGACGGATACCTGGAATAAAACCACCGCTACGTTTTAAATCGTCGGCCATTTTATTAGTTGGAACCGTAATTGCCGTATAAAAATATGTAAACACAATAATTAATAAAGCAAATGTTAGGTTGTATGTAAATCCGAATAAATCAGAATAATTTGTAGTTAACCATGCTCCAAAACTGGTATCTTTTAAAAAAGAAGATCCTCCAATTAATCCAGGCACAAACATAATAGCTTGAGCAAATATAATTGGCATTACACCAGAAGCATTTAATTTTAATGGTATGTACTGTCTAGAACCAGCAACTGCCGCCTTTTCGTAACCTCCAGTAGCCGTTCTTCTTGCATATTGAACCGCAATTTTACGAACACCCATTACTAACATAATAGATGCTAATATTATTACAAACCAAATTACAAGTTCGAAAAGAATTAACATAACGTTATTACCTTCTAATCTAGTAGCTGCGTTTTGTAAAAATGCTTGTGGTAAAGTAGCGATAATACCAACCATAATTAATAATGAAATACCATTACCAATTCCCTTATCGGTAATTTTTTCACCTAACCACATCGCAAAAATACATCCCGTTACTAATATAGAAACAGAAGAGAAATAAAAAGTAAATCCAGTTCCTAATAAAAAGGCGCTCTGAGGAATACCTAATGCGGGTAAACTAGCTAAATAACCTGGTGCTTGTAATAAACAAATAGCGATGGTTAACCAACGTGTTATTTGTGTTATTTTTTTCTGACCACTAGCTCCTTCTTTTTGTAATTTTTGTAAATAAGGAATTGCAATTCCCATTAATTGAACAACAATAGAAGCAGAAATGTAAGGCATAATACCAAGTGCAAATACCGATGCATTTGCAAACGCTCCACCTGTAAACGCATTAAGTAAGCCTAATAAACCGCTATCTGTACTATCAGATAAGCCGCCTAATTGAGCAGCGTCAATACCAGGTAAAACTACTTGAGCACCAAATCGATAAACTAATAATAACGTTAAAGTAACTACTATACGGTTTCTTAGTTCTTCAATTTTCCAAACATTTTTTATTGATTCTATAAACTTCATACTTATAAAATGTCTTAAATTGTTACAGCTTCACCACCTGCGGCTTCAATAGCAGCTTTAGCGGAAGCAGTAAACTTATGAGCAGATACTTTTAATTTTGCTTTTAATTCACCACGACCTAATATTTTTACTAAATCGTTTTTACCAACTAAACGGTTTGCGAATAATGATTCAAAATCTACAGTATCATTAATTTTCTTGTCATCAACCAATTGTTGTAAAGTGTCTAAGTTTACACCTTGATACTCCACGCGGTTAATGTTTGTAAAACCAAACTTAGGAACACGTCTTTGAAGCGGCATTTGCCCACCTTCAAAACCTAATTTCTTAGAATAACCAGAACGCGATTTTGCTCCTTTGTGACCACGTGTAGCGGTACCACCTTTACCAGAACCTTGACCACGACCTACGCGCTTTCCTTGGCTTTTTACTGAACCTTGTGCAGGTTTTAAATTACTTAAATCCATTTTTCAGTTTTATTTTTTAAGCTTCTTCTACAGAAACTAAATGTGACACTTTTGCAACCATACCAAGAATGTTTGGTGTAGCTTCAAATTCTTTTACTTGTCCAATCTTTCTAAGACCAAGAGCTTCTAAAGTTCTTTTTTGTCTTAACGTACGATTGATTGCGCTTTTAACTTTTGTTACTTTAATCTTTGCCATTTCTGATTCTTATTAAGCGTTAAAAACTTGTTCAAGTGAAATCCCTCTATCCTTTGCAATAGTTTTCGCATCTCTTAATTGTAATAAAGCATCAAAAGTTGCCTTTACTACGTTATGCGGATTTGAAGACCCTTGAGATTTAGATAATACATCATGTACACCAACGGCTTCTAATACTGTTCTTACAGCACCACCGGCAATTACACCTGTACCAGGAGCTGCAGGAATAATGTTTACTCTTGCACCACCATATTTACCTTTTTGCTCGTGAGGTAAAGTTCCTTTAATAATTGGAATACGAACTAGGTTCTTTTTAGCATCTTCAACCGCTTTTGCAATCGCACTAGCTACGTCTTTAGACTTTCCTAAACCTTGTCCTACAACACCAGCTTCATCACCAACCACAACGATTGCCGAGAAACCAAATGCTCTACCACCTTTAGTTACTTTTGTAACTCTCTGTACACCAACTAAACGATCTTTAAGATCTAATCCACTTGGTTTTACTAACTCTGCGCTTTTATATTTTTGAAACATAATATCTTAGAATTTAAGTCCTGCTTCTCTAGCTCCTTCAGCTAATGATTTTACTCTACCATGATATAAATAACCACCTCTATCGAAAGCGATAGTTTCTATACCTGCTTTAAGTGCTTTCTCAGCTATAGCCTTACCTACTAATTTAGCAGCTTCAACTTTATTAACTTTAGCAGTATCTATACTTTTATCTCTTGAAGATGCCGATCCTAGTGTTACACCAGTTACATCGTCAACTATTTGAGCATAAATTTCTTTATTACTTCTGTAAACAGCTAATCTAGGTCTTGCTTCTGTACCAGAAACAACCTTACGAATTCTGTTTTTTATTCTTAATCTTCTTTCGTTCTTTGTTAATGCCATAACTAAATTTATTAAGCTGATTTACCTGCTTTTCTTCTAATTTCCTCACCAACAAACTTAATACCTTTTCCTTTGTAAGGTTCAGGTTTTCTAAAGCCACGTATTTTAGCAGCTACTTGACCAACAAGTTGTTTGTCAAAAGAAGTTAGTTTTACAATTGGATTCTTACCTTTTTCTGAAACAGTTTCCACTTTAACTTCTGGAGCAATGTCCATAACGATATTGTGTGAGAAACCTATAGCAAGGTCTAACTTTTGTCCTTGGTTTGATGCTCTATAACCTACACCAACCAATTCTAATTCTTTAGTCCACCCTTTTGATACACCATCAATCATGTTAGCAATTAACGCTCTATATAAACCGTGTTTAGCTTTGTGATCTTTAGTTTCAGCAGAACGAGAAACAACTACGTTTGCATCTTCTACTGCAATTTCAACTGTATCGAAACTTTGAGTTAATTCTCCTAATTTTCCTTTTACAGTTACAGCGTTATCTTTAACACTAACTGTTACACCTTCTGGAATGGCTACTGGATTTTTTCCTATTCTTGACATTTCTTTTAGGTTTTAAAATTAGTAAACGTAACATAAAACTTCGCCACCTACATTTTCTTTTTTGGCTTGTTTACCTGTCATTACACCATGAGATGTAGAAACGATGGCAATACCTAAACCATTAAGAATTCTTGGTAACTCATCGGCACCAGCATACTTACGTAAACCTGGAGTACTAATGCGTTGAAGCTTTTTAATTACTGGTTCTTTTGTTTCTTTGTTGTACTTAAGAGCAATTTTAATTGTTCCCTGTACAGTTGAATCATCAAACTTATAACTTAAAATATATCCTTGCTCGAATAATATTTTAGTTATGTTTTTCTTTAAATTAGAAGCAGGAATCTCAACCACTCTGTGGTTAGCACGCACTGCGTTTCTAATTCTAGTAAGATAATCCGCGATTGGATCTGTATACATATTTATTAATTTGCGGTAGTGGTTTTCAAGAAACTCTTTCTCTTGAACCTAAAACCAATTTATAATTCTTTTTTTACCAACTAGCTTTTTTAACCCCTGGGATTAAGCCTTTGTTAGCCATTTCTCTAAACATAACACGAGAAATACCAAAGTTTCTCATGTAACCTTTAGGTCTTCCTGTAAGCTTACATCTATTATGCATGCGAATAGGCGAAGCATTTTTAGGTAACTTTTGTAATGCTTCGTAATCGCCAGCTTCTTTTAAAGCTTTACGTTTCTCAGCATACTTAGCAACTGTTTTAGCTCTTTTTACCTCACGGGCTTTCATTGATTCTTTAGCCATATCTTAGTTCTTTTTAAAAGGTAATCCTAATTCGGTTAATAATGATTTTGCTTCTTTATCTGTTTCGGCAGAAGTTACAAATGTAATATCCATACCTGAAATTTTGTTTACCTTATCGATATTTATTTCAGGGAAGATAATTTGTTCTGTGATTCCTAAGTTGTAGTTACCACGACCATCGAAACCTGTAGCTTTAATTCCGTTAAAATCTCTTACACGAGGTAAAGCAGAAGTTACTAATCTATCTAAGAATTCGTACATTCTTTCACCACGTAAAGTTACTTTAGCGCCAATAGGCATGCCTTTACGTAATTTAAAAGAAGCAACGTCTTTTTTAGATAAAGTTGCTACGGCTTTTTGTCCAGATATTGTAGTTAATTCTTCTACAGCGTAGTCGATTAATTTCTTATCTGCAACTGCAGCACCAACACCTTTAGATATTACTATCTTTTGTAATTTTGGAACTTGCATTACATTTTGATATCCAAATTCGTCTGTAAGAGCTGCAATTACTTTGCTTTTATACTCTTCTTTAAGTCTAGGTGAATATGCCATAACTATATTACTTCATTAGATTTTACTGAGAATCTCACTTTCTTATCACCTTCTACTCTGTAACCTACACGAGTTGTTTCACCTTTAGCAGTTAACAACGATAAGTTAGAGATGTGAATTGGCGCTTCCTTCTCTACAATACCACCTTGCGGGTTTTGAGCACTTGGTTTAGTGTGTTTCTTAACCAAATTTACACCCTCAACAATGGCTTTGTTTTTTTCTATTAATACCTTCTGTACTTTACCTTCCGAACCTTTATGATCTCCAGCTATTACTTTTACGGTATCTCCAGTTTTAATTTTAAGCTTTGTCATCTTAATAATGTATTAAAGCACTTCTGGTGCTAATGATACAATTTTCATGAATTGTTTATCACGAAGTTCTCTAGCAACAGGACCAAATACACGTGTACCTCTCATCTCACCCGCTGGGTTTAATAATACACAAGCGTTATCGTCGAATCTAATATAAGATCCATCTGGTCTTCTTACTTCTTTTACAGTACGAACTACTACTGCAGTTGATACGGCACCTTTTTTAATGTTACCGTTTGGTGTAGCATCTTTAACAGAAACTACAATTTTATCACCAACAGAAGCGTATCTTCTTTTAGTACCACCTAGAACACGAATGGTTAAAACCTCTTTTGCTCCAGTGTTATCTGCTACTTTTAATCTTGATTCTTGCTGTACCATAATTATTTCGCTCTTTCAATTATTTCAACTAATCTCCAACATTTAGATTTACTTAAAGGTCTTGTTTCCATGATTCTTACAGTATCTCCTTCGTTGCAGTCATTTTTCTCGTCGTGCGCAACATATTTTTTTGTTTTTAACACGAACTTTCCATACATAGGGTGTTTTACTTTTTTCACCTCAGAAACCACAATCGATTTCTGCATTTTGTTACTTGTAACAACTCCTATACGTTCTTTTCTTAAATTTCTTGTTTCCATATTTAAGCAGAATTATTGTGAATCTCTTTTAGTTAATTCGGTCGCAATTCTTGCAACAGTGCGTCTTGCACTACGTAATTGAATTGGATTTTCTAAAGGAGAAATTGCATGAGCCAATTTTAGGTCTGAATAACTCTTTTTTACTTCACTAAGTTTTTCTTGTAACTCAGCAACAGATAATTCTTTAATTTCTGATTGTTTCATAATCTTAAATTATTATGCTTCGTAATCTCTAGCGATTAAAAACTTAGTTTTAACTGGTAGTTTTTGTGCTGCAAGACGTAATGCTTCTTTAGCCACGTCTAATGGCACACCACCTATTTCAAAAAGTACTCTTCCTGGTTTTACAACAGCTACCCATAATTCTACGGCACCTTTACCTTTACCCATACGTACTTCAAGAGGCTTTTTTGTAATTGGCTTGTCCGGAAATATTTTAATCCAAAGTTGCCCTTCTCTTTTCATGTAACGTGTAGCGGCAATACGTGCTGCTTCAATTTGACGTGATGTTATAAATACAGAGTCTAATGCTTTTATTCCAAAAGTTCCGTTTGAAAGTTGGTGCCCTCTTCCGGCATTTCCTTTCATACGTCCTTTTTGCTGCTTACGAAATTTTGTTCTTTTAGGCTGTAACATGTTTCTTTACTTTATAAAAAATTACTTTCTACTGCGACGAGGTCCTTTGTTTCCGCGTCCAGCGCCACCTTTTCCTTGCTTTTTAGATAAACCTACAAGCGGAGAAAGCTCTCTTTTACCATATACTTCACCTTTCATGATCCATACTTTTACACCTAATCTACCATAAGTAGTGTGTGCTTCAACTAAAGCATAATCAATATCGGCTCTAAAGGTTGATAAAGGAATACGTCCTTCTTTGTAGTGTTCAGAACGTGCCATTTCAGCACCATTTAAACGACCACTAATTTGGATTTTAATTCCTTCAGCGTTCATACGCATTGTAGCAGCAATAGCCATTTTGATTGCACGACGATAAGAAATACGATTTTCTATTTGTCTTGCAATACTTGATGCTACTAAAAACGCATCTAGTTCAGGTCTTTTAATTTCAAAGATGTTAATCTGAACTTCTTTACCAGTAATTTTCTTAAGCTCTTCTTTTAACTTGTCTACCTCTTGTCCGCCTTTACCAATTATGATACCTGGGCGAGCTGTAGTGATAGTAACGGTTACAAGTTTAAGCGTACGCTCAATAATTACTCTACTTACACTAGCTTTAGAAAGACGTACGTGAACGTATTTTCTAATTTTATCGTCTTCGGCAAGCTTATCTCCATAATCATTACCTCCGTACCAGTTAGATTCCCATCCTCTGATAATACCTAAGCGATTTCCGATTGGATTTGTTTTTTGTCCCATACTTCTATCTTAGCTTTGTGTGTTATTGTTAGCACCAACCACTAATGTTACGTGGTTAGAACGTTTTCTAATTCTATGTGCACGACCTTGAGGAGCTGGACGTAATCTTTTTAACATAGATCCGCCATCTACTCTAATCTCTTTTACGAATAATTCAGCAGATTCAATATCAGCATCTTCGTTTTTAGCTTGCCAGTTAGCAATAGCCGAAAGTAATAACTTTTCTAAACGACCTGAAGCTTCCTTCTGATTGAATTTTAAGATATTTAGTGCATTTTCTACCTTTTCACCTCTTACTAAATCGGCTACTAAGCGCATTTTTCTTGGTGATGTAGGACAGTTATTAAGTTTTGCAAAAGCAACTTGCTTCTTTGCTTCCTTAATAGCGTCTGCCATTTGTTTTTTACGACTTCCCATAGCTTACTACTTTTTACCTTTATTTTTAGCACCTGCATGCCCACGGAATGAACGTGTTGGTGAAAATTCTCCTAATTTATGACCTACCATGTTTTCTGTTACATAAACAGGAACAAATTGACGGCCATTATGCACTGCTATAGTTTGTCCTACAAAATCTGGAGTTATCATACTAGCTCTTGACCAAGTTTTGATAACTGTTTTTTTGTTAGCCTCTACATTAGCAGCTACTTTTCTTTCTAATTTATAATGAACGTAAGGTCCTTTTTTTAATGATCTTGCCATGTCTTATTTCTTTCTACGTTCTACAATATATTTATTACTTGCTTTAGTTTTAGAACGTGTTCTAAATCCTTTAGCTGGAATACCGTTTCTAGAGCGTGGGTGACCACCTGAAGCACGTCCTTCACCACCACCCATTGGGTGATCGATTGGGTTCATTACTACTGGTCTAGTTCTTGGACGACGTCCTAACCAGCGCGTTCTACCTGCTTTACCACCAACAAGTAATTGGTGATCTGAATTCGATACTACACCTATTGTAGCCATACACGTTACAAGAATTAAGCGTGTTTCTCCAGAAGGTAATTTTACCGTAGCAAACTTACCATCTCTTGCCATTAATTGAGCAAATGCACCAGCACTACGAGCCATAACGGCACCTTGACCTGGACGCAACTCTAAACAAGAGATTATTGTACCTAATGGAATTTCACTTAGTGGCATTGCATTTCCTATTTCAGGAGCAATTCCTTCTGTACCAGACACTACATTTTGACCAACTTGTAAACCATTTTGAGCAATAATGTATCTTTTCTCACCATCTTGATAATTCAATAATGCGATAAAAGCTGTTCTGTTTGGATCGTACTCGATAGACTTAACTTCCGCTGGAATTCCAGTTTTATTACGTTTAAAATCGATAATACGATACTTTCTTTTATGACCACCACCAATATAGCGCATGGTCATTTTTCCTTGACTGTTTCTACCACCAGACCTTTTATTCGGAACAAGTAAACTTTTTTCCGGCTTATCAGTAGTTATGGCGTCATACCCATTTACTACTCTAAAACGCTGTCCTGGTGTGATTGGTTTTAATTTTCTTACTGACATTTTTGTCTAATTACATGTTACTGTATAAATCAATCATTTCACCTTCCGCCAGTTGTACTAATGCTTTTTTCTTAGCATTAGTTTTACCATGTTGAATACCAGTTTTTGTGTACTTAGTATTTCTATCTGGACGGATATTTATTGTACGAACTTTTTCAACAGAAACACCATATGCAGCTTCAACCGCATTTTTAATTTCTATCTTGTTCGCCTTTGTATTCACCTCGAAAGTGTAGCAGTTTCTTAACTCGCTATCAGCAGTCGCTTTTTCTGTGATTATAGGTTTAATTAAGATACTCATCTGTTTCTTATTTACTTAAGTTTGATTCAATTCCTTCTAAAGCGCCCTCTAAAAGAACCACTTGATTTGCATTTAAAATCTTGTAAGTATTTAATTCTGAAGAAGTTACAACTTCGGAACCTTTTAAATTACGCGATGACAAATATACATTATTATTTGACGCGCCCAACACAAACAAAGATTTTTTATTGTCTAATTCTAAGGCCTTTAACACAGCTGTAAAGTTTTTAGTTTTTGCTGTATCAAAATTAAAGTCTTCTAGAACAGTAATTGACTGCTCACCTGCCTTGATACTTAAAGCCGATTTACGTGCTAAACGCTTAAGGTTTTTATTAAGTTTGAAATTGTAATTTCTTGGTCTTGGACCGAACATACGACCACCACCTTTAAATACACCAGACTTAATACTACCTGCTCTTGCAGTACCGGTTCCTTTTTGTTTTTTAATCTTGCGAGTACTACCAGAAATCTCACCTCTTTCTTTAGATTTGTGAGTTCCTTGGCGTTGGTTTGCTAAATATTGTTTAACATCCAAATAAACCGCATGATTATTAGGCTCAATAGCAAACACATCGTTAGAAAGCTCTGCTTTTCTACCTGTGTCTTTTCCGTTTATATCTAAAACTGCTACTTTCATTACTTTCTAATAATTACGTAAGCGTTTTTATGTCCAGGAACACATCCCTTAACAACAAGTAAATTCTTTTCAGGAACTACTTTTAAAACTCTTAAATTTTGAACTTTCACTTTATCTCCACCCATTCTTCCGGCCATACGCATTCCTTTGAATACTCTAGCAGGGTAAGAAGCAGCACCAATAGAACCTGGCGCTCTTAAACGGTTATGCTGACCGTGGGTAGCTTGACCTACACCACCAAAACCATGGCGTTTTACAACACCTTGAAATCCTTTACCTTTTGATGTACCTGAAATATCAACAAATTCACCTTCAGCAAAGTGATCTACTGTTATAGCATCACCTAATTTGTACTCCTCATCAAAACCTTTGAATTCAACAACCTTGCGTTTTACAGAAGTACCCGCTTTTTTAGCATGACCTAAGTCTGCTTTTGTAGCGCTTTTTTCTGTCGCGTCATCGAAACCTAATTGAACAGCTTCATAGCCATCAACCTCTTCAGTTCTGACTTGGGTAACGATACATGGTCCAGCTTCGATTACTGTACAAGGGATGTTTTTCCCGTTTTCGTCGAAAATGCTGGTCATACCGATTTTTTTTCCAATTAACCCAGACATAATTTAATTATTAATTTATTTATTACTTATTTAAAAAAAATTCAAGGACAAAATACGCTTCGTCCTTGAATTGTATTTTTGCCGTTTTTCCCGCGACCGCATCGGTGGGACATGTTTTTATAATTCCGAATTCAGAATTCTGAATTTAGAATTAAACTTTTATCTCAACTTCCACTCCACTTGGTAACTCAAGTTTCATTAACGCATCAATTGTTTTTGATGACGACGAGTAGATATCTAATAATCTTTTGTAAGAAGATAATTGAAACTGCTCTCTAGACTTTTTGTTAACGTGCGGAGAACGTAGTACTGTAAATAATTTTTTGTGAGTTGGTAATGGAATTGGTCCAGTTACAACAGCACCAGTACTTTTTACTGTTTTTACGATTTTATCAGCAGATTTATCTACTAAATTATGATCGTAAGACTTTAATTTTATTCTGATTTTTTGACTCATTTTCTTAGATTTTAGGCTTCAACTCCTTTAGCTGCTTTAATTACCTCTTCTGAAATGTTTGATGGAGTTTCAGCGTAGTGTGAAAATTCCATTGTAGAAGTAGCACGACCAGAAGATAATGTTCTTAACGTGGTTACATAACCAAACATTTCTGATAAAGGCACAATAGCTTTAACTGTTTTTGCACCGTTACGATCTCCCATGTCGCTTACTTGACCTCTACGACGGTTTAAATCTCCAACGATATCACCCATGTTTTCTTCAGGAGTAATAACTTCTAATTTCATCATAGGCTCCATAATTACGGCTTTTGCAGCTTTTGCAGCAGCTTTAAATCCTAACTTGGCAGCCAATTCGAATGATAATTGATCAGAATCCACATCGTGGTAAGAACCATCAGTTAAAGTTACTTTCATAGCATCTACTTCGTAACCTGCTAATGGACCATTTACCATTGCCATTTGGAAACCTTTCTCAATAGATGGGATAAATTCCTTAGGAACGTTACCACCTTTAATTTGAGATTCGAAAACTAAACCTTCAGTTCCTTCTTCAGCTGGCTCTAATGTAAATACAATATCTGCAAATTTACCACGTCCACCAGATTGCTTTTTGTAAACCTCTCTGTGTTCTGCACGTTGCGTAATAGCTTCTTTATACTCTACTTGTGGCTGACCTTGATTTACTTCAACCTTAAACTCACGCTTAAGACGATCTACAATAATATCTAAGTGAAGCTCACCCATACCAGATATAATTGTTTGACCCGAAGCCTCATCGGTTCTTGCTGTAAATGTTGGATCTTCTTCAGCTAATTTAGCTAAAGCCATACCTAACTTATCAACATCGGCCTTAGTTTTAGGCTCTACCGCGATACCAATAACTGGATCTGGGAAATCCATAGATTCAAGAACAATTGGGTTCTTTTCATCTGATAAAGTATCACCTGTTTTAATATCTTTAAAACCTACTGCTGCACCTATATCTCCCGCTTCAATAAAATCGATAGCATTTTGTTTGTTAGAATGCATTTGGTAGATACGAGAAATACGCTCTTTTTTACCTGAACGGTTATTTAAGATGTAAGAACCTGCATCTAAACGACCAGAATAAGCACGGAAGAAAGCTAAACGACCTACGAAAGGATCGGTTGCAATTTTAAATGCTAATGCTGAGAAAGGATCTTTTGCATCTGGCTTACGCACCGCATCTTCACCTGTGCTAGGGTTTGTTCCTACAATATTATCTCTATCTGTTGGAGAAGGTAAATAACGACATACAGCGTCTAATAAGAACTGAACACCTTTATTTTTGAAAGCAGAACCACAAATCATTGGAATGATAGCCATATCCATTACAGCAGCTCTAAGTGCAGCATGCACTTCTTCTTCTGTTATAGAATCTTCATCTTCCATGAATTTCTCTAAAAGGTTCTCATCGTAAGTTGCAACTTCTTCAATTAAAAGCGCACGGTACTTACGAGCTTCCTCTTTCATATCTTCAGGAATATCAATAACGTCAAACGTTGCTCCCTGAGTTTCATCGTGCCATACAATAGCACGGTTTTTCACTAAATCAATAATACCTTTAAAGTCTGCTTCGTCACCAATATTTAATACAATTGGCACAGCGTTAGACTTTAACATATCTTTTACCTGCTGGCAAACTGCTAAGAAATTAGATCCTTGACGGTCCATTTTGTTAACAAAACCAATACGAGGCACTTTATAGTTATCTGCAAGTCTCCAGTTAGTTTCAGATTGTGGTTCAACACCATCAACTGCACTAAATAAGAATACTAAACCATCTAAAACACGTAAAGAACGGTTTACCTCTACGGTAAAATCAACGTGACCCGGAGTATCAATAATATTAAAATGATAATCTTTTGTTTGAGGTGTTGGTTTTGCATTTTCTAATGGAAACTTCCAAGTACAAGTAGTAGCAGCAGAAGTAATTGTAATACCTCTTTCTTGCTCTTGTTCCATCCAGTCCATTGTTGCAGCACCATCGTGAACTTCCCCTATTTTATGAGAAACCCCAGTGTAATAAAGGATACGCTCTGTTGTTGTTGTTTTACCAGCATCAATATGAGCTGCAATACCAATGTTTCTTGTAAATTTTAAATCTCTTGCCATGTTATTTTAGAATCTAAAGTGTGAGAATGCTTTGTTAGCTTCTGCCATTTTATGAGTATCAACTCTTTTCTTAACCGCCGCTCCTTCTTCTTTAGCTGCTGCTAAAATTTCTGAAGCCAAACGTAAGGCCATAGATTTTTCGTTACGCTTTCTAGCATAACCAATTAACCATTTCATTGCTGTTGAAACTTTTCTATCTGGACGAATTTGCATTGGAATTTGGAATGTAGCACCACCAACACGACGACTACGCACTTCTACGTGAGGCATCACATTTGACAAAGCATCTTTCCATAACTCTAAAGCTGTTTTTTCTTCATCTGTTTTCTTTTGATCTACGATATCAATTGCATCGTAGAACACCTTAAAAGCGACAGACTTCTTCCCATCCCACATCATCATGTTAACAAAACGAGTTACTAACTGATCGTTAAAACGTGGATCTGGTAAAAGCGGTCTTTTTTTCGCTGCTCTTTTTCTCATGTCTTCTTCTTAAAGTTTTAAATTACTTTTTAGGGCGTTTTGCACCATACTTAGATCTACGTTGCGTTCTACCCTGAACACCTGCGGTATCCAATGCACCACGAACAATGTGATATCTAACTCCTGGTAAATCTTTTACCCTTCCACCTCTAACCAATACTATCGAGTGCTCTTGTAAATTGTGACCTTCACCACCGATGTATGCGTTAACCTCGTTACCGTTTGTTAAACGAACCCTTGCCACCTTACGCATTGCTGAGTTAGGTTTTTTAGGTGTTGTTGTATAAACACGAGTACATACACCACGTCTTTGTGGACACGAATTTAAAGCAGCCGATTTACTCTTCTTGGTTATTTTGGCTCTTCCTTTTCGTACTAATTGTGAAATTGTTGGCATATATTTTATACTAATTTTTTATAATCCCTCGTTAAAAGGGCTGCAAAGGTAGAAATTTTATTGAATAATTCAAATCCTAATTCATTAATTTTCATATCATAGGCATTTTTTTCATCTAAACGTTTTTTACAGACGCATTGTACTAATAAGTTTTTAAATAACATTAACCTTAAACATATTACTTTAATAATATTATTTAAAAAATATATTTTTATAATTTCACCACATTATATCTATTAGTTTTACGTTAGTTTTACATTAGTTTTACATTAATAAATCCAAAAATTTAGTTCACAGATTTGCGTTTTTTACTACTTATTATTTGCACTCTTGTTTTTGGATCGGCGTATTCACAAAACATTAATTTAAAGATATTTGGTAAAACAGACCTTGAAACCAAAATTATTGATTCAACAAATTACACTAAAACCCACCCAAACACCCTATTTATAAAAAATGAAATTGAAACTATTACCCGTACATTAGAAAAAAAAGGATATATCGAATTAAAACCAAACAAGCTTAAAAAGATAAACGATTCCTTATTCACAATTCAATTATCCTTATACAAACGATATAAACAATTAAGAGTTTACTACGAGGAATTATATTTAAAAGAAGACATAATAAATAAAATATCGAAAAACTACACTCGCAGCTACTTTGATTTGCCTTTTTTAGAAATTGAAAACAGTTTAAACTACTTAAATCGTGAAATCGCCAAAACAGGATTCCCGTTTACTAAGCTAAAACTTTCCAATTTCACTATTAACAAGGATTTGGTAGAAGCAAAGTTAACTGTAATAAATTCAAGAAAAAAAAGAGTAGTTAATAACATTATTATTAAAGGTTACGAAAAATTCCCCAAAACGTATTTAAAACATTATTTAAAAATTAAACAAAACCAGTTATTTAACTTAGCTGAGATACAAACTAAAACCAATCAATTAAATAATTTAAACTTTGCAAACAAATTAAAGTCTCCTGAAGTCCTTTTTACCCAAGACTCTACAACCTTATATTTATACATTGATAAAATACCAAGCAACAATTTTGATGGTTTTTTAGGCTTTGGAACCAATGAAGAAACCAATAAAATTCAATTTGATGGCTATTTAAGTTTAAATCTCGTAAACAACCTTAATTTCGGAGAATCTTTAAATATATTTTATAAAAGCGATGAAAACGACCAACAAACCTTCGAAATAAACACTAAAGCCCCCTATTTGTTTAACACGCCGATAGGAATTGATTTAACCTTACGCATATTTAAAAAAGACTCTTCCTTTACAACCGCCAATCAAAGCGCTAAACTTAACTATCAAATAAATGCTAAACACAAAATATCTACAGGAATTAACAGCACCACATCAAGCAATTTACTTAACACAACACAAAACACAAACATTGACGATTACGAATCAACCTTCTACACTTTAAATTACGAATACCTAAGTTTAAATTCAAACAACCTGCTTTTCCCAATTAAATCCAAATTTTATATTGAAGGCGGCTTAGGAAATAGAAAAACCAATATTAACAACCAACAACAATCACAATTTACACTTGAAGCTTTCAATATATTTTACTTAAATAATAGAAATAGTTTTTTTTTAAAAACAAACAACGCTTTGTTATCATCCAACGCATACTTCGAAAACGAACTCTATCAATTCGGTGGAATAAATTCTATACGCGGTTTTGAAGAAAACAGCATTTACGCAAACCTATTTAGCGTAATAAACACAGAATATCGCTATCAGCTATCTAGTAATATTTACATCAATACTATTTTTGATGCAGCCTATTTTGAAAACAACATAACATCAACTAAAGAGAAACTATTGGGCTATGGCTTAGGACTAGGAATCCTAACAAAATCAGGGCTTTTTAAATTAAACTATGCAAATGGCAAATTTGAAGATTCTAATTTTAATTTTTCAAATTCCAAGATACACATTAGCTTAAAAACCAGTTTTTAACTAAAAAATTAAATACAAAAAAGCTATTTTTAACATAACATCTTCATTATTCCACACTTATGCCTTAAAAATCATAACCAAAACAAAGAACACAGCCAGCTAAAGATTATACTATAAACTTAAAAAATCGTTGCTATTATGTTAACGTTTTTCCCTTTTTTCTAAATTTTAACTTGTTTTTGTTGTTTTATTAACTAATAATTAAGATTTTTGGCATTGACTAATTCAAATAATTTTAAAATGAAAACAAAGTTTAGTGGAATTTTAACGCTATTACTAGCGTTTGTTGTGCAATTAACTTTTGCACAAGAAAAGACAATTTCAGGTATAGTTTCAGATGGTACTGGACTACCTCTGCCTGGAGCAACTGTCTTAGTAAAAGGTACCTCTTCTGGTACATCTTCAGATTTCGATGGTAAATATGCAATTAAAGCCAATACGGGAGACATTCTTGTATTCAGTTTTGTTGGATATTCTTCCAAAGAAATCACAGTAGGTGCTTCGAGCACAATCAATGTTACCCTTTCGGAAGATGCTGCAGCATTAGAAGAAGTTGTGGTAACTGCATTTGGTAGTGGTGACAGAAACGCAAGAGAAGTTGTTTATGCTAACCAAGTGGTGAAATCGGAAGACTTACTTTCTACACCAAGTAAAAATGCTTTAGAAGCATTAAGAGGTAAAACTGCCGGTGTTAGATTATCTACTGGTTCTGGTTCTGTAGGTGCTTCTACAAGAATTGTATTAAGAGGTGAAGGTTCTCTTACAGGTAACAACAACGCCTTAATAGTTGTCGATGGTGTTGCTATTGATAACACCGCTACTTCTGGTGGAGCTGGTGCTTCAACTACAGGATATGCCGATTTCGGAAACAGATTTAATGATATTAACCCAGACGATATTGAATCTGTAACAATCCTTAAAGGTCCATCAGCGACTTCTCTATATGGTTCACGTGGTGCCTCTGGTGTTGTTTTAGTTACAACAAAAAGCGGTCAAGGTAACAAAATGAAAGTTACTTACAATGGCTCTACTTCTATGGAAACGGCTATTGTACTTTTACAACGTCAAAGCAAATTTGGCCAAGGTTACGATAATGCTCATTTAGATTCTGGTGAAAACTGGGCTTGGGGTCCTGCATTCGATGGTGTAGTAAGACCTTGGACTACACCAATTGATTCTGATGGCGATGGTGCTTTAGAAGCTCTAACAAGACCTTACAGCGCTGTTCAAAATCAACTTCAAGATTTCTTCAATACAGGTTATACTACAACCAACAGCTTAAACTTTTCTGGTTCTAATGAAGGGTTTTCATACTTTGCATCTTATGGTAATACCGACCAAACAGGTACTCTTGATAACACGTACTACAAAAGAAATAACCTAACTTTTAAGGCTTCTGCTCAATTAAGCCCTAAACTTCGTTCAGATTTTAAAATAAGTTATGCTAACGTGAAGCAAAACACAGCTCAAGAAGGTTCTCGTGCTTTTGAAGGTAACAACGCATATGCAATGGCTGTTCAAAGTCCGGTTAACATTCCGTTTAACGAACTTAGAGACTACACAAGCCCTTTCCATGACATTAATGGTTACTGGGGGTCTTATTCTTCTGTAAATCCTTATTATATTTTAAACGAATATGGTAACGAAGGGAATATCGATAACATTATTGGTAATGCTGCTTTAACTTACAACTTTTTAGATAATTTATCAATTTCTGGACGTTTTGGTGGTAACATTGTGAACACACAAACAGATGTATGGACACCAACTTTCACTCCAGCTGAACAATTAGTTTGGACAGATGATTTCGGACTTGCTACTCGAAATTCTAAACATAGTTCTTTAGGTGAATACATTAATTACAACAGTAAAGTAGAAAACCTAGATGCAACAATTATGGTTAACTATAACACCGATATTACAGAAGACTTGAGCTTCAGTATTGCAGGTGGTTATAACTTCTTCCAAAGAACAAGACAAGATATAACTGGTAGTTCAGTAGGTGGTTTAGTTGTACCTGGAGTTTACAATTTATCTAATAGTGCACAAACACCAACATCTGATATGTACAGATCTAAATATCGTATTTATGGTGTTTTAGGTAACGCAACGATTGGATACAAAAACGCAGCATTTTTAGAATTATCTGCCAGAAATGACTGGTCATCTACACTTCCTTCAGCAAACAATTCGTTTCTATACGGTGCAGTCGGTGGTTCTGTAATTTTTACAGATTTATTAAATATTAAAAACGATGTTTTAAATTACGGAAAATTAAGAGGAAGTTATGGTACATCTGGTAAAGATGCAGGTCTTTACCTATTAAACTCTTACTTCGTAGGTAACCCTTCAATAGTAAATTTAGGTGACTACGAATTGTTTTTCCCTAAAAACGGTGTTGCTGGTTTCTCTATAGGTAATACAATTGGAAACCCAACACTTAAGCCAGAGCTTACAACGACTTACGAAGTTGGTGCCGATTTAGGATTCTTTGGAAATAAAGTTAATGTAGAGTACACATACTATCACTCTATTCACGACGATCAAATTGTAACTATTAGTTTACCACGTTCTACAGGATATACTCAAACTGTAAGTAACATTGGTAGAATGGAAAACAAAGGTCATGAACTTACATTATCTTTAGAGCCTCTAAAAGGTGTTGTTGAAGGACTTGACTTTGAAGTATTTGGTACATATACCAAAAACGAAAACGAAGTTATCAAAATCACCGACGATATTGATGAATTAACAGTAGGTACTTTCGGTTTTGCTGCCGGTACTACAGTAACTATTGTAGCTAAAGAAGGTCTTCCATTTGGTACTTTTAAAGGAAACGATTTTAAAACTAACGAAAACGGAGAAGTAATAGTTGATGCCAATACAGGTTACCCAGTTTATACTGATGAAGACGTTTACTTAGGTTCTTACCAGCCAGATTACTTATTAAGCTTTGGTGCTAACATTAAGTACAAAGGATTTGGATTAAGAATGCTTTTCGATAAAAAAGAAGGTGGTAAATTTGCATCACAAACTAAGTACAACACCAACTTTAATGGTACCAACGTTAATACAACAGTGTATAATAGAGAGCCTTTCATTTTCCCTAACTCTGTTATAGATAATGGAGACGGAACATACTCCGAAAACACTAATGCAATAACAGAACAAAATTATTTCACAGATTACGACCCACCTGTTTCAACGCAATTAATCGATGCGAGTTACTTGAAACTAAGAGAAGTTGAATTAAGTTATAGTTTCCCTAAAAGTTTTACAGACAATACATTTTTATCAAGTGCTAGAATCGCACTATACGGTAAAAACCTTTGGTACTGGTTACCTGAAGAAAACAAATATGCCGATCCAGAAGTAAACGGACCAGCATTAACTGGTAACGCTCAAGGTATTGAAACGACACAAACTCCTTCTTCAAGAAGTTTAGGACTTAACTTACAATTATCATTTTAATAAAAAATAATACGATGAAGAACAAATTCAGTATATTTCTAATTCTATTATTAACACTTAACTTTTCATGTAATGATAGTTTAGAAGAAGTTAATATAGACCCCAACACATTCCCTTCTGCTGGTGACCCACAAATTTTAAGTGCTGCCATAGGATTTATGGGATATATAGTTGAAACCGATTTAAATTATAGCGAATCATTCGTTTGGAGCCAATACTATACATGGGGTATAGGTGTATCAATAGGTAACGAAGAACGTTATGTATCAGTAGCCGGAGATTTTGACGGCTATTGGCAACGTGCTTACGCTAATTCTTTAGCAGATTTAGATTATATTACAAAAAACAGTACATCTGCAGCTTATAGAGGTGTAGCCAATGTTTTAAAGGCTTACTTATATCAAGGATTAGTAGATCACTTTGGAGATATTCCATTTACAGAAGCAGTTTCTGGAGCTATTGAAGATGGATCAAACTTAACTCCTAATTACGATTCTGCTGAAACCATTATTTACCCTGGTTTAGTTACTATATTAGACGAAGCCTTAGCTGATCTTGATGTTGCTGAAACAGAATTAATTGGAGAAGATGATTTTATTTACGAAGGAGACATTACAAAGTGGATAAAATTTGCAAACTCATTAAAATTACGTATTTTAATGAGAACATCAGAGGTTAGTCCTCAAGGTGCCGCTATTCAATCTCTAGTTTCAACTGGAACTTTTATTGAGTCTGAAGATGACATGCCGTTCATTCCTTTTTCTGGAGTATCAGGTGATCAAAACCCAATGTTTGCCAGAGCAGAGTTTGGTGTAGGTATGTTCTATTTCGCGAGTAATGCAACATTAAATGTATTACAGGATTTAAATGATCCTAGAGACGAGGTATTCTATACATTGGCTACAACAGGTGATTTTGAAGGTAATTTACATGGTATTGACCAAGGTACAGTTGATAATGAAGATTTCACAAACCCATCTTCAAATTATAGTTTAGCTTCTGACTATGCCTATGGAGATTCTAAACCAGTAATATTAATGAGTCCATGGGAAGTTTGGTTCCTAAGAGCCGAAGCTGCAGCTCGCTATGGCACTGCAGACGATGAAACTACTGCCTTTGAAACAGCAGTATTATCAAACTTTACGTACTTAGGATTAGACGGAACTTCGTATGTTTCAACATTAGGTTACTCTAGTGCTGATGCTTTGGATGACAAATTAGATTTAATAGGTGTTCAAAAATGGATTTCATTTAATGGAACTCAAGAAGATGAAGGTTGGATTGAAGCCAGAAGATTCGATAGACCAGCTAGTAGAATATTTACAGACGGTATATGGCAAACACCACCTTTATCAGTTTTACCTGCTGGAGAGTTTCCTTCTGCTTGGTTATACCCATCAACAGAACGTAGCTTAAACCCAAATGCTCCAGCTCAACGTGAAATTACCGATAATATTTTTTGGGATAATTAAAAATTGCAAATATGAAAAATTCAAAATTAATTTTAGTAACGTTATCAATCGTAGGATTGTTAGCTACCAGTTGTGATCCTAGTGTTGAATCTCCTGGTTCAGAAGACGTGTCTCAAGTTACGTATTTACCTAAAATCACTTTAGACGGTGATGTAAACACTGTACTTCCTTGTGATACAGAAACTTATTCAGACCCTGGTGCCATCGCTGAAGCAGGCGGCACAGAAATAGAATTATTTACAAGCATTTCTGGAACATATTATGGAGGAACTACAGTTGATGGTGCCGATATTTACAGTGTTTCTTACTCTGCTTATAACGACGATGGTATTCCTGCAACTGCATTTAGAGAAGTTGTTTGGGAACCTTGTAATGGTGATTTAGTTACAAGTATTGCAGGCGTTTATACTTGTAGCTCATTGGTGCGTTCTCCTGGATATGCTACCGCCGATATAGGTCCAATTATTATTAAAGACCTAGGAAATGGAATTTATGGTATTTCAGATGCTATTGGTGGTTGGTACGAACATGAGTACGGATATGGTCCTGATTATTCGGCAAAAGGTTTAACAATTGTAGCCAATGATATTGCAGCTAACGATTTCACATTAAACAACACAACTTCAACATTACCTTGGGGAGGAACTATTACGCTTTCTGAATTTACTGTTGATGCAGCTGCAGGTACAATATCTGTAACCTCTGAATGGCCTGCTTACGGCTATACTTGGAAATATACTTTAACTCAGATTTAATATTAAAACGAATAATATGAAATATAATATATTAAAAAAAACATGCTACATACTATTTAGTTTTGTGCTTGTATCCTCTATAGTCTCTTGTGATCAGGTTGAATCAATTCCAGATGAAAATGGAATTGTTGTTGACGAGATTGACGGCGGTTGGTGGATTATTGCCCTAGACCCAGATGGAACAACGCCTGCATACGGAGGAGATTATCAAAAAATTGATATTTATAATACATCAGAAAATGACAATACGTTTTGGTTAGATGACCATGGCTCATGGATGGAACTTAAAGCCAAAGCAACTTTAGATCTTGAGGCTTTAACTTTTTCAAGTGATGTAAATACTCCTGAATTATATACTGATGGCACCGTAACTATTACAAATGGTGTAATAACTAAAGATTCATACACAACTGCGACAGGAACAGTTGTTGATGCAATTATGTTCGAAGCAGAATTTAGTTGGGACCCTGGTACAGTTTATATTTTTAAAGGTCATCAAAGTACAGCAAAAGTTGATGACTTATATCCAACTTATTACGAGTAATTCAATTCTAAGTAAATTAGATAGCCGTTTAAATTAATTTAAACGGCTATTTTTTTTATTAAAAACTATATAATAACAAACCTTTAATAAGGTTCTTAACTTATAATACCAAAAGCTAATTATGTGGTTAAAGACGCAAAATAACCATACTAAAATGAAGTTCTTTTTATACCTTTACACCGATGGAAAATAGCACACAAATTTTTGGTATTCGCGCTATAATTGAAGCGATAAATTCTGGAAAAACTATTGATAAAGTTTTTTTACAAAAAGGTTTACACGGCGATTTATTTAACGAATTAGAGTCGTTAGTTAATAAAACAGGCATTGCCAAATCTTATGTTCCTGTAGAAAAACTAAACCGATTAACTAAAAAAAATCATCAAGGTGCTGTGGCACAAATTTCGCCTGTAGAATTTTATGATATCGAAAATTTAGTGGTTAACGTAATGGAGTCTGGTAAAACGCCTCTTTTCCTCCTACTCGATCAACTTAGTGATGTTAGAAATTTTGGAGCCATAATTAGAACTGCCGAATGTACTGGTGTTAGCGGTATAATTATACAAAAAAAAGGCGCTGCCCCTATTAATGGTGATACTATAAAAACTAGTGCCGGTGCCGTATTTAAAGTGCCAATTTGTAGAGTAGACCATATTAAAGATGCCGTATTTTATATGCAAGCATCGGGCATAAAAGTAATTGCTGCTACCGAAAAAACTAACAATACGATTTACGATGTTTCGTTTACAGAACCTTGCGCCATAATTATGGGATCGGAAGGCAGAGGTATTAATCCATCGGTATTAAAAGTGGCCGACGATAAAGCTAAATTACCCTTATTGGGCGACATTGAATCGTTAAATGTTTCTGTGGCATGTGGTGCATTTTTGTACGAAGCTGTTAGACAGAGACGATAATATTTTTGACCGATGACTGTTGGTTGTTGGTTGTTGGTTGTTGGTTGTTGGTTGTTGGTTGTTGGTTGTTGGTTGTTGGTTGAAACTGCTAATCAATAAATTACAACCTATTTTAAAACATATTTTTTATTAATTGTTTATTCACTAAAAAAGGTTTTATCGAAAATAATTTTATTCTACAACCACTTAATCCTACTGTAAACTGTTACTGAATACTGCGACTGTTAACTGTGACTGCCTACTGAATACGGCCTACTTCCGTCTACTCATCTTCCTTTTTTAGAAAATAACGTATTTCTAACGGCTCTTCCTCCACCCCATCTTCAGGTAAACTTTCTATAAAATTTCCGTTTTCGTCGAAGTGTTTTAAAAACGGATCATCGTCTTCGTTATAATGTTCTTCTTCCCAAGCGAACTTTTTAGGTTTTGCTATTTCTTTTTTAAATAATAAAGCAAACAATAATCCGGTAATTAATCCGGCTAAATGGCCTTCCCAGGAAATACTATTATCTACCGGCATAGTATACCAAATCATGCTTCCGTATAGAAAAACAACCAAAAGCGACAAGGCTATTAATCTGTAATATTTAGCAAAAATGCCTTTAAAAAAAGTAAAACTAACTAATACATAAATTAATCCGCTTGCGCCAATATGATAAGAGGGTCTACCAATACACCACGTTAAGAAACCTGATAACAGAATGCCATAAAAAAGCACTTTCCATGCGATTTGTCTGTAGAAATAAAACAAGGCTGTAGATAAAACCAACAGCGGTATGGTGTTGTGATAAATATGATCGATACCACCATGAATAAATGGACTAAACAACACGCCTCGCAACCCTTTTAATGTTTGTGGGTAAACGCCATATTTACTAAAATTATACCCAAACCTAACCTCGGCCCAAAAAACAATCCAGATGGTGAGAACAAAAAATACAGGGTAAGCAATTACGCCTGTTGAGAATTTAAATTGTTGCGATTTATTCATTGCTGTTAAAATAGCAAAAAAGTATCCAAGTTTGGTTTATGTGCTAAATTGGCAGGTATGCCCGCGTGAGCGATTGCAGTGGAAAGCCCACAGCGCAGCGAGGACTTGCAACGGAAAGCGCGACCCGTAATTATATGAAGGGGCACGCCCAAAACCTAAAAATTTCTGTAATTTTACATTTATGAATGCAAACGAGCCTTTAGCGGAACGATTACGACCAAAAACCTTGGAAGATTATGTAAGCCAAGAGCATTTGGTGGGTAAAAATGGTACGCTTACACAGCATATTAAACAGGGTTTAATTCCGTCGATGATTTTTTGGGGACCTCCTGGTATTGGTAAAACGACTTTGGCTAATATTATTGCAAACCAATCTGGTAGACCGTTTTATACGTTAAGCGCCATTAGTTCTGGTGTTAAGGATGTTCGTGAGGTTATTGATAAGGCCAAAAACAGCGGTGGCTTGTTTACTACCAAAAACCCTATTTTATTTATTGACGAAATACATAGGTTTAGTAAATCTCAACAAGACTCGCTATTACAAGCTGTAGAGAAAGGCTGGGTTACACTGATTGGTGCCACTACCGAAAACCCGAGTTTTGAGGTTATTTCGGCATTACTTTCGCGCTGTCAAGTGTATATTTTAAATGCTTTTGATAAAGATGATTTAGAAACGCTTTTAAAGCGGGCTATTTCTGAAGATGAATACATATCGAAAAAAAATATAACATTAAAAGAAACTAAAGCATTATTGCGACTTTCTGGTGGCGATGCCAGAAAACTGCTTAATATATTTGAGCTAATTGTGAATTCGTTTGATACGGACGATGTGGTTATTACCGATGACGTAGTTTTGCAAAAAGTACAAAACAATACGGTGCGCTATGATAAAACTGGCGAACAGCATTACGATATTATTTCGGCATTTATTAAATCGATTCGCGGTAGCGACCCAAATGGGGCAGTGTATTGGCTTGCTCGCATGATTGAAGGTGGCGAAGATGTAAAGTTTATTGCCCGCCGTATGCTTATTGCTGCTAGTGAAGATATTGGTAATGCCAACCCTACAGCTTTGGTTATTGCAAACAACACGTTTCAAGCGGTAACCACCATTGGCTACCCAGAATCGCGTATTATTTTAAGTCAGTGCGCTACTTATTTGGCCTGTTCGCCTAAAAGCAATGCGGCTTATGCTGCAATTGGTAAAGCCCAGCAATTGGTTAAACAAACTGGTGATTTAAGTGTGCCTCTAGAAATAAGAAATGCCCCAACTAAACTTATGAAAGATTTGGGCTATAGCGATAATTACAAATACGCACATAACTATGAAAACAATTTTGCAAAACAAGAGTTTTTGCCTGATGAAATTAAAAACACCAAACTTTACGACCCCGGAAATAATGCTCGTGAAAATGGGCATCGTAGTTTTTTAAAGGAACGATGGAAGGATAAGTACGGGTATTAGTTTGTTTGTTGTTTCTTGTTTCTTGTTTCTTGTTTCTTGTTTCTTGTTTCTTGTTTCTTGTTTCTTGTTTCTTGTTTCTTGTTTCTTGTTTCTTGTTTCTTGTTTCTTGTTTCTTGTTTCTTGTTTCTTGTTTCTTAAAAACTAAAACTTATGGAATTATTATAGTGCTATTAGAGAAATATTTTATTAACAAAAGAATAAATCATCTAACAATACATACACAGAAATTCAAGACGCAACAATTGCCTAATGCCCTAATGCCTACTAAACACTAAAAGCCTAAAATTTAATATTTAGCTCCTTTTGCTGTACGCCAGCATCGGTATTGTACTCGTAAATCCATTTATTGTCTTGTTTGTAAATAACCGAATCTTCGCCTTCTACTAAAAACAAATCTTTACGACCTGTTTTTTTTATTTTGAAAACTACTTTTGGAGTGCTGTCTACTAATTGAAAACCTGTTGGTGTTTCTTGAGCATACAATATTTGAGCTTTAGCAGGTAAGCTTTTTGCAACTGGTGCTACTTTTTTTGGTTGGGACTCGATTGGTTTTTCTGCCTTCGCTGAAGCTTCTTTCTCTTTTTTAAGTACTTCTAGTTCCTGCTTTAACCGTGCCACTTCTTTTTCATTGTTAGCCGTGGCTATTTCTTCTTTTTTTACCTTTGGTGTTGGCGCACTAACCACTTTTTTTGGCTCGTATTTATGATTTAAGATCGCTATAGATTTAAAAGCATCTCTTAAAGCCTCATGATAAGCTAATTTATATTCTTTTTCGCGGCTCTCACCTATCTGCGAAGTAAACACCACCGCTCCATTACAATCTTTTAATTGCACAGACAACTTGGTTTTAAACATACCTGAATCTTTTAAAACATCTGAGCTTAAAGCTAAACAACGATTAAAAGCCATCTCTTCTGGATAATTTTCACCTTCTAAAACAGCTTCGAAGCCATATTTTTCGAATAAAAATTTAGTTAACGAATTTAATTGGTATTGATCTGCTTCTTTTAAGAAATCGTATTTATTTTGAACTACAACATATTTGTAGTTATTTAAGTTTTTTTGTGAATAACCAACAGAACAAAGAAGTAAACTTACTCCTAAAAAAAATAATTTAATTTTCATTTTTATTAAATATATAATTAATACCAAATTGTAAAGATACACTTCGTGCATCATAAATATTCTTAAAATTAAGCAAATTATCGGCCATTGCATAAATATTTAATCCATAGATATTCGTAGAAATCCCCAAACCTAAATTATAAAAGGAATAACTATCTATGGTATAAGTAGCTTTGGCATCGAGCCCGTTAAACAAACGTCGGTAATAATAAGCAGATAATGCAAACTGAGGTGATTTTGGTCTTTTTATTGCATACAGATGCGCACCAACACGATTTATATAGCCTCCATTTTCTTGTAAGCAATCGCAATCTTTAAGGCGTTTTTTTCCAAACGCATAATTTAAAGAAGCATTTAACTTTACAGGTCTTAATGTAGTGTAACGTGTGGTGGTGGTATCAACTTTAAACAATTCTTCAATTTCTTCTTCAATTTCACTCCAGTAACTATCTGCGGTTTCTCCATCGGTTTCTGGAAATAACGGATCAATACCTTCGTAAACATAAGTGCCGTTAAGCTCGTAATTTTCAACATCCTTTTTATGCGAAATAAAACCAATATCGACTAAAGACCCGTCGACATGCCATTGTTTATCAATTTGGTAAGTAAACCCTAAATCGAGACCTAAACCTAAATTTCCTCCAAAAAGCAACCTTTTTTGCAAGGTTGAAATATCTTCACTAAAATTAGAGTTATCATCATTAATTAAACTAGCAATACCAGAGGTTTGCACCGCCATATCTAAATTAAAAGTATGAGACAATAAATTATTATCACCAACTCTCGTTACAATAGAACCCTTGTTCGCTGTAGAAGAAACATTGGCTATACTAGAGTAAATTTTACCGCGAATGCCATAAGTGAATTTATCGTTAACTTTTTTATTGAAACCTAAATGTAGTACAGAAATTAATTCTGATTTAAAACTTAAATCACCTACATTAAAAACTCTATTCGTATTACCAACATTACCTTCGTAAGCTAAAATAGCATAGTCTCTTGGTATATATGAGATAAAATCGGTTTCTTGATACCAACCAAAACTTATGTATTTATCTTTATTAAAACTCGGACCGTAAGCAAACCCTCCTGAAAAGAGTTCTAATTGCTGAGTTGCCGTAAAAAAATCTTTACTTGTTGTACCGTAAATAGCTGTCCTTAATTTCGTATTAAAATCTATATTGTTATCTATAAATAAATCGTACACCGTTACTTTTGAAGTACCAACGTTTAAATGAAAATGAGACAATAACGGTATACCAACATGCCCATTTTGATTTACATTGGCTCCAGGATTAAGCAGTAAATTTTGAGGAATATCTGGAAAACCATATAATAATTGCTTGTTTTGCGAAAAGCAAAACACGCTTATAAAACTTACTAACCACAAAATATTCTTCATTTTAACTTTCTATATTAAAATAAAATATTCCTTTTGATTTGAGAGAAATAGCGCCTTGAGTTTCACTGTTTAATGCCTCACCTGGTAGCATAGAAATAACAAACTCTAATATGGATGTATTTTTTATAATGTTTAAATCATCATTTTCGAAAGTGGCAATATGTGGCGAAGTTTCTAAACTTGAAAAGCTATAGGTATATAAATAATTTCCTGTTTCGGTATAAAAATTAACTGCATATTGAAATTCTCTGGGTAAAGTGTTTTCCGTTTCAAAATGCAAATCAACTTTTGTAACATTATCATTAATAAACTGATCGTTGAAAATATCGACTTCAATAAAATCGGTTTCTGTGGTTACCACTTCCTGCCCATTTACTAAAAAATCGTTTACATCGGCTTGGGAGTAAACAAGGCTTAACTCTACGGTTGGTGAAATTTGAATTTGGTTTGCTTGGTTAAAATCCACCTCTTCTGTACAAGATGTTAACAAAATAATACCAATAAAAAAGGGAATGATTTTAAACATAAATACGATTAATTTAAATATATAAACTACTTAAAACTTGGTTTATTGTTAATTATAGAAATTGCTTTAGTTCAATTAAATTATTGACTCTATTAAGATTATTTCGTTGATTTATATCTGCTTTATTAAAATAAATAGCTTCCATACCAACAGCTTGTGCTCCTAAAATGTCTGCTTCAAAATTATCGCCAATCATAACACTTTGTTGCCCATTACAATTTGCTATTTGCATGGCATAATTAAAAATTTTAGGATCGGGTTTTTTAACTCCAACAGTCTCAGAGTTTGTAACTGTTTTAAAAAAATTATGAATGTTAGAATTCACTAGTTTTTTTTGCTGAACCTTATCGAATCCGTTAGTAATAATGTGTAAAGTATAATGGGTTTGTAAATATTTTAATATTTCGAATGTATTCTCAAAAAGGTAATTAAAACTAGATAGATAGGTAATATAATCTTCTGATAATTTATAAATTGTTTTAGCTTCAACAGAATAATTAACAGCCTTAAAAGCATCATTTAACCTACCAAAACGCAAGGCTTCTTTTTCTACTTTCCCTTCTCGAAAAAGCTTCCAATAATGTTCATTTATTGGAACATATTCTGTTATAAAAGCATCAAAACTTACTGTAATTTGATTTGTTTTGAATATTTTTTGAAATGTAAGTGCCGAGTTTTTATCGAAATCCCATAGTGTGTGATCTAAATCGAAAAACACATCAGTTATACCCTTAAGCTTCATTAGCTGAATCTAATATTAAATTGAACAATTCTTTAAACCCTCGCCATCGTGGTTCGTCTGTAAATGTATAATTATGAAAAACAGCAACAAACTCTCCATTTACTTGCTTTACTTCGTTTATAATTTGATTTAACACCTGTTTTTTATCTAATAAAGATTTATGTTTTAAAAGTGCATAATCCATAAGATGGTAGGCGTTAATTAACAAAGGTGTTTGTATTTCGTAATCTAAATCGTAAAACAAAAATGGCGTACATGTTCCTGCTCTAAACCCTATGGTATTTACGTATCCCATAGTATAATCTTCATTAATTTCTAACTCAATTAAATTGCGATAAGATTCTGGAAGATTAAGTTTAGAAAAAGATTGTCGCGATGCTTGTAAAGCCGTGTTTAGTATATCTTCCATTCTTAACTTTTCTTTCTTTAAAAGTCGTAAATCGTTTAATGCAAAATACGATACTTTTATACCTACTAAACAATAATCGGCCACATGCTTTATTAGAGAAACAAATTTTTTATTGTTCACGCTTATACTTTTGTCGAACGTAGAATAATCACCTAACAAAAAAAAGAATTGAAACTTATATTTTGAATACCGTTGCCTGTTAATTATATACTTAAAGGTATCGAACGGGTCGTGCCTAAAACCAATTAAAACCGCAAACCTTTCGTATAAACTTTTAAACCTAAAATGAAGTAAATCTCGTATAGTTCCACCAATTGTTCTAACAATTCCCTTTGCCATATAATTATACGCAGTTGGCACATCAATTACTGGTTTTATTCTATATTTTCGTTCTAAAAAGTTATAATCTGCAAATTGCTCTTGCAAGGCGTTTTTAAACTTATAAGCCCAAATATCTATTACAGGTTGTTGCAAAAAACCCGAATTAAAAGCTAAACTTTCGCTTGACGGAAAACGCCCATAAGCGTCTTTAACATGAGGTAAATACTCTTCGTAACGCGATAATAAATAAAACGAAGCTGCGAAAATATCGAAAGGTAGGGCACTTTTTTCTCCGTTAGGAAAAAAACATTTAGTGTTTTCCCAGTCTTGCACATTTATTTCTACATCGCTTAAGCCTTGCTCGAATAAAATGTCATGACTTTTTATAAAAAACTCATTACTTAATGGCTGCTTGGTATAAGACATTTTTAAGCTGTCGTGCGCAATAAAATCTTCTATTTTTGTAGTAAAACTAACTTGAACCTTTAAAATACGCGTACACACATGTTTAAAAACATATTTTAATCGTGGCGTAATTTTATGAGTGTAAACTAAAAGCATTAAATTAATTCTAGGTTAAAAATAACAAATTAAACCGTTTTAATTTGCTTTTAAGGTTAAGGTTAGTTTGCTAATTATAGGTTATAAAATGGCTTCGTCGGCAAAACTAAAATAGGCTTTTTCGGTTATAATAACATGATCTAGCACTTTTATATCTAAACTTTGTGCTGCCACTTTAAGTTTGGCGGTAATTTGTTTATCGGCACTGCTTGGTTTTAAAGTTCCTGATGGATGATTATGAGATAAAATTAAACTCGTAGCTCCAACTTCGAGCGCTTGCTTTAACACCAATCGAACATCTACAAGTGTTCCTGTTATACCGCCTTTACTAAGTTGATTTTTTTGAATTACTTTATTAGAATTGTTTAAATAAATTATCCAAAACTCTTCATGTTGTAATTCGCCAATTATGGGTTGCATCATTTCGAAAACCGAATGGCTTGATGTAATTTGTTTTTTTTGAAGTGCCTCTTCTCCGCGACGACGACGTCCTAACTCCAAAGCTGCAGAAATACTTACAGCTTTTGCCTCTCCAATACCTTTAAAAGCCATGAGTTGTTTTATTGAAAGTTTTCCTAACTCGCTTAAATTATTATTTACACTGGCTAAAATACGCTTACACAAGGCCACGGCACTTTCTTCACGATTGCCGCTACCAATTAAAATGGCTACTAATTCGGCATCGCTTAACGCACCTTTACCTTTATGCAGTAATTTTTCGCGTGGTTGATCGTCTTGACTCCAATTTTTTATGGAAAACGAAGTTGATTTTTCTTGCATTTTATAAATATATAAATTGTAACTTTAGAAATAAAAATTCTGTAGTATGAAATCTATATTTAGCCCTGACGCAAAACAAGAATTAGAGACTCGAATTAACAATTTAACCGATAATAATAGTGCACTTTGGGGTAAAATGAATGTTGGGCAAATGGTTTGGCATTGCCAAGGTCCATTAGATATAATGCTACAAAATAAAACCTTTGGAATGACTTCAAGTTGGATTGCTAAGTTGTTTTTTAAAAAATCTTTTTACAACGATAAACCATGGCGAAAAAATTTACCAACAGCAAAATTTTTAAAGACCACTGAAACCAAACATTTAAAAGAGGAAAAAGCAAAATTATTAGCCTTAATAAACCAAGTACATAGCCAACGTAACAAAACCGAATGGGCACCGCATCCGGCTTTTGGATATTTTACAAACGAACAGTGGGGACAACTACAATATAAACACCTCGATCATCATTTACGACAATTTGGAGCTTAAAAATAGTTTAAACAGACAGCGGTTTTATGTTGTTTTTACAATATTTATAAAGCACATTATATAATTTTTCAGGCGCAAATGGTTTGCCAACAAAATCATTCATTTTATAAGCTTTGGTTTTGGTTTTTATATCGCTTTGTGCAAATGCCGTTAAAGCAACAATAGGAATGGTTGCTTTTACGCGATCGGATAAATTTCGAATGGCTTTTGTTGTTTCATAACCATTTAAAACGGGCATTTGTAAATCCATTAACACAACATCAAAGTCGAAATCAGGTTTACTAAAATAGGCTAATGCTTCTTTGCCGTTATTTGCAACTTCAAAAATAACCTCCCATTTTTTAAAGAATCTTTTTAAAATGAGAACATTCATTTTATTGTCTTCGGTAATTAAAACTTTTAAATTTAAGGGGGCAAAATCGGTTTTTGGCTTAATTAATTCCGGCTTGTAAACCGATAATCTATTACTTGCTTTATAGGTAATTTTAAACGAAAACACCGATCCTTTTCCAAGTTCGCTTTCAACACTTAAATCGCTTTTTTGCAGGTTTAAAAGTCTTTTACAAATTGCTAACCCTAAACCCGTGCCTCCGTATTTTAAAGATGTTTCTTTAGTGGCCTGCATAAAACTATCAAAAATTGTTTCTTGAACATTTTTAGAAATACCAATGCCTGTATCTTTTACTTTAAATTGAAGATCAATCTTATTTTCTGATACACCTAAATTATTTACACATAAAATAATACTTCCTTTTTTTGTAAATTTTAAAGAATTGCTCAATAAATTCTTAACTACCTGGGCTAATTTTAACTCGTCACCAATTACAAAATCAGGTACCCCATTTTGCTTTACAACACTAAAAACAACACCTTTTTTCTTAGCTCGTAAACCAAAATGCGACTGAATATTTTCTAGAAAATACGATAGATTAAAAGTTTTCTCAACCAAATCTACTTTTCCGGACTCAATTTTATTAAAATCTAATAAATCATTTATTAAACCTAGTAAATGTTCTCCCGAATATTTTAGTGCTTTTAAATTTTCTTCTTGCTCTGGCATGTAATCTTCCATGAGCATAATATTGGTTAAACCCGTAACAGCGTTTAGTGGGGTTCGAATTTCGTGAGACATGGTTGATAAAAAATCATCCTTTGCCTCATTTGCTTTTTGAAGTTCTATCTCGGTTTGTTTTAAATCGGTAACGTCTATTATTGTACCTATATAACCAACTTCTTCTCCAAAATCATCCTTTATTAGGTTAGATTTTACTTCGAACCAAAATAATTTTTCGTCTTTTTTAAACTTAAAAATAAATTCTTTTGATGCAGATTTAGTGTACAAAAGCGTTTTTTCTAAGTTTCCAATCTTATCTATATCTTCTTCAATTAAAAACTCGCGAAAACTTTTACCTATTGAGCTTTCTACGGTGTAGCCAGTATATTTTCTCCAGGCATCATTTAAAAAGGTAAAATTACCTTTTAAATCCGTTTCAAAAATTACTCCACCAACATTAGCAACAATATTTTCCAGTTGTGTTTTTGTTTGGTCTCTCTCTTTTTTTAGCTTTTGGTTTGCTTTAAAAAGTTCTTCGGAGCTTTTATCTAAAACATGTTCTACATATTTTATGTCCTCGTCATAATTTATATAGGCCTCATTAATTAGATTTAAAAACTTTAAAAATCGTTCATCCTTAAATTCGGTTAAATCCGCTTTTTTAAGCTGTCTTATTAGTAGTCTATGTTGGTTATTTTTTAACATTCTGTTATGGTTGTAATAGTCATAGTTTGGTTATGTAATTCGCAAGTAGATAAATTTTTAAAAGGCCCTATCTCTCCAAAAGCATAAAATCCAGTCATACAAGTATTTTCTCCAAGTATGTCGCTAACAACCTCAACCTCCTCTTCTACAAGTTGTTTTAAAAAGTTTTTTCTACCTACACAACTAAATAAAATAGCAAGCTCTGTTTTATCGGTTAATTTTGCCGCAATAGCCGAAGCTTCAGCCCCATTAATCAATCTATCTACAGTAACTTTTAATAGTCGTACAGAGGCATTGTTGTATATATTTCCTCCTAAAATTAAACTTTGATCATCCTCATTCACTCCTGTAATAGCGCGCACTGTACGAGTCTCGCTATTACCATTTCTCATACTAAATGAAAAAGTTAAATCTGGCTTTTTTAAAAACGCATTTAGTTTATCGCCCAAAAACTTTTTATACATGGTTAAGGCCGGAACTCCATCAATTTCGTACAGGATGTTTTTATTAAATTTTGTAACTAAACGCTCAACTCCAAAACTACCCCAGCCTCCTTGAGAACCATTTCCTATTTTTAAACGATCTCCATAAAATCCAATACCAACAACCGTTTTAGCAACAATATCATCGTCATTAATTACAAAATTTTTATTATCCTCCATATTAGTCGAGGCCAAACCTCCAGATACACTCACGTTATGAAGTTTCTTTTTTAAACCAACAACTAAATCAGATCCATTTATATTAATACCATCGCTAAAAACAATAACATGTTTTAAATCTTTGTTATAAAGTTTTTTTCCAATTTCCTCACCTGCATTTTCACTACCACATATACTATCTATTTTAACCGCAACTTTTTTTATTGTCGAATTATCAAATTTAATGGCTGTTACACACATATCTCTATTACTTACTGAAACACCACTAATGCTTGCAACAGTAGAGCAACCAGCAATTAAAGCATCAGGATAACTTGCTTTTAAAAATTGAACTACAGACTCTTTACTCTCAAATGAATTTGCTACAAAACATAAGAATACTTGAGGATTAAAATTAATCGAGCTTAATTTAGTTTTCCAGTTATTTTCAGACAATAATAGTTGGTCTACTTTCATAATAGATAATCAAAACTGTTGCAATATAGCTTTTTATCGTGAAAAAATTACACTTTAACCGATTTTTTTCATACAAACATCTGTAATTTTAATAATTTACTTATAAAATAGTCGATAAAACTTTAACAAAATTTAATATTAATTAACGCAATATTAAAAGTATTACTATTAAATTTGTAATGTATACCATTATTATTTTTTAATGATAGATTTACTGGAAAGTTTTAAAATTGAGGTGCCCGAAGGCATATTTATAAAAGACCCTGAAACTTCTAATTTAGGAAAACGCATTGTAAAACATAGTATTTTACTAATTGATGAACTTGGGTTTGAGCAGTTCACTTTTAAAAAACTTGGCGCTGCTATAAATTCTAACGAGAGCTCTATTTACAGGTATTTCGAGAGCAAACACCATTTACTTATGTATTTAACTTCATGGTATTGGGTTTGGATAGAATACCAACTCGTGTTAGAAACTTTTGCGTTAAAAAACCCAGAAAAAAAATTAAAAAAAAGTATTGCTGTTTTAACTCGCACCACCAAGGAGGACAGCAATTTCGAACATATTAATGAGGTTTTACTTAATAAAATTGTAATTAACGAAAATGCCAAAGTGTATTTAACACACGAGGTAGATAACGAAAACGAAGAAGGTTTTTTTATGCCTTACAAACGTGTAGTTAAACGCTTTGCTTCATTAATTTCAGATTTTAACACCACTTATAAATACCCATTAAGTTTAGCAAACACCATTATTGAAGGCGCCTTACAACAGCACTTCTTTAAAAATCATTTTAAAAATATTACCAACTGTAACGAAAAGACATCTGTAACTAAGTTTTATACAAACTTAATCTTTAACACGTTAAAGCATGAAAAATAACAGCGTACTATCACCCTGGAAACGCTTTTTAGGTTTAATACAATTAGAAAAGAAAGACATTTTTAAGGTTGCCAATTTCGCTATTTTCGAAGGTGTTTTGGCCTTAACTTTACCATTAGGTATTCAGGCTATTATTACCCTATTACAAGGCGGACAAGTATCTACCTCATGGATAGTTTTAGTAATATTGGTAACCACAGGCGTTGCTTTTACAGGTATTTTAAAACTAATTCAAATACGAATTATTGAGAATATACAACAACGTATTTTTACCAGAGCGTCTTTTGAATTAGCTTACAGGTTTCCAAAAATTAAAATGAACGAAATGCGAAACTACTATTTACCAGAACTGGCGAATCGTTTTTTCGATACCTTAAGTATTCAAAAAGGACTATCTAAAATTTTAATTGATATTCCTTCGGCGTTTATTCAAATTATTTTCGCATTAATTCTATTAGCTTTTTATCACCCATTTTTTATTCTTTTTGGTTTACTACTAATAGGTTTAATTTTTATTGTTTTTAAATATACCGCACAAAAAGGTTTAGATACGAGTTTACAAGAATCGAAATACAAATACAAAGTAGCACACTGGCTAGAGGAAATTGCACGAACCGTTATAAGCTTTAAACTTTCGGGTAAAACTAAATTGGCTTTAACAAAAACAGACGATTTAGTTTATGATTATGTAGATTCTCGTGAAAAACACTTCCGTATTTTAGTGCTTCAGTTTAAACAAATGATAGGCTTTAAAGTGGTTGTTACTGCCGGACTACTTCTTGTTGGTGGTTATTTAGTGTTGCATCAACAAATGAATATTGGACAATTTGTCGCTGCCGAAATCATCATCTTATTAATTATTGCATCTGTTGAAAAACTTATTTTAGGCTTAGAATCGTTTTACGATGTATTAACTGCCATAGAAAAACTTGGACAAGTAGTAGATAAATCAATTGAAAAACAATCTGGCGAAGAAGTATCTGAAAATAAACCAATTACCATAGAACTAAATAATGCCGATTATCGTGTAGAAAACAGAAAGAAACCTATTTTAGAAGATATTTCGTTTACTATAGAACCTAAAGATCGCATTTTAATACAAGGAGAAAGTGGCTCTGGAAAATCGACATTATTACAGTTAATTTCTGGCGTTTTAACCCCAACCGATGGCCATATATTTATTAATAATTTATCCTTAGAAAGCTTACATATTAATAAATACCGGTCGCATTTAGGCATGGTTATGTCTGAAGAAACACCTTTCGAGGGAACCATTAGAGAAAACTTAACCTTTGGTAATAAAGAAATATCGGACGACGACATTTTTGAAGTATTAGAACGCGTTGGTTTAACAAACTTTTTAAAACAACAACCAAAGGGGCTTAACACCCTTTTAAACCCTGAAGGCAAACAAATACCTTATTTTATTTCGGCTAAAATATTATTAGCTAGAGCAATATTAAAAAAGCCTAAAGTTTTAATACTTGAAGAACCATTAAAACAGTTTAACATAGAAGAATCTGAAAAAATATTCAGTTTTATTTGCGAACCATCAAACCCTTGGAGTGTTATTGTAGTAAGTAATCTTAATTTCTGGAAACGTATGTGTAACAAGCATATAACTTTAGAAGATGGTCGAATTATTAAATCGTAAAACTTATGCTTAATATATCTACAAATAAAGTTTCAAATTTTCTCGATTTACATAGTTATAAATCTGGAAAAGCCACGTTGCATACCAATCAGCATAAATTATTTAGGCGCTTACTTATTGTAAGTTCTGTTTTGGTGCTTATTATTTTACTTTTACCATGGACTCAAAACATTACCAGTAAAGGCTACGTTACGACGTTAAAACCAAATCAGCGTCCGCAAACATTACAATCCCCTATTCCGGGTCGTATTGATGAATGGCTTGTGCAAGAAGGCGATTACGTTAAAAAAGGCGATACTATTATTAAAATATCCGAAATAAAAAGTGATTATTTCGATGAGCAACTAACCCAACGCACCAGCGACCAAATTCGGGTAAAATCTGCTTCTGTAGACTCTTATAATTCAAAAGTTGACGCCTTGCGCAATCAATATTCAGCCTTAAAACAAGAACAAAAATTAAAGTTAGAACAAGCAAAAAACAAATTACTTCAATCTAAATTAAAAGTAACAACAGATAGTATTGATTTAGAAGCGGTAAAAATTAAAGCTACTATTGCACAAACACAATTTGAACGAACGGTTAATCTACAAGAAGAAGGCCTAAAAGCCGTGAAAGATGTAGAGGAGTTTCGAAACAAATTACAAGAAGCCAATGCTAAATTAATTTCACAACAAAACAAATTATTAGCCTCTAAAAACGAAGTTATTAATGCAGAGCTAAGCGTTTCTACCATTGTTACCTCTTACAACGATAAATTAGCCAAGGCGCAAAGCGATTTATACACCGCACAATCGAGTGCTCTAGATACCGAAGCACAGGTATCTAAACTGGAAAATAGTTTAGCAAATTATACGAAACGAAACAGCTTGCAGTATATTACCGCCCCACAGGATGGCTACATAAACAAAGCCATAAAATCTGGTATTGGCGAAACCTTTAAAGAAGGCGAACCACTTGTTGGTATTATGCCTGCCAACTACGATTTGGCTGTAGAAATGTATGTAAAGCCAATGGATTTACCACTATTGCATTTAGGCGAACACGTGCAAGTACAATTCGATGGTTGGCCTGCTATTGTTTTTAGTGGTTGGCCAAACGTATCTTACGGAACCTATGGCGCCGTTATTGTTGCGATTGAAAACTTTGCTAACAGCCAAGGTTTATATCGTGTTTTAATAACTCGTGACCCAGATTACGAACCTTGGCCACAAGCCTTAAGAGTTGGTTCTGGTGCGCAAACCATAGCCTTGCTTGAAGATGTGCCAATTTGGTACGAAATTTGGCGACAAATAAATGGTTTCCCTCCAAACTTTTACACCCCTTTTGGACATGAAGCTTCAAAAAATAGTGACGCTAAAAAAGAAAAATAATCATTTTAAAATGATACAAATGATGTTTAAAAACACCTCCGTTTTTCTTCTTAAAACACTAAGTTTAATAGTATTCTTTAGTTCTGTGTTTATTTCTGAAGCACAAATAACTAACGATAGTATTTTTACTTTAGAAGAATATTTAGGTATTGTTAAGCAATTTCATCCTATTGCAAAACAAGCACGTCTTATCTCCAGCGAAGGTGAAGCCAAATTGCTTAAAGCACGTGGCGCATTCGATCCTAAAGTTCAAGTCGATTTTAACAACAAAGAATTTAAAGGCACCGAATATTACAACAAATTAAACGCTGCTTTTAAAATACCAACTTGGTATGGTATTGAGCTTAAAGCAAATTACGAAGATAATGAAGGTTACTATTTAAACCCCGAAGCCACGGTTCCAGAAGATGGTTTGTATAGCGTGGGTGTATCTATGTCGTTAGCTAAAGGTTTTTTGGCCAATAAGCGCATGACCACCTTAAAACAAGCTAAACTTTATAAAAATATTGCCATTAACAAACAACGTTCTGTTGTAAACGAAGTACTTTACAACGCGATTTCAACCTACTTTAATTGGCTAAAATCGTATCAAGAATTTAAAGTTTATAACGATTATTTAGCAAATGCCAACCAGCGCTTAAACAACGTTATCTCAAGTTTTGAAGCGGGCGACAAACCCGCAGTAGATACGCTTGAAGCAAGTATAAATTACAAGAACAGAGCACTTGATGTAGAAAAATCGCGTATTAAATATTTAAAGTCTCAATTAGAACTTTCTAATTATTTGTGGTTAGAAAACAATGTGCCGGTTGAACTAGATTACAGTTTAAAACCCGATGAAAATTCTCCTATTAAAATTGATGCTGTTTTAAACAGTAGTATTTTAGAAGTTACTGATAGTATTTTAGAAAACCACCCAAAAATAAAAGCCTTAGAGTTTAAACAAAAACAACTGGTACTTGAAAAACGTTTAAAAACCAGCAATCTACTCCCTAAAATTGATGTACAATACAACTTTTTAACTAGCGATTACGAGCAAATAAACGCCTTAAACACTGCCAATTACAAAGCCGGCATCAATGTAGGCATACCCTTATTTTTACGAAAAGAGCGCGGCGATTTAAAACTTGCAAAGATTAAATTACAAGATATAAATTTCGATTTATCGGCTACACGTGTAAGTTTACTAAACAAAATAAATGCGGTACAACAAGAAATTAACTCCTACGAAACCCAAAATGGTATTGTAGAAAACTTAGTTAATGACTACAAAAAACTAGTTATTGCCGAAGAAAAAAAGTTTCAATTAGGTGAAGGCTCACTTTTTTTAATAAACTATCGCGAAGCCAAACTTATTGAAACCGAACTTAAACGTATTGATGTTATAAATAAGGTTTTAAACACAAAAGCTAATTTTGCTCAGATTTTAAATACCATTGAAAATTAAAATAAGAACACTTTTAAAGCAAAAAATTAACTAACTTTATCATTCCTAAGAATTTAGCAAACGTTTTTTAGTCCTCCTTTGGAGGCAAAACCAAGTTATAATTCGATATGAAAATTTTAGATACCATTTTAAGTTTAGATTTAAACTATTTAATAATTGCCTTATTAGCTCTATTCTTCACTTTAGAAATTTCAAGATAAAAAAAAACAGTCTTTTTTATATCTTTTAAAAAGCCCCTTAATAAATATTAAAAAAAATAATCCTTAAAAAATTTATATTCTAATTAAAATAACATTTAGTTGACTAGCCAAAAAATTAATAGAATTATAAAACAAATTATTCCGTTTGGTGTTATATGGCTCCTATTTGGTATTATATTTTTGGTAATAGAACATGCTGCTACTAAAGACTTCCATTACAGCACTAATGGCGCTATAAAACTTAATTTCAAAATTGTCCTGTTTGCATTACCCGCCGTTACCATGGTTGGTTTTATTATTGGGTTAATCGAACTGCTTTTTATAAACAATTTGTTTACCAAAAAAAGTTTCTTTTTTAAAGTTATTGGAAAGCTCATTTTATACGCCCTTTTTCTTTTCGTAATAATATGCATAACCTACCCAATTGCAGCCAGCATAGAATTAAAAACAACTGTTTTAAGCACTGAAGTTTGGACAAAATTTTTAGACTTTTTAAACAGCATTACTTTTTTTAGCACTGCTTTTCAAATGGCAGTCTCACTTATTTTTACCTTATTTTACTACGAAATAAGCGAAAAAGTTGGCGCTAATGCCTTCTGGAATTTTATTATTGGCAAATACCATAAACCTAAAAACGAACTTAGAGTTTTTATGTTTCTCGATATGAAATCCTCTACTGCAATTGCCGAAAAAATTGGACACAAACAATATTTTAAATTTTTAAAATGGTATTACAACATAATTTCTGAAGGTGTTATAAAATATTCTGGTGAGATTTACCAATATGTTGGAGACGAGATGGTAGTTTCTTGGAAAGTTTCCCTTGCTAAAAATAATGAAAATTGCATTAAATGCTTTTTTAAAATGAAAGATGATTTATTGGAGCAAAAACAATTATTTATTAACGAATTTAAAGACTTCCCTAAATTTAAAGCAGGCATTCACGTTGGTGAAGTTACTACCGGGGAAATTGGAAAAATAAAGAAAGACATTATTTTTACTGGAGACACATTAAACACAACCGCAAGAATACAAAGTTTATGTAATGACTTTTCTGTAGATTTATTGGTATCGGAACCACTATTAAAAATTTTAGAATTAGGCCCTGAGTTTTCTCCCAAATTTATAGCGCATCAAAAATTAAGAGGAAAAGAAAACCCTGTAAAACTTTACACTATTACAGAAAACACTAATTGAAATTACTAAAACTGGTGAATACTAATTTTTAAACGCTTTTTAAAAAACAAATCTAATCGATAGATTTTGTAAAAAATTTCTACTAAATTCGTTTAACGTCTGATATAATTCATTTTAAGGATGTTGTATTATTTAAGTTGTGTACCATTAAAGAAAATAACCAAAATATGAGTTCAAAATCTGATGCTTCCACTAAAATATTAGGGTTTAAATATCAAGAAATGGTTGCTTTAAAAGAATGCTTTGAAGCAAAAGATGGTACAAAAATCTATTTAGAATGTTTGGGTGATATTTCAGACGGAGAGACATCAACAGAAGTTAAACATTCGATTAAAGATGACAAAAAATTAATTGACACACATCCTGACTTCTGGAAAACTCTTTCCAATATAATTACAGAATACGATACTTTCCGTTTTTATGACAGATTCATACTTCATACTACAGCAGAAATAAAAACAGGCTCAATATTTGAAAAGTGGAAAGAATTAAAGAAAACCGATAAAAAAAAGAAAATATTAGCTGTAACATCAAATGATACAATTAAAGCGTATTACAATAATATAAAAGCATTTGATAAAAAAGAGTTAGAAAACCTTCTTGAAAAATTTGAAATAAAAGCAAATCAAGAATCAGCAAAAGAATATTATAAAGATATTTTATTAGAACATCCAGCAGTTACAAATCATATAGAACCAAAAAACAGAGAGGAATATATATGTTTTCTATTTGGTTATATTTCTCTTCAACTAATTAATTCAACAGATTACATTTGGGAAATTGTAATAGACTCTTTCCGAGAAAATTCAAGATCGTTTGCTAATAGATACAAAATTGATGATTTGAATTTTCCAATTTCAAAGGCTACATCTGACGATTCAACAAAAATTAATTTTCATTTTGTAAACGAGTTAAATAATATCCAATATCAAAAGAAAATAGGAAAAGCAATGGATAATTATTTAAAAGCTTCTGAGAGTCAAAGAAAAATGATTGAAGCAAGAACTAGTTTATCAGAAAACCTTGACAACTATGATGAAGTTATCAAAGATGTTGTTTTAGAGCTTAAAGATAGTCACTTAGACCAACTAACTGACAAGTGCGACACCAATGAAAAATCAAGGCGCTTTTTTGATGATAGTATTAGTCAAATTTCTTCAAAAACAACTATCGAGGGAATAAGAAACATAAGACCTTATTACCCCAAAGGTCGTTTATTACATAATGTAGAAATTAAAACAATTGATATTAACCTAAAATTAGAAGATGAGAGCAAGTGATATTGAAAGGTTAGTATTTTCACCATTTCATACTAGTAAGATTTTACATCACTTTTTAAGTGGTGCAAAATCAGTTAATTCAAAATGTATAAAGACTGAATTAGTATATCTTGTATTGCCATTTATTTACAATAATCAAATTCAAAGTAAACTAAAAACTCGAAACGCAAATTCTAAATTCAATGCTTTTATTGTAAACCCAGATTTTGATATTTTCATTAGCTCTCTGAATCAAAGAATAAATGACTATCGAAAAACTACAAATACCGCTATTATTATTCTTGCTAATGAAATCGATTTAGATATAAATGAATTTTTGATTCCAAGGACTAAAATTCACTACAGAGAAGAAAAAGATATTTACTTAAAGCCTATTTATAAATCAGCGTATAATTTAGGAGTTATTTTAGGAAAAGAACAGTATTTATCGGTATTTAAAAAACTTAGAATTACAGAAATATGAGTACAACTATAAAACAAATAGCCATTTTTAATGATACAGGGAATAAGCGTCACATTCCTTTCAATGATGGTCTAAACATCATAACTGGCGATTCTAAAACTGGTAAAAGTGCACTTATCGAAATAATTGACTATTGTTTATTTTCATCAAGGTCTAGTGTTCCTGTTGGTAAGATAACTGATTTTGCAAAGTTATTTGTAGTTGTTTATAAAGTAAATGAGTTCTACATTGTTATAGGTCGTCCTGCACCAAGTACAGGGAATATGAAAAGTGCTTATCTAAAGATTGAAACCGATTATAAAACAATTGAAGATATTAAGTATGATTATTTTAATGACGTATCATTAAAACCAATTAAGAATGATGTTCAAACTGAATTTGAAGAAATACTGGGTTTGTCATTTAAAAATTTTGAATCCGAATATAATGAATGGAAAACAGGAAAGTTATCTATTAGAGATGCAGTATCCTTTTTATTTCAACACCAAAACTTAATTGCAAATAAACACTCATTATTCTATAGATTTGATGACATAGCGAAACGTAAAAGAGTTATTCAAGCTTTACCAGTTTTATTAGGTATAGTTGATAGTGAATATTATCAATTGGTGAAACTAATTAAAGAAACTGAAAGAAAAATAACAGCTGAAGAAAAAGTTTTAGCTCGTATTCAAGAAAAAAAGTCGAACCAAATAGATAATATTAGAGACCAAATACAAATTTACTATACAATGTTAGACCTTACTCTAGAGGAAGGTCTTTCATTACGTGAATTAAAAAAGATAGGTCTTAATCTGCCTGCTCCTCCAAAAATACTCACAGACCAAACAAAATCATTTACTAAACTAGCTCAATTAGAAAATGAAAGAGAAGTGCTCTATGTTGAGAAAAATGAAATTGAAAATGCTATTGCCAGTCTTCTATCAAATTCAGAAGATAGTTTAGGTTATGCAAAACATCTAAAAGAAACCAATGCAAAGCAAAAGTATAATACTTCAATTGATGAATTAGCTTGCCCTCTTTGTGATAATTCAGTTTCGCATATCAGTGAAAATATAAATAAGTTAAATGAATCAAAAAATAAACTAATAGAAGAACTAACTAAAGTAAATACATTTTCAAAAGACAGTACACAGATAATTGAGAATTTTAGAAAAGACCTAAGGGATATAAAAGGAAAAATAAAATCAATTTCCAAGAATATTGAAATACTCACAAAAGAAAATGTTGATGTAGAAAAAATAAAAGGAAAACGAGAGTTAATAATACACCAAAAAGGTGTGTTAGAAACGACAATTAAACATCTTTTAGAATCTAACGATTTATCTAAGTTCAATAGTGATTTAAATGCGTTAAAAGAACAATTAGAAGAGTACAAAAAAAGAATATCAAAATATAAGAATATCAAGCAATTCAAAGTAGAAACTGAACTATTTATAAAAGAACAAATGGATAGAATTGCAAGCAAATTAGATTTTGAAGAAGAACTTAAACCTATTGATTTTCACTTTAATATTGATGATTTTAGTTTTTATCATAAACACAAATCAGATAAAATAAGATTATATGAAATGGGAAGTGGAGCAAATTGGTTAGCCTGTCATCTTTCTTTGTTTTTATCTTTCTTGCATTTATCTTGTAGCAATTCTGAATCTATAATTCCGACATTTTTAATGATCGATCAACCAAGCCAAGTTTATTTTCCAAGAACAGCTAAAAAGAATGAATTAGACTCTGAAGACGCAGAAGAATATGATGAAAACATTAAACAGGTAATCAACATATTTACTGTTTTAAATGAAGAAATTCAATTAATACATAAAAACACAAAAGTTAAACCTCAAATTATAGTATTAGAACACGCTAAGGAAGATAATTTTGAGAAATATATAATACGAGATTGGGTAAAAAGTGAAGGCGGTGGTTTAATATAAAAACGGTCTGCAAAAATCATACACAAACCCATAAAACAAAACCACCCAATCCCACGGTTAAACTTATTTAAACCCAAGCTTTTTATCATCCAACATCAGATGAGGAATCCATAAAAGCAAAACCTCACCTTGTAAACTCCTGAATCAAGTTCAGGATAACAAAATCAGTTAATTAATTTTTTAACCACATCAAAATCTAGCCCGCCATAATTACCAGAACTCATTAAAAGAAGTGATTTGTTATCGAAATCCTGTGAGAATAAATAGTTTTTAAAATCGTCTGGGTTGGTGTAAATTATTAAATCGTCGCGTTTAAAAGCATCGGCTATTTGTTGTTCGCTAACAGCTTCTAACTTTTTAATTTCAACGGCATGCGGACTGTAAAATACCACAGCCACATCGGCAGCATCGAGCGCGCCATTATATTCTTTTAAAAATTCAGCATTTAAACTGCTGTAAGTATGCAACTCTAAACAAGCAACCAAAGTACGGTTAGCATATTGCTCTTTTACAGCTTTTGTGGTTGCAGCGACTTTGCTTGGCGAATGGGCAAAATCTTTATAAGCCACACTAGTACTACTTTCGGCTATTTTCTCTAAACGTTTACTAGCGCCTTTAAAAGTTGAAATGGCTTCGTAAAAATCGTCTTCATCAATACCCATGTGTTGGCAAATCCATTTGGCACCAGCTAAATTATTAAGGTTGTGTTTACCAAAAACTTCTATTGGCATTGGGCCTTCGGGAGTTTCTAATAAAGTTTCACCGTCTTCAACGGTATATTCTGGAGTTTGGTAAGCTATTTTGCGTATAGGGTTTTCGCTAGTTTCTACAACACGCTTTACTTCTTCGTCTTCTTCGTTGTAGTTTATACTGCCTCCTAACACAATAGAATCGACAAATATTTTAAACTGCTCTACGTAATTCTCATAGGTTGGAAACACGTTTATATGATCCCAAGCAATACCGCTTAATAAGGCAATATTAGGTTTGTATAAATGAAATTTTGGTCGGCGGTCTATAGGTGAGCTTAAATACTCGTCGCCTTCCAGCACTATAAAGTCGTTTTCTTCGGTGAGTTTTACCATAACATCGAAGCCTTCTAGTTGCGCGCCTACCATAAAATCGACATCGCGATCGTGATAATGCATAACGTGCAAAATCATAGAAGTTATAGTTGTTTTACCATGGCTACCACCAATTACAACACGTGTTTTATTTTTAGATTGCTCGTATAAAAACTCTGGATAACTGTAAATTTTAAGCCCTAATTCCTGCGCCTTTAAAAGCTCTGGATTATCGGCTTTGGCATGCATTCCTAAAACAATGGCATCTAAATTTTCGGAGATTTTTTCTGGAAACCAACCAAATGCGTCTGGCAGCAATCCTTTGGCATCTAACCTAGATTTTGATGGATCGAAAATAACATCGTCGCTACCTGTAACTTGGTAACCTTTGTTATGTAATGCAATGGCTAAATTGTGCATTGCTGCACCGCCTATGGCTATAAAATGTACATTCATAAAGCAAATATCTGTTTATAAGCTTAAATCTCAAAGTTTATGCTTTTATTTTTTAAAAGCATTGGTGGCTTCTATGTTTTTGGATAACCTGAGTTCGATATAAAACCCGTAAAAGAATATCCGAAAATGCTATAAAAAAAAATACTTGTCACCTTGAGCGTAGTCGAAAGGTCTTAAAACTATCTTATATTAATTTGGTTTCGACTGCGCTCAACCTGACAAAAAATATTGTTTTTAATTTTAAACTAATAAAAGTGAGGCTAAATAAAACTTACCTTAGGTTATAAAAACTAGCCATTGGTGTAGCGCGTTAGGGATTGTAGCGGCATCCTTTTTTTTGTCACTTCGAGTGTTTTACGAAGTATGAGTAAAATGTATCGAGAAGCAAAAAAAGACCTGCCTGCCAGCAGGCAGGTATAGAGAAACATTTATGTTCATGAATTCAAAAATATAGAATAAAGCACCATGAATAAAAGCCCGACCACGAAAATTCGGGGGAACGCCCATAATTTACATATTTAAAACCTTCTGTTTATGTGTTTTAAACGGCTCTATTTTTGGCAGTTCGTTTAATGCTAAATTAATGTACTTTAATGCTTGTTCTTTATTTTTTTTGTGATAGTGAATTTGCGCCAAACGATAGTTGGCCCAAGCTTTTGGAACACCATCTTTTGAGCTATAATTTTCCAGATAAATAATAAGGCATTTTTCGCCTTTATCGAGCTCTACGTTGTACTCGGCCGCCACTTTACCTATTTGATAATGCATAGCGTTGCGTTGATGTTTTTCGTGTGCTTCTTCAATGTTTTTTATAGCATGTCCTGGCTTATTTTTATTTTCGTAAAACTGGGTCAGCTTATCGAAACACACTAAAGAACCTCCTGTTTTTATTGCCATTTTATAGTATTTTTCGGCAAGTTCTGGTTCGTCGTCGTACTCGTACACATAACCTTTAGCTAAATAACCATCTACTTTCGAGAGGTTTTCTAACTCGTTAGCATATGTTAAAGCTGTGTTTGAACTACCACCAAAAACCAAAGGCAACTGCACGTATAATTCTACCAAGGCCCAACGCACATTTATGTGATCTTTATCAAGTTCTGCGGCAGTAATAAATGCTTTTTTTATATCGCCAATAAAGCCAATGGCCTTAAACTTATTTTGTAAAGCCTTCATGCCCAAAGCACCACCATATTTATAATGATAATTGGCTTCTTTAGGTTTAAAATTTACTAATTTCTTGTATATTGATATAGCATTATCCCAACGTTCTTGGTAACCATACGCATCGCCAAGATACTCCAAAGCTTCTAAATTTTCTGGGTTGCTTTTTATAAAATCGGTTAATACATTTTCGGCTTTTTTATATTGCTTATTTTTAAAATAAGCGTCCATTTCGGCGGTATTTATTTGACCAAATACACTAACTGGAATCAATAAAAACACTAAAATCCTTTTCATAATAACTTCGTCGGCGGTTTTTTATTAAACTTTCTATTATTAACGTATTAAACCATGCAGCGGTTTATTTTTTTACGAATTTAACTATAAATTAAAAGTTGCTGCCTTTTTTTAACCCGAAAAAAGACTAACTTCACTCAACCAACACAAGCTTTTTTACTTTTTATATTTTTTTGGAATGGCTTTTGATTTTAATTTTTAAGAGAAATTAAACCGTATGAAACAGACACTTACTTTTTTAATGATTATACTTTTTGCAAATTTTGCTTCGGCACAACATAAAAACTACGACGAATTATGGGAACAAGTTGAAAAATTTGAAGCTGATGGCCTACCTAAATCGGCTTTAAAAGTGGTAGAAGACATTGTAACAAAAGCAAAACAAGACAATAACACGCCGCAACTTATAAAAACCATGGTTTTTAAAGGCAAATTTGCCCTTATTTTAGAAGAAGATGCCCAACTTAACATAATAAACGATTTTAAAACCCAAATTGAAGCTAGCAAATTCCCTACTAAAAATGTATTAGAAAGCATGCTTGCCAAAATGTATTGGCAGTATTTTCAGCAAAACCGTTGGCAGTTTTACAACCGCACGAAAACAAGCGAAAAGGTAGATAAAACCGATTTTAGAACCTGGGATTTACAAACACTGTTTAACGAAATTCATGTACACTACCAAAAGGCCTTAGCGAACGGGTTAATGCTTCAGCAAGAAGATTTAAGCCAGTTTAATGATATTTTAATTCTTCAAAAGGACTCTAAAAAATACCGCCCTACCCTATTCGATTTTTTAAACCATGAAGCGCTTGAATTTTATAAAACCAGTGAAACCCATATTACCAGACCGTCTTACAAATTCGAAATTGATACTCCAGATTTTTTAGCCGATGCCAAAACCTTTTCCGAATTAAAAATAACCTCAAAAGATTCTACTTCGTTACAATTAAATGCTCTAAAAATTTATCAAGATTTAATTCAATTTCATTTAAAAGACAAGGCACTTTACGCTAAGGCGTATAACGATATTGAACGCTTAAAATTTGTAAACCAGCATGCCACATTTAGTAATAAAGAAGCGCTCTTTTTAAAAGCTCTTGAAACAGGTAAAAACAAAGTTAAAAACCATGAAGTTTCGGGTTTATACCATTTTGAAATTGCCAATATTCACCAACAGCAAAGCACAAAATACAATGCAAAAACTCAAGAAAACTATCGTTGGAAAGCAAAAGAAGCTCTAGAAATTTGTAATAATGTCATTGCAGATTACCCAAAAAGTCATGCCGCCGAAAAATGCCAAGTTTTAAAACAAACCATTGAAGCAACTTCTTTAAAAATAACTGCAGAACGCTTTTTACCAATACAAAAGCACGCCAAAGTTTTAGTGGACTATAAAAATATTGAATCTTTAAATTTTAAACTATTTAAGCTAAAAAGAAAAGAGCTTGAGAAGTTTGAAAACATTTACCGTAAAGAAGAAAAACTAGATTTTATAAAAGCCTTAAACGAAAACCAATCTTGGGAAAGTGTTTTAAAAAACGAAAACGATTACCAACAACATAGCACCGAAATTTTAATACCAAAATTAGTTGGTGGCGATTATTTAATTTATGCCGAAATAAAAAACAGCCCAGAAAATTTTGCTTACACAACGGTGCAGGTTACCGATTTGGCTTTAGTTGAAACCGAAACGAATACGCAAAAAATATTTCAAGTAATTAACAGAACTAACGGCGCTCCTGTTAGCAACGCTAAAGTTGAAATGAGTTATTACGAAAGAAATTCACGCGGCATTAGTCGTGAAGAATACACCACCAACAACTACGGAGAAATACGTATTGAAAAAACCAACGATTGGTACAGAAACATAACTTTAAAAGTAAGCAACGCTAACGAAACGGCCTATTTTGGCAATTATACCGTCTATACTAAGTACCAAGAATCACGAGAAAAAACACAATACAAAGCTTTCATTTTTACCGATAGAAGCATTTATCGCCCAGGGCAAACCGTGTTTTTTAAAGCTATTGCCATAAAAACTAAAAACAATAAATCTGAAGTTGTTGACAACGAACCTGTTTACGCTACACTCTATAACGTAAACGATGAGGAAGTTAGCGAATTAGAATTTAAAACCAACGAATTTGGCTCGGTTTCCGGTGAATTTATTTTACCAAATAACGGTTTAAATGGTAATTATTATATCGAGTTTGATGGCGACAATGAAGACTTTTATACAGAGCACTATTTTTCTGTAGAAGAGTACAAACGTCCTAAATTTAAAACCGAATTTACACCCGTTACAGACACTTACAAAATTAACGATTCGGTTACCGTAACAGGAAATGCACTAGCTTATGCTGGCAGCAATATTACAGATGCTAAAGTGGTTTACCGCGTACACCGCAAAGTACAATATCCGCGTTGGTATTTTTGGTACAGACCCTATTTTAGCAGCGAAGCTCAAGAAATTACACATGGCGAAACCATGACCGATGCTTCCGGAAACTTCCAAATTACTTTTAAAGCACTTCCAGACCAAAGTGTAGATAAAAACAGTTTGCCCATTTTTAACTACGAAATCACTGCCGATGTAACCGATTTAAACGGAGAAACCAGAAGTGCAACAACCATTGTTAACGTTGGTTATCATGCCTTAACCGCACAATTAACCGTTGATGCTTTAATTGATAAAAACAAGAAAAACCACAGTATTTCTATTGATACAAAAAACCTAAATGGTGAATTTGTTTCGGCTCAAGGCAATATTAAAATATACAAACTTAAAGCTCCAGAAACCGTTGTAAGACCTCGCCCTTGGGCAACGCCAGATTATCAAGAATTCTCGAAAGAAGCATACAAAAACTTATTCCCAAATGAAGCTTATACAAATGAAGATAATTCGGCTAATTGGGAAAAAGGCAAACTTGTTTTTAGTAGTGATTTTAATACCAAAAACGCTAAACAAATAGATTTAGGAAAACTTAAAAAATGGGAATCTGGCCAATACCTCATCACTTTAGAAAGTAAAGACAAATTCGGACAATTAGTTAAAGACGAAGTTAAAACCACCTTGTTTAGTGAAACCGATAAAACTTTAGCCGATAAGCAATTGTTTAGTATTACAACCAACAAATCAAAATACACTATTGGTGAAACTGCAGTTGTTACTGTAACTTCTGCTTCCGAAGATGTATCGGTTACTATTCGTATTGAAAAAGACAAAAAAATTATAAAAACCGAAATAATTCAGCTTAACAATAATAAAAAAAGCATTTCAGTTCCCGTTGAAACTAACGAAATTGGCGGTTTTGTAGTGCATTATAGTTTTGCCGCCTATAACAGTTATAAATCTGGTACAACCTATATTGCTGTGCCTTATCCTAAAACCGATTTAAACATTGAAACCAATACGTTTCGCGATAAATTACAACCAGGAACCAACGAAACTTGGAGTTTTAACATTAAAGGCCCGAAAGGCGAAAAAGTAAGCGCCGAACTTTTAGCAAGCATGTATGATGCTTCACTCGACCAGTTTAAACCTCATAATTGGTATTTCAATCCTGTGAATAACCCAACATATTATTCACGAAGTAACAATAAAGCCTATAACAGCTTTGGCAACACTAATTTTCAAGTTTATAATTACAACCCGCGATTTAGCTTTCCGAAGCAATATTACGACGAATTAAACTGGTTTGGATTTAGGTTTGGTAATGGAAATTTAATGATAAGAGGCATGAGTAATGTTTCGAGCGCGCTTAGTGGTCATGTAGCTGGTGTTCAGGTTGTTGAAGACGAAGCCATTTTAGATGAAGTAGTTGTTGTCGGTTACGGTACACAAAAAAGAAACGCTAAAGTTGGAGCAATTGCAAGCGCTCCTGCAGAAGCCGAAGCAGACAGTCTTAATGAAGATGTAATAGAAGAAACTTCCGAAGAATTAGCCACAGAAACCCCAAATTTCGATAAAATTCAAATTCGAAAAAATTTACAAGAAACCGCTTTCTTTTTTCCTCAGCTAAAAACCGACGAAGCTGGAAATGTAAGTTTTAGTTTCACCACACCTGAAGCTTTAACCCAATGGAAATTGCAACTTTTAGCACATACCAAAAACCTAGAAAGCGCTACAAAAACACTTACTACAGTTACACAAAAGGAACTTATGGTAACACCTAACGCACCACGCTTTTTACGCCATGGCGATAGCATTACCATTAGTACAAAAATTGCAAACCTAACAGACAACCAATTATCAGGAAATGCATATTTAGTCCTTACAGATGCTATTTCTGGTGAGGATGTCACAAAAGAACTAGTCAGATTGAGCGCAGTCGAAACCTTCGTGGTTAACCCCCAAGCCAACACGCAAGTGTCATGGCAACTTAGTATTCCAGACACTATCGATGCGGTTCAATATAAAATTATCGCAAAATCCGACACCTTTAGCGATGGCGAGCAAAACGCTTTACCGGTTTTAAGTAATCGTATGTTAGTTACCGAAACGCTTCCTATGTGGATTAAAAGTAACGAAACCCGAACCTTTACACTCGATAAATTAAAGACAAATTCATCTGCTACGTTAAAACATCATAAGCTAACTTTAGAAATAACTTCTAATCCGGCATGGTACGCTGTGCAAGCTTTACCATATTTAATGGAATATCCTTACGAATGTAACGAGCAAACCTTTAGCAGGTATTATGCGAATGCTTTGGCAAGCCATATTGCAAATTCTAATCCGCAAATTCAGGAGGTTTTTAACCAATGGGCCAATGCAGATGCTCTTGTTTCTAACCTTGAAAAAAACGAAGAATTAAAATCTATTTTAATACAAGAAACGCCTTGGCTTCGTGATGCACAAAGCGAAACCGAGCAGAAAAAACGCATCGCCTTATTATTCAATTTAAACAAAATGAATAATGAATTACAATCGGCAATCAACAAACTAAAATCTAACCAAATGAGCTCTGGTGCTTGGAGCTGGTTTAAAGGCGGACGCGAAAACCGCTACATTACCCAACATATTATTTCTGGTTTTGGGCATCTTAAACAACTCAATGTCACAAATAATTATGATGAAAACTCTAAAATGATTCAAAAAGCCATCAAATATTTAGATGCGCAGTTTGTTAAAGAATATAAAGACCTAACAAAATACAATGCTAAAGTTGATTTAAGCAAAGATCATTTAAGCTACACACAGCTTCAATATTTATACATGCGAAGCTTCTTCCCTGAAATTAAACCTTCAAAGGAAGTTGAAAACATAATGGGTTATTACCAAACTCAAATTCAGAAGTATTGGATAAGTAGAAGTTTATACGCAAAAGGATTAATGGCGCTCGTTTCCTATAGAAAAGATGACAAAAACACAGCATCAAAAATTTTAAAATCGCTAAAAGAAACGAGTATTACTAATGAAGAATTGGGCATGTACTGGAAAGCAAACACGAACTCATGGTTTTGGTATCAAGCACCTATTGAAACACAAGCGCTTTTAATTGAAGCCTTTTCTGAAGCAGGCGAATCGCTGTATGTCAAGCTGAGCGCAGTCGAAGCTGAAAAGAAAAATCTCACAACCATCGACAACCTAAAAATCTGGTTACTTAAAAATAAGCAAACCAACCGTTGGAAAACTACCAAAGCAACTACCGAAGCGGTTTATGCATTATTGCTTCAAGGTAGTGATTGGTTAAGCGTTACTGAAGCTGTTGATGTTTTAGTAGCTAATAAAAAAATTGAACCTAAAAAGATAGAAAACGTAAAAGTTGAAGCCGGAACGGGTTATTTTAAAACCTCATGGAATCGGTCAGAAATTAAACCCGAAATGGCCAACGTTACACTAACCAAAAAAGGCGATGGTATTGCTTGGGGCGGATTGTATTGGCAGTATTTTGAAGATTTAGATAAAATTTCATCGGCAGAAACACCATTAAGCCTTAAAAAGAAGCTTTTCAAAAAAACAAACACAGATTTTGGAGAAGAAATCACTGAAATTACTGAAAACACCAAACTTGAAGTTGGCGATTTAGTTCGTGTTCGTATTGAGTTGCGTAGCGATCGTGCTATGGAATTTATACACATGAAAGACATGCGTGCCGCAGGTTTAGAACCCGTAAATGTAATTAGTCAATACAAATGGCAAGATGGTTTGGGCTATTACGAAAGCACAAAAGATGCGAGCACAAACTTCTTTTTCGACTATTTACCAAAAGGAATTTATGTTTTTGAATACGATTTACGTGTTAACAATGCTGGTAACATGAGCAATGGAATTACCACCATACAAAGCATGTACGCACCCGAATTTAGTAGCCATAGCGAAGGCGTAAGATTACATGTAAACTAAATTGTTTAAATTTGTAACAGATTTGCCCCAAAATCTATTACGCCTATGAAACGGTTTTTATCTTTTAAATTAATTTTCCTGCTTGGTTTGTTATGCCTTCTAGCTTGTGGTGGGCAAAAACAAATTGGCTATAATAGCATTCCTATTACCGAAAACCCTAAACTGTTATTTATTAATTACACTTTAGAAGCAAAGGAAGAAAACACAAAAAAAATACAACTAATTAGTAAAAAAATCACAGATGGCTTGGTAAAAACCCAAAGTCATAAATTTACTAACGAACCCAATATTGATGATATTAAATGTGTGCAATTAGATAAAAATTCTAAAGCAATTCACATTGACTATATAAAAAATCCGTTAATTAAGTTTACCGAAACATCAAACGAATCGCTTGAGTTTTCACGACAAAAACACATTTTAAAAAAAGCTCCAATTTCACTTAAATTACAATTACATCCTGAAGCGCATTATTTAAGATTACTTGTAATAACCGATAACAAAAAAAGCACCACAGAGCTTATAACCACAAAACTGGATTAAAAATGAAAAAGGTTAAATTTTTTATCGTATTGATGTTATCAAGCTTTTTAAACGCTCAGGTTTTTGATGTTGAAACTATTAAATATTCTGGTGATGACAATAATCGTATTAACCTAGTTATTTTAAGTGAAGGCTATCAAGAAAGTGAATTATCAGATTTTATTTCTGATGCGGAAAAATTCACCTCAACCGTTTTTGCTCAACCTCCTTTTTCAAATTATGCTAGCTATTTTAACGTTTATGCAGTGAAAGTACCATCTAACGAAAGTGGTGCCGATAGGCCTTCTACAAACACTTACGTAGACACTTATTTTAACGCCACTTACGAAGCTTTTGGCAATCAATATTTACTTTATTACGAAGTCGATGGGTATAGTGCCAACAATACCGAAGCAAAAATACTCAGTGTTCTAGCCGATAATACACCAAATTATGATGTGGGACTTATTTTAGTAAATTCTCCCGATTATGGTGGCAGCGGTGGTAGTTTCCCTATGGCTTATAATGGTTATTGGGGAAATAATGTAATTATGCATGAACTAGGACATTCCTTGTTCGATTTAAAAGATGAATATTACCCTGGAGATGAATTAGCGGCAGAAGCTTTAAACATGACACAAGAAACCGATGCCGCTTTAGTTAAATGGAAAAACTGGATTAACACAAATAGCGTTGGCATTTATCAATATACTTGCGACACGGGAAATTGTGCAGATTGGTATAAACCACACCAAAACTGCATTATGGAAAAAATAGACAAAGGATTTTGCTCGGTTTGTAAAGAAGGTATGGTGGCAAAAATTCATGAATTGGTTTCTCCAATTGATAGTTATTTACCAAATAGCAATACAATTGAAGCAACAGACTTTCCAATTAATTTTAGCCTATCTTTAATTAAGCCAGACCCAAATACATTGGAGAGCACTTGGACATTAAACAACGATATTTTTGCTAATAATTTAGATGAAATTTCTATTAACGAAACCGATTTAATTGAAGGTGAAAACACACTTGTAACTGCCATTACAGACAACACAAGCCTCATAAGAATTGACAATTACGAAACCATAAATATACACACCGTAACTTGGAGCATTAATTACTCTACTTTAGGTATTGAAACTATTAGTAGCGAAAACAATTTGAGTATTAAAATGTATCCAAATCCTACTAAAAACACCATTAGTTTTTCATTTGAAAACGGAAATAATTCTAACCTAAAAATTGAAATTATAAGTTTAGACGGTAAGCGAATAAAAACATTAAAGCTTAAAAATTTTGAAACCGAAAGTATAAATATTAGCAAATTAAACTCCGGAGTTTATTTAGCCAATTTTTATTCTGATAATGCGTTGTTATCTACAAAAAAACTTATTAAGCTGTAGTTTTATTTTTTCTTTTAAATACAAAAATTAAAATAGCAATAGCTACAATTGCAAGACTTACCCATAAAATATAATTGTTATAAAAATTTTCAGAATCAGATTCTGAAAAAACTGCAACGGTATTGTTTTCAATAAGAAAAGAAGCACTAAACGCGTTGTCCTTGGTAAGTTTTTCTCGAACATGAGAATCCTTATAAACAATCTGAAAAAAGTTTATTTGATTTTGATTTTCTTCAAAACAGGGTGCAGTAACTTTTATAATATTCGGATTAGCTGGCAAATAATTAATTTTAAATTTTAAATCGCTTTGATGGTTTCCTAACTTAATAGCGCCTTTACCTATTTTTAAGGCTTCACCATTAATTGATATCGCAATGGTTTCTCGTAGATATTTAATTAAAAGCTCCTTAAACTCTGTTAAATCTACCGCCTTTAAATCTAACTCGGGATATTTTTTTACTAAGGCTTGTTCTATTCCGTATTGAGATAAGCTTATGGCCAACCATCCTTCATGCTCTAAAACATGTAATTTTAATGAAGATTGATATGGGTTATGCGCAAATGCTAAACTTTGAAACCCAAGCAAACAAATGCAAAAACACTTTAGGAAAAATTTCATATTAAAAAGACATCAAAAAAAGAAGCAAAACATATTTAGTTACAACGCTTTTGCTTCTAAAAGTTTAAATTAATTTATTCGTATGTTGAAAAACTATTACTTGCAACTGTTGCACCATAAGTACATGGCAAAATATTTGGCACATCTTCATTAGTAATATGATAATGATAAATACCTTCTGGAAATTCATCGGTTACATGTGTGTGCCCATTACAATCGTCCAAATCTGTTGGTGTTGAACCATCATAATCCTCATAGCCATAAATAGCAAAACCATCGCGTGCGTAACCCACAACTTCACTACTTGTTTGCTCAATATTTGTGCACGAAACGCTGGTTACACCTTCCTGATCTAATAAATGATTTACTACCTGTGGAATTAAATGATAATGATAAGGCCCATCGGGTTGCGGATGCCCACCACATGGGTCTAAAGCTGGAATTGCCGCACCAACCGCACTTGCTGCTCCTGGTGGTTGTTCGGCATAAGGAAATCCATCTAAAGATACGCCCCAATACTCTAAAGTAGTTGTTGTAGAAGCTCTTGTTGTTTTTACAGGATACGCTGGTATGTAATAGGTAATGGTTAAATCGTTTAAATTAGCATCTAAACATGAGCCATTTATTCCAGAACCAGCATCAATGAAACCAGAACCAGGACCACCAGCAGGAATTTGTATATTAATTGAACCATCGTCGTTAATTATATCGTAACCGTCGGTGGCAAAATCTGCCCAAAGTTCATCATCTAAAGCTCGTAAACCTGGGTTGGTATTTCCATCCCAAACACCAAGGCCTCCTACTTCACCAACATATTCAGGACAACCTGGACCCCAAGCTTCAGGTGAATTTGTATAACTTACTTTATAACATTTTGTTTCCGTTCCATCAGACAACGTACAATCTACCAACTCAAACTCACTAGTTCGCGAATAGCTTGAAAATAAACTTGTATTTAATACTAATGTTGAAGCTTCAGAGGTTTCATCACCCTCATCATCTGAGGAACTTGCCCCACTACAAGCATTAAACAACATAAACACAGACGCGATTGCAAAACTATAGATGAGATTACTTTTCATATTTAATATAAAATTTCGTGATTTATAGTTTTAGATGCTTTACTCACAAAAAACTTGTGCTTGAATAAATAAAAAAAAACGACCAAAACTACAGATGTAGCTTCAATCGTTAATTATCAAAAAAAAATCTAAATTCTTCGTATTCTATTTTTGTGGCGGCATGGTTGGGCGCACCTCTATTTTACTTGGTAAAGTACGCGGATTCATTTTAAGCAAATCTACCACCAACTCGCCTATATCTTCACCTTGAATTTTCCATGCTTCGTCTTCACTTGGTGTTCTTCCGTTAAAATAAGTCGATACAGAACCTGGCATTATAGTACTAACTTTTACATTATGCTGGCGTAAATCTAACATTACGGCTTGGGTAAACCCTGTTACACCAAATTTGCTCGCATTGTAAGCCGACCCTTTTGCAAAAAAATTTGTTCCCGCTAAACTCGAAATGCTAATAAAATAACCTTGAGTTTGCTTTAAAGCTTCAACCGTAGTTTTAATGGTATAAAAAACACCTGTTAAATTGGTATCTATAATGTCGTGCCATTGTTCCAAAGTTAAATCTTCTATACTTGCAAAATGCCCTAAACCTGCATTGGCAACTACAATATCTATTTGTTTAAAACGCTCTAAAATTGCTTTTACGGCATTTTCTTGACTTTCAAAACTTCTAACATCGGCTTCTACGCCTATAGCTTCAGCTTCTGTAGTTTTAGTTTTGTTTAATTCTGAAGCCGCTTTATTGGCAGCTTCTTTACCTCTGCTCGTTACAGCAACGTTAATACCTTCATTTAATAAAGCTAAAGCCGCTGCGTAACCTATGCCTTTTGATCCGCCGGTTATTAAAGCGGTTTTATGTTTTAATGTATTCAAAATATAGTTTATTTAATTGTTCGTTTTTCTTTTAAATTATAATTCTGGCGGATATGCTGCCAATATTTTTTTAGCAATCGCTTGCATTTTAGCTTCACGCTGCTCGGGTGTGCTATTTAATTTTAATGATGTTTCAGCAACGGCTTGCCAAAAGAGTTGTTTTTTATTCTCGTCAACAAAATCGATAGTTATAATACGGTTAAAGCTAGAATCTCCAACAGGAATTCCTATAGATATGCCTCCACCTACATGTCCGCCACTACCGCCAACGCCTAAACCAACAGTTTGTCTGGGTGCTGCTTGAAAAGCTTCACTTTTTATATCAATAAAAAAATCTGGACTATCTGCTAAGTAAAATCCTTTTGTAGTCATAGTGCTATCAATAGCATTGAGTAAACGATTTGTATCTAATTCGCTAAAACCTGTTTTCATATCGGCATAATAATTATAGGTTTTATAATTATTAAAATTGGCAGCACTATCGTAATCATAATCTACCTTAACGGTTGCGCATGATAAGGTTGAAATGGCTACTAAAAAGACTAGTAAAAATCTCATAACTTTAATTTTTATTTAAAATTAACAGAAAAACGTACTTTCTATTTAAGTTTTTATGCTAAATATTTGTGAAACTTATAGTATCTTGAAGCATAACACCACATATTAAGCACATGAAACGACTTTTTACTTTGTTTGCCACATTAATTGTTACGTTTTTACATGGGCAAAACGAAAGACCTCAAGACCCTAAACCTCCTTTTAACTACACTTCTGAAGCTCTTTATTTTATCAATACCGAAGCCGATAGCATTAAACTTGCAGGTACTTTAACCTTGCCCAAAAACACAAAAAAAGCACCCGTTGCCATTTTAATTTCGGGGTCAGGACCTCAAAATAGAAATGAAGAAGTCACACAATTTAACCATCGCCCGTTTTGGGTTTTAGCCGATTTTTTATCTAAACATGGCGTTGCTGTTTTACGATATGATGATAGAGGCATTGCAGAATCTGAAGGCGATTTTAGTACTGCAACTACTTTCGATTTTGCTACAGATGTTGAAGCAACCATAAAGTATTTAAAAACGAGAACCGATATTGACACTACCAAAATAGGTTTAATTGGACATAGCGAAGGCGGATTAATTGCCCCCATAGTAGCATCAAAAAACAAAACTCTTGCCTTTTGCGTATTACTTGCTGGACCTGGTGTAAACGGCGCTGAAATTTTAAAATCGCAATCGCGAAAAATAGCTGAATTATCTGGAACACCAGAAATGTTTATTAACGAAAACGAGAAACTCTCTAGCCTTATTTACAGTATTATTCAAAATGAAAATGATAACGACATTATAAAAACAAAAATAACAGATACTTTAAACGATTATAAGTTTAAAAACCCAATGTCGCCCATTGCTAACGCTATTACACCGGTAATGATTGAGCAACAGTTTAAGGTTTTAAACTCACCTTGGCTTTTAACTTTTATTAGAACCGAACCTAAAGATTACCTTGAAAAAACTACCTGTCCTGTTTTAGCTTTGAACGGCAGTAAAGACGTACAGGTTTTGCCTAAATTAAATTTGGAAAGTATAGGCAATGCCTTAAAATTAACCGATAATAAAAATGTTACGTTACTAGAATTAGCAGACTTAAATCACTTATTTCAAACTTGCGAAACAGGCATGATTAATGAGTACAGTAGTATTGATGAAACTTTTTCGCCAGAAGCCTTAAATATTATTAAAGATTGGATTTTAAAAAATACGCAATAAAAAAAGCCGTCTCAAACATTGATATTTACTAAAAATAAAAACTTCCTCTTAAGACCATTTATACTTTAGGACAATGTTCGAGATGACATTTTTATATACCAAATTATTTCTCAATAATTAATCTTTAATAGGTTCTCTTTGTTCTTCATTTAAATGCTTCGCATAAAACCCTAACATTGCTTTATACAATTCAATTGTGTTTTCTTCTTTTCCAAATCCATGACCTTCATCGTATTTTACCATATAAGGTACATCGACATTTCTGGCTCGTAAACCACTAACAATTTGGTCGGATTCATCAATATTAACTCTAGGGTCGTTAGCACCTTGAACAACAAATAATGGTTTTTTAATTTTATCGATGTGATTAACAGGAGAAACTTCTTCCATAATAAGTTTTTCTTCGGCTACATCCTCATCATACCAAATTTCTTTAATAATTTTTAAGTAAGGTTTCCAGTAAGGTGGTATAGATTTCATGAATGTAAAAAGATTTGAAACCCCAACATAATCTACGCCACAAGCATACAAATCTGGGGTTTTAGTTAAGCCTCTTAAAACAGCATAACCACCATGGCTAGCGCCATAAATTGCGGCTTTATCACCATCTACCCAACCTTTATCGATAACATATTTTAAGCCATCTTCAACATCGTCCATAGCTTTACGACCAATTTGTTTAAACCCAGATTCTAGAAAAGCACGCCCATAACCACCCGAAATTCTAAAGTTAACTTGTAAAGTTGCATATCCTCGACTAGCAAACAATTGGGTTTCTGGATTAAACCCCCAAGAATCGCGAACACCTTGAGGTCCTCCATGAGGATTTACAATTACAGGTACCTTTTCCCCATTTAATGCCGCTTTTGGTAAAGTAATATAACCATGAATTGTAACACCATCGCGACTTGTAAAACTTATAGGTCGCATTTCGGCCATATCAACGGGGTTAAGTTGTGGCATGGTATTATAAATTTCTTTTAACTCATCTTTTTGCAAATCGTACGCATAATAAACACCATAAAGCTTATCGCTTGTTACGTAAAGCATAAACTTAGTTTCGTCTTCGGTTTTATCTAAAACGTAATATTGCATGTTTGGTAAAACTTCGTTTACCTTGGCGTCAATTTTTTTATAAGTATCGCTAACAGGTATTAATACATTTTTTTCGCCTTCATATGAAAAATAATCGATCGCATAGTTATTTTTTTTAGACAACCCCATGCTACTTACATCGTAATTAGGATTAGAAAACACCTTTTCAATTACTTTCATTCTTTTTAGATCACACAAGAGAATTTCAGATTTATCGGATTCTAAATTTGAAACCACGTAGGCATCATGAGCATACTCGGTTGAGTAATCGAAGGCAATAATACCAAATTTATCTTTCCAGCTTAATTGCTTCATAAATTTAAATCCACCTTCTCCATCTTCATAATACAAATCGTTAAATACACCATCTTTCATTTTGGTGTAGCCTCTTAAATTCCCGTCTTTATCGAATTCATATCCAGAAATAGGATTATTAATATCATCATTTGTAAAAAGCTGTGTTATTTCTCCAGTAACTACATTTAGTTTATAAGGTTCGAAAACCTGTGGATTATTTTTATTTAATTCCACAATTATATGATCCTTATCTTCCTTTAAAAGTTCCGAAAAATTGGCTTTCACCCCATCGAAAGGTGTTAAATCTTTATCGTTAGTTCCATCTAAATTTATAGCATAAATGTGATTATTTTCGTCGCCACCTTTATCCATTACATAATACAAACGTTCGTGATTTAACCAACCATAACCTCGAATTAATTCTTCTGACTCTACAATAACTCGATTAGCCTCGCCCGTTTCAATATTTTTTACGTACACATGTTGTTTTCCATTTTCATCGCGTTCTCGATAAGACAGATATTTTCCGTTAGGAGAAAACCGAAATGTATACCCTTTTGGATTTGAAAAATAATCTTCAACACTATATTTATATTGCCCTTTCGACAAACTAGAAAGCGCTTTTAATTCGGCTTCTGAAGACACCAAATCGGGATTTCCAGGTAACGTAATTACCGTTTTTGTTAAGGTTAGTGGCAAAGCATTTCCACCTTGATTAAACGTACCGTTAAATGTTTCGCCTTCTAGTGATGCTGTGTATTTTATTCCAGCTTGTTTAAATAATATAGTTAAGGTATTGTCTGTAAAAGTAGTCTCGTCCATTGGGATTCCTGATGCTCCTTGAGACGGACTATCCATAGTAGATTTTAAGACATTATTCTCTTGAGAAATATTAAAAATTAAGGGCATTTCCATACCTTGAACTTTTAAAGTGCCCTTCCAAGAGCCTGTTATGTCTTGTGCTTTTGCAAAAAAAGTACAAAGTAAAAGTGTAAAAACAACGAGTAATTGACGATTTGATTTCATTAAATATTCTGGATTTAGTTAACAATAGATATCGATAAGTATAAAAGCATCTTACTTTGTTACATAAAGTAAGAGTTTTATTCGATATTGCTACTAAATAATCCTAAATTTTAAGGAAAATAACGACATCCAAAAAACTGTTAACTAAGCGTTTAACATTCTCCATAGCGTATCTTTTAGCTCTGTAATTCCTTTTTGAGCCACCGAAGAAATAAACATATATGGAATTGGCAATTCGATATCCAATTCAGTTTTCAATTCTGCTTTTAACTCATCATCTAACATATCACTTTTCGATATGGCAATCATGCGTTCTTTATCAAGCATTTCTGGATTGTAACGCTTAAGTTCATCGAGCAGAATATCATATTGTTTTCTAATATCTGGAGCATCCGATGGAATTAAAAACAACAAGATAGAATTACGTTCAATATGACGTAAAAAGTAATGACCTAAACCTTTACCTTCTGCAGCACCTTCAATAATACCAGGAATATCTGCCATAACAAAGGTTTGAAAATCGCGATATTTTACAATACCTAAATTAGGTTTTAAAGTAGTAAACTCATAATCTGCAATTTTAGGTTTTGCCGCAGTTAACACCGACAATAATGTAGATTTACCAGCATTTGGGAAACCAACTAAACCAACATCGGCAAGTACTTTAAGCTCCATGGTAACGTACTTTTCTTCCATGGGTAAACCTGGTTGCGCATAACGCGGTGTTTGATTTGTAGCACTTTTAAAATGCCAGTTTCCTAAACCACCTTTACCGCCTCGAGCTAGTATTTTTTCTTCGCCATCTTCGGTAATTTCAAAAAGTATTTCGTTGGTTTCCGTATCTCTAATTACGGTTCCAAGAGGTACATCGATGTAAACATCTTCGCCATCGGCACCAAAGCTGCGGCCACTGCTACCATGTTCGCCGTGTCCTGCTCTGGTGTGTTTTTTAAATTTTAAGTGTAATAATGTCCAAAGGTTTGCTCTACCACGCACAATAACATGACCACCACGACCACCATCACCACCATCAGGTCCGCCTTTTGCAATGTATTTTTCGCGGTGTAAATGTGCGGAACCTTTACCGCCATTACCTGAACTTACATACATTTTTACGTAGTCAACGAAATTTCCTTCAGTCATTTTGTTTTGTTTATTTGTTTGTTGTGGAGTTGTTTAGTTGCGCATGTTTCGGCTAAACAACTAAACGAATAAACACCTTCTACAAGCTGTCAATTACACTGCTTAAACGCACTGTAATATCTTCAATGCTTCCTACTCCATCAACGCCATAATATTTATCTTGTGCAGAATAAAAATCTTTTAAAATTGCCGTTTTTTGGTAATATTCTTTAATTCGGTTTCTTATAATAGCTTCATCGGCATCATCTGCTCTTCCACTGGTTTCTCCACGTTTAAGTAAACGCTCTACTAAAATTTCATCATCAACCTCAAGCGCAATCATCGCATTAATTTGAGAATCTTTAGTATCCATTAAATTATCTAACGCTTCAGCTTGAGCATTAGTTCTTGGAAATCCGTCGAAAATAAAACCATTAGCATCGGCATTTTTTTCAACTTCGGCATTTAACATATCAATAGTTACTTGGTCTGGAACTAATTCACCTTTATCCATATAAGATTTTGCTAACATTCCTAAAGCCGTTTCGTTTTTAATATTATATCTAAAAACATCTCCGGTAGAAATATGCACTAAATTATATTTCTCTTTTAAAAAGTTAGCTTGTGTTCCTTTGCCTGCTCCTGGAGGACCAAATAGCACTAAATTTGTCATGTGTTGTGTGTCTTTTATTTGATATACTTCGGGTAAATTTCTTCCTAAACCATCATAGTCTAAGCCATAGCCTACTATAAATTTGTTAGGAATTTCCATACCCACGTAATGTAGTTTAAAATCTTTTTTGTAAGCTTCTGGTTTATAAAATAAAGTCGCAATTTTTAGCGATTTTACCTTTTCGTTTTTAAAAATACGATGCACTTCGGCAAGGGTATTTCCAGTATCAATAATATCTTCAAGTACAACAACAGTTCTTCCTGTTAAGTCTTGAGTTAAACCAATTAAACGCTGAATATCTTCGGTAGATTTAACACCTTCATACGAAGCTAATTTTATAAATGTAACCTCGCATGGATTTTTATACTTCTTTACAAAATCGCTAACCACCATAAACGACCCGTTCAAAATGCCTACAAAAACTGGTATTTCGTCGCCAACATCCTTTAAAATATCATCGGCTAGTTTTTGCATAGCCTTATCTATTTGGGCTGCAGAAATAAAAGGTTTAAAATATTTGTCGTGTAGCTTTATCACACAAAATGGTTTTAAAGTGGCAAATATAGTTAATAGATTAACTTTTACCACCTTTTTTGGTCGCTGTTTTAATTACTAATTAAATATTTTAAATGTATTTTTGCGTATCAAAAAACGAGTTTTTAGCATTTACACATGACAAATTACTTTTCTTCAGATTTTAAATTAGGAATTTTAGGCGGCGGACAACTAGGAAAAATGCTGCTTTACAACACCCGAAAATTTGACATTTACACCTGTGTTTTAGAGGCGAGCAACGATGCTCCAAGCAAAATTGCTTGCGACGAGTTTCATTTAGGAAATTTAATGGATTACGACGCCGTTTATAACTTTGGAAAACAAGTTGACGTGCTTACCATTGAAATTGAAAATGTAAATGTTGATGCTCTAGAAGCCTTAGAAAAAGAAGGCATAAAAGTTTATCCAGCCGCGAAAACTTTGCGCACCATACAAAACAAAGCCAAACAAAAATTGTTTTATATAGACAACAATTTACCAACGGCTCCATTTACGCGATTTGCTTACTTATCTGAAATTGAAGACGCTATTAACAACGGAGGTTTAACTTTGCCTTTTGTTTGGAAAGCAGCACAGTTTGGTTATGACGGTAATGGTGTAAAAATGGTAAGAAAAATTGAAGATTTACAAGGCTTACCAACTGGCGAATGCATAGCCGAACAGCTAATACCTTTTAAAAATGAATTGGCAGTAATTGTTGCAAGAAATAGTTCTGGCGAGATAAAAACATTCCCTGTTGTTGAAATGGAATTTCACCCTGAAGCCAACCAAGTAGAATATGTTATTTGTCCGGCTAGAATTGATGAAGCTGTTGCCAAAAAAGCAACCGAAGTTGCTCTAAAAGTATCGGAGGCTTTTAATCATGTTGGGTTATTAGCGGTTGAAATGTTTCAAACCGAAGACGACCAAATTTTAATAAACGAAGTAGCACCACGACCTCATAATTCAGGGCACCAAACTATTGAAGCTAGTTACACCTCGCAGTTCGAGCAACATATCCGCGCTATTTTAAATTTACCTTTAGGAAGAACAGACAGTAAAGTTGGAGGCGTTATGGTAAACTTAGTTGGCGCCGAAGGTTACACCGGCAATGTTATATACGAAAACATTGAAGCTATTATGAAAATGGACGGCGTTACACCACATGTTTATGGCAAAAAACAAACACGCCCGTTTAGAAAAATGGGACATGTAACCATAGTTGATGAAGATTTAAATGAGGCCCGTAAAATTGCCGAAGAAGTAAAAAAGAAAATTAAAGTAATAAGTGAATAAATTTTAATTCTGAAGTTTAAAATTTAATACTAAACACAAAAAAACATGAGTAAAGTAGGCGTAATTATGGGAAGCAAAAGCGACCTTCCTGTTATGCAAGATGCAATAGATATTTTAAAAGGATTTGATATTGAAGTTGAAGTAGATATTGTTTCGGCGCATCGCACACCCGAAAAATTATTCGATTACAGTAAAAATGCACACACCAGAGGAATTAACGTTATAGTTGCCGGTGCTGGTGGCGCTGCACATTTACCAGGTATGGTAGCTTCTTTATCGCCACTTCCTGTAATTGGCGTTCCTGTAAAAAGCAGTAATTCTATTGATGGTTGGGATTCAGTTTTATCAATTTTACAAATGCCAGGAGGCGTGCCAGTTGCTACTGTTGCCTTAAACGGAGCAAAAAATGCAGGTATTTTAGCGGCACAAATTATTGGTTCGCACGATAAGTGTGTGTTAGATAAGGTTGTAGCTTACAAAGAAGGACTAAAACTAAAAGTACACGAGTCTGCCAAAGACCTGTAAATAAAAAAAGCCTTGAATTTCTTCAAGGCTTTGCTTAGCTATTAACAATAATTCTCAAGAGTTAGTCACTCTTTAAATTGCTGTGCACAATTATACAAAAAAAATACTGTGCACTCATAATAAAATCATTTTTTTAACATATTTTAAACAAAATGGCAGAAAATCTATTAAATCGTAAATTCCTCACTAAATATAACACCGCACCTTTCGCTAAAATTGAAACGAGTTTCTACCTCGAAGCGTTTAAAAAAGGAATAATCGATGCTAAAGTCGAGATAGATGAAATCGCGAATAATCCTGAAACTCCAAATTTTAAAAATACTATTGAAGCTTTAGATTTTTCTGGTGAGCAACTAAGCAGAATTTCAAGCATTTTTTTTAATTTAAATTCTGCCGAAACCAACGAAGAAATACAAAAAATAGCTCAAGAAGTATCGCCATTACTATCAGAATTCAGTAACGATGTAACATTAAATGAAGCCTTATTTAAACGAGTAAAAGCGGTTTACGATACTAAAAACGACCTAAATTTAACTACCGAACAACAAACGCTATTAGATAAAAAATATAAAGGCTTTTCACGAAATGGTGCTAATTTACCAGAAGATAAAAAACAAGAACTTCGCGAAATAGATAAAGAATTAAGTCAACTAAGCCTAAAATTTGGCGAAAATGTTCTAGCCGAAACCAATAAATACGAACTGCACATTACCAACGAAGCCGATTTAGATGGCCTACCAGAAAGCGCCATAGAAGATGCTAAAGATACGGCAGAACAAAAAGGTAAAGACGGTTGGATTATTACTTTGCAATATCCAAGCTATGTACCATTTATGACCTATGCAAAAAACCGCGAATTACGAAAAAAACTCTCGCTAGCATTTGCATCAAAAGGCTTTAATAATGATGAATTAGACAATCAAGATATCGTTTTAAAAATTGTTAAACTGCGCCATAAACGTGCTAATTTACTAGGTTATAAAACTCATGCTCATTTTGTATTAGAAGAGCGTATGGCGAAAAACCCAGAAACCGTAACCACATTTTTAAACGATTTATTAGCAAAAGCAAAGCCTGCAGCCAAAAAAGAGTTTGACAAACTCAGTGAATTTGCGAAAGCATTAGACGGCATAGACCAATTACAAAAATGGGATGCATCGTATTACTCAGAAAAACTAAAACAAAAATTGTTTGATTTAGATGACGAGAAACTTAAGCCATACTTTAAGCTAGAAAACGTAATTAATGGTGTATTTACAATTGCCAATAAACTATTCGGGCTTCAATTTGAAGAAATAAACGACATCGATAAATACCACAACGACGTCTTAACCTACAAAGTAACAGATAGCAAAGGCAATTACATTTCCATTTTTTATGCAGATTTTTTCCCAAGAGCAGGAAAACGTGGTGGCGCGTGGATGACCGTTTACAAGCCTCAATATATAAAGGACGATAAAAACGATCGACCACACATATCTATAGTATGCAACTTTACAAAACCCACAAAAAGCAAACCGTCGCTGTTAACTTTTAACGAAGTAACTACACTTTTTCACGAATTTGGTCACGCCTTACATGGCATGCTGGCTAACACCACTTATCCAAGTTTATCGGGAACAAGCGTATTTTGGGATTTTGTTGAATTACCAAGCCAAGTTTTTGAAAATTGGTGTTACGAAAAAGAAGCTTTAGAACTTTTTGCAACGCACTATGAAACAGGCGAAGTTATACCAATGGATTTAGTTGAAAAAATAAAAGCTTCGGCAGCATTTAACGAAGGCATGCAAACCTTACGCCAAATAAGTTTTGGTTTATTAGACATGAGTTGGCATGCTATTGAATCGCCAGAAACCATAAATTCAGTTAAAGCACATGAATTAGAAGCTTTTAAAAATACACAATTGTACCCAGATGTTGCCGAAAACTGCATGAGCACATCGTTCTCTCATATTTTTCAAGGCGGTTATTCGTCTGGATATTACAGCTATAAATGGGCCGAAGTTTTAGATGCCGATGCCTTTGAATATTTTAAAGAAGAAGGTATATTTAGTAAAACGGTGGCTACAAAATTTAAAGACAATGTGTTGTCGCAAGGCGGTACAGAAGATCCTATGGTTTTATACAAACGCTTTCGCGGAAAAGAACCTCAGCCTGAAGCTTTATTAAAGCGTGCAGGATTAATTGAAAAATAAATTCATTTAATGTCGATGCCCAAAAACATCGACATTAAAATTGAAATAAACTTTCAATAATTTTTGAAAGTTTAAAATGTTTTATATATTTGACGCATGAATTACAAAGAAGGCAAAGAAAAATTTATAAGCACTTGGGGAAGTTTAGGTTCGCTTTGGGGAATTAATAAGGCCATGGCTCAAATACAAGCGTTGTTATTTATTTCAACAAAACCATTATCTATGGAAGATATTATGGAAGAACTTAAAATATCTCGTGGTAACACCAGCATGAATTTAAGACAGCTTATGGATTGGGGAATTGTTACCAAAGAAATTATACCTGGCGAAAGAAAAGAATATTTTTCAACCGAAAAAGATGTGCAAGAATTAGCCAGAATTGTAGCAAAAGAACGTAGTCGACGAGAAATAAAACCTGTAATAAAAGTATTAAAAGAAGTATCATCGATTAAAGATGATGGTAATGAAAACACCAAAGAGCTCATAAAACAAACCCAAGCTTTACACGAACTAACAGATACAATGGATTTAATGATTAATAAAGTAGTGAACCAAAACCAAAACTGGCTTACAAAATCGTTACTTAAACTTTTTAAATAAAAAAATTTAAAAACAACTTTCAATATTTACTGAAAGTTTAAAAACAATAGAATGAATTATAACATACTCGCATATAGCATCTTTTTACCAACGATATCTGTCGTGACTATAAAAACAGGTTGGGTATTTTATAAAAACGGAGCTGTATTTCTATTTAAAATACTTCAAAACACAACATTCGCAAAACAAGTAAACAACTTACTATTAATAGGCTATTATTTAGTAAACATAGGCTATACCATATTTTCAATTTCACTTTGGCAAAACGTATCAAATGGAGTCGAACTTTTAAATTCATTAACCAAAAACATCGGGCTTATTTTACTAATTCTTGCAACACTTCATTTTAATAATATTTTCTGGATTACTTATTTAAACAAATCAAACATTAAAATTTAACAACATGGAACAATCAAAACTAATAATCGGTTACGTTATTTATTTACCAATTGTAATTGCACTAACAATTTTTGTATCGAAAATGCTCTTTAAAAATGGCAAAATTTTTATGATTGATATTTTTAAAGGAAAAGAAACCATTGCCTTGGCCACCAATAAACTTTTTGAAACTGGCTTTTACTTAATTAATATAGGTTTCGCCCTTTTTATTATGCAAATTCACTATTACAGTCAAACTCCAATAACCAGCCAAACATTAATGGAGTTATTAAGCAAAAAAATAGGAGGCTTCACCATTTACCTTGGTGTTATGCTATTTATAAACCTATTTTTATTTTTTAGAGGCCGACGAAAATCTAACCAAACAAAATAAACCTATGAAAACCTTGTATTATATAAACTGCTTCTTTTACCTTATAACAATAGTTCCCTACCTAGCATATTACTATTATATCTATGGTTTATACGCTCAGATATTATTAGGCCCAATACAACTCATTTTTGCATTAATATTTTCACTTAAAACAGACCAATTTCCTACTTCGGTTAAAAAGCATCTTTCTAACTATTGGCTAGCAGTTTTAATAAGTTTTATATTAATGGGTATTTCATATATGCTTAAAAACCATGACTATTTAATTCTACTAATAATCTCTTTTATTGTAGTACCAATGCTTGTTGCCACTTACCATGTATACATTAACTATTTATTAAAAAAACACAAAGGCCTATTAATTAAAAGACGATAGAATTTTAATTTTTTTATTCTATTTTTGAAAAAAGAAAACTCCCTAGGATGCCAAAACATGAAATTAACCCTAATAAGTGGATCGATTTATACTCCGATTACTTATTTAATTATACCATATCGAGAGTAAACGATCGAGAAATGGCTCAAGATTTAGTTTCTGAAACTTTTTTGGCTGGTTTAAAATCTATGAAAAACTTTAAAGGAGATGCCAGTGAACGCACATGGTTAATCTCTATTTTAAAACGAAAAATTATAGATTATTACAGAAAAATTAATTCTAATAAAGGTAAAGCTGAAGTTAGAATAGGTTACAACGATGATGCCGAAAGTGAAGGCGATTGGCTAGAAGAACGCGTTGCCGATCCTTTTGACAAAACCGCTGAAGACACTTTACAAAACGCAGAACTTGGTAACGCTATTCACAGCTGTTTAAGCAAACTACCGCAAAAACAAGCTGACGTTTTTAAAATGAAAACCATTTTAAATTACGAAACAGAAGTTATTTGTAATGAATTGAATATAACAGCGTCTAACCTTTGGGTTATAATCCATAGAGCAAGAACCGCAATGGCAGATTGTTTAGAAAAAAATTGGTTGTAAAACATGAAGAAAAGTGTATTTTTTATAAGCTGTGACGAAGCAAAACACATCTGTGATAAAGCACAGTATGACGAGGCAAGCTCTTGGGAAAAATTTAAACTAAGCGTTCGTCTTATGTATTGTAACGTAACTCAAAAATATTACAAAAGAAACAAAAAGCTCACTAAAGTAGTCAAGTCATCGAACGCAGAATGCCTTAATCCAAAAGAAAGAGAAGCGTTAGAAATGAAATTTAAAAAAGAATTATCTAAACATTAAAAGCAATAACAGCCAATAAATAGGAATTGCTTCTACCCAAAATGCGCTGTAATATTTTCCTTGATAAATTTTCGAGCCAACAACAAATCCTCCTGTTAAAAAACAAACCAAGGCCAAAGTAAGCAATTTTAAATGTGTGGTTTCATCTTTAAAAAACTCCATCAAAAAAAGCACAAATAATAAAAAAACACCCACCCATTTTGTGGTTTTAATACCAATTTTTTGTGGCACTGTCGATAGTTTTAAACTATCATAACGCAAATCGCGAATCTCGAACGGCAACATTAAAACTACAATAAAAATAAACCGTTGCATAAGCGATAAAACAACATCGGCATTTAAAACATAATCTGCTTCAATTAATGGTAAAACTACCGTAACACCACTCCAAATTAAGGCGATTAAGTAAATTTTTAATCCGCTAATACTTCTTAAATTTTGCTTACTATCAACAAAAATATGTTTAGGCAAAAACGGAATAGCATATAAAAAAGTAACCACACCAAACCCCAAAATATACAATAAGGTTTTAGTTTGTAATAGGTAAGCAAAAAAGCACAGAAAAACAAAGCAGAAAAACGAAAATATTTGAATGTATTTTAACCATGTTGCCAAACTACGATGGTGGAATTTTGCTATACCATAAAACTTCACAAAATTATATCCAGTAATAGTAGAGAAAAACAAAAAAAACAACATGTTAAAGTCTATTAAAACTTTATAGTTAAAAAAAGTAACACAAGCCAAGGAAACTACCGCTAAAGCTACATGAATACTACTTTGCAAATAAAAATTAAAAAGTCTTTTTAATACTTTCATCTTACAAAAATAACCAAAGTGTTAATAAGGTTTTTATTTGGTTGAAAACTTTACATTATTTGCAACAAAACACGCATTTTATTGTTTATTTTTGCGAAAAATATATCAATTTCGTTTTAATGAACACAAATGCTTTCGCTCTTCGTCATATTGGTCCACGTGAAAACGACCAACAATCAATGCTTGAAACTATTGGAATTGACTCGCTTGACCAGTTAATTTATGAAACTATTCCAGATGATATTCGACTAAAAAACAATCTTGATTTAGACGAACCCATGACAGAGCATGAATACTTATTGCATATTCATGAACTTTCTAAAAAAAATAAAGCATACAAAACTTATATTGGGTTAGGCTACCACCCTACTATTTTACCTGCCGTTATACAACGAAATATTCTAGAAAACCCAGGTTGGTATACAGCTTACACGCCTTATCAGGCCGAAATTGCTCAAGGCCGTTTAGAGGCCCTTTTAAATTTTCAAACCATGGTTATTGAATTAACCGGAATGGAAATAGCAAATGCCTCTTTACTTGATGAAAGTACCGCTGCTGCGGAAGCCATGAGTTTACTTTTCGCCGTTAGAGCACGCGATCAAAAAAAAGCAGGTATTAATAAGTTTTTCATTTCTGAAGATGTTTTACCACAAACCTTATCACTCCTAGAAACAAGAGCCTTACCAATTGGTATAGAATTGGTTATTGGTAAAGAAAGTGAATTTGATTTCTCTCAAGAATTCTTTGGGGCACTACTTCAATATCCTGGAAAACATGGTCAAGTTACCGATATAAAATCTTTTATAGAAGAAGCAAACAGCAATAACATTAAGGTAGCCGTTGCTGCCGATATATTAAGTTTAGTAAAACTTGAAGCACCTGGTAAATTTGGTGCCGATGTGGTTGTTGGAACCACGCAACGTTTTGGAATACCAATGGGATATGGCGGTCCACACGCTGCTTATTTTGCAACCAAAGAAGCTTACAAACGTGATATTCCTGGACGAATTATTGGAGTTACAAAAGATGTTAACGACAACCGCGCTTTACGTATGGCTTTGCAAACTCGCGAGCAACATATTAAACGCGATAAAGCCACTTCAAATATTTGTACTGCCCAAGTTTTGCTAGCTGTAATGGCAAGCATGTATGCTGTTTATCACGGGCCTAAAGGTTTAAAATTTATAGCAAATAGTGTACACAATAAAACTGTAGCTTTAGAAAAGGCTTTGAATGATTTAGGTTACGAACAAGAAAACACATCGTATTTTGATACGCTTCAAATAAAAGCTAAGGCAAAAAGCATTAAAAAAATCGCTACCGCCAAAAAAGTCAATTTATACTACCCTAATAAAAATACGGTAACCATTTCTATAAACGAAACGACTTCTATTCGAGATTTAAATTATTTAATTTCTGTTTTTGCTGAAGCTGCCGATAAAAAAACAATTAAAATTAAAGATTTAGAAGAAGCAAATCATATTGCAGAAAACCTGCAACGCCAATCTGAATTTTTAACATCGGAAGTATTTAACACCTATCATTCCGAAACGGAATTAATGCGATACATTAAATTTTTAGAGCGCAAAGATTTAGCTTTAAACCAATCCATGATTTCTTTAGGATCGTGTACTATGAAGCTTAATGCTGCTTCGGAAATGCTACCCTTAAGTATTTTTAAATGGGCTAACATTCACCCATTTGTACCAGCCAAACAAGCCAAAGGTTATTTAACTGTTTTAAAAGAACTAGAAGATCAACTTACCGAAATTACAGGTTTTGCAGCAACATCTTTACAGCCAAATTCTGGTGCACAAGGTGAGTTTGCGGGCTTAATGGTTATAAAAGCTTACCATGAATCGCGTGGCGATCATCATAGAAACATATGCCTAATTCCATCATCAGCTCATGGAACAAACCCTGCAAGCGCAGTAATGGCAGGCATGAAGGTTGTTGTAACAAAATCTACAGAAAAAGGAAATATTGATGTTGACGATTTACGTGAAAAAGCAGAATTACACAAAGATAACTTATCTTGTTTAATGGTAACTTACCCGTCTACTCACGGGGTTTATGAATCGGCTATTAAAGAAATTACTAAAATTATTCACGACAACGGCGGACAAGTATATATGGATGGCGCTAACATGAACGCACAAGTTGGCTTAACTAACCCTGGGCAAATTGGTGCCGATGTTTGTCATTTAAATTTACATAAAACTTTTGCTATTCCTCACGGTGGTGGTGGCCCCGGTGTTGGACCTATTTGTGTAGCCAAACAATTGGTTCCGTTTTTACCTGGAAACCCGGTTGTAAAAACTGGAGGAAAAAAAGCTATTTCTGCAATTTCTGCTGCTCCTTTTGGCTCATCATTGGTATGTTTAATATCGTATGGATATATTAAAATGTTAGGAGCAGAAGGCTTAACAGAATCTACTAAAATTGCCATACTAAATGCTAATTATATTAAAAAGCGTTTAGAAGGGAGTTTTGATACTTTATATTCTGGCGAACGTGGTAGAGCGGCTCACGAAATGATTGTTGATTGTCGTCCTTTTAAAGCTAACGGCATTGAGGTTTCGGATATTGCGAAACGCTTAATGGACTACGGTTTTCATGCACCAACTGTTTCTTTCCCTGTGGCAGGAACTTTAATGATAGAACCTACTGAAAGTGAGAGTAAAGCAGAATTAGATCGTTTTTGTGATGCCATGATTTCAATTAAAAATGAAATCGATTCTGTATCGAAAGACGAGCCAAACAACGTATTAAAAAATGCACCTCACACTCTAGAAATGATTACCGCCAACGAGTGGAATTTACCATACACAAGAGAAAAGGCCGCATTCCCGTTAAACTACGTAAAAAACAATAAGTTTTGGCCAAGTGTGCGTCGCGTTGATGATGCCTTTGGCGACCGTAATTTAGTATGTTCATGCGCACCAATTGAAGATTATATTGAGGCTTAAAATTAGCCTTTGAACATCGTAATAAATTATAAAATTAAAAATGCCTTTTTACTAAAAGCCTTTACATTGCAAGGCTACATAAATAAGGCATTTTTAGTTCTATGAATATCAAGATAACAGGTACAGGTAGTTATATACCAAGTACTATAGAGAAAAACGAAAATTTTCATAATCACGAATTTTTAAACTCAGACGGATCTTTAATTAAACATCCTAATGAAGTAATTGTTAAAAAATTTAAAGCCATAACTGGTATTAGTGAAAGGCGATACGCTAAAGAACATTTAAATTCTTCAGATTTGGGCTTTTTTGCCGCAGAACGTGCCATTGATGACGCAAAAATAGATCCTGAAACTATAGATTATATAATTGTCGCTCACAATTTTGGAGATGTTAAACACAATACCATTCAAAGCGATTTACTACCTTCTTTAGCCTCTAGAATAAAACACAGTTTGCGCATACAAAATCCAAAATGTGTTGCCATTGATATTCTTTTTGGTTGCCCTGGCTGGGTAGAAGGTGTTATACAAGCCAAAGCCTACATTAAATCGGGTATGGCAAAACGCTGTTTAGTAATTGGTACAGAAACACTTTCTAGAGTTGTAGATAAACACGATAGAGATGCCATGATTTTTTCTGATGGTGCGGGTGCAACTATTGTTGAAGCAACAGATAATGATGGTGGTATTTTAGCGCACGAAACAGCTAGTTTTACATATGATGAAGCCTACTATTTATACTTTGGTAAATCTAATAAGCAAGAGACAGTTAATGACACGCGTTACATAAAAATGGACGGCCGAAAAATATACGAGTTCGCCCTAACAAATGTACCACAAGCCATGAAAACCTGTTTAGATAACAGTGGGGTTTCTATCTCCGAAGTGAAAAAAATATTTATACATCAAGCTAACGAAAAAATGGATGAAGCCATTTTAGAGCGTTTCTATAAACTTTACAATTTAGAAGCTCCAGAACATGTTATGCCAATGAGTATTCATAAATTAGGAAATAGCTCTGTAGCAACTATACCTACATTGCTAGATTTAGTTAAACGAAATCAATTGGAAAACCATGAATTAAATGCTGGAGATGTTATTATATTTGCAAGCGTAGGTGCAGGCATGCACATAAACGCTATTGTTTACAAATATTAATTTATCGCTTACGCGGAAATAAAAAAATGTACGAAAAAACATTTCCTAATAAACGTTTTAAACATACTTTAGAATTTTTAGAAAAACATATTGACACCAAAGAATCTATTCTAGATTTAGGGGTGGAAAATCCGTTTTCTAAAATTATGAAAAATCAAGGTTATAATGTTGAAAACACGAAAGGAGAAGATTTAGATATTGACACCTCATCAATTCAAAACTCTGAAGCCGAAGTTATTACTGCTTTCGAAATTTTCGAACATTTACTTTCTCCTTTTACCGTTTTAAAATCTATAAAAACCAATAAATTAGTAGCAAGCGTTCCATTAAAACTATGGTTTTCTTCAGCATACAGAAGTAAAACAGATAAATGGGACAGACATTACCATGAGTTTGAAGATTGGCAATTCGATTGGCTTTTAGAAAAAACCGGTTGGAAAATTATAGACTCAAAAAAATGGACCAATCCAACAAAAAAAATTGGTATTCGCCCCTTTTTAAGATGGTTTACTCCAAGATATTATATTATTTACGCCGAAAGAGTTTAACTTTAAAATTTAAACTTTGAACTTTTCAATAATAATTCCCGCGCATAACGAACAAGATGTTATAGGTTTAACCCTAGAATCTTTGGTTAAACAAACCCTTAGACCAAAACAATTGGTTGTGGTTAATGATAATTCTACCGACGATTCGCAGCGTATTATTGAAAATTATTGCCAAAAACACAATTGGATTACGTTAATCAACTCGAAATCGTCCAATAAACACTTACCAGGAAGCAAAATTATTAACGCATTTTACAAAGGTTTTAATGTTATAAATGATGATTATGATGTGCTATGTAAGTTTGATGCCGACCTCATTTTTCCAGAAAACTACTTAGAATCTATCGCTAATCATTTTTCAAATAATTCTAAATTAGGAATGGCTGCCGGTTTTTGTTACATTGAAAAAAACAATCATTGGGTTTTAGAAAACCTAACCCGAAAAGACCATATTCGTGGGGCTTTAAAAGCATACCGAAAACAATGCTTTTTAGATATTGGTAAACTAAAACCTTCTATGGGTTGGGATACAGTAGATGAGCTTTTGGCTAAATACTACGGTTGGGAAATTTTAACCGATGAAACACTTCATGTAAAACATTTAAAGCCAACTGGCGTTAGTTACAATAAAGCATCAAAATACCTACAAGGTGAAGCGATGTATAAAATGCGTTATGGTTTTTTTATTACCTTTATATCGGCTTTAAAATTAGCTTACAAAAAACGTAGTTTGAGGTTATTTTTAGATTATTTATCTGGATATTTTAAAGCAACAAAAGAGAAACCTGAGTTTTTAGTAAATAACGAAGAAGGAAAATTTATTAGAAACTTACGCTGGAAAGGTATGCTAAACAAATTAAAATAAATGAAATATTTTACACTTATAGTTTTAATTGGCCTTGGAATTTACTTTTTAAGCAAGTTAAAACCCGAACCTAAGGTTATGGCATTTAAAAAATCTATGACTATTAAAGGTTGTATGGTTCCTGATGATTTAGTTGTAAATAGCGCAAAACATAAAGGGTGTTGTAATATTAAAGGACGGGCTTACTACATTGCAAACCAAAAGCATTAAGTAGTTAAATACTATTTCTGTAAAGTTAAATCGTTGTAATTTAGATGTTATGCTTCGACTGCGCTCAGCAGGACACCAACTAACAACTAACAACTAACAACTAACAACTAACAACTAACAACTAACAACTAACAACTAACAACTAACAACTAACAACTAACAACTAACAACTAACAACTAACAAACCTAAAAACTCCAACCCTTATAACTACTTGAAGCTTCAAGTTTGTTTTCAATATCATCTTCTAATTCTGGAAAAAAATCTATTCCCGTTAAGGCTTCAATGTCATCAACAGAAACAACAAACTCATATAATGGCTTTTGCGAATTTTCATGTGGTAATAAAAAAGCAATCATTTTAGTATTACCTGTATTATTATCAATTAATACTTTAAAAAACTTATTAGGCACCGATACGTTTTCGCTTCCAATGGTTTTCATGTTACCACGTAAAACTCCTCCTGTAACAACAAAAAGACCATTATATTTACTAGCCCAATAGCGTACTTTTTGCTCTAAGGTATTCCAAATTCCAGCATTAAATTCGTGCTCTTGCGGACTTATATTACTAGTTAAAAATGTTTCGTCGTGAGCCGTTTTACTATACTTTCTATCGCCTGCAGGACAAAGATGCCCGCGATCGTAACCTGAATTTTTATAATTTCTCCAATGTGCAGCTGTAGTTTTTACAGCTTCATCAATTTCGAAATAAGGACGCTTAAAATTAGTATTGGCTAAATGCTCCTTTTTTAATTCGTACGCCACCCATTCTGCTTGTTCATGAGTTTCACTATACGATAATGAATATCCGTTATGATGCACTATTTGACCCGTTGTACTTGTTGGCAGAAAATACTCGTTTGTATTTTGCTTTGCTTTAGTACCTTCAAAAATAGTTTCAGCTTTATCTTCTTCTTTTAAAAAATGCTCGTAACCATAAACACAAAGAACTAAAACAATGGCTATTGCAGAATATATAGTTCTTTTATTCATTAATCTAGCACAAATTCCAACGGCGCTCCCGTTGTACCGTTAGGAAAACTTATACCTAATAAAGCAGAAATAGTTGGGGCTATATCTGGAATTACTGTTTTTTGCAATGTTTCGCCATGTTTTATTCCTTTTCCAAACAACAATAATGGTACATGGGTATCATATTTAAATCCGCTACCATGCGTAGACCCTGTTTTACTATAAGAAATATAATTTGGGTTTGCAATTATTAAAACATCCCCAGATCGTTTTTGACTATAACCCTTTTGTAATAACTCTTCCATACCAGATGTGAAATCGTTATTATGCATGGTAGATGCGGCGTATACTTTGTAAACGTTTTTATAGTTTATAAGCTCATCTACAATAATCGCTTCAACTTCGGATAAAGTTTTATTTGTTGCTTTTACAGCTTCGTGATTTAAAAATATTTGATCGTTACTAATGTTTTCAATTAAATTATCAACTCCAAAAGTATCCATTAGAAAGGCTGCAAATTTAGCTTTGGTTTCTTTATTATTTAAATATCCCGCAGGAATTTGCATTTTTCGTAAGTAAGAAGGCACATCTACAGCGCCGTGATCTGCGGTTAAAAACACGGTATATTCTCCTTTACCAACTTCGGCATCTAATACCTTAAAAAAGCGCTCTAAATCTTTATCTAAACGAATATAAGTATCTTCAACCTCTTTAGAGTTTACACCAAAATTATGTCCCACATAATCGGTACTAGAAAAACTAACGGTTAACACATCTGTAATATTATCTTTGCCTAACGCTTCACCTTTTAATGCTGCTATGGCAAAATCTATTACAAGGCTATTACCATATGGTGTAGCTTTTAAAATATCGAAACCGCCGTTTATTTTACTAAGTTTTTTTAAATCGTATGGAAATGTTGCTGTTTCTTTACCTCTAAAACCACCTTCAAACTCATTTAAATCGGCTCCACTTTCTGTATATGTTTCAATATTTTGTAGCGTATTCCAGTCTTTTAAATACGATTTTACAGTTTTTGATTTGTTAAATGATGTTACCCAATTAGGCAATTCATTCATATAATAGGTACTTGAAATAAACTTACCCTCACTTTTACCTCTAAACCAATATGCTGCATTTGCTGTATGTCCTGCAGGTAAAATTGCACCTCTGTCTTTAATAGAAATACCAATGGTTTTTCCAAGATTTTGAGTAAACAAGCGATTTTCATCCGCAAAAGTAGTGGTTTGCATTCTTCGAGGCGACATTTGGCCGTCGCTAGATTCTGTTCCTACAGATTGCACCGAATCATCTTCAGCACAATACACCATTTTTTTCTCGTATTTATCGTACCAATCGTTTGCTATAATACCATGATATTTAGGTGTAGTTCCTGTAAAAACCGAAGCATGACCTGGACCTGTTTTTGTAGGTATGTAATTAAAATGATGATTCTTACAATTGAATCCTTCATTTATCATGCGTTTAAAACCATCTTCTCCAAATTTGTTATAAAAACGTGTTAAATAATCGTATCGCATTTGGTCTACTACTATACCAACAACTAATTTTGGGTTTTCGTTTGTATTTATAGTTTGCGCTTTCGCGGAAAAACAAACAATTACGGTTAAAACAGGGATAATTATTTTTCTAATCATGATAAAAAATTTATGCTTCAAAAATACATATTTATAACATCTTAATTTAAATTTAAGGTTAAATACGCTTAAGTTTTTTTAATTTAGCAATAATATATATTTATATGACCTACCTAAAAAATATAGGAGCTTATTTTTTAATGACTGCCGAAATGTTTCGTAAACCCACTAAGTGGAGTGTTATGAAACAACTTATTCTAAAAGATATAGATGATTTAATAATTGGATCGTTGGGTATAGTATCTTTTATAGCCTTTTTTGTTGGTGGCGTTGTTACCATACAAACCGCTTTAAATATTGACAGCCCGTTAATACCCAAGTACCTCGTAGGTTTTGCTACAAGACAGTCTGTTATATTAGAATTTGCACCAACATTTATATCTATAATTATGGCTGGTAAAGTGGGCTCGTTTATAACCTCAAGCATTGGAACCATGCGTGTAACAGAACAAATTGATGCGTTAGAAGTTATGGGCATAAACTCCTTAAACTACTTAGTTTTCCCAAAATTTATTGCACTTTTACTTTACCCGTTTGTTATATCTATAGCTATGTTTTTAGGTATTCTGGGTGGTATGGCTGCTTGTGTTTATGGAGGTTATTCTACTCTAGCAGATTATGTAACCGGTATACAAACCGATTTTGAAACTTTTCATATTATTTACGCTTTTATAAAAACGTTTGTATTTGCTATTATTTTAGCTACCATTCCCTCTTATTATGGTTATTATATGAAAGGTGGCGCTTTAGAAGTTGGTAAAGCAAGTACAACCTCGTTTGTTTGGACTTCGGTTGTTATTATTTTACTAAATTATTTATTAACCGATATGATGTTAGGATAATGATAGAAGTTAAAAATTTACATAAATCGTTTGGAAATGCTCATATTTTAAAAGGCATTACGACCACTTTTGAAAAAGGTAAAACCAACCTGATTATCGGGCAAAGTGGTTCTGGTAAAACCGTTTTTTTAAAATGCTTATTAGGCCTATTTGATTACGAACAAGGAAGCATTGCTTATGATGGCAAAATTTTTTCGAAGCTATCTGAAGATGAAAAGCGTAATATTCGTGCAGAGATAGGTATGGTTTTTCAAGGAAGTGCGTTATTTGATTCTATGACGATTGCCGAAAATGTTATGTTTCCTTTAAAAATGTTTACAAAACAAAGTAAAAGCGAAATGGAAGATCGTGTAGATTTTGTTCTTAAACGTGTAAATTTAGAGGATGCGCATAATAAAATGCCTAGTGAAGCCTCTGGAGGTATGCAAAAACGTGTGGCAATTGCACGTGCTATTGTTAATAAACCAAAGTATTTATTTTGCGACGAACCAAACTCCGGCTTAGACCCGCGAACCTCAATTGTTATTGATAATTTAATACAAGAAATTACCGAAGAATATCAAATAACAACTGTAATTAATTCGCATGATATGAACTCGGTAATGGAAATTGGTGAAAAAATTGTGTTTTTAAAACTTGGTTTAAAAGAATGGGAAGGCTCAAAGCATACTATTTTTAAAACCGATAATACATCTGTCACAGATTTTGTTTACTCGTCTAACTTATTTAAAAAAGTTCGACGAATGTACCTAGAAGATAACGTTTAAGTATTAAATTAATTTACCCGTTTTACTTCAATTTTATTAGATTTAAGCTTTAATTTAAGCCATTTTTCTAATTTTTCAGTATCGGTTTTTCTTGAACTTTCGCTAGAATTACTAGTCCATTTAACAGAAAACACAGGAAGTGTATCTATTTTCTTAAAGTTTGAATTAATAACGTTAGAAAACGAAATCTCTTCAATATTTTCATAATTTATTTCAACTTCTTTAGTTATAGCTTCAAAAGGAATGTCGTTTTTCTCGTAACGCTCCAAAGTTATAACCCTATCTTGTAAATATTTAATTCTATCCTGATAGGATAATAAATCTAACGAATCTCGAAACCTTAATTGTTTCATGTAATTAAATTGATCTACAGTTGAGTTTTTATTTTGATTAAATATTAACTGCGTATTTTCTTCAACCAAAGCAGGATAATCTTCTATCCTTTTTTTCAACAAGTTAATAGTGCTTTCTGGTATTTCTTCAAGACCAAAAGAATTTAATTCTATTAAACCATCGGTGTCTCCACCATATTTATACGTTGTATTTTTCTTGATATACTCACCGTAATCCAAAGCGGTAAGTTCTGTCTCTATAAAGCGAATAGCATCTCTATTAAAAGTACTTTCTTTATACACGCTCCAGAATGTAAACGAAGCCGGAATCATTACAACAATTGCAGTAATTGATGCTAACTGGGATATACGTTTACGTTTTTTAGAATTTGCGTATCGCAACATTGGGAAGCGCAATATTTTTAAAACTAAAAAGGTTGCAAGAGCTATAAAAATAGTATTAATAGTAAATAAATACATGGCTTGCCCAAAATATTCCCAATTTGCTTTTGCTAAACCATACCCTGCTGTACATAATGGCGGCATTAAAGCTGTGGCAATAGCGACACCAAAAATAACTGAAGCAATAGTACCTTTTTTGGTTCGTGCAATAATTAAAGCCGAACCACCAAAAAAAGCAATTAAAACATCACGAATATCTGGTTTAACACGCCCTAACAATTCCGAAGTATCTTCACTTAAAGGAAAAAACCTAAAAAACAAAAACGCCGTTAATAAACTTAAAACTATCATAATAGCTAAATTTATTAACGAGCGTCTTAATGTATCAATATCGTTTATAGCAATAGAAAGTCCGACACCTAAAATTGGCCCCATTAATGGTGAAATTAACATCGCACCAATAACCACAGCTGTTGAGTTTGCATTTAAACCAATAGAGGCTACAAAAATGGAACAAATTAAAATCCAAGCTGTTGCTCCTTTAAATGGAATATCTCCTTTTATAGCTGCAATTGTAGCATCTCTGTCGGTATCATCTCGAAAATCTAATAACTCACTAAAAAAAGTTTTTATACTTTTAAATAAACCTTGCGCATCTTTTTTTACAGCTTCTTTAGATTGCTCAACATTTTTTTCAGGTTTCACTTCATCTTCAGTGAAATTAAATTTACTTTCTTCGCTCATAAAATACTAACCGTATTGTTCTCCAAATTTATCTTTTACTTTTTGAAGAACTTTTTTAATATCCTGTTCTTTTGATTTTGGATAAATTAATAACACATCTTCTTTATCTACCACAATATAATCATTTAAACCATCTACAACTACAATTTTATTGTTTTTAGTTCTAATCATATTTCCCGATGCATCCTCAACTAAAGTTCTAGCATTAACTACTGCATTACCATTATCGTTAGCTCCCAATTTGTCATATAAACTACCCCAAGTACCAAGATCGTTCCAATCGAATTCGGCCGCAATAACATAAACATTTTTTGATTTTTCCATGATGGCATAATCTACAGAAATGTTTTCTGCTAATGGGTAATTTTCTTTTATAAAAGCCTCTTCGGCTTCGGTATTATATGCCGATATTCCTGCTTCAAAATGTTTGTACAATTCTGGTTGATTACTTTCAAAAGCTTTCACCACACTTTTAGCACTCCACATAAATATCCCAGCATTCCATAAGAAGTTTCCTTGGTCTATAAACGATTTTGCCGTTTCATAATCTGGTTTTTCTCTAAACTGATTTACTGATTTTATATCGTTTGATGCGCCTTTATCGAACTCTATATAACCATAACCAGTATTAGGAAAAGTTGGTTGAATACCTAAGGTCATTAAGGCATCGTTATCGGCACAAAATTCGAATGCTTGTTCTACGTTTTTCGAGAATGTTGCTTCATCTTCAATCCAATGGTCGCTTGGTGCAACAATCATAACCGCATCTGGATTTTCCTTTTGAATTTTTAATGAAGCATATAAAATACATGGCGCCGTATTACGCATTGCAGGTTCTAAAACCACTTGCTTTTGTGTAACCTCTGGAAGTTGCTCTAAAACCAAATCGTTATAACGCTCGTTGGTTAAAATGTATATGTTTTCTTTTGGAATTAAATGTGAAAGTCTTTGAAATGTTTTTTGAATTAAAGTATCGCCTGTACCCAACATATCGTGAAATTGTTTTGGAAAATCCTGAGTGCTCACCGGCCAAAACCTAGAGCCAACTCCACCTGCCATTAGGATGGCATAATAATTTTTGTTCATTTTAAAGTATTTTAGTTATTTTATGTTTATTTATTCTTTATTACTTCTACTTCTGCATTTGGATTGAAAAGATACAATTTTCCTGTTTCAATCTCAACACATTCGTAACGTTTAACTCGTTTTTTAAGCATTTTAAACATTTTACCATTATAAATTTTGAAAATGGTATTTGGCGCAACTTCAAATATATAAGTTTTATTATTTGGCGCATCGTATTGTTTTAATGATAAAGCTAATTTAACATCGGTATCGCTTGATGCTTTTGGATTTTTAAAATGATTTGCTAAAAGCGGAAGTAAATGATTTGGAAAAATTTCTGGGTTTAAAAAAGGCAACATTAAATGCTGAAATGTGCGTTTCCACTCCAATCCATGTGGTTTTATTTGTCTGCCGTAATTTTGAAAGGCTTCAAAATGAGCAATTTCATGAATTAAAGTGATTAAAAACCTATATTTATTTAAGTTAGCATTTATTGTAATTTGATGCTTTCCGTTAGGTAAAGCCCTATAATCACCATGTTTGGTTTTACGTTCGCCTTTTACTTTAATCACTAAATTATCATGATCTAATAACTTTAAAACTTTTGATAAAGCCTTCTCTGGTATATAATGTATTAATTTAGACTGCAATTAATTCTATGAAATTAAGCTTAGTAATTCTGCCATATTACCAAAGGTTTTTGTGGCCTTGGTTGGCAAAGCGTTTTTATAATCGCGCTCGGTATAACCAAACACATCAAAACCGCCATTTATTGCAGCAGTTACACCAGATAAGCTATCTTCTATAACTAAACATTCGCTAGGTTTAAACCCCATAGTTTCTGCTGCCCATAAAAACACAGACGGATCGGGTTTCCATTTATTAATAGCGTAACAACTAAAAATACGATCTTCAAAAAATGGTAATAAGCCCGTTAAACCTAAATTGAGTTTTATTTTATCTTCTGGCCCGCTAGATGCCACACAAAAAGGCAATTTTAAATTTTCTAAAACTTCTTTAATACCATTTACTGGTTTCATGCTTTGTTTAAAGGCTTCAAAACTTCGTTTTCTATACTCATCTATAAAATTATTTATAAGTGGTTTTGTTGCTAATGTTTCTATTTTTTCGGTACAAGCTTCAATAAAACTGCCTTTAAAATGTTTAAAAGCATATTCTAAATCAATGTTTGCACCATGTTCGTTAGCCATATCAACTAAAACTTGATTGCTAACAATTTCACTATCGACTAAAATACCATCGCAATCGAAAATTATGCATTTGTATTTGCTCATAAATCAAGGTGTAGAATTTGAAACCTGCAACAGTTTTCCGTTATAGTATTTTTGTCCTTTAAGTGCAAAATTGAAAATATAATCTGCCATTTCTTGAGCTGTTGTTGGCGCTTGGTAACCTGGAAATGCCTCTTCTAACATTTCGGTTTGTACCGCTCCCAAAGCAAGTACATTAAATGCTATACCAGAATCTTTATATTCTTCAGCAAGCAACTCGGTTAAAGTAATAACAGCACCTTTACTTGAACTGTAAGCAGCTAAACCAGGGAATTTTAAACTGCCTTGTACACCGCCCATAGAACTTATAGTAACCACATGGCTATTAATTTTCATAAACGGTAAAACTATGCGAGTTAATTCGGCAACACCAAATACATTGGTTTTGTAAACCGTTTCATAATCTTTCATTGTTAATTCTGAAAATGGTTTATTAATCAAAGCTCCCGCGTTATTTATTAAAACATCTACTTGTTGCCAGTTTTTTGTAATAAAATCTTCTACTTTTTTATAAGCTTCAACATCGGATAAATCGAATGAAAAAGCAGTTACATTTTGCAGTTTTAAATCTTGAACGGTTTTTTCATTCCGCGAAAGCGCTAAAACATGGTGTCCTGCTTTTGCGAATTGCTTGACTAATTCGAAACCAATACCTCTACTCGTTCCTGTTATAATTATGTTTTTACTCATCGTTTAGTTTTATTTCTTTTGAAGATGTATTAATCATGCCTTCGAGTGCAGGAATCATTTTATTTATAAAGTTGGTCATGTGGGTAAAGTCCATATTTTCAGCTTCATCGTCAACATGATGATAATAATCAAAATTTGTAAAATCAAATGTCGAAATAGCGTGCGCAGGCACATTAAACTCATTGAAAAATGGAAAATTATCTGAACGTTTAAATAAGTTAAACTTTTTAGCCTGCGGCAAAAATCCGACTAGCGATTCTCCAGCATAAGCGTTCAATTTATCCGCAATATTCGATTTTTTATAGCCTGTTACATAACTTAATTTATTACCAAAAGTTCGTGGCACACCAATCATTTCAAAATTTATCATGGTGTACAAGTTTAAATTTTGTTCTTTTAAAACTTTGGCTAAATGAGCTGAGCCTTTTAAACCCATTTCTTCAGCTGAATAAAGCGTAAATAAAATACTGCGTTTATTGTTTTTTGATTTTGCGAAATATTTTGCCCATTCCAAAACTGCCACAGTTCCTGAAGCATCATCGTTTGCTCCGTTAGCAATACTATCGCCATCTACAGTTTTTGCAGTTCCAATGTGATCGTAATGTGCGCCTAGAATTACAAATTCATCTTTTAATTTAGGGTCGTTTCCTTCTAAATACCCAACTATATTATAACCTGTAATATCTTTTAGCTGAAAGCTATCTCGATAGGTTTCGAAATAAGGAGATACTTTATAGTCTTTAAAAATAGATTCTATGTAAATCGCCGCCTTTTCAATACCCTTTGTTCCGGTTTGCCTTCCGTTTAACTCATTGGAAGCTAAATATGTTAAACTTGCTTTAACGGCTTGTTCTTTTACTTGAAATGCTTTAGAAGTTGAACAACATAGTATAGTGAGTAAACTAAATACAGATAATATTTGTTTCATTTTTTAAAATATTCTTTGTTTAAAGATAAAAAAACCTGAATCAAATTAATTGATCCAGGTTTTTTATTTTATAAATTAAAAAGTACTTAATAACTACGCTATCATAGTTACTGGGTTCTCAATAAATGTTTTTAAAGTTTGTAAAAATTGAGCTCCTACTGCACCATCAACCGTTCTGTGGTCACATGCTAAGGTTAACATCATGGTATTACCCACAACTATTTGACCATCTTTTACAACTGGTTTTTGTACAATTGCTCCAACCGATAAAATTGCTGAGTTAGGCTGATTGATAATAGATGTAAAACTCTGAATACCAAACATCCCTAAGTTAGAAACTGTAAATGTACTTCCAGACATTTCATCTGGTTTAATTTTTTTGTTTCTTGCTTTACCTGCTAAATCACGAACCGAAGAACCAATTTGAGTTAAGCTTAACGCATTTGTGTGCTTAATAACTGGTACAACTAAACCGTCGTCTACAGCTACAGCAACACCAACATGAATATGACTATGGAATTTAGTTGCATTATCATCCCAAGTAGTATTTACTTGCGGGTGTTTTACAAGCGCCATAGCACAAGCTTTTACCACCATATCGTTAAACGATACTTTTGTATCTGGAATAGCGTTTATTGTTTTACGAGAAGCAATAGCGTTATCCATATCTACTTCTATATTTAAGTAGAAGTGTGGTGCAGTAAATTTAGATTTACCTAACGACTTAGCAATAGCTTTACGCATTGAAGAGTTTTTAACTTCTTCTGTTTTTTCTTCTCCGGCAACAGCAAAACTAGCAACAGCAGTGCTTTCTGCTACTGCAGCTGCAGGTTCGTAATTTTCTATATCGCGTTTAACAATACGTCCGTTTTCACCAGTACCTTGAACTTTAGTTAGGTTAATTCCTTTTTCCTCAGCTAATTTCTTGGCTAAAGGCGAAACAAACACACGACCGTTTTCTGTTACAGGGGTTGGTTTTGGCGCACTCGGTTTAGACTCCGCTTTTGCTGGAGCTGGTGCTGCAGCTTTTGGAGCTTCGGCCTTTGGTGCTGTCTCAGTTTTTGCTGCTGGCGCAGAAAAACCTGATGCTACTCCAGAAACATCTGTTCCTGCAGGACCAATTATTGCTAATAAAGAATCTACTTTTGCCGATTCTCCTTCTTGTAAACCTATTTCTAATAAAGTACCAGATTGAAATGACTCAAATTCCATGGTTGCTTTATCTGTTTCAATCTCTGCTAAAATATCTCCTTCTTCAACTGTATCGCCAACTTTTTTCAACCAAGTAGCAACAGTACCTTCTTCCATTGTATCACTTAAACGTGGCATAGTTACAACTATTACACCTTCAGGTAATTCTTGAGCAGGAGCTTCAGCTGCTGGTGCTTCTTCTGAATTACTTGACGACTCTTCTGCAGGAGCCTCAGCAGGAGCACTACCTCCATTTAATAGTCCAGAAATATCTTCACCTTCATCACCTATAATTGCTAAAAGCTCATCTACTTTTGTAGTTTCACCTTCTTGCACACCTATATGAAGTAATGTTCCTTCGTTAAAAGATTCGAACTCCATTGTGGCTTTATCGGTTTCAATTTCTGCTAAAATATCTCCTTCTTCAACCTTATCACCAACTTTTTTTAACCATGTTGCCACGGTTCCTTCTTCCATAGTGTCGCTTAAACGCGGCATATTTACTACTATAGCCATTATTTATAGTTTATGTTTTATAAATGGATAATCTTCTTGTTCGTAAACAACATCATATAATTGTTGTACTTCTGGGAATGGAGATTCTTCAGCAAATTTCTCACATTCTAAAACGCGTTCTTTTACACGTTTATCTATTACTTTGATGTCCTCTTCGGTAGCATATTTCTTTTTAAGTAAAATATCTTTTACTTGTGTAATAGGATCTATTTTTTTGTATTCTTCTACTTCTTCTTTAGTTCTGTAGTGTTGTGCATCAGACATTGAGTGCCCTCTGTAACGATACGTTTTTAATTCTAAGAAAGTTGGTCCACCACCTGTTCTTGCGCGAGTAATAGCTTCATCAAACGCTTCGGCCACTTTTACAGGATCCATACCATCAACTGGTCCGCAAGGCATTTCGTAGCCTAATCCTAATTTCCAAATTTCTTCGTGGTTAGCAGTTCTTTCAACAGAAGTTCCCATAGCATAACCGTTGTTTTCGCAAACAAATACTACTGGTAAATTCCAAAGCATTGCTAAATTGAAACTTTCGTGTAAAGAACCTTGACGTGCAGCACCATCACCAAAGCAACAAAGTGTTACACCATCTACCCCATGATATTTATCACCAAATGCAATACCAGCACCTAAAGGAATTTGACCTCCAACAATACCATGACCACCATAAAAGCGGTGCTCTTTAGAAAAGATGTGCATAGAACCACCCATTCCTTTAGAAGTTCCTGTAGCTTTACCGTATAACTCGGCCATTACACGCTTGGGATCTACTCCCATACCTATAGGTTGTACGTGATTACGGTACGCTGTTATCATCTTGTCTTTGGTTAAATCCATGGCGTGTAAAGCTCCTGCTAATACTGCCTCTTGACCATTATACAAGTGAAGAAATCCTCTAACTTTTTGTTGAATATATACTGCAGCAAGTTTATCTTCAAACTTTCTCCAGAATAACATGTCTTCATACCATTTAAGGTAAACCTCTTTTGTGACTTTTTGCATTTAATTTAATTTATAAAGTAAAATACTGCTTGAATTTTAAACTTTAACAAGCGAGTAACAAAAGTAACACTTTAGTTATTAATGAAAAAACCGAAAATCGTAATTTTTTAATTCATTTTGTTATAATACTTCTTTATTAAACATTAAAGGCAATAAATTTTCTAAAGAATTAGATTTTACAACCTTACCGGAATGCCCCATAAAATATATTTCTATAGGTTTTTTTTGTTTTATTTCATATTCAGCAATAGTTTGCCTACAAGCTCCGCACGGAGGAATTGGCTCCTTGGTTTCTTTTTTTATTGAACTCGCAGAAATTGCCATTTGAAGTATTTTGGCTTCTGGAAATTGTGCGCCGGCATAATAAATTGCAGTACGTTCGGCACATAAACCAGATGGATAAGAGGCATTCTCTTGATTATTCCCTAAAACAATTTCTCCATTATCTAACAGTAAAGCAGTGCCAACATGAAATTGAGAGTATGGTGCATAGGCTTTTTTTCTTGCTTCGACAGCTTTTAGCATTAAATTATAGGCCTGATCTGGAAGCGCTTCTAAATTATCGAAAACGTATAATTTAGATTCTATTGATATTTCCTTCATACTCAAATGTACTTATAATCTTGCTCAAATAAAAAAACTACTGCCAGCGACAATAGTTTTTATTTCATTTTATGTTGATTTATACTAATACTCTACATAAGCACCTTCGCCAATATTGAAGCTTAGCGAAAAACGCAACGTACCCTCTAATGGACTTTGCACTTTCGATGCCGAAAATAAATAAGACAGGTCGATATTTACAATATTAGCTTTAAAACCAGCTCCTAACGCCAAAAACTTACGCGCTCCCTTATCTTCTGCTTCATTAAAATAACCGGCTCTAAAGGCAAAAGAATCTTGATATTGATACTCAGCACTTAAGGCCCAAGTAAACTCGTTTAACTCTTCACTAAAACCACCTGGTGCATCGCCGAAAGATTGAAAAATCCCTGATAAAAACCCTACATCGTCGGATTGACCTGCGTAAATAACATTATCGGTTTCACTAATTAAGTTATCTTCATCTTCTTCGTAAGTTCCATTACCGTTTACATCTTCAAAAACATATTCTGTCCCTAATTGTGGAGGTGTTGGCACTAAAAGCTTTGTTACTTCGGCTGTTACTGCAATTTTGTTATAATCATCGAAAATAAAATCGAACCCACCTCCTAAACGCAAGGTTGTTGGCTGGAAGTTTTCTTCACCGCCTTCGGTATATTTAAATTTTGGTCCAATATTTTGAATAGCGAAACCACCGCGCCAACGTCCATTAAAACTATTATAAGCTTCTTCTTCACCACGATAATACCCAGAAATATCAACACCAAAAGTACTTGCTCCATCGGTGTTTCCACTACCATCATCCAATCGTAAATCTGAAACCAAAAAACGCATAGCTACTGACATAGCAAACTGGTCGGACAATCGTAACCCATAACCTGCATCGATAGAAAACTCGTTAGGTCTTTGTACTAGTGCTTCGGAAAACTCGTCGTTTACAAATTCAATATCACCTAAAGAGAAATACTTTAAACTGGCCGAAAAAGCACTTCTTTCATCAATACGATTAAAATAGGTTAAATTCCCTAAGAAAATATCATTAACAAGCTTACTTAAATAAGGTGTATAGCTAACACCAACACCCGATTGGGTCTCTGAAAATGCATATTTTGATGGGTTCCATGCTTGAGAAAAAGCATCAACGCTGGTAGCAACCCCCATATCTCCTAAACTGGCCGCACGCGCATCGGATGCAATGAGAACAAAAGGAATACCCGTAGTAATTACTCGAGTATCGTTTTGATCGAGTACTATCTCTGTAGTTTCTTGGGCAAAACTATTCGTATTAACCACAAAGACAACCGATAAGAAAAGTAGTATTTGATTCTTCATAAATGTAGGTTTAGTTAACAAATATATGTTTTTATTAGAGTATAACAAGTTTTTCAAATTTTTCAACTGTTTTATTTAATAAGTTTGAGTGCACTTTTAATTTATAAATATACACGCCTTTACCAATTTTATCGCCAAAATCGTCGCGACCATCCCAAACTATATCTCGGGATAACGTACTGGTGGTTTGACCATTTAATGTACGCACAAGTTTACCCGAAACGGTAAATATTTGTATTGAAACGTCTAAAGCCTGCGAACTATTGTGGTTAAACCAAAATTCTGTGTAATTTACGAACGGATTTGGATAATTTAGAACATTATTTACGACCAACTGCTCATTCTCGTCGTAGACAATAAACTGAATCTCGGCAGTTGACGAATTATTATAAACATCCCAAGCTGTAATAGTTAAGGTATGCAAACCTGGTTCTAAATCTCTAAAAGCATAAGCTATTTCGCCTTTGGTATAATCGTTTACATCGGTTTGATAATAACTATTTAATATATAAGGATTGGTTTCATCGCCATCTAAAACAGCTTTTATATCATGCCCAACACCGCTAGCCGTGTTAATTCCGTTTAAATCTTCTAACTTAACTAATAATGTAGGACTCTCGTTTGTTATGCCTCCAGAAACAAAACTATCGTCATTCATAAACAAACTTATTAAAGGTCCAGTATTATCTTCTGGCGCATTTTCATTTAAACCACCAATAAGAACTGTGTTTACACTAGCTCCCGTTTGATCTTCGGTTAACCCTTCATTTTTGGCATAAAAACTAATTTTACCATAACCTACAGGAATACCAACATCTTTTGGCACAATAAAATCGAATTCGAATGCTCCATTAGTTACAGCTGCTTGTCCTCGAAAAATAATTTCGCCGAGCGTTGTAAAATCTAGTTTAACCAAAGTACCATTTAATGTAGTACCATCGTTTGCTAAGGTTTCTCGCTCTATCCCCTTATCGAAAATAGTTGTTGCTAGTGTACCATTATAATTTGTTAATAAGTTACCAGACAAGTCGGTTACTTCTCCTGCTAGTTTTACATAGCTTAAGGCTTTTAAAGTATCGGTTGTTTGAGTAATAGGAACATCGTTAATTGTTGTTAATCGAATGTTAGGTTTAGGAAAGGCCAATTTCATTGCAGGATCACCTATAAAAAATATAAGTCGTTTTTGACTTGCACTAGTTACAGCCGGATCGATTTTTGCTAAACGCAAAGCTTCTGCAATTGAAGGGTATTCATAGTCACCATAACTGTCATCATCATTATAGGAAAACAAATATTGTCCCAAGGTATTATTAAAATTTATGGCAAAACTCACAAATATTTGACGTGTAGTTGTAATTAAGCCAATGGCGCCCGCATCGGCATTCCAATAAATAAACTCTCCAGCCGTTTCGCGATGTGGATTATCGAATCGGGTAAATTCACAGGTTACAGTAACGAAGCAATTATATTTATTGGTATTGCGGAGGTTGTTAATATCTGGTTTTTGTAACAATAGTTCGCTAGCAAGCCCATCTTCACCCCCATGCCCAAAATAATTTACCACCAAAGCTCCATTTTCAATGGCATTTGCTATTTCGGTAGTTACTTTTGGATATCGCTCACCTCCAGCTGATGTTTCTTGCTGAAAAGCATCTGAATGAATTTTAGTTACATTGATAAATGGTTTTTCCTCGGAAACTAAGTTACCGATATTATCGGTAGTTTCCTGTAATAAACCTTCCCAGTCTTCATCTACATCATCAGAAATAACAACGTAATTATTTCGCCAGCTTCCAAAAGAGTCTGCATTATAATAACCTTCAATTTTATCAACCAACTCTGTGGCTCTTTGTGGGGTATCGGCTAGAATACGTCCAACAGCAATATCTAACTTATCGCTTGTTGCCAAATTACCCTCATTTTCATCCATTAAACCATAAAAGTCATCAGAAATAAACGAATTTGTTAAACTAAAACTATTATAAGCATGCCACGACGGCACTATATTGGTATTGTTAGAAACTCGATCTTTATAATCGTATGAACTATCACCAAATAAGCATAAATATTTTAGTCTGTTCTCTGTTGTGCTAGAATTATTATAAACATATTTTACAAAATTTCTAATAGCTCCAACATCAGGATTACCTGTACTAAACTCGGTGTAAATTTCATTTAAATTAACCACCTTAACGTTTAAACCATATTGCGTTTCGTTTATAGTTGCCAAACGTTGGGCCTGACTTAACATATTTAGGGGCGCAATTATTACATAATCTATATCTTGAAAAACACCAGAGGAATTATTAAATATGGTGCCTTTTAAATTTTGATTTAATACACGAGTATCAGAATCAAAACTTGGTTCATAATAATCTTGAGGCGCAACAGCCACAAATGTTTTTAAACTACCAAGCGTTGAAAGAAAACTAAAATCTGAGCTGTTTTCTGAATTATTTACTGTGGTTACGTTATATAAATCTGTTACTTCCCAAATTTCTGATAATTGACTTGTATTGGATATATTATATTGCCCGACTCCTGAATTTGAAACAACCGCACTATTTTCAAACTGAAATTGTTTACCATTAAATACAAGATTTCGCAAAGCCTTAATTGAAATATAATCAAGATAACCTACAGCACTGGGATTACCACCATTGTCGTAATTTAAGGTTACAGCAATGGTTGAAGAATTAACAGTAAAACTACTATTATATGAAGCACCACTTGCCAAAATAGGAGACGATATTTGCGAAAGCGACAAATTAGTTATAGAACTTCCATTTAATAACACTTCCATACTACTGTTGCTTGAAGATACCGAAGCAACTTTTACCGAAAACTGTACAGGCGTTGTTGTTACTAAATCCGGAAATTCAAACTCGAAGGTTTTAGTTGTTTCAATATCAAACCTGTCTCCAAACCAACGCCTACCCACCGAAACTAAGTTATAATCGTCTGTTTCGTGGTATTGGTAATCTTCAAACGTATCAATAATTAAATTTGGGCTTTCGGTTGGTTGCGGCATTTGTGAAATGCGCTTACCATTACCCGAACTAACATTAATATAATAATATGTTTTATCGTTATAACAATTAATATTTGTTTGGCTTTCGCTATTATAGCCATTAGGCCCTTGCGCATAAAACAAAATATAATCGTTACTGTCGAAGCTTCCATCCTCTTCTCCTACAAACTTAATGGCGTTCTCCGGTACATCGGTAGGATATTCTGTAGCGTTTGCGTAAGGCACCATAGCTCCGCCATAACCATAAAGCTTAATAGTTCGAGGATCTACACTATTTACATTAACCCCTAAACGCTGTAAAAAACTACGAGATAACTTAAAAACTCCAGTGGTATCAACATAAAACTTATACCATTCCCCCGAATTAAGCACCGAATTAGACAAGCCTTTAAAGTCGCTAAAACTTTTGTTAAAGGTAGATCTACCTGTTGTTCCTAAACCATAATTTAACTGAAATGAGACTACTTTTTTAAAGCCGCCTTTACCATCTTTAATTATTGGTGAAATTTGAAAATAAGCATACCGCTTAGTTCTAGCATTAGCATTATTTAATGTAAAGTTTAATTCGGTTGGAATTAAGTTTTCGTCAAGATCCTTTAATTGAGTTTTAGAAATTGGCGCATAAATCACTTGATTTACTGAAACCGACGCTTCGTTTATTAATGTACTCGTCTCCCATTGATCAACAAAAAACAAACCATCACTAAAACTAAACGAAAAATTAGCCTCATTAAAACCAGGAAATTCTTTTACAAAACTATCGCCTGTAAGTGTTTTATTTTCACCCCAAGTTATTGTATACTTTTTTTGTTGACTATAAATAACTCCTGTTAAAAGGAGCAACACGATAAAAACTATCTTTTTCATTAACAAATAAACGCTTTAACAAATACATTAGTATTAAGTTAGCAACAATTATTAAACAAGTTCAAAAATACAATAATAAATTAGTAAAACCGTCGTTTATACAACAGAAAACAACGACATAAAACAGCAAAATCATCGTTGTAGTGTATAAAAAACAAGGTGAAATACATAATTTTTTGGATAAAATGCATAAAATAGCTTGCTTTGTTAGGTTAAATTACTATATTGCAGCACCAAAAATATTATTAGCTTACTTAAACGTATGAATATGAAAAAAGTAATGGCATTCAGGATTATAGTAGTTATGGCAATTGCTATACTTGCAACGAGTTGTAAAAAGTCTTCTAGTTCAAAAAATAGTTCACGCGCTACCGGATGGGCTATTAACGACAAAAATGGCGGTTTTCAATACAATTCAGATTTTAAAGAACAAGAAACCGCACCAGGTTTAGTGTTTATTGAAGGTGGTACATTTACAAAAGGTCAAGTACAAGACGACGTTATGCATGATTGGAATAATAGTCCAAATCAGCAACACGTTCAATCGTTTTACATGGACGAAACCGAAGTTACCAATGCTATGTATATGGAATACCTAGACTGGATTAAACGCGTTTATCCACCATCTGAAGATCACTTTAAAGCCATTTACGAAGGTGCCTTACCAGATACATTAGTTTGGAGAAACCGTTTAGGATTTAACGAGGTAATGACAGAAAACTACTTACGCCACCCAGGTTATGGCGAGTATCCAGTAGTTGGTGTAAGCTGGATTCAAGCCGTTGAGTTCGCTAACTGGCGCTCAGACCGTGTTAACGAATACAACCTAGAAAAAGCTGGTTTTTTAAAGCGCGATGCCAAAATAACCGATGTTAATTCGGATCAAACGTTTAGTACAGATACTTATATTAATGCTCCTACCATGACTTATGGTGGTAACGAAGAAATAATTAACGACGAACGCAAAAACAAACGTTATGTTCGTACCGATTTAGATGGTAACGAATCTAACATTTACGCTACTCGCGAAACAGGCTTATTTTCACCAAAGTACAGACTACCAACCGAAACCGAATGGGAATACGCTGCTCTTGGATTAAGTGAATTAAGAAGTTATAATATGTACCGTGGTCGTAAAAAATATCCTTGGGATGGCCAATACACTCGCTCAGGAAAACGTAAAGTGCGTGGTGACCAAATGGCAAACTTTAAACAAGGTAAAGGTGATTACGGCGGAATTGCAGGTTGGTCTGATGATGGCGCCGATATTACAAATGCTGTTAAGTCCTACGAACCAAACGATTTTGGATTATATGATATGGCCGGAAACGTTGCCGAATGGGTTGCCGATGTTTACAGACCTATTGTAGATGACGAATTTAATGACTTTAACTACTATCGTGGAAACGTTTATACTAAAAATGCTTTAAACGAAGATGGCACAGTGAAAGTAATTACAACAGATGATATTATTTACGATACACTTTCGAACGGTAAAATAATTGCTAGAAACTTACCTGGTGAAATTTTACAAGTACCAGTAGACGAAAACGAAACTTATTTACGTACTAACTTCGATAAAAGTAATGAAATTAACTTTAGAGATGGTGACAGAAGATCTTCTAGAGAATTTGGTAATTTTGAAGATGAAGGAAAAACGAGCGAAATGTACAACGCACCTCAACACAAAACACGTATTGAAAATGGCGAATTAATTAGAGAAAACGATGAAGCCAATACACGTAACTCTTTAATTAATGATGAAGTTAGAGTATACAAAGGTGGATCTTGGAAAGACAGAGAGTATTGGTTAGATCCTGCTCAACGTCGTTTCTTTCCGCAAGATATGGCTACAGACTACATTGGATTTAGATGTGCGATGTCTCGTGTAGGTTCCAAAAGTAAAGGCAAACAAAAAACTAAAAACTAATTTTTAGTTTTAATAAAAACTTAAAGTCCTAACAATTTGTTAGGACTTTTTTTATACTTTTAATTCAACAAAAGATTAACAAATTTGGAAATAGATAAACTTCATAAATTATTTTTAACTTGTAATTCTGCAAATACAGACACTCGCAAAATAGAGGTAAACGATATGTTTTTCGCCCTAAAAGGCGACAATTTTAATGGTAATATATATGCAAGCAAAGCCATAAATTTAGGTGCAAAATTTGCAATTATAGATGAGGCGGAATATAAAATTTCCGATAAATACATTTTAGTAAACAATACATTACAAACGCTTCAAGCCCTTGCCACATATCACAGAAACTATTTAAAGACTCCTATAATAGCCTTAACAGGAAGCAACGGAAAAACAACCACAAAAGAGTTAATAAATGCTGTGTTAAAGCAAAAATACCACACCAGCGCCACCTTAGGTAATTTAAATAACCATATTGGTGTGCCCCTTACCTTATTATCCATAAAAGAAAATACAGAAATTGGCATTGTAGAAATGGGTGCCAATCACCAAAAAGAAATAGAATTTTTATGCCATATTGCGCAACCCGACTATGGCTACATAACCAACTTTGGTAAGGCTCATTTAGAAGGTTTTGGCGGTGTTGATGGCGTTATAAAAGGAAAAAGCGAAATGTATGATTATTTAATTAAACATAATAAAACTGTTTTCGTTAATTCCAATGACTCTATTCAAGTTGAAAAAACCCAAACGGCACAGACCAAAACTTTTGGAAAAAATAATGCCGATGTAAAAATTGAATTTATCGAAGCCGAACCCTTTGTTTCTTGCTCTTTCGAAAGTCTTGAAATAAACAGCAAATTAATAGGAGATTATAATTTCAATAATATTGCCGCAGCAATTGCCGTTGGTAAGTTTTTTAATGTACCAAACAGCAACATAAAACAAGCTATTGAAAACTATGTTCCATCAAATAACCGCTCGCAAATTATACAAAAGGGAAATCATAAAATAATTTTAGACGCCTATAATGCAAACCCCAGTAGCATGCAAGCAGCCTTACTTAATTTTGAAAAGCAACAAGGACATACCATAGCTATTCTAGGCGATATGTTTGAACTCGGACATGAAGCTGAAATTGAGCATCAAAATATTGTAAACTTAACTTCTACTCTAAACATAGATACGGTTATTTTTATTGGAGAAAACTTTTATCGCACTCAAACTAGCTCCTCAAAATTTAAATCTTTTAGCAATTTTAAAGATACATTTAACATGAGCAGCTTAAATGCATCTACAATACTTATTAAAGGCTCTCGTGGAATGGCTTTAGAACGTATTTTAGACTTACTATAAAAATGAAAGCCTGCTTAATTAAAAAATTAAGCAGGCCCTTCAAAAAAAATTCTCCCTAAGAACTATAATTAATAGCAAAACAAATATCTATCAAACATTTTAACTACACAATACTCAATTTGAGTATTAATGCAATTATTTTAAATAAAATATTTATTTCCCTTTAACAAACCTATAAGTTCTCCAGTGGATGAAACATTAAGTTTTTTCATAATATTCCTTCTATGAGTATCGACAGTATTATGGCTAATACCGAGTTTAGCAGCAATTTCCTTGCTGGTGTGTTTTAACATTAATAACCTAATTACATCACGTTCTCTATTACTTACTCCATCAGATAGTAGTTTTTTAGAAAAATTACTAAAGTATTTTGTTTCGTATTCATTATTTGCATTTAGCATTTTTGCAGAGGCACAAATTTCCATGTAAATTTTACTATCTAAAACAGTGTAATGCGCAAGGCCAATAATAGGTTTATTAAAGGCATCAAACTCTAAAGGTGTTGTATTTTGTATAATATTTACATATTCACCTTTAGCATTTTTTAATCTATAATTCCAAGTGTAACTCATTTTCTCGCGATCTTCAGTGGCTATTTCAGAAAGCGTAAACTCCATTAAATGATTTAATGCACTTAACCACTGTTCCAAATCGTCTGGGTGCATGCGTTTCCAAAACATATTCATACCTCCCGCTTTAAGTGTTTCTCTATCCAGCCCTAAACAAGCCGTTAAATTTTTACTCACATATTCAAAAGTAAGCTCCTGCGTATTGGTTATGCAAAAAAAGGTTGAATTGTAAGGTAAGTAAGGGTCTAACTCTATCAACTTATCAATATGCTTCTCTACAGATGGTCTGTTATCGTACGATTGAAAGATTTCTTTATAAGATGCTTTTATAAAACTTGTCGGCATAGTAACAATAATTTATACTAAATTAAGAAAACCCAACTAAATTATAAAAGAAATATTACAACATAAAAAAAGCTTCCATCTCTGGAAGCTTTTTGTGGGCGCGAAGGGATTCGAACCCCTGACCCCTTGGGTGTAAACCAAGTGCTCTGAACCAACTGAGCTACGCGCCCTTGTAATTAGGTGTGCAAATATAAACTAGTTTTTAATATTGCAAAAACTTTTTTGATAAAATTTTTAAATTATTTCTGCCACAACAAAAGTACTACCCCCAATAAAAATTAAATCCTTTTCTGCTGCCACTTTTAGCGCTGTTTTATAAGCCTCGTTTACAGAACTATATATTTCTCCTTGTAAATCGTTATCATTAAAAATTTGTTGTAAAACTTTTTCATTTAAACCACGAGAAATTTCTGGTTTACAAAAATAATAGGTGGCTTTTTTTGGCAGTAATGGTAAAATTGGAGTTAAATCTTTATCATTTACAACGCCAATAACAATATGCAACTTATTAAACGCTTCCTTTTTTAGCTGGCTCATTACATAAGTTAAACCTTCCTTGTTGTGTCCTGTATCGCAAATAACCTTGGGCTTTTCTTGAAGTATTTGCCAACGCCCTAGCAAGCCCGTATTTTTTATGGTATTTAAAAAACCTGATTTTATATTTTCTTCTATGATTTTATACCCTAAAGTTTGCAAGACTTTCACGGTAGAAATTACGGTTTTTTTATTCTTTTCTTGATAACTTCCTTTTAAGTCAGATTCAAAAGTTTTAGTTTCACCCGCATCGGCAAACACAATTGAGGCGTTATTATTATCTCCCAACAACTTAAAAACAGGAGTCGTTTCTCTTTGTGTTTCTCCAATAACTACTGGCACTTTAGGCTTAATTATTCCGCCTTTTTCTCCTGCAATTTCTTTTAAGGTAGTTCCTAAAAACTGGGTGTGATCGAGACCAATATTGGTAATTACAGAAACTTCTGGGGTTATAATATTTGTAGAATCTAATCGACCGCCCATACCAACTTCAACCACCGCAATATCAACTTTTTGTTTCGCAAAATAGTCGAAAGCCATACCAACCGTCATTTCAAAAAAGGAAAGTCTATGCGCTTCGAAAAAGGCCTTATTTCGCCTAATGAAGCCCATTACAAATTGTTTACTAACAACTTGCCCATTAATTTTAATACGTTCGCGAAAATCCTTTAAATGAGGCGAAGTGTACAATCCAACTTTATACCCTGCTTCTTGTAAAATAGATGCCAACATATGGCTTGTAGACCCTTTACCATTGGTTCCGGCGACATGAATAGATTTAAACCTTGTTTGCGGATTATTTAAATGTTTAGCTAGTTTTATGGTATTACCTAAATCTTTTTTAAAAGCAGTTTTCCCTTGTTTTTGATACATTGGTAGTTGCGCAAACATCCAATTAAGGGTTTCTTGATACGTCATGTAATTACTGTCCTAATTTAAAGTTTACAGTAACAAAGCCTATTTGTTTTGCTGGTGCTTTAGAATCCGAAGGCCATTTGTGAGATAGCGCAATTTCTTTGGCTGGTTTTAATAAACAAGCTGCCGTATTTGTAGTTCCTTTTACTCCAGGCTCAGCAGAAATTACATTACCATTTTGGTTAACTATTATTTTAACAACAACTCTACCCGACTCATTACAATCTTGTTTTTGAGTTTTAAACGTTGCTCTTCCGCGTCCATTTAATCCATACCCAACACCTCCGCTTCCAGTACCTTGTCCGCCAAAATAACTAGGAGCATAAGGGTTACCATCTAACTGGCCTTTATCCCCAACTTTGTTATCGTCCCCTTCACTACCAGAACTGGTTCCTTCCGATTTACTAACGCCTCCAATTAAAGCATCAAGTTTTCTCTTCTTTTCTTCCTGCTCGCGCTTTTCTTTAGCTATACGGTCTGCCTCAGCTTTAGCTTTTGCTTCGGCCTCGGCCTTTGCTTTTGCCTGAGCTTCTTTTTGCTTTTTAATTGCAATTTCTTCAGCATTATCTGCCGTTAAAACATTTTCTTTAACTTCCGAAGGTGCTGCTGCTGGTTCAGATTTTGAAACATCGGGTTGTGGCGGCTCATTTATTTCTTTTGGTACCGATTTAATAGGTTCTTTTGGCTGTACTGTACCACTACCAAAATTACTTGTTCCAAAATTTACAGCTACACCATATTCTTCTGGCGGATCTTCATAAGTAGTACCAACAACAAACAATAATAACAACAAAATAACAGTAATTAAAGCTGTTAATTTTGCAGAATTGCGTTCATGTTTTGTTCTAAAGTACTTCATACTTTTATCTATCGTATTTAAAACCCATTAATTAGGTTGTACGGCTAAAATAACTTTAAATTTATTTCGATTCGCAATATCCATCACCTTAACCACATTTTCAACAGGTACCGATTTTTCAGCTCTTAATACAATTGTTGGTTGTTCTTGACTGGACAATATAGATAACAACTGATTTTCAAGAACGCTCTCGCCTACACGTTTTTGATCTATGTAGTATGTTAAATCTTTTTTAATACTTACAGCAACAGATCGTTTATTTTCTGTTTTACCACTGGCTTTTGGTAATACGATATCAATAGCATTTGTGGTAACCAAAGTTGAAGCAATCATAAAAAAGATAAGTAACAAGAATACAATATCTGTCATAGAAGACATATTGAATTCTGGTGTTACTTTATTTCTACTTCTAAAATTCATACTATGTTGGTTCGTTTAACAGGTCTAAAAACTCTAAAGAATTTGCCTCCATTTGATAAACAACCTTATCTGTTCTAACCACTAAATGGTTGTAAGCCATGTAGGCTACAATACCCACAATTAAACCTGCAACCGTAGTTGTCATGGCTGTATACAAACCACCTGCAAGCACGTCCATTTCTATGGTTCCTCCAGCGTTAGCCAATTCAAAAATGGCAAGAATCATACCCGTTACTGTACCTAAAAACCCAATCATTGGAGCTGCACCAGAAATGGTTGCTAAGATACTCACATTCTTTTCGAGACCGTAAATCTCTAATCTTCCCGCATTTTCGATGGCCGTATTAATATCGGCCAAGGGTTTACCGATTCTAGAAATTCCTTTTGCGATTAAACGGGAAACTGGAGTGTTTACTTGTGCACAGAGCATTTGAGCAGAATCAATTTTACCATTACTTACATGGTCTTTAATTTGATTCATAAAATTAGCATCGACATTTGATGCCGCCTTTATTGCGAAAATGCGTTCAAAATAAATATAAATTGCCGCTACTAAAAGTAAAAACAAAATAGCTATAATTATTTGGCCACCAACGCCTCCACTACTTATTAATTCTATAATCGAGAGGGTTTTCTCTACCGATTCACCATCTGTTAGTGCTTCTGCACCTTCTTGAACTTCTTGTATAATCATAGGTTATAAATTACTTAATTTGGTAACGGAAAATTATTAATAAAATTATACTAGAACAAATTTTACCATTAAATATCCTAATCCGCCTAAAACAATAGTATAAGGCAAAGCCATTTTTACCATTTTACCATACGATAAATTAATTAATGGCGCTAAAGCCGATGTTAATAAAAATAAAAACGCTGCTTGTCCATTTGGCGTTGCTACACTAGGTAAATTTGTACCTGTATTTATTGCAATAGCTAATTTCTCGAAATGTGCTCTATCTATAGCTCCACTTTTAAATGCTTCTTGTACTTCCCCAATATAAACGGTAGCAACAAATACGTTATCACTTATTGCCGATAAAACACCGTTAGCAATGTAAAATAAACCTGGTTGCGATGCCGGATCCTGCTCTAAAGCCCAATGTATTATTGGACTAAACAAGTGTTGGTCATGAATCATGGCTACGATTACAAAGAAAACCACTAGTAAGCCTGTAAATGGTAATGCTTCTTCGAACGCATGTCCCAATTGATGCTCGTCAATAATACCAATAAACGCCGTTTGAAAAATAATTAATGCTAATCCAATAAAACCTACTGGCGCAATATGTAAGGCTAATCCAATAATTAACAATACTGCCGCAACCCCTTGAACTATTAATGCATATTTTTGTTTATCTGATCTATTAGCGTCTTGCTCATTCGTATAATTTTCAATAATATCTCCAACTACTGGAGGTAATTTTGCACCAAACCCAAAGGTTCCTGTAAGCTCTAAAACTACGGTGGTTAATAACCCTGCAAATAACACTGGGATTGTTATTGGAGCCATTTGAAGGAAAAACTGAATAAAATCCCATCCCATACGTTCACCAATCAGTAAGTTTTGCGGTTCGCCAACAAGCGTACACACACCTCCAAGAGCAGTACCAACAACACCATGCATTATTAAACTACGTAAAAAACTACGGAATTGCTCTAAGGTTTCGCCGCTCAACTCTTTTTTATCTTTTACTCCACTTTTATCGAAATCGGATTCTCCAGAATGTATTTTATGATAAACTGCATAAAAACCAACCGCTACGCTAATTAAAACAGCTGTAACAGTTAAAGCATCTAAAAAGGCTGAAAGTATAGCCGATAAAAACACAAATAATAGCGACAATACTAATTTTGACTTTATTTTAGTAAAAACTTTACTAAAAATAAACATCAATAACGGTTTCATAAAGTAAATACCAGCTACCATAAACACTAAAAGTAAAACAACTTCAAGGTTTTGATCCACTTCATGATAAGCATTATGAGGCGTGGTTAAACCAAGGGCTACCACCTCGATAGCTAATAAACCACCTGATTGCAACGGATAACATTTTAACGCCATTGCCAAAGTAAATATAAACTCGGCAATGAATAACCAAGAGGTTACCGTTTTACCCAAAACATAAAACGAAAATACATTGAAAATTAAAAAACTAATCATGGTTAACTTAAACCACTTTGGACTACTTCCTAAAAAATATTTTAACATAGTGAAAAATTTAAATAAGTTGGTTTAGTGCAATTTCGAAAGCTGTTGCACTTATTTTTGATTTTAATTTATTTTTATTGTGAATATTCTGTAAAGCTGAATTAATAATTTTTGAAGTATCGCTAAAAATAGCCTCGTCGGTCATTTGCACTTTTCGCTCCATAAAATAGGCAAAAACTCTAGCCATACCGCAATTTGAAATAAAGTCCGGAATTAAACTTACGCGATCGTCGGTATATTCCATAATAGGGCCAAAGAAAATTTCCTTATCGGCAAACGGCACATTTGCTCCACAAGAAACTACTTCTAACCCACTATTTATCATTGTATCTATTTGCTTTTTTGTAATTAATCGAGATGCTGCACAAGGTGCAAAAATTTCAGTATTTAATCCCCAAATTTTCTCATTAATTTCGTCGAAAGGTATTAAATTTTCAGCATTTAATGTATTTCCCGATTTATTTAAAAATAGATTTGTAATTTCTTCAAAGGAAAATCCATCTTCGTTTATTAAACCACCAACTACATCAATAATACCAACAATTTTAGCTCCCATCTGCGACAAATAAAAAGCCGCTGACGAACCCACATTTCCAAACCCCTGAACTACAGCTCGTTTACCAGATATACTTCCGCCATAAATATTATAATACTGTTTTACAGCTTCTGCAACGCCATAACCAGTTATCATATCGGCTACCGTATACTTTCTAGTTACATTTGGAGAGAATTCTGGATTTTCAATAACTTTTATAACACCATGACGTAATTGACCAATTCGATTAATTTTATCGGCTTCGGTAGGTTTAAAATGGCCGTTAAAAACACCTTCTTGCGGATGCCAAACACCACTTTCTTCGGTTATTGGAATAACTTCGTGAATTTCATCTACATTTAAATCGCCACCTGTTCCATAATAACTTTTTAGCAATGGCGACACCACTTTATACCAGCGCTCTAAAACACCTTTTTTTCTTGGGTCTTGCGGATTAAAATTTATGCCCGATTTTGCGCCTCCAATTGAAGGACCTGAAACCGTAAATTTAATTTCCATGGTTTTTGCTAACGATAAAACTTCATTAACATCTAGCCCCAACCGCATGCGCGTTCCTCCACCAGCTGCTCCACCTCGTAAAGAGTTTATCACCACCCATCCTTCGGCTTCGGTTTCGGCGTCTTTCCAGTTAAAAACGATTTCAGGTTCTTTATTCTCGTACTTTTTAAGTAATGCTTTCATTGTTAAAATTATGACTTAGTTTAAACTAAAATTTACATTCGGGGAAGACTAAAGTGAAAATAAATTATAGCTAAAGTTGCGTCATAACAAAACCATTTTATTGTAAGGTAACAAATATAAAAAACTAAAAATCTTTAAGATTAATTTTGTGTTATTTTTAAGAGAGGTGAATTTTTAAAAATCCGCAGTTTTTCCACTTCGCTAAAAATCTATTTAAAACAACATTCCAATTGATAAATTCACACCAAAAAACTATATTTGAAAAAAATCCTTACTAAACTAAACGAATTATTAAGAAAAATGAATTTTGAACTTACCGAAGAACATAAATTAATTCGCGATGCTGCTCGCGATTTTGCACAAACCGAGTTACTACCAGGAGTTATAGAACGAGACAACAAACAAGAGTTCCCAACCGAATTAGTAAAAAAAATGGGCAACCTAGGTTTTTTGGGCATCATGGTAGACCCAAAATATGGCGGAAGTGGTATGGACACCATTTCGTACGTATTAATTATGGAAGAATTATCTAAAATAGATGCTTCTGCTTCTGTAATTGTTTCGGTAAACAACTCGTTGGTTTGTTACGGGTTAGAAGCTTATGGCACCGAGGCACAAAAACAAAAATACTTAACCAAACTAGCTACAGGAGAGTTTGTTGGCGCCTTTTGTTTAAGCGAGCCAGAAGCTGGAAGCGATGCGACTTCGCAAAAAACAACCGCCATAGATCATGGTGACCATTACGTAATAAACGGCACTAAAAACTGGATTACAAATGGCGGAAGAGCCGATATTTATTTAGTTATTGCCCAAACCGATAAAGACAAAGGCCACAAAGGAATTAATGTGTTTATTGTTGAAAAAAGCATGGAAGGCTTCCATGTTGGTCCAAAAGAAGACAAGCTAGGAATTCGCGGAAGCGATACACACACACTACAGTTTAACGATGTAAAAGTCCCTAAAGAAAATAGGATTGGAGATGATGGTTTCGGATTTAAATTTGCCATGAAAACATTATCTGGAGGGCGCATTGGTATTGCGGCTCAAGCTTTAGGCATAGCTTCTGGGGCTTACGAATTAGCATTAAAATACAGCAAGGAACGTAAAGCTTTTGGCACCGAAATAAGCAATCATCAAGCCATTGCTTTTAAATTGGCCGATATGTATACCGATATTGAAGCCGCAAGAATGTTAGTTATGAAATCGGCTTTCGATAAAGACCAAGGTGAAAACTACGACACCTCGAGTGCCATGGCTAAATTATACGCCAGCAAAGTGGCTATGGAACATACAGTTGAAGCTGTGCAAATTCATGGTGGTAATGGTTTTGTAAAAGAATACCATGTAGAACGATTAATGCGCGATGCTAAAATCACCCAGATTTACGAAGGCACTAGCGAAATTCAAAAAATTGTAATCTCCAGAAGTTTATTACGAAATTAACTCAACTCATAAATACTTAAACAACAATAAAATAAAAAAGGTTCGATATAAAATCGAACCTTTTTTGTTAAGAATTTTTAAACATTACGACCTATTGTCATATACATTTTTATATTTAGTAAAAAATATTTCGAAAATGTCAAAAACTTATTACGACCCTGCAGATTTAAGAAAATTTGGAAAAATTACCGATTGGAGCGAGGAACTTGGCAACAAATTTTTCGAGTACTACGGAAAAGTATTCGAAGAAGGCGCTTTAACAGCTCGCGAAAAATCGCTTATCGCTTTAGCTGTTGCACATACCGAACAATGCCCGTATTGTATTGATGCTTACACAAAAGACGGTTTACAACGCGGGGTAACCAAAGAAGAAATGATGGAAGCCATACATGTTGGTGCTGCCATAAAAAGTGGCGCAACCCTTGTTCATGGTGTACAAATGATGAATAAGGTAAATAAGTTAGACGGATAAAATAAAACCGCCCCTAACGATTTATCGTAACTATTGTATTTAAAAACAAAAGATGTTAAAATCCTTAAAAAAACGAGAAAGCGACTTAGCAAAAAGCAACAGGCAGTTAGAAATTTTATCCAATGGCATTTTTAAAAGTGGTGAACTACCTACATTTAAAAAAAAGATTGCCGAAACCAATCAGTTTCCTTTAAAAGCAAAAAAACTAGAAATATTACAAATTAATGTTGGCTATATGTGCAACCAAGTTTGCGACCATTGCCACGTTGATGCTGGTCCAGACCGAAAGGAAATAATGACGCGCGAAACTATGCAGCAATGCCTAAACGTTATTAAAAATACAGGTGCGCATACTTTAGATTTAACAGGAGGTGCCCCAGAAATGAATCCTGATTTTAGATGGTTTGTAGAAGAAGCTGCCAAAGCCGGAATTAAAGATTTTATTGTGCGTTCTAACTTAACCATAATAAGAGCTAACAAAAAATATTACGATTTACCCGAGTTTTTTAAGAAGCATAATGTTCATGTTGTAAGTTCTATGCCGCACTGGACTCGTGGAAAAACCGACAAACAACGCGGTAATGGCGTTTTCGACAAATCTATTAAAGCATTGCAAGAACTTAATGCCGTAGGTTATGGTATGCCTGGTAGCGATTTACGATTAGATTTGGTTTACAATCCGTCGGGTGCATTTTTACCTGGCGACCAAGCTTCAATGGAAAAAGATTTTAAAAAGGCTTTAATGGAAGACTTTAGCATTCAATTTCATAACTTGTTTGCCATAACCAATTTACCAATAGCTCGATTTTTAGACTTTCTTATTGCTTCCGAAAATTACGAAGAATACATGTATCAACTCGTCGAAGCTTACAACCCTTCTGCTGTTGCAAATGTTATGTGCACTAATACTCTTTCCATAAGTTGGGATGGTTATTTGTACGATTGCGATTTTAATCAAATGTTAGCGTTGCCAGTAAATAGTAAAGTCAAACATATATCAGAATATAACGAAGAACTACTAGAAGGAAGAAATATTGTAATTTCGCAACACTGTTACGGTTGTACTGCTGGAGCAGGAAGCAGTTGCCAAGGAAGCGTAGCTTAATATAGATGAAACAAGGAACGGCCATATTAATTTTTACTAACTCTGCAAAAAAGATATTACACAATAAAGTGATAACTTCTGCGGAGTTTTTTAATATTATTGAGGCCAAAACACTTAAAACTGTACAAAAAACCGGGCTGCCATATTTTCATTTTCCAGAAAGTTTACAAAACGGTTTAAGTTTTGGAGAGCGCTTTTCGAATGCTATTGCTTCAGTTTTTGAAAAAGGCTTTCAAAATATTATCACCATTGGCAGCGATATTCCGCATATAAATACCAGAATTCTTAAAACAGCTTCAAGTCGTCTTCAAAATAAATCTTGTGTTTTAGGCCCCTCAACAGATGGTGGCTTTTATTTAATGAGTTTTAATAAAAACGATTTTAACAAAGAATCCTTTGCGGCTTTACCTTGGGAAACTAAAACACTAAAGCAAAATTTTATTGGTGATTTAACATCGAGAAATCTGGAGTTTTCACTTTTAGAGCCATTATCTGATATTGATTCTTCAGAAGATATTATACTTGCCTTAAAATCATCTAGACCATTACCAAAATCTTTAAAACGATTATTTTCTAAGCTCTTAACGCTTACAAAACATATCTTCTCACCAAACAAAATGCACCACAGTTTATTCGGTGTAAGCAAACTGTTTAACAAAGGTTCTCCTATTATTCTTTCCAACTAAACGATTTCTAAAACAATTAAAAACCACATAAATTCAAATTAAAAAAATAACAATAATCCACATTTGTGGAAACAACATATGAAGTACTTTTACACTTGCATTATTACGATGCTGTGTATTTTTGGCAATGCACAAATTACTGTTTCTGGCATAGTTACAGATGCCAACACTAAAGAACCAGTTCCGTTCGCGAATATTATAAGTTCTAGCGGAAAAGGAACAACAACTAATGATGATGGCACGTACAGCATCATCGTTTCTAACAAACAAGACCAACTTATTTTTTCGTTTTTAGGATATAAAACTGAAACGGTTATTGTTGGCGAACAAACAACAATTAATATATCTTTTTTAGAAGATTCTTCGGCTCTCGACGAAGTTGTTGTTACTGCTTTAGGTTTAGAGCGCGACACCAAAGAATTAGGTTACGCTGTACAAGCCATAAGTTCTAAAAAACTAACCACAGTAAAAACGGTAAATTTTCTTGATAATTTACAAGGTAAACTTGCTGGCGTAACCGTTACTCAAGGGGCAACCGGCGTGGGTTCGTCGTCTAAAATTACTATACGAGGCGAGGCATCGTTTTCAAACAACAATCCGCTTTTTGTGGTCGATGGCGTCCCTATTAATAACGAAACTGTTTTTAACTTTACTAACGAAGCTGCCGCTGGTTTTCAAGAAATTGACTTTGGAAATGGCGCCATGGAGGTAAATCCAGACGATATTTCATCGGTTACCGTATTAAAAGGACCAAGTGCTGCGGCGCTTTATGGCACAAGAGCATCAAATGGTGTCATTGTTATTGAAACCAAAAACGGAAGCAATGCTAAAGGACTTGGCATTAGCTACAACACGTCCATTTTTGTTGACACCGCTTTTAAACTACCCGATTTTCAAAATAGTTACGGACAAGGAAACTCTGGACAATTTGAATATGTTGATGGTCTTGGTGGTGGTATTAACGACAACATTACCTATTCTTGGGGACCACGTTTAGACAGCGGCTTGCTTATTCCGCAATTCGATAGTCCTGTGCAACTTGCAAACGGCTCGGTTGTGCGTGGTGGCGATACCGCATTATATTCTGGTTTAGATATTACAGCAACACCCTTTGTTTCTAACCCCGATAATTTAAAAGATTTTTATCAAACAGGAATTACAACTATAAATAATCTATCTATTGCTAATGGATTCGAAACAGGCAATTACAGACTGTCTTTCACCGATTTAAGAAGTGAAGCTATTATTCCTGGTGTTAATTTAGATAGACAAACTATTAACACAAAGCTCAACTTTAAACCAACCGAAAAAACCGAGGTTAACGCCGCAATAAGTTATATTAATTCTAGTAGCGACAACAGACCATCGAATGGCTATGGTAGCGAAAATGCCAATTACTCTTTAGTGGCTTGGGGACCACGATCGTTAAATATTAACAACCTTAAAAATTACTGGCAACCGGGGCTGGAAGATGTTCAACAATATTCGTTTAACTATACATTTTTCGATAATCCGTATTTTATCCTTAACGAAAACACCAACGCTTTTAATCGCGATAGAGTTTTTGGTAACCTAGCTTTAAAACAAAATATCACACCAAAATTAAGCCTCACCGTTCGTTCTGGTTTAGATTATAGCAGTGAAACCAGAACATTACGTCGTGCCTATAGTAGTAATCGTTTTCAAAATGGTGCTTATGCCGAACACGATGTCATGTTTAGGGAAGTAAACACCGATTTTTTACTCAACTATAAAAATAATTTTAGTGATGTTTCGGTCGATGTTTATTTTGGTGGTAATCGTTTAAATCAAACCGCATCTAACAAACAATCGCAAACGGTAAGTTTAGCACAACCCGGAATTTTCAACTTAAATAACGCAGCTTCACCTATTGAGGTCTTTCAATTTAAAAGCGAAAAACGAATAAACTCGCTTTACGGAATTGCAAAATTAGGATATAAAGATTTTCTATTTTTAGATATTACAGCACGAAACGATTGGTCGAGTGCATTGGCAACACCATTTTCGGCCGATAATAGCTCCTTTTTCTATCCTTCTATTTCCTCAGGTTTAATTTTATCGAATATTTTTGAGTTTCCAGAAGCTATTTCTTTCGCTAAATTTAGAGCCAGTATTGCTCAAGTTGGTAACGACACTAGCGCATACCAAACCTCTAGTGCCTTTGTATCGCAAACCCCTTTCGATAGTCAACCAACATTTAGCAACCAAGATTTTATTGCAAATTCTAACTTAAAACCGGAACAAATTACGTCGTACGAATTAGGTACCGATTTACGATTTTTAAATAATAAGTTACGATTCGATTTTACCTATTACAATGCCACAACTACCGACCAGATTATTTCATTACCTATTGCTATCTCGTCTGGTTACAATCAGCAAGTGGTTAACGGCGGAAAAGTAAACACACAAGGTGTTGAAATTATTCTGGGCTTCTCACCCATTCAAAACGATAATTTTAGTTGGAATAGCACTCTAAATTTTGCATCGAACCGATCTGTAATTCAAGATTTACCGCAAGCGGATGGTAGACTAACCCTAGCATACAGTAGAATTTACGACAGTGCAAACCAAACCGTTTGGTTTCAAGTTGAAGAAGGCGGACGTATTGGCGATTTTTACGGCACAGGCTACCAACGTAACGACGATGGCGATTTTGTTCTAGACGATAACGGTAATTACATTGCCGATAACAACCTAAAGAAATTAGGCAACTATAATCCTGATTTCACACTTGGTTGGAATAACAATTTCACCTATAAAAATTGGAACCTTAATTTTCTATTCGATTGGAGACAAGGTGGCGAAATAGTATCGCGAACAAGCGCTCTTGGTAATGTTGGCGGTCAACTTGCCGAAACCAGCTACAGGCCAACAGAAGGCATTATAGCAGAAGGTGTAAATATAAACACTGGCGAACCAAATACAGTTGCTATTACCGCCGAAAGTTATTACCGCCAGTTTTACGATCGTAACCATGAAGAAAACAATGTTTACGACGCTTCATTTTTAAAATTGAGGCAATTTGCCGTTGGTTATACGTTTAACTTAAACAATGGCTTTTTTGGGCTAAAAGATGGTATGGATATAAAACTAAGCTTAGTGGGCAACAACCTTTTTGCAATAACCGAAAACCCACATTTCGATCCCGAGCAACTTGCTGTACAAGGTAACGGCTTTGTAAATGGTGTAGAAGATATGAGTTATGCAACTACAAGAAGTATTGGTTTTAAAGCCGGATTTAACTTTTAAATTATCAACAATGAAAATTTTACAATATATATTTTCCGTGTTTTGTGTTTTGGTAATTACCAGTTGCACTAAAAACTTTGAGGAAATTAACACCAACCCAAACGCCCCAAGCACAGTTCAACCAAGTTTACTATTACGACAAGTAATTTACAACTTTGGTGAAAACATGAGCTACGAAGGTTTTGTAGCCGGAGATTTGTTAGCACAACACAGAACGGCTTTAGATTTTAATCTTTTTGATCGCCACGATTTAAAATCACCTCAACTAGGTGGTAATCCATGGCCTGTGTTTTACACTAATTTAAGAGATAACGAAATTATTTTAAACCAATCGAGAGCCATAGAAACCTATGCAGTTTACGAAGGTCCTGCACTTATATTAAAAGCTTATATGGCCGCAGGATTAACCGATTTATTTGGCGATGTGCCCTATTTTGAAGCTTTTAATGGCGTTGAAGGCACTGTAACCCCAGCCTACGATACGCAAGAAGCAATCTACCTAAACGAAAACGGCATCTTAGATAATTTAAACAAAGGCATTGCTGCTATTGAAGCTTACAGCGATGTTATTCCACTGGAAGGCGATATTTTGTTTAACGGCAATCTTCAATCTTGGATAAAGTTTGCAAATGCCCTAAAAATAAAACACCTGGTTCGTATTTCCGGAAAAACAGATGTTTCAGCAGAATTACAAACGATTTTTGATGAAGCTAATTACATCATTACAAACGCCGAAAATGCTATTTTCAACTTTACAAACACCGATCCAAATAGCTTTAGGTTGGCACAACTTAGAGTTGGTGATTTTAATAATTTTGTATTATCTGAAACCATGGAAGACATTTTAAACAACCTTAACGACCCTAGATTAAGCAGTTTATTTAGACCTTTTTCGAATTCAGATTCCAATGCTTTCAACGGACTTTTAAACGGTATTGATGCTTCTTCAACCTCTATTGCTTTAGCCGATTACTCCTTAGCAAGCACCGCTTTTAGAGAAGACACCTCAACACTTGATGCTAATTTTATTACTGCATGGGAAGTACACTTTGCTTTAGCCGAGGCTGCCGAAAAAGAACTCATTTCTGCAGATGCTCAAACGCTTTACGAAACTGGTGTTGCTTTAGCTTTTGAATACTGGAACACCGAATTACCGGCAACTTACCTTACCGGAACCGCAGCTTACAATGCCATTGATTCTAGTCCATTAGAACAAATTATTACTCAAAAATGGATAGCAAATGTAATTAACGGTTACGAAGGTTGGATAGAATATAGACGCACAGGTTTCCCAGAATTAAAAACTATTTCTGCAAGTTTAAACAACAACCTTATTCCGGTAAGAATGCCGTATCCTGCTGAAGAAGAAGCTTTAAATTCTGAAAATTATGCAGAAGCCGCATCTGCAACTAACGACAATAGTATTAATGTGCCAGTTTGGTGGAATAATTAAAAATATATGAGTGTAATTAATTGGCAATGGCTACTGGTAATTTCATCTAGTCTTATTTTCTTTTTTTTATCGCCTTTAGCAAAAACTACAGATGAATTTTTTAAGGCAACACATAAAAACAAAGCCCCAAACACCTTAATGTTAACGGGCAGCCTTATTATTTCCTGGATTTTTGCAAAAAGTATAACCATTGCAGCCAACCTTGGACTAAGTTACGGTTTAGTTGGTGGCGTTGCGTATGCTGGATACTACCTGTCTTTTGCAGTTGCTGGAGTGGTGCTTTATAAAATTAGAGTCGATGGTAAATACGAAAGCATCCATCATTTTTTAACATCTAAATTTGGCAAAAGTGCCATGACTATTTTTTCGCTTTTAATAGCCTTTAGGTTGTTTAATGAAGTTTGGAGTAATACCATGGTTATTGGAAGTTATTTTGGCGAAACAGGAAGCTCCAATTATTATTGGGCCATAGTTATTTTTACCTTTTTAACTTTATCGTACGCTGTAAAGGGCGGATTAAGCAGTTCTATTTTTACCGATGTCATTCAAATGGTGTTATTTAGCATTTTACTCTGCGTTATTCTTTGGAATATTTTTTCGGTGGAAGACTTTAACGTTTCCAATGTAGTACAATCTGGCACTTGGAGTTTCGACTTAGGACTAAATTTACTTTTTGCAGCTATAATTCAGTCGTTTAGCTATCCGTTTCATGATCCAGTCTTAACCGATCGTGCATTTATAAGCTCCCCAAAAGTGACTCGAAAAAGTTTTTTATGGGCCAGTGTGTTAGGCGCATTATGTATTATTTTGTTTAGCATAATAGGTGTTTTTGCGCAGCAACAAGGTTTAAGCGGGCAAGCTGCAGTGCAGGTTGGGAAATTTTTTGGAGTATTAGTATTACTCGTTATTAATTTTATAATGATTACCTCGGCCGCATCAACCTTAGACTCTACATTCTCATCCTTTTCTAAACTCTTGGTTTTAGATTTGGGTGCAAAAAACAGCTTAACCTTTGGTCGAGCGGTAATGATTGCCGTTGCCATACTAGGTACCTTACCCGTTTTTTTAGATGCCGAAATTTTATCGGCTACAACCATTTCTGGAACCATGGTTATTGGCTTAACTCCTGTTTTTATTTTTTGGAAGAAAAGCGTGCCGAAAATTAGTTTCTTTTTAAGTGTAATTACGGGTGTTATTTTTGGTTTCTTGTTAGTTTTTAAAAGTTTTCCGACTAGTTTAATCTTTACAACAGGAAAATATGCCGATTTGCTTTGGGTAAATGTTTGGGGTATTTCTTGTTGTATTATTTTATACTTAATACCATCATGGATAAAAAAATAAAAGACTTAGGAACCTTAACAGGTAAGCTTTTAATTTTTGGTGGTGTTTACAGTAACCTTCAAGCTTTAGAGGCTTTAATTGATGTTGCAAAACAGGAAGGAATTCCGCCAGAAAACTGTATTTGCACTGGCGATATTGTTGGTTATTGTGCCCAACCCGAAGAAACTATTCAAACATTTAAAAATTGGAAAGCACAGAGTATTTTAGGTAACATTGAAGTACAATTAATAAATAATGAAGACGATTGCGGTTGCGATTTTAAGTCTGGTTCGCGATGCGATAGCTTTTCACAGCAATGGTATCCTTATGCTAAAAGTCGAGTTTCAAACTCTGCTTTAAACTATTTAGCAACGCTTCCCGATCATATTCAATTTAACTACAATGACTCTACTTTTTTTGTGGTTCATGGTTCGTTTTCAAATATTTCAGAATACATTTTTAAATCAACACCTTGGCAAATAAAACAAGAGGTTTTTAAAGCTACAAAAAGCGCCAACATTATTGCAGGCCATTCTGGATTACCTTTTTTAGATAAAAAAGCCAATAAACATTGGATAAATCCAGGCGTAATTGGTATGCCTGCCAACGATGGAAACACCGAAGTTTGGTATGCTATTTTAGATGATAGTGTAAAACCATTTCATATAAATTTCCGTAAGTTAGCATACAACCATAATTTTACAAATAAGTTAATGCTTAATGGTATTCTTCCTGAATCTTATGCAAAAACCATAGCAAACGGTATTTGGGATAACATGGAAATTTTACCAGAAATGGAACAACAATTACAAGGAAAACCAATTGTATTGTAAGGATAAAAAAAATCATTCAACTAACAGAATATGAGAATTTATGTAACATTATCCCTTCTTTTTTTTACCATGTACAGTTTTAGTCAAAAAAAACTAAAAGCGTTACTAAAAAAAGAAAACACGAATAGTATTCCGTACATATCGGTCGATTCATTAAAATCGGAAACCGCAAGCTTTATACTGCTAGACTCTAGAGAACCTAAGGAATTTAAAACAAGCCATATAAAAAATGCCATTTGCGTAGGTTACGACTTTTTTAATGTAGATTCAATTTCGGGAAACCTTCCAAATAAAGATGCTAAAATAATTGTGTATTGTTCTATTGGTATTCGATCGGAAGATATTGGCGAAAAGCTAAAAAAAGCTGGCTATACCAACGTTCATAATTTATATGGCGGTATTTTTGAATGGAAAAACAAAGGAAATCCAGTTTACGACTCGAATGAAAAAGAAACCGACAATATTCATACATTCTCAAAACCATGGAGTAAATGGTTAACAAAAGGCAATAAAATTTATGACTAATACCCTTTTAATAGTATTTGTTAAAAACAAAACATTAGGCACTGTAAAAACCAGACTCGCTAGAACTATTGGCGATTATGGCGCTTTTGAGGTATATACCGAGCTTTTAAAAATTACCGAAAAAGTTGCCAATAAGGTTCCTTATAACAAGCGCATATATTTTTCTAACAGGGTTGAAGAAAACACTTGGGGAAATCATATTAAAACCATTCAAAATGGTGAGGATTTAGGCGAACGCATGCTTAATGCTTTTACAGATGGTTTTAACGCGGGTTACGAAAACATTGTATTAATTGGGTCGGATTTACCAGATATTAGCGAAACCGAAATTAATGAAGCCTTTGAAGCCCTAAAAACTAACGATGCAGTTTTTGGACCTGCTGAAGACGGTGGTTATTATCTCGTTGGCTTATCAAAACTTATTCCTGAAGTATTTAGTAATAAACCTTGGAGTCAGCCATCACTTTTAAACGAAACACTAAAAACTTTAACCCAAAACAATAATACGTTTAGCACATTAAAAACATTAAACGACATTGATACTTACGACGATTTAATCGCCTCTAAATTTTACAAAAACAACAAAACATTACAGGAAAAAATACAGCAATTAAATGATTAAATTTATTGAAGAAACAGTTGATTACTTAAAAGAAAAAGGATTCGACACCCCAGAAATTGGGATAATTTTAGGCACTGGTTTAGGGCAATTAATTAATGAAATAGAAATTATTGCACAAGTTAGCTATAACCATATTCCTAACTTTCCAACAGCTACGGTTGAGTTTCATAAAGGCAAACTAATTTATGGCACCATTGAAGGTAAAAAGGTTGTTGTTATGCAAGGCCGTTTTCATATTTACGAAGGTTACACCTTGCAAGATGTTACTTTCCCGGTAAGAATAATGGAAAAATTAGGTATTAAAGCACTTTTAGTTTCAAATGCGGCTGGAGCAATCAATTTAAACTTTAAAAAGGGAGAATTAATGCTTATTGACGATCATATAAATCTTCAAGGTAGTTCGCCTTTAGCTTTTAAAGGTGTTTCGGAACTTGGTGAACGATTTACAGATATGAGCGCTCCTTACGATGCCGAGATTAATTCTAAATTTAAAAACATTGCTTTAAAACATAACATAACACTTCATAAAGGTGTTTATGCTAGTGTGGTTGGCCCACAATTAGAAACCCGTGCCGAATACCGCATGCTAAAAATTATTGGTGCCGATGCCGTTGGTATGAGTACCGTACCCGAAATTATTGTAGCAAACCATTTAAACTTAAAAGTAGCTGCTATTTCAGTTTTAACCGACGAATGTGATCCAGACAACCTAGAGCCGGTAAACATCGATGATATAATTGCACACGCTACCAAGGCAGAACCTAACATGATTTTGTTATTTAAAGAATTATTAAAAAGCATTTAATTCATTTTAAACAGCCTTAGTAAGCAACAGCAATACGCTTATAACGTCAGGTATATTGAGTCGTCTCCGGTTTTTTAAAGTTTTAAAACCAATTATTGGTATTGTACTAAGCTAATTTTAAAGTTAATATGAATAGTAAACGTATTTTAACCATAATTGTGTTCGCTCAATTTTGCTGTACATCGTTATGGTTTGCCAGTAATGCGGTTATTAACCCAATAATTGAGTCGTTTGGTTTACCCGTTAACGCTTTAAGTATTTTAACTTCGGCTATACAATTAGGTTTTATAACAGGCACACTTTTGTTTGCCATTTTTAATGTTGCGGATAGGTTTTCGCCGTCGAAAGTATTTTTTGTTTGTGCTTTTCTTGCTGCTATTTTAAACTTGGGTATTACTTTACCTCAAAACACTTTGTTTAATTTAATTGGCTTACGATTTAGCATAGGTATTTTACTAGCTGGAATTTATCCTATTGGTATGAAAATAGCCTCAGATTATTTTGAAGCAGGCTTAGGTAAATCGTTAAGCTTTTTAGTTGGCGCCCTAGTTTTAGGAACCGCATTTCCACATATAATAAGCAATACAATTAACGCAACGCTTTGGAAACAAGTTATAATTTACACGTCGCTGTTAGCCACTTTAGGCGGAACTTTAATGTTATTTTTAGTTCCCGATGGCCCTTACAGAATTGCTAGTTCTTCAGTAAAACTATCGCTGTTTACAACTATTTTTAAGTCGACAAAATTTAAACAAACGGCTTTTGGTTATTTTGGCCACATGTGGGAACTCTATACTTTTTGGGCTTTTGTTCCCGTAATATTAAGCTACTACTCCAATTCGCAAAATATTCCAATAAATGTTTCATTATGGTCGTTTATAATTATAGCTTCTGGCAGTTTAGCCTGTGTTTTTGGCGGTTATATCTCAGAGAGAACATCAACTAAATCTACTACGTTAGTTGCTTTAGCTTTATCGGGCTTTTGCTGTTTAATTTCGCCAATAATACTATCAACCTCCTCTGTTTTATTTGTCATGGTATTTTTAATTTTTTGGGGCATGGTGGTCATTATCGATTCCCCGTTATTATCTACCATGGTTGCCCAAAATGCATCGGCAAAAACTAGAGGAACAGCTTTAACTATTGTAAACTGCATAGGTTATAGTTTAACCATTTTAAGCATACAGCTACTGGCCTTATTATCGCAACACATTAGCATAAAGTACATTTTCGTAATATTATCTATAGGTCCTATTATAGGCGTAATATCTCTTTTAAAAATAAAAAATTAAACCATGGAAAGGTATTTCGACATTATTAAAAAATCGTATTCCGGCTACTGGAACTATCTTAAAAACGAATTAGTTAACATAAACCATTGGGATAATTATTTTTATGGCCTAATTGCTATTTCACTTGTGGTTTGGGGTTTAGAAATTATATTTCCTTGGCGTAAAAACCAATCTGTTTTTCGTAAAGATTTCTGGTTAGATACGTTTTATATGTTCTTTAATTTTTTTCTATTAAATCTTATTATTCTCATAGCTTTATCGAATACCGCAGCTCATTTTTTTAATGATATTTTAAGTGTAGTTAATTTATCGATTTCAAGCTTTCAGCTTTTCGATGTCGACCAATTACCCAAAGCTTTAGGTCTATTTATTTTCTTTATTGTTTCAGATTTTGTGCAATGGAACACCCATAGATTATTACACCGGTTTCAGTTTTTATGGAATTTTCATAAAGTGCATCACAGTGTAAAAGAAATGGGTTTTGCCGCTCACCTACGCTACCACTGGATGGAACCTGTGGTTTATAAATCGATACTTTACATACCTCTAGCTATTATTGGTGGTTTTGATGCTCAAGATGTTGCCATTGTTCACTTTTTTAATATTACCATTGGGCATTTAAACCATGCTAACTTAGGATGGGATTACGGTGTTTTAAAGTATGTTTTTAACAATCCTAAAATGCATATTTGGCATCATGTAAAACACTTACCAAAACATGTAAGGTATGGTGTTAATTACGGACTAACCTTAAGCCTTTGGGACTATATTTTTAAAACCAATTACATTCCGCATAACGGCAGAGATATTGAATTAGGATTTGAAGGCGACGAAAATTTTCCAAAAGATTTTTTACACCAAGAAATATATCCTCTAAAAAAATGAAACAATTTACTATTATTTGTATTGGCCTTATATTTATAACATGTTCTGGAACTAAAAGCACTTCCGAATCATCAAAAAAAACGATAACCACCGTTATTGATAAAACACCCGAAACTGTAATAGATTCAACACTTACAAATAAACCAACAATAATAGTAGACTCGGTTAAAACAGCCGAAAACAACACAAAACAAACACCTTCAACACCAACCCAAAGCAATCCGCCGTCAAACCTTCATAGCGCTTGGGATACATTATTACAAAAACACGTTACGCTTGCTGGAAATGTTAATTATGACGGATTTAAAACAGACAAAAAACTATTAAATAATTACATAAAAAGTTTACAAGCCATTTATGCTACCAATGAGTTCTCTAATTTTTCTAAAAACCAAAAATTAGCCTTTTGGATTAATGCGTATAATGCTTTTACAATTGATTTAATCCTTAGAAACTATCCCGTAAAAAGTATTAAAGACATAAAAAATCCGTGGGATGAACGCCTTTGGAAATTAGGAGAAAAATGGTATAACTTAAATGATATCGAGCACAATATTTTAAGAAAAATGGACGAACCACGCATACATTTTGCCATAGTTTGCGCATCAATATCTTGCCCTAAATTACAAAACCAAGCTTTTAATGCTTCTAATTTAGGGTCGCAATTAACAAGTGCAACAAAACAATTTTTAACCGATATCTCTAAAAACCAAATTTCGGCAAACACCTTAAAACTATCGAAAATATTTAAATGGTTTTCTAAAGATTTTAAAACCAACGATTCTGATTTAATCGATTTTTTAAACAAGTATTCCCAGGTAAAAATAGCTCCGAATGCATCAAAAAGCTACTTAGATTACAACTGGAATTTAAACGAGTAAAACCAATACTATAAAAACATCGTAGATTAAGTATGATTAGTATTATTATTCCAGTTTTAAACGAAGTAAATAACATAACGGTTTTACTTCAGCATTTATTAAAAAATTCGACAGCTAAAAATGTTTCCGAAATTTTAATTGTTGATGGTGGCAGTACCGATGGCACTATAGCTAGTGTTAACCGCTTTATTAATTTTATAGGAAATAGCGACCAAGCGGCACGCCCTGAAATTAAAATATTAAATTCGAAAAAAGGACGTGCCAAACAAATGAATTTTGGTGCTAAAAACGCCAAAGGCAAGGTGCTTTATTTTTTACATGCCGATTCCTTTCCACCAGAACATTTCGATGTATTTATTTTAAACGAAATACAAAAAGGAAACCAAGCCGGCTGTTTTAGAATGCAATTTGATAGTGACCATTGGTGGCTAACACTAGCTGGTTGGTTTACCCAATTTTCATGGCGCGCTTGCCGAGGCGGCGACCAAAGCCAATTTATTACAAAAACACTGTTTAACGCTATTGGTGGCTACGATGAAAGTTATATTATTTACGAAGACAATATGCTTATAAACGAATTATACGAGCGCAAAAGCTTTGTTGTAATTAATAAAAAACTTACCACCTCATCGCGACTTTATAAAAAAGTGGGGGTTTTTAAATTGCAATATCATTTCTTACAAATTTATATAAAACGCTATTTAGGCGCATCGGCAGAAGAGCTTCATAAATACTACAAAAAATCTATTGCTTAAATAAAATGTGTTAAAAATTAACCAAACTGCATGTAACAAAATGTTAATTTTTAAGTCTTTTTTCATGTAATACTATATCTTCATAGCTAAATTGAAAAACATGAAACAAGCTTACTTACTTATTCTCGTATTTTCTTTATCCATTACTTCTGTTGTTGCTCAACAACATTCCATAAACGCCCGACTTATCGATTCGGTAAGCCAAAAACCCATTCCGTTTGCAAACATTACACTTGGTAAAAAATTAGGCGTAATAAGTAATGCCGATGGTGTTTTTCAAATTCATTTTAAAAAAAATCCATCCCCACAAGACTCGCTAACAATAAGCTGTTTAGGCTATGAAAACAAAACCATTCCTGTTTTAAAATTTAAGGATAGCCTTTTACTTTTAAGCCCGAGCTCTATAGAGTTAGATGAAGTTTTAGTTTCAAATAAACATTACACCGCAGAGGAAATTATTGAAAAGGTGCATGAAAATTTAGAACAAAATTACAGCGCCCCGTTTAATAAAAGCAGGTTGTTTTATCGGGTTTCCTATTTTAATAAAATGCTGAAAAAACACGTTGATGTAAAAAAAACGACAATTCCAGAACTCAATCAAAAATTTGCTGATAGCATATTAAACATTTTACCCAATACAAATGCCGATTACACAGAAATTTTAGGTGATTTTTACACGGCCAAAAGCGATGTTATCGATGATGCTAAACTAGACATTATTAAAGCCTCGCATTTGTACGACAAAAACAACGAAGTTTCTTTTGAAGGTGTTGAAAAAAGACTCAATACTATTTTACAAAAGCGTGTAAAACGCGACTCATATTTTAAGGTGAAATCTGGATTATTTGGTACCAAAACAGAAGTTGACACTACCATTTTTAATGACAAACCAACAAAAGAAGAAAAACAAACAGATGAATTTCTGCAAGCTCAAAAAAAGAAAGAAGAAGCCCGAAAAAAGCAATTTTTATCTTACAGAAAAAGTGATTTAATCGATTTACAGGAATCTAGTTTTATTTTTGAAGATTCCGACTTAAATTTTATTTATAAACCTAATAAATATGAATTTGAAATAGTAGATCATTTATTTTTAAACGAAGCCTTTGTTTATAAAATAACCTTTAAACCAAAAAGAGGTGCCGATTACAAAGGCGTTTTATACATAAACACCGATGACTTTGCTGTTATTAGAGCCGATTACCAAAACGTAAAGCAATTAAAAAGCTTTAATCTTTTAGGTATTTCGTATGAAAAAAACCTATTAAAAGGCGTTTTTATTTACGAACAAGATGATGCTAAAAGCTATAAATTAAAATATGCCGAATCGGTTGAAGGCACCGACTTTGGTATAAAACGCCCATTAAAAATTATTGAAAAAAACAAGCACACTAGAGGTCGTAGAAAACAAAACGAAATATCTACAGATATTCATTTTATAATGTCTAACAGTGAAAAACGAGAGCTTGTAGTTTTCGAAAACAGCATTTTAACCGAGTCTAGTTTTAATAATTTTGCGGAAAAACCAGATGTTAAACCAACTTATTTACCAGATTACGATCCTACTTTTTGGGAAGGCTACAATGTTATTGAACCTAACGAAGCTATTAAATCGTTTAAAAGCATAGATTAAGTTTATTTGTTCCTACCTTTTTCGTTAGGGTATAAACCAGGTAAATTATCGCTTTGCACAAAAGCTTTAGTTTCAATATTCATACCCGTTACTTTACCTTTAAACGCGGCACCAGTATCTATATTCCAAACGTTTGCGGCATTCATTGGTACATCAACATTAAAATTAGTTGTTGGAGTGTGCCCAATAAATATTTCGCTATAATGCACTAACCGTTTTGGGTAAGAAATATCGGTTTTACTTATATTCTTATCTAAACCTAAGGCCATTTCCCAAAGTGTTCTATCGTAATATAAAGTTTCTTTAACAACTTCCTTTTCTACGCCATGCATCGATGTAAACCCCGCATGTAAAAATAAACGGTTTTCGCTATCGATATAATACATTTTTAAGTTTTCGAAAAACTCTAAATGCTCTGCCTTTTCTGCTTCAGAAAAACCTTCGTAACTTTCCATAGTTTCCTTACCACCATGCATGTACCAGGTTGGATTAACCGTTTTATCCCTTAACCACTCTTCGCACCAGAAATCGTGGTTTCCTTTTATAAAAATACACTTAAATGTTTCTGCTAAATCTAATAGTAAATCTATTACCTGCGCCGATTCACTCCAGCCATCAACATAATCGCCCATAAAAATTAGGGTATCATCATCTTTTAATTCTAATTTATTTAAGACTTGAGTTAAGGCTTTAAGACCGCCATGAATATCTCCAATAGCAAAGGTTCGCATATGTAAAAGTTTAATTTCCTACAAAATTAGGTCTTTGTTTGTCAAAAAAAATTTAAAGTATATTAAATTAAGATTAAAAGTTACAATTTATAAGTTTTACTATAAACATAATTAATTAACACAAAATTTTGTTCCTTAAAATAGCCTTCAATTTGCTTTTTAATAGCTAAAAGTATTGCCCAATACCAAACACAAAACCGCGACTGGCATTTTTGGTTAAACCAACACCATAATCTATTCTAAAAATGGCATTAAATATTTTTTTATGAATAAATCTTAACCCTGCACCCGGAAATAGGCGCATATTTTTCGAATCGGTAAAATCGCCATAATCGCCACCAGGGTTTCGCCATGTACCGGCATCAATAAAAGCATTTCCTTGTAATGCAAACCATCCTTTTTCGTAAAGGGTATATCGGTATTCTGTATTTAAAACTAAAGCGGCTGTTCCTCTATCAATTAAATTACCAACACCTCTTAAATTTTTATTATTATCTACTGCAAATGGCGCAAATGGTGTTTCGTTATTAGTTGCAGTACCAATGTGAAATCTACTCGCCCAGTTACCACGTTGCCCAACACGTTTAAAGTACATAAAATCGTTCCATCCAATTAAAAAATCGGGAAACTTTTTACGGTCTCCTGCCCGTGAATGCACATACTGAAAATTAAACACACTCCTAAAGCCTTCGACGTATTGATAATCGTAATTTAAATTGTTGTACTCGTAAATTAACTTATAAAGGATTTTATCTACATCTAAACTCAACGGAACACTATTGCTAGTAGCTCCTGATACGTATTTATAGTCTTCGCTAAAAATATTTACACCAGCTTCAATTCTATTGGTAAAATTAAACTGATATAAGCCCAAAACCTCTAACGAATTATTGTTATAACGATAATCTGCTGTGTTACTTTCGAAAAAAACAGGCTCCAAAGTAGTTAAATTTTGATAATTTACGGCTAAACCTAATTGTCTTGAAAACAAATAAGGCGCCCTAAAATTTATAGCATACGAGTCGTAAATATCCTTTTGGTAAAACCCACCAAAAGCTATATTTTGCCCAAACAAATTAAACTCGTAAAGCCCTAAACGATATGCAAATTCGTCGTTATTTGTAGTATAAACATTTGCAGAAGGTATAATTGTAAAGTTCTCTTCAATGTTATAAAACACATTATACTCGTTTTCTTTTCCTGTTGGAAACACCTGATAATAAGCGTGTGCGATAGATGGCAAACGTTTTAACAATTTAATGTCGCTTTCTATAACAGCAGAGTCTAAAACCACACCAGGTTTTATATTCGATATTTTTTTTACAAAACCAGATTTTAATTTTTTATTGCCTTGCACTTTTAAATCGGCAACTGTGTTTTGCGAAAATGTAACGCAGGTAAAACTTAAAAAAAGAAAACGTAATAGTTGCTTCATTGTACTGTAAATTGATTGATGAAAAATTCGTTTATCCAGTTATCTTCACTCACATCCATAATGGTTATGTTGTAAGTTTCGCCCAATGTTAAATCCGGCGGAGTGCCATTTGTAATATTTAAAACCACATTGGCTGTATTGTAATATTGAAACTGCGTTTCGAAAGTATAAGTCCCAGAAATTAAGTCGTTATTGGTGTTTGAAACCACCTCGAAAAAAATAGCATTATCTGCCTCCGAATTCACTTCCCAAGTAAACAACGGCATCTGCGAAGTATCTTGATTTATAGTAATGTCGTTAGAAAAAATAGTAGGTTGCGATTGGTTTTTTATAAGAATTGGATTTGAAAGTTTTATTTCGCCATCCATTTCAAAAGAAACAATAAACCAACGTTCTTCTGTAATATTATTTTCAAACTTTCTTAAATAGCCATTAAAAACGGGAAAATCTTCAACTTGTAAACGGGTGTAATTCTCAAAATTATTAGGGTCGACGTTATTTGAAGCCGTTTCAAAAAGTATAAAATTTTCGGCATCGCCTTCAGGATAAAAATAAACAGCCGCCGCATTCGAGATTTCACTTACATTTCCAGCGCAAGCTATAACAGCTCCGGTTTCATAGGTTTTATTTTCAATATAACTTGTTAAATCTAAAGTCTGTTCTGTTATGTTGTCATTTGAAGCACAAGATGCGACTAAAACCAATAAACATAACGCTTTTATTATTTTCATTTTATAGTGTTGTAATACTGTTTAATTACGGCTTCTGCCGGTTTATTTTGTGGTGTAAACTGATTATTATTTTCGCCACCAACTTCGTTGTGTTTATGAAACCACTTCCAAACAAATCCGCCAGCAAACCAATCTTCTCTCCAAAACATTTCAAAAAGTGCTTTTGTGGTGTTTACTTGTGCTTCTAAGTTAACTTCTGTCATGCTTCTACTAAAAACCCAAGGTTTTTTACCTGCAAAGTCTACACTTCTATACCCAAATTCGGTAAACAAAATGGGTTTATTGTGTTTTTCTGAAATCGACTTTATGGTTGGCTTATGAGCTTTCCAACCTTCCAAACAAGCTTCAAATGTTGGTGTTTGCATATCGCTAACTGGAAAATAAGCATCAATTCCAATAAAATCTAACTTATCCCAAAATGGCGTTGTTTTAAACTCGTCCCAATTTGCGGCATAAGTTAGTTTGCCACTGTAAACTTTTTTTATTTCATTTATTAATTGCTCCCAATATTGCGGTCGGTGCTCAATAAATTGTTGTAATTCGGTGCCAATACAAAATATGTCGACTTTTAATGCCTGAGCTAACACTGCATACTCTAAAATAAATTTAGAATAAGAATTTTCAAGTGTTTTCCAATTGGCTTCACTTTGCATTTTAATGTATCCTGTAAACTCACCACGACCAATCCATATTTGCGGTTTTAGCATAATATTTATACTATGCTTTCGCAACTCATTTATGTATTGTTCTACGCCTGCTTTTCGTTCGCCAAACCATTGTCGTTCTCCATTAAACCTTATTTCTGGTGTACTTAAATCTCTAATAAAACCAAAAGGCATTACGGCTGCGTAATTAGCATTTACTTGTACAACTGGAAGCGTGTGGCTCGTGTTTATAGATTCTCTAGAAGACACAAAACTTACACCGTTTATTTTTTCTGCTTGACCATTACAAGCCGTTAGAATTAATAGAATAACACCAAAAAAATTACCTTTTAAATACTGCATTTACATCTTTGTTTATGCACCAATTTAGTAATTATTAAAACAAAGCACGTAAGCCTAAACTAAATGTTTGCCCTAAACCTTGAAAATTATTTCCAGTTACAATTTTACCAAACGATGCCTCTAAATTTAAAGCTTGTGTTAATTGGTATTTTCCGCCTAAACCTAATTGCGTATAACGTTGTGAAAAGTTGTTCCCTAAATCGATTAAAAACGCTTGTTGGGCATTTACAAATACTGTAGATTTTGCCGAAGGAAAATAACTTAAAAATGCACTTACAGGTAAAAACATACTATTATTTGCAAAACGTTCGCCTTGGTTTTCTGTTAAAGTATCTGCATCAGATGAACTTTCACCAAAGTTAAACCCAAAATCGGCTTCTGTAAAAATTTGCCATTTGCCACCACCAAATGTTTTATCGTAAAAGAACTTGGTTTCCCAAAACGTACTTCTTTTATCTAAGTAAACACCTGGTTCGTCTTCAAACACTGCAAAATATAGCGAACTTGTAAAAGAAAAGTTAGGCACACTTGCAATTGGTTGTACACGTATAGATGGCGCTATAGTTGTTACACCACTTCTGGCATCTACACCATTATTTTCAAAATTAAACACACTAAAGGCACCTTGACCATTATAAGTATTGGCACGTACTTGAAAAATAACACCAACGTTTATTCTTGAATTATTACTAACGCCTGTATAAATTTCGGTGGTATTTGTAAAAAAGTTTTGTCTTGCTATTTTACCAGAAGTACTTCCTGCATCGGTTTGCTCTGTTTGCGTGTACAAGCTGTTAAAAAACTTAATATCCCACTGCCCTTTTTTTAATAATTTTGATGGTGTATATTCTTGAATTACACTTTTTTGCGATTCATCCTCTTGAGAAAATCCTAAAAAGGAAATACTTAATGCTAATAATAAGGTGGATAGTTTTTTCATAGTTTTTTATTTATTGTTCTTTTTATTTTTCTTTTTGCTTTTCTTATTGCTGATTTAATGTCCAGTTATACGGGAAGTAGCTAATTTTTGAGTTTGCTGGTACGGCCTCTGTTCTGTATTTGTTTATAAAGTCAATTTCTGTAGTGCCATTCATGGTAAAATCTTCTTTATACCATTTCATTATTTCTGAAGCTTGAACACGCTTCTTTTTTACATTTACCATTAAAAACGAACCGTTTATTGCTAATTTAGTTTGTGCTTCTAATTGCGCATTTAGCGTATTTGGTAAATAAGCCTTATTAATTAATGGCGGACAACCTAATGCGCCACAAACTAATACAAAATGAAATCTAGGATCTTTAAACTTTGCTCGAAGTAACTTGTGCTCTATATCGTTTAAAGTGATGCTTTTCCCTGCTAATTCGTGAGTTTTTTTATCGAAAAACCCATCATTATCTAATGGCGATTTTGTAGGGTACACATCTATTATTCCTTTTATAACCGATAAGTTATAAGCGTTAATCCAAAAGGCTTGATAGTTATTGGCATCTTTTGCATCAATCGATGTGTTTTTAGCAAGTTCTAAAATGCTATTTAATTTAGAAGGATCGTTATTAATAGCTTTATAATTTACTTTACCATCCTTAACATAGGTTTGTAAAAAAGTATTTGTTTCTTTAAAAAAACTTTCAACATTTTGAGCATACACTGAAGATGTTATAACAAATACAATAATAAATTTTAAAATTCTCATAATTTCTAGTTTAATTCAGGCATTCTGTCGAAGCTAAAATTGTTGTCTTACAAAAATTTTAAAATAATTTTAAGAACTATAAAAGTATTAAACCTTACACTTGGCGCTTAATTTATAAGGTTTCTAAATTAATTCTAGTCGTTAAGTTATTAACTTTAATAACGACCTAAAATTCATCAAAAACACAAAAATGGAACATATCGCAATTATTGGTAACGGCATTTCGGGCGTTACGCTTGCCAGACATATTAGAAAACTATCCGATAAAAAAATCACGATTATTTCTGCCGAGACCGAATATTTTTTCTCACGTACTGCATTAATGTATGTGTATATGGGCCACATGAAATTTGAACATACGCAACCTTACGAAAATTGGTTTTGGGAGAAAAACAGAATCAACTTAAAAAAAGGTTATGTAAACCAAATAGACACCGATAACAAAACACTTCATTTTACCGAAGGCGATTCGCTTACTTATGATAAATTGGTAATAGCAACTGGTAGTAAACCAAATAAATTTGGTTGGCCAGGGCAAGACCTAAAGGGTGTTTTAGGCATGTACCACAAGCAAGATTTAGAGAACCTAGAAAAATATGCACCAAATAATAAAGTTTGTAAACGTGCCGTAATTGTTGGCGGTGGTTTAATTGGTATTGAACTAGCAGAAATGCTAAATAGCCGAAGCATTCCGGTTACCTTTTTAGTTCGGGAAGATAGTTTCTGGAATGGCGTTTTACCCTCTGGTGAAAGTGAAATGATTAATAGACACATAAAAAATCATCATATCGATTTACGCCTTTCTAGTAATTTAAGAGAAATTAAAGCCGATGAAAACGGACAAGTAAAATCGATAATTATTGATGAAACAGGTGAAGAAATTGAATGCAAGGTGGTTGGACTAACAGCGGGAGTTACACCTAATATTTCATTTTTAAAAGATTCTAAAATTGAAGTAGGCCGTGGTGTTAAAGTAAACCGTTTTTTAGAAACTAACTTAAAAGATGTTTACGCCATAGGCGATTGCGCCGAACAGCATGAAGCCATTGGAAATCGCAGACCTATTGAAGCGGTTTGGTACACCGGCCGAATGATGGGAGAAACTCTAGCACAAACCATTTGCGGAAATAAACTAGAATACAAGCCCGGACATTGGTTTAACTCTGCCAAATTTATGGATATTGAATACCAAACCTATGGTTGGGTGTTTAGCGAACGTAGTAAAAAAGACTTCGAAGCTCATTTCCACTGGAAACACGACGACGACACCAAATGCATTACCGTAGCATACAACAAAAACACAAACGAATTTTTAGGCATAAATACTTTTGGCATTAGAATGCGCCACGAAACTTTTGATAATTGGCTTACCGAAAAACGGGATATTGACTATGTAATGAACCATTTAGCTGAAGCCAATTTTGACCCAGAATTTTACAAACGATTCGAAAAAGACATTTTAAAAGCCTACAATAACCAATTAACAATAGCATAACCATGAGCAATAAATTAAATTCAAGCATGTCGTTAGCAAAACCAGATGCATTAAACATAACCACTAAACAAAAAATAGCTTTAGCCATAGGCTCAATTGGTCTAGTTATTTTAGCCTTAGCATTATTTAACACGAATTTCCCAAATAAAGGCTTGTTTTTAACGCTAGCGTTAGGATTAATAACGGTGGGCACAGTTTTTTATTCTCGTGAGGCCTATTTAACAAAATTAGAGGGTATTAAAAATGATGGTGTATGGTTTAAATCAATTTCATCTCGTGGTATTGGTGGCTGGATTTTAGGCGTTGTTTTAACTTCATTTTATATTGTGCTTTACTTCTTTCCTAAATATTTAGGACTTGGGCAAAATGGTGAAGCAAACACTGGTTTAATTGCGCTTTTCGATCCGTTAAGTAAATTATTAAGCGGTAGAGATGCGAGCCAATGGTTTGTTTACGGAACTTTGTATACCATTGCCATATTAGCATTTGGTTATAAATTTATTTTAAAGTACAGGCATAATCGTTATCAACAATTACGAACCATTTCGGTCATGTTTTTTCAATTAGGTTTTGCCTTTTTAATTCCGGAGTTCATGTATGTAATGAACAACGATTTACCGTATTACGACTTAAAAAGCATCTGGCCACTAAACTATTATATTTTCGATCAATGGTCGGTTAAAGGTTTTATTTCAAACGGCACAATTGGTTTAGCTTTATTACTATTTGGTATTATATCTATTTTTGTAATCACTCCATTTTTAACCTACAAATACGGTAAACGTTGGTATTGTTCATGGGTTTGTGGTTGTGGCGGATTAGCCGAAACTGCTGGTGATTCGTTTAGACAATTATCATCTAAAAAATTATATGCTTGGAAAATTGAACGTTGGTTAATTCATTTAGTACTGGTATTTTCTGTAGTGATGACTACGGCAATGGTATATTCTTATTTGGGCACCGATAGCTCCAAATATTGGCTTACAAAAGGCGTTTTTATTAGCTTAGTTATTGCTTTTTTAACTCTAGTTTTTGCTGGCGTAATGTATTTTAAAGGTAAAGAATTAGCTAAAGATGCTAAATATGGCGCCATTAGTTTATTTGCTGTTATTACATTATTACTTGTTATGCATTTTACCAGTACTACAGATCATTTGTTTTTTGTAAAAGGCAGCGCTTTAAGATCGGCATACGGTATTTACATTGGTTCTATATTCTCTGGAGTAATTGGTACGGGGTTTTACCCTATTCTTGGTAGTCGTTCTTGGTGTCGTTTTGGTTGCCCAATGGCCGCAATACTGGGTTTTCAACAACGCTTATTTTCAAAATTTAGAATTACAACTAACGGCGGACAATGTATTTCTTGCGGTAACTGCTCCAATAGTTGCGAAATGGGAATTGATGTTAGGCATTATGCCCAAAAAGGTGAAAATATTGTACGCTCAAGCTGTGTTGGTTGTGGTATTTGTAGCGCAGTTTGCCCAAGAGGTGTTTTAAAATTAGAAAACGACAGCATGAAAGGTCGCATAAATTCTAACGACATTTTATTAGGCAACGATGTCGATTTAATGAATTATGTTAATCAAAAGTAATGCGTTTTATAGTTTTTATTTGTCTTATTTGTAATATTGCAGTCGCACAAAAACAGTATCAAAGAAATTACTTTGATAATGGAAAATTAAAATCATGCGGATGGCAAGATAGTTCTAACAACAAAATTGGATATTGGAAAACCTTCTACCGAAATGGAAAATTAAAAGAAAGCGGGCATTTTAAAAACAATATGCGTGCAAAATTTTGGGTGTTTTACAATCAACAAGGTAAAAAAACTAGCGAAGGACATTTTAAAAACAACCAAAAAATAGATTGGTGGGTGTTTTATGATGAAAACGGAAACATCAATCATAAATGCCAACTAAAAAACAATAAAAAAAACGGCTATTGCCTCATGTATAAAAATAAAAAACTAACATCTGCCGCTAAATATTCGCTTGGAAAAAAAATTAAGGAATGGACCGATTTTAAATCGTTCACTAAAGAGAATAGCCTAAGCGATCTAGAGTAATGACACCAATTATAAATGTAATTATCCCTGCTTTTAACGAAGCAGAATCTATAGCTCATGTAGTTAACGATGTACCAAATATTGTTAGCGAAATTATAGTAGTAAGCAACAATTCTACCGATGCTACCGAAGAAAATGCACGAAAAGCTGGTGCAACGGTATTAACCGAAAATTTGAAGGGTTATGGCTACGCTTGTCTAAAAGGTTTAGATTATATCGCAAAAAAAACTAAAAAACCAGATATTATTGTATTTTTAGACGGTGATTATAGTGATTACCCCCAAGAATTAACTAAAATAGTAGAACCAATAACCAGCCAAAATATAGACCTAGTAATAGGTGCCCGTGTTAAAAAACTACGAGAACAAGGCGCTATGACTTTACCACAAATATTTGGTAACTGGCTCGCAACCAATCTTATGTCTTTATTTTTCAATGCAAATTTTACCGATCTTGGTCCGTTTAGAGCCATAAAGTACAACAAACTTTTGGCTTTAAAAATGGAAGACAAAACCTATGGCTGGACCATAGAAATGCAACTTAAAGCATTAAAGCAAAATTTGTCTTACACCGAAATTCCAGTAAATTATAGAAATAGAATAGGTAAATCTAAAGTTTCAGGAACCATAAAAGGTGCTATATTTGCAGGCGTAAAAATACTTGGTTGGATTTTTAAATACAGCGTTAAAAAATGATTTTAGAATCTGTTATTATATTTATTTACTCGGTTTCTTTGCTACTTATTTTCATGTATGCATTAGCTCAGTTAAATTTACTGTTTAATTATCTTAGATCTAAAAAAGCGACAGACACTTCAGAGAAATTCGATTTATCCAATCCTAACGAAATACCAGTTGTTACTATACAACTTCCTGTGTACAACGAAATGTACGTTATGGAACGCTTACTAGACAATATTGCTGAAATTGACTACCCTAATAACAAACTAGAAATTCAAGTTTTAGACGACTCAACCGACGAAACTGTAATTACCACCAAAGCACATATAGAAAAACTTCAAGCCACCGGTTTAGATATAAAACACATAACCAGAACCGATAGAAAAGGTTTTAAAGCCGGAGCACTTAAAGAAGGTTTAGAAATTGCAAAAGGCGAATTTATTGCTATTTTCGATTCCGACTTTCTTCCAAAAAAGGACTGGTTAAAACGTACCGTGCCTTACTTTAAAAACCCGGAAATTGGTGTTGTGCAAACGCGTTGGGGGCACATAAACCGAAATTACTCCATACTTACTAAAATTCAAGCTTTCGCCTTAGATGCGCACTTTACATTAGAGCAAGTAGGACGCAACAGTAAAGGTCATTTTATAAATTTTAATGGTACCGCAGGTGTATGGCGTAAACAATGTATTGTAGATGCAGGCAATTGGGAAGGCGATACTTTAACCGAAGATTTAGATCTAAGTTACCGTGCACAACTTAAAAACTGGAAATTTAAATACCTAGAAGACGTCGAGACACCAGCCGAATTACCTGTTGTAATTAGTGCCGCACGTTCGCAACAATTCCGTTGGAACAAAGGTGGTGCAGAAAACTTTCAGAAAATGCTTGGTCGCGTACTAAAATCCAACAATATTTCTGCTAAAACCAAAGTACACGGCTTGCTGCATTTACTAAACAGTACCATGTTTTTGAACGTGCTTATTGTTGGTATTTTAAGCATCCCAATGCTTTACATAAAAAATGAATATGCACACTTAAAACCATACTTTTACGTTATGAGCTTTTTTGTGTTAAGTACCATAATATTTTTTGTTTGCTATTGGCACATGTATAAAAATATTTATGGCGCTGGTTTTAAAAATTTCTTTAAATACATAGGCATGTTTTTCGTGTTTTTCTCGATAGCCATGGGCTTTTCACTGCACAATTCCATTGCCGTTCTAGAAGGTCATTTTGGTAAAAAAAGCGAATTTGTAAGAACACCAAAATTCAACATTACCAAATTTAAAGACAACTGGAAAAACAACAAATACATGAAAAAAAACCTATCCATTCATGTAGTTTTCGAAGGTTTACTCATGCTCTATTTCGGGTTTGGTATGTATAGCGCCTTTATAGTAGGTAACCAAGGTGGCGATTTTGGGTTATTCCCATTCCACCTCATGCTATTTGTAGGTTTTGGCTATGTGTTTTTTAAATCGTTAGCCTCAAAAGTATAAATTTAGGTTTAACACTTTTTTGGACGTTACCCCGAAGCTTCGGGGTCGCGCTTTACACTAATAGTTTTGGCTCGATGCACGCCTCGCCAAAAGCTAACCGTTGCAATCGCTAACGCGGCTAACAACAAAAATTAAAGTATGTTACTAAACAAAAACTTTATAACAACTTATAAAATTCCGTTATTGTTAGTACTTGCTTCCATGTTATTTTATTGGTCGTTTGCATACAATTTAGTCCGCACCGATTATATAAAACTAGTAACACTATACTCGGCATTATTTTACCTATTTTACAAAATAGTAAACATTTTTAAACACAACACTAAAGCCTTAACCGTTTTCGCTTTTAGTTTTCGTGCTTTGTTTATACTCGCCATTCCAAACCTATCACAAGATTTTTACCGTTTTATTTGGGACGGCCGTATGCTTTTTCAAGGCTATAACCCTTACCTAAATACCGTTGAATATTTTATTCAAAACAACCAATTTCCAGTAGCTCAAGCTCAAGAACTCCGTGAAGGCATGGGCGGTTTAAACGCTAGCCATTTTACAAACTACCCACCAATAAATCAATTATGCTTTGTAATTGCGGCATTTTTGGCTAATAAAAGCATTTTAGGCTCTGTTGTAGTTTTGCGTATTTTAATAATTATTGCAGATTTTGGCACCTTACATTTTGGAAAAAAACTATTAGCAAAACTAAATCTTCCAGAGTATAACATATTCTGGTTTATTTTAAATCCGTTTATAATAATAGAACTCACAGGAAACTTACATTTTGAAGGTGTCATGATATGCTTCTTAGTTTGGAGTTTACACCTACTTTACTCAAAAAAATGGATTTTAGCCGCCATAATATTTGCATGCTCGATAGCAACCAAACTCATTCCTTTGTTATTTTTACCCTTGTTTTTTCAGTGGTTTGTAAACAACAAATCATCTAATAAATCATTAATTTCAAAACTATTAAAATTAACCGCTTTTTACACTATTATATTAGCTACAACGGTTTTACTTTTCATTCCGTTTTATTCTTCAGAATTTATAAATAATTACAGTAAAACAGTAGCGCTATGGTTTAGTAATTTCGAGTTTAATGCCAGTTTATATTACATAGCGCGAGAAATAGGTTATGCATTTCGAGGTTACAACGAAATTGCCATAATAGGAAAAGTAAGTTCGCTACTAGTTGTACTCTTTGTTTTAATCATTACTTTTTTCAGAAAAAACAAAACATTTGTACAACTAATTAGCGCCATGTTAATAGCTTTATCTTTCTATTATTTTACAGCAACAACAGTGCATCCTTGGTATTTGGCTATGCTATTAATTTTATCGGTGTTTACTAAATATAAATTTCCGTTGGTTTGGAGTTTTGTTATTATTTTAAGCTATTTGGCTTATTTAAATTTAAACTCCATGGATAAATCTGAAAATTTATGGGTTATAGCTTTAGAATATATTATCGTTTTTAGTGTATTTTTATTCGAAATTTTTAAAAAGAAACCCATTGAGCATCAACTTCTATAAAATTTTCAGATTTTTAAAACGCTTCATTATAACCCTTGTTGTACTCTATGTAGCTTCTTTAATATTTCTATATTTTAAACAAGAACGCTTTTTCTTCAACCCTAAAGTTTTAGATAAAAATTATAAATATAGCTTTAAAGAACCCTTTGAAGAATTAAATATTCCCGTTGATGCTAATATAAATTTAAACGCCGTAAAATTTAAAGCCAATAACTCTAAAGGCATTATTTTATACTTTCATGGTAATGCTGGCGCCATACACGAATGGGGAACACGTGCACATTTGTATCTAGAAAATAATTACGATGTGCTTTTTGTTGACTATCGTGGTTACGGAAAAAGCGACGGCGCGTACACCAATAGCAACGAACTTTTAAGCGATGCACAACAGGTATACAATTTTGTAAAAAAAGACTATAAAGAATCTGAAATTATTGTTTTTGGTTTTTCGCTTGGTTCGGGTTTAGCAAGTTATGTTGCTTCTAAAAACAAGCCCAAACAACTTATTTTAGGCGCTCCTTATTATTCTTGGCAGACCTTAATTGCAGACGAAATTGCGCCTCCAGTACCAAAATGGATTATGAAATACGATATTAAATCTTACGAATACCTTAAAACCGTGTCTTGCCCAATAACTATTTTTTGTGGCACACGCGATTTTTTGGTTAACCCAAAAACAAATGCCGAAAAATTACAAGCCATAAAACCAGAGCAAACCACTTTGTATTATATTACAGATGCTGGCCACAATGGTTTGCATATTACCAAACAATATTACGATTTATTAAAAACCGTTTTATAAAAAAACTGCCTTAATTTAAATTAAGGCAGCTTTTAAATTTTATTACAATTTTTGTAATTTTTTTATGGTATTAATCTCTTCTTCGTAATCGTAACCATCTTCATCTTTAGTTACAACTATTTTAGAGGTGTAGGTGATTTTAAACTTAGTTCCTATTAATTTATCTGAGTTTAAATCGAAACTTTTTGCAACTTCATCACTTATTTTGTGGAATGTTACGGTATACTCTAAATCATCGCTTGTTGTAATAAAATTGTATCCATAATCTTCTTTACCATCAAAAATTGCAGTAATAACAATAGTATCTTCTTGAGCTTTTAAAGGAGTAAAACCTGTTAAAATAAAGCTGAATATAGCTACTAAACCTAAAATTGAATGCTTTGCTTTCATAATAATATTTAAAATTTGATTTTTTTGTGACACATTTTTAACCGGAAAAAATCTACCAAAGTTTCGGTTTAACTTAATACAACTTTATCCTTAAAGCTGCTGGTATTTTAAGTTATTATAATGTACTATCTGTGTCGTTAAATAATATTTGAAAGTTTTGCTATAAATAAATCGATAACCTCAATTACAATTAAAATAATAATAATCCATTCTAAACGGCTGCTTTCGTTATGGTCCATTATATCTTTAAAAAGCTCGAGGTTTTCTTTTATAATTTCAATACGATCGTGAATTACGCGATATCTATCTTTTAAATCGAAGGCTTGTTTTAATTCCTGATTTAATCTGTTAAATTCTTCTTTTTCCCAAGTAATTTCGGGCGAATCAAAAATGTACAAATTTTCAGAAATCTTGTTTTTAATATTTAAAACCTTGCCTATAAAACGCTTTAACTTGTTACCAGAAATATCGAGTTTACCGTTAGCTTCTAAATATGAAGTATGTTTATTTGTTTCGGCTAACAACTCTTCGGTTATTTCGGTATAACGGTTTAAGGCTACAGATTGCGACGCGTTTAGCATAACTAAACGAATCATTTCTTCGTCTAAATTAGGTAAAATAACATTATCGAACTCCACCTTTAAGATGTTTGGTTTAATAACAACTTCTACCGAATCTGATAATTTTTCTGAAAAATAGTTTGTGCATTGCGGTTTAAGTTTTTGCAATGCATGGTTTATTTCAGTACTAGTCATGTTAAAAAAACTAACCATGCCATACTGAAATATGTAAATAAATTTGTTTGGTGAACTGGTATAATACAGTTCGTCGCTATCTTGAAACAACAGCTGCCACGGCAACTGTTGTTTGCTAGATTTTATATTGATAGCACTAGCTACTTGGTAAGCAACTACGGTGTACATTTATTTTTTTAAATACCTTTTATAGTGGTTTTAGGCTTTGTACAATATAAATAACATCATCACCATCGTCTTCTTCAATAAATGTTATTTTAAAGTCTTTGTCTATTAAACTTTCATCATTTTTTAAATCGAATTGCTTTAAAACCCTAGGGTGTACATCTTCAAAAGCTAATTCTTCTCCATTTTCAAACCAAAAATTGTAATAACCGTTTTCGTAAGATTTAAAAACAGCTGTTCTCATAATATATTTATTTGTGATTAGTCGTCTGTATCTTCCGTATCTGGAGGTTGTACTGCCTCTGGATCGTCACTATCGAAATCGTCATAATCGTCTTCATCATAGTTTTCCATAGTAACCGCAAGCTTAGAACTTACTTTAACCAAATATTTAGTATCCTCTGTTGTAACCTCTACGGCTTCAATAATTTCGTTATGTTGATTTCTAAACGAAATAACATGATCATCATCATAACCATCGGGATATTTTTCAACAAGTAAAGCTAAAATTTCTGGTGTTAGTTTTTTAAAATCAACTATCACACGTTTTAAGTTATCGTTTCTATTTTTCATGTTTTTTAAAAATTTAGATAGATTGATCTAATTTACAGACCTAAAAGATAAGCAAAAATTAAAGGCGCAACAATAGTTGCATCACTTTCTACAATAAATTTTGGCGTATCGATATCTAATTTACCCCAAGTTATTTTTTCGTTTGGTACAGCTCCCGAATACGAACCATAACTCGTTGTTGAATCGCTTATTTGACAAAAATAACTCCAGAATGGTGTATCGGTACGTTCCATATCTTGGTATAACATTGGCACTACACATATAGGAAAATCGCCTGCAATACCGCCACCTATTTGAAAGAAACCTATACCATTTGTTGAATTATCGGTATACCAATCTGCTAAAAACGTCATATACTCAATACCCGATTTCATGGTACTTGCTTTAAGCTCGCCCTTTAAAACGTAGCTTGCAAAAATATTCCCCATGGTGCTGTCTTCCCAACCTGGGCAAACAATTGGCAGGTTTTTTTCGGCTGCTGCGTACATCCACGAATCTTTTAAATCTATTTCGTAATACTGCTCTAACACACCAGAAAGTAACATTTTGTACATGTACTCGTGTGGTAAATAACGTTCACCTTTATCATCAGCATCTTTCCAAATTTTAAAAATATGCTCTTGTAAACGACGAAAAGCTTCTTCTTCTGGAATACAAGTATCTGTAACACGATTTAATCCTTTTTCAAGTAAATCCCATTCTTCCTGCGGTGTTAAATCGCGATAGTTTGGCACACGTTTATAATGCGAATGCGCCACTAAATTCATGATATCTTCTTCTAAATTTGCACCTGTACATGATATGATTTGGACTTTATCTTGACGAATCATTTCTGCAAAACTTTTACCAAGTTCGGCAGTACTCATAGCACCTGCAAGCGATACTAACATTTTAGCCCCATTTTCTAATTGAGCTTCGTAACCTTTTGCTGCATCAACCAAAGCTGCTGCATTAAAATGCAAATAGTTGTGTTCTATAAATTGAGATATTGGACCTTTAGTACGCATCGTTATCTTTAAATTTAGTGGTTTTATTTACTGATTTGTTATTGTTGGCATTATCAAAATCATCATCAAAATCATCGTTTTGAAACTTATAGCTAAGCATTTTGTAATATAGTTTTGCTGCAAGAAAATCTGAAGATTTTTCATTTTTATTAGGGCAAAGTTCAACAATATCGAACCCTACTACATTTTTTTCTTCGAATACTTGCTTTAAAAAATCTAAGGTTTCGTACCATAATAAACCGCCAGGTTCTGGAGTTCCTGTACTTGGTAGTATTGACGGATCGAAAGCATCAAGATCTATAGTTATAAACACATTATCTGTCATTTGGTCTATTGACGAATCCATCCAAGAATCATCAACAGCCATATCGTGTGCAAAATAGGTTTTGTCTTCGTTTAAAACGGTAGTTTCAATAACATCCATTGAGCGAATACCAACCTGAATTAAATTGGTAGTTTGGCTAGCCTCGTAAACCGCACATGCATGGTTACAGGTTGAACCTTCGTAACTTTCGCGTAAATCGGCATGAGCATCTAACTGTAAAACGGTTAGGTTATTATACATTTCGTTAAACGCACGAATTGTACCAATAGAAATAGAATGCTCGCCACCAAAAAGGGTTACAAACTTATTTTTTTTAATGTATTTTTTAGTCGCTTCATGCACAGCTTCAACCATAGCTTCTGGTGAGCTATTTTCGGTAACTGCAGGCGCTAAAAACACACCTTGTTTGTAAACTTCGGTTCTGGTTTCAATATCAAAAAGTTCCATATTTTCAGAAGCATCTAAAAATGCCTCTGGACCTTTATCTGCTCCTTTTTGCCATGTACTTGTACCATCGTAAGGCACAGGAATTAAAACAATTTTCGCTTGCTCTAATTTTGCGTATTCTTCTGGAATACCTGCGTAGGTTCTATTTTGCATAACCTAATATTTTAAGTAAGTCTTCACTTTTTTGTTGTTCGCTAAATAATTTTGTTTGTAAGTTACCCGCTTCATCTCTATCTATTAAAAGATGTTTAGGCGATGGTATTAGGCAGTGTTGTAACCCGCCAAAACCACCAATAGTTTCTTGGTATGCGCCAGTGTTAAAAAAACCAATATATAACGGTTTGTCTTTATTATATTTTGGCAAATAAATAGCATTCATGTGCTGTTCACTGTTGTAATAATCGTCACTATCGCAAGTTAAACCACCCAATAAAACACGCTCGTAACTATCTTGCCAACGGTTTACTGGTAACATAACAAAACGTTTATTTATGGCCCAGGTATCTGGTAATGTTGTAATGAAAGATGAGTTAATCATGTTCCATTTTTCACGATCGTTTTGTTGCTTTTGGTACAATACTTCGTATATAGCACCACCGCTTTCGCCAACGGTAAAACTACCAAACTCGGTGAAAATGTTTGGTACATCTACGCCTTCTTCATCGCAAACTAGTTTAATTTGGTTTACAATCTCATCGACCATATATTCATAATCGAACTCGAAAGCTAAAGAGTTTTTTATAGGAAAACCACCTCCAATATTTAAACTATCTAAACTTGGGCAAATCTTTTTTAAACTGGTATAAACCTTTAAACATTTTGTAAGTTCGTTCCAGTAATACGCGTTATCGCGAATGCCTGTGTTTATAAAAAAGTGTAGCATTTTAAGCTCAACCTTTTTATTATCCTTTATTTGTTCTTTATAAAAAGGTACAATGTTTTTGTAGCCAATTCCTAATCGTGAGGTATAAAACTCGAACTTAGGCTCTTCTTCCGAAGCAATACGAATGCCTACTTTAAAGGTATCGTTAATTTCTTCAGATAATAAGTCTATTTCTTCATAATTATCAATAATAGGAATAGCATTTTTATGCCCATTATTTATTAATCTAGCAATATTAGTTACGTATTGTGCACGTTTAAAGCCATTGCTAATTACAAAGGTTTCGTCTGTAATTTTGCCTTCAGCCTTTAACGATTCTACAATATCAATATCGAAAGCCGACGAGGTTTCAATATGGATGTCGTTTTTTAAGGCTTCATTTAAAACATGCTTAAAATGCGAACTTTTTGTACAATAGCAATAGTTGTATTTACCAGCATAATTATTGTTTTCAATAGCTTTAGCAAACCAGTGTTTTGCACGTTGAATATTGTTCGATATTTGTGGCAAATAGGTGAATTTTAACGGTGCACCATATTGCTCGACAAGTTCCATAAGGTTAATACCATGAAACTCCAATGTTTTATTTTTTAAAGCGAATTCCTCTTGAGGAAAATCAAAAGTTTGATTGATTAAATCAATATATTTAGTATTCATTTATTCTATTAAAATGTTAAAATTGAGAATTGTAGTTTAACTACATGTTAAGCCAATAAGAACAAAATAATATCAAATACGAAACTGGCTCTGTGTGGTTGGCACAAAGGCATACTCATGCTGTACAGCATAAATTGGAGAAACGGAAGTTAGCTTTAAAATTCGGTTGCTTAATCTGTAAGCTGCTTTTGAGTATGACTTCCTAATTTTCAAAAGCCCGAACATAGAAACAGGTTTCAAATTGTTCAGCTAATAAGTGCGGCAAATGTAATTTATTTTTTAATACAGCAAATATTTTTTTAAAAAAAATGAAAAAAAATTTAAACACGTATGTTATTGGGCGTTACCACAAGGGTCGGGCTATACGCGACAAGTCCTCGCAACCCAATTACCATGGGGTTGCTGTGGGCTTTCTGCTGCTATCCCTAACGCGGGTTTAGGGATTTAATTAAATTTTATTGTAATTCCGAACTTGTTTCGGAATCTTTAATTTATATTAATTCTGAAATAAAGAAATTAATTCAGCATGACAAATCAATATTATTCCGAAGTTGGCAACAAGCTGAAAGATTCGTTAAACCAAGAACGATATTGATTGAATTTGATAATTTAGTATCTTTGATAAAAAGAAACTCGAAATGAATTTAGAAGCTCGAAAAATAGAATTTATTCAAGAATTCCTAAAACTTCAAAACGAAGAAGCAATTTCCAAGCTTGAGAAAATATTGAAAAAGGAAAAAGACACTCCTGACGAAAGGCTAATTAAGCCTATGAGTATTGATGAGTTAAACAGACGAATTGACAAATCAGAATCGGATTTCAAAAACAATCGATTTAAAACAAGTTCTGAACTTTTGGCCAAATACGAATAATGAATTTTAAAATTATTTGGTCTGACTTTTCGGAAACTCAACTTGATGAAATTTATGAATATTACGAAAAGAAAGCTAGTTTAAAAGTTGCTACTAAAATTGTAACTGGAATAATTAAAGAATCGGAAAAATTAATTAAATCGTCTTTCATAGGACAAGAAGAGGAATTACTTAAAGATAGAGAAATACAATATCGTTATTTGGTTTTCAAAAACTACAAACTGATATATTCGGTTGATGAACAAAACGGATTTATAAAAATTGCTGATGTTTTTGATACTCGACAAAATCCACCGAAAATGAAACGAACTAAATAAAGCCTGATTACCTACCATGACTATAAGTAATTGCTCGTTATCGCCTACTTCTGAAAATCCTCGCAGATTTTCAGTTTGGCATGTACTTGCAAAATTAAGCACTAACCAATGCAACTACCTATAGCCGAGACTGTTTTACGGAATCTCACTAAAGCATCTTTAAATTATTAAGCTCTTGAGTAGTTAAATGCTTCCAATGTCCTCGCGGAATATCTTTTTTAGTTAAATGTGCTATAGCTACACAATCTATACTTACTATATCATAACTAAAATGCTCGAAAATGGTTCGGATAATAGTATTTCCTGTATTTTTTATTTTTAAACCAATTTCCTTTTTGCTTGATCCATCGATGTAGCTAATCTCCTCTACTTCAATAAGTGAACCATCAACTTTAAAACCGCTTTGAATCTTTTTAAAATCTTCATGTTTTAAATTTCTATCTAATTCTATATGAAATAGCCTAGGTACACCATTTTTAGAATTGGTAAACTTTTTTACCACAGCCTCATCGTTAGTAAACAATATTAAGCCTTTAGAATTTCTACCTAAACGACCAATTGGCCTAATATTAGCATTTGTAGCATTGGCAACTAAATCCATTACTGTTCTGCCCTTTCCTTCGCTATTTGTGGTTGCAAAACCTTTTGGTTTGTTTAATAACACATAAGCTTTTTGTTCTGGGTTTACACGCGAACCATCGTAACGCACCTCGTCTCCTGGTTTTACTTTGTAACCCATTTCGGTTACAACCTTACCATTTACACTTACTAAACCTGTGGCTATATGCACATCGGCCTCTCTACGAGAACAAATACCAGAATTAGCAATATATTTATTTAACCTAACTTCCTCTGGGTTAGATTTTTTTGGCGCTTTTGGTTTTGTGCTATTCGAGGGCTTTGTAAAACCACCTTGATTTTTAATTGGTGAATTACCTCGTGAATAACTAGTTCGTTTATTAGAACTGCTTCCACCTCTTGATGTATTTTTATTACTGCCTCTGCCTTGGTTCCTGCTCATAGTATTTTAATTTTTGTGCAAAGATATACTTTAAAATTAACGATTTAGACTTTTTAATTTACGATTTTTTTGCGTTAGCGATTGAGCAATTGTTGGAGCTCGTGCAAAATGTATTTGGCACAGCGACTTGCGAAAGCGCGGTTTACAACTTCATAAAAAGTTGTAAAAACGCCCAAAACCATTAAATTCTGTTTAAAATAACACTTACGTCTATTAATAATATACTCAAAACTCCTGTTAATAATATAATTTTTAAAATATTATGAAGTATTAAATAATGCAACTTATCTTTTGAGTACCAAAGCATTGCAACGAAGACAATCAATAAAAAAATGCTAGCATAAAAATACAAATTCATATATCCTATTTGGTATTTAAAAAGTAGTAAATAGGTTGGCACTAACGTTAAAACAGCTAGAAAAGCAAGCATTATTTTTGATGCCTTTTCGCCATATACAACGGGTATGGTGTGGTAATCTTGAAGTAAATCACCTTTTATATTTTCTAAATCTTTTGTCAGTTCCCGCATAGATATTATTAAAAACAAAAATGTTGCATGTACAAAAATTACTGTTTCGTAATTTTTATAATACATAAATATGGCAAAAAATGGCAAAATAGTTAGTATTGCAGACACTAGATTACCAACTATTGGTAGTTTTTTTAATTTATGCGAATACAACCAAATGGCAAATATGTAACATGCAAAAAAGAGTACAGCATTAAATGCCACATAACTTGCAAAAACAACAGCTAAAAAATTAAGTACAAAGTAAAATGACAACTTTGTATTTTGACTTACCAATTTATCTAGTTTCGATTTTATTGGCTTGTTAATTAAATCTTTCTCGGAGTCGTAAAAGTTATTTATAATGTAACCTCCGGCTATAGTTGCTGCCGAGGCTAACACAAGTAAAAACAAATTAATATCTAGTAAAACTTGGCGAATTGGTAAATTGTAAGCTAATATGTAATTTGCTGTTAAGTATTGTGCTATTACAATAACCAAAATATTGTAACCACGCACTACAGAAAACATACTAAAAAACTTAAGTAGAATATGTTTCTGTCTTCTATTTAGCATAAAGAAGTTAAAAATGTTTTGACCCTTCGACTACGCTCAGGGTGACAGAAAATTTAATTAAAAATTGTAAACCACTTCTAGTTTATAATTTGATAAAGATTGTTTTGCTTTTTCTATATCTTCGGTAAACCCTAAAATATAGCCACCACCACCAGAACCACAAAGTTTTAAGTAATACTCGTTGGTTTCTAAACCTTTTTTCCAAAGCTCATGAAATTGCTTAGGAATCATAGGTTTAAAATGGCTTAACACCACTTTTGATAGTTGTTTTGTATTACTGAATAACGATTTTATGTTTCCGCTTAAAAAATCTTCAACACAAGCATCGGTATGTTTTATAAACTTATCTTTAAGCATATTACGGAAACCTTCTTGCTTCATGTTTTCCATAAAAATACTAACCATTGGCGCTGTTTCGCCAACGATACCACTATCTATTAAAAACACAGCACCTTTACCATTTTGTTGTGCAGGAATACCGGTTGCTTCAATATTATCTTTAGAATTTATAAGAATAGGAATGCTTAAATAACTATTTAAAGGATCGAGACCAGACGATTTTCCGTGAAAAAACGATTCCATTTCAGAAAAAATAGCTTTTAATTCTAATAATTTTTCTCTAGTTAAATTTTCAAGAACTGTTATTTTGTTTTTAGCGTATTTATCGTAAATCGCAGCTACTAGCGCTCCGCTACTACCAACACCATACCCTTGCGGAATTGAAGAATCGAAATACATGCCATCTGCAACATCAGATTTTAGTGTTTCAATATCAAAAACAACTAATTCTGGATTTATTGCTGCTAAATAATCTACGTATTTTTTTAAGCTTTCGTTCGATTTTATTGCCGTTTCACTTGGGTTTTCGCTCTTTTTTAAAGCACCATTGTAAAAATTATATGGTATAGATAAACCTTTGGAATCTTTTATAATTCCGTATTCACCAAAAAGTAAAATTTTAGAATAAAATAATGGTCCTTTCATGATTTGAAGCTTATATAGTTTAGCAAAATTACAACAATTTTGCTCCCAAACCTATTTTGTCATTAATATATTGCCCATTTTGGCAATGCTCAACCAACTCATTGTTAATAAATTGATTAATATTTTCAGCTTCACTTTCTGGATAAAGCATATGTACGTTTGCTCCAGCATCTAAAGTAAAACACACTTTAGAATCTGTTTTTTCGCGATACGCCCATATTTTATTTATTACTTGTAACGTATTAGGTTTCATCAAAATAAAATACGGCATGCTAGTCATCATCATAGCATGAAGGGTTAAAGCTTCACTTTCTACAATTTTTATAAATGCATCTAAATTGCCTGACTTAAAAACAGCTATCAAATCATTTAAATTTTTATGTGCTTGCTTAAAACGCTCTTCTGCAAATGGGTGGTTATGCATTAAACCGTGCCCAACTGTGCTACTAACTTGTTTTTCGCCTTTATCTACCAACAAAATAGTATCGTGGTAGTTTTTAAAGTTTTCATGAACTTCAAATGGGTATTTAACACCGTATAAATTTGAACTTTCTGCAAAAGCTTCGTGTGTTCCCCACGTAACCAAATTACCTTCAATACTTCGGCAAGCGCTACCAGAACCCAAACGTGCTAAAAACGACGCCTTTTTATTAAAAAACGACTTATTTAAATGCTCATGGTTTTTGCTTAGCATTCTATCTACACTGGTTAAACACAAAGCTAAAGCGCTCATTCCTGATGCCGATGACGCAATGCCCGAACTATGCGGAAATGTATTTTCGGTTTTTATAACAAAATGATAGTTTTTTAAAAACGGTAAATACGCTTCAACACGTTTAAAAAACGTTTCTATTTTTGGTTTAAAATCGTCTTTTTTCTCATTATTTAAAAACACATCAAACGAAAAATCGGTTTTATTTTCTTTTTCAGAAAACTCTAAAACCGTTATGGTTTTGCACTTACTAAGTGTAAAGCTTATAGAGGGATTTGCTGGTATTTGGTGTTCTTTTTTTCCCCAATATTTTACCAAAGCAATGTTACTTGGCGATTCCCAAGCTACTTTACCTTCTTCAATGGTTTTTGGGTAAGATTTTGTTATAAATTCTTCTACTATCATTCAATAAAAATTATGAGTGCAACTCCCACAAAACGGACTCTTTACAGAAAAAATTGCTTGCAAAAATAAGCAATAGTTTTTTAATTTGATAAGTCCATTAATTTTAAGGTCGTTTTGTAGTTTCTGGCCGTAGCTGTAACCTGTAATTTACGCTCAAAAAAATTATTATTGCACTTTGCTCTACCATAACCAATAGACGAGTAAAAGTAAACACAATTAGAAGTTATTTTAAAACTTTCGTTTGGGTAATTTATCTCTGAAATTTCTTTAATCAAGCTGTTATTAGGAGCTTGAAACAAAAATGTAAAATAGCTGTCTTCTTTTTGCTCTTGCGGAAAAGGGCTGTTATTAAAAATAACACTTAATTCTTCTGGAGTAAGCACTAAAACTGGCACATTAAATTTAAACTTTTTGGCAATAGCTTGACTAATTAAAGTTTCTAAAATGTTATTATTTTCTTCTGAAGATTCAAAAACTACATTTCCGCTCTGTATATAGGTTTGTACATTTTTTAAACCAGATTCTGTTAGTAATGCACGCAAATCTGCCATCGGGATTTTATTTTTTCCGCTTACGTTTATACCTCGTAATAATGCAATAAAAGTTTTCATTTTAGGCTAAATTATGTTTACAATATAAAACTTAAATTATTAAACTATCCGTATTTTTACAGAAAAGCATGAGTACAAAAACATATAGCATTTTAGGTTGTGGTTGGTTAGGTTTTCCTTTAGCAAAACACTTTATAGCTAAAGGCCACAACATTAAAGGCTCGACAACTTCTTTAGAAAAAGTTAACGACTTTAAATCTGAAGGCATATCGCCTTATACCGTAAACATTGAGGAAAACCCAGATTTTGAAGATTTTTTAAATACTGATGTTTTACTTATCATGATAACATCAAAACGTTTTGAAGCATACCAAAATTTGGTTCAGGCTATTGAAACATCTTCTGTAAAAAAAGTGATTTTTATTAGCTCCACATCGGTTTACCCACGAGGCAATAAAACTTACACAGAAACCGATGAAACTATAGATTCTTTACTCACAAAAGTTGAAGCCTTATTTAGAGATAACACAACTTTTAAAACTACAATTATTAGGTTTGCTGGCTTATTTGGTGGACAACGCCAACCTGGGAATTGGTTTAAAGATAAAGAAATACCGCAGCCCAACGGTTTTGTAAACATGATTCATCGCAACGATTGCATTGCTATTATTTCTAAAATAATAGAGTTTGATGTTTTTGGAGAAGTATTTAATGCTTGTGCCAACCATCACCCAACAAGAAAAGCATTTTACATTCAAGCTAGAAAAAGCTTAGGAAAACCAATTCCTGTTTTTAATAATTCGCAACCTTTACAATACAAAAAAATAAGTCCTGAAAAACTTATTAAAACTTTGGATTACAAATTTTTATATTCTGATTTGTTGAACATTTAATCAGCTATACTTCTAGCCGCAATAAAACCACTAGTCCAAGCATTTTGGAAATTAAAACCTCCTGTTATGGCATCAATATTTAAAACTTCTCCGGCAAAAAACAGATTTTTATGAAGCTTACTTTCAAAAGTTTTAAAGTTTATCTCTTTTAAATCTACACCACCAGCAGTTACAAACTCATCTTTAAAAGTGCTTTTTCCTTTTACTTGAAACACTGCTTTTGTAAGTTGTGTGGCTAAATTTTCTAGTTGAGTTTTATTAATATCTGCCCAAGTTTTACTTTCTTCTATTTTTGAAGCTAAAACTAATTTTTGCCACAAACGCTTTGGAATACCAAACTGAGCAAATTTAAACACCGTTTTTTTTGCTAACTCCTGTTTTAATTGCTTTAACACATCTAGACATTGATTAAATTCTTGCTGAATAAAATTAATTTCAATATCAAAATCGTAGTTCATTTCGGCGAGTTCAACAGCGCCAAAAGCAGATAGTTTTAAAATTGAAGGCGCACTAAAACCAACATGTGTTACCAAAAGCGGTCCAGTAGATTCTAAATTTGTATTTAATACTTTAACTGTAACATTTTGCACCGCAACCCCAGGTATGTTTTTTATACGTTTATCGGTAACATTAAATGTAAACAATGACGGCACAGGATTTATAATAGTATGATTTAAGGTTTTTAAAATATCCCACATTTTTACGCTACTACCCGTAGCAACTACTATCTTTTCTGCATAAAATGCTTCAGTTTTTGTTTGTAACACCCAAGCATTATCGTGCTTCTCAATATTTAATACGCCCGAACTATAAATAACCTCAACCTTATATTTTTCAGCTTCTTTTAAAAAGCAATCTATTATAGTTTGAGACGAATTTGATTCTGGAAACATACGTCCGTCATCTTCAATTTTTAACGCAACACCGCGTTCCTCAAACCACGCCATAGTATCGCCCGTCATGAACTGATGAAACGGCCCAAGTAACTCCTTTTCGCCTCTAGGGTAATTAGTTACTAATTCCTGCGGAATAAATTCTGCATGCGTAACATTACAACGTCCGCCACCAGAAATTTTCACCTTTTGCAATCCCGTTTTAGCCTTTTCTAAAACAGCAACTTTTAAATCTGGATTTTGCTTAGCAACATTAATTGCCGTAAAAAAACCAGCGGCACCACCACCTATTATAATAACGTTAAATGTATTCATAGAGTTAAAAAAACGCTGTAAATTTAGCATTTAAAACTTGTTTTATGCTTAAACATGCTTACTTATTTCTACTTGTTTTAGTGGCAAACTGCCAAGACCAAAGTGTAGATTTACCAAAAGATTTAAATGAAGTTTCTGGTAACGAAACAACTATTCAAAACAATGGTATTTGGATGCTTAACGACAGTGGAAACAAATCGCATTTATTTTTAGTTAATGAAGAAGGAAACATTGAAAAAAAATTAAAAATTGATGCAAAAAACCATGATTGGGAAGACATAACATCAGATGAAAAAGGCAATATTTACATAGGTGATTTTGGTAATAATGGCAGCGACCGTAAACATTTAAAAATATTAAAAGTAAATGCTTCTAATTTAGATTCTGATGACAAAATTGATGTAGAAACTATTTCTTTTACTTACGAAGACCAAGACGATTATTCACCAAAAAAAAGCGAGTTGTATTTTGATTGTGAAGCTTTTTTTTACTTTAATAATAACTTCTATTTATTTACCAAAACACGTGTAAATAACGAACATGGCAAAACTAAAGTATATAAACTCCCTGCCAAAAGTGGTAAACAAAAGGCTAAATTAATTGGCAATTATAATTTTGGAGACAATGATTACGATTGGGTTACTGCTGCCGATATTCGTGACGATGGCAAAGAAATTGTTATTTTAACCCAACATAAAATTCACTTATTTAGCAACTTTACCAGTGATAATTTTTTTAATGGTAAACACCAAACCATTGGATTTAATTCCATAACACAAAAAGAGGGTATCTGCTATAAAAATAACAATACCCTCTTTTTAACCGATGAAAAAAATGGTGACACCGGTGGTCGACTTTATACTATTAAAATCGATTAGACTTTTACAGATGCCTGAACATCTAAAACGTTAAGTATTTCATTTTTTTGAAGCACTCCAGATTGCCTCCAACGTGGTTTACCATCTACAAATAAAATCATGGTTGGCACACTGCGTACTTGATAATTTACGGCAAGTTCATTGTTTTTATCAATGTCTATTTTTACGATTTTAACATCATCACCTACCTCATCTTTAACCTCTTTTAAAATTGGCATTAGGGCTTGACAAGGCCCACACCAAGTGGCATAAAAATCTACTAAAACTGTTTTTTTTGAGTTTACAATCTCATTAAAGCTATTAATCATAATATGTTTTTTTTAGGGGGAATTATTAGTCGTAAAAACACACCATGGATTACTTAATTATTTATAAGACACCAAAAATGTAAATTCGTCACATAAAATATTAAAAGGCGAAACCTAGTCTAAATGCAAAACGCACACCATCTTCACTATGAAATAATGATGCATTTAAGGTTGTAAGCTGAGATAAATCGGCAAAAACACCACCTCCTAAAGAGGTATTCCATGTATCACTATTACTTTCTGTACTTAAAACAAAATCATTATCTACCCAAACTCTACCAACATCAAAACCACCATAAACGCCAATATTTAACGGCAATAATCCTGTTCTAACTCTACGCAAGTTCACTCGAATATCAGAACTTTGAGTAAAAGCGGTTTTACCAATAAAACGCTCGTTTCTGTACCCTCTTAATCCCGTTTTTGCACCAATGTTTGCGGCTTGGTAAAACTCAAAATCATCACCTATATTAAAATGTGCTCTGGATTTTGTTGCAAATACCAATTGACCGCTTGGTATAATTTTATAATCGAAGGCTAATTCTGGAATTACATAAGCGTAACTATTCGAGTTATCGGTATTATTTTTATAACCCGCTTCTAAAGCCATGTGCATCCCCATTGTTGGAAATGTGGGATAATCTACATTATCAAATTGATATTTAGCATTAACACCAACAAAATTTTGATTATTAAATACCGAATTTGGCAACACGTTTGGTTGACTAACAAAACGACCAGCAGTGTTATCTACCTCATTATTTTCATAAGATAACCCTAATTGCCAACTGGCTCCTAATTCACCTCGCCAAACTAAAGCTGGCGCAATTTTAAACTTACGTATTTTTACACGGTTATAATCTAAATCGACATCTAATCCATCATTTTTATCTGCTTCGGGATTGATTGTGCTATTACCGTAACCAAAGTAATTTATTGCATAATTAGGGCTTGTAAACCTAGTATCGACGGCTAAATTCCATTTATTTACAACATTAGCAAATTCTGCATTATAACCTAAATCGAAACCACTTGTTGCAAAAAAATAAGCCGCAGAAAAACTATGTTGTGTGGTAAACGGGCTTCGTTTAAACCCATAAGTTGTAAAAGTGTTTACCGCTCCTATTTTTACACCGTCGTCTGGATTGTAACCAATTGAAGGCACCACTTGATTGGTATTATTTTTAGGCTTGGTAAAATCGTAAACATTGGTATTATAATCGTTAGTTAAATGCTTGCTTCCTTTGTTTGTTGTAATTATACTTTCTTTTGATTTATAATCGTAAAACTTAAGATTTTTACCATTTTCAATATTATAGGTGTCTTTATTTTGACCACCTATTAATCGAACTTTTATGAATTTGTTTCCTTCACCAAAAACATTAAAAACATCTTTATCATCTAAACCATAAATCCAGATTTCTTTATTATCATTTTTATTGAAGGTTTTTTCATAGAATTGTTTATCTCTTTTTCCATCAATATTTCTATAGGCAGAAACTTTTGTTTCACCATTTGGCAAACGTTCTATATCGAAAAAATCATCTTTATCTGTTCCTGTTATTACCACCGTTTTATTTAGAACTTTAAAATACGCATTGGCTATTTCTGGTAAATTTTTAAGTCGAGCTTTTAAAACACGTTTTATTCTTGCTAAGGTTTCTGGATTTTGAACCTCTTTAGGAAACTGGTTTAAAGCTTCATCGATAACTTCATCGGTTAAATGTTTTTGAATAAAAGCAACCTGTTCGTTCCACTGCTGTTTTGTGGTTTTGTTTAGCAACATATTGTCTAACCCAAATGGGCTAAAGTTGAAGCCTTTTACACTTCTAATATCATCATTAAAACCTTCCATTAATTTTAAAGCTGGTATAAAACGTGTACCGTATTGCATAAATGCACCATCTCCCATTATGGAAAATACTTGGTCACGATCTCGTGGCACTGCTTTGTAAACTACTTCATCATCACTGATTTCAAACTCTGCCCAACGCCATTGGTCGGTATGCCTATCCCAATCACCAATAGTCATATCAAATAAACGAGCTCTTAAATATCCAATATCGTCTACGCTATATTTTTCATCTTTTCTTAAATGCTCTCTTAAATCGTCTGTACTTACAATATCTTTTGCGTAGCCAAAGCTTTTTATATCGTCGTGACCATCGGAAGGATGTTCTTCAATCATGTATAATTCATCTCCAAAATCTTCATTAAACAATCCTAAAGCGTTTTGTTTAGGCACATAATAAAGCACTGGGTTTGTATGATAAATTCCTAAAGGATCGGATAATGTTGCGGTAACAAATGGAGCATATGGGTGCGACCCAGTAAAAAAGTCTTGAATTAAATTTGCCGGCGCAGTATCTTCAAACTGCCCTTCTATATACTGATTTAAAAATACCGTTGCTTGTAAGTAAACCAAAGCACTTTTACGTAAAGCACGCATAACGTAACGCGCCCCATTTTTATCTTTTAAATGAAGTGATTTTGATTGATGCCCTCCTCCTTTTCTAAAAGGTTTTAAACCGCCAAAAAGTGTATCTAAATTTACGGTTGGTGCTTCTACATTTGTTCCATAAACTTCGCGATAACGTTCGCCCCAAATAGCCTTGTATAATTTAGATTTATCAATTTCTTCCTGCGTGTATATTGATGCTGAAACTTGGTCTGGGAAATTACTATCGAAATCGAAAATTTCATCCGATCTGTCTTTTTTATGCACTTGAGTTTGAAATAAAACCTTATTGGTAGCAGAATAAAAACGCACGAAAGATGATCCGTTTTTAAGCACATCTAATCTTGCATAACCTGGGTTACTAGATGAAAACTCGTCTGCAACGTTTCGGGTTGGTGTAGATTTTGATCCGGCACCGCTAATTATTTGTGGTAAATTATCTTTAACCAAATATTGTAAACTGTGCTCATGGCCAGAAACAAAAATTACCTTATCGTTTTCTTGAGCTAATGTTACTACACGCTTTTTTAAATCGTTGTACCTTTTGTTCTGCAAATCTTCAGGAGAAACGCCACTTGTTTTACGCACTATATTTTTTAAAGTTCCTAAAACAGGTATGGGCTTTAAATGTTGTTTTACAGAATATTTACCACCGTGAGGCCCATTACTAAACATGGGATGATGTAAAGCTATAACTGTAGTTTTACCTCGAGCCTTTTTAATTTCACTTTCTAATTCATCTAAAAATTTAGACCGTGTTTTTATATCGCAATCATCATTAATTGTTGGGTGTTTGTCCCAATTTACTAAATACCATTCTGTATCTACAACTAAAAGTGTTATATCTTCTGAAATTTCAACTTTTTCAATTGGGCATCCATCTTCAGGTAAAAAAGTATTTTTGCCAAGTTTATCTTCAATATATTTTTCTTGCCGTTTTAATCCCTTTAATCCGTTACTGTACCAATCGTGATTTCCGGGAATAAAAACAGCATCACCTTTAAAATCTTTAACTATTTCGGTTTGAACATTTAATTGATGCTCTGCAAACTCTCTACCTTTTTCATCTTTGTCCGGCATGCCTTTAGGGTAAATGTTATCGCCTAAAAACAAAACTGTACTTGCCTTTGGAGCTTCTTTTAAAGTAGCCTCTAAAGCTTGAACCGCTTGAGATTTTGAGCCTATTGGTGAGTTTCCAGCATCACCAATGAGGTAAAAAGAATACACAATATCGGACTCGTTAAAGCTACCCGAAATAACGTCTGTATTGTATTGTGTTTTATAGGTTGCACATGCACTTAAAAGAATTAAACTTAAAGCTATAGATAATCGCTTGAATTGAATGTTCATTAGAGAGGGTTGAAGATTAATTGTTTTTACTTAAATATTACGATTTAAGTTTGGATGCATAAAGCTTTCTAAATTTAGCTAATTTTGGTGTAATTACCGCATTACAATAACCTTGTGTTGTATTATTGTTGTAATAATCTTGATGATATTCTTCGGCTTCATAAAAAGTACTTGCTTCTGTTATCTCTGTAACAATTGGATCATCAAAATAAGAAGCTACTTCTTTTAAAACAGCCTCAGCAATTTCTTTTTGGGTTTCGCTATGGTAATAAATAACAGATCGGTACTGCGTTCCAACATCGGCCCCTTGCCTATTTAATGTTGTAGGGTCGTGGGTTGTCATGAAAATAGTAGCCAATTCTTTATATGAGATTTTATCGGCATCAAAAGTAATTTGCACTACTTCGGCATGACCTGTTAAGCCAGAACAAACTTCTTTATACGTTGGATGTCTTGGTACAGTACCTCCAGAATAACCAGATACTGCTTTTTCTATACCTATAAGTTCTTGAAACATGGCTTGTGTACACCAAAAGCAGCCACCACCAAACGTTGCTATTTCTATATTTTTATTCATATTTATTTTTTTTCTAATTGTAATGATTCTGAGTTTACACAATATCGTAAACCACTAGGTTCTGGCCCATCTGGAAAAACATGTCCCAAATGCGAATCGCAAGTGTTACACATAATTTCTACCCGAACCATGCCTAAAGTTGTATCTTTTTCGTATTTAACCGCATTATCTTTTATTGGCTGGGTAAAACTGGGCCAACCGGTTCCTGAACTAAACTTTATGGTAGAATCGAATAGTAATGTACCACAACAAATGCAGCTGTAAATACCTGCTTCATGGCTTGTACACATATCTCCACTATGGGGTCTTTCGGTTCCTTTTAATCGGGTAATTCTATATTGTTCTGGTGTTAATTGACTTTGCCATTGGGCTTCAGATTTTTCAATACGTTTATCTGGTTTTAAATTTCCGTTTACCGAAAAATTAACAATATCTTTCCATGTTAGCATTATAAAGGTGGAATTTTATGATTTTTTTAAACAATTCGAAATAGATTAAGTCGTTAGTTTGTGAATATCCTTACGACCAAAATCTTTACTTATAAAATACCAAAAATACGCATAAATTTTAGTAATTTGTGTCTTTAAAAGCGAACTTATCTCTATGTTAGAACTCATTAAAAAAACTGAAAAATTTGTATTTGATTTACTAAAAAATGAATTAGACAACAGTTTTTTATATCATAATTACACCCATACCGAACGTGTTTTAAGAAGTGTTAGAGAAATTATTGAAAACACAGAAATTAGCACCACCGACTCCGAAATATTGCAACTCGCCGTCTTACTTCACGATACAGGTTACACTAAATCTATAGATAATCATGAAGAAGAAAGTGTAAAAATTGCAACTGCTTTTTTAAAAGAACAAGATGTAAACCAAGAAACCATTACAGCAGTTAACAACTGTATAATGGCAACAAAGTTTAAAGATTCGCCAAAAACTGAGCTTGATAAAATAATTCGTGATGCCGATGCATCGCACTTTGGTAAAAAATATTTTACCGAAGCTAGCGAGTTTTTAAGAAAGGAATTAGAATTACAAGGCATAAAAAACTATACCCCAATTGAATGGGAAAACGAGAATATAAATGTGTTAACAAAAAAGCATGAGTTTTATACCGATTATGCTTTAAAAAACTGGCAACCTAGAAAAGAGAAAAATTTAGCTAGCCTTATAAAATCTAAAAAGAAAAGAAAAACAAAGCTTAAAACCGAAGAGTTAAAAGCAAAATATAAAGCGCAATATAAAAACGAGAGTCCAGAACGTGGTATTCAAACTTTTTATCGTGTTGCGTTAAGAAACCACATTAAACTTAGTGATATTGCCGATACTAAAGCAAACATTTTACTTTCTGTAAATGCCATTATAATTTCGTTAGTGTTAGCTAATTTAATTTCAAAATTAGACTCTAATCCTTATTTAATTTATCCAACTGCAATCTTTACGCTATCATGTGTAATATCTATGGTGCTTTCTATAATTGCTACACGACCTAATATTACAAGTGGAGAGTTTACCAAAGAGGATGTTGCTAACAAAAAAGTGAATTTAACCTTTTTTGGTAATTTTCATAAAATGAGCTTAGAAGAATACGATTGGGCCGTAAAGGAATTACTTAAAGACAAAAATTACGTTTATAGCTCCCTAACCAAAGACCTCTATTTTTTAGGTAAAGTTTTAGAGCGAAAATACCGAATATTAAGAATTACATACACCATTTTTATGATAGGAATGATTGTTTCTGTAATATCTTTTGGTGTGGCTTTAAAAGGAAACAACGCCAGACTTAACGATGTTTTACCCGATAATTCTACTACAACGTCTTTGCTTTTCAACAAAAACGCCAACGTAAATAATACGTTATGTTAACTATACGCTACAAAATTGTTATTTAATATTGTATTTATTTAGATTAATTACAAATAATTTGTTTGTTTAATTCTTAGCATATACTTTTGCCGAGTAAAACAATCTATAATTAGTCTAAATAAATGAAATCAAAATTTATTATCACCCTTTTGTTATTATTAACATTTAAAGGGTTCTCTCAAGATTATTCTGTTCAAGGTACGGTTACCGACAATTACCAAACTAGCTTATTAGGTGTGAACGCCATTGTAAAAAACACTACTAAAGGTGCACAAACAGACGAAAATGGTGTGTTTAAAATTTCAAATCTTGAAAATGGAGATTACACTTTAGTCATTTCTTTTATCGGTTTTAAAACTAAAGAAATTGATTTTACTATAAACAATTCAGATTTTAATATTGGCGACATTGCCCTTTTTGAAGGAAATGAACTCTTACAAGAAGTTGTAATAGATACCGAACGCCAAAACAAATTCTCAAGAAAGCAAAGCGCATACGTATCTAAAATGCCATTAAAAAATATTGAAAACTCACAAGTTTACAACACAATTACGAACCAATTACTTATATCGCAATCGGTTAATACTTTTGAAGACGCTTTAAAAAACGCTGCTGGTATTACAAAGCTATGGTCGTCTACAGGAAGAAGTGGTGACGGTGCTGGGTATTACTCTAGCCGTGGTTTTGCTGTGCAACCGCAATTAGTAAATGGTGTTGCTGGTATTACTAATGGTTTTATAAACCCATCGAATGTAGAGCGTGTAGAAGTTATTAAAGGTCCTTCTGGAACTTTATTTGGAAGTACAGTTACATCTTACGGTGGTTTAATAAACATTATTACTAAAAAGCCTTACAGCGGTACAGGTGGCGAAGTAACTGTTTCTGGTGGTTCTTACGATTTTGCCAAACTAAATGCCGATGTAAATATTAGCCCAAACGATAAATTATCGTTACGCTTCAATGGCGGATTTCAACAACAACATAGTTTTCAAGATGCTGGTTTAAAAAAATCAGTGTTTGTAGCACCATCTATTTCATATAGAGTAAACAATAATTTAACGCTTAACTTCTCTTACGAAGCCTCTCAAAACGAGCAAACCAACGAAACCTTTTTATTCTTAAACCGATACGGGCCATTAGCGTTTAATTCTATTGAAGAATTAGGGTATAACGAAGAATTATCGTTTACAAGTAACGATGTTACAATTACCAACGTAACACAAAATTATCGCGGTGAAGTAGCTTGGAAATTATCAGATAGCTGGTCTTCTCAAACATTAATCTCTGGTAATACAGCCAAATCTTTAGGTTATTATACGTATTTATGGAACGCTGCCGATTGGACAGATCCTACTGCTCCAGTAGGAACCGAATATTTTAGTTTGTATGCGCAAGACACAAATTCGAAAACTAAAACATTAAACTTACAACAAAACTTTACAGGTACATTTAAAATTGGCGACATACAAAATAAATTATTGGTTGGTGCTGATTATTTAGATTACAAAATAACAGACAATAGCTCAAACTGGGGCTATTTACATACAATAAATATAAACGGAGACTTAGTTTTTGGCGAGCCAGAAATTAACGAAGAAAACCTTAGTACTGCTTTATCTGGGCTAGGATTTTTAAATAGTGATGTTCGTCAAAATATATTTGGAGCTTACATCTCTGATGTTATAAACATCTTACCATCTTTATCTTTAATGGCTAGTGTGCGTTTTGATAGATTCGATTATCAAGGAGATAGAAATGATGCTACCGATGACGAAACTGAATATACCGACACAACGCTTTCTCCAAAATTTGGAATTGTTTTTCAACCTATTATGGATGAACTGTCAATATTTGCAAACTACCAAAACGGTTTCTCTTACGTTGACCCGCAATATATCACGACTTACGATGAGAATAATAACGCTACAACTACATTACAAGCTTTTGATGTTGAACAAGCAGACCAATTTGAAGTTGGCGCAAAATCAAGCTTATTTAATAACAAACTAGAAGCTACTTTAAGTTATTACAACATTACTGTCGATAATAAATATTTCTGGGCCACTCAAACACAGGATCTAGAAATTAATAGCCAAGGTATAGAGTTAGAAGTTAACACCAACCCAGTTCCTGGCTTAAACATTCATACAGGTTTTAGTTATAACGACTCCGAAATTACAAATTCTCCTTCAGCTACTTACTTAGAAGGTAGTCGTTATGGTGAATCTGGTCCAGAAATCACGTATAACTTTTGGGCAGATTACAAATTCTTTAAAAACTTTGGTATAGGTGCTGGTTTTAATGGCCAAACAGAATATGATACTATGGTTGCATACAAAGCTGCAACAGGAAGTTTTTATATTCCAGGTTACACCATATTTAATGCATCTGCGTATTACGAAAATGATACATTTAGAATTAGTATTAAAGGAAATAATTTAACCGACGAGACTTACTATTCGGGCTGGAGTACTATTACACCACAACAACAACGTGTTTTACTTGGTACTTTTACTTATAAATTTTAACTTTCACCAAAAAATAAAAGGCAACCTTTAAAGGTTGCCTTTACACTTTTAACCATGGGATTTAAAAAAACCGTATTTCAATTACACAAAATTTTAGGTTTAGTAACTGGTGCTATTGTTTTTGTTGTAGCTATAACAGGGTGCTGTTGGGCTTTTAGAGATGAAATAGAAAGTTTATACGACGATTATAAATATGTTACGCCACAAGACAGAGCATTTATTACACCAACTGAAGCAAAAACTATTGCATTAAGTGTTTTTCCTAATAATACGGTTCATGGTACTATTTTTAAACAACCTAACGAAGCTGTTGAAGTTATTTTTTACGACGGCGAACCTGAATTTTACCAAAGTGTATTTTTAAATCCGTATTCTGGAGAAGTAATTCAAGTTGACGATCATTTGTCCGGTTTTTTTGCATTTATTTTAAAAGGCCACATGCGTTTATGGCTTCCTAAAGATATAGGCGAAAATATAGTTGGCGCTTCAATTTTAATATTCCTATTAATTATTATTTCTGGTTTTATTTTATGGTGGCCAAAAAAACGCAAAAACTTAAAGCAACGTGTTACTTTCGATTGGAAAAAAACAACCCGATGGAAACGTAAAAATTTCGATTTACACACCGTTGTTGGCTTTTATGTTGCCTTTTTGGCTTTTATAATTGCTTTTACAGGAAGTGTTATTTCTTATAACTGGTTAAAGTATGTTGTTTATATGTCTACCGGAGGCGATAAAGTTCCTGCATTTATAACACCTGAAAATGTGAGTAATTCTCCTTCTGATGCTTATGCTGTTAAGCCTATAGATTTTTTAATTGAAAAGTTAAGAAAAGAGTCGCCTGAAGCTGTAAGCTACGAATTACACTACCCTGAAAGCGACACCACAAGTATTTATATTGAAGTAGCTAATAGCAGAGGTTTATACTATAACTCTGATTACAGATTCTTCGACCAAAATACGCTAGAAGAAATTGAAACTCCTGCCATTTACGGAAAATATAAAGATGCCAAAGTTCCAGATAAAATTTTACGCATGAATTATGACATTCACGTAGGTGCTATTGGAGGAATTGTTGGTAAAATTATAGCCTTTTTAGTGAGTTTAACTATTGCTTCTCTTCCTGTTACTGGTGGATTACTTTGGTATGGCAGAAAGTATAAAAATAAAGCTAAGATCTAATTTCATTCATTAAATCTTCATAAGTGTAAAATACAGAATCACCGTTTGTTTTTTGGTAATTCATACTTACTCTTATGGCTTTTAACCCAGTTACGCCTTGTAAATCTTCAAGTTCTAAAACCTCAACATCGTTTGCAAATAAGTTTTTAGACTGCATAAAGCGAATGTATTTTAAGTATTCTATTTCATCTTCTTTTTGAGAATAAACAATACTCATTTTTCCTTTAGCAGTAACACGTTCGTTTGTACCTTTTATATAGGCTTTATCTACACGCTTTTTTACGACCTCGTAACGGGCATTGTATGTTCCATCTACATCAAATTGCTTTTCGTCCATTCGAAATCGTATAGATAATGGTTGATTAAACACCAAAATCATAGAAGCAACATCTAAACTTACAGGGTATTCGTTTTGGTTTTGATAAAAACTATTTTCCATGTCGTACATAGCCTGTAATTGCCACAACCTTAAATTATAGAGATATATTTTATTAAAACTATCTTCTTTAGTTATAGATTCACCTATGTACATGTTATGCTCTACACCATCGGTTTTAAAACGCTCGAAAAAGTGCGGATACATGTTTTGTGCTTCTTTTTGCTTACCATCTATAATGGCAGACATGTTTTTGTTAATACGTGCAATGGTATCGTCGTAATTTTTTCTGTAGTAGTAAATAACACCTAAATTAGTATCAACTTTACTAAAATAATCTTCAATCTCAGCTTTAGCAAAAGTTCGCTTCGCTAGAAAGTATATAAATAGCGGTTCAATTTCATCTTTGAAAAACCGTGTTAATTGTTGTTCTGTATCAACTTTAAAATCGGTTTTTATTTCGGTAGTAAAGTTTTCAATTTCAAACAGAAGTTGCTCGAAAATAGGCAATTTTTCATTTTCTGGAATAGCATCTAATATTTTACTAACCAAAGTAAGCTGCAAGGCTAAATCTTTTTGAGTTGCCAGATTTCTAGCTTCTGATGAACCTTTTACATCTATTTGCCCAAATAACGGATAAACATTATCAAAACTTATTTTACTAAAGCTCGGTTTACCGTTTGTATTTGTAATACTTTCTTTTAAAAATTTATGTGCTGCTTTTTTAAATTTCCAAGCTACACTTGGATGTATGGAGGTACATTCTTGTTGAATAATAGCCTCAATTAAGTTTTCTTCTTCAACTTTAGAGCGCTCTACCGCAGATACAATAAATGGCATTATATCGTGCAGTTTATTGGCATTTATACTATTTAAAACTTTAGGTTCTGGAGAAACAATTTCTAAAATCCCCATGAGTTGACCCTCATTGGCTATTGGCGCAAAAATGGCACTTTTTACACCTTGCTTATGTAACGATTTAACTTGGGGCGCCTTAGACTTTTTTAAAGCTTCATCTATATTTGAAATTGAAAAAAACTTTTTTTCATTTATCAATCTATTGTAAGACCAATCACATAACACGCTATTACAAGCTTCGGAATCTGAATTGGCTAATAAAAAACTTTCCATGCCTTCACCATAAACACGTTCGAAAGTTTTCTCTTCTTCTAAATAAATTGAAAAACCAACTTTAATACTGTTTAAACCTAGTAATGACCTGAAAATATCTTGAAAACCATCCATAAAGGTTTTACTATTTCGCTTATCGGCACCTATTAATGTTGATTTGATATTCGAAATAGATTGATCGGCAGTAACATCGAAAATATTAGAAATTACAAAGCCTTTAAAACTATAGCTTTGCGGCGGAAATTTTTCTTTCCACAGCTCAATATTATCAAAATTATCGATAAGCTCATCATAATCTTCTGGTGTTATTTTAGGCGCATTATCGTTGGGTTCTATTTCACAAAAATCGGCATTATATAAAATTTTATAATATCGAATAATACCTTTTTCGTCTGGTATTTGATAGTAAATTGGACGTTTAAAATTTAACTCGTAACCAAATAAATAATTTAAAATAACGGCACAAGACATGATGTACGAATCTTCTTCAGCCATGTTTTTAATTTGAAGCTGAAAATCGTCGCCTGCTATTTCTATAATATTCTTAAAACGTTGTGAAGCATTAAATATAAAGTTGTGAAATGGTATTGAAGCCGTTTTTATTTCATTATGCGTTAGTAAAGGACTAAACGTATCTTCTAATAAAAACGCTATCTCTTTTTCTCTTTCTTTTAAAACTTTTGTATTTGTAATACCGCTACGAAGTTCTGGATATTGCTCTGCAATTTTTAAAACTTTTTTAGCTCTAATATTGGTGAGTTCACTTTTACTTTCAGACAACACTTCATACTGCTCTAAAAGCTTATTAAAGCTTATGTTTAGCTTTAAAGGCGAATCTATGTTGTCGTTAATATTCATTTGGCTACCGTTAAGTTTATTAGAGTTTACAAAGTTAGCAATAATATTTAAGTCGTTAACCAATAGACGAACTTACGATGCAAAAGTTACAGGAATAAACGAAAAAAGCTCCTCTAATTATAAGAGAAGCTTTTAATTATATTTTAAAAAAACTTAGTTTTAAGAATTTCCTTTTTTGTAGTCTTCTAAAAATTTAGCCAAACCAATATCTGTTAATGGGTGCTTTAATAACCCAGTAATTGATTTTAATGGTCCTGTCATAACATCGCTTCCTAACTTAGCACAATCGATTACGTGCATTGTGTGACGGATTGATGCAGCTAAAATTTGCGTATCGAAAGCGTAGTTATCGTAAATCTGACGAATTTCTGCAATTAGGTTTAAACCATCTGTTGAAATATCATCTAAACGCCCTAAAAACGGAGATACATAAGTTGCTCCTGCCTTAGCTGCTAATAAAGCTTGACCAGCAGAAAACACTAATGTTACGTTAGTTTTTATTCCTTTATCTGAGAAATATTTACAAGCTTTAATACCATCGGCAATTAAAGGTAATTTAACAACTATTTGTGGGTTTAAAGCCGCTAAAGCCTCACCTTCTTTTACCATACCATCAAAATCTGTTGAAATTACTTCGGCGCTTACGTCACCTTCAACTATATCACATATTTTTTTGTAGTGGTTTATTATATTTTCTTCGCCAGTAATACCTTCTTTAGCCATTAAAGATGGGTTTGTTGTAACACCATCTAATACACCTAAAGCTTGTGCTTCTGCGATTTCATCTAAATTGGCAGTATCAATAAAAAATTTCATAGTTTAATGTTTTATTTTGTTTGTAAATACGCTAATACTTCTTTGCTTACTTTCTCTCCGGTAAATCCAAATTTATCATCAAGTACAGAGGCTGGTGCAGAATAACCAAAATGCTCTAAACCAAACACTTTTCCTGCATCACCAACTAAACCTTCTAAATTTACAGGTAAACCAGCAGTTAAACCAAATAGTGGTTTGTTTTTAGGAATAACACTATTTTGGTATTCTTTAGGTTGTTGCTTAAATAAACCTTCAGAAATTACAGAAGCAATACTCACTTTTAAATTATGGTCTGCTTCTAAAATTTCGGCAGCCGCGATTAAAGTAGAAACTTCCGATCCGTTAGCCACAAGTACAACATCTGGATTTTCAACTTCTTTTACCAAATAACCTCCTTTTTCGGCAGCTAAAGCGGCTTCGTAACGAGAACCTTCAGCAGGAACGTCTTTTATACCTTGGCGCGATAAAATTAAACCAGAAGGCGTATCTGTATTTTCTAAAGCCATTTTCCAAGCTACGCTAGTTTCTGCAGAATCTGCAGGACGTAAGGCTAAGAAACTTTGCTTATGGCTATGGTTTTGCATTTTTTCTAGCAAACGAATTTGAGCTTCTTGCTCAATTGGCTGGTGTGTTGGCCCATCTTCTCCTACACGGAATGCATCGTGCGTCCAAACGTATTTTACTGGTAATTCTTGAATTGCACTTAAACGAATGGCTGGTTTCATGTAATCTGAAAATACAAAGAAGGTTGCCACAACAGGAATTACACCACCGTGTAACGCAATACCGTTGGCAATACAAGCCATAGTTAATTCGGCAACACCAGCTTGTAAAAACGAACCGCTAAAATCGCCTTTTTGTAATGCAGATGTTTTCTTTAAGAAACCATCGGTTTTATCTGAATTTGATAAATCTGCAGAAGACACAATCATATTTTCTACATTTTCAGCTAAATAAGCTAACACATTTGATGATGCGGCTCTGGTAGCTAAACCGGCTTTATGCTCTATTGAAGCAAAATCTAATTCTGGTAATTTTCCAGATAAGAAAAAGTCTAATTTCTCGGCTAATTCTGAATTATCTTGTTTCCAAGCAGCTATCTCCGCTTTTTTAGCTGCTGCTTGTTTTGTTTTTTCTACGATTAAATCTCTGTAAAACGCTTCAACATCACTAAAAATATCGAAAGGTTTTTCAGCATCAGCACCTAAATTAGCTAATGTTTTATGGTAATCGGCTCCGGTTGCTCCAATTGGCTTACCGTGTAATTCGCAATGACCTTCGTACATATCGCCATTTGAAGTTACACACCCTTTACCCATTATGGTTTTACCAATAATTAAAGTTGGTTTCTCGGTTTCGTTATTAGCATCGGTTAATGCTTTACGTATAGCATCGTGGTCGTGACCATCAATAGTTACTACTTTCCAGCCCCAAGCTTCATACTTCATGGCTGTATCTTCGGTAGTTACCTCGTCTGTAGACGTTGATAATTGAATATCGTTAGAATCGAAGAACATAATAAAATTGCTTAAGCCTAAATGCCCTGCAATTCTACCTGCACCTTGCGATATTTCTTCTTGAATACCACCATCAGAAATAAAACCATAAACTTTATGGTTAATCCAATCGCCAAAACGTGCTGCTAAAAACTTAGTAGCAATTGCTGCACCAACACCCATGGTGTGTCCTTGACCTAGTGGTCCCGACGTGTTTTCTATACCACGTTTTACATCGACCTCTGGGTGACCTGGAGTAATTGAACCCCATTGTCTGAAATTAGAAACATCTTCTTTTGAGTAGTTACCCAATAAATAATATTGTGCATACATTAATGTTGATAAATGCCCTGCATCCATAAAAAAGCGATCTCTAAATGGCCATTCCATATCAGAAGGATCGTAATTAAAAAACTCCGAATATAAAATGTGCATAAAATCTGCGCCACCCATTGGTCCTCCCGGGTGTCCAGAATTTGCTTTTTCTACCATAGCAACGGCAAGTGCACGTATATTATCTGCTGCTTGTTGATCTAATTTCTTGTTCATTATTTTAAAGGTTCTAGTTTAATGGTGTTGTAACAATTAACCTCACAAAACTAAGGTTTTTTATGTTAAAAGCAGTTGCTTTTAGCACGTATTAAACTAATATTAATAGTTTTTACAATGATTTTAACAACTACGATTGTGGCGCAGTTGCTTTATATATAATTGCGTTCGATTTTGTTTGAATTGTATATTGACTTGTTGCTGCTAAAAAAGCGGCTTGCCCCTTAGCTAAACCAACCGTTGTTTCCCCTTCGTTTACTTCAGCCTCACCTTCAATTACAATAACAATTTCGGCTGTTTTTGAGGTGTTTTTGTAAGTTTTTGAAGCTTCTAAAGAAATTAAACTTAATTGGAAATCAGGTGCTGGCGATTTATAAATACGTTCTATCCCATCGGCTTGTAAATCGCCTTGCATAACGTTAGGAACCGTTTCGTTAAAAGCCACGTGTTTTAATAATTCTGGCACATCTACATGTTTTGGTGTTAAACCACCACGCAACACGTTATCTGAATTTGCCATAAGCTCCATATTTTGACCTTCTAAATAAGCATGAGGAATACCAGCATCTTGAAATACCGCTTCACCTTTATTTGCTTTTACAATATTGAAAAAATAAATAGAGTAAATACCTTTATCTAAAACCGAAGCATCATCGGCAGAATCTACTGCTTTGGCAGCCCAATAATCTGGCGATTGTTTTTCTAGCTTTCCGGCTTTGTATAATGGTAAAATTCTATCAACTAATGGCTGTAGTACTTTGTTGGTTTCTTCTTGAGGTTCTTCCATAACCGTTTTATACAAACCAAAATAGCCTTCAGCTTTAAAAACAGATATTAAATGTTTAAATTCTGGAACAGACTCTAAAACCGCTTTTAATTTGGCTTCCGTTAAAAAACCGTGTAATAACCAAAACTCACTTAAAGCTACCATTATTTCTGGCTTATGGTTATCATCTTTATAATTACGGTGTTTTGCGGTTAAAGGTATACCTGCTTCATTTTCTTTTTTAAACCCTTTTTCAGCTTCAACTTTTGTAGGATGCACTTGTATAGATAACATATCGCGTACATCTAAAACCTTAAACAAAAATGGTAAGCGACCAAAAGCATTGGCAATATTATCGCCTAAAACAGATGCTAAGTTATTAGCAATATAAGTATCTAAGGTTTTATCGCCTTCAGCAGTTTTTATTGTTGATGGTGCTTTATTGTGCGCACCTAGCCAATATTCGGCACATTGTTCGCCATTGGTTTTAACGTCCAATAAATTAGGAATGTATTGTGTACCTCCCCAAGCGTAGTTTTGTATTTGTCCTTCTACTAAAAATAGTTTAGCCATTTTTGCTGTATTTAATTCTGGTGTAAAATTAACAGCTTAATTACTTAAAACCAATATTAACGTAGCTTAATAACAAAAAAGAATAAATTATTAAATATAGTACAACAAAGCTTTAAAATTTTGGTAAAATTTCTTCCTGTATTTAATATGTATGAAGAATTTTTAAATATGTAAACAAAAAAAAGACTCTCCATTTAAAATGAAGAGCCCTTTCGACTTGATTCAATATGAGAAACTTAAAATCAATAACTTAACTTAATCATTACGAAATAAAAATTATCACTCAGTAATTTGGGTTAATACTTTTTCTGGGTAATCTGTAATAATACCATCTACACCAAAATGTATTTGCTCACTAATTGCAATAGAATCATTTACCGTCCAAGGAATTAGTTTCATGTTTTTGGCTTTAATAGCATCTACTACAGTTTTTGTTTTAATTAATTTATAATTAGGGCTGTAAATATTAGGCGTAAAATTTAATAACTTTAAATTCTCTTTAAAATCGCCTTTACTTACTAAATAAGCGAGCGTTACATCTGGATATTTTTCGTGCATTTCGTTTAAAATTGCAGGATCAAAAGACTGTATATTCCATTTACCTGCTATGGTTTTAGTATTTAAAACTTGCATAACTAAATCTACCATAACACTAGGTTTTGGCTGGTAAACTCCATATTGAGATGGCACCGATTTAATTTCAATATTATATCCCACAGGTGTTAGTTTATTGGCGCTAACAAACGCTTCAATACTATCAATAACCTCACTCAATAATGGTTTATATGCTTTAATGCGCTTTTGCTCTGGAAACTTAATATTTCCTTTTAAACCCACTTCAAATGTTTTAATACTATCGTAGGTCATTTGATATAAATTGTACTGCTTCTCTTCAGCTTTTGAAATACTATCGCCTTGTGGTGTTAAAACGTAAAGCGATGACATGTAAGGCTCGTGAGATATTACAACTTTTTTATCTTTTGAGATAACAACATCTAGCTCAATAACATCAACACCTTTTAAAATGGCATTTTTAAAACCAATTAATGTGTTTTCGGGACTATGCCCGCGCTCTCCTCTGTGCCCTTGAACTTCTACTTTTTTACCCTGATCTATATGTTCTTTTGAAACTTTTTCTTGTTGCTCTTTACAAGCAAAAACGAATAGAAAAACTACTATATAATTTAAAATCTTCATTTATAATATTTTTTTAGAAGTTAGATTGCTCTACACGATACGTTTTACTACCATAATGCGTTTTACCAAACATATCTTTAGCCTTAACTTCAATAGTATGTGTACCTACACTTAATTTTGTTGAAATTTTACCTTTCCAAAGATGCGTACAATCAATAGCATTTGATGCGCGCTTGCCTGGTATTAACGTTTCAGATTCATCCCAACTAACAACCTGAGACACATACGACGGATCTGGCTCTGTGGTGTATTTCATAGCCTTCCATTCACCACTATCAATTTTATACAACACCTCATCGCTTGGGCTTCCCATGAAAAAATTCACATAAATTGCAGCTTTAGTTTTCTTATCCTTTGCTACAACTTTAGGGGCAAATATTTCCATTTGATGTGTTTTAGGCTTACCCGCCACTTTATAATCTACACTGTAGCTATTGCCATTAAAGTTTATAAATGCATAACCTTTAGGTGTGCCATCGCGCATGGTTGAAGTAGGCACTTTATTGGCGTCTAATTTACCCGAATACCAATCGCCACTAGTAGTTCCTACATTATAATGATGGTGCGGTTTTTCTTGTGGCCAACCTTGAGCGTTAGTAAAAAAATCTTGACGCTGAATATGCGTGTGTGCCGATAATGACAAGGTATTTGAAAATGGCTTTAATACATTGAATAACCTTTGGCGATGCTCGTCATTAAAAGTATCATTATCATCTGGTTCGCTTAACGGAATATGCATGGCCAAAACAATTAAATGATCTTTTGGTACATACTTTAAATCGTTTTCTAAAAATTGAAATTGATCTTCTCTAAAACCGCCCCAATATTTTGACTGGTTTCGCGGGTCTGGGTACAATACATTATCAATAATTATAAAGTGAACTTTACCATAGTTAAATGCATAATTTGCAGGCCCAAAATGAGCCTCGTAAGTTTCATCGGAAAGTGCATCGGTTTCAACATCAAAATTAAGATCATGATTTCCTAATACATTATACCAAGGAATACCTGCTTTTTTAGTGGCTTTTATATACGGATTAAACAAACTTAAATCGTTGCCAACTAAATCGCCCAAACTTAAACCAAAAGGTATATTTTTAATATTTGCTACTTCTTCAACAATACCCTTTGCAAAATAATCTACTTCTTGTTTTGTATAAGGCTGTGGGTCTCCAAAAATTAGTGCCGTAAACACCTCATTTTCTTCAGAAGCTATTAAAGGAAAATTTACGTTGTGTGGTAATTTCCCGGTGGCCTCAACACCTTTAAATTTTAATTTAGGCGACCCTTTGGGTTTATGGATGTAAAAAAACTGCGGCAAGTTATTAGCATTTACAGCTACTTTGTAATTGCTTGGTTTAATAACCGAAATTATAGCATCGTTAGTTAAAGGTAACTGGTAAACACCTTTTGCATTTGTAAGCACTACTTCCTTACCGTTCGTTACGGCAACGTTTTCAATACCTTTTTCGTTGGTTTCTTTTTTTCCGTTGCTATTGGCATCATGAAATACATAACCCGTAACTTTATTTTGAGCTATTGCTTGCATTACTGTAACGCCAAAAATTACAGTAGTTATTAATAGTTTTATTTTTGAAATTTTCATGTTTTATATTTTAAACCATATTTAAAGTGAGTGCTTTGGGTCTTACCATATTTTCGGTGTAAACATTACCAAACCTATCTGTTACTTTTATTATTAAAGTTGAATTTGCTGCAGCTGCCGTTACCTTAAAAATGTGAGCCGTATTATTGGTAACAAAAGCACTTGTTGGTGTTGCTCCAGCATTTAAACGCAGTGCTTCGTACGAAATAATATGTAACGGATCTTTAGCATTTACGCGTGTTACGGGCAAGGATTGATTGTTTTCTGAAACCTCAATTTTCCATTGCGAATCGTAACCCCAAACATTAATTAAAACCTCGTTATTGGCACTTGGGCTTGCGTACACATCGGCATAACTTTCTATATCTGCGTCGCTTGCATTGGGCGCATAATTAGCAGCTGTAATGTGAATGCTATTAACATCGTAGGTTCTAAACTGATAATCTTCATTGTAACCAATCCCCTTAAAACGCCATTGTATATCGGTATTATTTATCTGCCAAATGCCATATCCGCCAGGGCTACCATCTTTACAAATATGGTTGTTAGCATATCCACTTTTGCCGGTCCACCACCAAGTAGCGCACAAAGCTGCTGTATTATGCTCCATGATATTTTGCTCTTCTTCTACAGAAAAATTAACATGCGCATGCCCAGATAAAACGTGTACTGTAGAAAAATCGGCCAGTGCACTTACAAGTGTATTGGCATTAGATAAATCTGTAGCATTTATTTGATTTCCGCCTGCATCAACCGTTGGATTTTTATACAATGGTGTATGCATTGCCAAAACAATTGGTGTACTTTTATCGGTTATGGTTGCTAAATCTTTTTTTAACCATTCTATTTGATCGTTGGTTAGTTTTTCGTTGTAGTTACGACTACCAACAGTGCCTTGCGAACCTCCAGAATTTACATATTCTACGCTATCTAAAACTACGTAGTGCACCTTCCCTAAGTTAAACGAATAGTATGTAGGCCCAATAATATCGCGGTATTTATTTTCGGCTTCCCAATCGTTAGCGTAATAAGGATCGTTATCGTGATTACCAATAAGATTGAACACAGGTGCGTTTACCTTATTCATATACGGCACATACTCATTTAGTCCAAAATTGTTATCGTACCAATATGCATCCCAAGTTAAATCGCCTAAAGTTAAAGCATACACTTTTGTGCCGTTGGCTGTATATTTTTCTATGGTGCTATTAATATCTGGCAACACCTTAGTATTAAACTGCTCCAAATCGTTATTTCTATTAGCCAAATGCCAATCGGCTAAAGGCAATACAACGTGATTGTTATTATCTACTTGAATAAGCGAAAAATCTTTCTGTTCTATTGTTTCAACACTATTGCTTATGCGTTTAAAAAATTGAGGTGCACTACCAACATTTGTAACCTCGTAATTTCCAGGAACAGAAATAAAAACAAATCCTGTTTGTTTTTGCGACTCTAAATAATAACGCCCTTGAGCATCGGTAACCGTAACCTCGTAACCATCGGATACCGTAACATTTGCTATACCTTCGCCATTGCTATAAACCACACCTTTTATGTTTTTACCAGCAACATCGGGAATGTTGGTATTAGCAATTACATTACACAAAACATTACCCAAAAGCAAGCTGTTGGTATTACGTAAAACACTAAGTGTATAATTTCCAGATTCAAAATTAGCAGGAATGGTAAACGTGAATGTGTTTTCTGTAACTTCAACTACCGTTCCTAAAAAAGTTAGCGAAGCAGTTGAAGATACAAACTCTATTGTATCTCCAACTTTAAATCCTTTTCCTGTTAATGTGGTTTCTCCTTCTCTACTCACATTTAACGACGATGGTATTGATACACCAGAAATATTTAAGTCGTTATTCTCATCGATTAACACCTCATCATCACTCGCGCAATTAAATAAAGTAAATCCTAAACCGCTTACACTTGCAATTGTTGTTAAACCGCTTAGCTTTATAAATTTTCTTCTTGATTGATTGTTCATTATTTAATTAAAATCTTTAGATTATTTTTTCATCGTTTAAAAAACCTACTCATATTCGGAAAAATGAACCGCAAAAATGCAGCGATTTACTTCACTACCATTATCTGCACCAGCATTAGGTTCCCATTCTGTTAAACTCCACAAATAATCGTACTCTGCTTCATAATACAAAGATTCCGAGCCATATGGCCAGCGATAACGCACAGTATTTGAAGCTCCATCTGTATATCTTGCTAGTCTTGCTTTTGAACCATAAGACTCTGATGGAGACCCCGAGCAGGACAACCAAGTTCTGTTTCCTTTTCTAAAAATACCTTGCATTCCATGTGCATGATCATCGTCAAACAGTGAATTTTTAGGAATTATTTCTTCAATTCCAGAATTAAGAACTGTTCCTCCAGAATCTATTGGGAATCCATAAATTTTAGGAACAACACTAGAGCTCGAGCTCCCTGAAGAATATTGAGCCGTCCAAAGGGCATTCCCTTCATCATTTACTTGAATTGTTGAAAATGGATTTGCCCCACCATTAATATCATAATATTCTATTTGAGGTAAAATATATCTGTAATTAAAGGCATATAAATTTCCACTCGTATCCTGTCCACATTTTGTACTTGTATCTGACCCTGTTGATACTTCTATTATTTTGTTTAAATCGAATACTCTCATACCTAAATTTGTGCTTGCGATATATACTTTATCATTATAATAAGCGATACCTCCGGCATGAATATTTAAAGGTGCATAAGTATTGTATTGTGTGTATTCGCTAACAGAAGATGGAACCGAAGAATGCACCAATAGTATGTGCCTGTATTTTAGATAAGTGCTCGAACTCGGACTAATATCAAGTAAGGTAATTCGAGAACCTTTATGATCTGAGCCTTCACGCCCGTACCAAGTAATTAAAAGGTATCTAACTCCATTTTTTTTAAAACCTGTCATTCCTTGTGGTCGCCATTCATTAGTAGTTTCATCACCACTGTTCCATCTTATACCTCTTGCTCTATTAGCTTCAGGCACATTAAACCCGTAAACTTCTGTATACGAACTTCCACCTATAGCTTCTCTATTTTTATTTACTTGTGTGGGATTAAGAAACGTAAAACCACTATTCACATAACTGCTTACATCGCTATAGTTAACACTAATACCTGTAGCAACGGCAGAATAACCAATAGGTTTTTGCTCTAAAATACTGTTATCGTCTTCAATTGCAGAATCGCTAGTGCAGCTCGATAAAAAAACACAAGTCAAAAACAAAAAAGAACAGATTCTAACATTTGAAGCAACACATATTAATGAATAAAAATTATTCTTTATTAACATATCAACTCTATTTATGGTATAATTTCAACTTTAATATCATCTAAGAAAATGCGGTTTTTACCTTTACCCACACCTACAAGCGCAAAATCGCCACCAAGCAACCTTAATTGTGTTTGGTTTGTTGCTCCGGTAATTGTGAAGGTATAGGTTGATGCTGCATCTTCCCAAATTGCAGTACAATCTGGATCGGTATCGTAATTTGGCCAATTACTTATAGTAAATGCATCTACACTAGTGGTACCTGGACCAACCACCCCAATATTTAAAATATTATCGTCTTGGGTTCCGGCTTTGGTTTGGTAAGGCACTGCTTTAAATGTAACCTTTACATTGGTTTCTTCGTCTAGACTTAAAAATTTTGGAGAAATTAAATCGCCACCGTAACCTGTTTTTCCAAGTTTTACAAAACCTGTTCTGGCGTATACCACTTGCTGATTGCTTGAATTTGTATTTGGTGTACTTGTCCAGCCTCTTTCTAGCTCTTCATCAATCCAAGAATCCATACGTTTTTCGCCAGATGTGGTGTAAAAAATAGTACTTCCGTAGGTTAGCCAATCGAAATGTTCTTCTAAAACAATACTTCCATCTAATTGAGTAATATTAATACTTTTACTTAAGGATGGATGGTCTTCTGAACTTACGGTTAAAATAGCTGTTCGCTCTGTTCCTATATTTTTTTCTGCTGAAAGTTTTATGGCTGTTTCTGTGGTTTCTATTTCACTAATCCAATCGCCATTTGTTATTTGGTAGGTCCAGTCTACATTAGTGCTTAAGTTTATTTGAAAATCGGCTCCAGCAGAAGTAAAACTAATACCTTCTTCGGCATTTTGAATAGTTATAAACGGAATATTAGCTTCTTGTTCTACCCTAAATAAAGCCGGTTGTTCTTTACCATTAACTATGAAAGCAAAATTCATAACCCTTGCATCGAACGTATTGTTTTCTTCAATAATAAATTTGAAAATACCGTCATCATCTCCTTTATTAGGAAAAGCCTTTACCCAATCGCCTTCACTTTGGGCAACAACTTCCCAAGATCCGTTAGAGCGCACCACATAACTTTGCGTTAATCCGTTAATATCGGCCACAAGTCCTGTTGGGTTCTCTTCAATGGTAAAATAGGGTTCACTTGCAATATCCTCGTCTTCATTACATGAAAACGCAAGAAATAACACTGATAATATGGTAAACAACCTCAACATTTTGGTTGCATATATTTTAAATATTGTATTCATTTTTTTTATTTTTTTTGTAGTTGATTTTAGTTTCCGCTTTCAATGGCTTGTAGACTCCACCAAACAGGTGTTTTCATATCATTTTCACCATTCATGCGCGTTAAAGCCTCTTGAGCATTAGCATTATTAGTTGCCATTGTTGTATTTGGATATGCAAAACGTGTTGGCAAAATGTAATCGTTAAATACGGCCCCACGACCAATAGTTAACTCAGGATATCCAGTACGACGGTATTCATGGTAAGCTTCCATACCTATCCAGAACAATGCTAAATATTTTTGGTTTGCAATTAACGCTTCTTTATTTGTTGCTGCATCCCATGAGGCTAACTCTGAAGTTAAAAACGTGTTTATTTGTTCTTCTGAAATTTCAACAGGCACTTCACTAAACGCACCTAATTCTGCCCATTTTTCAATTGAAGCTGTAACGGCGCTTTCATAATATTGTTTAGCTTGAGCCTCACCACCAGGAATAGCACCTTTTAAAGCCGCTTCGGCCAAAATAAATTGCACTTCAGCAAAATCCATATAGCTTGCCGGCATTTCGGCTCTACAAAATACAGCTGTGTTTAACCACGATGTTCCAGCATCAACTTCGCTTTGCTCTGCTTCTGTACAACCTGCTACAGTACCTTTCCAAACATTTTCGCCATTTACTAAATAATTCGGATTTTTTTTACCATAAATGGCCAATCGTGGATCCTCGTAAGTTTGATTTCCAAAATCGTCGGTAATAACCGTCATTTTAATAAGCTGTTCTGTTAATTTTCTTCCAGAACTTGTAAAACCGTTTTCGTTAGTGTTAGCAAACTCACTACGATATGGGTCTGCTCCAGAAAACTGAACCGTAGCGTTGTCTGCATTCGATTCGAATATTGGATATTCACTTGGGTTATTAATTATCTTTGTTATTAAAGCTGCGGTATTCATTTCTGCTCTACCACTTACACGACATAATAAACGCAGGTATAAAGCATTATTAAATTTTTTCCATTGCTCCATGCTTCCACCATACATGCCATCTAAGGCAGGTTTAATAAACACAGGGTTTTCGGCATATAAACTATTAGCGGTTTCTAAATCGTTAAACATTTGCAGGTAAACCTCTTTTTGAGAATCAAACTTAGGTTCGGCTGTACCACCTTCGCGTACTTGAAATGCTTCAGAGTAAGGCACATCGCCATACATATCGGTTAAATTAGACATATACAACACCTTTAACGTCAAAGCAATTGCCTGTAAAGACTCATCGTTTTCGGCCACACTTAAATCGTACATATGCAGCGCATTGTTTGTATAGCGGGCATAGGTATTCCAAACATTTTGCCAATTTTGATCGCCAATAAAATAGCGGTGCTCTTGTCTGGTTGTTCCACCAGTAAAGGCGGTAAATTGTATTAACTCGTTATTCCAAAACCACGTGTAGTATTGCCAAGCGTTAATACCATTATACAGTAACGGTTCGAACATACCACTCGCTTGAATATCACCAACATTGGTACGGTTTGGATTGGTGTTTATTTCTTCAAAATCTGATGTACAGGCTAATACCAAACTAATTAAGCCTATAGTTAATATTTTCTTTAAATAATTCATAACTGTTTTTTAGAATGAAAGTTTAACGTTAAGTCCGTAAGTTCTTGTCATCGGGAAAGTCATGGCCTCAATACCTTTATAAATATTAGAACCGTTAAGCATACCCGTATCTGGATCGTACTGTGGGAAATCTGTAATCATGAAAACATTAGTAGCATAAGCCCCAAAACTTATACCATTAAACACCTCTATTTTACTTAATAATTTTGCAGGTAATTGATAATCTAATCGTAACTCTCTTAGTTTTAAATATGAAGTATCGAAAGTGTTCATTTCTGTATTATTTCGGTTCCAAACGTAGGTATTGTAATAGGTTTGAATACTGTTTGTTACCGTAGTGTTTTTGGTATAAGAAATGGTTCCATCGGTATTTTCAACGGCATTAACACCATTATGAACAAGCCCATCGTAGCGCCCTTCAATTGAATTATTAAGTTTACCTTGGTAAGACAACGCAAAGTTTGTTACAGAAAAGGCATTACCACCTAACTGACCTGCAAATGTTGCTGATAGCATTAAGTTTTTATATTTAAAACGCTGTACCATACCAGCACGCCAATCCGGATTTACATTTCCAATTCGGGTTTCAGGAGAATTATCTAGTATTGGATACCCTTCGGAGTTTACAATATGCATACCTGATGCATCTTGAGTTTCGCCATTTTCATCTATATACGTTGCACCTTCTGGGGCTTTTTGAAAACCACGCCCATATAAAACATGCATTTCTTCGCCTACATAAGAGTAAACATAAGTTCTGCTTCCTATGGTTGTTCCCATATCTGTTTGTAATGGTACCGAAGCATCCCAACCATCTTGTAAGCTTACTAATTTATTAATATTTTTAGACCAGGTTACATCAAAATCCCATTTAAAATCTTTGGTTTTTACGGGTACAAAATTTGCTGAAACCTCTAAACCTTTGTTAGAAATTTCGCCTGCATTTATAGTCATTCCAGTAGCACCAGTAATTTGATCTACATCTACCGAAACTATTTGATTTGTAGTTGAAGAATGGTAAGCTGTAACATCGAAAGACACTCTGTTTTTAAATAATTTAGCTTCAATACCTGCCTCCCAACTTTCTACATTTTCTGGTTGAATTAATGGATTTGGTATGGTTCCAGGCAATACATAACCTCCAGGAAACGATGTTGTACTATACACTTGATCTAGAGAGTAAGCCGAAGTATCGTTACCTACATTTGCCCAAGATACGCGTGCTTTTAACATATCGACCCAAGGTGCGTGGGTTTTTAAATTAAACGTTTTATCTAATAATGCACTAGCTGAAACCGATGGGTAAAAATAAGACCAGTTACCTCTTGCCAATGTACTAGACCAATCGTTACGTCCGGTAACATCTAAAAAATAAGCATCGTCCCAACTTAACGACACTAAACCATAAAGACTATTTACTGTTTTTTCGCTTCTGTAGTTGTAAGGATCTGGATTTACACCTGTTGGCACATTTGTGGCGTGGTAAATGCCTTCTTCACCTAACTCACTTAATGTAATCTTGTTATTATAATACTCGTTAATACGATTATTACCACCAACCATAGCAGAAAAACCTAAACGCCCGTTACTAAATGTATTATTGTAACGCAACATAAAATCGTTGTTATTCTCTAACACTCTAACGGTTTGCTCTCTGTAAAATCCGTTTTGGTAACCAGCAGTGTAGTGTGGTTTTCGTTGGGTTCTAAACTCGTCGGACCAATCTAACCCCGAACGCAAATCTAAGGTTAAGCCTTTTAAAATATTAAAGGTTAAACCAATGCTACCAAAAACACGATTTTTATCTTGTGTGTTTAAGGCTTCATAAAGCGTACGGTATGGATTAAACGAATTTGCCGATGGAAACACAAGCCCCATACCATTTTCGCCACCTGCATTCCAATTGGCATAATTGTAACGTCCATTAAAATATTCGTCTTTCCAATCTTGAATGCTATTTACGTTAAAACCCCATACCAAAGCGTACATTGGGTTGGTTTCATCGTAACCACTTACCGGCATGTTATCGCTTGTTTTTTTATTGTAATTTACTTTTGCAGTTAATTTAATATGGTCTGAAACTGGTGTATTTATAGCTAAAGAAACTGTGTTACGCTTAAAACCAGTGTTTGGTAAAATCCATTCATTTTTAAAATCGGTTACCGAAAAACGTGTAGATGTTCCGTTACCATTATTACCATTAATACTTACCGTATTATTTGTTGTAATTCCCGTTTGAAACAGACCTGTATACCAATCGTCTTGATATACCCATGGTAATTTTGTATACGTGTTATCGTCCCAATTTTTAGAGGCGTACAAATAACGCAGCTCATTGGCATCAAACGCTTCACCAAAGGTATAACGTGAATAATGTCTAGCCTGTTCTATTCCATCTGGTGCCATTTCTGGAGTAAGTTCCCAAAGTGAGTACTCGCTAGCACCCATATCGGACCCATTACCAAATTGGGTTTGAAAATCTGGAAAAAATCCTGCTTGCTCAAAAGTTATTGAAGAATTTACCGTAATGCCTAAACCTTTATTTTTTCGACCCGATTTAGTGGTTATCATAATCGCACCATTTGCTGCACGCGAACCGTATAATGCTGCCGCAGCTGGACCTTTTAAAATTGATACAGACTCAATGTCGTCTGGATTAATATCACTCATGCCATCGCCATAATCTACAGGAGCATCGGCTTGTGCATAATTACTAACGCTGCTGGTTGCTGTGGTTCCAGAATTTACTGGCACACCATCTATTACAAAAAGCGCTTCGTTACTGCCGTAGTTTAAAGATTGATCGCCGCGTAAACTCACTCTAATAGAACTACTAGGTCCAGAGTTTGCCGATGTAAATGTTAATCCTGCTACTTTACCATTTAAACTATTTAACCAGTTTCCTGAAACGGTTTTGGTTAATTCATCACTTTCTATTTTTGCAACAGAATAGCCTAGAGATTTTTCTTCGCGCGTAATATTTAAAGCCGTTACAACTACCTCATCGATAGCTATAATATCTTCTTGCATTGTAATATTATAAACAGCTTTATTTTTGGTAATATTTTCTTCTACAGTAAGCATACCCATGAACGAAAAAACTAAAGTGCCATTTTCTGGAACTTGTAGTGTGTAATTACCATCAAAATCTGTTAAAGCACCGGTATTAGTACCTTTTAAAATTACGTTTACGCCTCCAATAGGCATACCTTGACTGTCTTTTACATTACCGTTGACTTTTACTTTGGTAACACCACTTAAAGTAATATTTGTACCATTTACTAAATAGTTTATTTGAGCATCTTTACATATTTTATCTAAAATTGTTTTTAATTTTTGATTGGTAAAACTATATGTAAAGACATTTTTATTATTTAAAATAGCATTAGAATAGCTAAATTGATAGGGTGTTTTTTGCTCTAGTTGATTAAAAATTGCATTAAGCGTAACATTTTTTACGTTTAATGATGTTGTGGTTTTGTCTAGATTGTTTTGTGCTATAATACGTTGTGTAGACACACAAAACAACGTAATTGTTAACATAAATAGCACCAAAAATTGTGTGGGAAATAATTTTCTTTTTTGGTATAAATTTAATTTCATAATTTAGTAATTACTTTTTTAGTAAAAAGGATTTTTTAAAAGATCTAATAAGCTGGAGTTGGTGACGCAACTCCAGTTTTTTTTTGTGTTTGTGTTTATTCTTATAATTTATTTAATTATTATCGTGTTGTGCTCTATGGTGTACTGCAGCCCTACCATAAACTCTAAACTTTTTAGTACTTCTTCTAGAGGTTTATTGTTATAAACTGCACGTATTTTTTTATTTAATAGTGTTTTGGAATCGCATTTTATACTAACATTATACCATGTTTCTATTTTGCTAAATGCTTCTTGTAGCGTAATGGCATTAAACTGCAATATGTTTTTGTGCCAATTGGTTGCATAATCGGCGTTAATGCCAGATTTTTCTAATGTATTTAAAGCTTTATTAAACACTACTTGAGTGTTTTTTACCAGTATAAATTGGTTATTGGTTTTGGTATTTTCTACCTTAACTTTTCCTGTTTTTACAACCACACTAAAATTAGTAGCGTTTGTATTGTTTACGTTAAATGAGGTACCTAATACGGTAGTTTTAAAATTACCCGAGTTAACCATAAAGGGCTTGCTTTCGTTTCGTTTTACTTTAAAAAACGCTTCGCCGGTTAAAAACACTTCGCGTTGTTTGGTGGAAAATTTTTCTGGATAACGTAGTTGTGCACCTGCATTTAAAAACACCGTAGAACTATCTGGTAACATTATTTGTGTACGTTGCCCTTTTAAACTAGAAGCAACTATATAATTAACAGCCGTTTTAGAAACGTACAACTTGTTAAACCACAACCCAACACTTAATAAAAGTGCAAAAGAAGCAGCAATAGCTAAAGCCTTTTTGTTAATTAGGAATTTACGCTTTTCGTCTTCTTTAATTTTTTTGCGTAATTTTTCGAGACCGCGTTTAAGATTAAACTCGTTATACACCGGCGATAATGTATTGTAAACCTGTGCATTTTGTAACGCCTTATATTTTGCTTCATAACTTGTATCTTGCAAATAACGCTCAAGTAATGCCTTATCTTTAGCAGAAGCCTCGTTTGCTAAATTTTTAAGCGCAATTTCATAAAAAGTATCGTCGTTCATCTGTTATGGTCTTTTACTAGTAAGACCAAAATAAACGCATTAACCTACCATTGCAATCTGTTAACAAATGGTTATCTAAACATCAATAAAACAAAAACAGAAGGGAAGAACGCAGGTAATAAATTGCGATTCGTATTGGGCAACATGCTTCATGGCTTCGAGCATTTGTTTTTGCACCGTGCTTACCGAGACACCAAGTTTATCGGCAATTTCTTTGTATTTTAAACCGTCTATTCTATTCAGTTTAAATATTATTTTACGCTGTTGCGGTAACTCTTCTATTATTTTGTCTATCTGGTTTTTTACTTCATTATAATGTAAGCCTTGATCTGTACTTAAATGAGAAAAATTATCGGTTTCTTTAGTAGCTTGTAGTTTTAAAGTATTCGCTTTTTCTTTATTTACTACGTTAATAGACAGGTTTTTAGTAGCTACAAACAAATACGCTTTTAAAGAAGTTTTTATGTGAAGTGTTTTTCGGTTTTGCCATATTTTTAAAAACACATCGGCAACAACCTCTTCGGCCAAGTCTGGACGTTCTACATATTGCTTAGAAAACAAGCATAAGTTAAAATAATACTTTTGAAACAGCTGCTCTAAAGCTTGCTGATTATTGTTTTTAACACAATTGAAAAGTATTTCGTCTTGATCCACCGTAAAAAAATAGCTGTTTTTAAAAAAACAAAACTATTAGTTCTACATAGGTAGTTTGTTACTAAAAAATTAAGTTTTTATTATGTTTTTAATTTTATTAATTAAATCGAGAGGAAACCAAAAGTCCAAGGCAAACTTCTTATTACAAAATCATTTATAAAAAAAAGACTCTCCATTTAAAATGAAGAGTCTTACTCGTTTCGTGCGGGCGGAGAGACTCGAACTCTCACACCTCGCGGCACTAGATCCTAAGTCTAGCGTGTCTACCAATTCCACCACGCCCGCAATATGTATTCCCGATCACTATCAAGAATCGGGATGCAAATATAATCAAGATTTTTAAATTGCAAACCTATTATCATTAAAAACATACTTTTTTTAATACTTTTGAAAACAATCTTCTTAATTTAATTATGCAAAACATTCAATCTTACATAAAAGAACATAAAGACCGCTTTTTAAACGAAATAATCGACTTACTTAAAATACCATCAATTAGTGCAGATTCCTCCTATAAAGACGACGTTTTAAAAGCCGCTGCTTCTATAAAAATAAGTCTAGAAAAAGCCGGTTGCGACACTGTTGAAATATGTGAAACCGCTGGCTACCCTATTGTTTATGGCGAAAAAACAATAAACCCAAACCTACCAACTGTTTTAGTTTACGGGCATTACGATGTACAACCACCAGACCCAATAAATTTATGGGATTCCCCGCCTTTTGAACCTGTTATTAAAAAAACCGAACTACACCCCGAAGGCGCCATATTTGCACGCGGTGCCTGCGACGATAAAGGCCAAATGTACATGCATATAAAAGCTATAGAGTTTATGACGGCCAATAACAAGCTACCATGCAATGTAAAGTTTATGATTGAGGGCGAAGAAGAAGTAGGCAGCGCAAACCTAGCAACTTTTGTAAAAAACAACCAGGAGAAGTTAAAAAACGACGTTATTTTAATTTCTGATACAGGCATGATTGCCAACGATGTGCCATCAATAACAACAGGATTACGCGGACTTAGCTACGTTGAAGTTGAAGTAACCGGACCAAACAGAGATTTACATTCTGGACTTTATGGCGGCGCAGTTGCCAACCCAATAAATGTGCTTGCAAAAATGATTGCTTCGCTACACGACGAAAACAACCATATCACCATTCCTGGGTTTTACGATAAAGTTGAAAACCTAAGCGATGCCGAACGCGCAGAAATGGCTAAAGCGCCTTTTTCTTTAGAAAACTATAAAAAGGCTTTAAACATCGAGGCTGTTTACGGCGAAACCGGTTACAGTACCAACGAGCGCAACTCCATCCGCCCAACCCTAGATGTTAATGGTATTTGGGGCGGCTACACAGGTGAAGGTGCTAAAACCGTAATAGCAAGTAAGGCTTATGCAAAAATATCCATGCGCTTGGTTCCTAATCAAAACTGGGAAGAAATCACCGAATTATTCCAAAAACACTTCGAAAGCATCGCTCCAAAAGCCGTAAAAGTAAAAGTAACACCCCACCATGGCGGACAAGGTTATGTAACACCAATAAATAGCATAGGTTACCAAGCCGCAAGTAAAGCCTACCAACAAACCTTCGGAAAAACCCCAATACCACAGCGTAGCGGTGGTAGTATTCCAATTGTATCGCTTTTCGAGCAAGAACTAAAAAGCAAAACCATTTTAATGGGCTTTGGGTTAAACAGCGACGCCATACACTCGCCTAACGAGCATTTTGGAGTATGGAATTACCTAAAAGGCATAGAAACCATACCGTATTTCTATAAATATTTTACAGAATTAAATAATTAAAAATTGGGCGTTACCCCTCCCGATAGATTTCGGGATCGGGAGGGGTCGCGCTATACACTACTAGTTTTGGCTCAAAGCAGCTACTCGCCAAAAGCTATCCGTTTCTATCGCTAACGCAAAGCAGAACTTAAATGAAAAATACAAACTATCAAAATTTACTTTTTCTATTATTATCAACTCTGCTTTTAAGCACCTCTGGTCCGTTAGGAAAATTTATAAACCTAGATCCGCCAGTAATAATATGGTCTCGCTGTATTCTAGCAAGCGTCTGTCTTTTTATTTATTACTCCATTAAAAAAGTAAATTTAAAGTTAGGCTCTAAAAAAGATTATATAACTCTTACTATTAGCGCATTATTTTTTGCAGCACATTTAATAACCTATTTTTATGCATTAAAATTATCAAACGTAGCTATTGGTATGTTGTCGTTATTTACTTACCCAATGATAACCGCATTAATTGAACCTATTTTTATAAAAGTTAAATTCGATCCTGTATATATACTTTTAAGTTTAATTGTGCTTTTAGGTTTATATATTCTATCACCAGAATTTAGCATAGAAAACACTTATTTTGAAGCTATTCTGTTTGGCTTACTTTCGGCCTTGATATATGCTTTACGAAACATAATTTCAAAAAAACTAATATCAAAATACTCAGGAAAAAGCATTATGTTTAACCAATTGGTAGTAATTAGTATTGTATTATTTCCAGTAGTATTTCTATTCGACACCCAAAATATAAGTACTCAATATCCTTATTTAATAATGCTCGCATTAATTACAACAGCCATTGGCCATACCATGCTTGTTAGCAGTTTTAAACATTTTTCGGTAAGTACCGCTAGTATAATTAGCAGCCTACAACCTATATTCGGTATACTACTTGCCTTTATATTTTTAAACGAAAAACCCAATATAAATACCTATATTGGAGGTAGTTTAATTTTATTAACGGTAATTATTGAGAGTATTAGAAGTAGAAAATAATTTCATTATTAAAAATCATTCTAAATAACAAAAATTAACTACTTTTGTCGCCTACTGGAAGACGATGCATAGAACAGATGATGACATATTACTTTTAAAACAATTTAAATCTGGTAACGAACGTACGTTCGAACACTTTTTTAACAAGTACTACAACCACATCGTTGGTTTTTGCGTTCAATTTGTTTATAGCGAAAACGAAGCTAAAAATATTACACAAGAAGCTTTTGTTAATCTGTGGCTTAATAAAGAAAAAATAGATAGCTTAAACGGTATTAAATCTTTTTTATACACTTATTCAAAATCTAAATGCTTAAACGCCATACGCCACCAAAAAGTAAAAGAAAAATATAAAAATCAAGCGTTAAACAACAAGGAAAAACAACTAAATATTGAAGTTTTAAACGCTATGAAATTCGACACTATGTCGCTCACAGAGCTTGAAAGTTTAATTACTCAATCTGTTTACGAACTGCCAGACAAAACTCAAGAAATCTTCATAAAAAAAAGGTTTGAGAATAAAAAAAATAAAGAAATAGCCTTAGAACTTAATATTAGCATAAAAACTGTTGAAGCCCATATAACAAAGGCTTTAAACATTTTAAAAACCAAACTTTCAGATTATTTACCTTCAATATTAATCGCTTTTTTACTTTTTTAACAAAAAACTTACGAATACAATAGGGTATTTATCTTTTAGCGGGTACTAACTACAAACCCGGAAAAGAAAGGATAAATTTATCATTTTCTTTTTAACAATTTCAACAAACGAAACTTTGCGTAAAATGATTTTAGAATTAATATATAAATATCTGGACAACCAAGCTTCAGAAAAGGAAGTTGAAATTATTTTTAATTGGATTGAAACTTCAGAAGAAAACAAAGCAAAATTTATAGAACTAAAAAAAACTTGGCTTCTTACCCAGACTAATTCTGGTTTACCATTAGACCAAAATAATTTTCAAGACGTCAAAAATGAAATTAAATCTATTGAAAAGAAAAAGCGATTCAATTACCTTAAATATGCTGCAGTTTTAATAATATTTCTTGGCATAACCTTTATAATAAAAACTATTTCAACAAATAACAACACGATTACAAATAGTATCGTTATTGAAAATGAAAATGGTAACATCAATTTAATTCAAACAGATCAAAACAAAACTATTGTAAATGAAAATGGCGAAATTATAGGTCAGCAAAATGCTAACGAAATAGTATACACACCAAATAATACCAAAAAGGCTTTAGCGTACAACACCATTAAAGTACCCTATGGAAAAACCTTTAAGCTAACGCTATCAGACGGAACTATTGTACACTTAAATGCTGGTACCAAGTTTAAATATCCTACTCAGTTTAACTTAAACAACCCTAGGCAAGTTTTTTTAACAGGTGAAGCCTTTTTTAAGGTTACCAAAGATGCAAAGCGTCCTTTTAAAGTGAACACCCAATCTGTAAACGTAAATGTTCTAGGTACAACCTTTAACCTAAGTGCTTATCCCGACGATTTAACCACGCATTGCGAACTTGTTGAAGGCTCTGTAAAGCTTACTCAAAGCAACAATCCTAAAAACAGCACATTACTAAAACCCAACGAAAAATCTAGCTTTAGCCTTAACAACAACAAATTTACAACAACAGCAACCGATATTTCACCATATATAGCTTGGGTTTATGGCGACTTAGTTTTTAAAAATCAAACATTTAAAGACTTAACCATAAAACTAGAGCGTGCTTATGGAGTTAAAATAATAAACAAGAACAAACAACTTGCTATAGAAAAATTTTCTGGAACTATAAACTTTAAAACTTCGAGTGTAGAGGACTTCTTGAATTTATTAAAGTACGATACACCTTTTAATTTTTACAGAAAGAATAATACTACTATAGAAATAACAAACTAAAAGCTAAAACTAGCTATATTTTATGAGAATAAAACCAACCCTTTCAATTTATAAATCGCTTATTTTTATATTATTAATGGTATTTAATACTGTTGCTAATTCACAGAACGACACTATTAATTTAAATTATAAAGATGTACCTCTTACAACCATATTTAAGTCTATTGAAAACCAAAGTAGTTTTCGAATTATTTATAATACTTCAAAAATTGATATAGAAAAAAAAGCTAGTATTCGTGTAAAAAACGCATCTATAAAAATAGTATTAGATATACTTTTTAAAAGCTCAAAAATCCAATATATTATAAAAGACAATCAAGTTTTATTAACAACAGCTAAAATTAAAAAACACACATCGTTGCTAATAAAAAAAGAAGAACGCCTTATTAAAGGTAAAGTTTTAAGTAAAGCCACTAACGAACCTCTTTTGGGCGCCACCGTTTTAATTAAAGGCACCGCAGTTGGAGCAATAACTAACGAAAAAGGAGAGTTTACATACGCCTTAAAAGGAAACGACATTAACAACATGGCTTTGTTAGTGTCGTTTTTAGGTTATAAAGACCTAGAAATTCCTGTAAAAAACAACAGCTATTTTAATATAACTTTAGAAGAAGATTATTCTGGATTAAATGAAGTTATTATAACCTCATCTTACGGAACAAAACAATTAAAAGAAGAAGTTGTTGGTAGTATTTCAACGCTACAATCAAGAGATATAGCAACAAACCAAGCTTCGGAAAGTATTGATAAAATGATTGAAGGTCAACTTGCTGGTGTTTTAGTAGAAAATACTTCAGGAATAGGTGGCCCGGTCTCAATTAATATACGCGGGCAGGGTAGTTTAACTCCGTTATTTGATACTGTTTTAGGCACTTCAACACAACCTTTAATTATTGTTGATGGTGTAATAATGAGTGAGGAATCTGCAATAGATAGTAGTTTTTTTGATGGCAGTGGTACTTATACCGAAACGCTGGCCAATCCTTTATCCCAAATATCTGCCGAAAATATTGAAAGCATAAACGTACTTAAAGATGCCGCAGCTGTAAGTATATATGGTGCAGATGGTGCCAACGGCGTTATAATTATAACCACTAAAAAGGGACAAAAAGGACAAACTAAATTTAACTTTGCTACACAAGTAGGTATATCTAGTGCCATAAACCAAATTCAATATTTAAATGGAGTACAATACAACGAGCTTCGTAACGAATATTTAACAAACACTGGCTCAAGCACTGTGCCTTATAACGGTGTAAACACAGATTGGTTTAGCTTGCTTAATAACACCGGAGTTTACAATAAATATAATTTTGCTGCAGCTGGCGGTAATGGCAAACTTAATTTTAGAACAAGCGTTACCTACCTAGATATAGAAGAGCCTCAAAAAGGCAATAACAGCAAACAATTAAACGCAGGTATAAACATAAATTACCACATAAACGACTTACATGTTGGTTTATCTTTAAATCCTAGTTACGTTAAAAAAAATGCGCCAAACATTTATTACAACTATGCTTTTATTCCAACGTTATCTCCGTATAACGATGACGGTTCCTATAGTTCTGTTGGTGTAACCGGACTTGGAAACCCACTAGCTGCAATAAACCAAAACACCAATACAACAGATACATACGGTGTTTTAGGAAGCATTAATTTAGCTTACCCAATAAATAATAACTTAAAAATTTCTACACTTTTTGGGTTAAATTTTACCGACAAAGAACAAGATCGCTATTTCTCTGGCGAAAACGAAAGCGGACAATATAGCGGAACATTTACACTAAATGGCGTGAGTTATCCGAACTACGGACGACGTGTTATAAATAATAGAAACTCAACAAAATGGAATTGGCAAGGGCAACTATTATACAACAAACAATTTAATAACAGCCATAATATTGATGGCTTAATAGGTTTTGAGTTATCTGAAGATAAAGCCAACTTTAGTTATGCTTCTGGACGCGGTTTTGTTAACCCGAATATAATAAACGCGGTTACCAATGCTGTACAAGATGACGATATTACAACAACAGCCGATGAAACTACAGATAATCAAACATACGATTCTGATATTAGTTACAACTCTAGAGTTTCTATATTCTCGCAAATAAACTACAATTACAAAAAGCGTTATTATTTTCTTGGTAATATTAGAAGAGACGAAAGCTCTGTTTTTGGTAGCGATACCGATGTAGCATACAACGGAGGTGTTGGAGTTAGTTGGATTATAAGTAACGAAAACAACTTTAACAGTAACTTTATTAACTTTTTAAAAATAAAAACTAGCTACGGTACAACTGGTAATTCAAGAATAGGCTCGTATCGTTCAAAAGGTCTTTACAACACTTCGGCTAACGGTTATAATAATTTCGATGAAGCAACAACTTCTACCGCGCCCAATGGTTACTTAAGTTGGGAAAAAAACACAAAGTTTAATGCCGGTATAGATTTTAATTTTCTAAACAGCGTACAACTATCACTCGAGTACTATTATGATGCTATTTCAGATTTAATTACCTCACGAAATATACCTTCAGAAACGGGATATTCTTCAATACAATTAAACGCAGCAAGCATGTATAATAAAGGCTTAGAGCTTTCAACTAAAGTAAATTGGATTCAATCTGAAAAATTTAACTGGAATACATCTTTTAATATTTCAACTTTAAGAAGTAAGGTTACCGAGTTAAAAGGATTGGGAAGCCAGTACTCTTCAGGCGAACGCGCACTAGCTCAAAAAGTAGGCTACAGCACGACTACAATCTGGGGAATTAACTGGGTAGGCATCGACCCTGGAACAGGAAGAGATTTACTAGAAAAAGACGGTCAAGTTTACGATGCTGTTACATACAATAATTTATTTGATAGTGCAGATTGGGAACCTATAGGAGACACTCAACCAGATGCTTATGGTGGTTTTAATAATAGCTTTAAATTTAAAAATCTTAGCTTATCAATTCGTGGCTCGTTTCAAATAGGTGGTGATTTTCTTGTTGAAGACGAACTCATTGCTAAATATAGCAATACATCAAACAGAAACCTCTCTGTAAACGCTTACGATTATTGGAGAAACCAAGGAGACATTGCCTTGCAACCAATAGTTACAAGCAACAACCCAACCATATCGAACTACAGTAAATATTTATTCGACAACACCTATTTAAAATTAAGCAACATTAATTTAACCTATAACTTCCCTCTAAATAGCGTTAAATTTTTAAACAACTTATCGGTTTTTTTAGATGTTTCAAATGTTGGCTACTGGTATAAAGATAAAAGCCCCTATGATAGAAACGGAATTAGAGAATTTAAATTTAACTACCCACAAGCGAGAACAATTTCTATGGGTATAAACGGAAAATTTTAAGATATGAAACAGTATAAATATATAAAACAACTATGTCTTGCTGTTGGTTTATTAATAATTTGCTTTGCGCAAAGTTGTAGTGAGTTTTTAGAGCAAGAACCAGGATCACAAACCTCGATAAACGAACAACTTTCTACCAAAGAGGGTGTTCTTGAAGCTTTGTTAGGCACCTATTCAAGTTTAGAATCAACAGTAAGAAGTGAATATTTCGCAATATATGTCGATCTGCAATCAGGAAACTTAAAATTCTCACCAAGTTTAAGCACGAGCAGCTTAGGAGAGTTAAGCGCCCCGGTAAATCTAGAAAATGTTTACAACTTTCAAGACTTAGCCCAAGACAGTGATTTAGAATCTGTTTACGATGACTGCTACAACATAATAAACCAAACAAATTTAATTTTAGAATATGTTGAAGCATTAACAGATGCTACAAGTGAAGAAATAAATCAAATTAAAGCTCAAGCGCTAACTATACGAGCTTACTGCCATTTTTTACTAGTACAAATTTACGCTCAGAACTATAATTATACGGCAGACGCTAGCCATTTAGGAGTAGTTTACAGCACCACAACATTAACCAATGGAATTACTTACCCATCTAGAAAAACGGCTCTCGATACTTATACACTTTTAATTAACGATCTTAATAATGCTTTAAGTTTTTATAACGATTCTTCAATTCTAGATGGTGCAACGTATTCCTATTTTAACTATTACAATACAAAGGCATTTCTAGCTCGTGTTTTCTTATCAAAACAAGATTGGCAAAACGCCTACGACATGGCAAACGACGTTATTTTAAATTCTGGAGTAGCTCTAATTTCTGATGAAAACTACATTTCGGAATGGGAAAAAACAGATACGCCAGTTTCTGAAATATTATTAGAATTTTCGGTACCCAGAGATAGTGGTGATAATGTTGGAGGTTCAATGTCGGCTTTTTACGGATATACTTCAGATTCAGATTACGAAAAATATGTAGCTTCAGAAGATTTACTAAATCTGTTTGAAACCACAGACATTAGAAAAGAGTTATTTCTAGAACAACCGCTAGCCACATTAATAGATAACGAGCTTGAAGATGCAAATTATTACTTCACCAAAAAATTTCAAGACAATGCTGCTTTTGTTGGATTAAGATTAAGCGAATTATACCTTATTAGAGCTGAAGCTTCTATAGGTTTAGAAAATTTAGAAGATGCTAAAAACGATATAAACGTAATTCGTGAACGCGCTAACGCATCCTTACTAACTTCTACAGATAACCTTGAAGAACTTTTACTTGAAGAACGCAGAAAAGAGTTTTGTTTTGAAAGCCACTATTTATTCGATTTATCAAGAAATCAACAAGATATAATAAGGAATGATGGGTGTATTTCACAAACTTGTAATCTCAATTATCCATCAGATAAGTTCATTTTACCTATTCCTCAAGCCAATATAGACCTTAACGAAAATTTACAACAAAATGCATCGTATTAAACAAAACATTAAAATTCTAGTACTTTTACTAACAGTTATTTCTTGTACTAACGATGACAATCAAGACAATTCGTTTTCAGAACCATTTGTAAGATTTAATTTTTTAGTAAATAGTAATAACGAACCCTTAGAGTATCCATCTGTAAGCAGTGCTTTAATTCCTGTTTCTAGCTACGCTAACAGTTCTATTGCACCTGTAAAAATTCCTGTTACACTATCTTCAGAGGCATTATCTGAAACCGTTACAGTTAATTATAGTATCGCTTCCTCTGGAAGTGAAGATGCTTTTAACGTGTTTCCAGAAAACCAAGTAAGCTTTAGCGGCACACAACTAACAGATACTATTTATGTAACTTTTAATGAACGCTGGACAGAATATCAAACCATAAATTTTGCTCTAGAAAGCGCTTCAAACAATAGTATAAATATTGGTAACCTAAATAGCACCTCTCCAAACGACACCTTTACAATAAACCTTGAAGATATTGAAACCTATTACACAATAGAAACCAACCGAATTGAAATTACGGGCGAACAAGGCGAAGAAATATCTTTTAATGTCAATTTCCCTAACGGATTTATTGAATCTGAAATTGACACAGCCTCGATGTTCGAATTTTTAAATGGTTTTGAATATACACTTACAACTGATTTTATTGCTGAAGATAAAACATATATTACCTACAAAATAACTTTAGATGAAAATATACAAAACGATGATGTTTACTACGAGTCTATAATCACTTTAGTTAACACAGATAATTACACAGTTTCTGGGAACTCCATTTTACAACTAGTAAAACCTATTGCTACAGAACGTAATAACGCTGTTTTTACCGCATCAAATTTTTACAATCTAAATGATGCTTTCCATAGAACTTACGGCGAGGTTTGGAATGATTTTGACGAGGATGGTGTTTGCGAATGGGGCTATTTCTTCGCATTTACATATCCAGTAGTTGTTGATGCAACGCACCCCAACGCAGTTCTTTACAGCGATAATGGTACAACAGACACCTCGGATGATATTTACCATCATGCTTTTCAAATAGGGTTTGGAACGTCTACAACAATAACAACAAACTCTTTTAATTTAAAACGCTGGTTTAGTAATGAGCTTACATCTACAGCAGACTCTCCCGGATTTAATGTAAGTCCCGCTATAGAATTTTTCCCAGAAAATGGTAACAGTACTAATAAGGGAAGTATTTTAATTATCCCACAGTTTCTTAGTATTTCAGGTAACAACGGAAACACACATTCCATTGCCATTTCTGGCGAAGGTACTTACGAAGAAATAAGCGACGATTTATTTGAACTAAAATTTACATTAAAGGCCACTAATGATGCTGTTTTTGGTGGAACCGTATCTGCAGAATACCGAATTTATAGCAATAATAGCTACACAGACCCAGAAGATTTAACTAACTCCAATTGCATATCTACTTATGAACTTTAAATTAAAAACAATTCTTTTTTTAATAATTGCACTGGTAATATTTGGTGCATTGTATTTTATAGATAGTCATGCTAACAAACCAGAATCAAGGTATAATTCTATTTCAAAATTAAGAGAGGTTTACAGTAGTACCGACCAAACATTATGGCCAGAGCCAAATTTAGATGAGACTATAGATAAATCTACATTTAAAGATATTGGGGCATTAAATAAACCAGAATTTCCAGAAAGCAACCCGTATTCTAAAGAAAAAGCAAAACTCGGAAAAACACTGTTCTTTGACCCAAGGCTTTCAATTAGCGGACAAATAGCTTGTGCTTCTTGTCATAATCCGGAATTAGCTTGGACAGATAATTCTACCCGCTCTTTTGGTCATGACAGACAAACAGGAGCACGAAATTCTATGACCATAATAAATTCAGGCTTAGCGCACGAGTTATTTTGGGACGGACGAGCCAATAGTTTAGAAGACCAAGCACGTTTTCCTATTGCAGATCCTGTAGAAATGAACGAAAAACTAAATATTGCGGTAGATAAAATAGCGAACATAAATGGTTATAAACCTCTTTTTAAATCGGCCTTCGGATCCGATTCTGTTTCTTTAAAACGTATTCAACAAGCCATAGCTACTTTCGAGCGTACCGTAAATAGTTATAAAACGAGATTCGACAAATTTGTACTAGGAGATTCTACTAAACTAACAAACCAAGAGGTTTTAGGTTTGCATTTGTTTCGAACAAAAGCGCGCTGTATTAATTGCCATAACACCCCATATTTTAGCGATAATAAGTTTCACAACGACGGACAAACACTTTTTGGAACAAAAAATGAAGATTTTGGACGCTATGTGGTTACAAAAAACAAAGAAGACATTGGTAAATTTAGAACGCCAACACTTCGCGAAATATCAAGAACCGGACCTTGGATGCATCACGGGCATTTTCCAAGTTTATTAGATGTAGTAGAGTTTTACAATTTAGGAAACCCAGCTCCAATTCAAAAAAAATACTTAGGCACAGAACGAGACTCTCTAATACCCAACAACTCGCCTATTCTGCAAAAACTAAACTTAAATAAAGAAGAAATTAATGCTTTATTAGCTTTTTTAGAAACACTTAGCTCAAATAAAGGACGGACTTTAATACCAGAATTACCAAAGTAAAAATAACTCAAAATATTACTAATTAATACTCTCACAAATTATGAAAAAACAATTACTAGCTCTATTTACTTTATCACTAAGCTTTACAATTCAAGCACAAATTACACAGGTTAAGGAAATAAACGACAACGGAACATCTAGCTCACTTCCAGCAAATCTATATACCTTTAATGGAAAAATTTATTTTGCTGCCGATGACTCAAACGGATCAAACACCCCAGGAGGTGCAGACCTAGGTAAAGAACTTTGGGTAACCGATGGTACCGAAGCAGGAACTACCTTTGTAAAAGATTTAAATACTGGAGCTGCTAGTTCTTCTCCTACAGGTTTTTTTGAATACAACAATACACTCTATTTTTCTGCAAATAATGGTACTAGTAGCGTATTATTTTCAACCGACGGTACAGAAAGTGGCACCAATGCTACAGGCCACCCTTTTGTATTTAACCCAATTGAAACTGGCGGGTTAGTATACTTTGTATTAACTACAGATAGCAATAAACTCTATCAATTTGATGACACTAATACATCTCCGGTAACCAACAATGGCACAGGTACAGAAGCACTAGTTGGAGCCCATTTTACAGCTTTCAACAATAAATTATTATGCTACATGGACTATTCTGAAGACGAACCAACTATAGGTCGTGAACTTTATGAATATAACCCAAGTACAGGATTATTTACTTTAATTAAAGATATTGATGAAGGTACAGGTGACTCAAGCATTAGTAATTTTACAGTTGTTAACAACGAGGTGTTTTTTAAAGCAGACGATGCATTATGGAAAACAGATGGCACAAATACTGGCACAGTTGCTGTTGAAAATGCAAGTTCTTTATCCGGGATAAACAACTTTTTTGCTTGGAATAATATATTGTACTTTGAAGCAGACAATGGCACCTCTGAAGATCAACTTTGGGCTTACAACCCAAACACCGATGCTATTTCCAATATAAGCAATATCACCGGAGGCGCATCAAATGATCACGATCCATCAGACTATGCCATTTTAGGCGACTATTTATATTATGCAGGCGAAGTAGCCGACGACACCGCGCAATATTTATTTAGAACAGATGGCTCTACTTCCGAAAGAGTTGATAGTAACATTAAAGATATAGATGATCTTGTAGTACTTAATGATAAGTTATATTTTGAAGGAGACAATGGCACAACTGGAAACGAACTTTATAGCTTCGACCCTGCTACATTATCTACTTCTAGTAGCTCATTTGAAATTATTTCGGTTTACCCGAACCCAGCTACAGATTATATTATGGTTCCTACTAGCTTACTTAATAAAGATTTTTCAATATACAGTAGCTCTGGTAATCTTATCAAAAAAGGCATAATATCATCCGAAAAAATAAATCTAAACTTAAATAGTGGTTTGTACTTAATAAAAATAGAATCTAACAACAATATCCTAACCAAAAAAGTTCTGATTAAATAGCTAATTTTTACACTTTTTTAAAGCCTCGTATGTAACGAGGCTTTTTTTATTATTAGTAATTATTGAGAATATTAGATAGCAAAAGATAAAAACCTAACTTTTCTTGTAACAAAACATAACTTTTAACGTTCTAATAAACTATCAATCAAATCACAATCAAGTTATGTTAAAGCATTTTTTTATTATTTGCTCAGGTGCCGATACCGATATTTTAAACACCTGCAGCAACGGCGAACAAAACAAATATGCCGGAATTGGAGCTACAGTTTTCTTTACAGCAGTTATGGCCACAATTGCAGCTAGTTATGCCCTATTTACTGTTTTCGATAATTTATATTCTGCTATATTTTTTGGATTAGTTTGGGGATTACTAATTTTTAATTTAGATCGCTACATCGTTTCAACCATTAAAAAAAATGGAAATTTTACAGATGAATTAATTCAAGCCGCACCAAGAATAATTTTAGCATTAATTATTGCCATAGTGATCTCTAAACCTTTAGAACTTAAAATTTTTGAAAAAGAAATAAACCAAGTTCTGTTAGAAGAAAAAAATGCTATGACTTTAAATAACAAAACACAAATAGCAGAACAATTCACTCCTAAAATTGAAGCTTTTAACACCAAAATAGATTCCTTACAAAGCGAAATCAGCCAAAAAGAAGCCGAAGTAAATGCCCTTTACAACGTTTATATAAATGAAGCCGAAGGAACTGCAGGCACAAAACTTTTGGGCAAAGGACCTGTATATAAAGAAAAACGTGATAAACACGATGCTGCATTAGCCGATTTAAAGGAATTAAAAACAGAAAACAAAGCAAAAATTGAAGCTATCGAAGATAAAATTGCTCAAGCCGAAATCGATTATGCAAACCAAGTAACCACATCTCAACCTATTATTGATAATTTTGATGGCTTAATGGCCCGCGTAAACGCACTAAACAAATTGCCTTGGCTACCCTCATTTTTTATTTTCCTATTATTTTTAGCTATTGAAACGTCGCCTATTTTTGCAAAATTATTATCTCCGCGCGGCGCATACGATTTTAAACTTGAAGACGAAGAAACCGCATTAAAAACGCAAGTTCTTCAAAATAAGAATCAGCGAGAAATTATGCTAGAAACAGATACAGCCGTAAACGACCGCATATACACAGACATTAAAAACGATGACGAACTCTACAATTACAAACGCAAAAAAGCACGCGAGCTTATGCAATTACAAGCCGATGCATTTTATAAAAAGCAGAAAACAATTTTGTAATTAGGCAGCCGAATTTGAACTAAAATGCTCGTATAAATCTTTACAGCCGTAACCAATAATAGATAATTTTTTATTTTGCTTTAAAGCCTCAAAATGCAGTTGCGACATTGCAGCTACACCGTACTTATCAATACTTTCTACATCCTCTATGCTAATAGTTACAGCATTTACATTAGAGAAAATATTTTTAAATTCTGCTTTAAACGTATAAACGTTTTTTTTGTTTAAGTGACCTTTAACCTTATAGAAGTTGTTGTAGCCCGAAATTTTTAATTCCATAATTATTGGTTTAATGTTAATAATAAATTTGAGGGAGATCAAGTCACTGACTTTGAAATAAATATAAAAACAAAACCAACTACCAACCTTATTTTATCGTTAAATAGAAATTTACTTTAGATGAATAAAAATTTTCTGTCGATTTTATCGATGAGTAACACGTTAAATTTTTCTATTTTTACCCAAACGAATCTTAAAATCAAGATGCATTTATGAAAAAGTTACTTTTAATTTTTTGTTTTATCACTGCTTTTTCTGGGTACGCTCAAAACGAAGAAGCCGATAAAAAAGCCATACAAAAAGTATTAAAAAAACAGCGTTTAGCTTGGTCTAAAAACGATATTGAAGGTTTTATGGAAGGCTACTGGAAAAGTGACTCATTAACCTTTTACGGTGCTAACGGTGTTGTAAATGGTTGGGACGCAACTTTAAAGCGTTACCAAAGAGCTTACCCAACCGAAGACCACACTGGTATTTTAAGTTTTAAAATTAATGCCATTAACAAAATTGAAGCTAATTCGTACTACGTTTTAGGCGAATACCACATAAAGCGAGAAGTTGGAAATGCCGATGGTTTTTTTATGGTCGTTTTTAAGAAGATAAATGGCGAATGGAAAATTATATCTGATACTTCTGGTTAAACGTTTAGTTTTTTTAAAAGTGCTTTATGGGCTTCAATATCTACAGGTTTAAACACTACTGTACTAGAAACAGGATATTTTTCAAGTAAATGTTTTGGTCTAATTGGTCGTTTTACAAAATCGCCACCGCAATTAGGGCAAACATGTTGTAAAATAGTTTCTACACAACTTTTACAAAATGTGCACTCGAAAGTACAAATCATAGCATCTTCGGCATCAAAAGGTAATTTTTTATTACAGTTTTCGCAAGTTGGGCGTATTTCTAACATAAAGAAAAACTATTAAAACTCAAGTAACAAGTTACGCTTTTTAATTTACTTACTAAAGTACCTTAGCCTTAATAGTTATTCAAAAAAACTTTAAATTAAACCACCGTTTGCTCCTATAATTTGCCCGGAAATCCATTTAGAGTCGTCGCTAGCTAAAAACACTACCACTCTTGCAATATCAATAGGTTCTGCCAATCGGTTAAAAGCAATCATATTTTTTAATTTATCGATAGTTTCTTGCGATTTTCCGTTTAAAAACAAATCGGTTGCAGTAGCTCCAGGAGCAATGGCATTAACCGAAATGCCTCGACCAACTTCTTTAGCAAACACACGAGTCATTTGCTCTACAGCCGCCTTTGTAGCGGAATACAATGCATATTTAGGAAACATAAGTTTTACTGTACTTGAAGAAAAATTAAGGACAATACCATTATCTGATAGTTTTGTTGCAGCCTCTTGCATGGTATTAAAAACTCCACGCACGTTAACATCGAATAATTTAGTAAAATCGTCTTGGGTATTATCTTTCAACAGCTTATTGTACATAATACCCGCATTATTTATTAAAACATCAACTTTACCAAAAGTTTCAATAGTTTTATTAAACAAAGCTTCTACATCTTGTTTATTGCTAACATCTGCTTTTACAACAATAGCTTTTCCACCTTCATCTGTAATTGTATTTAAAGTTTCATTGGCTTCTGCTTCGCTATTGGAATGATTTATTACAACCTTTGCACCGTTTTTTGCTAATTGTATGGCCACTTCTTTACCTATGCCTCGCGAGGAACCGGTTACTATAACCACTTTATCTTGTAATGTCATACGATATATTATTTTAATGCAATTAATTTATTTGCAATTAGCTTTAAATTAGGTTCATTAATTTCGGGATTTGGTGCTAACGGATACAATTGTGCACCTGGACGGCTAACAAAAGCACCTCTCCATCCCGCCCAAAGTGCGCCTGCAATGTCCCAACCATGAGCCGCCACCATTAAACATTCAGATGATTTAATTTTCATTTTTCGTGCTGCCCAATCGTAAGCATCGGTATCTGGCTTGTATTTTCCAACATCTTCAATACTTAATCGTTCATCAAAATAATCTAGTAAACCAGCATTTTCAAATTGAGTTTTTACACCAATGTTAGAGGAATTTGTAAAAGACACCAATTTGTAACCAGCATCTCTTAATTGCTTTAAAGCTTCTTTTACTTCTGGATGTGGTGGTATAGAACGTAACGGACCTAAAATGGCTTCTTGAGCTTCTTTTTCTCCCATTTTAATACCATTATTTGCTGCTACCATTTGTAAAGCCGCAGCACCAATTATTCCGAAGTCGTTGTATTGCCTACCTACTGTTGTTACCAACGAATATTGTAACATGGTTGTAAACCAAAGTGATAATAAATCGCTACGTCCGTTAAGTTTTTCTCCAACGTTTTCCTTCATAGCTGTTAGGTCGAGTAACGTTTCATTTACATCAAAAAATAACACCTTTGGGCGACCTGTTAATTTTTTCTCTTCTTGCATAGTATTTTGGTTTAAAACATTGGTAAAATTTGGCATGGTTACTCCTGCAACTCCAAGCATTGCGGTGTTTTTAATAAAGTTTCTTCTGTTGTTTTTCATAGGTTATGGTTTTATTATCAAAAAACATTCTTAGTAGTATGTTTTTGTTTAAAAAAAATTTTATGCTTTTAGTTGATTTAAATATAATTTTAAACCAGATATGTATTGATTTAAAATGTCATCATCATTATATAATTTTCTAATACCACGAATACCCTCAAAAGCACTAATTAAATATACCGCAACGGCTTCGCTAGAAATATTTTGCTTAATACATTTTTCGTTTTTACCACGATTAATTAAGGTAATTAAAGCGGCTTTCCAAGTTTCAACAATATGTTTAAGTGCCGACTGATAAGCGGTTTCATAATTCCCAATTTCGTTAATAAAATTATTCATGGGGCAACCATTTTGCTTATCGTAAAAAGGAAAAGATTTTATTCTATTTAAAAAGGTTTTTTCAAGAATTACCATGGGGTTTCCTGCATCGCTTAATGGTAAAATCATACCATCGTACACACGTTTTCTCACTTTAAGCTCTATAACTTCTAAGCCTAATTGTTCTTTATTTTTATAGTGATGATAAAATGCACCTTTAGTAAGTTTTGCAGCCTTTACAACATCGTTTATACTTGTAGTTTTAAAGCCTTTTTCATAAAATAACGTAAAAGCCTCTTGTACAATTTGTTGCTTAGTTAATTGCGATTTTAATTCTTGCTGCATGCTGTAAAGTTATAAAAAATACCAGCTAGTATGTTTTTATTATAAAAAATTTAACTTGTATGTTTACGTTGTTTTTTAATTAATGAAAATGAAATACAGTTATAAAGTAATTTTAATGGTAGTTTTAGCAGCCATAACCATTTATGGCTTGGTTACTGGCCGCTATTTGTTTTTAGTTTTTATGTTTCCTTTTGGATTTAACCTTTTTAAGAAGAAAGACGAGCATTAGGTTTTCTTTACATAATCGGTAATAATTACAATGTGTTGTCCATCGACTTTACCTTCAATATATTGCGCGTTATCACGATCCAATCGAATATTTCTAACTGCAGTACCTTGTTTGGCAACCATACTACTTCCTTTTACTTTTAAATCTTTTATTAGCACAACAGCATCACCATTATCTAAAATAACACCGTTACTATCGCGATGTATCACTTTTTCGCTTTCGTCTTTATCTTCGCCCGTCGCTCTTGCTAATGCTAAAGCCTCATCGCTTAAATACATCATGTCTAGTAAATCTTTTGGCCAACCTTCGTTACGTAACCTTTGCAACATACGCCATGCCATTATTTGTACCGCCACGTGTTCGCTCCACATACTATCGTTTAAACAGCGCCAGTGGTTAGCATCCATTTCGGTACGTTCTTCAATTTGATCTAAACAGATTTTACAGATCAACACATCGTTATCTACATTTTCGTTTAATGATGGCGGAATGGTATACTGACTTAATTGGGTTGTAGATTTACACAACTCGCAACAATCCCCACTGCGTTCTTTTAGTGTTTGTAATACACTCATTATGTTTTTAAAATTTAGTTTTCTAATTCTTTTTGAAGCTTTTTAGGCAAACTTTTAACCACCAGATTATAAGATTGATCTATAAGTTCTTTTACTAAAGCCGGAGGCACTTCGTTTTTATGTAATTGTATGGTGTTCCAATGTTTTTTACTCATGTGATAACCTGGTTCTACAGCTTCATATTCTGCACGAAGCTCCAAAGCATAATCTGGATCGCATTTTAAGTTTACAGATTGCAAACCTTCTTCCCATTTTTTTAACGAGGATAAGGCAAACATTTTACCTAAAACTTTAAAAACCAACACATCTTCATCGAAAGGAAAATGTTCGGTAACGGCTTTTTTATTTAAGCAATAGGTTCTGTATTGTTCTATATTCATGAGTTACAATAGTTTTTCCATGAGCTTTTCTGGATGACTTAAATATGTAAATCCAAATTGTTTGTATAAACCGTGGGCATCATTGGTTTTTAACATCCAAACTTTACAATCTTGCAAATCTTTATGCGTTGTAACGGTTTCCATTAATTTTTTTGAATAGCCTTTACCACGATATTCCGGAAGTATAAACACATCCATAATATAAGCGAAAACCGCATAATCTGTTGCAACGCGTGCAAAACCAATTTGCTCATTATTTAAATATACACCAAAACACAAACAGCTATTTATTGTTGTTTGCACTTGCGCTACAGTTCTTCCTTTTGCCCAATAGGTTTCACTTAAAAATTGATGAATTACAGAAACATTCAACTTACTTTTATCGGTAGATATTTCGAACATTATTTTAATTTTTTAGGTTCTACACTATCTATTTCTAAATATGAATAATCTAGTTTCCAACCAATAGTTTCAACAATAGTTTCAATAAGTAAAATAGTTTCAAGCGCTTCTTTTTGTGCTATTTCAATTAAACCACTTTCTGGTATTTTTTCTTGAATATGAAGTTTAGCTTCGTTGTGTAATCCGGTTAAATCGGTGGCTTCAAACTTATTAAAGTAGCCATCTTTTTTATCGTAATAATTTAAATTGGTTTCTATTGAAAGTACTTCGGGTTGCGGAAAATGCTTCAAAATAATTCTTTTCTTATCATTTTCGGCTTCAATTTTAATTTTAGCTAAATCGTAACCTACATGCGCCTTGGCGTTTATTACAACTAAGGCTTTTTTCTTACTTGTTATTAATTTTAAAAAGCGTTCTTTTACATCTTCGTAATGATAAATCTCGGCAAAATCACCTTCAACAGTAATAAACTTACATACCTTTTTAATCTTATCTATTAAAATGGTAGACTGTGAGTTTACTAAACTCTTCTTTTTAAAAGATTTTACCACAGTAACCACACCAGTAGTTACCAAAACGCCAATTATTATACCTAAAAACGCTTCCATAAGGTTTTAAAGTTTACCCAAATGGGTGTTTTTAAAATCTGTAATATACTTTAATCCGTAGCCAAAAACTCTGTCGAAACACGAATGTGAAAAAAGAATAACACCTATTAATTTTACTATATCGTTTTGCAAATAAACGCCTAAAAAATAGCATAAAATTGCAATGCCTTTATGATGAAACACATTGTAAGCATAAGCGCCAATTTTAGGATTTACTAAATACCCCAACATGCCAATATCTGGAGTTAACAGCAAGCCAGCAAACCACCACCAACTTAAATTTAATTGTGAAAACAAATACATACCCAGAACAAACATGAGTAATTCTTCTAGTTTTAAAACGTTTTTCATGAACTTATAGTTTTATATAAAATGGGTTTACTTGGCGTTGCATCATTCTCAAAAGGTGCTATTTGCAGGTTTAAAAAATACTCGCCGTCTTCAATTTTATTAGACACATAAATAAACTCGGTTATTGTGGCATCTAAACGTAATTTGCCTTTTGTGTTCCAAAAAGCATTATGCCCTAAAAGCTCGCCACCATCTTTTTCTTTATCAATACTTGGTAAATCTATTAGTAAATGTTTAATGCCTTTTTTAACTAGAAATTCTACAGCATCGGCTTGTAAATATGGCCAATTGGTATTGGAGTATTGACGTGACAATTTTTCGCGAGTGTTAGGAATAGTACGAATTACCAAAGCATCACGCTTTTTATTACCTAAAGCAAATTGTATTTGTTTTTTCGAGATCACTCTATCGTCGTTAAACGTTTCTGGAGCCACGGTAATAACCTCAGCTAAAAAGAAAAACTGCTTTAAATTTTTATTTATAGAGTGCACCTCCTTTGTAATATGCCCAACCGTTTCGGTGTGCGTACCATGCGCATGCGGATTAAAAGAAATATTATTAAAATTTACACTTGCACCTTGCTCTACACTAGCCACCCAATCATCTTCTGTGTGTGGTTCTATTTTGGGTTCGCCAACATACCATGCGTTAACATTATCTTTACTGCCACGAATAGGCATTGAAATATCAATGGGTTGTTTTAAATTTATTTTTAATTTTCTGGAATTGTATTGAATTGTTGCAATCATGCTCAAAGATACTAAATCATGAAGAGTTCTGCCGCTATTCCATCTACCAAAAATTTTCCTTTTTTTGTAGTTACTAGCACAGATTCGTTATGAGAATTGGTTTCAATAGCTAACAAATCTTCATTTATAAATTTATTGGAATTCTTTTTTAAATACTGAAGGAAGCCGTCTCCGAATTCGGTTTTAATTTTATTAAATGAAACACCCCAAATGGTTCGTAAACCCGTCATGACATGCTCGTTAAAAGCATCTTGTTTTGTTAAATTTTCTGTTGATAAAGGCAACTCTTTATTTTGAATACTTTTTATGTATTTAGCATTGTTTGAAACATTCCAACTACGCTGATTGTTGTAAAACGAATGCGCCGAAGGACCAATACCTAAATAAGACTTACCTAACCAATAACTGGTGTTGTGTTTCGAGAAAAAATTAGGTTTACCAAAATTAGAAATTTCGTAATGCACAAAACCTTTTTCGGATGTTTTTTCAACTAAATGATTAAAATGTTTAAGCGCTAAATCTTCATCGATTGGTGGGTATTTTCCTTTTTCAATAAAAGTATCTAAAGCTGTTTTCGGTTCAACAGTTAAGGCATAACTAGAAATATGATTTACCCCAAAACTAAAAGCTTTCTCTAGGTTATCATTCCATTTTTCCAAACTCATATTAGGAATGCCGTAAATTAAATCGATAGTTATATTATCGAAACATTTTGTTGCTTCTTTTAAACATTTTTCGGCTTCAGTAGCGTTATGTGCCCTATTCATGCTTTTTAAATCGTCATTAAAAAACGACTGAATACCAATACTTAATCGGTTAATTTTGGTTTCTTCCGCTAAGGTTTTTATACGCTCCAACGATAAATCGTCTGGATTCGCTTCTAAAGTTATTTCTGGATTTTCGCAAACTTGAAACCTTGTATAAACCGCATCGATAATTTTCTGTAATTCTATGTTACTTAACATCGATGGTGTGCCGCCGCCAAAATAAATGGTTTCAACTACTTCTCTGTTTAAAATTGGGTAACGTAATTCTATTTCGGATATTAACGCATCAATAAGCTCATCTTTCTTTTTAAGTGATGTAGAAAAATGAAAATCGCAGTAAAAACAAGCTTGTTTACAAAATGGTATGTGAATGTAAATTCCGGCTGCCCCTCCTAGCCTCCCCGAAGGGGAGGAAATTGTATCGAGATCTATATTATCCAATTATTAAAAACTTACTTGATTTGATTCGTTTTATCCAAAATCAGCCTTATACTATATTTTAATTTATCTAATAAAATAGAATATTTTTGATTTAATACGTTTTTGGAATTAGTTGCATTTTTATAAATCTCAATTAAGACATCATTATTCTTTATTTTTCCTTCTTCATTATGACAACCCACTAATAAAACAATCGTTTTTCTAATCAATTGTTCCATATCATGAAACACATCAAATAATTCTAGAATAATTCCATCAGTTTCGTCATCTATTTCTTCATAAAGAACCAAATTAAACATACTTGCTTTTTCACTTAACAAGTCAAACTTATTATCCAACTTTAATAAATACTCCTTTTTCTCTACATTTGATTTTATTTGCGCAGATAAATAATAATCTAACTTACAGAAATAAGAATTGACGGCTGTCCAAAAGTCATAGATTGCTTTTTTCTTTTCTTGAATCAAACTTATCCTGTTTGACTTTAAAACTTCCAATTCGGCCTTTAAAGTCTCCAAATCTTCATTAAATTCTTTTTTTACTGATTCAACTTTTCGCGTTATACCGTCTACGTCTTCTTTATCTGCTAAATTTTCAAGTTTTCTTTTTAAAAAAAAGTAGAATCCTAATAGAATAATACCAAAAATGTAAGAGAATGGATTTTGAAAAAAAATATCTAATTGTTCTTTCATCATAATAATCAACCAATTTTATTCGGGTTTTGCTTCACAAAAGCATCCCAACCCGAGTAACTTTTACCAACATCAACTCGTCCGGAGTTATAAAAATGACAAACTGCTGCTGCTAAACCATCGGTTGAATCGAGGTTTTTGGGCAGACTTTTTAACCCCAAAATGCTTTGTAACATTTTAGCAACCTGTTCTTTACTCGCGCTACCATTACCTGTAATAGCCATTTTTATTTTTTTTGGTAAATATTCAGTAATTGGTATTTCACGGCTTAATCCTGCAGCCATAGCAACGCCTTGTGCACGACCAAGTTTTAACATACTCTGCACGTTTTTACCAAAAAAAGGCGCTTCAATAGCAATTTCGTCGGGGTTATGCGTATCAATTAATTCAATAGTACGCTCAAAAATAAGTTTCAACTTTAGGTAGTGGTCGCTATATTTTTTTAAATCGAGCTCGTTAAGTTGTAAAAAATGCATTTTTTTACCCACCACTTTAATAAGACCAAAACCCATTATGGTTGTTCCTGGATCTATACCTAAAATAATTCGTTCCTTCATTTATCTAAATATCAACAACTTAAAATAGCACGTTTATTAACGCCATTTAATTGCGTAATTTGTAAAAATTATGCGCCAAATGCCTTACAAAACTAAGCAATTCTTTTTTGTGCTTATTAAATTAAGCATTGTTGTTGGTGCTTTTTATTTTATTTACCAAAAACTCACAAATAACAGTTCTTTAAGTTTTTCAGAGTTTATTAAATTTTCACAGAAAAGCGATGTTTTTAGTCTAAAAAACACATTTTTTCTATTAGTTTTAAGCTGTTTTAACTGGTTTTTCGAAATTTTAAAATGGCAAACTCTTATTAGTTCCGTAAAAAAATTAAGTTTTAAAAATGCCCTCGAACAAAGCTTAGGCAGTTTAACAGCATCGCTTTTTACACCCAATCGCATTGGTGAATACGGCGCGAAAGCCATGTACTTTTTGGGCAATAGTCGAAAAAAAGTATTATTAGTAAACCTGCTTCATAACAGTTTACAAATGTTGGTTACAACAGTGATAGGCGTTGCAGGTTTTTTAGTTTTTTCAAGTAACTTTGGGCTACAAATTAATTACTTTAAACTTATCCTAACTCTAGTAATAATTGTAGGTTCTGTCATTCTTATAAGCTTCAGTATAAAAAATAAAAAGCTAAAAATTAAAGGGTTTTCGTTTTATAAATTAAAAACCTTCTTTTTAAAATTCCCAAAACAAAACTTATTTTTAGGTGGCTTTTACAGTTTGGTGCGTTATGCCGTTTTTTCATTTCAGTTTTATTTTCTGCTTCAACTTTTTCATGTAAATATTGGCTATTCGCAAGCTATGGTAATCATTTCAACCATGTATTTGCTAAGTTCTATAATTCCTTCAATTTTTATTTTCGACGTACTAATTAAAGGCAGTATTGCCGTTTATCTATTTTCTTATGCGCACGTTAACGAGTTAACGGTGCTAAGCATTGTTTGTTTAATGTGGATTTTTAATTTTGTTATCCCTAGTATTTTAGGAAGTTTTTATGTGATAACATTTAAGTTTCCAGAACACGACACATAGCATGATTATAATTAGTATTTTAATAACATTATCTTACCTAATTTTAATAGGGCGTTTTATTTATGGTTTTAATAAAATTGAAACTTTTAAATTTAAAAACTCACCTCCAAAAACCAGATTTTCTATAATTATACCTTTTAGAAATGAAGCTGAAAATTTACCCAATCTTTTAAAATCTATAGAACATTTAAATTATCATAAACTACTTTTTGAAGTGTTTTTGGTTGATGATGAATCGGAAGACAATTCGCTTGAAGTTATTGTTAAAAGTGGTGTTGATGTAATTACTATACCTAATAAACGTGAAACAAATTCACCTAAAAAAGATGCTATAAATACAGCTATTGGCTTTGCAAAAAATGAATGGATTATAACCACCGACGCCGACTGCATTTTACCTAAATTTTGGCTTGAAAATTTTGACAATTACATACAAAACAAAACCATAGATGCCGTTGTTGCTCCAGTAATGTATAAAAGTGAAAACTCTTTTTTAAACCAATTTCAAAACCTAGATGCCTTAAGTTTACAAGGTGCAACTATTGGTGGTTTTGGGTTAAACCAACCCTTTTTGTGTAACGGCGCTAATTTTGCGTATAAAAAGTCTGTTTTTAACGAAATTGATGGCTTTAAAGGCAACGAAAATATTGCTAGTGGTGACGATATATTTATGCTTGATAAACTTTTAAAAGCGAATAAAACTATTGGATATCTAAAAAGTAAACATGCCATTGTTAAAACAAAAGCTCAAACTTCATGGACAAATTTAATTTCTCAGCATGTGCGTTGGGCGGCTAAAACCAGTGCTTACAATAATAAATTTGGTAAAATTACAGGGCTTATAGTTTTACTAATGAATGCCTTAATTGTTGTTAGCATTTTACTAACTATTTTAAAACTTTTAAATCCTTTTGTTTTGGTTAGTGCTGTTGCTATTAAAACTATTGTTGATTTTATTTTATTGAATAAAACAGCTTCATTTTTTAATAAAAAAAATATCTTAAAACAATATACATTAAGCTTTTTACCATACTCTTTTTTTAGTGTTTTTGTGGCTATAAAAGCTATTTTTGGAGGTTATACATGGAAAAAACGCGAGTTTAAAAAATAAACCACTCCCGATTTCTGCATTGTTTTAATAAGCGCTCTCATTTTAGTTTTAATTAAAACCACAAACCCAGTTTTTACAATTTTTAGAAAACGAAACTCGTGTAATTAAAACGGGACTTGCGCTGGTATTTTTATAAATTGAGCGGTTTCTTTTACCGTAATGTTTACAAAAAGTTTACACGTTTATTTGTCACTTTAGTTCGGCTTTATGCTGCAGAATTTATCAATTCTTTAATTCACATTAATTATTATAGGTAAACTAAAGGCTGCATTGACATGCTGACCGCGTTTTATGGCCGGATAAACTTGAGGAAGCGAATCTAGACTTCGGTTTATTAACGCTTCAATATGAGGTATTTCTTTACGGGTGGCATGAGCCATTTTAATATCTGTGAGCTTTAAAATACCTGTTTTAGATAAGTTAAAATTTAAAACAATAGTGTCGGTAATATCTTGGGTAACGGTTAGTTGTTCCTGCTTTAAAAATTCCCAAATATGAAGCGTTAAACTATTTTGAAAACAATCTTTTCTGTCTTGTTTAACTGCAATAGAATCGCAACTAGAAAAGCTTGGGTATTCATCTACATCGGTCCAATTAAACGCTTTTAATTCTTCGTTTAAAATATCTTGAGATGACGATTTTTTCATCTTAAAAAAATCGCACGAAATAAGTAATAAAAAGAATAACAGAGTAAAGATTAACCTCATAAATTTAAACTGAAACCGAAATTTACAATTTTTTTCGGTTTAAAAAATTACAAAACAAAAAAACCGAACGGTAAAGCTCAGTTTTTCAAGTTATTTAAGATTATACTAACCTTTTTTATCGGTATTCTCATCTGTGACGGCAAAAACTATTGGTAAAGAATAGGCCACCTTAACCAGTTTACCCTTTTGCTTACCTGGGGTCATTTTTGGTAATTTATTTATTACACGTATGGCTTCTGCTTCTAAATCTGTGTGTGGTGCTCTTGAGCGTATATCTCCAATATTTCCTTCGGTATCAATCTTAAAAATTACATTTATACGTTGTCGTCCAGATAATCCTAATTCTTTCCCTAAATCAGTATTAAAGTTTTCACCAACAAAATTTGAGATTTTTTCCGAAAAACATTTCCGTTTCTCTTCGTTAGTATTTAAAGATTCGCAGCCTGGAAATACTGGAACATGCTCAACTACCGAAAATGGCACCATAACAGAATCTGAAACTTTATTTACTCCTGCCGAAACCTTCCAAGGGCTATTTTCTAACGGGGAAAAATCGACATCTTTTATAAGCCTTAATAATTCTTCTTTTTCTGCTTGTGTAAGCGCTCCTTTTTTCTCCTCAAGTAGCGACTTTAAAACTTCTATCTGGTTTGTAATACTATTTGAAGCGTCGTTTTCATTTTGCCCTGTAACACACGAAGTGAAAAATAACATGGCTAAAACAACTGGAATTAAAATAACATACTTTAATAAATAAACTTGGTTGGATTTTGATTTTTGTAACATAACGATTCGTTTTTTGATTAATGATTGTTTGTAAAATGGATTGATGAATGATATGCGCTTGGTTTGAAATACTTGCGCTAATAAATTTTGATAATAGTCTTTTTTACCCTGATGCTTTACCGCCTGTGAATCGGCAATAAACTCATGTAGTGTTATTAATTTATTTTGATAGATATATACCAGCGGATTAAACCAAAACACAATGCGAAGCAACTCGAAAAACAGTAAATCGAGTGTATGTTTTTGGTTTACATGAACCATTTCGTGTCGCAAAATACTGGCTTTTTCTTTCTGCGATAATTGCTCTCCTAAAAACACGTAATTAAAAAATGAAAAGGCATTAGTACTGTTAAATAAACGAACCAAACTTAGCTTGCCGTATTTTATTTGAGGGTTGCTTTTTATTAAAATAATGACTTTATAAAGCTTAAATACAAATAAAATTAAAGCTACAAGCATTCCTAAATAAAACAGATATTGCCATGAAAAAAGCGACATAACTTCTGTAGTTTCACCTTTAATAATTACCGGATCGAGTTGTATAGTTTTATTTGTTTGCCCTAAAAACACTTCGGGTAAAGCCACAACAAACTGTTCTGGCACTGCTTTTTTAAAGCTTTCAATTTTTATAAATGGTAAAAACACCGATAACAATGTCGTGAATAACAGATAAGCACGATTCCAGTTAAAAAAGGTTTCTCTTTTTAAAAACACATCGTAAACTAAAAGAAAACACAACTGAAACGTTATGGTTTGAAGTAAATAATATACCATAATTACTCGTTTTTATTAATTTCCTTTAACACCGATTCTAGCTCGTTTACGCTTATATCGTTTTTCTTCATAAAAAAGGACACCATACTTTTAAATGACCCTTGAAAATACCCATCGACCAACTTGTTTATAGTTTGGTTACTGTAATCTTGTTGTTTTAAAATTGGGAAATAAATATGGCCTTTACCTTGCTTTTCGTAATCTACTGCGCCTTTGTTTTCTAAAATCCTAACAATGGTTGAAACGGTATTATATGCTGGTTTTGGTTCAGGAAACTCCTCAATTATAGCTTTAACATTAGCTTTTTTAAGTTGCCAAAGTATTTTCATTATATCCTCTTCTGCCTTTGTTAGTTGTATCATATTTGCGTACTTTAAAATTTTAAACTAAAAACTTAGTTGAACAAATATAACTAAAAAATTAGTTTAAACTAATTTTTTAGTTCAAATTGTAACTTTTGGTACGGTTTTTAGTCTAATTTCGTAGAACAAACTTATTTTTTATGGATATTACTTTAGTTATTATTGGCAGTTTATTAATGTTTTTAGGCATTATTGGTAGCTTTTTACCCATTTTACCCGGTCCTGTTACCAGTTGGATAGGTTTATTAGTACTGCATTTTACCAATGCCGTAACCCTAGAAACTTCGTTTTTGGTTATAACAGGAATTATTGCTCTTCTTATTTACATACTCGATTATATTATCCCTGCTATTGGAACCAAACGTTTTGGCGGTAGTAAATATGGCGTAATTGGAACAACCATTGGGTTAATAGTTGGGCTAATTGCCCCTATTCCTGGAGGAATAATTATTGGTCCTTTTTTAGGTGCTTTAGTGGGAGAATTACTAAATAAAAGCGATACAAAAACGGCAACACGCGCAGCTTTTGGGTCTTTTTTAGGTTTTATAACTTCAACCTTTATAAAATTTGTGGTTGCAATAATTTACACCGGACTATTTATTGGTTTAGTTTGGGAAAACAGAACTTTTTTATTTTAAATTTAAATAAAAAGAAGAAACCCTGTGGGTCTCTCACCTCCACAGGGTTTTGTGTAAATTGCTATTATCAACAAAAAAATGAGGGATTAATTAATTTTTTTGAAGCGTTGTTATACAAATATACCTATAACTTTCGACTTTTAGATGCGGGAAAACCGTACTTTACTTGTGGTTAATTTGCAAACCTCAATAAAGACAAGGGTTTTGACAGTTTTTAATTACAAGAATATTATTGTTTTTTTTATATAAACCCTGTTTTTCTGGCCTCGTTTATTAAAGTTTCATCCTGACCGTCTTCTACATCAAAAATTTCGCGAAGATGTTTTTTACGCTTTTCAATAGCGCTTAAAGAAATGTCTAAATGTTGCGCTAAGTTTTTAGTTTTTATACCTTGAGATAATAAATAAAGTATTTTTCGGTTTTTTTCGTCAATTACAATATCGGTTGTTAAAGACTTTCTAATATGCTGATTTACTGTACCACTGTAAAATGGAGGATTATTTAAAACAGCCTGAAAAGCACTTGCCAGTTCACTCGATGTTAAATCACTTTTTATTAAAAAACCTTCTGGATCTATGGTTTTAATTATGTTATGAATTCTAAACGATTCATTAAACATAGTTAGCACCACAATTTTAGCTTGAGGAAGTACCGATTTTGCATATTCTGCCAAGTCTTCACCAGAACTCATTACACCGTCAGACGATGGTGGTAAACTTATATCTACAAATAACACGTCGTATGGTATTTGCTTTACAGATTTATTAATTAAAGCTACTGCTTCGTCGCAATTATTTGCAATATCTATTTTAAGCTCTTGATGGTCCTTTTTAGTGAATAATAATGTATTTTGATAACCTTCGATAATCATGGGATGATCATCTATCATTAATATTTTTATACTTTCGGTCATAGGTAGGTTATTAAGTCATTGGAGCTTCTAAAAGCAAAGTTGTTCCTTCTTTTTTTTGAGACGTTATTTTTAATTGTCCATTAATTTCTTTTACGCGAGAGTTAATGTTTTTTAATCCTATTCCAGATTTGGTTTTACTTACATCGAAACCAAACCCGTTGTCTGTTATCGCTATGCAAATTACATCTTTTTTTAATTTAAAACTAATTTTCACAAAGCTAGCGTTAGCATGTTTATGAATGTTATGCAGCGCCTCCTGGATAATTCTGTATATATGTATTTTTGTTTTATTGCTAATTATGTCCCAGTTAATACTATCATCTGGGTTAAACATATATTGCAAATTATAACTTAACGTTTGAGTTTCAACAAGTGTTTTAATAATATCTATAAAACCAGAACCAGAAACAAAATCGGTATTTAATTCGTGCGAAACTTTTCGAATGTCGTGCTCAATATCTTTTAATTCGTTAATGTATTGTTCACGCGCTTTTACAGCTTCGGTACTCGTATTCATATTTAAACTATCTAAACTTAAGCGCGTACCAAAAAGTCTTCCTAGAACCCCATCGTGTAACTCTTGAGAAATTCTTGTTTTTTCTTGAGCTCGAGCTTCTTCTATACTTTCATTTTGAGAAAGCATAAGGTTATAAATTTCTTCATTGCTTTCTTGTTGCGACTGTTTAAATTGTAATATCTTATTTTTTTCTCGCATGGTTAAAAACAGATATAACAAAATAGATATTGTAATTACGATAATAGAAATTATAAATAATAACTTAACCTCTTTTTCTTTTTGAGCATTTTCTTTTTCAATTTCATCGGTTTCAAACCTTATTCTAGCTAGTTTATCCCGATTAAAACGCTCTATTTTATGAAGGCTATCGCTTAACTTTATATAGGCATTTAAATACTTATTTGCCGTTTCACCTTCTTCAATATTAGCAATTATAAATAAAGATTTAAGTAAATCGTCGTTATTGTATAATTCAGAAAGGTCTTTGGCTTGATAGGCATAATATCTGGCCGAATCTTTTTTGTTGATATCGTTATAAAATTCTGCTAAATGCTGTTGAATAATTATTGAATTATAAGGGCTATTTATACTATCAAAAATTCTTAAAGCTTTTAAATACAACCCTGGTAACTCTTCATATTTTTTTGATAAATGTAAAGTTTTCGCATAATTACCTAGAGCTAAACCATATACATCTGGGTATTTTCTTATTAAATTTTTATCGTTATATATTTCGTTATAGGTTTTAATAGCCATATTGAATTTACCAGCACGCCTATAAACCTTAAGCATGTTATTTAGAGTTAATCCAATACTTCGTTGGTAATCGCCATTTAATTCTTTTTTTAAATTTAAAGATGTTTGGTAATATTTTATGGCCTGATCGAACTGATCTAACTCATCGAATACTACTCCTAAATTATTATAAGTATATGCTTTGTATTGCTTAACATTGTTTGTTTCGTTTAATGTATTTAGCAAGGTTAACACCTCGATAGATGTAGATTCGCTTCCGGTATAATCTTTATGATATGTCTGGCAAACGGCAATACCGTACATAGTTATTGCAACGTTATACGTTAAATTATAGGCCCTGAAAACCTTTTCGGCTTTTTGAAAATATACTAAAGCACTATCGCTAAACAACGACTTCCGATAAAGTTCTCCAATTTTATAATGCGTTTCTGCTATAGCCACCGAATCCCGAGAAGGGATTTTATATATACTAGATTTTACCGATTCAATTTGTTGTAAAACCTTAGTGTTTTGCGCATTTAGCAAAGGTGCACTTAACAGAAATACAAAAACAATATGCCTTAAAACGCCCAATTATAGTAGAAAATTTAATACTCAAATGTATTTAATTTTTAGCTATTTAAATAAAAAAACCTCGATTTGTTATTAATCGAGGTTCGTTTATTTATGAGATTCAGATTAAATTAATCTAAACCATTACCACCAGTGTATGGCGTTTCTTCGGTTTCAGGTGATTGTAAAACGTCATCTTCGTTTAAATCTTGCTTTGTACAAGATGCTACAGTTAAAAAAAGAGTTGCTAAAATAAAAGTAATTCTTACGGCTTTCATATTAATTTCGATTAAAAGGTTAACTATTTATAAAATATTAAAAAACTCATACCCAAAGACTTTAACAAAGTCTTGATTTTTTTTCGAGGGATAAATGGAATAATTAACCTTAAACCGAAGCACACAAACTGCCTGCGATTTGATAAATTTTACTACGAGGGAATAAGCAATAATGCTTATTGGGATTAATTTTAATAAATTGAACTAAGGGAATTTAATTATGCTCAATCTAGTTAAAGCTAATATATACCAACTAAATTGATAAATTACAAAAAATTAGACAAACAACATCTAAAACAAGATAAAAACATGTATTTTATCGATAAAGAGAGATTTATACTACAAAATAGATTTAGTTTTCACCAAACTTGTTTTAATTATATTGGTTTTAACATCGTCGCTTGCTGGTGTGTTGTGCATGCGCTGTATAAGTAATTGAGCGGCAGTTTCTCCAATAGTTTTTGCATGTTGCCTAATAGTAGTAAGTTGTGGTAAAGTATGGTTAGAATCAGATTTACTTGCAAACGCTATTACAGAAATATCTTTTGGAACTTTTAAGCCTAAATTTACGGCTGTATTTAAAGCTATTATTCCTGAAGAACTATCGGCAGCCAAAACAGCATCAATTCCTGGATTCTTTTTAAAAAAGGATTTAATTTTCTTTTGATGGTCGTCTTTCTTCTTTATTTTTAAAACTAAAGGCTCTTGGTTTTTATGTTCTAGAATTGCTTTGTTGTAACCGCGCTCCCTAAGTTTACCAACGCTTAAATCGTTTATACAACTTATAAATGCAATTTTTTTTCGGTTTTCTCCAAATAAAAGTTGTGTGGCGTTATAGGTAGCATCAAAATCATCAACAATAACTTTATCGCACATAACATCGTGCGCTACTCTATCGAACATTACAATAGGTAAACCTTGATTAATGGTTTTTTTAAAATGCTCTACTTCGTTTGTTATTTGAGTTTCTTCGGCTACAGATAAAATAAAACCATCAACACTTCCACTAGCTAAAAGTTGTAAGCCTTCTTTTTCTTTTTTTAAAGATTCGTTAGAAATACACGTAATAATATTATAGCCATGTTTATTCGCTTCGCGCTCTATACCAAAAAGCACTTTTGCCAAAAACCTATTTAAAATATTAGGAATAATTACACCTATGGTTTTTGTTTTATTTTGTTTTAAACTTAATGCAACCTTATTGGGTTTATAGTTATACAATTCAGCAAGTTCTTTTACACGCTTTATTGTTGCTTCACCAATTTCTTCACTGTTGTTTAATGCTTTAGAAACTGTGGAGATTGAAACGTTTAATTCTTTTGCCAATTGCTTTAGTGTAACCATAAATACCCGAATTTAAGTGCCGCAATTTACAAAATAACTCTTTTGATTTAACGAAAAAAGAAAACCCTTAACAAAATATGCTAAGGACTTTATTAAAAACTAACTCAAAAAAATAAATATTAAAATGTTGTTTCGCCTTCGTTTGGTTGATACACATAGTTAAACGTGTAATATTGCGAATCGCTGGAGGTATCGCTATCTAAATAATAACTTAAAATTTCAACTTTTGCATAGGTGTTGTTGCTTGTTTTAACCACTAGTATTTTACCTGCAATTGGTGAAATAATGTGTGTGGTATAATCGTAACTGTACCAACCATTTTCCGATCCTGTTGTTATTGCTAAACCATCGGTTTCGCTATCGCTAACAAATAATGAGGTGTCAACTTCTGTAATACTACTTAAAGTGCCTGATGCTATATATACACCTGCTGTTCCGGTTCGTTCTGGCTCATCATCTGAGACAGCGGTTCCTCCATTTACCAAGATTGTTGTACCACGAAAGGCTAAATCCCAACTATCATCTGTTACAATGCTTCCACTTTCAAAAGAAAAGCGCGTATATTCTCCTGTAATGGTTGCAGGTGTTGTAGTGTAATCTGCCGTTTGTACTGCTGCTAAATTACTAACCGTAGCAGTTTCTGTTTCTAATAATTCGTTTTCATCTCCTGAGTTATCATCTGTACTACAAGAGGTAAACGCTGCAAATAAAGCTAAGCATGCAAAGTATTTAATTGTTTTCATAAGATATATTAAAATTTAATGTTGATTTTTCCGTATAAAATGCGTCCCGGTATATTGGTTATATTCTGAGTATCGGTGAAATCAAAAAGGTTATCTGCACCAATACCAACCGTGTAATTTTTATAAAAAGTTTTATTTACCGCGACATCTATAACCGAATAACCCGATACAAAATCATCGTAATCATCTAAATACAAATTATCGTTAGTATCATATAAAGCGTATTTACTTCGGTAAGTCGCTCTAAGGTTTGCATCTAAATTTATTTTCGGAATATTATAGAACACTTTAAAGTTCGCCATATGTCTAGATTGGTTATACAACCCAAAATAATCTGACTCTTGTAGTTGAAAAGAAGATCCGCTTTCGTTTCTAGCAAAAACCTCATCATTCTTAAATGCATTTTCGGCTTCTTTATCTTTTGCATAAAGCAATTGGTAACCTCCTGAAATTTTTAAGTTATTATTAGGTTTCCAGTGTGCATTAAACTCGGCACCTTGTGTGTAAACTTGGTTTACGTTATAATAACTAAACACGTTTTGGCCGTTGGTTTTTGTTGCTATAACTTGGGTGTCTATTAAATCTTCTATTAAATTGCTAAAGATGTTTACAGATAATTTTAAAGAAGAAGCAATCTTATAATCTACACCAAAATTTATACTTACTGAACTTTCTGGATAAAGCGCATCGTTGTAATTTGAAATTGGAACTATAATATTTTCTATTTCACCTTGTTCCTCTAATTCTGGAATTTTTGTAGTTACTGTGTTATAACCTAAAACCGTATAACCCACGGTTGAGTTTATAAAATCGAAATACAGTTGCCTAAAATCTGGAGCTTTATAGCCATAACCTACAGAACCTTTTACCGCCAGTTTTGTATTAATTTTATAACGCAAAGCGGCTTTAGGACTAAATTGAGATTTGTATTTATTATGACTATCGAAACGAGCACCAAGAATTACATTTAGGTTTTCATTTAAATAACCATCATATTGTAAATACACGTAAGGCGAATTAAAAATTGGGGTACTTGTAAAATAAGTTCTATCTAAAGTTTCATGGCTAAACCCTAAACCACCTGTAAAAGTTGTTTTTGCTGTTGGTTTAAAATTAGCTCTAATTTCGGGGCGAACTAAAAAATGATTGTAATAACTATTACTGTATAAGCTACCATCATTATTATTTAAATATTCTTCGGCTTTATATCTTGAAGCATAAAACTTGAAGTAACTACTCCATTTATTATTGTAATCATGATTTAGTTTTACATGTGTATTCCACTCATTAATTTTGCTTTCTCCGGCAATAGTTTCTGAAGCTACATAATCTTGATTTTGATAATAATAACGTCCAGAAGTAGTTAACGATGTTTTATCATTAAATTGATAATTAACCTTTCCGTTTAAAGTATAATTAACAAAAGGTTCTACGGTATTTAAAGCATCTGTTTCGTCGAAATCGTACCCAGAACTACTGTATCTATTTGCAAAAAAACTAGTTGCTAATTTTTTCTTTGAATAGTTAATTGAAGTGTTTAAATCGTTTGTATTAAAAGCGCCCAATCTGTAATTTAAGTCGGTTTTAAAACCTGGCTTAGGGTTTTCTGTAATTATGTTAATAACACCACCAAGTGCATTGCTACCATATAAACTAGACGACGCGCCTTTTACAATTTCAATCTGTTTTATGTTGCCAACAGTAAGTCTAGAAATATCTAAAGTTCCAGCAGAACGGCCAATTAGCGGTACACCATCAACCAAAATTAAAGTGTATTGAGAATCTAAACCTTGAAGTTGAATGCCCTCTCCTCCACCAAAATCTGGAACGGTAATTAATCCGGTTTGTTCGTTTAAAATATCGTTTAACCTAATGGAATTAGATTGAATAATATCTGCTTTCGATACAATTTGAGCTGGTAAAGGAAGCGAAGATAACTGCCTAACCGTTCGAGTGGCCGTTACCATAACTTCTTCTAAAGCTTCGGGAACAGAATCTATTACAGTTGTATTCTCATTTTGAGCAATGCCAAAATAACTTACAAAAGCTAAAAAATAAATTATAATTTTATTTTTATTTAGACTCATTCTATTTAAATTTGTCGCAAATATATAAATGTTATTTAAAATCAATCTAAATAAAATGAAAAAAATAGTTATTTTAACTTTAACATTATTATCTATTTCTACGGTAATAGCTCAAAACAAGAAAAAACAAGACCAAAATGCTATTAAAAGCATGTGTGGTTGTTATGAAGTGAACTTTAATTTTGCTGAAACTTTCGAGTATGTTGAAGATTCTACCTACATACCTTCTAAAACCAAACATGATAAAGGTTTAGAATGGGTGCAGCTTGTTGAAGATGGCAATGATAAGATATCTATGCAACATTTATTAATTGTTGGCCCGCCAACACAACCATATATTGTAAAACACTGGAGACAAGATTGGGAATACCAAAACACCAATTTATACCAGTACAACCACGATAACAAATGGGATTTTGTACAACTTTCTAAAAATGACGTTAAAGGGCAATGGACGCAAAAAGTGTTTCAAGTTGATGATAGCCCGCGCTACGAAGGTTCTTCAACCTGGGTTCATGTTGATGGAAAAAGTTATTGGGAAAACGAAACATCGGCTCCATTACCACGTCGTGAATACACAAAACGAAGCGATTATAACGTAACTACCAGAAGAAACCGACACGAAATTGTTGCAAACGGATGGATTCACGACCAAGACAACGATAAAGTAATTCGTGAAGACGGAAAACCAGACGTAATTATTGCACAGGAAAAAGGTTTTAATACTTATGTAAAAGTTGATGATAGTAAGTGTAAAGCAGCTCAAGACTACTGGAAAGAAAACCAAGCTAAATGGGCCATAGTTCGTGCCAAATGGAACGATGTGTTTTCAAGAAATACCGATTTAATACTTGAAGAAAAAGTAGACAACAAAGTATTGTTTAAATATTTATTCGATGCCGAAAACTATAACTCCGCAGAAACAATTAATCCAATAATAGAATCATTTGTAAAAAAATAAGATGAAAAAATCACTATCACTTTTAGCTTTACTACTTTTAGTAACTGTACAAAGCTTTTCGCAGGACAACATATTTTTAAAACGCAAATTTTGGGATACAAAGCCAACTATAAAAACAGTAAAAACTAAAATAGCTGAAGGCAATAATCCTACAGAAGCAAACCAAGCTCATTTTGATGGTTTAGTTTATGCTATTTTACAAAAAGCACCTTACGAAACTTTGGTGTTTATGCAACAACAAGAAGGTAATAGCATTAATAAACTAACACACGATGGCAGAACCTATTTATTTTGGGCAGCCTACAGTGGTAACGATAAATTTATGAGCTACTTGCTTGAAAACGGAGCAAAAACCGATATTAGAGACGATCACGACTACACACCTTTAAATTTTGCAGCAAACGCTGGTGTAACAAACACAAAAGTTTATGATTTACTTATAGCAAAAGGCGCAAATTTAAAAGAAGATGTTAATCACGATGGGGCAAATGCCTTATTATTAGCTATTACTAAAGACGAAGATTTTAAGCTTACCGAGTACTTTACTTCAAAAGGTTTAAGTCTTTCTGATGTTGATGCTAACGGAAACGGCGCATTTAATTACGTAGCAAGAACTGGTAATACCGAACTTTTAAATAAACTTGTAGCTAAAGGCATAAAAGGTAACGACCAAGCTTTTACTTTTGCTGCCATGGGACAAAGACGCGCTTTTAACGACGTTAGTGTTTTTAAATATTTAGAAGCTCAAGGTTTAAACCCAAATACTACAAACCACGACAACGAAACACCTTTACACATTGCAGCAGCTCGTAGCAAAGATGTAAACGTTATAAACTATTTAATAAGTAAAGGTTTAAGTGTTAACGCTACAGATAAACATGGTAATACACCATTTTTAAATGCGGTTACTAGAAACGATTTAAGTGTTGTTAAAGCGCTTTATAAAAACGTAAAAGATATCAACTTAAAAAACAACAACGGCGAAACTGCACTAATGCTTGCTGTACAATCTAATAAAGCTGATGTGGTTACTTTTTTAGCTGAAAACAAGGCCGATTTAAATGCTACCGATAATAAAGGAAATAACCTTTCATATTATTTAGTTAGTAACTACTCAAAACGTTCTGAAAAAGATTTCACCGAAAAATTAGAAACTTTAAAAACTTTAGATTACAACTTAAGTACTCCTCAAAAAAATGGTAATACTTGGTATCATTTTGCTATCGAAAAAAATAGTTTTAAGTTACTTCAATTAGCTTCAGAATTTAATCAAGATATAAACGCTAAAAACAGTGAAGGTAATACGGCTTTACTTTTAGCTGCAATGAAAGCTAAAGACGATAAAATTTTAAAATATTTAATTAAAAACGGAGCAAACAAAACGGCTACTACCGATTTTGAAGAAACAGCCTTCGATTTAGCTAAAGAAAACGAACTACTTAGAGCGAATAACGTTTCTGTAGACTTTTTAAAATAACTAAAATATAGTCATCCTGAGCGCGTTTCAGGATCTTAAAAAATACACGAATATGAAATTAAAATATATAACGCTTTTAAGTGTAATATTGCTAAGCTTAGTCGCTTTTACAACATCAGAATCTACAAAATACAAGTGCATGATTCAAATGACAAATTATACAGGTCATGGCGCTTACGTAGTTATTTCGCTTATTAATCCAGAAGGCGAATACGACGAAACCTTATATGTAAAAGGTGATGATGATGAATGGTTTAACACCGTTGAAGAATGGTGGAAATTCTACGGAAAAAAACGTAACAATATCGACGCTATTACGGGTGAAACTATTGCTGGTGGCGAACGTGCTATTGAAGTTATAAATATTGAAGATTCTAAAATTGATGCTGGATACAGTATTCGTTTTGAAACTGCAGTTGAAGATGATGAATACATTGTTGAAGATGTTCAATTCGAGCTAACTTCTGCAAACATTAAAGCAAAACACGAAGGCAAAGGCTTTATTCGCTACATTCGAATGATGCCAAATTAAATCGTTAAAACGTTTGAAGCTTTAATAATCGCTTCAAACGCAAAAAATAAGTCTTAAAACATTAAGATATGACCATTTCCATTTGGAGATACAGCCATTTAGCCTTGGCTGTATCTTCTTTTGTTTTTATAATACTTGCTTCGGTAACCGGGATAATTCTGGGGTTTCAACCTATTTCAGAACAACTTCAACCCTACAACACCGAAAACCTTAACAACATTACAGTTGCTGAAACCATTGCGGTTTTTAAAGCAACTTATCCGGAAATTATTGATATAAAAGTTGATGATAACGATTTTGTTATCGCATCGGTTTTTACAGAAGATGGCGATAATTTAGAGGGTTATTTTAACCCAAAAACCGCTCAATTTTTAGGCGAAGAAATAAAACCTTCAAAGTTTTTTCAATGGGTAACCAGTTTACATCGTTCGTTATTTTTAAAAAGTGTTGGTCGTTTTTTTGTTGGGCTTTGCTCCTTTTTATTGTTTTTAATTGCCATTACCGGAACCGTTTTAATTTTAAAACGCCAACGTGGTATTAAGCAGTTTTTTGCCAAAATTGTAAACGATAATTTCAACCAATATTGGCATGTGGTTTTAGGGCGTTTGTTGCTAATTCCTATTTTAATTATTACAGCAACTGGTGTGTATTTATCGCTCGATAAGTTTCAATTACTTCCAGAAAACAAAACTGAACATTCTATTGATTTTGATGCTGTTTCTGAAACACCAAAAGTTGAACTTTCTGAAATTGAAGCATTTAAAAACACGCCACTTTCCGAAGTAAAAGCTATAGAATTTCCGTTTTCTCCAGATGTTGAAGATTATTTTACGCTAACACTTAAAACCAAAGAACTTCTTATAAATCAAATTACTGGCACTGTTTTAAGTGAAACTAAAACACCGTTAGTTAATATTTTTACCAATCTAAGTTTAAATCTGCATACCGGAAAAGGCAGTATTTTATGGTCGGTTATTTTAATTATTGCCTCAATAAACATTCTGTTTTTTATTTATTCGGGCTTCGCGATGACTTTAAACCGACGAAAAACGCGCATAAAAAACAAATACAAATCCGATAAGGCTGATATTATAATTCTTGTTGGCTCGGAAAACGGAAGTACTTTTACTTTTGCTAACGCATTTTACAAAGCACTAATTTCTAAAGGTGAAAAAGCATTTATTACCGAAATGAATGACTTCACCAATTTTCCTGAAGCCAAACAAATGGTAATAATAACCGCAACTTATGGCCAAGGTGAAGCGCCAACAAACGCGAATCAATTCTTAAAAAAGTTTAAAACTGAAAATATAAAAGACGATTTAAAATTTTCGGTAGTTGGTTTCGGGGCTTTGGCTTATCCAGATTTTTGCAAATTTGCCATAGATGTTGATAAAACACTTCAGCAAAAACACCAGCAACTATTACCTATTTTTACCATTAACGATAAATCGGTTGAAGCTTTTAACCAATGGACCTCACAATGGAGCGATGCTTCTGGTATTCCTGTTAAAATTGCAGAACAGGCTTTAGCTACAAAACCCAAACAACTTAAAAAAATAAAGGTTTTAAGTAAAACCAAAACAAATACCGACGATACGTTTTTACTCACTTTTAAACCCAAAAAACATCACAAGTTCACTTCTGGAGATTTGCTTGCTATTTACCCAAAAAACGATCATTGCGAACGGTTGTACTCTATTGGAAAAGTAAATGGCAACATTCAATTAAGTGTAAAACTTCATAAAAACGGTTTTGGCTCTGGGTTTTTGTTTACTTCAGAAGTAAACGAAAAAATAAAAGCGCGTTTGGTAAAAAATTCAGCATTTCATTTTCCTAAAAACGCTTCCAAAGTTATAATGATTGCAAACGGTACCGGAGTTGCTCCTTTTTTAGGCATGCTTAATCAAAATAAAAATACAACAACGCATTTGTATTTAGGTTTGCGTACCGAGGCTTCATTTCAGCTTTATAAAAATGACATTGATGGATTTATTTCATCTGAAAAATTAAACACATTTAACTTAGCATTATCTCGCGAAAATGAGAAACAATACGTGCAAGATCTTCTTTTAAATGATGCTGAAGCTATTGCAAAAACATTATATGGCAATGGCATTATTATGGTTTGTGGCTCGCTTGCCATGTACAAAAGTGTTTTGGCTGTGCTAGAAGATATTGTTACAAAATTCAACAACAAACCTTTAAGTTACTACCAAAATAAGCAGCAAATTAAAAGTGATTGCTACTAAAACACGCAGCTTTACAAATCACAATTCATTGTAAAATAGCTACTACAACCAAAAAGTATACATAATTCGAAAAATTGTGTAAGTGGCAACGTCTACTCCAAGGTTACCTTTGTCCTATTATTTTAAATCATTAAAAAAATTAGGTGATGAGTACAACTAAATTTGGAAAAAAAGGGTGGACACCCGACAGAATAAAAAACTTAAGCGGAAAAACATTTGTTATAACTGGTACAACCAGCGGTACCGGTTTTGAAGCTGCAAAAATATTACTATCTAAAGGCGCAAAAGTTGTGATGCTTAACCGTAATATACAAAAAGCAGAAGCCACAATAGCCACATTAAAACAAGAAATTGGTAATACTATTAATGTTACTAATATTCGCATGGATTTAGCATCGCAAGAATCGGTAAAAGAAGCCGCAGCAGAAGTGCTTAAAACCGTACCACAAATAGATGCCTTAATGCTAAATGCTGCCATTGCACAAGTACCTAAACAAACCTTTACGGTAGATGGTTTAGAAAGCCAAATGGGTGTAAACCATTATAGCAATTTTTTATTACAAGCATTGCTTTTTCCTAGAATTGAAGCCTCAAACGGGCGCATTGTAACTGTTGGGAGTATGGGTTATAACTTAGGAATAAAAACCATTCAGTTCGACGATTTAAACTGGGATAAAAACTACAATCCAAACGGTGTTTATAGCCAAAGTAAATTAGCGCAAATAATGACGGCTTACCAACTACAAGATAAATTAAAACAAGCAGGAATAACCAATGTAAAAACATATGCTTGTCACCCAGGGGCTTCAAGCACATCGTTAATTAAAACCAGCGGTAGTTTATTAACTCGTTTTGTTTGGCAAATTATGAAGTTAACACCTATGGTACAATCGGCAGAACGAGGCGCATACCCAGAATTAATGTGTGCCACAGAACCCGATTTAGATCAAGCAGGGTTTTACGGGCCAACAGGAAAAAATTACTGGACAGGACCAGTTGGTGAATGTAAATTAGAACCACACGCCAAAGACAAAGCTGTAATGCAAAAACTTTGGACTGTTTCTGAAGACGCATTAGGTATAAAATGGAATGTTTAAATTTGAATAAACCAATAACTTAAATTATGGATATTTTAAAAATAGCTACCGATTGGGCTAAAACCGAAGTGTTCTCAACCCGATTTTTTATAATTTTCGCCATTTTGTTTCTAATTGCAAGTGTTGGTTTTTGGCAATTAGGAAAAACCGAAATAGCTAAAGCTTACATAATACCAACCTTAGTTGCTGGAGCCCTACTTTTAACAATTGGACTTGGATTATTTTACACCAACAAAACTAGAATAAAACAATTTGAAAAAGCCTATAATAACAACGCTATTACTTTTGTTGAAGCAGAGCTTGAGCGTGCCGAAAGCACTTTAAAAGAATATAAAAACGTAGTGTTTACTGCCATACCAATAATTATAGCAACATGTGCCTTGTTAATTATATTTTTAAAAACGCCTATTTGGCGAGCAAGTATGATTACAACTATTGCAATGCTCGTAGTTATTTTATTAATTGATGGCACCGCACATGGCAGAATCGATGCTTATAATAAACAATTAATCGCCGTTAAAAACCAACTTAAAAATTAATATGCAACATTTTAAAACACTATCGGCTTATTTAGATTATCTGGAATTACCACGACCAGAACATCCTATGTTTAGTGTATTTACGGCATCAGGCGATGGTTTTTTACCTTGCCCAAAAGAAAGTTCGCCACCCATTACCAACGATTGCTATTCCATTAGTTTAAAAAAAATTATAAAAGGCGATTTAAATTATGGCCGAACCAAATACGATTTTACCAACGGTGCTTTAATTTTTATTGCACCAAGGCAAGTGATGCAATGGGATGAAAGTGTAGTTTACAACCAAAAAGGGTTTTCAATAAATTTTCATGAAGATTTTTTAAAAGGCACAGAATTAGCACATCAAATTAAAAAATATAGTTTCTTTTCTTACGCGGCAAACGAAGCGCTTCATTTATCACCGAAGGAAGAAAAACAAATAGAATCCATAGTAGAAAATATAAATATTGAATACCAAAACAATCAAGACGAATTTAGTAAGGACATTATTATTTCGCAGTTAAGCACGCTATTAAAATATGCTAATCGCTTTTACGAAAGGCAGTTTTTAAACCGCAAAGAATTATCAAACGACTTATTAGAACAGTTTAATAAGCAATTATCTATTTATTTTGATTCGGGTGAAATTCAAGAAAATGGTATTCCAAGTATAGAACAAATTGCGCACAAACTATCGGTTTCACAGCGTTATTTAAGCGATACGCTTAAAAAGGAAACCGGAAAAACTTCCACCGAACATTTACAACTCTACTTAATTGACGAAGCTAAGAATAGGTTGCTAAATCCAAGTAAAACCATATCTGAAGTCGCTTTTGAATTAGGCTTTGAATATCCGCCGTACTTTTCAAGATTATTTAAAAAGAAGGCAGGCATTAGCCCAAAAGCATATCGTGAAAAATATAGAATGAATTAAAATTAAGCTTCTTTTTCGTTTAAAAAGAAAAGCAATAAAAATAAAAATCCAATATAAGTCATTTGAAGCCCAACATTAGCCCAATTTTCTGCAAAACAAGAGCCAACTACTAAAATATTCATTAAAACAAAAGCCGCAATAATCGTTTGTTTTGCAAACTTGTTAATTATTAATAAGGCACCAATAGCTATTTCGGCAAACGGAATTATGTAAGCCAATGGTGTTACAAATAATTCTGGCAATAGTGTTTCGGAAAAACCAGCCTGCATTCCAGCAACAAATTTACTAAGCTTTGGCAACCTAACAACACCATGAAAAAAGTAATTAATCCCAAACGACAACTGTAATAATGCTACCGCAAGACCTTTATTGGTTAAATTTTTGAACATATTATTAATATTAAAAAACCGACTTAAAAACTTAAGTCGGTTATATTTTTGTTTCTTACAGAAAATGTATTCTTATTTAAAACGGCTTATTACAATCCAAATAACTTAGGCAACCATAAAGTTAACTGCGGAAAATAAGTTACTAAAAACATAGCAAAAATCATCGCTAGAAACAATGGTATTAAAGGTTTTATCACCTTTTGAATGGTTGTTTTTGCCACACCAACACCAACAAATAACACCGAACCTACCGGTGGTGTACAAAGCCCAACACATAAATTAAGCACTATAATAATTCCAAATTGAATTGGATCCATACCCAACTTGGTAACCACAGGTAAAAATATTGGTGTAAATATGAGAACCGCTGGTGTTATATCCATAAAAATACCTACAAATAATAATAGTAAATTTATAATAAGTAAAACGATGATTTTGTTGTCGCTTATACCTAATAAAAGTGAGCTAATGTTTTGCGGAATATTTTCGTAAGACATAACCCATGACATACTCATGGAAGCACCAATTAATAACATTACAATAGCTGTTGTTGCAGAAGAATCTAATAAAATCTCTGGTAAAGATTTAAGTGAAATTTCTTTATAAGCAAACCCTAAAACTAATGTGTATAATACCGCTATAGCTGAAGCTTCGGTTGCTGTAAAAACACCTGTAATAATACCTCCAATTACAATAACTAGCAAAAATAAACTTGGTACAGCATCAATAAATGTTTTAAAAACTTGTTTTATCGAGCTTCTTTCTCCTAGTTTATATTTCTTCTTTTTAGCCCAAAACATGGCTACAATCATTAAAAATAAACCCGTTAAAATACCAGGAATATAACCCGCTAAAAATAAGGCAGCAATAGATACACCACCACTTGCCAAAGAATAAACGATTAAAACATTACTTGGCGGAATAATTAATCCTGTGGTAGACGAGGTAATATTAACTGCCGCACCAAACTCTTTGGAATAGCCTTCTTTTTCCATTTCCGGCCCTAAAATACTCCCCATAGCAGATGCCGACGCCATTGCAGAACCCGCAATAGCTCCCATTAGCATAGCCCCAATAACATTTATAAGTGCTAGACCTCCAGGTAACGAACCTACAAGAGATTTAGCAAAGGCTATTAGTCTATGAGCTATTCCGCCTTTGTTCATGAGTTGGCCCGAGAGCACAAAAAAGGGTATGGCTAGTAAAGAAAAACTATCTAAACCTGTACCCATACGTTGCGATATAGTTGTAAATGCTGGTAATGCAGGAATACTAGCTAACATGGTTAAAACCGATGAAATGGCAATACTCCAAGCCACTGGCATTCCTATAGCCAATAACCCAACAAAACTTAATACTAAAACAATAATTGGTATATATTCCATGGCTATAAAATGTTTTTAATGTCTGAAACTTTGTAATAAATAATCAACAATCCACTTACGGGAATAGCGGCGTAAACCACGGCCAATGGCATTTGTAACGCTGGCGAAAACTGATCGAGTATATACGTGATATAAACCAATCGAGAACCTCCAATTACCATAGCTAACAAAGCAAATACAATTATTAAAATATAAACTAATAGTTTAATTTTCTTTTGCGTTTTACTGCTTGATCGTAAGGGTAACACATCGATTGCCACATGCATATTACGACCAGAAACATAGGCTGCACCAAGAATGCCTAGCCAAATCATTAAATACCGTGCTAACTCGTCGGTAAACGAACTTGGCGTACCCATAACAAATCTGGTAAAAACTTGCCAAAGTACATTTATAACCATCACTCCCATGATGATTATTAAGGCATTGCCTAAAATTTTGTCTATTTTTTTTCTTAATTCCATCTTATTTAGTGTTTTTAATGCGTTGGACTAAACTATACATATCTTTATCCTTTTTAACAGTGGTGTAAACATCCTCAACTTTTTCAGAAAACAATGTTTTGTCTGGATATATAATTTCTACACCAGCCTTTTGCACTTCGTTGAGTGCTTCTTGCTCGGCTTCGTGCCATAATTTTCTTTGGTAAACAACCGAGTTATTAACGGCAGTTTGGAGCCATTTTTTTTCTTGATCGTTTAAATCGTTCCAAATATGCGTTCCAATAATTAAAACGTCTGGTAATACAGTATGTTCATCTAAGGTGTAATATTTACACACTTCGTAGTGTCTAGACAGGTAAAAACTTGGCGGATTGTTTTCAGCACCATCAACAACACCTTGCTGCAACGATGTGTATAATTCTCCCCAAGAAATTGGTGTTGCAGAACCTCCTAAACTGTTTACCATATTCATGGCGGTAACACTTTCCATTACACGGATTTTTAAGCCTTTTAAATCGTCTGGATTGTTTACTGGTTTTTCTTTGGTATAAAAACTACGACTTCCGGCATCGTAATAGGCTAAACCTTTAAGCCAATATTGTGTACCTTCATCTAACAATTCTTGACCAATTGCTCCGTCTAGAATTTGATTAACATGAGCTTTATCTCTAAATAAAAATGGAAGTCCGAAAACTTTCATTCTCGGCGCAAAATTTTCCATTACACCCACCGAAACTTTAGTCATATCAAGGCTTCCTATTTGTAACAATTCAATACATTCGCGCTCGGTACCTAACTGCTGACTTGGGTAAATTTCAATTTGCATTTTACCACCTGATATTTCGGCTAAATCTTCGCCCATTTTCACCATAGCTTTATGAACCGAGTGGTTAACATCGAGTCCGTGAGCTAATTTTATTGTTCTATTTTCGCTAAGTTGACCACAACTCGTAAACAAAAAAACAGTTGTTATAAATAATATCAGGTTTCTCATTTTTAGTTTAGTTTTGGTTGTTTTTTATTTTCTTAAGTCTTTAATAATGCTTAATGCACTAGCCACTTTTTTAGTTAGTGTATCGAAATCTTGGTTAGCTACAATTTCTTTTGAAATTAATTGCGACCCCATACCTACACATGTTACTCCT
>NZ_JAJAPX010000029.1 GCF_020523965.1 Neotamlana sargassicola | reverse complement strand
ACCTTCTCACATTTTTAGCCACCACGGCTCTCCATTACACCCTAGAACCTTTTGGAACCTGTTTTTATTTAGCTGACACAGTAAGCTATCATATGCAATTTGAATTTTCGAGCTAGCTGTAGCCATTGCCAAGATATCAGCCAGAGAATATTAAGAGGATACCAATCTGCACCTTCTCACATTTTTAGCCACCACGGCTCTCCATTACACCCTAGAACCTTTTGGAACCTGTTTTTATTTAGCTGACACAGTAAGCTATCATATGCAATTTGAATTTTCGAGCTAGCTGTAGCCATT
>NZ_JAJAPX010000028.1 GCF_020523965.1 Neotamlana sargassicola | reverse complement strand
CTACTGACCTTAATAATTGGTTAGCTTCTAATGCTGGGGCTAGTGCTTCTGATGACTGTGCTTCTATTACTTGGTCCAACGACTTTAATGCACTTTCTGATGACTGTGGATTAACTGGTGCTGCTACCGTAACTTTTACCGCTACAGATGCCTGCGGAAACTCTGTTTCAACTACTGCTACCTTTACCGTTGAAGATACTACAGCGCCGACTATCGATACTATTGCTAGCGATTTAACTGTGGAATGTGATGGGGCTGGAAATACAACTGAACTTAACAACTGGTTAAATTCTAATGGTGGTG
>NZ_JAJAPX010000027.1 GCF_020523965.1 Neotamlana sargassicola | reverse complement strand
ACAAGGTAGGAATATGCAAACCTTCTCACATTTTTAGCCACCACGGCTCTCCATTACACCCTAGAACCTTTTGGAACCTGTTTTTATTTAGCTGACACAGTAAGCTATCATATGCAATTTGAATTTTTGAGCTAGCTGTAGCCATTGCCGAGATATCGTCCTGAGAATATTGGATGTTTACAAGGTAGGAATATGCAAACCTTCTCACATTTTTAGCCACCACGGCTCTCCATTACACCCTAGAACCTTTTGGAACCTGTTTTTATTTAGCTGACACAGTAAGCTATCATATGCAATTTGAATTTT
>NZ_JAJAPX010000026.1 GCF_020523965.1 Neotamlana sargassicola | reverse complement strand
TGAGATTTAAAAAAGGGTTTTATATTTGCACCCGCTTAACAAGGAAACGAGTTAAGAAAAGAAAAAGATAAGTTCATAAACATATTGAATTGACAGCGTAAGATTGGTATTGGAAACGATACTAATCAACAAAGAGAATAAGCCATTTTGAGTACCTTAGAGATATTCTTTTAGTTGTTAAAGATAATAGTGGAAACACTTAAAAATTTAACGATGAAGAGTTTGATCCTGGCTCAGGATGAACGCTAGCGGCAGGCCTAACACATGCAAGTCGAGGGGTAACATAGAGAAGCTTGCTTTTCTGATGACG
>NZ_JAJAPX010000025.1 GCF_020523965.1 Neotamlana sargassicola | reverse complement strand
CAAAATATTCCTAGTTTTTCAATACAGGTGCGTCCTGCAAAGGGTTCTCCCGCTAAATTTTCCTGTTTGTCGTTGATTCGAATCGAATGCTGAATTAACAGCTGGAGCCCAAAGCAAAAAAGTATGCCAAAGTATTCCTAGTTTTTCAATACAGGTGCGTCCTGCAAATGGTTCTCCTGCTAAATTTTCCTGTTTGTCGTTGATTCGAATCGAATGCTCAATTAAGAGCCTGAGCCCTAAGCAAAAAAAGGATGTCAAAATATTCCTAGTTTTTCAATACAGGTGCGTCCTGCAAAGGGTTCTCCCGCTAAATTTTCCTGTTTGTCGTTGATTCGAATCGAATGCTGAATTAACAGCTG
>NZ_JAJAPX010000024.1 GCF_020523965.1 Neotamlana sargassicola | reverse complement strand
TGAAAAAAGGCGGCGACCTACTCTCCCACGAGTGTAGTACCATCGGCGCTAATGGGCTTAACTTCTCTGTTCGGAAAGGTAAGAGGTGAGCCCCATCGCTATAACCACCTTAAACTGTTGGTTATTGGTTTATGTTTCTTATTGTTGGTGAACTACCAACTAATAACCATTAACGTACAACCATTAACCGCGCTATTGCGCAAATATCTTAACATATTGAAAAAAATCATGACTAGTAATTATTTTGTACTCTTTTAAAAAAACAGGCGTACAATAAGCCTATGGGTTATTAGTACTACTCGGCTATGACATTACTGCCTTTACACCTGTAGCCTATCAACGTAGTCATCTCCTACGACCCTTTAAAGAAATCTCATCTTGT
>NZ_JAJAPX010000023.1 GCF_020523965.1 Neotamlana sargassicola | reverse complement strand
GTTCATTGACATATTGAAAAGATACATGAAACATTAGATTTATATCTAATGAAAAGTAATTAAGATTAATAAAGTATCACGCGAGCGATACAATTAATCATTATTAGTAAGTTTAATACTTATTAATGAAACTCATTAAAAAAGCAAAAAGTACAATAAGCTAAATAAGGGCGTATGGGGAATGCCTAGGCTCTCAGAGGCGATGAAGGACGTGATAAGCTGCGAAAAGTTGCGGGGATTGGCACATACAAATTGATCCGCAAATATCCGAATGGGGCAACCCACTATATTGAAGATATAGTATCCGTAAGGAGGCGAACCCGGAGAACTGAAACATCTAAGTACCCGGAGGAGAAGAAAACAAAAGTGATTCCGTTAGTAGTGGCGAGCGAACGCGGATTAGCCCAAACCAATATTGTTACGGCAATATTGGGGTTGTAGGACCACAA
>NZ_JAJAPX010000022.1 GCF_020523965.1 Neotamlana sargassicola | reverse complement strand
ATCACTATCACTAGTGGTGCAAGCAATGGTACAGCAACAGTAAACGATGGGGGCACACCAAACGATCCAACGGATGATACGATAGATTACACGCCAAATGCAGATTACAATGGTCCAGATCAAATCACGTATCAGATCTGTGATGCGGATGGCGATTGTGAAACGGCAGTGGTAGATATTACAGTAAACTCGGTAAATGATGTACCAACAACAGTAGACGATACGGCAAGTGTAAATGAAGACGATACAGTAAACATTGTAGTATTAGACGACGATAGTTTTGGTGGCGATGGAGCAAGCACAGGAACCATCACTATCACTAGTGGTGCAAGCAATGGTACAGCAACAGTAAACGATGGTGGCACACCAAACGATCCAACGGATGATACGATAGATTACACGCCAAATGCAGATTACAATGGTCCAGATCAAATCACGTATCAGATCTGTGATGC
>NZ_JAJAPX010000021.1 GCF_020523965.1 Neotamlana sargassicola | reverse complement strand
GTTGTGGGACCTTGGTCGAGGAGGTTTCGCGCTTACGAAGTGTTTCGGGATAGATTATGCGCGCGTAACTCGTCATCCGAAATGATCGGGACGAGGAATCTCGGCGAATCTAGGTCGTTTGGTAGCGTTCGCGCGAGCTTCGGTCTCGCCGACTCGGTCCGACGGGAACGTGAAATTTCGACTAAATCGGGGTTCGCGTAGAGCGCGTCGGGAGCATCGGGGAGCATTAGTTGGCGCATTTGGAGCCGATACGAGGTCGTTCGAAAGCGATGGAGGTTGTTTCGAACGACTCGGTCGCGCTCGACTCGGCGGCAATATGTAAGGTCGACAACCTTACATATTGAATATGTAAGGTTGTGGGACCTTGGTCGAGGAGGTTTCGCGCTTACGAAGTGTTTCGGGATAGATTATGCGCGCGTAACTCGTCATCCGAAATGATCGGGACGAGGAATCTCGGCGAATCTAGGTCGTTTGGTAGCG
>NZ_JAJAPX010000020.1 GCF_020523965.1 Neotamlana sargassicola | reverse complement strand
CAGCTTTATTTGAATGATTTTAATTATCGAGCTACACGACCTGAAGCATCACCACCCATAAGTTTTTCAACTTCGGCAACGGTTGCTAAGTTCGCATCACCTTTTATAGTGTGTTTTAAACATGAGGCTGCCACGGCAAAATCTAATGCATTTTGATCGTCTTCTGGGTACTTTAATAAACCGTAGATTAATCCTCCCATAAACGAATCGCCACCACCTACTCTATCTACGATATCTGTAATTTGGTATTGACGTGTTTCGTACATTTTTTTACCATCGTATAATACACCTGCCCATGTGTTATGAGAAGCTGATATAGATCCTCTTAAAGTAGTAATTACCTTTTTAGCTCTTGGGAATTTTTCCATCATTTGCTTACAAACCGATAAGAAAGCTTCTGCTTTTACGTTGTGTCCTTCTGTTTGTACGCTTATACCTTCTGGCTTAATTCCGAAATGCATTTCGGCATCTTCTTCGTTTCCTAAAAC
>NZ_JAJAPX010000001.1 GCF_020523965.1 Neotamlana sargassicola | reverse complement strand
TTTCCATCATTTGCTTACAAACCGATAAGAAAGCTTCTGCTTTTACGTTGTGTCCTTCTGTTTGTACGCTTATACCTTCTGGCTTAATTCCGAAATGCATTTCGGCATCTTCTTCGTTTCCTAAAACGATATCACAGTAAGATGTTAATTCTGTCATTACAGATTCTCTATGTGCATCGTCGCAGTACTTCCAAAGTTTAGCTCGGTAATTTAAATCGGTTGAAATTGTGATGCCTTTTTCGCTAGCTGCTTTTACAGCTTCTAAACAAACATCGGCAGCTCCTTGAGAAATAGCTGGTGTTATACCTGTCCAGTGGAACCACTCTACTCCTTCAAAAACAGAATCCCAATCAATCATTCCAGATTCAATCTCTGCTATAGCTGAATGGGCTCGGTCATAAACTACTTTACTTCCTCTGCTTACTGCTCCTGTTTCTAGAAAATAGATTCCTAAACGGTCGCCACCCCATACAATTTTATCTACATTTACGCCGCGCTTACGCATTTCCATCATCGCACATTCTCCAATATCATTTTTTGGTAATCGGGTTACAAAATCAACTGGAACGCCATAATTCGCTAAAGAAACTGCTACGTTTGATTCCCCTCCTCCGTATACAACATCGAAACTACTCGCTTGCGAAAATCTTAAAAATCCTTGTGGGGCTAATCTTAACATAATCTCCCCAAATGTTACTACTTTACTCATTACTTTTAGCTTACGCTTGTTTTTATATTTGTTTTGTGTTTTAAAAATTAAAATATTCTTTGGCATTAAAATAACTGATATCTGCCACTATTTTACCTATCCACTGCATTTCTTCCCTTGGTAATTCACCTCGTTTTATTTCATCTCCAATAAGATTACAAAGAATTCTTCTAAAATACTCGTGTCTTGGAAAAGATAAAAAGCTCCTAGAATCGGTTAACATTCCTATAAAACAGCTAATTAAACTCATGTTAGACAAGGTGTTTAATTGCTTTGTCATGCCATCTTTTTGATCGAGAAACCACCAACCAGAACCCCATTGCACTTTTCCTTTTATGCTCCCATCGTTAAAATTACCAATCATGGTAGCCATAACTTCGTTATCTGCTGGATTTAAATTATATAGTATGGTTTTGCACAATTTGTCTTTACTGTCCAGAGTATTTAAAAATGCCGATAAACTTTCAGCTTGCGAATAATCGCCGATAGAATCCCATCCGGTATCTGGACCAAGTAAGGTATGCATACGCTTATTATTGTTTCGCAATGGTCCCAAATGAAATTGTTGTACCCAACCAAACTCGTGATAGGTTTCACATAAAAACATTAATATTGCCGTTTTAAACTTTAATATTTCTTGCGGCAGTAATGTTTCGGCTTTTAATTTTTTATTGAAAATGATATTTACTTCGGCTTCTGTATAGTTTTCAAAAGGCATCTGGCTTAAACCATGATCGCATAGTTTACAACCATTATTATTAAAAAATTCTATTCTACTTTTTAAAGCTTCTTTTAAAGCGGTATACGAATCAATATCGAGATTAGCAGCTTCCCCCAGTTCTTTTAAATAACTAAAAAAAGAATCGGCTTCAATTAACATGGCTTTATCTGGCCTAAATGCTGTACTTACTTTAATTTCGAAATCACTTTTAGCCAGGGCTTGGTGATGCACTAGAGTATCGGTTGGATCTTCGGTAGTACAAACAAATTCAACATTTGCCTTACGAAGTAAATTGCGACAGCTGTAACTAGAGCTGCTTAGCATTTCTGAAGTTTCTTGATAAATTTTATCTGCCGATTTTTCGTTTAAAATATCGTAAATATCAAAGTAACGAGCTAACTCCAAATGCGTCCAGTGATACAAAGGATTTCGCATAGCATAAGGCACTGTTTTTGCCCATTGCCTAAACTTTTCTTTATCGGGAGCATTACCTGTAATAAATTCTTCTTTTACACCTAAAGTTCTCATGGCACGCCATTTATAGTGGTCGCCATTAATCCAAACTTTTGTTAAGTTATTATAAACAGAATCTTCTAAAATTTCTTGAGGTGGTAAATGATTATGATAATCAATTATAGGTTGATTTTTAGAATACTCGTGATACAATTCTTCGGCATACTTATTTTCTAGCAGAAAATTGTCGTGAATAAACTTATTGCTCATAACTTAGTTTGATTGGTTTTTAAAATAGTCATCTCGATTCATTTTTTTGTTTATAAATAGAAATTTACACATTAATTATAACACGGATATGCTTTTTATAAAACCAAAATACAATCGATTGTATTTTTGCACTATTTTGGCTAAATATAAACAAATCTTGCATAAGTAGCGAAGAAACTCGATAAAAGGAAAAAAGCGCTTTTATCTTTAGTATAAAAGATTAAATCTCTCATAAAAAAACAACAGTTACAACTTATGCGATTAATTAATTTCCAAAGAATAATAATGGTTTTAATTATTCTTTGGAATATAAAACTTCTAACTTATTTTATTTTTTTACTCTTTAAGCAACGCAAATTCTAGACCCCTAAGTTCTGCAAGCCCACGTAAACGCCCAATACCAGAATAACCAGGATTGGTTTTTTTCTTTAAGTCATCTAGCATTTGGTGACCATGGTCGGGACGCATAGGAATTGCTGCATCTTTAAATCCTTCAGATTTTCTTCTGCGCTCCTCTACTAAAACCGATTTAATGACTCCGTACATATCTACATCACCTTCTAAATGATTGGCTTCGTAAAAATTACCTTTTTCGTCGCGTTTGGTACTTCTTAAATGAATAAAATGTACACGGTCTGCAAATCGGTTAAAAATTTGTACTAAGTTATTATCTGGGCGCACACCAAGCGATCCTGTACAAAACGTAATACCGTTTGCTCTATCTGGAACTTGAGAAAACAAATGGGCATAATCACTTTCTGTACTCACAACACGCGGAAGTCCTAAAATTGGATATGGCGGATCGTCTGGATGAATACACATAAGCACCCCGTTACTTGAAGCCACTGGAATAATTTCTTTTAAAAAAGACACTAAATTTTCACGTAACTTGTCGGCATCTATGTCTTTATAAGTATCTAAAATGTTTTGAAATTGCTCTAAAGTATAACCTTCTTCGGCTCCTGGCAAACCTGCTATTATATTATTAATTAAGGTGTTCTTTTCTGAATCAGAAAGACTTTCAACATAAGTTTTGGCTTCCTGCTTTTGCTCTTCAGAATATAAACTTTCTGCTCCAGGGCGTTTTAAAAGATAAAGTTCGAAGGCAGCAAAGGCTATAACATCAAATCGAAGCGCTTTCGAGCCGTCTTCTACCTTAAATTCTAAATCGGTACGTGTCCAATCTAACACCGGCATGAAATTATAGCACACAATGTTAATACCGCATTTAGCTAAGTTTTCAATACTTTTTTTATAATTTTCAATATAAGTTTGAAAATTTCCAGAGCGTGTTTTAATGTTTTCGTGAACCGGAATACTTTCAACCACACTCCATGACAACCCTTCGGCTTCAATGGTTTGTTTTCTTTTTTCAATTTCGGCTACCGTCCAAATTTCGCCATTTGAAATATGATGTAAAGCCGAAACTATACCTGTTGCTCCAGCTTGTTTAATATCTTGTAATGATACGGGATCGTTTGGCCCGTACCAACGCCATGTTTGTTCCATTTTATTATTTATTTAGTTTATTAAACACCACTATATGCACTAAAGCCTCCATCTATAGGAATTACAACACCTGTAACAAACGACGATGCTTCATCGCATAAATATAGCGTTGTACTAATTAAATCTTCTGGCTCACCATAGCGCCCCATTGGTGTTTGGTCTATTATTTGTTGTCCGCGTTGGGTTAACGAACCGTCTTCATTAGTTAATAAAGTTCTGTTTTGTTCGGTTAAAAAGAAGCCGGGAGCCAATGCATTTACCCGAATACCTACTTTCGAAAAATGAACCGCTAACCATTGTGTAAAATTAGAAACAGCAGCCTTTGCCCCACTGTAGGCCGGTATTTTTGTAAGCGGTGTGTAAGCATTCATTGATGAAATATTTAAAATGCTACAGCCTTTTTTACCAACCATATCTTTAGCAAAAATTTGGGTTGGTAATAAGGTTCCTATAAAGTTTAAATTAAAAACAAACTCAATGCCTTTAGGATCTAAATCGAAAAATGTTTTAAAACCTTCAACGGTACTACTTAAATCTTCTTGCTGAAAAAACGGATTTGAAGTGGTACCTAACGGATGATTACCGCCTGCTCCATTAACCAAAATATCGCATAATCCGAAGGCCGAATTAACTTCTTTTTTCGCTGCTTCCAAAGACTCTTTTTCTAAGACATTAGCTTTAACGCCAATGGCTGTTCCTCCATTTTTATTAATCTTTGCAGCTACTTCTTGCGCAGCTTCCAGATTTAAATCTAATAATGCAATTTTATGACCTTGTTTTGATAAGGCTACAGCCAAGGTGCTACATAATACACCGCCTGCTCCTGTTACTACTATTATTTTACTCATTATGTTTAGTTTAATTTTCGTGTGCGAACACGCAAATATAAAAAATGTTTTCGTGTTCGCACACGAACAGATAAAATATTTTACTAAATTGCAAAAAATATGATGCCTTTTTAATTAATTAACATGGTTAGGATTAAAGACATAGCGAAAGAAGCTAATGTTTCGGAAGGCACGGTAGACCGTGTTTTACACAATAGAGGTGGTGTTTCTAAAAAAACAGAACTTAAAATTAGAAAAATTTTAGAACGCAGAAACTACAGCATTAACCCAGTAGCAAGTGCATTAGCCTCTAAAAATAAATACGAGATTGCCGTTTTAATTCCTAATTACAACGACACCGATGCTTTTTGGAAAGCGCCTTATCTTGGTGTGTTAAAAGCAGCCGAAGAAATTAAAAGTTTTGGTGTTAATTTAACTATTTATAACTTTAATCAATTTGACCCAAAATCGTATTTAAAAGCCTTTCAAAAATTAATTAAAACACAGCCTTCATCTGTTGTTTTTGTTCCTATGTTTTTATCTGAAACATCTCGTATCGTATCACAGTTAGAAACTCAAAACATTCCTTATCAATTTTTAAATATTGATGTAGAAAACCATAATAATTTAACTTACGTTGGCCAAGACTCGCTTATGGCAGGAACTATTGCTGGTAAATTAATGCACCTAAGCGCAACAACTAACAAATATTTAATTATACTTTCCAGAGAAAACAGAACGGATAATAATGCCATATCTAAGCGTGTAAAAGGCTTTCAAGATTATTTTTTAAAAAACAATTTAGAACACGCTATGCACACTTTAAAAGTTGATGGTTTTAATAACAAATTAAATTTAGCTCAATCGGTAAACGACGTTTTAAAAAAGCACAGCGATATTTCTGGAATTTTTGTTCCTTCGAGTAGAATTTCTGCTTTAGCCAATAACGTAGACAACATCGCTAAATTTACTTTAATTGGTTTTGATAATACTCCACAAAACGTAGCCTGCTTAAAACAAGAAACGGTATCGTTTTTAATTTCGCAAAAACCTTTTGAACAAGGTTACGAGTCTATTAAAATTATATCGGACTACTTAACAAAAACGAAAAAACCGAAACAAAAAATATACTTACCTATTGATATTTTAATTAAAGAAAATGTAGATTACAACGATATGAGCCAGAATTTGTTTGAGGAAGATGTAACAATTTAAAATCTCTTTTAAATTACAAAAAAGAATTTCTACCCAAACAGCACGATAAAATTACCCTAAAACAAAAAAGCATCCCAATTCCGAAACTTCGGAAAAGGAAAGCTTTCCATTGGTTTAACTACTTAAACCTTCAGTAAACACAAGGTTTACTGAACAACACAACTTCTTTTTATTGCCAAAAAAAGCCTTAACAAGTATTAAGGCTTTTTAGCAATATTTGCGGTCTGGACGGGACTCTTCAATCTATAAATAATAATCCTCACTAGCAGACAATTACGGAGATTCCTATTGTAATGTACTCCGAATTTTACCCCTAATTAAATATTTATAACGTTATTTTATCAAATCCTCTTGTCTAAATAAAAGACCTGGAAAATGATAAATACTTATAAATTCAAGAGTTTCTACTTAATCAGAATTGGTGTGTTTTATCTTCTATTGTAAAAGTATCATTTTTTACATTATAAATAAAAGTGACCTCATATCTTGAATCGTTACAATAATACAATTCACCTAAATTTTCAATTCTAATCACTTCCCCTTGGCTATTTTCTATAGTCACCATAATATCATAAATAATGATGCCTTTATCTAAAACTTCAGGATTAAAATCTACAAGTTCAAACTTAATCTTAATCTCATCACCATCCAACATAGCTGATTCATGCACCTGGTAATCTGGAGTAGAAGAATAATTATATGTATTCACTTCTTCGCCATCCAATAAAAAGGTAAGTTTTGTATTTATATTGTCGCTTTCTGATGAAAGTTCGTAACATGGTGATCCATATCCTGAAGTTAGCACATTTCCTGTGTCAAATAATAATTTTAAACTAGAATCTTCTTCCACTTCTTCAATCTCTCCATCTCTAAAATAGTCTCCTTCATAAGCTAACTCTCCTGAAACTCCTGTTTCTTGAAATTCAACAATATTATTATTTATGAATACTACTTTCTGAACAAAAGTTAAACTCACTCCATCTGGAAATGTCATTGTCATAATATCTCCATCAAAACTGTAAGTTCCATCCTCGTCTTCAAAAGCATCTACATAAGGATTCCAATTCGTATAGGTTACAACTCCATTTGTACTAAATGTAAATGAGTTATTCCCTTCTGGATAAATATTTGGATCATCAAAATACCACTTACCTATTAATTTGGCATGTGTTTCGTTTTCTATAGTATTATCTTCAGTAGAGCATGATACTAATGATAAAATAGCTATTAATACTAAATAAATTTTCTTCATAATTATATTTTTGTTTGATTTGGTTAAAATGGTAAATCAGTGTCATCATCCTCGATAAAACTGACAGGTTCAAAGTAACTAGACTCATCCTCTAAGGCATTTTGAAGCTCTATACTCCAACCCTGAAATGAATTAAAGTAAATTGCCTTACCTTGAGAATTAATCCACTCTCGACCTCTTAAATTGATTTTAATTTTTACAGCTTGACCTACTGCGTAAGCTTTTAATAATTCACATTTATCTTGTGTAAACTCTATTAAAATTTGCTGAGGATACTTTTCCTCTGTAGTAATAACAACTTCTCGTTTCTTAAACCCATTATTACCTATAATTTGTAATTGTTTTAAAACTTTAATTTTTCCAATTATTTCCATTAGTTAAAATTTATTGAACTAATTATTTTATCAAGGTTTATTAAAAGTTTGGGATTATTATTAAATCTATACATTTCTGCAACTTCACTGAGCTTATCATATAAATGGATAAACTTTACTTCATTTTTTAATGAAATATGTTCTGTTATAGGCATACCTGGAAATTCTGAAGTAAGAATATTTATCATTTTTAAATAATTCTGATACCTTTTTTCCTCTTTTAACAACCACCAATCAATTTTACCTCTTGTATATAAACCATTATTCGATAAAGCTTTAAATTCAATTAATATATTTTTAAATTCCACGTTAATTAAAAAATTAGGCTATTAATACTAATCTGTAGCTTTTCATTTAAAAGTTAATCACTAAATTTTAATGGACTACACATTAATACAAGTAAACACAACTAAAAAAAATCCTAATTTTTCCATACTCTTATATAATAGATTGGAAAAAATAGGATTTTTATAAGCATCCATCATCAGCAAAACTCACATAGTCGTTTTTTACCAAAACAATATGGTCTAACAAGTCTATATCTAAATACTTCCCTGCTGTTTTTAACTTTTGTGTTAAAACTTTATCTGCTTCACTAAGCTTTAAATTCCCACTAGGGTGATTATGTGCTATAATAATACTTGAAGCATTACACCTGAGTGCTACACTAAAAACCAATTTTGCATCAACTACAGTTGAAGACACGCCTCCTTTTGATAATGGATAGACCCCTAATATTTGATTAGACCGGTTTAGCATCAATATTTTGAACTCTTCTTGTAATTCTATAGTATCATCACTCCAACACGCTCTAAGCACGTTAAATGAGTCTTGACTATTCTTAATTTTAAGCTTCTCACTTTTAGAATTTGAGTAAGAAACATGTATTTCTGAAATATTCATACATTTTTTTATTTTCCTAGGAAAATTTTTAGTCCAACTATTGAATTTCTAAAAAATTTTTTATAACTTTGTCAAAGAAAGTTTCTTTCAGACGCTGTCTTAGAAATCTTTAACAAACTTATTATAATAGAGAGAGGGATAATGTAAAGTTTCTTTCTTTTGGTACTTTTCTTTCTTTAGCACAATTCAAACTGGTTTCCCGTTAATAATCTATTTAATTCATCCAGGTACCAGTAATATTATTCACTTACCTGGAAATAATAAAAAGCCTAACCTATAGACATTGATAGATTAGACTCCTTAATTATATAGTTTACATAGCAGGCTCTAGAATACCATTCTTAGAGAAGACATCCGAATTAGCTATAACATTTAATTCTTCTCCAGGTCTTTCTTTAACCTCTGGAATCTCTTCGGTTACATAAACCCAAGTATGCGATAAAACTATTTCTTCGCCTGTTTCCTTAATAACATAATTAAAAGGCTCACAGTCCTCTTTAATAATTTTACCAGGCATTTCTGTTCCTATTAAGGCTGAACATGTCTGTTCATCAAATGTTGAAGGAATAAAAGCTCTCTTTGCAGTTGCATAGAATTTTCCTGTGGTCTTGCTTATAACCATTTCTATGCCTCCTTGCAGCTCCAGAACAAAGAATGATGTACCATCCTCTTTCTGTCTTTCTTTGTAATTAATAATTCTAACCATTTATTTATTTTTGAGTTGAAATACACCACTGAACAATTTATCACGTACCTGGAAAGAAATAAAAATCAGCTATCACCTTGACTATTATATTCCTGTGCGTAAATTTTAAATTATATACATTGTGGAGGGGGAGTTTCTCTTCCCAAAAATGGGTGGGGGTCTCCGAGTAAGGAGGTTTACACTCTCATTTAGCTAATCCCGAAAAAAATTGAAAAAAAAATTAGTTAAAAAGATTTTCACAATTAATTTATTTACATTTATTTCTTAATAGTCAAAATACTACATGTAGATGAATTTTATTACACATTCTTTTAGACATGCTGAAATTATATTAAACGAACCAGAATTCATAAATCAATTTGAAGAGTTAAAAACAATTATAGACGCCATCTCAGATGATGACATTATAAACAGACATCAAAGTTATGGGGCCCGTAGTTTAGATAAAACACCCAAAAGTATATCTAGAGCAATAAATGAGCTTTTGAAGGAAAGTTTTAGAGCTCATGGTTGGTTTAATGAATCATATATATTTCAAGATAACGAATACAGAGGTGATACTTGGAGGTTAGATTTTGCCAAGCAAGATTTATCTATAGAGGTTGCTTTTAATCATTCATCTGTTATCGCATGGAATCTTCTAAAACCTGTTTTGGCAAGTGAATTAAACCATGTTAATAAAGCTATACAAACCAAGATAGGGATTGTAATAACCGCCACCCAAGAGATGAAAGTCAGAGGAGGGTTTGATGGCGCAATTGGCACCTTTGAAAAGTTTTTAGACTATTTACCCCCGTTACAAAACTTCTTAACTGTTCCTGTGTTGATTATTGGTTTAACGCCTCCTGAGACCTTTAAAATAGAGCACAACCAAATAGCCCTGAGAAAGAAAATAGGACAAGTTGTAATGTATTAATACAATAATTTTAATGAGCAATTTCCATAGTGATTTACTTAAAGAACAGTTATTAGCAAAATATCTTGATGGAATTTATAAAAAAATTAACCTAAACCTTTCAAGAGTAAGTGATTTAAAATCTCAACATCAAGGCATTGACCTAATTTATAAAGATAATTACCTAATAGATGAAAAAGCACAACTAAATTATATAAATTCTAATCTACCTACATTTGCATTTGAATTGTCATATCTAAAAGGAGGAATAGAAAAAAAAGGATGGTTATTTGATAAATCAAAAGTTACCACCCATTACTTTTTAATTACAGGCATAAAAGCTAGAAATGAGAAAGATTTGTCCAAAGGGTTTACGGGATGTAAAATCACAAGTGTTGATAGAAAAAAATTAATTGAGCATCTTGAAATAATAGGCTTAACTCAAAATAATATAGCTAATTATGTAACTAACATTCGTAATAACCCTAAATCAGGCAAAACAACTATAAGAGAACTGAACCCTAATAATGAAGGATATATTTATTATACCTCATCTTTAGCTGAAAAACCAATCAACTTAGTTTTTAAATTAGATTATTTGATAAAAAATAATATTGCTAAAAGAATATATCCTATTTGACTTCATCATACAAAACCTCTCCTATTCTATGTATAACCCCCACAACCAATGCATTGCCCATAAAAAACGCTCTCTTAGTATCAGATATTTTCTCCAACAGGGTATGATTATCTGGGAACATATTTAGCCTCTCTAATTCTATAGGTGTAAGCCTCCTGTAGCCTTTGTTAGTTTTAATTACATGTTTAAACCTTGATGGAGACTTACCTCCTTCACCTGTAATAATAGTGCGTGATGAATTATTGAGGTTATCAGGAAAAATCATTGCTCCTTCGCTATAATTATATTTAAATCCATCCTTAGTTTCTCTAATTTCCTTTTTCGCACCTTTTAAGTAACTCCATTTAGGCAAGTCTTCTTCCGAAATATAAAACTCCTTTGGCACATCAGTCTCCTCAATCAAAACATCTTTTAATGTTGTGAACGCCCCTCCATAAACAGCCTTTGTTTTCATTGATAGTATTGAGTCTCCATTGTAAACACCGTTTATTTCAAAAGGAGATGTTTTTCCTTTTTTATTAAAGTTTATAGAAATATTTTCAACAGAATCTAATAGAGAAAACTCTATTTTGTTTTTTTCATATGAAACAGGAAAACTTTTAGCTAAAACCCCATCTTTCAACACCCAATCTTCTAAATCCGATTTTAGTAATTTTTTTGCTAATTCTGATGTCTTATGATAAGCCAAAATAAACACTCTTCTTCTTCTTTGTGGCATTCCATAATCCGCTGCATTTATTACTTTCCATTCCACAACATATCCAAGGGTAGATAAACTTTTTAACATTATAGCAAAATCTCTTCCTCTTTGGCTTGAGGGAGATTTTAATAATCTATCTACGTTTTCAAGAAATAGATACTTTGGCTTATTCTTTTTTTCGTTAAGTATACGATAAATTTCCCACCATAAAACTCCTTTCTTACCTTTTAGTCCTTTACTATTTTTCAAAGTAGTCGCTACAGAATAATCTTGACACGGGAAACCACCTACGAGTAAATCATGATCTGGTATATCATTCACATTTACTTTTGAAATATCAATATTAGAATGATTTTCACTACCAAACCTTTTTTCATAAACTAATGATGCATGCTGAGTCTTTGTGGAAGGCTCCCATTGGTTACTCCAAATTATCTCAAATTTATTATTTTCATCGTTAATTTTTTCCAGACCTAATCTAAAACCACCCACTCCTGCAAAAAGCTCAATTACTTTGATTTTTTTTTCTTTCATATCTCAAATTTCGGTTACAAAAATAGATTATTTACTTTACAAAATAGAATTATTTAATAGGAAGACCTACATTCCAAATAATGTAGATCTTACCTAAATTTCAACTCAAAAACCAAGAATAGTTAGAATCACCATTCAGGGTATTTTTAAGTCCATTTGTAAATTCAAAGACGTTTACATTTCTTGATAGAAAAGAATCAATATAAGAGCTCTTATTAGCTCCTGTAAAGAGATTATAAACATTCCAAAGATTTATATTTCCATCATCATTTCTACAAAAGCTATCATCTAAATAATAATCCTTAGCTACAGTAGAAATTTGACCATCATTTAATAATAATTCTGGAATTAGAGATTTATCCTGTTTTGGTAAATAATTATATAACCTTGCTCTACCTATAAGTTGAGCAAACTGCTTTTCTGTTAAACTTTGTTCTGACAATTCCTGCATTTCTAACAAATGATTTTCAGCGTTGTAATTCTGAATCAAATCCAAAATTTTCGTGTTTAACTCTGAATAGTTTCCAACTCGCATTTCTTCTTGAAAACCATCAGTGGATATACATAAATTACAACACACCATGTTTTGAAACCCTATAAAAAACTTAAATTTCTCATACGTTTTTCTATTGTATAGATTCTCTTGATTATAGGCTCTTACTCCTCCAATAGTTAGAGCAACTTTATTTCCATTTATAGTTTCTGTTATTGAAGGCACTCTAATAATAAATGCCATTCTCTCAAAATACTGAGTTCTTTCATGGTCTAACAAATCTTTGGCTGATTTGTGTATTGCTGAAGGCACTCTACCCTTAATCTGATGACTCACTCTAATTTCAGGTGCTTCTATGGTATGATGTGAAAACACTTTACCAACACAATTTTGAGCTATTTCTATAAACTCTTGATGTGCTAGAGTCTTTTCGTTATCCTTGCTGAACACAGGTATAATACAGTCATTTTTTAAATTAGAAAGGCTAACCTCTTTAGTGTTAGCCTCTATAAATGCATTAACCTTATAATCCTTTATTCTTCCAGGTACGGGTAAACTTATAACATCTTGACTTGTACCTAGAAAGGAATTAATACTACCATTGTTTGATTTACTAAGCTCGGTTACTGATACTATTTCCATTTTGACTAAAATTTTGTGGGTTAATTAATTTTTCTAATTGATCTTTTTTAGCTTGATACAGAGACTTTAATGGCAACTGAAAACTAGGGTACTCCTTATACAATTCCATTAATTGACTAACAGACAAACACTCTTCTATTTTCCGTTTTACATCTTCCTCTTTTATTGGAGAAGAACACCATTCTAAGATGCGTTTTCCTGTAGAAGTATTTATCATAAATTCTGGTTTACCTGAAAACAAGTTAGTCCTGTCTTTACTTGCTATTGCAAAGTGTTTAATATCTATATCAAATACAATTGTAAACTCATAAGACACATCATCTCTCTGCACAGCCTTTAGCCCTACTTTTTCAGGCACGTATTTCCCATCCTTCTGTTGCAAAACATAATCTTGTTTAGTTCTCATTGTCGCTATAACATGAGCTTTACTTTGTAAGATCTTATCAATAAATGCCTTTTGCCGAGGAGTCACCTTATTCCAGTTGGTAAATGAATTACCTGGAAGTTTTGAATGATAATCTAGTAACTCATCCCACACATGTGAAATGGAATCTAAGATAATACACTCCATTCCTGCCTTTTCACAAACTTCTATTGCCTCAATGAACTTTTCTGGCGTATAAGGTGGTTTTAATGTCAACACATTATAGTTACCCAAATGAGCATAAAGGTCTGCTGAACCATTTTCCGTATCCACCACAGCAACTTTATCTAGTTGGTCATTAGTTAGTCCTTTGGCAAGCAAAAGAGAGCTTAAACTTTTCCCAGAGCCTGATGAACCCTGTAAAGCCATTTTAATTTTGGCTTGTTTTCTTTCTGATTTCCTTAATTGCATAATCTTATGATTTTGAAGGTTAATATTTAAATGAATTGATTTTAAGATGAAAATGAATAGTTTCATCTATAAATTAAAAAAGACCCACATTACATGTGAGTCTCTTATATTAAAAAGCCATAGACAAGCTTCTTTATTTTATTTAAAAATTCGAGTTATAACGTTTCTTCTGACAATGGTAGATATAATAGATTAGGAAGGTTATCCATATCAGATTTTATAATATTATAATAAGAAACCTTTTTACCCATTTGGGTTGTTTGATTTAGTTTTGAATCATACCATACAGATATTGTCAATTTATAAAATGTATTCATAAGTGTTTTATTTTGTATGGCCTTTGTAATAGTATTTTTAAATTGAAAAGTATCTTTACCTAGAATAAACTCCTTATTTATTAAGTATTCTAAATCTTTTTTAAAATCCAGGTCTTTAAAAAGTTGTTTAAACTCCTCACTGGGATCACTTGGAAGCTTCTTAGATTTCTCTTTATATAAAATAACATCATTTTCTAAAACGGTTTTAAATCTGTTCCATTTTTTAAACACTTCATAGCATCTTATGTTCCTAATTTTCAAACTATCTTCAACACGCTCTAATACATTGCTATGGTAAATGCATGATCTTAAATATAATTGAAACATCTCTTTTTTAGCACCAGCAAGATTAGTATTTTCAACACTGAGAAAAACTTCAACCAAAGTCATTAGAAAAACTTTATTCCTATCAACAAGTTTAGCTCTTCTATTATCGATATAGATGTCAAAATCATTTAAAAACAATTCAACAAATTGTAACTTTTCAAAACCCGAAAAACTATTAAAAAGTGCAAAGTTTTTATCCAGTTTATTTATAACTTGTATTTCATTTCTAACCCAATCCCTTACTTCCTGGAACAGATTAACTTTTTCAAAATTTATCGTTTTTACGGCATCTATATCTACTAATTTGCAATTTAAAAACTGATTAGTAATACTTGCCCATAAGACATAAACTGATAAACTTCCTCCAAAAAAATCATTATTTAAATAACTTTCTCCTTGATTTAATTTAAAAATTTCTTCGGTAGGGTATAACAACCTATTTAAACCTGTCCTATTACATTTAATAATATTTTCTCTAGCTATTTTAGTGTTTAATAACAGTTTTGCATAAACGTTGTCTAGAATTTTATTTTGAGCGTTTATATCGCTGTATGAAACTTCTTTTGGATATTTCTTTTGATATAACTTAAAACATTCTAATATTTTCTCTATTTCGATATCCTTATGAGGTAAACTTTTTTCCGAAATAGTATCTGGAGAAGATAAAAACACATGAATATTTCCCTTTTTACGTTGCCTTGCTAAGGCTTGAATAATAATATTTGAACCATTAGTAAACACACCCTTATTATTAAAATAATCCAGGTCTAAATCCATAGGAAGCAAAATAATAAAAGTATGCCCCTCCTCTTCAATATTTATTCCAGTACTAAAATTAGTTCCGATATTAATAGTGCTTTTACCATCTTTAAATTTTTTATTCGCCTTTTCATCAAAAACATTAGAATAACAACGATTAATCCTATGCTTATAGCCTTCCAAAATCTTTCCTAAAGTATCTACATTTGATGGTGCTTTATTAGCGCTAATTATACTCTCAGCCAATGACCTGGAATAAACCAAAATATCGAAAGGTTTATTATTTTTTAATAGTTGCCTAACTAAATAAACTAACTTTTTTTCTCTATCAATTTTTCTTGTAGAATAAAAGTTTAAATATAAATTACTTTGCTTTTTTGGTACTGCTAACCTCTCAGAATCAATTATATTAATATTTCTATCAGTAAACTCAGAAACATATTTTATAACTTCTTTTGAAGCTTCATTAAAAGTTGCACTGATTATATATGCTTTATGAATTAACCCATAATAATGCCATAAGTTAATTATAAAATTCTCTTTGAAATTATGAATACTATCATGAACTTCATCAAACAACCAAACTATTTTCTTACCTGATTTGGAAACATGGGTTTTTAACAAGTCAAAATATTCATTCCTTATTCTAGAAATAAAAATATTCCCATCACCTGGATTTCCAAGTAATGCATTAACTGTCATAACATGGACACTATATCGATTTATTTTTGAAGAAAGAGGCAACATCTCCTCGTCACTCGTATATCCCCAATTCCTGTTTTCATTAGAAGAATCAACTTCACTGTACTTGATTAAATTGAAAATTTCTTCTTTGTTTACATACTGACTACATTCTTCCACATATTGCTCAACTAAACTATTGTATGGCACAGCAATCATTACGATATAATCACTTTTAGCACAAAACTTTGATACCATTTTCAAAATAGCTCTTGTCTTTCCTTGCCCTACACCTGCATTAATTATAGTAGTATCCTTTTTTTCTAGGTCTTTTTCAAGAACTGGCAATAACCCCTCACTAATATAACCCTCCTCGTTTGGTTTTAATGTAACATTATGATTTGCTTCATAGTATTTACAATCAAAATCCTCTGGCTTTATTTTTTTATATTCAATAGGTATTCCTTCAATAGGTAAGTTTTTCTCTTTCATGGATAAAAATAACTGCGCTATAAATTTATTACAACACAGTTAATTTTTTCATTTTTTTACAAGTTTATTGTTAAGCTTCATAATTTCCTCACTTATTTGTTTTTGCACAATTTCACCATAGTGCTCCTGAGTAGTCTGCATTTTAGAATGACCTAACAATTTTGACACTACTTCCATTGGAACATTATTTAATAATAAAACCGTACTTGCAAAAGTTTTTCTTGCAACATGATGAGTTAAATTAATTTTTATACCAATTATATCTGCAATTTCTTTTAAATAAGCATTAAATTTTGGATTGGAAATCCTCGGAAAAACGTATTCCGTTTTACTTTGGGAGTACTTATCTACAATTATTTTTGCTTTCGGCAATAATGGCACACTATAACTCCTAGAGGTTTTAGACCTGTGTATTTTTATCCAAAGTTTAGCATCAAACCCAATTACAATATCCTTTTTTCTAAGAGTGCTCATCTCTTTAAAGGCTAAACCTGAGTAACAGCAAAAAACAAACATATCTTTTATTTGTTGAACTCTTTGAATTTTAAAAGTATGATTTTCTAATTTTATAAGTTCACTTTGAGACAGAAATACAACTTCCTTTTTCACTCTTTTTGCTCTATAAAGTAGAAATGGATCTTTACTTAAATATTCTTCAGCAATAGCAAATTTCACACATCGTCTAAATCGTTGTATTACCTTATTTAAGGTTATTTGCGCAAAGTTCTTTTCTGTTTTAAGATAGTACTCATATTGGTCTATAAAACTGGATTTAATAGACGTTATTTTAACATCCTTAGTTTTATACTTCCATTTAACAAAACTCTGGAGATGTTTTCCGTAGGCCACATATTTTTTGTAAGTATCCTGATTTAACTCCTTACCTATTAATTTTTCCAGGTACTTTAAAAACAAATCATAGACCTCACATAAGCCAACTTCAACTTTTATATTTTCCCCTCTGTACTGTCTATGTATCTCTTCTACCCCAAAATTAACTTGATTAACCTGGAGCAATAAAAAAGCCTGATTCACTTTTGTAATGATCAGGCTCAACTGCGTATTTATAAAATTATGTTGTTCTTCTTCTGGTTTTACTATTTGCTTTTTACTATCCCAATTTTCTGGGGTAATATGATATCCTGTTGTAAACTCCTTTCGACTTTTTTTATATGTAATTCTACAGTAAATAGGAGATGTTTTATCCTTCCTCTGCCTACTTTTATAGATAACAAATAAAATAGTCACCCTATTTATTTGCATAATTAGTAGTTTTAATAGTTAATAAAAATCGTAACTTATTTATTTACAGAAAGATAGAATACCCCCTTTTCAAAAAATGTATATCCCCGAATTTTACCCCTTTTTGTTGTTTTCAGCACTAATTTATTTAATAAATCACTCCCCAAAACAAAAAAGCATCCCAATTTTCAATAAAGAAAAAAGGAAAGCTTTCCATTGGTTTAGTGCCCAACTTGATTGGGTACCTCTACCTTCAGTAAACACAAGGCTTACTGAACAACACAACTTCTTTTTATTGCCAAAAAAAGCCTTAACAAGTATTAAGGCTTTTTAGCAATATTTGCGGTCTGGACGGGACTCGAACCCGCGACCTTCGCCGTGACAGGGCGACATTCTAACCAACTGAACTACCAGACCGTTGCGCTATTGCGGATGCAAATATACACGCCTTTTTTTATTTGTCAAATGTTTTTTAAACTTTTTTTAAAAAAATTTTATCCGAATTTTTGCCTTTCAATCATGTAGGCACTTAAAACAGCGTTAAAGCCCTTATTTATATTGGCTTCAACGTATTTTATTTTGTATTGTGCACACTTCAATTTTAATGCTGTAAAATAATTTTCTACTGCTGCATGATAACTTTCGCGAATATTATCGGCATATAAATTAACGTGATCTCCTGTTTCAACATCAATAAATTTTTTCGGTTTATTATCGAAATCGAATGTTAACTCTTTATCTCCGTCAAAAACATGAAATAATACCACTTCGTGCTTATTATATTTTAAATGCCTTAAAGCTTCAAACAATTTAGCTTCATCTTCACTTGTTTGAAACATATCTGTAAACAAGAAAATTAAAGAACGTCTGTGAATTTTTTCTGCAATTTCATGCAAATACTTATAAGTTTCGGTTGTTTTACTAACCGATTTATTAACTACAGCTCCACTTAAATGATTTAACAACATTTGATGATGCCGCTCACTACCCTTTTCAGGAGCGTAGTAATCATAATTATCACTATAAATACTTAAGCCAACAGCATCGCGTTGTTTTTTTAAAATTTGCATTAATGCCGCCGCTGATAATACCGAAAACCCTACTTTATTAAGCGTATCTAATTGCTGAACCTCAACATTTGGATAATGCATCGAGCTACTATTATCTAAAATAATATGGCAGCGCAAGTTAGTTTCATCGTCGTAACGCTTGGTATACAGCTTATCGGTTTTTGCGAATAACTTCCAATCAATATGGCGCGTACTTTCACCTTGATTATAGATTTTATGCTCAGCAAATTCCGCCGAAAAACCATGAAACGGACTTTTATGCATACCGGCAATAAAACCCTCGACTACTTGTTTGGCAAGTAGCTCCAAATTTTTAAAACCTTCTGCTTTATTAAGTTCGTTTTGTAAATTCATCTAGAAGCCCCTCCTAACCTCCCCAAACGGGGAGGAAATACTCATGGGGTAAAACATATAAGTTAAATTGTAATCAATTTAATTAAAACTAAACTTTCCTTTTTACACGGAAAGAATAAGATTTCCCCCGTCTGGGGGCTAGGGGGCTTATATCACCCCGTCAACAATACCGTAAGCCAACGATTCCTCTGCTCCCATCCAATGGTCGCGATTAAAATCTTTCATTACCTTATCGTAATCTTGCCCACAATTATTTGCTAAAATTTTTGCACTTAATTCCTTTGTTTTTATAATTTCTTGTGCTGTAATTTCAATATCACTCGCTTGCCCACGTGCACCACCACTAGGTTGGTGAATCATTACACGTGCGTGTTGTTGTATAAAACGTTTTCCTTTAGTTCCAACCGATAATAAAATCGACCCCATCGATGCTGCTAAACCTGTACAAACCGTAGAAACATCGCTGTTTAAAGATTTTATACAATCGTACATAGCAAAGCCTGAAGTTACATAACCACCAGGACTATTAATATATAAAGTAATGTCTTTTGTTTCTAGAGCATCTAAATACATTAATCTATCAATTACATGTTTTGCCGATTTATCATCTACTTGACCCCACAAAAACACTTTTCTGTCTTCTAACAATTTGCTATCTATAGCATCTTGTACTTTTATTGGTTTACTCATCTTATTTTTTTAATTTTTACTAAAATAAAAAAGGTTTACCATAACAGTAAACCTTTTTCAAATTTCTTTTTCGTCTATTTATTATAATAACGAATCAATAGCTTCGGTATATGCATTTTTTGGAGCTACACCAACTTGTCTACCAACAACCTCACCGTTTTGAAAAACTAAAACTGTAGGTATGTTACGCACACCGTATTTTGCAGCAAATTCTTGGTTAGCATCTACATCTACTTTACCAACAACGGCCTTACCTTCGTATTCTCCGCTAATTTCTTCAATAATTGGCCCAACCATTCTACATGGTCCACACCAAGCAGCCCAAAAGTCTACTAAAACAGGTTTATCACTTTTTAAAACTGTATCTTCAAACGTTGCATCTGTTATTTCTAATGCCATAATATATATTTTTAAATGTTTTTAATCTTTTTAACATCACAAAATTAGTCAATTTTTTCTCTAAAGCTTACAAACTAACTATTTGTTTTGTTTATAACTTAATTGTTTAGAGCTATTTTTATAAAAATTTTGGCGCATAAACCAGGCTTTTCGCTATATCTTTTTTACAGCCTTAGAATTATAACAATTTTAGGTAAATGCAAAATACACCTTTCTGCAAACTACTTTTAAGGTTTAAAATTGTAAAAAAGGATGCCGCTGCAATCCTTTGCGCAACTTATTAATTAAGTTTAAACTTTACATCCATAGTTTGTAACTCATCTAGCAATTCTTGGCTTACTTTTACTTTTTGCCTTCTACTAGGCATAGAAAGTTTTATTTTTTCTTTAGTATCGTAAACCAAAAATGTTAGCGACTGATTTCCTGGGTGTAAATGAAACAGTTCTTTTAAAGCTGTTATTTTTTGTTCTTTTAGGTCGTTAATGTCTAATTGTAACGATAGTTTTTTTGCATACTGCTCCATAACATCTTGTAGCAACTGAAAACTATTAAACTGTATGCGTGGATCGCTTTTTTTACCAGTATCCTTGTTTGTCCAACCTTCGCGAACAAAAGACTTTACAAACACAAAATTATTAATCATTAAAAAATGCCTAAATTTTAAATAATCTTCACCAAAAATTCTGAATTCAAAACTATCGGTATAATCTTCAATAGTAAACATACCCCAGCCTTTACCTTGTTTACTAACGCGGTGTTGCACATCGGTAACCACACCACCAAAAACGAGTTCGCGGTTTACGTATGGCTCTAGATTATTAAACATACCTACTGTGGCATTGCAAAAGGTTTTCATTTCGGTTTTAAAATCATCCAACGGATGACCAGAAATATAAATACCAACCACTTCGCGCTCTTTCGATAGCTTTTCCATAGTTCCCCAATCTTCGCATGGTGGAATGGTTGGTTCGGCAATTTGTACCTCACTAGCTTCTCCAAACAAGCTTACTTGGGCAGAGTTTTCGTTTTCCTTATGTTTTTGAGCGTACTTAATAACCATTTCTAAAAAGGTTAAATCGCCTTCTTTATGAAAATATTGAGCTCTATGCGTATCGGTAAAACAATCGAAACCGCCAGCATAGGCTAAATTTTCAAAAGCTTTTTTATTTGCAGCTCGTAAATCGATACGTTTTGCTAAATCAAATATAGATTTGTACGCTCCGTCTTCTTTTCGGTTATCAACAATTGTCATAACCGCACCATGGCCAACTCCTTTTATGGCCCCCATACCAAAACGAACCGCTCCATCGTTATTTACCGAGAATTTGTAATAACTTTCATTAACACTTGGCCCAAGTACTTCCAACTTCATACGCTTACATTCCTCCATAAAGAAGGTGATGGTTTTGATATCGTTCATGTTGTTAGATAGCACTGCGGCCATATATTCTGCTGGGTAATGTGCTTTTAAATACGCCGTTTGGTAGGCTATCCATGCATAACATGTGGAGTGCGATTTATTGAAGGCATAACTAGCAAAGGCTTCCCAGTCTTTCCAGACTTTTTCAAGAATTTTTGCGTCATGACCATTAGCTTTTGCTTGCTCAATAAACTTAGGTTTCATTTTATCGAGTACCACAATTTGTTTTTTACCCATGGCTTTACGCAAAATATCTGCTTCACCTTTGGTAAAATCGGCTAATTTTTGCGAGAGTAACATTACCTGCTCTTGGTAAACTGTAATACCATAAGTCTCCTTTAAGTATTCTTCCATGGCTGGTAAATCGTACTCAATTTCTTCATCGCCATGCTTACGCCTAACAAAACTTGGAATATATTCCATTGGACCTGGACGATACAAGGCGTTCATAGCAATTAAATCTTCAAACACCGTAGGTTTTAAATCTCTAAGGTGTTTTTGCATGCCAGGAGATTCGTACTGGAACACCCCAACGGTTTCTCCTCGCTGGAACAACTCGTATGTTTTTTCATCATCTAAAGGAAAACTTTCTGGATCGAGTTGTACGTTATGTCGTGCTTTTACAATCTTTACAGTATCCTTAATCAAGGTTAATGTTTTTAACCCTAAAAAGTCCATTTTAAGTAAACCTGCAGATTCTACTACGGAGTTATCAAACTGAGTAACATATAAATCAGAATCTTTTGCCACCGAAACTGGAACGAATTTAGTAATATCGTCGGGTGTAATAATTACACCACAGGCATGAATACCTGTATTTCGCACAGAACCTTCAAGCATTCTGGCCGTATTTACCGTTTTAGCTTCGAGATCTGCACCTTCAGATATGTTTAAAAGTTCGTTTACTTTTTCAAGTTCTTCAGCTCTAAATTTGCCAGCCAAAGCTTTTTCATCTAAACCAAAAATCTTATTTAGTTTAGACATATTAGGTATTAACTTAGCAATCCTATCGGCATCAAACAATGGTAAATCGAGCACGCGAGCAGTGTCTCGAATACTAGACTTTGCTGCCATAGTACCATAAGTAATAATTTGCGCTACTTGGTTGGCACCGTATTTTTCGATTACATAGTCCATAACACGACTTCGGCCTTCATCATCAAAATCAATATCGATATCGGGCATACTAATACGATCTGGATTTAAGAAACGCTCAAAAAGCAAATCGTACTTCATAGGGTCTATGTTGGTAATCCATAAACAATAGGCTGCTACCGAACCTGCTGCCGAACCACGCCCCGGACCTACAGACACATCCATTTTTCGAGCTTCACGAATAAAATCTTCAACAATTAAGAAATATCCTGGATAACCCGTATTTTCAATTACACTTAACTCGAAATCTAGTCGTTCGGTTACCTCTTCTGTAAGTGGTTCTCCATAGCGTTTTTTAGCTCCTTCGTAAACTAAATGTTTTAAATAAGCATTTTCACCACGTTTACCGCCATCAATTAAATCTTCTTCATGTTTAAACTGATCGGGAATATCGAAAGCAGGTAAAAGTACATCACGAGCTAACTGAAAGGCTTCAATTTTATTTAAAATTTCTTCGGTATTTGCAATGGCATCTGGTAAATCTTTAAAAAGCGCCTTCATCTCATCGGAAGACTTGAAATAATATTCCTGATTTGGCAAACCGTAACGATACCCACGACCACGACCAATTGGTGTGGCTTGTTTTTCGCCATCTTTTACACACAACAAAATATCATGCGCATTGGCATCGGTTTGTTTTTGGTAATAGGTATTATTTGTTGCAACTAGCTTTACATTGTGTTTTCTAGCCAGATTAACCAAAGTTGTGTTTACTCGATTTTCGTCTTCTTGATTATGGCGCATCAATTCAACATACAAATCATCGCCAAATTCTTCTTTCCACCACAATAAAGCTTCTTCTGCTTGATTCTCACCAATGTTCAATACTTTACTTGGCACTTCTCCGTAAAGATTACCTGTTAGAACAATAATGTCTTCTTTATATTGCTGTATTAATTTTTTATCGATACGTGGCACATAATAGAACCCATTTACAAAGGCATGCGATGATAACTTTGCTAAATTGTGGTACCCATTTTTATTTTTTGCAATTAATACAATTTGGTAACCGTTGTCTTTACGCGACTTATCTAAATGGTTTTCGCATACAAAAAACTCGCAACCAATAATGGGCTTGATAAGTTTTTTATCTGTGGTTTCTCCATTTTCTTCTGCTGCTTCAATTGCGGCTTTTATACCTTTATTTTGATTATTTACAGCATTTATAAAATGAAAAGCACCCATCATGTTTCCATGATCTGTTAATGCTACTGCCGGCATATTATGTGATGCTGCGGCCGAAACCAAATCTGGAATGCTCATGGTTGATTGTAACACCGAGAATTGCGAATGGTTGTGTAGATGTACAAAATCGACTTCCTTTAATTCGGAAATATTTTGTTTTATTTCTTCAGAGGAAATTTGAGATCCTTCAGTTTTTTGAAGCTTAGCTCTTATTTTAGCACTTTCACTTTTAAGATTAATGTGCTTTAAACCGATAAGTTGAATTTCTTGCGGATTGGCTTCCTTGAAATTTTTAAAATAATCGGGTTCTACGTCCAGTTGTTCTTTGGTGTATTCTTCAAGACGAATAAGCTCTAAAAAACAACGTGTTGTTGCCTCAACATCGGCAGTTGCGTTATGTGCTTCTGCAAAAGGCTCATTAAATAAAAACTCGTGTAACTCGGTTAATGTTGGTAATTTAAATTTACCGCCACGGCCACCTGGTATTTTACAAAGTTGAGCAGTGTGCTCTGTACAAGTATCTAAAACCGGTAGTTCTTGTAATGGGTTTGTAACGTCTTCTCGCACAAATTCTGCTCCCATTATATTTAAATCGAACTTTACATTTTGCCCTACTACAAATTTTGTTTTGCTTAAGGCTATATTAAATTTTTCTAAAACCTCAGCAAGTGGCACACCTTGTTCTTCTGCTAATTCGGTAGAAATACCGTGAATTTTTTCGGCGTCGTAGGGTATATTAAACCCATCTGGTTGCACCAAATAATCATGACTTTCAATACAATTACCCATAGCATCGTGCAATTGCCATGCGATTTGTATACACCTAGGCCAGTTATCGACATCTGTTATTGGTGCATCCCAACGCTTTGGTAATCCGGTAGTTTCGGTATCGAAAATTAAGTACATTCCTTAAAATTTATAAATTGATTTGTAAAGCTGATGTTTGAAAAAACGAGTTTATAAAAATACGTAGAATTTCGGCTTTTTTTACAGCAAGTTGTTATGAGTTTTAAACAATAAAAAAACGCAACTCAATAAAATTGAGTTGCGTTTTAGCCTGCCTAAAGCAGTTGTATTTTGTTTTAATATTTTACTCCCAACTATTTTCGGCAGCATCGCCACCCCAAATTAAGGTTGCTAAATACGGGTTATCGATAAACGGATTACGGTTTCCTTGAGCGGCTTCAATTCTGTTATTTCGTTGAATTTCGAAACTAGAAACTGGATCTTCTTCATTCCAATCTAAAAACAAATCTTCATAGCCCACTTTATTAAACGACTCACCATAACGCACATTCAAATAAAGTATCATTCGAGCAACATCGCCTTTCCATTCGTCTCCAGGATACCAGGAAGACGCTGTAAGAAGCATGGCATTACCAACTCCATCTTGATAAGGGTAATTACTACGTTGCGAATTAACGTCGGCATCGCAAACTCTTAAATGGTGCAAGTCGGTTACGGCATCTTCTGAAGTTAATAAAGATTGCGGATAAATATGTTCTGTATTGAATGTTTGAGGACTATAAGGGTTATTCCCTGAGGTATACTCTTCCCAATACCTAGATTCTCCTGTGTACATTAAAATAACATTGTCGGTATTTGCAGCATCTTCATCAATACTATATAAATAATTGTGTCTTGCACCGTAAGACAAAACAGTGTGGTTTGATTCTGAAACTTCATGAAGCTCATTTAACAATGTTGTTCCAGTAGCAGAAAAATCGACTTCGGAATAATATGCTGCCAATTCACTTGGAATTTGAAATTCGATAACAGGATCATCGTCTGTACCAACATTATTGTCACTACCACTACATGCATTTAAAGACAACATTAAACCTAGCACAATGGTGTAAAAATATTTACTCATAACATAAAATTTTAATTAAGACAAAAAACCTCTTACAAAAGTAAGAGGTTTTTATTAATTTATAAAAAAGTGATTATTGGTTATTAACGACCCAAGCACCGCCTTCTTTTATCAAGAAGAAAGTTTCTACACCAGAAGCACCGTTATAAACAGCAAAACTTAGTGCGTATTTTTGACCTTCTTCTGCCGAAGGATTTAGTTCGTCTAATAATAAATTAAACGCTTTTAATAAAGCTTCGTCTGTCCAAGTTGTACCACCACCTTGTCTGTTGAAGTTTCCATATGAATCTAAATTACCAACAGCGTCTGGATATTCTGCAGCTAAAGCATCGCTAGCAGCTATAAAGCTATAGTCGGCCGTTGTTAAGGTATATGCGATGGTGTTATCTGGCTCCCACTCTGTATCTGAATTTACACCATATTGAGCTGTTACAGCAATTTCAGTTTCATAAGGTGCCCAAGAACCATTTGCATAAGTAAAAGCATCAGATCTAAATTGTACAGCACCAGCACTAGAAGAATAATACAAATACCCTACAAACATAGTTGCATCTTCTTCGGTAACGTAAGGGAATTTTAACCCTAAATAAGTTGGTATATAATCGTCTGACGATATACTTGAACTAAAGTTATTATAACTACCTGGTTGCCCACTAGCTTCACCCATAGCATCATAATCTTCGGCATCTACAATGTAAGTTGCATTTGTCGCAGACTCCCAAGCAGTACCGTTATAGGTTAAAAACATTCCTGATTCCTCATAAATAGTTTCTGTATCGATACCGAACGGTTTAATTAAAACTTCAGTAATTTCCCAAGTTGGTGTATCGCCAGCTTCGTAATCGTATTTAAACGCTAAGTGAATAGTTTCACCTGCATATGCAGATAAATCATACTCATTGTTTGCAACAGCATCCCAAGAGCTTCCTGTTGGAAGCGGAGCTAATGTTAAAGCTTCCCAAGTAGCAGCCGTATGATCGCCACCTGTGGTGTAATCTTTAGATACTAAAACTTCAGATAAAATATCTCCATCTAAATAATTTAAAATTTGAGTTACTGTTAATCCTGGATCTGTAACATCTGTTAAATCAATTTCAGCAGAGATTAACCAATCTTCGTTAGCATAATCTGTACCACCACTATATCCATTCATTGTAGCACCATAAGTTTGGTAATACCACTCTTGGTCTCCAGAAACATTTATTGCTTCATAAGTATTATAATCGGCTTCTACTCTTAAATCTGCCTCGTAATAACTGTCGGCATCAGCGACAGTATAAAAATTATAGGTTGCAAAAACTACATCACCTTCACTAGGACTTGTAAAAGAAGCTCCAACGGCAGCAGTAACAGTACTTAAAACAACTGCATCATCTTCGCCTTCTGGAAAACCAGTATAATCTGGATTACTGTAATCATCTCCATCTAACTCATAAGAGTTTGAAGGATATCCTCTATACCAATTGTAGGTTACATATGCTTGCGAACCCGCATCTAAATAAGGGTATTTGCTTGATAATAAAACTGGAATTAATGAGTTAGCTTGATCTGCAGAGTTAAAGCTAGAATAGTCTAGTTCTAATTCTTCATAATCTTCATCGGTCAAGGTATACTCAATACCTGTATCAACAATTTTGTTTTCAAGATTATCTTGATCTGCAAGTTCTTGATGAACGTCTTCTAAAGGATTACAACCTACAAAAACTGTGGCTGCAACTAAGCTGAATAAATAAACTATTTTTTTCATTTTCTTTTTTTATTAAAATTTGATTTTTGCACCTAAGGAAAATGTTCTACCAAAACCATAGTAACCTACAATTTCGTCTACATCTCCATCAAAAGCATCAGTAAAATACTCTGTATCAAGAATATTATTCATTCTTGCAGTTAAGGTAGCATCAAAATATCCAAAATCAAAACTATGAGTAATAACAGCATCAAATAAACCGTAATCTGGTAATTTATAAGCATCGGTAGTTACAGTAGGGTCATTTCTGTCACTTGGGTCAAATTCTGCATATAAGTTTCCAAAGTAAGTATAATCTACAAATACTTTAGTTTCTGGTGTAATACTATAATTTACTCCTAATGCTGCTGTAGTTTGGGCAGCATCACCAACGTGTAAATCTTCAATAAATAAATTTACAGTTTCTACAACGTTTTGATCTTCATCTAAAATATCGACATCGGTTACGTTATTATCCCATCTCCAATCTCCTAAAGAAGCCATACCAGTAATATTTAATTTATCGGTAGCTTTATATTTAAAATCTACCTCGATACCTTGGTGCACAGCGTTTACTCCTAAAATATTTGCAAATGCATTACTACCATCTGGTTGTTGGAAACTTGCTGTTTCGGTTCTATCACTCCACGTTGTTCTGTATAAGTTAACATTAGCTGCTAATTTTTCGCTACGGAAACCATAACCTAACTCGAAACTTGTAATTTTTTGGTTTTCGGCATCGGCATTAATATGCTCGTTATCGAAATTTTGAAATACAGCATCGAAATCTGGAGCTTTTTCAAAATAACCAATATTAGCAAATACATTATGGTTACTATCCAATCTGTAGTTAGCACCACCTTTAATACTATAACCTAAAAAGTTATAACGATCTGTTTCTTGTAATGGGTCGCTATCTAAATAATTAAAGTAATCTACTCTTTTATAACCAGTGTTAGATACAGCAAGAGATAAGTATGTATTTAAATTTTCGTTAACATCGTATTCTAATTGTCCAAAAGCACCTAACCAACCAACTAAGCCATCGTTATAGTAACTTCTTTTATCTCCTACTCTGGTAGCTTTATTAGGATTGTTTACATCACTATCGTCTATATGAAATTGACCTCCCAATAAATCGGTTACTTCCTGGAAGTGAATACCTTTATAGTTTCTAAAATCTAAACCTCCTAATAATACTAAATCGTCGGTTAAATTTGTTTTTAAAGTAGATAAAACACCATACCAATTATGGTCGTTACGCGAAGCTCTTAAAATAGTTTCAGAACCATTGGCACCTGCTGCAATGTTTTCTTCTACAATTTTATCGAAATTAATTGGTCCGTATAATCCAACACGGTAATCGCTATATCCAAATTCGTTGAAGGTAAACTTACTAGCGTCGCCAGCGGTACCACCGCCACCACCAGAACCAAAAGAAGCATATGCCACTGTTGATAAACTTGTATTGTCGTTAAAATCCCAATAGTGATTTAAAGACATTTGAGGTTTGTTATAAAAGTTATCTTCTTGGTGCGTAACCTGACCGTTTTTGTATCCCCAATCGGCATTAAATTTTCTACCGCTTTCGCTATTGGCATAAGTTTTTAACAATTGTCTATTTTGACGTTGTCCGTGACGTTGCTTAGCACCAAAAATGGTAAACGCCAATTTATGGGCATCGTTAAATTCTTGAGATAAGTTTAAAAAGTAAGAAACGCCATTAAATTCAGTTCCATCAACATAACCATCTCCTTGGGTTCTTGCAGCCGAAATAGTTGCAGCAAAACCATTGTCTAACAACCCGGTTGAGTATGTTAAACCATATTTTTGATAACCATCGTTACCAATTGAAGTCATTACATTACCACCTTGTTCAACATCCGAAGTTTTAGTAATAACGTTAATAGTTCCACCAATTGAAGGTACAGCAACCTTTGAAGCTCCTAACCCTCTTTGCACTTGCATTGTAGAAGTAACATCGGCTAAACCAGCCCAGTTAGACCAGTAAACAGCACCATTTTCCATATCGTTAACAGGAATACCATTAATCATCACAGCGACATTTTCAGATTGAAAACCTCTAATACGCACACTAGCATCACCATAACCACCACCAGTTTTTGTGGTATAAACACCAGGTGTCGAATTTAAAATTTCAGGAAACTCTTGAGACCCTAACTTTAATTCGATATCCTGAGATTTTACAGTAGACACCGCCACCGGTGTTTTTCTATCTACCGCTACAGAAGCAATAATTTGAATCTCATCAAGACCTACTTGGCTAGATTCTAAATAAATGTTTCCTAAACTAGCACTAGAATAAGCTACTGTTTTGGAAGTGTAGCCAACATAAGAGATAACAAGTTCTCCTGAAGACTCATTTGTTTTTATTGTAAAGTTACCATCAAAGTCTGTTACAACTCCATTTGTGGTTCCTTTTTCAATAACGTTTGCACCTGGTAATGGAATATCTGTTCCAGCTTCCAACACCGTACCTGTTATAGTACTTTGTGCCATAACAACCGCACCAAACAATAAAGCTACAGCCATTAATAAATTTTGAGTGAATTTTCTCATAATTTTAAAAAAGAATTAATTATTTACTTTTGAAATTAGTCGCTGCAAAAATACGCATTATATACCATCCAATATTAACAAACCGTTAAGAAAATGACTATTCGAGCAAAAAAAAGCTCACTATTTCCTTAAAAAATAGTGAGCTTTGTAAGTTTTTTAGTAAATAAAACGCAGCGTTTTATTTAAAACACTTATAATATTTCAATAAATTTTGAGTTGATGAATCGTGAGACTTCACTTCTGAAGTGTTAAATTCTTGTAAAATTTTATTAGCTAACTGCTTTCCTAACTCCACTCCAAACTGATCGTAGCTAAATATATTCCAGACAATTCCTTGTACAAATATTTTATGCTCGTACATAGCAATAAGTTTTCCTAAACTTTCTGGAGTAAGCTTTTTTACAAAAATGGTATTTGTTGGCTTATTTCCTTGAAATACTTTAAATGGAATTATAGCTTCTTGAGTGCCTTCTGCAACTACCTCAGCTTCCGTTTTACCATTAAGTAGCGCTTCGGTTTGAGCTAAAAAATTGGACGTTAGTTTATCATGATGGTCGGTATTACCATGTAACGACTCAACAAAACCAATAAAATCGGCAGGAATTAATTTTGTTCCTTGATGTATTAATTGGAAGAATGCGTGCTGCGAATTTGTTCCTGGTTCTCCCCAAATAATCGTTCCGGTTTGGTAATCTATAGCATTTCCATTTCTATCTACACTTTTACCATTACTTTCCATAATACCTTGCTGCAAATATGTTGCAAACTGGCTTAGGTATTGCGAATATGGAATAATAGCTTCGGTTTCGGCTCCAAAAAAGTTGTTATACCAAACACTAATTAAGGCTAAAATTACTGGGATATTACTATCGAAATCGGCAGTTTTAAAATGTTCATCCATTTTATAAGCGCCTAACAATAAACTACTATAATTTTTATAACCAACAGCTAAACTAATAGATAAACCTACAGCACTCCATAAGGAGAAACGACCACCAACCCAATCCCACATTGGGAAAATATTATTTGCGTCGATACCGAAATCTTTTACTTTTTCAAGATTTGTTGATACTGCCACGAAATGCTTTGCAATGTCTGCCTCGGTAGCCGATTGTAAAAACCACGACTTTAAAGTATTTGCGTTAGATAGCGTTTCTTGCGTAGTAAAGGTTTTAGACACTACAACAAACAACGTTGTTTCTGGATCTAACTTTTTTATAACTTCGTTTACATGATCGCCATCAACATTACTAACAAAATATGTAGTTAATTGGTTTTTGTAATATTGAAGCGCATCAACAACCATGGCCGGCCCCAAATCAGATCCGCCGATACCAATATTTACAACATGTGTAAACGACTTACCAGTAAACCCCTTTAATTCTCCGTTCACAACTTTATTTGTGAAACTCTCTATTTTTTCTTGAACCTCATAAACTTCCGGCATTACATTTTCGCCATCAACAAAAAACTGAGCGTCTTTAGGTGCACGTAATGCGGTATGCAATACAGCTCTTCCTTCAGTTTTATTAATTTTTTCACCAGAAAACTGACTCGCTATTGCTTCTTTAAGTTTTACCTCATCAGCCAGCTCTAATAAAAGACCTAAGGTTTCGTCGGTAATTCTATTTTTTGAAAAGTCCACGTAAAAATCATCCCATTTAATAGAATTTTTATTTGCTCGGTCTGCATCTTGAGCAAATAACTCTTTCATATGCATGCTTTTTACATCTTCGAAATGTGCTTGAAGTTTTTTCCAAGCGTTTGTAGTAGTTGGATTGACTGTTGGTAATGCCATTGTTTGTTATGAATTTGCTTGCGTTATTACAGTTTGTTCAGGCTGTTCATCAATTTCGGGCTCAAAAAAGATATTATCTAGTTTATACTTTATTGGTTTAATAAAATCTAGATATTTTGCTTTTAAAGAATCTGATATTGGTTTGGCCTCTGGTAATTTTTGCTTAAACGGATCGACCTGTCTCCCATTTACCCAAAAACGATAACACACATGCGGACCTCCTGTATTTCCTGTCATACCAACTAAACCTATAACATCACCTTGTTTTACAAATTGCCCTGCTTTTACTAAGCGTTTGCTCATGTGCAAATATTGGGTTTCGAAGGTTGCATTATGCCTAATTTTAACAAACTTACCATTTCCACCACGTCTTGTAGACTCGGTTACAGTTCCATTTGCGGTAGCCCGAATTGGTGTACCTACAGGTGCAGCAAAATCAGTTCCTTTATGTGGGCGTAATTTATAACCGTAATACGCAATACGACGGTTTAAATTATATCTAGAAGAAATTCTTCCAAACTCTATTGGCGACTTTAAAAAAGCACGACGTAAATTTTTGGCATCTTCGTTAAAATAATCAATAATACCTTTTACAGAATCTGTTTCAAACTGAAAGGCATAAAATGGTTCGTGATTATGCTCGAAATAAGCTGCTTTAACATCGTGAACACCGGTGTAAATACTATCATCAATATACTTATCGGTATAAATAACTTTAAATCTATCACCTTTTTGTAATCTACGGAAATCGATGGTCCAAGCATAAATATTATCGGCTAACATATTGGTTAAAACCGCACTTACACCTTGAGCATCTAAAGTTTCGGAAATACTACTATTAATAACTCCCGTTACAACCTTTTCAACATACGTTATTGGCTTACTGCTTTTAAAGGCATGAATAGAATCTTTAAAATTAATAACTACATAATCTTCTTTATTAGGCTGATAAATGAAGGCTTGTGGTGTTTCTATAGAATCTTTGGCACACAATAAAGTATAGGGTTTGCCAAGTTGCAATTTTCTAATATCGAAAGTATCTTTAGCTTTTTCGGCAATTTGAAATATTTTAGGATACTCAACGTGGTTTCTATCCAAAATTATCCCGAAGGTATCACCTTTACGCACAGTATCGCGTTTTACAATGTAATCGTTTAATTTAAAGCCAAATTCTTCTGGCTCTACTGGTTTTTCAACAACTGCTAATTCGTTGTTTTCGGTTTCAGGTTTTTCAACTTCATTTTTACAACCTACAAAACAAATTATTGCAATTAATACTATTACAAATTTGTTCCCCATGTTGCTATTTCGTTTTCTGTCCATAAATCTGGAAAAAATATTCGTTTTTGATATTTAGGATGCATGTATTTTACCCACTCACTACCTCCGGTAGCTTCGGCTGTTTTTCCTCCAATGTTTAAATAATGATTTGCTGTTGTATAATGAGCCATAACCCACTTTATATTAACAGTATAGTCGTAATGCCTCATGGCATCAATTAGTGGTTTGTATTCTCTGGCTTCTGGCGGAAGCGATTTAAATTTAGAATACAAATTATTAAATTGATAAAACTTAGTAAATCTAATAAATTCCTCTTTATAACGCGCTTCAAAAGCTGTTAAAGTGTATGTTTTTTTACCTGTTTTAAAATCTTTTCCTGCGGCTTGCCAATACAAATGCTCGAAAGCATGCTCATACGATGAGTTTTTATTTATTGTTTTTCTAAAACGGTTATCAATTAAATTAATTAACTCGGTTGAAGCAAACTCTATTTTACGATATTGCGCGCTTTGAAACCCGCTAGCAGGCGTTAATGTGGTTCTAAACTTATTGTATTGCTCAATATCCATACCGTCTTTCATAATGCTGAATGACGAGGTAAGCACATCGAAATAACGACTTACGCGCATTATCTTATCGGTAAAAACATCAACTGAAATATGCTCGGTTTTAGCCAACTGTTCTATTTCGCTAAGTATCATTTTGAACAAAAGTTCGGAAATTTGATGATACATTATAAACACATTCTCGTCTGGAAAAACAGTACGTTGCACTTGAAGACTTAGCAGCGCGTCGGTTTGAATATAATCCCAATAGTTTATAGGTTTACTGTGTAACAAACCTTCAAGATGTGTATCGACGTCTTGGTTTATACTATCGTATTTTTCTTTAAGTTGATTGTTTATTTTGGAGTTCAAGGCCTGTAATTAATTAACAACTATTTTAAACGGGTGTTTTAAGCCTTTAAAAGCTTCTAAATCGGCTCGTAACGAACCTACGGCTAAATCGGCTTTGATACGCAAAGGTAACTTATTTTTATCTTTAGACACCCACAGTGTTAAACTTTCTTCTTCTTTAAAAACACGACCGGCCATTACATACGGACGAAATTTTAAAGACTCAATATCGCCGAACTCGGTTTCTATAATTTCTTCACCTAAATATTTAAGCTTAAAACCATAATTTTCCTCGTCGAAAAACATATCAATTCGCACTTCATCTCCCGGTTTCATTACACTGGTATCTAACTTATTTCGGAGGTAATAAAAAGTTGACACCATATCTTGAATATTAGGCTCGGTATCAAACACTTTTTTTGTTTTATGCTTTATATTATTAACATGTGCCTTGTTTTTTTCTTGATCGAAATTTATTACAATATCTTTAGTGTGACCGCCTTCGTCTATTTTTCTAACAAACTTGTAGGGCACTAAACTTTGTTTATCGAAATAGCTTTCGTACCTATCTTCAACTTTAAACACCCACTTAATCATTCCTGTAGTCCAACCTTTACCAACCACATGAAATACCTCTTTGTTATTTAACTTCGTTTGGTTTACTTTTAAAGTTGCATTTCCGGCTTTCATCCAGCCGCTGTAACTCATTTTAAACTTAAACCACTCACCAGTATCAAACGCGGGTTCTTGCGCATTTAATTTTGGTAAAGCAACAATTGTAATTATTAATAGCAATAATTTTTTCATGATATAAAGGGCTGTTTTCTTTGTAACTTCTTTTAAAAAATTTTATTGTATTTGAGAAATTACAATTACCATTCCAAAAATATAAAATTTCTCCACACTACTTTTTTATTAACTAAAGTCTTAACGTTTAATTTAAACGATTTAACAAAAAAACACTTTCAATTATTCGTGCTAACTTCAATTTTTAAAACTGACGTCTAAGATTATACTTTACAACGTGCCTCGTTTTGCTTGTTCGCGTTCAATAGACTCAAACAAAGCTTTAAAGTTTCCTGCGCCAAATCCGCGTGCCCCCATTCGTTGAATAATTTCAAAAAACAATGTTGGTCTGTCTTCTACAGGTTTAGTGAAAATTTGTAATAAATAGCCTTCTTCGTCGGCGTCAATCATAATCCCTAAGCCTTTTAGTTTTTCGATGTCTTCCCTTAACTCGTGACTGAATTCTTCTAATCTCCCTGGAACCGCTTTGTAATATTCTTCGGGTGGCGTAGATAAAAATTCAACACCGTTATTTCTTAATTGGGTTACGGTGTTTATAATATCATCTGTTGCAACAGCGATGTGTTGTACGCCTGCACCTTCGTAAAAATCTAAATATTCTTCTATTTGAGAACGTTTTTTACCTTCGGCAGGTTCGTTAATTGGGAATTTAATTCGCCCATTTCCGTTAGACATTACTTTACTCATTAAGGCGGAATATTCGGTGTGAATTTGCGTATCATCAAAAGATAAAAAGTTTTCAAACCCCATAACATCTTCGTACCATTTTACCCATGTATTCATTTGATTCCAACCTACATTTCCTACCATGTGATCGATGTATTTTAATCCTGCTGATGGTGGATTGTAATCGGAATTCCACGCCTCAAAACCAGGCATAAATACTCCGTTGTAGTTTTTACGCTCAACAAAAATATGCACTGTATCTCCGTAAGTATAAATTCCAGAACGTACTATTTCTCCGTGTTCGTCTTTTTCAACAATGGGTTCTAAGTACGATTTTGCACCTCGTGATGTAGTTTCTTCATAGGCTTTTCTGGCATCTTCAACCCAAAGTGCGACTACTTTTACGCCGTCTCCGTGTTTTACAATATGGTCGTTTATGGGCGATTTGCTATTTAAGGGCGTAGTTAATACCAATCGGATTTTGTCTTGCTTTAACACATAACTTACTGAATCGGTTGCGCCAGTTTCTAATCCGCGGTAAGCGTAAGATTGAAAGCCAAATGCCGTTTTGTAGAAATGAGCAGCTTGTTTGGCATTACCCACATAAAATTCTACATAATCCGTTCCTAACAGTGGTAGGAAATCTTGTGCTCCTTCAAATATTTTTTCTAAACCGTAGTTTACTGATTTTATTTCCTTTTTACTCATTTGTATGAATATTAGAATAAAGAAAAGAGAGAAGAGAAATGAGACTTTAGAGCTTGTTTTGAAAACTCATAGTCATTTTTTGAAATTCTGCTATTTTTTCTTCAAATATTGTTAATTGTTCTTTCGTTATATAATTTCTTTTGAATGCGGTTATTAGTTGTGTTTCCAGTTCAAATATGAACCTAGAGAAATATCGATGAAATGAGAAAAAGATTTATCCGTTCTAGACGAACCTTCTGCAATATTACTTGGTACAGAAACAGAACACCTATTTATTTGCGATACTAACCCAAACTTTTCTTCCTTTGGAAAGTCAATTGTAATTTTGAAAACTTCATCAACAATTTCAATTCCTAAACTCCAAATTTTAAGATTTTTATAATTGTGCCTTTTCATCCTCTCTTCTCTCTTTTCTTTTATCTCTTTTCTAATCAACTTCTTCTACTCGAGCCAAGATTTAAAGTAATCGTTATCGGCAATTTTAATGGCTTCTTCGGTTACTTTTAGCGGTTTAAAAGTATCGACCATTACTGCCAATTCTTCGGTTTTGGTTTTACCTATACTACGCTCGGTGGCTCCCGGATGTGGCCCGTGCGGAATCCCTGCCGGATGCAAGGAAATATGGCCGGCTTCGATGTCGTTTCGGCTCATAAAATCGCCATCTACGTAATACAAAACCTCGTCGGAATCGATATTGCTATGGTTGTAAGGCGCAGGAATGGCTTGCGGATGATAATCGTACAAACGCGGTACAAAACTGCAAATTACAAAGGCATCGGTTTCAAAAGTTTGATGTACTGGTGGCGGCTGGTGCACGCGTCCTGTAATGGGTTCGAAATCGTGAATGGAAAAGGCATACGGATAATTGTATCCGTCGTAACCCACCACATCAAAAGGATGTGATGCATAGACCATTTCTATAATTTCGTCTTGTTTTTTTACTTTTATGGTAAAATCGCCCAACTCGTTGTGGGTTTCTAATTCTTGAGGCCTGCGTATATCTCGCTCACAAAATGGTGAATGTTCTAATAACTGTCCAAACCAGTTCCGGTAGCGTTTCGGTGTATATACCGGTCGATAAGATTCGACAATAAACAAACGGTTGTTTTGGTCGTTAAAATCGAGTTTATAAATAATTCCGCGTGGAATTACTAAATAATCTCCGTACGAAAAATCGAGATTACCGTACATAGTGCGTAATTTCCCGGTTCCTTTATGGATAAAAATTACTTCGTCTGCATCGGTATTTTTATAGAAATAGTCTTTGGTTGATTCTTGTGGCGCTGCTAAAATAATATTACAATCTGTATTGGTAAGCACTACTTTTCGACTGTTTAAATAATCGTTTTCGGGTGCTACTTGAAAGCCCCTAAATCGATAGGATTGTATGTTATTTTCTTTGGCAATTTTTGGCGCAATACTGTATTGTTTTACTATTTCCTTGACCATTGTTGGTCTATGCTCGTGATAGGAATTGGTGGACATACCGTCGAAACCAATGGTACCAAACAACTGCTCGTAATACAGACTTCCGTCTTTTTTTCGGAATTGTGTGTGGCGTTTACGCGGAATGCTTCCTAATTGGTGGTAAAAAGGCATAGCTTCTAATAATTTTAATAAATTAGATATTGAAAGTAATCCTGAAATTAGTATTGGATAACTTATTTAATTGTTGGTGTTATAAAGATACGGAAAAGTGTACAAATTACTTAGGATTTCTCTTGATAAGAAAGTGAAGAAACACGAGTAAATTTTTGAATTGTAGCATCATACTGTAACAACTATCGCGATTTTATTAAAAGTATAAATCAGACTTCAACTAAAACCAAAACCCAATACTAAAATACCACATACTTTCTCCCAACTCTGGAGTGTAACTATATTTGGCCTGTAATGGCCCCAAAAAACTATCAATAGCATAACCAATAGCATAGCCACTATAATCTGGTGCTGTAAACCACTCGCCGGTTTCAAAAATATTGTCTTCAACATTTGCCCAGTTACCTTCTAAAGTAATGTGGTGTTTTTTAAACACCTCGAAATCGGCAGTAACCGCAGATTTTACAAAACTATTTCCTGGAAGCGAAATAAAATCGTAACCTAAAAATGGTGTAAAGTTATTTATTAAGTTATTGCCATAACCACCAAGTGCAAAATCGAGCGTTTTAATGGCGTCGCTTCCAATTTTAAATCCGCCTTGTGCTTTAAAATTAAATGCTAAATATTTTGTTGGGCTAAAGGCATAACCTATATCGGCTTTAGCAATCGAAAAATTTTCGAATTCCTGAATAAAACTAGACCCAAACAGGTACACGTGCAAATCACCATTAAAATAAACACCTTTCTTTGGAAAATATTTATTATCGTAAGAATCGAGTTTTAAATGCCCAAAAAGACTAAAATAATCGGAGTTTTCGAAATGAAAATCCTCTTCCGATGCTTCGTCGGTAATTGTTTCCGAGGTTATTTCTAATCGTTTATGTTCGGCTCCTACGCCAAATGTTAAATCGCGATAAACTAAAGTTTGTAAGTAAAACTGACTTGTAAAGTCTTTTAATTTCACATTTAAATTATTTAATCCTGAGCTCGAAATTTCATCGTCGTCAAGCAACAATTGGGCACCTATTGCTTTTTTAAATTGATTGTAACGCGATTTTAAACCAACACTCCAATAAAAACCTTTATCGATTAAATAATCGAAATTATAACGCACGTTATCTCCCACAATAAAATCGAAAGAAACCACATCGTTATTAAATAGCAAACGTTTTTTTGTTAAGTTAATAAGGGCGGCACTTTTATATAAATTATCGAAATGCACTCCTAACTTTAAAAAGGTATTTACCTGCGATTCTTTTAACTTGGTACTTAAATTATAACCTATATTATCATCGGCTTTTTTTAAATTATATTCAAAACCATCAAAGTTATTGGTTGCTTCAAGGTTGTTCAATCCATTTTCGAACTGATTATAACTAATTTTCTCCTTACTTTTTAGCTTCAACTTTCCAGTAACATAAGAGCGCGTATAATTTGTTAAACCTTCAATTTTCACGCTATTTATTACTAAACTGTCAATACATTTTAAAGGTTTACTTATTAAGGCTTGTGGCTTTTTAGGCAAATCTTTTAATGCCTCAAGTTGTTGTAAAGCAGCTTCGTTTCCAGCGGTAATAATATTATTTCCTTCATCAAAAGAAACTACGGTAAAATCTTTTATGTTTGGTTTAATATAAACATCAGTTTTTCCAACTTTAGATTTCATGTCGTTTATGGTTCTAAAATTGTTAATTTGCAACAGCACATCGAGACCCGAGGTTAGCTCCTTTCTATCCATTAACCCATCTTGCACATCAACACCTATAATAATGTCCATACCTTTTGCCCTAAGCTCATCAACAGGATAATTATTTGTTACGCCACCATCAATAAGCATTTCATCGTTTATAAAAACAGGTTTAAATACCGATGGCAATGCTGCGCTTGCTAAAACCGACAACGGTAAATTCCCTTTTTCTAAATACACCTCGTCACCAGTTTCTACATTGGTTGCTACACAAAAAAACGGAATTGGTAATTTGCTAAAATCTTCGGTTTCGCACAAAGGCAGCATGAGTTTAGACAAAAGATTATAAGTATTATGACCACGCGATAAAGCCGAAGGCAAGTTAATTTTAAACTTATTAAAAGGAAGTTTCACCGCATAACGCTCGGCATTTTCACGCTCATGAAACGACTTTACCTTTCTAGGTAAATTATCGTTTAAAATATTATCAAAATCGACTTCATGAAACACAGAATCGAGTTGTTTACCAGTATAACCTACAGCATACAACGAGCCAATTATAGCGCCCATACTAGTTCCGGCAACATAATCTACCTTTACACCTAAACTGTCTATTACTTTTAAAACGCCAATATGAGCCAGCCCTTTTGCCCCACCTCCACTTAACACCAACCCTACTTTTGGTGCTGTTTTTGGGGTGTTTTCTATTTGCGCTTTCGCGGAAATGCAAGCGAGCAAAATTAAAGTTAGTATTATTGGTTTTATATTCAAATGTTACGTTTTATGTTTTTTTATTCTGCAATACTTCTGATTCTTTTTCGATGCTGGAATGCCACAGAACCAAAATGATGTGTTTTAAACCAACACTCACTATTTTAACGATTTACTATGGTAATAATTATAAATTTTTTCTGCTCGCGATGCTCCAACAACATCTTCTAACTCATCAAGTTTTGCATTAGCTACACGTTTAGCCGATTTAAAATGTTTGAGCAACTCTACAACTGTTTTTTCGCCTACACCATTTATAGTTTCTAACTCGGTATTTAATGCACTTTTACTTCTACGATTACGATGGTGCTCTATACCAAAACGGTGTGCTTCGTTTCGTAATTGTTGAATTATTTTTAGTGTTTCGCTTTTTTTATCTAAATATAACGGAATTGGATCGTTTGGATAAAATAATTCTTCTAAACGCTTTGCAATTCCGATTATGGCAATTTTTCCTCTTAAATTTAAGGCATCTAAACTTTTTAATGCTGACGATAGTTGCCCTTTTCCTCCATCAATAATTATAAGTTGTGGTAACGGCTGCTCTTCATCTAACAAACGTTTGTACCGGCGATATACAACTTCTTCCATAGAAGCAAAATCGTCTGGACCCTCAACCGTTTTTATATTAAAATGACGATAATCTTTTTTACTTGGCTTACCATTTTTAAACACTACGCAAGCTGCCACAGGGTTGGTTCCTTGAATATTTGAGTTATCAAAACACTCAATATGCCGAGGCTCTTCGTGTAAACGTAAATCTGCTTTCATTTGCGCCATAACCCGATTAGCATGTCTATCTGGATCTACAATTTTAATTTGTTTAAAACGCTCCATTCTAAAATACTTAGCATTTCTAACCGATAAATCTAAAATATGCTTTTTATCGCCCAATTGCGGCACGGTAACTTTAATATCCTCACCTATATCAACTGGAAAAGGCACGTAAATTTCTTTAGATTTGGAGTGGAAACGTTGCCTAATTTCGGTAATAGCTAACTCCAATAATTCCTTATCGGTTTCATCGAGTTTTTTCTTAATTTCGAGTGTATGCGAACGAATAATAGAGCCGTAAGAGAGTTGTAAAAAATTAATATAACCATAACTCTCGTCGCTTATTACACTAAAAACATCTACATTACTAATTTTAGGGTTTACAATGGTAGATTTGGCTTGGTAATTTTCTAAAACCTCAACTTTTTCTTTAATTTTCTGAGCTTCTTCAAACTGCATATTTTCCGCAAGTTCCATCATTTGCTCTTTAAATTTAGATAACGAATCTTTAAAATTTCCTTTTAAAATTTGCTTTATGGCCTTTATATTTTCGTTATAATGCTTTTCACTCTCTAAACCTTCGCAAGCACCTTTACAATTTCCTAAATGATACTCTAAACATACCTTGTACTTTCCTGACTGTATTTTTTCTTCATGCAAATCGTAATTGCAAGTTCGCAACGAAAATAAACCACGAATTAAATCGAGTAAAGTGTGCACTGTTTTAACGCTTGTATATGGTCCAAAATAATCGCCTCCATTTTTAAACACGCGACGCGTAGAAAAAACTCTAGGAAAACGTTCGTTTTTAACACAAATCCAAGGGTAAGACTTATCATCTTTTAAAAGTACGTTATACCTAGGTTTGTGCTTTTTAATTAAGTTGTTTTCAAGCAATAAAGCGTCCGTTTCTGTTTCAACAACAATATGCTTTATGTTAGCAATTTTTTTTACTAAAACTCGGGTTTTTCCACTATCGTGCGTTTTTGTAAAATAGGAGCTTACTCGCTTTTTTAAATTTTTAGCTTTACCTACATAAATAATAGTACCTTCTTTATCAAAATATTGATAAACTCCGGGCGCATTTGGCAAGGTTTTTAGTTGTATTTCTAAAGCAGGAATATCCATTACTGTAAAGGTAAATATTTAAAATATTATCACTAATTTTCTTTCTTAAATATCTATTAAAAAAATAGATATTTAAAAGTTGCAATTTGTTACCTTGCGCCACTTTTTTAACAACAAAAAATGAGTAAAAAAATTATAGGAAGAGTTGACAAAGTTGACTTTCCGAAATTAGAGCTTTTCGGCATAAACGTAAAAATAGATACCGGTGCATATACATCGGCCATTCACTGCTCGCGCATAATTGAAGAAAATAATAGCCTGCGTTGCATTTTTAATAGCGACGTACACCAAAACTTTGGTAAAAGCGAAATAGTTTTCGATACCTTTACTAATACCAATGTAAAAAGTAGCAATGGCTACAAAGAAAATCGTTATAAAGTAAAATCTGAAGTTATATTTTTTGGCAAAACATATAAGATTAACTTAACTTTAAGCACGCGCGAGGATATGCGCTTTCCTGTTTTAATTGGCAGAGAATTTTTAAAACATAAATTTTTAGTGGATGTTGATTTAGAAAACATTTCGTTTAAAACCACACAGAATGAACATAGTAATACTATCTAGAAACACAAACTTGTACTCTACAAACCGTTTGGTTGAAGAAGGCGAAAAACGCGGTCATCTTATTGAAGTAATAGATCCATTAAAATGCGACATCATTATTGAAAAAGAAAAACCAACCATTTACTATAAAGATAGATACCTAGATTACGTTGATGCTATTATTCCAAGAATTGGAACTTCGGTTACCTTTTTTGGTTGCGCTGTGGTTAGACAATTTGAAATGATGGGTGTTTTCACCTCGGTTACTAGTGATGCTATAATACGTTCGCGCGATAAACTGCGTAGTTTTCAACGCTTATCTAAAGCAGGAATTGGCATGCCTAAAACTGTTTTTACTAATTACTCTCGTGACGTAGAAAAAGTACTATCGCATGTTGGTGGTGCTCCTGTAATTATAAAACTTTTAGAAGGTACTCAAGGTTTGGGTGTGGTTTTAGCTGAAACTAAAAATGCAGCAGAATCTGTTCTAGAAGCCTTTAACGGCCTACAAGCTCGTGCTTTAGTTCAAGAGTATATTTCTGAAGCTAAAGGTGCCGATTTACGCGCTTTAGTTGTAGATGGACAAGTGGTTGGCGCCATGAAACGCCAGGGTAAAGAAGGCGAGTTTCGCTCTAACTTACATCGTGGTGGTTCGGCACAAATAGTAAAACTAAGCCACGAAGAATTAAAAGTAGCCATGAATGCTGCTCGTGCCTTAAAACTGCCTATTTGCGGTGTAGATATGTTACAATCGGAACGTGGACCTTTACTTCTTGAAGTTAACTCAACACCCGGTTTAGAAGGTATTGAAGGCGCTACAGGAAAAAATATAGCCAAAGCCATTATTACTTTTATAGAACGAAACAGAAAATAAATGCGGTTAAAAAAAGACAATGTTTTATCTATTTTAGGCGAAAATATTTATCCCGGAGAAAGTAAAGAAGTTAATTTTGATGTTGCTAATTTACATACCTCGGGTGCCGTAAATGTGCCTGTAATAATAGAGCGTGCAAAAAAACTAGGACCAACGGTTTTATTTACAGCTGGCATACATGGAGATGAGGTTAATGGCACCGAAATTATTCGTCAACTTATTGCAAAAGGAATAAATAAACCCAAAATTGGCACCATAATTTGCATGCCTGTTATTAATATTTTTGGTTTTATTAACTTAAAACGAGAATTTCCAGATGGGCGCGATTTAAACCGCGTATTCCCAGGAAGTAAATCGGGTTCGTTAGCAAGTCGTGTAGCTTACAAATTAGTAAAAGACATTATTCCTCATGCCGATTTAATAATCGATTTCCATACAGGCGGATCTGGAAGATTCAATGCGCCACAGTTACGCTACTCGAAACATAAAACCAACCTAGACGAACTTGCCAAAATTTTCGGAGCTCCTTTTGTTTTATATTCAAGCAACTTATCAAAATCCTTTAGAAGCACTTGTAATAAATTAGGCAAACCTTTATTGCTTTTCGAAGGTGGCAAATCGTTTCATTTTGATGATATTGTAACAAATTCTGGTGTAAATGGCTCTAAACGTATTTTAAAACATTTAGGCATGCTACAAACTACTTTTAAGGCTACAAAACCAAAAACTGAGTGTATTTTTATAATAGATAGTAAATGGCAACGCGCCAAATTCTCTGGCATGTTTAAAGCCTCAATTCCTGTTGGTTCTTTAGTACAAAAAGATGACATTATTGGCAACATTACAGACCCATACGGAAAGCTTAACTACTTTGTAAGAGCATCAAATACTGGTTATATTATTAATGTAAACGAATCGCCTATTGTATATCAAGGCGATGCTTTGTTTCATATTTCAACCATGCTTAAGTAACATGAAAAAAGCCGAACTGCGAAATATATACAAAACTAAAAGACAACAATTATCTGAAATAGATGTAGATAATTTAAGTATTGCAATAGCAAATCAACTTTTAAAACTTACTGTTTGGCAAGCATCTTTTTATCATGTTTTTTTAACTATTGAAGAGCAGAAAGAGGTAAACACCGATTATATTTTGAACATTCTTTCTGGTAAAGACAAAAATATTGTGATTTCTAAAAGTGATTTTAAGACTTACGAAATGACGCATTTTTTACTCACCGATAATACTAAAATTAAAAAGAATAAATACAACATTCCTGAACCCATTGATGGCATTGAAATAAAAAACGAAAATATTGAAGTTGTTTTTATTCCGCTTTTAGCATTCGACAAGCAAGGAAATCGTGTGGGTTATGGCAAAGGCTTTTACGACCGTTTTTTAAGTAAATGCCGCCCAGAAACTATTAAAATAGGTTTATCTTTTTTTGAAGCCGAAACAGAAATTACCGATGTTTTTGAAAGCGATATTACATTGGATTTTTGTGTTACACCTAACAAAACCTACAAATTTTAGTTTTCACAATTCTCGCAATAAGTTGTTCTTAAATAGTCATCTTCCAACATCTGGAACGTTACACCACCTTTTTCTATAGCATTAAATAATTTACAATAGCGTTGCTTATTCATGTTTATAGCATTTAGCATAATGGTTCTGTATTCTGATGTTTTAGTTAACTCCTTATTTATTAAAGTGAGGTTTAAATAGTAAAACAGTAAATCTTCGTCTATCTCGATGCTTTTGGCCTTTTCTTCTAGCAAATTAACCGCTAAACTGGTATTGGCATAATAACTAAAAAACTGTGCTAAACTTAAATAATCGTAATCTGATAAAGGGAAATATTTATAGTTTGCATTTATAAACTCAACCGACTTATCCTTTTCATCATACTGGCGTTGCCTCATAAAGTTTTCGGCTAAAATAATGTTGTAATTCACCAACATTCTTGTAATTAAACTCGCATCGATGCCATAATTTTTAAGGTTATTAATTTGAGTTTTTAATTTACTTTCTTCAATTTTTATAGCATTATAGCGCCATAATTTTATGGTAAGCGCCGTTAAATTATATTTTACTTCTCCATTTTTAGGCACTAATTTTTCTAATTCTTGAAGTTCGTTGTAAACAATTAAACCTTGCCTAACATTATCTAAAAATCGAATTGCAGAGTTTTTGTTAAATATTTTAGCAAATTTGGCTTGTTTTGGAATTTCCATTTTTCGTAAAAAATCTGGCGAAATTTCTTTACTATTTAATTTTTTAAATATTGAATTTTGAATTTCTAAAGCCTTTTCTAACTCATCGGACTGCACTGCAGAATTAAATTTAGTTAACAGCTCGTTTGCCGACATGTTTTTGTATTTATCTTTCCTTTCCAATTCAAGCTCTAAAACGGCCTTTCTATGGTTTTGTAAAATGGGCTCCAAAGTATTTGATAAGCTTCCAACAAGTTTTGCTTTCACTTCATTTTTACTCAAGTCACCTAACCCTTCATGTGATGTACCTTTTATATCATTTAAAAATTCTACCCAATTTTCCGAAGAAGATACTTTGGTTTGTATGGTTGGTTTTTGAAATGTTTGTAGCGCACTTACAATACTATTAGCACGTTGTTGTTGTAATTCAATATTTCGCTCCAAACTACCTTCAACCGATGCGTAAGCCTTAATATTGATGCTTTTTATATTAAAATCGGTTAACCTAAGCGAATCGTAGATAGGTTTTATATCTGCCTGAGAGTATTCCGATTTATTTTTTTCAAAAGGAATTTTAAACTTTAAAGTTTTGTTTTTTATAACAAATCCAGATTCACTGGTAGGCTTAATTTTTTTTGTATCGTAGGTTAAAGAGTCCAAATACATGCCCATATCGAGCAAATCCCAAGGATAACTTTCTAGATTATAAATAACGTAATAATTACATAAATTTTTGTTGCTTAAAAACAAAATATTGTATTCTAAATCATCGTTTATTAATCCCTCCGGAACTCTTCCTACATGCACACGATAGTCGTTGTCGCCGTATGGCTTTAATTCGGAACGAAGTTTATTAGCATATTTGGGGCGCTGTAAAACACCTTTAATTTGAGAGCTCTCAATATTAAAATTTTCGCAATTATAGCGATCTTTAGAAACGACATCGATAGCAATGCCATCGCCTGAATTTTTAAACAATGTATTAAACCAGTTTTTATCGTTAATATGAAAATATAAACTGTTTTTATCACGTTTTATAGAAAATTGTACTTCTTTAGGTTTTTGCCTAAATATTTGAAAACATTGCTGGCATATGTTATCGCGATTTTGCTGCGGAAAAACAATATCGAACGTGTTTTGAGAAAAAGTTAAAGATGAAAAAAGTACTAATACGAGGGAAAAAGGTAGTTTTATTTTCATTTAGGTTATTTTGAAAACTAAATATAGACATTAAAATTTATTAAGGAAAATTCTTATTTTATTTTTATTTACCGAACGCCTTTTTATTAAATACGATAAGCATAACGAAACCTGTGCTAATTGCAACATCGGCAATATTAAAAACAGGCTCAAAAAAATTAAAACGCTTACCTCCATAAATGGGTAACCATTGAGGTAAATCTACCTCAAATAAAGGAAAGTAAAGCATATCAACAACCTTACCATGCAATAGTGTATCGTAGCCACCAGCTTCTGGTAAAAAGGCGGCTACTTGGTTTATACTATCATCAAACAAAACACCGTAAAACACAGAATCTATAATATTACCTAAAGCACCAGCAAATATTAACACAATGGCAATAATAAGTATTTTAGGACTTCGTTTTTTTATAGCCGAAATAAGCCAATAACCTATACCAAAAATAGCCACAATACGAAATACAGTTAAAATAACTTTGGCTGTTCTGTCGGTAATTAAGGAAGTGAAATCGCTAATTTTTGTACCCCAAGCCATTCCGTCGTTTTCAATAAAATATATTTTAAACCAACTAAATACTTCAACATTTTCGTAAAGTGCAAAGTTTGTTTTTATATATATTTTACTTACTTGATCTACAAGTAAAATTATTAAAATGTATACAACAGATTTTTTTATGGACATATTATGGGTTTAACGTTTTTAAAACCTAAAACAAAAAACGTCTCTACCTAAAATTAGATACGAGACGTTTTAATTTTATAAAGTCATGCAAATTTATTTCTGCATATTTTTAGCTTCAATACTTAAGGTAGCGTGAGGCACCAACTCTAAACGTTTTTTGTTTATTAATTTACCTGTAACACGACACACACCATAGGTTTTATTTTCTATACGAATTAAAGCGTTTTTTAAATCGCGAATAAACTTTTCTTGGCGAATAGCTAATTGCGAATTCGATTCTTTACTCATTACTTCACTACCTTCGTCGAACGCCTTAAAAGTTGGCGATGTATCGTCTGTACCATTATTGTGGTCGTTCATGTAAGCACTTTTTATTAGATCTAAATCGTGTTGTGCTTTATTTATTTTTTCCTGAATTAACTCTTTAAATTCAGCTAAATCTTTATCGGAATATCTAACGTTTGCATCTGCGCTCATAATGTTAATGTTTTTGAATAAACAATTTGGTATTTACATCATCAAAAGCAATTTCTATACCATTCTTAATGTCGTCTTTAATTTCTAATTGTTCGGTTAATGTTTCGGTTTTTATGTAATCGATATTAGAATTAATGGCATTTACAATGTTATCGTCTTTTTGAAGCTCTACATTTATTTTATCTGTTACCTCAAACCCTGAGTCTTTACGTAAATTTTGAATTCTGTTAACTAATTCTCTTGCTATACCTTCTTTACGTAATTCGTCTGTAATTGTAACATCTAGAGCAACAGTTAAAGCACCTTCATTTGCAACCAACCAACCTTCTATATCTTGCGATGTAATTTCTACGTCACCGCGTTCCAAAATAATGTTTTTTCCATTAATATCAACTTCTATTTCGCCATTTTGCTCAATTTTGTTAATATCTTCTGCCGAAAAGTTAATTACTTTAGCCGCTACTGCCTTCATATCTTTACCAAAACGTGGCCCAAGTACTTTAAAGTTTGGTTTTATCTGTTTTACTAAAATATCTGAAGCGTCATCTAAAAGCTCTATTTCCTTTACGTTTACTTCGTGTTTAATTAAATCTGACACTGCTAATATTTCTTCCTTTTGTTGTTCGTTATCAATAGGAATCATAATTTTTTGCAGTGGTTGGCGTACTTTTATTTTTTCTTTTGCTCGTAACGACAATACTAACGATGATATTATTTGAGCATTTTCCATTTTACGCTCTAAACTTTTATCTACAAAAGCTTCGTTGTAAACTGGGAAATTAGCTAAGTGTACACTCTCGAAACTTTCTTTTTTGGTTACTGCATTTAAATCTAAATACAATTTGTCCATAAAGAAAGGTGCAATTGGAGCCCCAAGTTTCGCAATGGTTTCCATACACATATAAAGTGTTTGGTAGGCCGAAATTTTATCTTGCTGGTAATCACCTTTCCAGAAACGTCTTCTACTTAAACGTACAAACCAGTTACTTAAATTATCTTGCGTAAAGTCTGAAATTGCTCTAGCCGCTTTAGTTGGTTCGTAGTCGGCATAATATTCGTCTACTTTTTGAATTAAGGTATGTAGTTCTGATAAAATCCAACGATCTAACTCCGGACGATCTTCCAGAGCTATATCGGCTTCAGCGTAACTAAAACCATCTAAATTTGTATATAACGAGAAGAACGAATAGGTATTATAAAGCGTTCCGAAGAATTTACGTTTTACTTCCTCTACACCATCAATATCAAATTTTAAATTATCCCAAGGATTGGCGTTACTAATCATGTACCAACGTGTAGCATCGGCACCGTAATTACCTAAAGTTTCAAACGGATCAACAGCGTTACCTAAACGCTTGGACATTTTTTGTCCGTTTTTATCTAAAACTAATCCGTTAGACACTACATTTTTGTAGGCTACAGAATCGAAAACCATTGTTCCAATAGCGTGAAGTGTGTAAAACCATCCACGAGTTTGATCGACACCTTCGGCTATAAAATCGGCTGGGTACGATACGCCTCCATCGACTAATTCCTTATTTTCAAATGGGTAATGCCATTGTGCGTAAGGCATTGAACCAGAATCGAACCATACATCGATTAAATCGCTTTCGCGGAACATTTTTTGGCCCGTTGGTGACACTAAAATAATGCCATCAACTATATTTTTATGTAAATCTAGTTTTGCATAATTTTCTTCGGAGTTGTTTCCAACTTCAAAATCTTCAAAAATATCTTTTTCAAGAACACCTGCTGAAACCGCTTTTGCCATTTCACTTTTTAGTTCTTCAACCGAACCAATACAGATTTCTTCCTTACCATCTTCGGTTCTCCAAATTGGTAACGGAATTCCCCAGTAACGCGAGCGCGACAAGTTCCAATCGTTAGCATTGGCTAGCCAATTACCAAAACGACCCGTTCCTGTTGCTTTTGGTTTCCAGTTTATAGTTTCGTTAAGCTCGTACATTCTATCCTTTATGTCGGTAACTTTTATAAACCAAGAATCTAAAGGATAATAAAGAATGGGTTTATCGGTACGCCAACAATTTGGGTAGCTGTGTTTATATTTTTCAACCTTAAAGGCTTTGTTTTCTTCTTTTAATGTAATGGCAATCTCGACATCAACCGAACGCTCTGGAGCTTCGCCATCGTTATAATATTCGTTTTTAACGTATTTATCAGCTAAATCGCCTAACTCTGGACGGAATTTACCTTGTAAATTTACAAGCGGTACTAAGTTTCCGTTTTCGTCTTTAACTAACATTGGCGGTACTTCTGGTGTTGCTTGTTTTGCAACCAAAGCATCATCGGCACCAAAGGTTGGTGCGGTGTGTACAATACCTGTACCATCTTCGGTAGTTACAAAATCTCCAGCTATAACTCTAAATGCATTTTCTGGATTATCGTTTGGTAAAACATACGGCATAAGTTGCTCATATTTTATACCAACTAAATCTTTACCTACAAATTCCTTTACTACGTAATACGGAATTTTTTTATCACCAGATTTATAGGCTAGTAATTCTGATTTATCTTCAACACGGTTAAACTTCCCTGAAAACTGATAGTTCACCAATTTTTTAGCCAATACTACATTTATTGGCTCAAAAGTGTATTGATTGTAAGTTTCGACTAAAACATAATCTATTTTTGGCCCAACAGTTAATGCGGTGTTACTTGGCAAGGTCCAAGGTGTGGTGGTCCAAGCTAAGAAATGTATATCACCTTCATTTTGTAAAAAGTCTGGCAATGTTTCAGCTAAAGCTTTAAACTGCGCTACAATTGTAGTATCGGTTACATCTTGATAGGTTCCTGGTTGGTTTAACTCATGAGAACTTAAACCGGTTCCCGCTTTTGGCGAATATGGTTGTATAGTATAACCTTTGTATAATAAACTTTTATTGTAAATCTGTTTTAATAACCACCAAACAGACTCCATGTATTTAGGTTCGTAGGTAATGTACGGATCGTCCATATCTACCCAATACCCCATTTTTTGAGTAAGATCGTTCCAAACATCGGTGTAGCGCATTACAGCTTTACGGCATGCTGCATTATAATCTTCGACAGAAATAGTTTTTCCAATATCTTCTTTAGTAATACCTAACTCTTTTTCTACACCAAGCTCAATAGGTAAACCATGCGTGTCCCAACCTGCTTTACGCTTTACTTGGTAACCTTTCATGGTTTTATATCTTGGAAAAATATCTTTTATAGCACGCGCCAATACATGGTGCACACCTGGTAACCCGTTTGCCGATGGTGGCCCTTCAAAAAACACAAATGTTTCATTGCCTTCTCTGGTGGTTACGCTTTTTTCAAATATGTTATTTTCTTGCCAATAGTTAAGAATTTCTTCAGTTACTTTTGGCAGGTCAAGTCCTTTATATTCAGCAAATTTCATGCTCACTTATACATTTTTCGTTTCGATGCGCGAATTTAAGCATTTAAACTGAAATTATAAGCATTAAAAAAAGCCAAAACTTAAGTAATGGCTTTTTACATATTTTAAAAATTGATTTTGCACTAATTTATTACAAACTTCTTGGTTAAAATCTCTTGATTATCTGTTTGAAGAATCATTGCATATGTATTAGGCGACATATTGTTTAATGAAATTCCAGCTTCTAAAGTATCTTGAGATACATTTTTTAGCTCTAATACTTTTTGACCTTGTAAGTTTACCAAAACTAATTTTTTAACTATAGTTTTTAATTGTTTAGCATAAAACGTATTAGTTGGGTTTTGAAAATACATGTTTTTAGCATTGTAAGCTACATCATTGGTGCTTAAAGTAGATGTTTCTTCTTGAAAAGTCATTTCAAAACGCTCTTTAAAAGTACCTTTAGATGAGATAAACTCGTATGCTTCTCCTTTTGACAAATCGAAAAGTGCTCCTGTTTGCCCATCTTTAATAAATATTTCTTGTTCTTCTCCTATATTTTCTAATTCAATTATTTTAATTGAAAATTTATTATCACCTGAAGAATAATGGTTAAACTTTACTAATTTATCGCTAGATAGTTCACAATATGCTTGTATGCTCATATTCGTTCCATTTAAATCTAAATTTAAATCGTCTTGATAAGTTGTAACAACTGGAGCATCATATCCATAATCGTAATCATCTGAAGTTGCTTCACTAAATCCTAAAAGCAATTCTCTTCTTATTAAAGCACCTTCTAACCCTCTAAATTCAATTCTAATTTTTTTAAACCCTGAATTTGTAGTTTTTCTAACAATATTGGTAACAGGTAGCTCCGTGTTTTCCTGATTAGCTGCATCTACAATACCTAATGCACTTTTTGATTGTGCATTTAAATTTTTGCTAACTAAAAATAATTGAATTAAAAAAACAGGAATAATTATTTTATAATTTTTGTAGAAGAAACTTTTCATAATATGTAGGTTTTTTGGGGTAAAAAAAAGATGATTTTGTGTAATTACAACTTCTATCTTTTGCTCTTACAAAGTTAAAAAACATTACATAAGAAATTAACGAAAATAGAAACAAAATGTCGTTTTAGCTGTTTTTAATGCATTTTATCTTTAAAAATATGCGTTTCATCATATTTTTGAAAGATTTTTCTTTAATAATAAAATATAAAAATATTACATAAATTTTGTTTCCTGATTATACTAGCACAATAATTATAGAAAAACTCTGCTTATTTCACAACTACTTTTTTGGTAAGAATGCCGTGGCTTTTAGTTTGTAATAATACCACGTAAGTATTGCTTAAAAAATTATTAAAAGATATGCCCGATTCTAAATCTTGCTGAGTAACATTAAATAGCTCCAATATTTTTTGACCTTGTAAATTTACGACAGTTAATTTGCTTGCTCCGTTAATTAATTGCTTTGCAAAAAAGGTATTTATATTTCTTTGTAAATACATGTTTTTTGTAGTAAAGCTAACGTTATTAGCATGTAATGTTTGTGAATCCTCTTGAAAAACAATTTCAAAACGATCAGAAAAAATTCCTTTAATAGAATAAAATTCATATCCATCTCCTTTTGATAGATCAAAATACACATTGTTCATTTTATCTATTAAAAAAATATCCTGATCTTCCTCTATATTCTCCAATTCAGTAATATTAATTACAAATCGATGATTTCCAGACGCTTGATGGTTTAATTTTACAACTTTTTTTGAAGTTAATTGGGAGTAAGCTTGTATACCATAATTCTTTCCGTTTAAATTTAAACCTAAGTCATCGGCATGTAAAGTGCTTTCTGAGTCATATCCATAATCAAAACCATCGGAAGTTTTTTCACTGAAACCTAATAACAACTCACGACTTGCAAACGAACCTTCAACTCCATTAAATTCTATCCTAATTTTTTTAAACCCTGAATTGGTTGTTTTTATAATAACAGGACTTGATGCGCTTGAAGTTGTTTTATTAGAACGCTCATTTAATATACGATAGGCTTCAACACTACCTATATCATTATTTAATTGAGCATTAGCAGCAATTGATAAGATTAATAATATTATCCCAATACATTTCTTAATGTTATTATAGTCCTTTTTCAAATCCAACAATTTTGGTTGAATAGGTTAATTTTAACTTGGGACATTAAAAACTTGAGATAAAAATAACATTTAAATTAAATAACCCATCCTTTATTCTATAATAGTTACAGTTTTCTGGCTATAAAACTTATAATCGCTTGACATTTTATTTTATCTATTTATCTGTTTGCACCAATTAAACATCGAATTTGGTTATTTTAAAATCCATAACGTAAAGCTTTCCAATCCCAATAAATTATATAAAAAAAGATCAAAATAAATTATTTTGATCTTTTTATAAAAGCTATTTTTATTGCATTTCTTATTTCACAATAATTTTTTTAGTGAGTACTTCATTAGCATCGGTGCGTAAACAAACGACGTAGGCTCCTGTTGATATATTACTTAACACTATACCATTTTCTAACCGTGATTGCTCAACATTTTCTTGCTCTATAACGCGTTGTCCCCGCATATTGATTACTGCTAAATTCTTTACTTGAGCGTTTAACTTCTTTACATAAAACGTGTTTGTGCTATTTTGGTAATACATAAAATTAGCTTCTGCCTGAGATTCATTTACTGATAAGGTCTCTGCTTTACTCTGGAATACTATCGCAAAACGTTCGTTAAATTTCCCTTGTTCACTAGTAAAACTATATGCTTCGCCTTGGCTTAAATCAAAATACACATCGGTGGTACTATCGCGTAAATATATTGCCTGATCTGATGGTATATTAATTTGTTCGCTTAACTGAATCTTAAAACTATTGTTGCCCGACGAATTAAACTGCAACGGAATCTCCTTCTCTGCACTTATTACTCCATAGGCTTGCATGGTCATACCCTGACCATTTAATGCTAGCAATAAATCGTTCTTGTTGGTCGCTGTGCACTTCGCATCGTATCCATAATCATAATCGTCGCTGGTATAATCGCTAAATCCTAACAACAACTCTCTATTGGTTTTGGGTCCAGATACTGATGTTAAACTTAAGCGTAACTTTTGCATTCCACCTGCTGATGCCTGTGCCGTTTTACTATCACTACTTTTTGAAAACACCGAACCGTTATATTCGCTGCCATCGGCATCAGACTCTTTTATAAACACGCGTTGACCATTATTAAACTCAACCTCTCCATCGGCTATTACTTCTACCATAAATCCTTGACCAACGGGCATGTACCTAGTTGGTACTATCGTGCCGTCTTGCGAACCATTGTTCGCGCCTGATATACCTACAAATTGATACGCTCGTATACTTCCTAATTTGTTTATTTGAGCATATCCGCCTTCATATTCACTTAAATAATGGGAGTTTCCTGCCCATTGTTGCCAAACACTTACTGTGCCATCGATTACACCTTGATTATCCTCTATAAATTGGTGAATATCTATGGCTGATGCATAAGGGTTACCTACTAAATATTCGGTCTTTGAAACATCTGGCACGGATCCTGAACCGCCTCTATCGTTTACTGCTATTTTTATTGTACCGTTATTAGGCTTACCTTCAAATATATATTGCTGGGTCGCTCCTGATACTCCTGTTCCTTTTTGTGTATAGCCTACTCCTGTCCCTATATTAGACGACGGACCTATTTGCGCCCAATCCCAATACTTTAATCCATTTTTGTAGGTATACAACCAATACGTGCTTATACTATTATTTCCTGTATATCCTGATACAAACGTCCAATTATTACCGCTTGCATCTTTTAACATGTTTAAGTTAAAAGCACTATTATTAGCATTATTACTTGTTGTATTATTATCGCTTAATGGCGTGGTGCCTAAAGCCCCTACTGGAGAACTCCAATAATTATACCTAAAGGCATTGGATGTCCCTTCTTGACGACGTAACACCTTGCCCGTTGAAGAGGTTACCAAGTCGCTACGAATGCCTTGTACTAATTGTGAATCATCTTCTAAATCTAACGTACCATTTAACTCAAAATACCAACTGTTATTTATCTCATGGTCTCCATGTACCGTTAAGGTCTTACCTGAATCGATTAATAATCCTAAACTGTTATGTGAGCCGGTTATTTCGGTATCATCTTTTATATGAACGATACTCCAGTCTTTTAAATCTGCTACTTCTGTAATATCCCATACAGTGCCATGTAACCATGTTGATGTACTAGTCCAATCTCCTGCTGCTGCTGTTTCGTAAGGCATAGGCGCGGTTTGTTCTTGTACCGTGGTTATATTATGTAGGGTTAAATTATTACCTGTACTTGAATAATCGCTAGTTGTGCCACTAATGATATTGGTCATTGGGTAGTAACCTTGTAAATTTAACCATGATACTTTACTTCCTAAGCTATGGTCTTCTACGTCTTTTGGAATTATACTACCTTGAATTACTCCCCCATTATTTTCAATCTCTTGGTAAACCATTTGTTGAATTTGCTCTGCCGTTAAGGCGGTGTCGAACACGCGTACCTCGTCTATATTACCTCTAAAATGTCCAAATCCTGAGGCACTTGTATTGGTTGGGTAACGACCTATTGTAAACTCACGGGTGGAGTAAATGTGTGGTGTACCATCATAATTTTGTGTGATTAATTCGGAGTTTAAATACCCACTTGAGGTGGTTCCGACTAATTCGCCGTTTAAATATATTTTTACCGTTTCTTCCGAAGAATTAAAAACGCCTGCAACATGATACCACATATCATTCTTTAAGCTGATGCCTAATAATGGATCGGGTTGTACACTTATATTTGATGAGGGATAGTTACTCGATGAGGTTACTTGGTCTTGGGTTATTACATAAAACGCTGGTGTGCGACCGTTAGTAATGTACAATCGCATACTTTCTTGCCCTGCTATACTGTACATATTTGGTAGGTTACCATCATTATCGTGCTCTATTTTTATCCAACTCATTATGGTACCATTGTCCCAATTGGTTATAAATGGTGTGCCATCTAAATAATCGTCTACACCATCAAAATCGATAGTCGCTACCTCAGAAAGTACCGTTAATTCGTCGCGGTAATCTACATCGCCGGTGGTAAGTACATCGCCATCGGCATCGGGTAATATGCTTAAATCGGTAGGATCTTCGATGTCTTCGTTTACATCTAAACTCACATCGTTTACCCCATTGGTCTCGAAAGCATCGTCTAAACCATCACCATCGGTATCGGTTCCGCTTACGGCGTTAGCCATACCGTTTTCTTCTATATCGGGCGTACCATCGTTATCACTGTCTAAATCTATGTAATCGGGCGTGCCATCGTTGTCAGTGTCTTCTAATCCTAAACCGCCGGTGTAATTGTTATCTACTCCATCTAAATCGTAACCATAGGTGGGTAATACATATCCTACCGTAGGTTGAGCTTCTATATTATCTGGAATACCGTCGTTGTCGCTGTCGAGGTCTAAATGATTGGGATAACTATCTAAATCTGTTTGGATTTCAGTAGAATAAGATAACTCATAAATCTGTAAAGTCACATTGTTTGCATTTCCATTGTTTTTTGCCGTTCGAATAACTAGTTTATCCATCGGACCATTTATTGCAACTTCAACACTGTTTGCTGGGGCATTACCGGCAGTTGTAGAAGAACCTATAACCGTTTGATTAGACAATGTACCATTTGTTCCTAAATTAATATCTGTAATATTAACCGGAGAATTTATTCCATTTAGGGTAGCTTCAAAATCTGCTCTATCTTCAAAATCGAAACCTCCCATTTTAAAGTTTAAATTGTAAACTGGCTCATCAAACTCAAAAACATAAACTCCATAATCTCCATTTACAAAATCAGAATTTCTAATTTGTAAATTCATATAATATCCCGTTATTCCAGCTGTAGTAGCCGAACTAACTCCAGAACCCCATATAGCGCTTCCTTCTAAGCTATAATTAAAATTTGCAAAATTTGATGCAAAAGGGTAAACGTTATTTATTACTCCAGATGTTGAAGTATTATCGCTAAAAGTTTGCCCTAAATCAATGTATCCGGTTGGCGTATTCATTTCTAGAACATCTAGAATACCGTCATTATCATCGTCTAAATCGCAAGAATTAATTATACCATCTCCATCAGAATCGTTTTCTGTTGGTGTACCTATTATTGTTCCACTAGAACAAGCATCGATATTAGCATCGGGGTCTGCACACGTTCCTCCAACGGTATCCATGGATGCCGAACAATTTCCATAAACCTCACAAGCTTTTGATACATTTGCTAATTCTGTACCATTAAAAGTTGAATAAACATTTGCTTTTTGAGCACCGGTTGAACCACCAATATATTCTATGTCTAAATTAGGCCCTATTTCGGCACCAGATCCAACATTTGGTTTAGTTCCCCATTTTATATAACCTAGTTTTGTGTTATCTGAAGGCCCTTGAATTTTACCAATGGTTCCTTGTATACTCCCATCAATTGTAAGCAAACCTTCGTTATACAAAATATTACTCGTACCTGCCATGTTAATTTTTCCGCCAATATACATGGTTGAATAATTGTACATAGATGAGTTTGAACTACCAAAATCTATATCCCCACCAACTACGTTAAATGTATTGGTGTTAATTACAGATCCCCCATTTAAGTTAAACCCAGATTGTGCAGTAATTGTTCCGCAATTAGTTAATACAGAATTGGCGCTAAAACTAAAATTAGATGCAATATTTAAAGTTTCTTGATTTATGAAATTTGTGGCTCCTTGCACATTCATATTAGTTACATTAAATGTTCCGTAATTATAAATACTATTAGTAGCCGCAGCATTATTAAACTGTAAAACTCCAAACTCTGATATTCCAGAATTTTTATAAATATTTACTCCAGAACCATTAAATGTAAAAGTACCATTGCCCGAATTTCCGGATTTTATATACCCAGAAGATTGAACGTTTAATGAAAAATTAGCATTAAAGGTTGGGCTTTGGTTAAAATGCAATGAACCTTGTACTTCAATTGAAATATCATGGCCATTTGTTGTGTTTAAATTATTTTGAATAGTTACAGTTACTCCAGGAGCTATACAAACCTTACTATTATTTTGAAATATAACATCGCCCAAAGTTGCATTAGATGTAAAGCAAGTTGTTGTATTACTGTAAAATGTAACATTGCCACTATTTGGACCAATAACATCGCAGCTATCGCATTGCGCTCCCAAAGAAAATGGCAAATTTAAAAGCAATAGCAAACTTGAGAATAATGTTAACTTTTTAATCATGGTTTCTAGTTTATTTTGTTTTAGCTAAGCACAAATAAAACTGTTAATTAATTATGTAAGCCGACTTATTGAGCCTGTAATGTTTGATGTTTACATAATTTAATAAATCAACTAAACCCCAAAAACTGAGGTTTAGTTAATCTCATTTATATTATTTTTTTATTATTTTTTTGGTAAGCACCTCATTCGCACTTGTTTGTAAGCAAACTACATAGGCTCCTGTTGCTATGTTACTTAAATCTATTCCATTTTCTAACGTATAATTATCTACATTTTCCAGTTCCATAATACGTTGACCTTTCATGTTTATTACGGCTAAGTTTTTAGCAGAGCCACTAAACTTTTTAACATAAAACATATTAGTTGTATTTTGGAAATACATATAATTAGCATCAAACTGAGCTTGCTCTGAACTTAAGGTTTGACTCTTACTCTGGAATACTATTTCGAAACGGTCGTTAAAAATACCTTGCTCTGAGGTAAAACTATAAGCTTCGTTTCCGGTTAAATCGAAATAAGTATTGGTTAAATTATCGCGTAAATACACTTCCTGATCATCGTTAAAACTTTCGAAGTCGGTTGCCGTTATTTCAAAACTATTATTGCCCGAAGACCTAAAGTTTAAACCTACAACTTTGTCGCTTGTTATTTCTCCGTAAGCCTGAATGGTCATATCGGCACCTTCTAAGTCTAACAATAAATCGTTATTGGTAACCTCTACGCACTCTGCCTCGTACCCATAATCGAATGCATCTGTAGTAGTATTACTAAATCCTAAAAGTAATTCTCTATTAGTTTCAGGGCCAGCAATAGAAGTAATTTCAATTCTCATTTTCATAAAATCATCATCACTTTCGTTTTTACTTGTACTGTCTTTATCGTCGCCTTTTGAATTAGACTTAAGAAATATAGATCCAGAATTATATGATCCATTACTATCCGATTCTTTTATAAAAACACGCTGACTATTTTTAAACTTTATTTCTCCATCTGAAACAACCTCTACCATAAACCCTTGACCAACTGGCACATATCTTGTTGGAGTTAATGTACCACGAACAGCGCCAAAAATTGCACCTAAAATGCCTTGGAATTGATAAGCTTTAATAGAACCTAATTTAGTTACTGTAGCATACCCTCCATCGTACTCGTTAAGGTTATGTGAGGCTCCATCCCATTGTTGCCACAACTGCACGTAACCAGCAATTACACCATAGTTATCATCGATAAATTCATGTATATCGATAGCAGAAGGGTAAGGGTTCGCTACTAAATATTCGGTTTTTGTTGATCCAGAAGTAGAACCAAAACCACCTTTATCTGTTACGTTTAAAACTACGGTACCGTTGTTTGGTTTACCTTCAAAAATATATTCTTGAAAATCTTCGGAAATTCCTGTTCCTTTTTGGGTATAACCAACACCTGCCGAAACATTTGACGATGTCCCAATTTTCTTCCAATCCCAATAAGTTAACCCATTTTTATAAGTGTATAACCAATAGGTACTAATATTACCGTTTGCTGTATAACTTGAGGTAAAAGTCATTGGGTTACCGTCACCATCTTTTAACATATTTAAGTTAAATGGGGTATTGTTATCGTTGTTTGTTGAAGCATTATTATCGGTTAAACTAGTAGCACTTAATGTACCAACAGGCGAACCCCAATAGTTATACCAGAATGCACTTGAAGTTCCTTCTTGGCGACGACGAATTTTACCTAATGCCGAAGTTACCAAATCGCTAGTTGAAGTTTGTATTAGCTGGCAATCATCTTCTAAATCTAAAGTACCTTTTAGTTCTAAGTACCAACTATTATTAATTTCGTTTTCGTCGCTTACTGTAAGTGAAACGTCATCTTCAATAATTAAACCTAAGTTATTGTGTGAATTTGTTGTTGTTACATTACTAGCTATTTTAACAATGCTCCAATCTTTATTACTAGCGACATCTTCAATGTCCCATACAGTGCCATGTAACCAAGTGCTTTCGATTTCCCAAGCACCATCGCTAGCAGACTCGTAAGGCATCGGTGCTGTTTGTTCTACAATGGTTGAAATATTATATAAATTTAAATCATTTCCACTTTCTGAAAAATCATTCACAACATCTGAAGCAATATCAATATCAGTCATTGGATAATAAGCGATAAGGTTAGACCATGATATGGTTTCTGAAACATCACTAGTTGTAATAGGCTTTGGTATAGCTTTACCATAAACATTACCCGAAACATCTTCAATTTCTTGATACACCATTTTTTGAATTTGAGAATCGGCTAATGCCACATTAAAAACTCTTACTTCGTCTATATCGCCTTTAAAATATTCTTTATCTGAAGCATTACTGGATAAACGACCAATTTCAAAGCTACCGTTAGCATTTGAGCTAGATTCAATCTCGGTTAATGACAATAGTTTTAAGGTTGATTTTTCTAATTCTCCATCAACATAAAGTTTAATTAAGCCTGTATATCTCGAATAGGTTGCCGCAATATGATGCCACTCATCGTAATTTAAAGAGCAACTACAACTAACAGATGTTTCGCTTAAGGCATATTTTGTATTAATAGTAATAGATGGTTTTCTTCCATTTTTTAACCATAATTTTACGCCTTCATCTTCCCCAGCAACAACCATATTAGAGTTATTTCCAGAATCGGTTTTTACCCAAGCCATAATTGTAATTTGATCTAACCCTTCTAAAAAACCTGGTCTTGATAAATAATCGTCTACACCATCAAAATCTATTGAAGCTTCACTAATATAATTGTAAATTGTTATATCTGCCGATGGACTATCTGTTGTTACGTTAGCATCTGTTTCTGTTTGATTATTGTAGGCTGTATTTGTTAAAGTTACACTATGCGTATTTATTTGATCTGCTTGAACTTCTAATTCTATAGTCTCTTTTACACCGCTGTTTAGAGTTCCAATAGTCCAAGTACTTCCACTCCAAGAACCAACCGAAGGATTTGAACTGATTAAAGTTAATCCCGAAGGTATATTATCAACCACAGTTAAATTAGTTACTGGATTGGCACCTAAATTTTGAACTTCGATAGTGAAAATAGCGGTTTCTCCTTCTACAACCTTATTTTTATCTACTGTTTTATTTATTAACACATCTGGATCACAATAATATGCGGAAAGTGATTGAGAATCATAGGTACATCCTCCTTTTACCACTCTAACATAATAATCGGCAGAAGTTGTTGGTGAATAAGTAGCGCTTGTAGCTCCTGGAATTAAAACGCCATCTTCAAACCATTGGTATGAGTCAAAACTTTCACCAACAACTTCAACATCTGCACCAGGTAAACAACCACCTCCAGAGACCTGAAGAGTTACTTCTGGTACTGTATCGAATCCAGAAAAATATCCTGCAATACCACGAGCTCCATTAAACCCTAAAAAACCAACAGCGATAGGTCCTGAAGATTCTACAGAAACATCTCCAGACAACCCTGATATATAGAATGTTTTCCAGTCTGTTGTACCAGCTACTGTCGATGATGCTGGTAAGGCAATTGGTCCTGTACCATCTTTCACAGTTATATTGGCATCGGGAGTATACGTTGAAGCTATAATAAATACTCCACCGGAAGCTGTTATTCCCGAAATATCTGTGATATTGTGTATATGATTCATTGCATCCGGCAATAAACAATTTACTGGTGCAACAAAATTTAAACTTACGGTGTGTATACCTGAATCCCCAGAAACAACTTGGTAGGCATAAGTATCTTTAGATGTTGTAACTAACATATTATGCCCAACTGTAGTGCCGGAAAAGTATGTACTCGGAATTTCGGCATATTCACCTTCATCTATATTTGCAAATGGTGTTGTATTACCATTAACATATACATTTGTATTGTCTTGAGTTCCAATAATAATTATATATTCGTTAGAACTACCTCCATACCCCCTTACAAAAACATAATCTTTACCTAATTTATCTTCTGGTACTGGCTGATCTGCACCTGCATCTCTACTTGCGCTTGAAGGGTTTACACCAAAGTTCAACATACCATTACTAATAGCTATATCTTTATCTGCTTCTATTGAAGCGCCAATCCAACCATCTATATTGGCTGTAGTTCCATCTTTAGCCGCCTCTAACACATAAGACTCTCCTTGTTGTAAAGTAATTGTTATTGTATTATCTGTAATACCATCAACATCTGTACCTAATCTAAATTCACAATTAGGATTGTATCCAGAAATGGTTACTTCAGTATCATCTTCTGTTGCCATAATACCCAAGGTAGCACTCATACTACTATGGTCTGCTTCAATTGGTGCTCCTCCCCATTTAAAACTCTGCCCCAAAGCAGCCCTTCCTTTTGAAGTTATTGATGCCGCCTGAGAACCTGATCTGCCTCTATAATTTACATAAAACTTTTCTCCTGAAGGAGCTTCAAACCTTAAACCTGAATTATTTAAAACAACACCTGTATTAGCATTTGTTACCAAAGTAATATTATTATCTCCATTAGCTAAGTTATAGGTTACCGGAGTACCTTTAGACAGAGAAAAACTTGTTATAGCAGTTGTACTTGTTCCTCTATAAACGTTAACAGTAAATGCTGTAGTTACTGGTGTAGAGAGGTAAATAGTTTGTTGCTGTATAGCTACATTATTAGAATCCTGTTTTAAAGGCGGTAAATAATGCAAATCACTTAACTGTGCATTTACAGCATTAAAACAAATGAAAGCTAGAAATAGGATAAAATTAAATTTGTTGGGGCGCATTTTAATGTTTTTTAGGGTTATTTAGAGTCCTCTTGTTCTGTTTATTAAAATAGAAGGCTAACTATTTAATGTAGGTAAATAAACAGTTAGACTAATCTTTTGATTTATATTTTGGGATGAAAGACAGCCTTTAAATAAAGAAAACTTACTATAACTGTTTTGAGGAAAAAACGATAGTCTTGTACAATAATTAAGTTACAAAAACGATCATTTAATGCATTGTTGCTTATTATTTTTTTAATAAAAAACATTAAAGTTGTGTAAAGGATACAACTTGAATAAAAGTGCTCAATGTAGCATAAATTAGTATAAATTACATTCATAGGTTAAAATTTTAATTAGTTTGGGACTAATAAATTTTGTACTAATAACTACTACTTTAAAATTGAATGGATTTGATTAAGAAATATTTACGAGGGAAGTAAATGTATTTAAATTAAAGCTTTATTTCATTATAAATTTATATTGGTTTTAAATTGCTTGTTATCGCGTTATTTAATTTTCGGTAAAATAATAAAAATTTAACTGTTCATTTTTATCAATTATAAACATGTCTTTCATCATTTCACAACTATTTTTTTAGTGAGTACTTCATTAGCATCGGTGCGTAAACAAATCACGTAGGCTCCTGTTGATATATTACTCAGCACGATACCATTTTCTAACCGTGATTGCTCAACATTTTCTTGCTCTATAACGCGTTGTCCGCGCATATTGATTACTGCTAAATTCTTTACTTGGGCGTTTAACTTCTTTACATAAAACGTGTTTGTGCTATTTTGGTAATACATAAAATTAGCTTCTCTCTGAGATTCGTTTACTGATAAGGTCTCTGCTTTACTCTGAAATACTATCGCAAAACGTTCGTTAAACTTCCCTTGTGCACTAGTAAAACTATATGCTTCGCCTTGGCTTAAATCGAAATACACATCGGTGGTACTATCGCGTAAATATATTGCCTGATCTGCTGGTATATTGATTTGTTCGCTTAACTGGATCTTAAAGCTATTGTTGCCCGATGAATTAAACTGCAACGGAATCTCCTTCTCTGCACTTATTACTCCATAGGCTTGCATGGTCATACCCTGACCATTTAATGCTAACAATAAATCGTTCTTGTTGGTCGCTGTACACTTCGCATCGTATCCATAATCATAATCGTCGCTTGTATAATCGCTAAATCCTAACAACAACTCTCTATTGGTTTTGGGTCCAGATACTGATGTTAAAGCTAGACGTAACTTTTGCATTCCATCTGTTGATGCCTGTGCCGTTTTACTATCACTACTTTTTGAAAACACAGAACCATTATATTCGCTCCCATCGGCATCAGACTCTTTTATAAACACGCGTTGACCATTATTAAACTCAACCTCTCCATCGGCTATTACTTCTACCATAAATCCTTGACCAACGGGCATGTACCTAGTTGGTACTATCGTGCCGTCTTGCGAACCATTGTTCGCGCCTGATATACCTACAAATTGATACGCTCGTATACTTCCTAATTTGTTTATTTGAGCATATCCGCCTTCATATTCACTTAAATAATGGGAGTTTCCTGCCCATTGTTGCCAAACACTTACTGTGCCATCGATTACGCCTTGATTATCCTCTATAAATTGGTGAATATCTATGGCTGATGCATAAGGGTTACCTACTAAATATTCTGTCTTTGAAACATCTGGCACGGATCCTGAACCGCCTCTATCGCTTACAGCTATTTTTATTGTACCGTTATTAGGCTTACCTGAAAATATATATTGCTGGGTCGCTCCTGATACACCTGTTCCTTTTTGTGTATAACCTACTCCTGTACCTATATTAGACGACGGACCTATTTGCGCCCAATCCCAATACTTTAATCCGTTTTTGTAGGTATACAACCAATACGTACTTATACTATTACTTCCGGTATATCCAGATACAAACGTCCAATTATTACCACTTGCATCTTTTAACATGTTTAAGTTAAAAGCACTATTATTAGCATTATTACTTGTTGCATTATTATCGCTTAATGGCGTGGTGCCTAAAGCCCCTACCGGAGAACTCCAATAATTATACCTAAAGGCATTGGATGTCCCTTCTTGACGACGTAACACCTTGCCCGTTGAAGAGGTTACCAAATCGCTGCGAATGCCTTGTACTAATTGTGAATCATCTTCTAAATCTAAATCGCCATTTAACTCAAAATACCAACTGTTATTTATCTCATGGTCTCCATGTACCGTTAAGGTCTTACCTGAATCGATTAATAATCCTAAACTGCTATGTGAGCCGGTTATTTCTATATCATCTTTTATATGAACGATACTCCAGTCTTTTAAATCTGTTACATCTGTAATATCCCATACAGTGCCATGTAGCCATGTTGATGTACTAGTCCAATCTCCTGCTGCTGTTGTTTCGTAAGGCATAGGCGCGGTTTGTTCTTGTACCGTGGTTATATTATGTAGGGTTAAATTATTACCTGTACTTGAATAATCGCTGGTTGTGCCACTAATGATATTGGTCATTGGGTAGTAACCTTGTAAATTTAACCATGATACTTTACTTCCTAAGCTATGATCTTCTACGTCTTTTGGAATTATACTACCTTGAATTACTCCCCCATTATTTTCAATCTCTTGGTAAACCATTTGTTGAATTTGCTCTGCCGTTAAGGCGGTGTCGAACACGCGTACCTCGTCTATATTACCTCTAAAATGTCCAAATCCTGAGGCACTTGTATTGGTTGGGTAACGGCCTATTGTAAACTCACGGGTGGAGTAAACATGTGGTGTACCATCATAATTTTGTGTGATTAATTCGGAGTTTAAATACCCACTTGAGGTGGTGCCAACTAATTCGCCGTTTAAATATAGTTTTACCGTTTCTTCTGAAGAATTAAAAACGCCTGCAACATGATACCACATATCATTCTTTAAGCTGATGCCTAATAATGGATCGGGCTGTACACTTATATTTGATGATGGATAGTTACTCGATGAGGTTACCTGGTCTTGGGTTATTACATAAAACGCTGGTGTGCGACCGTTAGTAATGTATAATCGCATACTTTCTTGCCCTGCTATACTGTACATATTTGGTAGGTTACCATCATTATCGTGCTCTATTTTTATCCAACTCATTATGGTACCATTGTCCCAATTGGTTATAAATGGTGTGCCATCTAAATAATCGTCTACACCATCAAAATCGATAGTCGCTACCTCTGAAAGTACCGTTAATTCGTCGCGGTAATCTACATCGCCGGTGGTAAGTACATCGCCATCGGCATCGGGTAGTATGCTTAAATCTGTTGGATCTTCTATCGACTCGTTTACATCTAAACTTGAATCGTTTACCCCATTGGTCTCGAAAGCATCATCTAAACCATCACCATCGGTATCGGTTCCGCTTACCGCGTTAGCCATACCGTTTTCTTCTATATCGGGCGTACCATCGTTATCACTGTCTAAATCTATGTAATCGGGCGTGCCATCGTTGTCGGTGTCTTCTAATAATAAACCGCCGGTGTAATTGTTATCTACTCCATCTAAATCGTAACCATAGGTGGGTAATACATAACCTACCGTAGGTTGAGCTTCTATATTATCTGGAATACCGTCGTTGTCGCTGTCGAGGTCTAAATGGTTAGGATAACTATCGCTATCCGAATCTAAATCACAATTAGCCGAAAAATACGCTTCAGAATAGTCAACATCCATTGCTTCGGCAGAATAACCATAAGGACCTTCATCACCATTTAATTCTATTGTCCCTGTTACCGTTACCGAAGTAATGTTATCTGGCAAATTAATTTCATAGTTATAGAAACTACCATCTTGAGTTCCTTCTAGATTAGGATTTTTAGCCTCATATAAATCTCCATCATTATCTGAAACAAATTTGTAACCATTTGTAACAATACTACCTGCAAAAACAGGATTTGAAGCTGTTGAAGATGGATTATAAATATTATAAGCTGTATTATTTTTAGGATTACTATCAATTGCTGTTCCTGTAGCCCCAGGTATTCCTCCTGTCCAAGTTATAGTCCAAATTATAACATCTGAAACATGGGTTACACTATTATTAGGTTTAATTTTAACACCTGAAATAGCGCTATCAAAGGTTTGAGTTGTGCTAAAAGTAAAACCACTTGAACCCTCAACCGGAGCCCAAGTTAACCGTACAATTTCATTATTTACTATTGTGCCATTTCCGTTAATATCACCATTTCTAGTAACAGTATTACTAGTTGTTGATGAAGAATCGTCTGTTAAAATAAAATTAGGAATAGTTCCTGAAACTGTTAAACCAAGATTAGCAGAATTACCACATTCAACCGTATCTAAAATACCATCGTTATCATCGTCTAAATCACAATTGTTACCAATCCCATCATTATCTGTGTCTATAAATAAAGAGCTATTGCTATTACAGCTATCACACTCATCGGACTGTTGTGTAAAATCTTGAGAAATACCAATGCCATTATTAGAACCATTGGGTGCTCCATAGGTGGCACTTGCGGAATCTGAATCAATAGGATTACTTGAGGTATTAATGCTATAATCGAAATTTAAATCGTTGAACAAATAACTGCTAGAATTAGCCTCTATAGCATCGGGACAACCATCGTTGTCGCTATCTGTATCCTGACTGTTAACAACTCCATCACCATCGTTATCGTTATTACAAGCTAATTCGAAAGCTGTGATATCATCAATATAATATTCAGTAGTTTCGTTTCCTGCATAAAAATAATATCGAATTTTATAAGTTGTATTTACAGCTAATGAAAACTGAATATTAGTTGCAATATTAACATCTTCGCCTACGGAATAATCGTCCTCATAATAAAAATCTGCATTTAAAATGGTACTTGTCGCAAAATCATCATCGGAAATTAAAACCCCAATATGATAACCATATGCTAAACTGCCGCTTGTGCCTCCATGTCTTAACCTTAATCTATCGAGATTCATGGTATTTGTTGTAAAGGTTGAGGCTGTTGTAAAGCTTTGTTCAATATAATCATTATTAGTTATGGCATTGCTTAAATTTGATTCGCCCGCACCTGTAAATCTAAACGAGGTGCTTTGGTGATAAAAATTAATTCCAGAACCTAAAATTAAATCGGTTGCACTAATTACTCTTCCGTATGGTAATGTTTCGAACGCACTACTTGTATTATTTCCTGTAGTTTCGAAAATGCTGCTATTACTACAATCGTCCTCGACACTATCTAAAATACCATCGTTATCGTCATCTAAATCACAGGCATTACCAATGCCATCGCCATCGGTATCGTAGTATTCAGCGTGGCTAGAATCACAGGTATTACATTCTGCAGTTTGCACCGTATTATCTATACTACTACCAACTCCTTGACCACCGCTTGCCGCTGAAGGCACACCATTGGAATCTTGACCTCCTGTAATTCCGTAATATTCGTTTAAATCGTCATGATTAATTTGACTATTTGGCGCAGAACCTTCTAATGCATCTGGACAACCATCGTTATCACTATCGGTATCGAAATGGTCTGGGATACCATCATTATCTGAATCTAAATAACTACAATCATCAACCCTTATTTTTATACTCATTCTCGGGTTTCCGCTTAAAACTTCAAGCTCAAACAAATCTGTTGTAGATACAATAGACCAGTTAAATCTATTTTCGGGAGTTGCTGTAACGCCGTCATCAGCTCTTCTTGGAATTATTCTTAATTCTGTGGCAGTTTGAGAAACCGTTCTAAAGATATCATCAGGATCTGTAAAGGCATAAGAATCATTAAATGTATAAAGAACCTCATCTTGATCGTAAGAACCATCAACGCCAGAAGCACCAGTAATACGATTGGATGACATTATAGTTAGTGAGATAGGTTCTGAAGTTGATATACGTATTTTATCTCCTGTATTAATGCCTCCAACATCACCTAAATTTGTCGCTGGGCTTGTATTGGTTGTATAGCCAATAGGGTGAGAAGTGTCATCTACCAAAACTTCAAAGGTTACATCCACAAAATTTCCTGTAGAAGGATTAAAAATTGTTTGTGTAAGTGGGCTACCCAAACTTGCTCCATCCCAGTTTAAATAATTAGAACCACAAGATAACCCTTCATTCACATCGGTAATACCGTCGTTATCATCATCTAAATCATCAATATCACTATAGCCATCTTCATCATTATCATTTATTGTTAGTATAAAAACCTTGCCATCTCCGTGATCGCTGGTTGCACCAGTTAGCACCACATTTGCAATGGTCGATCCAATTGGAGCGATGTCATCTAAATAAAAAAGAGCAATACCGATGGTTCCTCTATTTTCTGTAACGCGATCGCTTAACCAATAATCTGACCCTGTAGATGGCGGATTTACCGATCCCGGTGTTCCCATATCACCACTACCTGCACCAGTGCCACCAAAACCCCATTCAGTTGTTGTTTGATTAACAAAGGTTTTACCAAGCGATTGTACTACGGTACTTCCTGAGAGTGTCCCAAAAAGTTCTACATAATAACAATTATTAGCACTACGCTCTGTAATAGCCAAAATACTACTTGAACTGGCTGTAATACCAGGCTCATAAGTTAACGTTTGCTTTTGAGCATTTGTGGTTGTAGAAGCCGCAGAAAAATCGTCGCAAATATTATCTCCATTTCCGTTAGAAATAAAATAATGGTTTAAATTTAGATCTTGATATGCAGATAATGCTGAGTCGTTCCAACTAGCACTAGCACTAGTTGTTTCAATATTAGTTCCATTATTTTTAATAGAATTTACGGCATGACCATCGACACCTAGCTGTGTTAGTTCGTAGCTAGAGGGAATATTGTATGTGTCATAAACCAAATTATTTACAACAATACTTTGAATTGTCGCAGGATCTCTGCGATCGTTTTGTGTATCGCTCCACCTAAAATCTACACCTGTTTGTATACTCGGCGCATTTGTTTGGCAGACTAATCCATTAAACATAAGGCACGCAATAAAGGTGCAAAATAGTAGCTTTTGTGTCATTTTTTGATAGATTTGGGATATCAAAATAGAACTTCAAAATTTTATATCGTCTACATTAATAAGTAGCTTTTGGCAATAAATAATTACCTTTTTTAACCTAAAAAAACTGCAAACTATTAGTTGAAAATGAGCTGAGGGAAGAATATTTTCAAATATAATTTTTTATAAAACAATAAAATTCATCACAATATTAGTTAAAAAAAATGGTATTACCTAACAAAATATCGATATAAGGTTATTTTTTTTCGGTAAAATGCAGTTTTTTTAAAAAATCGAAATAATTTAGTGTTATTGTATTAATTGCACTACAAAATCTTCAATTTTAGAAAGTAAATTAACCTTTATTGCCGTAGTTTTAAGTGTGATTTTATTGTATTTAGATACATAAATAGTAGAAAAGCCTAACTTTTCGGCTTCTAAAATACGTTGCTCTACACGTTGCACAGGACGAATTTCTCCAGATAAGCCAACTTCGCCTGCGAAACAAACATCTTTTGGTAGAGGTTCATCTTCGTTTGAAGATAGTATTGAAGCTACAACTGCCAAATCGATAGCGGGGTCATCAACCGTAATACCTCCTGTAATATTTAAAAATACATCTTTAGCCCCTAAACGGAAACCTGCACGTTTTTCTAACACAGCTAGAAGCATATTTAAACGTTTGGCATTAAAACCTGTGGCACTACGTTGTGGCGTACCATAAACTGCTGTACTTACAAGTGCTTGTACTTCTATCATTAAAGGTCGCATACCTTCTAAAGTTGCAGCAATGGCATTACCCGAAAGGTCTTCATCTTTTTTTGAAATTAAAATCTCTGAGGGATTGGTAACTTCTCGCAACCCACTACCTTGCATTTCGTAGATACCAATTTCGTTGGTAGACCCAAAACGGTTTTTGTGAGCCCGCAAAATTCTGAATACATGATTACGGTCGCCTTCAAATTGCAAAACGGTATCGACCATATGCTCTAAAATTTTTGGTCCTGCAATATTACCATCCTTTGTAATATGGCCAATTAAAATTACTGGTGTTGCTGTTTCTTTAGCGAACTTAATTAACTCTGAAGTACATTCTTTTATTTGCGAAATACTACCCGACGACGACTCGATATAATCGCTATGTAAAGTTTGTATACTATCTATTATAACAACATCGGGCTGTAAGGCTTCAACTTGCTTAAAAATATTTTGGGTTTTGGTTTCGGTTAACACAAAACAATTTTCACTATCGGGTTTTATGCGTTCGGCACGCATTTTTATTTGTTTTTGGCTTTCTTCACCAGAAACATATAAAGTTTTATAAGGCAACTGTAATGATATTTGTAGCAATAAGGTACTTTTACCAATACCTGGTTCGCCTCCCAATAATATTACAGAACCAGGAACAATCCCTCCACCTAATACTCTATTAAACTCACTATCTATTGTGTTTAATCGCGTTTCTTTAGCCGAATTAATTTCGTTAATTCGTAATGGAACAGATGCTTTTTTTAAGTTTGTTGAAGGCGTTGTTTTCCAATCGTTTTTTTCTGGTTTTTGTATAACTTCTTCAACAATGGTATTCCATTGTTTACACGCATTACATTGCCCTTGCCATTTGGAATATTGCGTTCCACAGCTCTGACAAAAAAAACTAGTTTTAACTTTTGCCATTAAAGTCCGAAGTCCTCTTTTATAGTTTCTACTCGAATTAACACATCGTCTTTCGTAATTCCTGCAATTTCTTCAAGATCGAATGCGGCCTGATAAGCTTTTAAGGCTTTTTTAGGTTTTCCTGTTTCTTCTAAAAAGCGTCCTTCGTAATAACCTCCTAATAAAGATTCTGGGTAGTCTTTTTTTGCTAGTTTACTTAACCTGTCGTAATCTTCAAACAACTCATTTTTTTCTATAGCTGCAGATATAGCTTTAAAATCGTTAACTAAAATTTCTTTTCTAATACCGTACAAATCGTAAATGGTTTTGTATTTATCTTCAAGATAAGTAACCGGAGAATCATCTAACTCCACAATAACTTCTTTGTACTCCTTTCTAGAAATTGGCTGAAATACCTTAAACATATTTTCAATAGCACTGGGGATGGCATGTGTTGGCACCCCATAATGCGAAGTCACTTCAAAACTATCGAATTTATAATTTACATTCGGGTTACTCACACTTTGTAAATCGGTATTTAAAGCGTTTGTCATTTCCACTATACTTCCAATATCCTCTTTGGTATTAGCTAAATAATAAAAGATTTTAGATTCTGTTTTTCCTAATACTTCAGGAATATAATTTAACATATTAGGTGCTAATTCTGGACTTATGGATATATAACCTTGAAAAATAGGATTCGGTTTTAACAAATAATAGTTTATAAAATTTGCTGTACTACCATGCCCTACAGCCACTCTAAAAGTTCCTGCATTAAAATTACGCTCTAAATATGGAATTAGTTCCATACCTAAAAACTCGAAAAACACAGCACCAGTTTCAGAAGGCAGAGAACTCATTTGTGAATACATACAATCATCGAAACGTGTTCCAGATTGATTTAAACCAACTACTAAGGCATCTGGCATATCTTCCCAATAGGAAAAATAATCGGTGTTTCCAGCTACGGCTTCAAACATATAATCGCCATCTAAAACTAAAAATAACGGATAGGTTTTATTACTATCGGGATTGTAACCGCGCGGTAATTGTATTTTTAATTCGCGCTTATCTCGCAATTTTTCCGATTGAAAAATTTCGTATTTTACTTGAGCTTCAACATATATTATTGAGCAGATAAAGAACAAAAAGAAAAACGTATTTTTATTCATTTTTTAAAGATTTGAGATTTAAAATGCAAGTTACTAAAAATTAATATAGCTCGGAAAACCAGATTTAAATCTTAGTTTTAGTGTTTTTTCTATTAAAAATAGGTAAATAAACTAACGAAAAGCCTCCTAAAACTATGATTGCAAAGGTTTGCGATGCCCACATAATCCAACCAAAAGCTCTACTAGGATCTTCTGCAATACTAAATAATGAAAAAGCTAAAACTATGGCCTCTGGATACGAACCAATACCGCCATTTGTAGCAGCGATACTAAAACTAGCAGCAATAAAAGCTATTAAAAGTGCTGCAATGGGTAAATTACTTGTTTCGGGTAAAGCAAACGAGGTTACATAAAACATGAGTAAATACATGAGCCAAATAAAAAGCGTATGCCCTATAAATGCCCATTTTTTCTTCATTTTAAAAATACTTAAAACACCTTCTATAAGGCCAATTAAAAAGCCTTTAACCTTTAAAGCAAATGTAGATTTACTTTTGTTTATTAGCCAAACAATTACCCCCAAAAATACCAGACCTCCAAAAGCTGCTATAATCAATTTTAAAGGATTAAATTTTTCGATTAAAAACCCATAAATAAAATCGAATTCGAGCATTAAAGTAATGGCAATAATACTTAACATAACTACCATGTCGGCAACCCGTTCGGCAACAATAGTACCAATACCTTTTTCGAAAGGTACGTTTTCGTAATTTGTTAAAATAGAAGCACGAGCCACCTCACCAGCTCTTGGTATGGTATAATTTATTAAATAGGTAGCAAAAACAGCCATAACACTATTTCCTAATTTAACTTTATACCCCATTGGTTCTAGCTGAAAACGCCAACGATATGCCCTAGATAAATGACTTAACAAGCCCAATACCATTCCTAAAAAAATAAACGCGTAATCGGCTTTTTTAAAATATCGTATTAATTCTTCAATCGAAATTCGAGACAACGAATACCAAACTAAAAAAACTCCCAATAATAATGGGAGTATAATTTTTAAACTATTTTTTATGTTGAATTTCAAAAGAAATTATTTCAGCAAATTGGTGGCTTCGTCTGGAAAAACTAAGGCCGGTTTAAAGGTTTTAGCTTCTTCAATTTCCATAAATGCGTAGGTAATTAAAATTAAAGTATCGCCTAAGGCTACTTTTCTGGCTGCCGCACCATTTAATGTAATTTCGCCACTGTTTCGAGGCCCTGGAATACAATAAGTTTCTAAACGCTCGCCATTGTTATTATTTACAATTTGAACCTTTTCTCCTTGTATTATATTAGCTGCATCCATTAAGTCTTCATCAATAGTTATACTACCAATATAGTTGAGTTCTGCACCAGTGCATTTTACTCTATGAATTTTAGATTTTACTACTTGTATTTGCATATGGCAAAGATAATTAATTTAGTGCGATATTATCTATAAGTCTTATATCATCTGCGTATACCGCTATAAACGCTCTGTATTTCTTTTTATCGGATTTTCTATAAACCGGTTTAAGAGTTTCTGCATCGGCAATTATAAAATACTCTAACTTAAGTAAATTATGCTCTGCAAATGCTTTAGTAACCCACTGTGTAACTAATGTAGCACTTTTTGTGCCAAAATGCGCTTGAGCAGACTTTAAGGTTTTGTAAATAAAAGGAGCCGCGTCCTTATACTTTGGTTTTAACCTCGTATTACGTGAGCTCATCGCTAAACCGTTAGCTTCTCGATAAATAGCACAACCTACAATTTTTACTGGTATACTATGCTTTTCAACCAATTTTTTAATAATGGCTAATTGCTGAAAATCTTTTTCACCAAAATAAGCACGATCTGGGGCAATAATTTCGAAAAAGCGTTTTACAATAGTTCCAACGCCATCAAAATGCCCATGTCGAAATTTACCTTCCATTTCAAGTTCTAACCCATCAAAATCAAACGATTCCGACACGGTATTTCCCTCATAAATATCTTCGACTGTTGGCGCATAAACCAAAATATCGGATTCACTCAAAGTCTTTAAAAGGCTAACATCTGCATTTAAGGTTCTTGGATATTTTTCTAGGTCGTCGTTATTATTAAATTGCGTAGGATTTACAAAAATACTGACCACCACTTTATCGTTTTCCTTTAAAGCTCGTTTTACCAATTGCAAATGGCCTTCGTGCAAAGCACCCATTGTTGGCACCATACCTAGGTTGCTGTTAATTTGCCTCAGCGCAGCAATTGCAGCTGTAATTTCTTCTTTTTTATTATAAACTTCCACGCCTTAAAAAAATTTAACGGGTGCAAACTTAAGATTTTACGGCCAATTAGCATAAATTTTTGTAGTTTTGCATGTTTTTTAAATCGAAATTAAAGAAAATAAGCTTTTTATTTCGATGAAAAACAAATCAATAATTACTAGCGATTTTTTAAAAAATCGTTATCAGTCAACAAAAACAAACATATGAAAGATAAGAGGATATTATATGTATCATCTGAAGTAGTGCCTTATTTACCCGAAACCGAAATTTCTTCTATGTCTTTTGAAGCGCCAAGATTGGTGAATCAACAAGGTGGACAAATTCGTATTTTTATGCCAAGGTATGGTAATATTAACGAACGCAGACACCAACTACACGAAGTAATACGTCTTTCCGGTATAAACTTGGTAATTAACGATTTAGATATGCCACTAATAATAAAAGTAGCATCGATACCAAAAGAGCGCATTCAAGTTTATTTTATTGACAACGACGAGTATTTTAAAAGAAAAGCTACGTTAACCGACGAAGATGGCAACTTATTTCCAGATAACGATGAACGCGCCATATTTTTTGCAAAAGGTGTTATTGAAACTGTTAAAAAATTAAATTGGTCGCCAGACATTATACATGTTCATGGTTGGTTGGCTGCTTTATTACCGTTATATTTAAAAGAATATTACAAAGACGAGCCGTTATTTAGCGACAGCAAAATAGTTACATCGGTTTACAACCAGAGCTTCGACAACATGCTAAATAATGATTTAATTAATAAAATTAAATTTGACAACATTACCGAAGACGCTATAAAAATCTTAGACAAACCAACATACAACAATTTAATGAAGGTTGCTATCGACCAATCGGACGCGTTAATTGTTGGGTCAGAACATATTCCAGAAGAGCTTGATGCTCATATAAAAGCATCAGACAAACCAACCTTAGAATACAAAAGTAGAGACGAATTTGGCGAAGCTTATACAACATTTTTCAATAATTCCGTTTTAAGCTAAACAGTATTTCTTATAAAAATCTATGAAAAAGAATTTTAAAGCCCTTAAGTTTTCTGTTGCTTTTTTTATGCTTGCATTATTTTTTATTGCTTGCGACAAAGACTTTAACGTAATAGAAAGTGATGTTTTAGGTAGAAACAACTCCAATTTTTCAACGGAATTTAGCGAGTTGCCTATAGTTGCATACAATAAAAAATTAGATTCGATTCAAATAAATGGATTGTCATCAAATATGCTAGGTGTTTTTAACGATCCTGCTTATGGGCAAACCGTTGCTAGTATTGTAGCTCAAGTTACCCCATCAACATACACAGCAACCATTGGAGATAACCCAGAAATAGAATCGGTAGTTATAAATATTCCTTATTACAGCACTATTGTAGATTACGACGAAGACGGCAATGCGGAATACGAATTGGATTCGGTTTACGGCAACACATCAAAATCTATAAAACTATCTATTTATCAAAATAATTACTTTCTAAGAGACGCTAACCCAAATACAGAAGATAATAGTGTTCAAAACTATTACTCGAACTCTAACAGCACTCAAAACTCAATGTTAACTGGTACGTTTACTGTTAATTTTGACAATCATATAGGAGAAACAATTTTAGAAGACCCAGATTTTAAAGTAAGCGCTCTAAGTAATGAGGTAATTACAGATACAGATACCACTTACGCTGCACCCGCCATAAGATATACAATTACAGATGAAGACGACCTAGCATTTTGGTTTAACACATTTATTGCAAAGGCCGAGGACCAAGAATTAAGCAACGAAAGCGAATTTAAAAACTATTTTAGAGGCCTTTATTTAAAGGCTGAAGCCAACGATAACGATGGTAGTTTGGTTTTATTAAATTTAGCTTCAACCGACGCCTCTATAACAATAAACTACACCGAAGATTCTACAACTGCTGGCGAGCGAATTGATGCCACATATACCTTAAATTTCTCAGGAAACATAATAAACCCAATTATAAACAACTATAACTTAGTTACCTTTCCAACTCCAAATAAAACTGAAGGAGACGATAAATTATACCTAAAAGGTCAAGCAGGTTCTATGGCTATAGTTGATTTATTCCCAGATGGCGTTCAAGCTTTTAAAGACGAATTTTTAAACGGTGATGGTGACTTATTAAAACTTATTAATGAAGTTCATTTAGAAATTTATGAAGATTCCGATATAGAAATTGGCACATACGACGAAACTTTTCATAGATACGATCGCATTTATGCTTACGATATTAAAAACAACTCAATCACGTTCGATTATGCTAGCGATGTAACAGCTAATACAGTAACACCTGTAAGCTCAAATATAATTAGTTTAAGTCAACGTGATACTATTTCGGGTAAATACAAAATTCGTTTAACCGAACATTTTAATAATATTATTTTAAACGACTCAACAAACACAAAAATTGGTTTAGTAATTTCTAATAATGTAAATTATACCACTACAGCCGAAATTTTAAATAGTGAAGACGAAGTTACGGCAATTCCTGCCGCGACTTACATTTCGCCAAGAGGAACTATTTTACATGGAAGCAACGAAAACATTCCAGACGATAAACGTTTAAAACTTAAACTATTTTTTACCGAACCAAAATAAAAATTAGCTTAGTACCATATTAAAAACCTCAACAACTAAACATTATGTGCGGAATTGTAGGATATATTGGCCATAGAGATGCATACCCAATTATTATTGAAGGCTTAAAACGACTAGAATACCGTGGGTACGACAGTGCAGGAATTGCACTTTACAACGGTAAAACACTTCATGTTTCTAAAACCAAAGGAAAAGTTTCCGATTTAGAAGCTCGTTTTGAAACAGAAACATCAAAAGAGGGCACTGTTGGTATTGGCCACACGCGTTGGGCAACTCACGGGGTTCCAAACGATATTAACTCTCACCCGCATACTTCAAACTCCGGAGATTTAGTAATTATTCATAATGGTATTATCGAAAATTACGAATCGCTTAAACAAGAATTAACAACTAGAGGTTACACCTTTAAATCGGACACCGACACCGAAGTTCTTGTTAATTTAATTGAAGATGTAAAATTGCAAGAAAACGTAAAACTTGGACAAGCAGTACAAATTGCCTTAAACCAAGTTATTGGCGCATATGCTATTGCAGTATTCGATAAAAACAAACCCGAAGAAGTTGTTGTAGCTCGTCTTGGTAGCCCATTAGCTATTGGTATTGGCGAAAAAGACAACGAGTTTTTTATAGCTAGTGACGCCTCTCCGTTTTTAGAGTACACCAAAGATGCCGTGTATTTAGAAGACGAAGAATTAGCCATAATTAGCCGTAAAAAAGGTGTTAAAGTTCGAAAAATTAAAGATGACAGCTTAGTACCGACATACGTGCAAAAACTGCAGCTTAATTTAGAGCAAATAGAAAAAGGCGGTTACGAGCATTTTATGCTTAAAGAAATTCACGAGCAACCAAAAGCTATTAGAGACACCTATCGTGGTAGGTTACTACGTAACGAAGCCATTATTAAAATGGCCGGTGTAGAAGATAATATGAAAAAGTTTCTTAACGCCAATCGTTTTATAATTGTTGCCTGCGGAACTTCATGGCACGCTGGTTTGGTAGCCGAATATATTTTTGAAGATTTAGCACGAATTCCTGTTGAAGTTGAATACGCTTCAGAATTTAGATACCGAAATCCTGTAATTACCGAAAATGATGTGGTTATTGCCATTTCGCAATCTGGAGAAACAGCCGATACTTTAGCCGCTATTAAGTTAGCGAAATCTAAAGGTGCTTTTGTTTTTGGTGTTTGTAATGTGGTTGGCTCATCAATTGCACGTGAAACTAATGCAGGTGCTTACACCCATGCAGGACCAGAAATTGGTGTTGCTTCAACAAAAGCTTTTACCACTCAAATTACGGTATTAACTTTAATGGCATTGCGACTTGCAAGAGCAAAAGGCACAATTAGTAGTTCCGATTTTAGAAAGTACTTACTAGAGCTGGAAATGATTCCAAATAAGGTTGAAAAGTCTTTAGAATCTGATGCACACATCAAACTTATATCCGATATTTATAAAGATTCAAACAACTGTTTATACTTAGGAAGAGGTTTTAATTTCCCAGTAGCCCTAGAAGGCGCATTAAAACTCAAAGAAATCTCATATATTCATGCAGAAGGCTATCCGGCTGCCGAAATGAAACATGGTCCCATTGCCTTAATCGACGAGAACATGCCTATTATTGTAATTGCCACAAAAAAAGGACACTACGAAAAGGTAGTAAGCAACATTCAAGAAATAAAATCAAGAAAAGGAAAAATTATTGGCATAGTAACTGAAGGCGACCAACAAGTTAAAGCATTAGCAGACCACGTTATTGAAGTTCCAGAAACTTTAGAGTTTTTAACGCCGTTATTAACCACCATTCCTTTACAGCTATTATCCTATCATATGGCAGTTTTGTTAAACAAAAACGTTGACCAACCACGAAATTTAGCAAAGTCTGTTACGGTAGAATAATTTTTCAAGTTGCTTTTTCCAAAACCAAACTCTAGAAAAGAGTAATTCTCACTTATAAAGCACTTCTTTTAAACAAATAATAATTTTTTTAGTCGTTTTTTGTTAAAAAACTAATATGCATGCATAATTTTTTCTATTTTTATGTTAAGTAATATATTATTTACATATATTGCTTATTCGAACTAAAACTAAATTTTATAGATGAAAACAATTCTCCAATTCTTTTTGTTACTATTTTGCGGCCTATCCTTTTCGCAAACAACCATTTCGGGTTCGGTAGTTGATGACAACGACCAGCCAATTCCCGGAGCAAACATTTTAATTTTAGGAACCTCGACAGGAGTTGTAACCGATTTTGATGGCAACTTCACATTAACCTACGGCCAAAATCCACCATTTACAGTACAAGCTAGTAGTGTTGGCTTCGAAAGTTCCTCGATTAAAGTCACCCAAAACAACCAAAAATTAAAATTCACCTTAAAAGAAGGCACCACGCTCGACGAAGTTGTAATTTCTGCATCTAGAACACCAGAACGTGTTTTCGAATCGCCAGTAACTGTAGAGCGTTTTGGGTTAAAAGAAATTAAAAATACGGCTTCGGCCGATTTTTACGACGGATTAGAAAACTTAAAAGGTGTCGATGTTAACACCAACAGTTTAACCTTTAAATCTGTAAACACACGTGGATTTGCCACCTTTGCAAACAACCGTTTTATGCAACTAGTTGATGGTATGGACAACTCTACGCCAGCATTAAATTTCCCTATTGGAAACCTTGTTGGTATGACAGAAACAGATGTACTAAGCGTAGAACTATTACCAGGAGCATCATCGGCATTATACGGTGCCAATGCCTTTAACGGTATATTATTTATGCGCAGTAAAAACCCTTTCGATCACCAAGGCATTAGTGGTTCGGTGAAAAAAGGAATAACCTCACAAGAAGCTGCTGGCGACAACGGCTATATCGATGTTAATTTTCGTGCCGCTTATAAATTTACCGAACATTTTGCAGCCAAAATTAATTTTGGGTATTTAAAAGGTACCGATTGGGCCGCTACTAGCGAAGTGGACAAAATAGACCCAACAAGAACCCGAGCAGATTTAAATTACGATGGAATAAATGTTTATGGTGATGAGGTTTCGGCAAATATACGCTCGGAAGCACCAGACGCAATTAAAGGAATTATGCCAGACGTTGAAGTGAGCCGAACTGGATATAACGAGCGTTACTTAACCGACTATAATGCCGAAAGTATAAAAGCAGACTGGGGCTTATATTTACGCCCTTGGGCAAACGATTTTGAAATTCAATATGTTGGTAAAGTTGGTACAGGATCTACTATTTACCAAGGAACAAATCGCTATTACATCGATAACTTTTTCCAACAACAACATAAATTAGAATTTAAAAACGATAACTTCTTCTTAAGAGGTTACGTGGTTGCCGATAAAGCTGGAGATTCTTACGATATGGTATTTACAGGTATTAATATTAACCGTGCCTGGAAAAGTGACGAAGATTGGTTTAGACAATATATTGAAACTTATGCAGGAGCAACTCTTGGTGGTGCAACAGAAGCACAGGCGCATGCCGCGGCAAGAGCACAAGCGGAAGATGGCAGATACGAACCTGGTTCGCAAGAATTCATAAATGCCTTTAACCAAAGTATAAATGATCCCGATTTATCTACAGGATCTAAATTTCAAGATGCCTCTAAATACTATCATGCCGATGCCAATTATAATTTTGGACATTTAACAGATTGGGCCGAAATTCAAGTTGGTGGATCGTACAGACGCTATAGTTTAAATTCATTTGGAACCATTTACACCGATACCGACGGCCCAATCGACTATTCAGAATATGGTTTATACACACAAATTCAAAAAACCATTCCTTTTGACGAGGAACTAAGTTTAAAAATCACAGGGTCGGCTCGTTATGATAAATCTGAATTTTTTGATGGTTTTGTATCACCTCGTTTATCTTTAGGTTTAACACTTAACAAAAACCACAACATTAGAGCCTCTGTACAAACCGGTTTTAGAAATCCAACAACTCAAGATTTATTTATTGGTTTAGATGCTGGTAGAGCTATTTTAGTTGGTTCTGCCCCAGATAATTTAGACAGATATTCAAGAACCTTCGATTTAAGTACAGAAGGCCAAGCCTTAACGCAACAGCAAAGCATAACACAAACAGGTCGTGTTGCTTACGAAAACTCGTATACAGCAAGCTCGGTGTTAGAATTAGCCGAAACTGGAAACCCTGCTGTTTTAGAAGTTTCGAACCCAAACCTTATTAAACCAGAACAAGTAACTTCGGCCGAAGTTGGATATCGTGGTAAATTCAACAGTATTATTGTAGATTTTAGTGCGTATTACAACAAATACCAAGATTTTATCTCACAAGAAGTTGTTATTTCCCCTTTTTACGGTACTGTAGGAGATGGTGGTGCTTCGGTAGCTGCTATTGCAAACGACGATTACCAAGCATACAGCACCTATACCAACTCACCAGCAGATGTAAACTCATACGGTGCCTCTTTAGGTTTATCGACTAAAATATTTGGAAATTTCGATTTAAGCGGAAGTTATACTTACGCAAAATTAGATTTCGATCGTGATAGATTCCCCGATTTCACAACAAACTTCAACACGCCAGAACATAAGTTTAAAGCATCTTTTGGAAATACCGAATTATTTAAAAACTTCGGTTTCAACGTTGCATACAGATTTAGTGACGACTACTACTGGGAAGCTACTTTTGGGAACGGTTTAGTTCCAGAATTTCACGTGGTTGATGCTCAAATCAATTTAAAAGTGCCAAATATTAAGTCCGTTTTTAAAGCTGGAGCCACTAACCTTTTAGGAGACGAATACTTTACTGCATTTGGTACAGGAAACATTGGTTCAATGTACTACGTTTCTTGGACAATTAACAACCTATAATTATGAAAAAGATGATGAACATAAAATACCTATGGCTAATTGTTTTATTCGTTGGATTTGTTTCTTGTAACGATCCAGAAGATGTTTTAGCCGACTTTAATATAGACACAAGCACAGAAACCGTACCTACCCTAACAGCAGGCTCGGTTGATTTCTCAACCTACGTAGCCGTAGGAAACTCGTTAACAGCAGGTTTTACAGATAACGCACTTTTTATTGCCAGTCAAGAAAACTCTATACCTAATATTTTATCTCAAAAATTTCAATCATTAGGCGCTGGAACATTTACACAGCCATTAATGAATGATAACTTTGGCGGACTTATTTTAGGTGGAAATATAGTATACGATCCTGATACTGGCGAACAGTTATTTGCACCGCGTTTAGTAACTACTGGTGGCGCACCGTTAGCCTTAACCGATGTTATTGGAAATGTTACACCAACTACCGATTTTTTATTAAATAACCCAACAGGGCCATTTAATAATATGGGAGTTCCTGGAGCTAAAAGTTTTCATTTATTAGCTTCTGGTTATGGTAATATCTCTAACTTCCCAACTGCAGCCAACCCATATTTTATACGAATGACAGGCAGTACACCAAACGCAAGTGTTCTTGAATTAGCTATGGCTCAAAACCCTACGTTTTTTACACTTTGGGCAGGAAATAATGATGTATTAGGATATGCAACAACGGGAGGAGACGGTACCGACCCTATAACCGATGAAACAACATTTAATTTTGCTATTAATACACTTGTAACTTCACTTACATCCAATGGCGCAAAAGGCGTAATGGCAAATATTCCGTATGTAACAGACATTCCGCATTTTACAACAGTACCTTATAATGCGTTAGATCCTACAGATGAAGACTCAGGACCCGATTTAGTTGCACAAATACCAACTTTAAATACTGTTTACGGTGCTTTAAACCAAATTTTCTCGGTATTAGACCCTTCAAGAATTATAACCTTTTCTGAAACTCAAGCTAACGGTGTTGTTATACACGATGAAACACTTACAGATTTATCTATGCAAATAACCGCCTCTTTAAGCGCAAGCGATAGTTTTTCACTATTTGTGCAAAGCCTTGGTTTATCTGAATCTTTTGTGCCACTTGTAGCAACTTTAATGGGTAACTATTACGGACAAGCAAGACAGGCAACAGAAGACGATTTATTGGTTTTACCTAGCAGTTCAGTGATAGGTGAAGTTAACACCACTTCGTATGCTACACTTTTAGGTTATAACTTATCACCTGCATTAGCAGCTCAATTTTCTGTTGAAGGTATAACATTACCTTTAGAAGACAAATGGGTATTGCTACCAAGCGAACAAGAAGACATAAAAACAGCAACAGATTTATTTAATGCAACTCTTAAAACTGTAGCAGACAATGCAGGTTTAGCCTTTGTTGATGCTAACGCTTTATTAACGGAATTAGCAACAACTGGTTTAGCGTCAGATAACTTCATTTTAGAATCGAATTTAGTTACTGGCGGTGCTTTTTCTTTAGACGGAGTACATTTAACAGCCAGAGGTTATGCCTATTTAGCAAATGAATTCATGAAAGCTATCGATGTAACTTACGGGAGCAACTTTGAAGCTTCAAACAACTTGGTAGATATAGGAAACTACCCTACAAACTATTCGCCTTTGCTACAATAAGTTAAAATTTTCACAATTTATAAAACACCTTCAAATTGGAGGTGTTTTTTTATTATGAAAAAACACAAAAAAACAACTTTCAATTTAAATTAAAAGGTATATCTTTGCACGCGAAAACTAAAAGTGTTTTCATTTAATTAAAACACATAATATTAAACAAATAAGCAATGTCTAAAGTTACAGGTAAAGTTGCACAAATAGTTGGTCCAGTTATCGATGTTGAATTCGCAGCTGGTTCAGAGCTTCCAAAAATTTATGATTCATTAGAAATACAAAAGCCAGATGGTTCTGCTTTGGTATTAGAAGTACAATCGCATATTGGCGAAGATACTGTTCGTACTATTGCAATGGACTCTTCAGATGGTTTAAGTAGAGGAACTGAAGTTATCGCAACTGGTGCACCTATACAAATGCCAATTGGTGATGCCGTTTACGGACGCTTATTTAATGTAATTGGTGATGCTATTGATGGTTTAGGAAACTTACCTAAAGCAAATGATGCGGGTTTACCAATTCACCGTCAAGCCCCTGCGTTTGACCAATTATCAACTTCAACCGAAGTTTTATTTACAGGTATTAAAGTAATCGATTTAATTGAGCCTTATGCAAAAGGTGGTAAAATTGGTTTATTTGGTGGTGCCGGTGTAGGTAAAACAGTATTAATACAAGAGTTAATTAATAACATTGCAAAAGGTCACGGTGGTTTATCAGTATTCGCTGGTGTAGGTGAAAGAACTCGTGAAGGAAACGATCTTTTACGTGAGATGTTAGAATCTGGTATTATTAAATACGGTGATGATTTTATGCACTCTATGGAAGAAGGTGGATGGGATTTAGCAAAAGTAGATAAATCTGCTATGAAAGATTCTAAAGCAACTTTCGTATTCGGACAAATGAATGAGCCACCAGGAGCACGTGCGCGTGTTGCCTTATCTGGTTTAACAATTGCTGAATATTTCCGTGATGGTGCTGGCGACGGACAAGGTAAAGATGTACTTTTCTTCGTAGATAACATTTTCCGTTTTACACAAGCAGGTTCAGAGGTGTCGGCGCTTTTAGGACGTATGCCATCTGCCGTAGGATACCAACCAACATTAGCAACCGAAATGGGTGCGATGCAAGAGCGTATTACTTCAACTAAAAAAGGATCTATTACATCTGTACAAGCGGTTTACGTACCTGCAGATGATTTAACGGATCCGGCTCCAGCAACAACGTTTGCTCACTTAGATGCTACAACAGTATTATCTCGTAAAATTGCCGAGTTAGGTATTTACCCAGCGGTAGATCCATTAGATTCTACTTCTCGTATTTTAACTCCAGATATTTTAGGAGCAGATCATTATAACTGTGCGCAACGTGTAAAAGAGCTTTTACAACGTTATAAAGAGTTACAAGATATTATTGCTATTCTTGGTATGGAAGAATTAAGTGAAGAAGATAAAATGGCTGTAGGACGTGCAAGACGTGTACAACGTTTCTTATCTCAACCTTTCCACGTAGCAGAACAGTTTACAGGTATACCAGGTGTATTAGTAGATATTAAAGAAACTATTAAAGGTTTTAACATGATTATGGATGGTGAATTAGATCACTTACCAGAATCTGCATTTAACCTTAAAGGTAGCATTGAAGAAGCTATTGAAGCTGGTGAGAAAATGTTAGCTGAGGCTTAATTGGTTGATAGTTTTTCCAACAACAACCCTTACTAACAACAAACAACTAAAAGAATATGTATTTAGAAATTGTATCACCAGAAGCGACACTTTTTAGTTCGGAAGTAGATTCTGTTGTTGTACCAGGTATAAATGGAGAGTTTGAATTATTAAAAGGACATGCTCCTATAGTTTCTCTTTTAAAAGAAGGTACTGTTAAAATAAGAACACACTCTCAAAGCCATTTAGAATTAGATGATTTACACGGTAGTGTTGTTCCTCATAAAGACGACAAGAAATTACTAACTCTAGCTATTAATTCTGGTACTTTAGAAATTAATAATGATAAGGTTATTGTTTTAGCTGATTAAAACAATCGTTCATAAAAAAAAATGCGAAGCAAATGCTTCGCATTTTTTTTTATAACAACCTAAATGTTAATTAAATTAGTTTACTATAAACCAAGTAGTTATTTTTTTATATTTGAACAACCAGCTACTCTAAACTATTTAATTAATTGACATTAAAATACACCACAACAAATCTAATTTTCAATATTAGGTTGCTCATTATTATTTCTGCATTAAATTCATTTTACACATTTGCAGGAACTACACCTTTTGTTACGACCTGGCTTGCGGGCGATGAAGTCGACAATTTTGGCATTAGATTAGATAATTCTGTTTTAATACTTACCAACGGAAACGGTCATAATTTTACTGTAGATTGGGGCGATGGTAACATCACTACAAATCATACAGGAAACGCCAGTCACGATTATGAATTTGCAGGTATTTACACCGTTAGTATTACCGGCGATTTCCCAAACCTAAATTTTGCTTACCAAGACCGTTTGCTAACCATTGAGCAATGGGGCGACAATAAGTGGACATCTATGCACAACATGTTTAATGGATGTTATCGTCTTAAAGGAAATTACACCGATCGTCCTGACACATCAAACGTTAACGATATGTCTTACATGTTTTATGGAGCTCAAAGTTTTAATGAATATATTGCCAACTGGGACATTAGCAACGTTACTAATATGGAAAATATGTTTTTTAACGCATACAATTTCAATCAAGACCTTGGTAATTGGAATGTTAGTAATGTTATAAACATGAGCAACCTGTTCACCAACGCCAGGTCATTCAATCAAAATATTGGAAATTGGAATGTTAGTAAAGTTACCTCAATGTCTAGCATGTTTGAAGGCACCAGTTTCAACCATGACATTGGTAATTGGAATGTAGCACAAGTTACAGACATGAGTAATATGTTTTACCTAAACGCGGATTTTAATCACGATATAACTCGATGGGATGTAAGTAACGTTATGGACATGAAACAAATGTTTTCTCATGCCTTTAAATTCAACCAAGATATTAGTGTTTGGGACGTTAGCAATGTACTTAACATGAGCAATATGTTTTATGCTGCAGAAGCTTTTAATCAAGACATAGGTATTTGGGATGTTAGTAAAGTAACAAATATGGAGCTTATGTTTGGGTTGGCTAACAATTTCGACCAAGATTTAAGTAACTGGAATGTATCGAACGTATTAAAAATGTTCGGAATGTTTACAGGCATTACATTATCTACCCCAAACTACGACTCCTTATTAATAGGTTGGTCGAAGCTAAATTTAAGTTCAAATGTCGAGTTTCATGGTGGCTACAGCACCTATTGTTCTGCAGAAGATGCTAGAGAAAAAATAATTACAGAATATAATTGGAATATAATTGATGGTGGTTCTGTTGCGCCAATACTAAATAATTTAACCGACCAAAACGTTGTAGATAACTTTATTTTTCCGCAAATTAAAGGTGAAAAATTAACGGGAAACGAAAAATATTACACCCAACCAGATGGTAATGGTATGGCCTATAATTCTGGAGATAGCATAAATTTTGAAGATTTCGATTCCTATCCCATTCAACTGTATATTTACTCAAAGTACAATGCTTATTGCAGCTCGGAAGTAAATTTTCCGCTTACAATAATATCAAGTGCCATTAATTGTTCTAATTTAACCTTCCCTACTCCTGGTGCTACAAATGTTGATGTTTCAACAAACATTAACTGGAACAATGTTAAGGGAGCTGAAGGCTATAAGTTATCAATAGGAACAAACTTTGAAGCAAATAACATAATTGACTCATTGAACGTTGCAAATACTACCACCTTTACGCCAGAAATGGCTTTACCCCAAAACCAAACTATTTTTGTAAAAATAACGCCTTATAATGCAATTACAGAAAGCGAATCTTGCCTTATTGATAGCTTTAAAACAGTATTAACCTATACTGGAATTCCAAAATATTTCACGCCAAATAACGACGGATATAATGATAAATGGATTATTCCAGAAACTGTTAGCTCTATTTCTAATGTGCTAATATTTAACCGTTACGGTAAATTATTAAAACAATTAAATGACCCCTACTCTGGATGGGATGGTACATACTCAAAAAAAATGTTGCCAAACGACGATTATTGGTATAAAATAATATTTACTGATGGCTCCTGGTTAACAGGTCATTTTTCCTTAATCCATTAAATAAAATTATTACCTAATAAAGGCGTAACAATTATTTAAAACATACCATCAAAACTTAACCCTAAAATATAAACGCATAACATAAAATTAAGACACCAACATTTACTATAATGTAATTTTACTTACATGAAAGTTAAGTTTAAAACGGTATTACCTTTTGCTATTGTTTTAGCGGTGTTTTTTCCTCTTATTTTTGTTTCTAAAGAAGCAACTTCAATTTTTATAAATAGTTTTCATACGCCTAAATTAGATTCCTTTTTTATAAAAACAACATGGTTAGGTGAAGGTTTCATGCTAATAAGTGCATTACTTTTAATTTTGGTAAAAAAAACAAAATGGATAATTGCTTTTTTAATAGGACTTGCCATTCATTTTATTTTTATTCAAATAAACAAACTGCTATTATTTCCTGATGTCTTAAGGCCACTTGGGTACTTTGAAGCTATCGGTAAAGAACATTTACTTTACCGCATAGAAAACCTAAGAGTATACAGAACAACTAGTTTTCCTTCTGGGCATACAACAGGAGCAACATTCGGTGCAGCATTTATAGCTTTTGCTTTTAAAAAAATACGAAGTGTTTCTTGGGTTATGATGACATTATCGGTATTTGTTGGGCTGTCACGAATTTATTTAATTCAACATTTTCTAATCGATGTTTATTTTGGCTTATTATTTGGGTTTGTATCTGCAGTATTAGCCATTGTTCTAACAAAAAGAATTCATAAAAAATATGCTTGGATGAATAAATTTTTAATACCAAAATTTAAACATTTAGAAGTTTATATTGAAGAACCCGATGTTATCGAAGAATCTTGGAATTCCAACTAAATACAATGTTTCAATTTGTTAAAAAACATAAATTAAACATTGCTGTATTTTTAATTAGCTTAATACTATGCTTACTAGGTTCAGGACATTATCCTATCTATATTTTAGACGAAGCTAAAAACGCCGAAGCTGCAAGAGAAATGTTAAGCAATGGCAACTTTATAACGCCTTATTTCAACAACATTTTAAGAACGGACAAACCGCCTTTACATTACTTTTTTATGATTTTAAGTTATAAAATATTTGGTGTAAATGCCTTTGCTGCTCGTTTTTTTTCTGGTGTATTTGGGGCATTAACCATGGCAACCTCTTACCATTTTGTAAAAAAAAACACAAACAAAACTAATGCCTTAGTTTATATTTTAATATTATGGTCGTCGGTATTTTTTGTACAAGAATTCCATTTATCGGTTCCAGATCCTTATTTAATTTTCTTTATAAGTGCAGGGTTATGGTGTTTTTATAATTTTCAAGTTAGCAACAACAAAACATCACTTTGGCTATTTTATGTATGTTTAGCCTTTGGTGTATTAGCTAAAGGACCTGTTGCCATTGCCCTACCCGGCTTAATTTGTTTAATTTTTATTATAGCTACAAAACAATTTAGTATTAACGGAATTTTTAAATATAAACCTATTTTAGGCTTATTAATTATTTTAATAATTGCTTTGCCTTGGTATATTTTAGTACATATAAAAACAAATGGAGCTTGGACTCAAGGTTTTTTTATTGACCATAATATAAATCGATTTGGAAGTAAAATGGAAGGCCACGGAGGTATTTTTTTAATCACCTGGGCATTTGTTTTATTAGGGCTAATGCCTTTTTCATTTTTTATAATTAACGCCATTAAAAACGCCTATTTTAATAGAAAAAATACATTAACCTTATTTGCATTAATTGTTTCAAGTGTATTTATTGTATTCTTTAGTATTTCTGGCACAAAATTACCAAACTATACCATGCCTTGTTATCCGTTTTTGGCATTTTTAATAAGCTTGTATTTAGTTAAAACTTTTCAAAATAATAAAAAGAAAACAGGAATTACTGTGGTAGTTATTTTAATAACAATGTTATCAGTTTTATTACCCATTGCTGGGAAATTGGCTCTGGCTAACGAAAAATCACTAACGGTTGTAAGTAATGTAGCTTATTGGTTAATCCCTACTTCAGTTTTATCGGTAATAGGATTATTTTTTTATTTAAAAAATCAGTTTAATAAATCATTTCTTAGTATTGCTTCAGGTTGGATAATGCTGGCTCCTATACTATTTTTAGTAATTTACCCTAAATTAACAAATGAAAGTCCTGTACAAGCTTCAAAAAAAATCATTTCAAAAAACAGCAAAATAATAGTTTATAAACGCTTTGATCCTGCTTTTCCTATTAATTTTAAACGAACATTTAATGTAAGTAACAAAGCTTCAGAAGTGTTTCATTTTATTGAAAATAATCCGGACGGTTTTATTATCACTAATGATAGAAACGATTACAAAATTCTTTCTGAACACAAAAACTTAGAGCTTGTTCTTGAACGTAAAGCTATTTTTGAAAATCATACAACAAGAATTTTCAGAAAAAAACAGTAATTGCCTTTTAAAAATTAATATAATCGTTGCTTTATAAAGGCCTTCTTTTGACTTTTAAAGTGATAAACAATTCCAAAAAGAGAAATAACTGCTGTTAATACAGAAAATAACAACCCAACAGTTACGGCCTTTGAAGCATCAAATAAAAACATAGACGATGCTTGTAAAAAAATCATTTCGCGTACACCAATTCCTGAAAAGGAGAATATTGATAAAACAGAGGATATTAAAAAAACCAGTATATAAACTAAATAAGTGCTAAGTGGTAATTTTAAGGATAGCAGAATAAAAACGACCGATAAACACTGCAATAATTGTATAAAAAACGATAACAGAATAGCTTTTGTTGAAATTTTTAAAAAAGAATTAAACCATTGTTTTAATATAAAAAAAGAACCTAAAGCACCCAAAATTAGTAATACGCCTAAAAGCCAAAATAAATTTTCTGTTTTAAAATAAGGTACAAAAAAGCATATTAAAACAGTTAAAAAGCTAATTGCAATTAAACCAAAAAACCTATCAATAAAAACTACTGCAGAAAGCTTTTTTATTGGCCAATTAAACGTTTTATTTAAAATGTAAACCTTATAAGCATCGCCACCAACTCCACCCGGAATAAAAAAATTATAAAACATGCCTAATAAGTATAACTTATAATTACTTTTTCTAGAAATAGCAAAACCGGAACTTATAAAAATTGAATAAAGTCGTTTAGCTGATATAATTTGAGAAAAACTAAAACATAGCAATGCTACGATAAAAAACTCAATATTTATTTTTTGTAAAACACTATAAATATCTGTAAAAGAAATATTGGTAAAAACCCAATACAACAGAATACAAGTTACCGTAATTTTAAGAAGCGTATAAAGTTGTTTTTTTGTCTCCAAAACTTGTAATATTTCTAACGTTATAAGGTGTTTTGTTTTGGGACTCGTAATAGGTGCGCATCAATAAATCTGCAACAATTCCAATTGTAAACAATTGAATACCAACTAAAATTAATAAAATCCCTAAAAATAACAAAGGTCTTGTGCCAATATCGTTACCTAAAAATTTTACAATTAATAAATATATGTTTATTAATAATCCTAAGCCAAAAAATGCCATCCCCATATTACCAAATAAATACAATGGTTTTTGAAGGTATTTACGCTGAAATAATATAAGTAGCAAATCATTCATTACCTTAAATGTTCTTCCTAAGCCGTATTTTGATACCCCAAATTTTCGTGGATGATGTTTTACTGGTATTTCGGTTATTCTGGCGCCATCAATATGAGCATTTAGAGCAATAAAACGGTGTAACTCGCCGTAAAGTGGAATATTTTTTGCTGTTTCGGAAGTCATTACTTTTAAAGCACAACCTGCATCGGAAATATGAAGTTTTGTTGCTTTTCTTATTATAAAATTGGCAATTTTAGATGGGAATGTTTTTATAATATTATCTTTTCGTTTGGCACGAATACCTGTTACCAAATCCCAGTCTTCGGCAATAGCCAGCTCTAGCATGTTTGGTATATCGGAAGGGTCGTTTTGCATATCGCCATCCATGGTAACCACATAATTTCCACGAGCAAATTCTATACCAGCAGCAAGTGCAGAACTTTGTCCGTAATTTCGTTTAAGCTCGATAAGTATCACATTAGGGTTCTCAAGATCTTTTATTTGTTGTCTGGTTTTATCTGTTGAAAAATCATCGACATAAATAATTTCATATTTATACAATTTTAAAGCATCTTCAATAGATTTTGTTAATAACCCAACGTTACCTTCTTCATTATAAACAGGTATTACTACAGATATATATGTATTAGAGCTCATTATAAATTTTAATTTTCTTGAATTTCTTTTTCTAAATTTTTGGTGTTTTTTTCAGCAAAATAATCTACATACCAATCTACAAATGCTTTAACACCATCATTTAAACTCGTTGTTGGTTTATACCCAATGGCTTTTTTTAAGCTGGTTACATTCGCAAATGTTCGTTTAACATCGCCAGGTTGCATAGGCAAAAACATTTTCTTGGCTTTTATATTTAAATTATTTTCTAAGGCTTTTATAAATGCCATAAGTTTAATTGGCTTACTGTTACCAACATTGTGTAACACATAAGGTGGTTTTTTATTTTTTGCAACTGGCGGATGTTTGCTTATTCCTATAATGCCTTTTACAATATCATCTACATAGGTAAAATCGCGTTTCATTTTACCGTTATTAAAAATTTTAATGGGTTTGTTATTTATAATGGCATCGGTAAAAAGTGACGGTGCCATATCTGGCCTACCCCAAGGCCCATAAACCGTAAAAAAACGCAACCCTGTAGTTGGTATTTTGAATAAATGACTGTATGTATGCGCCATGAGCTCATTGCTTTTTTTGGTTGCCGCATATAAACTTATGGGTGTATCTACTTTATGTTTTACAGAAAATGGCACTTTTTTATGATTACCATAAACGGAAGAGCTTGAAGCATATACTAGATGTTTTACAGGGTTTTGCCTGCAAGCTTCAAGAATATTTAAAAAACCATCAACATTACTTTTTAAATATATTTCGGGATTTTGTATGCTATAACGAACACCTGCTTGTGCTGCTAGATGAATTACAATATCGAATTTATGTGTTTCAAAAAGTTGCACAACTGCTTCCTTTTGGCATAAATCCATTTTAATAAAAAAGTAATTAGAATACGTTTCGGACTGAACCTCAACATTATTTAAAACCTTATGTTTTAAAATTCCGGTTTGTGCTAAACGGTCGTATTTAAGTTGTGTACTGTAATACTTGTTTAAATTATCGAAACCAACTACAAAATGACCTGCATTTAATAGTTTTGAAACTACATGAAAACCAATAAATCCGGCGGCACCTGTTACTAACACTTTCATACGAAAACTAACTCGATTAATACACCAAGTTATTAATTATTAAACGTATAAATATGCCAATAAGTAAATACTAACAGTTATTTAATGGTTAGGAAACAAACCTATTACAAACACACACATTCGTTAATTTACAAGTAACATTACAAACTGTTTTATTTATTTTTTAATAGATTCCAACTCTACTTTTAGTTCTTGAAACATATTCATTATACTGCTTAACTTTAACTCGTCTTTATCGTACTCTTGAGTGTTAATACAGCAAGTAAACTCCCAAAGTTCTATAACATCTTCAGTTTTTACTTCGTAAGGTTGGTAAGCTTTGTTATCGGAATGCAGTTCTAAACTCCCTTTTTCTTTTATAGTATTGTAAACGCGCTTGTACACCAAACCATCATTTTTAGTTAAAACAATATAGGTTCGGCCGTTTTTTACATCATTTATATCGTCTAAAAATTTAGCGACTACAAATGAGCCGTTTTTTACAGGTAACATAGAATCGCCACTAATTGGAAATGCGCGATGTGTTCCAGTAGGTAAAAATGGTAATTTTATTTTTTGAAGTTGCTCTATGTACTCAGGGTCGGCATAACCCTGTAAATAACCCGCCGAGGCTTTTGCTGGTACAATTTCTATTAAATCTTCGTTGGCTTCATTTACGGTAATAGGAAACAATACACGTTTATTCCCTACTTCTATAAACGAGGTGTCTTTAGCGGCACGCAAATCGTTTTTTACTAAAATATCTATAGGAATATCGAAATAATTTGAAAGCTCTATTAACCGATGTATTGGTGGTTCCGAGCGCCCTTCTTCGTACGAACCAACCATGGAACGCGTCCATTTTAATTCTTCGGCAAAACGCTCTTGCGAAAACTTTTTAAGCCCACGAAGGTGCTTTATGTTAAACTGAATATGTGTCATCTTAAAAAATAAACTTTAACATTATTTGCTACAAATATAAGCAACAAAAACTACATATAGTAGCTAATTTTGTTAATCCTATGTATTTAAATTGTCATTCATATTACAGCTTACGTTACGGCACCATTGCGCCGAAGCAATTATTGGCAATAGCTTCTGCCAATGGTGTTAATACATTGGCTTTAACCGATATTAATAATACTTCGGCAAGTTTAGACTTTGTTCGCCTTTCGGAAAAATACAACATTAAACCTGTGCTTGGTGTCGATTTTAGAAACGGTGCACAACAGCAATTTGTATTGTTAGCAAAAAACAACAATGGTTTTAAAAACATAAATAGCTACCTCTCTACGTTTTTGCACGACGACACCTTAAAAATTCCTGAAACCGCACCAGAGTTAAACGACACTTTTGTTATTTATCCTTATAAAAACGGTGTAAATTACAATTTAAGGCATAACGAATTTTTAGGCATAAAGCCTCAAGACCTCAACGCACTTAAATTCTCGAAATGGAATAAATTACAACACAAACTAGTTATTTTAAAAACGGTGTCTTTTCAAAATAAAAAAGGCTTTAACATGCATCGTTTATTACGCGCTATTGATAACAATACATTGTTGAGCAAACTCTCGAAAAACGAAGAAGGCCAACCCAACGATACCATGTTGCCTTATAACGAATTGTGCGATACTTATAACGAATTCCCACAGCTTATAAAAAACACCAAGTCGGTTTTAGAAGGTTGCCAAATTGAATTCGATTTTTCGCAAGAAACACCAAACAATCAAAAATCGTATACTAAAACTGAAGCATCCGATTTCGAGTTACTAAAAAAACTCACTTACGAAGGCTTGCCTTATCGCTATAAAACACCTAACAACATTATTCATGAACGTATAAAAAAAGAGCTTAATATTATAAAAGAGAAAGGTTTTGTATCGTACTTTCTTATTAACTGGCGCATTTTAGAATATGCTCGTAGCAAAGGGTATTACCACGTTGGCCGTGGTAGTGGTGCCAATAGTATTGTAGCTTATTTACTTAAAATTACCGATGTAGATCCTGTAGAACTCGACTTGTATTTCGAACGTTTTATAAATTTATATCGTAAAAATCCACCCGATTTCGATATTGATTTCTCATGGACCGATCGCGACGATGTTACCAATTTTATATTTAAAACCTTTAAAAATACCGCGCTATTAACCGTTTACAACACTTTTAAGTTTAAAGCTGCCGTACGCGAATTAGGTAAAGTTTTTGGCTTACCTAAAACCGAAATAGATAAACTTACACGTGGCAAATACCAACTACAAAACCTAGATAAACTCTCGCAATTGGTTATAAAATATAGCGAATACATTCAAGGCTTTCCCAACTATTTAGGTATTCATGCTAGCGGTATTATTATCTCAGAAAAGCCTATACATTACTACACCGCCACCTTTTTACCACCAAAAGGCTACGCTACTACGCATTTCGATATGGTTGTAGCCGAAGATATTGGCTTGTATAAATTCGACATTTTAAGTCAGCGTGGTTTAGGAAAAATTAAAGACGCTGTAGAAATAGTTACATACAATCACCCAGAACAAGTACCTATAGACATTCATGACATTAAACGTTTTAAACAAGACGAGCGCATTAAATATTTACTAAAAAATGCCAAGGCTATTGGTTGTTTTTATGTAGAATCTCCCGCCATGCGCATGCTGCTAAAAAAACTGCAAGTCGATAATTATTTGGGCTTAGTAGCTGCGAGTTCTATAATTCGTCCTGGAGTAGCAAAATCTGGTATGATGCGCGAGTATATTTTACGCTACCGCTACCCCGAGCGCATTAAAAAAGCACATCCTGTTTTGCTTAAAATAATGCCCGAAACTTACGGCGTTATGGTTTACCAAGAGGATGTAATTAAAGTAGCCCATATTTATGGCGGATTAACTTTAGGTGAAGCTGATAAATTACGACGTGGTATGTCGGGAAAATTTAGGTCTCGCGAAGAGTTTTTACAAGTTAAACAACTGTTTTTTAATAACTGCAAACAAAAAGGTGAAGCCGAAGCTACCACACAAGATATTTGGCGCCAAATAGAAAGTTTTGCAGGTTATGCCTTTGCCAAAGGACACTCGGCTTCGTATGCTGTAGAAAGCTACCAAAGTTTATTTTTAAAAGCTTATTTCCCATTAGAATACATGGTAGCAACTATTAATAATTTTGGCGGATTTTATAATACCGAATTGTATGTACACGAAGCCAGAATGCATCAAGGTATTATTGAAGCACCTTGTATAAACCAAAGCTTTAACCAAACCATAATTAAAGGGAAAACTATTGTTTTAGGGTTTATGTTTTTACATGCTTTAGAGCAAAAAACCATTAGCAAAATTCTTAGCGACCGTCAAAAAAATGGAATTTTTAAAAGTTTAGATCATTTTATTGAGCGTGTACCCATTTCTATTGAGCAAATTTCAATATTAATAAAAATTAATGCTTTTAGATTTACAGGAATAAACAAGCGGGAATTACTCTGGGAAGCACACCTAAAAATAAGCAAAACAGTTATTAAAGACCATGTTATAACACTTTTTAAAACCCAACGCATCAATTACAAAACACCTCAATTATCTAGTTCGGGTTTGGAAAATGCTTTCGATGAAATGGAACTTCTTGGTTTTCCGTTATGCAACCCATTTCATTTACTACAAAACCCAACAAACAACCCTTTACGAGCCACACATTTAATAACGCTTGAAAATAAAACAATAACTATTGAAGGCTATTTGGTTACCGTAAAAAACACCCGAACAGCCAATGGTAAAACCATGCATTTTGGTACGTTTTTAGACTACGATGGTAATTTTATCGATACGGTTCACTTTCCGCCAATAGCATCAAAATACCCGTTTCGAGGCAAAGGTATTTACAGTATTACTGGAAAAATTATAGTAGAATTCGACTGTGTAACTATTGAGGTTTCGGCTATGGAACGTTCGGCTATTATTGAAGATCCGCGTTACGCTGTAAACTCGGTAAACAAAACGTTTCAGAATAAAAAAAGCTTTGCAACCCATAAGGCGAATCAGCTATCGCCAATGTCTCCAAAATCTATATAATTTTTGTGTTTTTATGAGTTTTCAGCGTTCTATAGTTCATATGGATTTAGACACCTTTTTTGTGTCCTGCGAGCGATTGTTAGACAGTCGTTTAAACAATAAACCCGTGCTTATTGGCGGCACTTCCGATAGAGGTGTTGTAGCTTCATGCAGTTACGAAGCTCGGCGTTTTGGCATACATTCGGCAATGCCCATGCGCTTAGCAAAACAATTGTGTCCCGAAGCCATAATTTTAAGAGGAAACTCTGGAATTTACACCAAGTTTTCGCAAAATGTTACCGAAGTCATTAAAGACACTGTACCGCTATACGAAAAAACATCAATCGATGAGTTTTATATAGATTTAACCGGAATGGATAAGTTTTTTGGCTGCCATAAACTGGCTACCGAATTACGCCAACGTATTATTAAAGAAACCGGTTTACCTATTTCGTTTGGTTTATCTATTAACAAAACCGTATCGAAAATAGCAACTGGCGAAGCTAAACCAAATAACGAAATACGCATTATTTCGGGTACCGAAAAACCTTTTTTAGCACCACTTTCGGTTAAAAAAATACCAATGGTGGGCAATGTTACTTACAAAGCTTTGTGCGACTTAGGTGTAAAACGCATAAAAACGGTGCAAGATATGCCTATGGAACTCATGCATCGTGTACTTGGTAAAAACGGATTAAGTATTTGGAAAAAAGCCAACGGAATAGATAATAGCCCTGTAATACAATATCACGAACGTAAATCTATTTCAACAGAACGCACTTTTAATAAAGACACTACCGATGTTGCTAAACTAAAAGGTATTATTGTAGCTATGGCCGAAAATTTAGCCTATCAATTACGGCGTGGTAATAAATTAACGGCTTGTATCACGTTTAAAATTCGTTATTCCGATTTTCAAACCTATACACAACAACAACGCATTCCGTACAGCGCTATGGATCACACCATAATTCCTGTGGTTTTAGATTTGTATAATAAACTTTATAACCGACGATTACTCGTTAGGCTTATTGGTGTAAAATTTAGCCATTTAGTTGAAGGCGGATACCAAATTAATTTATTTGAAGACAACGAAAAACAACTGCGTTTAATTGAAGCTATAGATAAAATGCGTGTACGTTATGGCGATAGAGCTGTAATAAATGCCGCTGGAATGGATGCCAAAAGTATAAGCCGTTGGAATCCGTTTAACGGCGAACCACCACCACTTTTAGCCAACAGACGCCAGTAATGTTTATATTTACAACATGCACACCGTAGAGTTTACCATTAGAGAACCTAAACGACATTGGCTCATTAAAGTTTTTGTTGCTGCTGCATTTTCGGGTTTCTTTACCTATTTAATTCATTTTTTTACAACGTCAGAATACAACACAGCACAAACATGGACATTAATCACCTATTTTATCTGGTTTTTTGGTGTGTTGTTTGTCGTTCTTATTCCTTTAATTGCACAACACTACATTCATTTAAATTTTACAAAACTAAAAATTAAACACAGCTATTCTATCGGCATCCTTACTTACAACGAAAGCTGGCAAGATTTGAAAAACTTAGAATACATCTCGGTGTTTAAAACACAAAATGGTTATGAAATAAATATGTGGTTTAATAAAAACGATATACTTAACCTTGCCGCTCTAGAAGATGCTGATGAGGCCATTAACCAAGGTTTATTCTTTTCAGAAAAATTAAATATTGATTTACTCGACGCCAGAAAACGAGGCTATCATAAATGGGTTGATAAAACAGCATCAAAAAAAACTAATGCAATCGTTTACAAAAACTAAAAAACTTCTATTTTCTTAGCAACACTATGGCCTATACGCTTATAAGTCACTTTTTCACCATTGGCGCAAAACTTATAAGTTCCTGTTTTTTTATTTTCTTTTACAGCGAGTAGTACTATGTCTTCAGGGTTACACTCAAAATCTTTAGCTACTTTTTGTTTAATATGTTTTATAGTTGCACGCCCTTTTTTTAATTGATTTTGAACTTTTTTATCTAATTCTGGTTCAATAAAATTTGACTGAACATGACAGGCATTTTCATTGCTTTTTATAGGTTTAACTTCGGGAATTTGGTCTCTAGGTACATCTAAATCGATGTATTCCCAAGTAAAATCGGCTTTAAGTAATACACGACGGCCATCTTCGGTTTTAACAATGTAATTGTTTTGAGAAAATGCAGTTAGGGAAATAAAAAATAGAAAAATACAAACTAAAGACTTCATAAAATTAAAATATGGTTTCGTTCAAAAATACAATTTATTTTTCTTTGCTATTTGTTCATTAGTTTATCATATGATTGTTTTAAGAGCTTCACTACAATTTCAATCTCATCTTCATTTAAATGCCCAAAACCAAAACGAATCGCGCAGTTGTTTTTATCTTGATATAAAATAGTTTTAGGCAAAAGTAAATCATGCTCATGAGCCACTTTAGCCAATTTAATTAATGAAACTTTAGTTTTAAATTGCAACCAAATTGCTAATCCGCCGCTAGGTATATTGTACGTTACAATATCTTTTAAGTGCAATTTCAATTGTTTGCATAACGCATCGCGACGCTGTTTATAAGTTACTACATTCTTTTTTAGGAGTCTGTAAATTTCGCCTTCGTAAATTAATTCCGAAAGCATTTGTTCCTGTATTAAATCGCCTTGTTGGTCAAGTAACTGCAAATAGTTTTTTGCTTCAGAAATTAAATTTTCCGGAGCAACTACAAAACCTGATTGAAAACTAGGAAATAGCGATTGCCCCATTTTTCCTAAATAAATTATCATACCATTGGCATCGGCACTTGCCATAGGTAACATAGCAGAACCGCTGAACTGAAAATCGTAATCATAATCGTCCTCAATAATGGCGAAACCATAAGTTTTTGCTAATTGCAGTAATTGTAAACGCCTTTCGGTACTTAAAGAAACGGTGGTTGGGTAATCGCGATTAGCACAAATGTAAACGCAGCGAATGCGGTTTTTAATAAAATGCGTTTTTATATATTCAATATCCAGTCCGTTTTCATCAACAGGAATAGTTATTATCGTGGCACCGGCTTGCTGAAAAATCATGTTTGCTGCATAGTTACTTAATTGTCCAACCAAAACAATATCGTTGGGTTTTAAAAGTAATTGCGAAACAATGTACAAACTCATTTCGGTGCTTCGTGTACTTACAATATTGCTCGGCTTAATATGAAACCCTCGTGTAGTATTTAAAAAATTACATAATTGAGTTTTAAATAAGGTGTTTTTTGCTTTATTTGATTTGTTCCATTTATTAACCAAAGTATTCCGTTTCATTGCGGCGCTATACCATCGCGAAAATTGATGCACTGGGTGTAAACGTAAATCGGGTTTACCATCGTTAATACTATATTTAGCTTCGGAAGATTGCGTAGTTGGCGATAAATGAAACGATTTTTGAAAAGGAAACCCTGTTGATTCAGAATATTGATAAGCTTTATTAATTGATGCTGCTGAAGCTTTTATTTTTGAAGCATTCTCTTCTGGAAACAATACAAAAGTGCCTTTATTAGCTATAATTTCTACCCAACCTTGTGATGCTAATTCGTCGTAAATAGCAACAGCCGTATTTCTATGAACACCTAATAATTCACTTAAAACACGGGTACCAGGTAATTTATTTCCTTTCGATAAATACCCACGCTGTATGGCATTTATAATTTGCTGAGACACTTGTATATACACTGGTTGCGATAAACTTTTATCGAAACTTATAAGTTGTTTTAACAAATTTCTAACCGGACTACTCACTGTTTTAAAACTGGACTATTTTAATCGTCCGGAAAGTTACGATTTTTGCAGCATCAAATTAAAACAAACTAATGAAAACTAAATTTTCTCTCTTTACAATTATAATATTATCTATTATCAACATTGGTGCTCAAGAAGAAACCGTTAAAACCGATTCGTTGCAAGAAGTTGTTATTACTTCTACAAGAATTGATTTACCGTTTAAGGAAAACTCTCGAACTATAACGGTGGTTTCTTCTGAGGACATTAAAAAAAGTGCAGCAACAAATGTTGCCGATGTTTTACAACAATTTGCTGGTGTAGATATTCGTCGTCGTGGTACTTCTGGTAGTCAGGCCGATTTATACATTCGAGGTGGCGGGTTCGACCAAACACTTTTATTAATTGATGGCATAAAAATGGACGATGCGCAAACGGGCCATCACACCATGAACGCCGCTTTACCATTAGAAGTTATTGAGCGCATAGAAATAATTAAAGGTCCAGCAGCGCGTGTTTTTGGGCAAAATGCTTTTACTGGCGCTATAAATATTGTCACTAAAAAAAATGTAGCTAATAGTATTTCAGTAAAAGTTGAAACCGGTTCTTTTGGGCAGTTAAATGGAGGTGTTACTGCTGGAGTTAGCTTAAAAAATTCATCGCATATTGTACATATAGATAAGCTTTCATCGGAAGGCTATCGTTATAATTCCGATTACGATAATAGCAACTATTTTATTAAAAGTGTATTTAATAAAACAGGTCAAGCTATAGAAATGACAACCACTTTTCAAGAACGTAAGTTTGGAGCTAATGGGTTTTATGCTAGTGCAAGTGCCACAGAACAATACGAAGAAACACAAAATAGTTTACTAGCCTTTGCAACTACATTTACTAAAAATAATTTAACCATTACACCTCGAGTGTATTGGAAACGCAATCAAGATATGTATGTGTACCTGCGTAACGACCCAACGGTATACAGAAACTTACATATTACCAATAAAATTGGAGCCGAAGTTAATGCCTCATACCAATCTAATTTAGGAATTACTGGTTTTGGGGTAGATATGTCTCAAATTTACATTAGTAGTAATAACCTTGGTAATCGTGAGCGTTTCATGACTAACCTATTCTTAGAGCACCGTTTTAAATTATTTAATAATCTTGTAGATGTAACACCTGGTGTAGCCGTAACGTATTTCTCAGATTTCGATTTTTATGCCTTTCCTGGTATAGATGTTGGGGTAAAAATAACAGACGATTTAAAAGCTTACGGTAACATTGGTTACACCTATCGTGTTCCAACTTATACCGATTTATATTATAGCGATCCTGTAACACAAGGCAACGAAGATTTAGAGGTTGAAGAAGCACTAGCTCAAGAAATTGGTTTAAAATACTTTTCAGAAAAATTTAATGCTGCTGTAGCTGTTTACAATAGAGATGCTAAAAACTTAATTGATTATATAAGGCCATCTACAGACGTTACTATTTACACAGCAACTAATATTGCAGAAGTAAACACAAAAGGAATTGAGGTAGATTTAGGCTACAATTTTAACCTTGCAAATTACAAACAAACTATTGCCGTTGGTTATAATTATTTAGAAGATGATATTATAGACCAAAACGAAGCATTATCACGCTATTCGTTAAACACTTTAAAACATCATTTTACTACACGTTTAAGCACACAATTGTTTAAAAACGTAAGCCAGAATATTATTTACAAACACGCTGAACGTGCCACAGGCCAAAGTTATAATGTTTGGGATGCATCAGTAGCTATTAACTTAAAACAATTAGAATTCACTTTTACCGCTAATAATATTTTTGATGCCGATTATATTGAGGCCGGATTTGTACCAATGCCACCAAGCAACGTACTTTTTGGTTTACGATATAATTTTAATTAAAAAAACCAATTACCATGAGCAGCTTTAAACATAACTGGACAAAATCTGAGATTTTAGAAATTTATAACAAACCCTTAATGGATTTGTTGTTTGAGGCTGCTAAGGTACATCGAAAACACCACGACCCTAACACTGTACAAGTAAGTACTTTATTATCTATAAAAACCGGCGGTTGCCCCGAAGATTGTGGTTATTGCCCACAAGCGGCACGCTACCACACTAATGTAGAAGGTAACGATTTAATGAGTGTACAACAAGTTAAAGCTCAGGCATTACGCGCTAAAGCAAGTGGTAGTTCTCGGGTTTGTATGGGCGCTGCATGGCGTAATGTAAAAGACGGCAAAGAGTTTGATGATGTTTTAGAAATGGTAAGAACCATAAACAAACTAGATATGGAAGTTTGTTGTACTTTAGGTATGCTTACCGAAAACCAAGCACAACGTTTGGCAGAAGCGGGTTTATACGCTTATAATCATAATTTAGATTCTTCGGAGGAATATTATAAAGAAGTCATTTCTACCCGTGGTTTTGAAGACCGAATTAAAACTATTAATAACGTTAGAAAAACCAATGTTACCGTTTGTTCTGGAGGCATAATAGGTATGGGCGAGCGTATTGAAGATCGCGCAGGTATGCTTGTAGCCTTAGCTACTTTAAACCCGCAGCCAGAATCTGTACCAATTAATGCTTTAGTTGCTGTTGAAGGTACTCCTTTAGAAAATGAACAACCGGTTTCTATTTGGGATATGGTGCGTATGGTTGCTACAACACGAATTGTAATGCCAGAAACTCAAGTACGTTTAAGCGCAGGTAGAACCCAAATGAGCCAAGAAGGGCAAGCTATGTGCTTTTTTGCCGGTGCCAACTCTATTTTTGCTGGCGATAAATTACTTACCACACCAAACCCCGATGTTAATGAAGACATGAAAATGTTTGAACTTCTGGGGTTAAATCCGCAAAAGCCTTTCATTAAAAAAATGCAACCTAAAACAATTGAGGCTAAAGATTCTCACTTTAAAGATTTAGGTGAAAAACCCAAATGGACACGCCCTGAGCATAAAATACCGCGTAACGAAAATGCTAAAATCAAATCGAAAAACTTAAAATAACCACTTTCCTGCGTTAGGGATTGTAGCGGTTAGCTTTTGGCGAGGCGCGCATCGAGCCAAAACTATTAGTGTAAAGCCCGACCAAAGCTTTGGGAACGCCCAAATACTATTTTTACTTTAATAACGTTTTCTTAACTTTGCTCACTTAATTTTATAAAATTGTCGCTAAACCTACAAGGTATTCCTCGTGTAAAAACAATTACAAAACAGGAGTTTTTAAATCGTTATTTTAAACCGCAAAAACCTGTGGTTATTGAGCGTTTTATTGAAGATTGGCCCGCTTATAAAAAATGGAATTTAGAGTATATTAAATCTTTAGGAAGTAATATTACCGTTCCGCTTTACGATGACAGACCGGTAAATCATGAAGATGGGTTTAACGAACCACATGCTAAAATGAAACTTGCCGAGTATATTGATTTACTTAAGCGCGAACCTACTAAGTTTCGTATTTTTTTATGGAATGCCTTAAAGGAAATACCGCAATTACAAAAAGATTTTACCTTTCCCGATTTTGGTTTACGCCTAATGAAAAGCATACCTATGTTGTTTTTTGGCGGAAGAGATTCGTATACCTTTATGCATTACGATATTGATTTGGCAAACATTTTTCACTTTCATTTCGATGGGCAAAAAAAGTGCATACTTTTCGACCAAAACCAAAACGATTTTTTATACAAAATTCCGCATTCGTTAATAACGCGAGAAGACATAGATTTTAACAACCCAGATTTTAAAAAATGGCCTGCTTTAAAAAAAGCTAAAGGTTGGGTTTGCGAGCTAAACCACGGCGAAATATTATATATTCCTGAAGGGTATTGGCACTATATGCGTTATAAAACACCTGGTTTTTCTATGAGTTTACGCGCTATTGCACGAAACCCTAAAAACCTTAGCAAAGCCATTTACAACGTGTTTATAATGCGAAATTTAGATAATGTTATGCGCCGTTTAAAAGGGCAAAAATGGATAGATTGGAAAAATGAACAAGCCATAAAAAGAACCAACAAAATATTACGTAAGTAAATTTTTATACTTGAAAAAATACATATATTTGCGCAACAAATCTTTTTAAGAAACATATGAAAAATTTAATTTTATTATTAGCATTAACTAGTACTTTATTTATTAATGCACAAGCTTTTGAGGGCAAGGGTGATGCTAAATTTCAAGTAGGTTTAAATGCTCAAGAAAATGGTAGTGGTTTAAATTTAAGTTACGATTATGGTATTGGAGAAAACATCTCAATCGGGTTATCTTCTACTTACCTTTTAGGTGTAAATGAAGCGCTTTTAGATAATGATGGAAATGATGATTTAAATGCCGATTTTGGAGATCGCTTTGACTTAAAGGCTCGTTTTAACGCCAATTTAGGTAACGTTATTAATATTGATGATAATTTTGATTTATACCCTGGTTTAAGCCTTAGCTTGAAAAATTTAGGAGGCCATATTGGTGCGCGCTACTTTTTTACTGATGGCTTTGGGGTTTTTACTGAATTGAATGTTCCTTTAGCTAAATATGAAGAATCAGTTTACGCTCCTCAAGAATTAAACAACCAAGTTACAGTAAACATTGGAGCATCGTTTAACTTATAAAAAACGATTAATTAAAATATTATTTAAAAACATTTTTAACCAATTATAAAAAGCTAATAGTTTTTTGTAATTGGTTTTTTGTTTTAAAGCTTGTAACCAGTTTCGCGATTACCATTTTTGTATTGGCTGTATATAGAAACTAAGTGCGGCGTATTTCGTGCTTCCATTTTTTTTGTTAGGTTTTTTATATGAGTTTCTACAGTGCGACTACTAATGTTTAAACTGTGAGCAATTTCTTTTTGGGTAAGCCCTTGTGAAAGCAAGTTAATAACATCTTTTTCGCGTCGCGAAATATTAAGCCACTTCCCTATTTCTAGCATCGCTTTTATATTTTTATCGATGTATTTTTCGTTATTCATTATGGCTGTTAATGCGCCAAGGGTTTCTTCTATACCTAATTGTTTATCTAAATACCCATCGACATGTATTTGTTTAAAAAGTACTTCGTAATTATCTATTTTGGCTTCTTGGGTGAGGATTATTATCTTAATTTTTGGGTATAGGTTTTTTACTTTTTTAGCAATTATAAAACCATTGTAGTCGTCGGATTCAAAATTTAAATCTAAAATAAGTGTATTTACTGTTGCTGTTGCTAAAACTTTTAGCGCTTGCTCGTAATTATGCGCCACTTGAATACTGCTAACATAATCGGGATATTGCTCGAGTAGCGACACTAAACCTTGTGAAAATATTACCGAATCGTCTACAATTAAAATATCTGCTCTTTTAGTTTTTAAATTCATTTTAACCCGTTTTATCTATTGGAAAATAAATATGAACTCGTGTACCTGTTTCTATATTCGTTATTTTACATGTGCCTTCCAATATTTCGGCACGTTGCTTAATGTTTAGCAACCCAATACCTTCTTTATGGTCTTTGGTAATACCAACGCCATTATCTTCAAAAATAAAATGTAAATTGTGGGTGTTATCTAACCTATTTTTAATGGTTAATTTTGTTGCAACAGCATGTTTTTCAATATTATTTAAAACTTCTAAAAAAATACCATAAAAGTTATTTTGTAATGCTAAACTTTGCTTATTTAATAGTTCTGGAAACTTATTTTCAAGTTCGACAAACACCTTACTATAAAGCTGAAACTCGGTTAGTCTGGACGTGATAACATCGGTAAATTTTTGTTTTCCCATATACATTTCTAACGGGTATAATCGATGTGAAACCGTACGAATTTGATTGTTCATTTTTTTTAAATCGGTTGTAATTCCATCAATTTTTTCACTAATATTATCAGAACGTTTTAAAGCTAACACGCGTAAACGCAAACCATCAAAATTTGTTGTTATTATATCGTGTAAGTCTCTAGAAATACGCTTTTTAATGCTTTCTTGCCCGTTATAAATTGCTTCTAATTTTTCAATTTTTATTTTTTGATTTGTAGTTTTTTGTCTTTGTAGAAATAAATAATATAGTACAATTAACAATAACAGAATGACAACTAAAACTATAAGCGTTAAGTTTTTTTCCCTAATATTTTTCGTTTTTTCTTCGAGCAAAAATTGGTTTTCGTTATCCTTTAGCTTTAATTTTAATATTTGGTTTTCTTTTTTATTATAATCGAATTGAGCTTGAAGCTTTTGTGCTATTTGACTCATTTCTAAATTATATACTTCCTCGTATAACGTATTGTATTGTTTTAAGCTCTGTATGGCTTTTTGGTAATTTTTAGTTTTCTCGTAATAACTAGCTTCATTATTATAATAACCAAGCTGTAAATTTTTATCGGTAATTCTTGGTAATATTTCGCTCGCTTTTTTTAAATATTCGTTCGTGTTTTTTAAATCATTACGTTTTAAATACAAACTTGTAATTCCATTAAAACTATACATCAAGGAAATAGTATCTTTTAAATTCTTATTTAAATTAATGGCTTCTAGATAGTAGTTTTTAGAGGCATTAAAATCGTCTAAACCAAAATAAACACCTCCTAAATTATTTAAAAGTCCAGTGTACTGTGGCGCGGTTGGTTTAAATAATGTAAGCGCCTTTTTATAATTTATAATAGTTGAATCTGTCTCATTTAAACTACTATAAACATTACCAATATTTGTGTAACAAATAGCCTTTCCGAAGTTATTTTTTAATATTGAGTTAAGCTCCAAAGCTTCAAAATGATATTGCAACGATTGGTTATAATTTTTTAAATGATTTTGAACACTACCAATTACCGTACAAGCATCGGCCAATTTTTGTTTATTATTAATACTATCGAAACCTTTATATGCTTTAATAGAATAATTTAAAGCTTGCTCGTATAATTGTCTGTCTTTATACAAAATTCCTGCCCGTAAAAAAGCTTTATATGCCGCTTGATTTAGTTTAAATTTTTCATATAAAGAAATACTATTTTGCAAATAAAACAAAGCACTATCTTGTTGATTTTTAGCGCTTTTTATTAAAGAAATATTGTAAAGCAAATCGGCAGTGGTTATCGATAAACTATCCAAACGAATACCTTTTTTATAAAAATTTTCGGCCGTTACATAGTCGTGTTTTGTATGATAAATTACACCTGCTTTTTTACAAAGAATACTTGCTTGATCGAATAAATTACTATCTAAAGCAATAACTAATGCATTATTAAAGATTTTTAAAGCATCATCTTTATTTATTTTTTTTAAGCTATCACCTTGTTTAATTAACCCTTGGACTGTATCCAAATTTTGTTTGACCTTTTGGTTTTGACCAAATGACATTACAACATTTAATAAAATGAATAAAAGGTAAAGATGTGGATTCATTAAAAATACAATTGCTCTACCAAATTACAGAATATTCGATTAAAAACACCTGATAATCTGAAAAATACGGGAATTTACGTATTGCTATACATACACTATGGTAAGTATATTAGATGTATAAAAAATGACTCTTTTTTCCACGTTCTTTCCCCAAAACATCTAACCAAATACTTTTCGTGCTTATTAATTATGGTTTAGCTATTAACCAATAATTAAATAACAATCATGAAAAAATTAATTTTATTAACATTTACCGTATTTGCATTTACATTTTCTAACAAAACCAATGCCCAAATGCTTGAAGGAGGCTCTATTGGTGTTGGAGCGCAATTTAATACCTTGTTTTACGGTATTAGTGCTAAATACAACATTACCGATGTGCACAATGCACAATTTATTGTAGGTGGCGCCAATTACGGTTATTCTAGCGACTATAGTTCGTTCACAGCAACCGGTCGTTACTTGTATAACTTTCTATTTTTAGATGGTATAAACCTAAAAACATATGGTTTCGGACAATTAGGTTACTGGTCGGTTAAATTCGATTATAGCGGTAACAAGTACTCTTCGGTAGCTTTTGGTGTAGGTGGCGGAGGTGAATATTCGTTCGATGGCCTAGAGCAATTAGGTTTAAACGCCGAAGTTGGTTATGGAACTGGTGGTTCTTTCGGCTATTACAGCAGTTATCGTAAAGCCTTCGTTGGTATAGGCGTGCACTACTACTTTTAATTTTAAAAATAAATCTTTTTTTTCAAGCGCTAGTTTTACTACTAGCGCTTTAATTCTCACTTATGATAATTAAAAAACAAACCATCTCGTTTTTCATTTTATTTTGTTTTGGCTTACTAATAAAAACAGTAAATGCCCAAAATTTAAATAATTTGGTTGAAACACTAGCCACTTCTTTACAAACAGTTGAAGCCGCAAAACAAGAATACAGCCAAAGCTTAAAACTATTAGAAAACAATTATGTTAACTATAGCCTAACCGCTATAGATGCAAAAGGCAATACAGAAGAAGTTATTTACAATTTTAGCTTCGGCGATATTGATATAAATACCGTTAGATCGGTAACCAAAAAAGACGTAATTATTGTTCAATTACTTATAAATAGCAAGCAAAAATTGATTAAAGAAGTTTCAAATAATGGCGATAAAATAAGTTATACCGATAATCTAGCCTTTTTTGCAAAAAACATAGATAATGCTAGAGATTTAGTAGATGCCATAAAAAACATTATACCAACAAACGAAACTTTAGAAAAAAATAAACTGGCATTAACCAGTTATCAAGATCATATTAATTGGTTGGAAAAAAATGTGCAAGATGTAGATAATGTAAAAACTCAAATCATTCAAAAAATTGAAGGAAGCACAAAAAACGACGGCCATATTAAATTAAGTACCACAATTAATTCTAAAAGTAAAACGAAAGCTATTGATGCCGAGTTTAACTTAGCAACTTTAAACCCAAATAGTTTAATGTATAAAATTAGTGGTGAAGAATTTTTTATTCAAGCCTCAAACCGTAGAAACATAAAGGCTATAAAAGTTTTTCAAGATGGTGTTCAGCAAAGTTATACCAACGTTATTTACTTTTACTGCAACTCTATAGAAAACGCCAAGGACCTGTATAAAGTTCTCTCGCAAAGTATTCCGTTAGCCGAAAAGGCCTTGGAAGCATCAAAACCAAGCATAAATACTACAGCAAATGCAGTGAGCTATTTAAATAAAGTTATTGCAAATATTTCAAGTAACGAAACCTCGTACACTCAAAGTATTGAAGGCGATTGCGTTTCTAAAATTATTGTAAAAGAAACCAACCCTAAAGGATCAACAGATAATTTATACACCTTTAATTTTAGCGATATCAATACTGATAATATTGATTACGATTCTAGCAAAACACAGCTTTTTCTTGAGATAAACACACGTAAAAAAGCAAAATTTATCCGTCATTTAAAAAACGATGAATTACAAAACTACACCGATTCGTTTAAAATATATTTCGAAAATATTGAAGACGCCTTAACAGCAAAAGAAGCTTTGCAAACCATAACTAGAAATTGCGAAGATTACCAAGGCACGCCTAACGTTACATCGGTTTCATCTGGATTAGAGGCATTAAAAAAAGAAATTACTATTGTTAAAATTGGTGACGATAATTTCGATCAAACCTTCGAAATTGTTAGTACAAATCCTTATACCGTAAAATTAACCGAAGTGTTTTCTAACCTTAAAAAAAGTGTAGAAGGTATTTTTGAGTTTGGTTTAGCCGATATAAACCCGAAGAACATAAGTATTGCCACAGCAGGTAAATCGACTTTGGTGGAACTAAACACTAATCATTTAGAAAAAATTATAAAAACCTACGAAGATGGCAACATAAAAAGCTATTCCTATAAACTTGCTATACAAGCAACCGATATTGAAAATGCTCGAAATATTGCGGCATTATTAAAACAGACTATTGAACAATTAAAATAACAGCTATTAAGTAAAATTAAGTAATTATTTATTCTCTCAATAAAGATGACAACTTAAGCACACAATACTAAAAAACTAGGTTAGTCACTTAGTTAAAAATTGCTAGTTAATTTTTAGGGACTGAAAAAGCGGGCTTTTAGCCCGCTTTTCTTATTTAATTATATGAGTTTTTTTTAAGCGTTTTTCATAAACTCTTCAGCCTTTTCAACCATATTTTTACTTCCACAAATTAATGGCGCGCGCTGGTGAAGTTCGGTAGGTTCTAAATCTAAAATTCTTGTAAACCCGTCGCTTGCTTTACCATTAGCTTGTTCTGCTAAAAAAGCCATAGGGTTACATTCGTATAACAAACGTAACTTTCCTTTTGGGTTTTTAGAGGTTTCAGGATACATATAAATACCTCCTTTTATCATGTTTCTATGAAAATCGGACACCAAAGAACCAATATATCTAGACGTATATGGGCGATCGCCTTCCTCTTGTTGGCAATATTTAATATAATTTTTTACACCTTGCGGAAAATGCACGTAATTCCCTTCGTTTACTGAGTAAATCGATCCGTCTTCAGGAAATTGCATATCTGGATGCGACAAGTAAAACGACCCAATGGCAGGGTTTAAAGTAAATCCGTTTACACCGTCACCTGTTGTATAAACAAGCATTGTAGATGTACCATAAACAACATAACCAGCTGCCACTTGTTGGTTTCCTTTTTGTAAAAAATCTTCAAGTTGCACAGGCGTACCAATTGGTGTTACACGTCTGTAAATAGAAAAAATAGTTCCAACCGATACGTTTACATCAATATTCGACGAACCATCTAAAGGATCAATTAAAACCACGTATTTATTTTGGTGTTGTTCATCTTGACTATTAATTGTTATGTAGTCATCTTCTTCTTCACTCGCAATACCACAAACAATATTACGTTTAGTTAAGGTTTGAATAAATTTTTCGTTAGCATAAACATCTAGTTTTTGCTGATCTTCACCTTGAATATTTGTATCACCAGCAGCCCCAATTATATCCACCAATCCGGCTTTATTAACTTCGTGATTTACTACTTTTGCAGCCAGTCTTATGGAGTTTAGTAAACTGGACAATTCTCCAGAAGAATATTTAAAAGATGATTGATTTTCAATTATAAATTCTCCTAAAGTTTGTTTTTTTAAAGACATAAAATTTTATTTGCGTGTATACAAATTAACATCTTTTTTTAACAAACTACAACGTTTTCGCTTCGGATTAAGTAATTTTTTTACTTTAACTTATATTTGCTTTAATTTTTAAGAAATATGAATTATACAATAAGAAAATCTGTAAAATCCGATATGCCGCAAGTGCTCGATTTAATTAACGAACTTGCCATTTACGAAAAAGAACCCGATGCCGTTGAAGTTACTCTTAAAGATCTAGAAAACGATGGTTTTGGCGAAAATCCTGCGTTTTTATGCTTTGTTGCCGAAATTGATAATAAGGTTGAAGGTATTGCATTAATTTACAATCGTTATTCTACCTGGAAAGGTAAAATTATTCATTTAGAAGATTTAATTGTTAGCCAAAAAATGCGAGGTAAAGGTTTAGGTACTGCCCTTTTAAACCAAGTTGTAAAATACGGCCATAGCATTGGTGTAAAACGCATAAATTGGGAAGTACTCGATTGGAACGAACCTGCTATTAAATTTTACGAAAGTAAAGGCGCGAACGTAATGCGCGATTGGGATGTTGTGCAGCTAAGCGAAACAGGAATTAAAAATTATCTTTCTAAAATTTAATAATAAAACTAAGATAACTTTTAACTACTATTAAATTAAGAGTATTGTTAAATAAAACCATAAAAACGCATACTTTTAAATTATATACTCAACAAACCATTATAATAGTAACTAAATAGTTTATTTAGTACTTTTACAGTCATGAATAAGCCACAAGATACAGGATTGGTTACCGCCAAAGAAGTCGCGAAAGCAATACAACTCAACAAGTACGGTTTTATTGGTACTTTTATTGGTTGGTTATTAATGAAAGTTTTAAAAATTTCGAAACTAAATCGCGTTTATAACAATAACAAACACCTATCTGATCTTGATTTTTTAAATGCCATTTTAAACGATTTTCAAATAAAATTCGAAATTCCAGAAAAAGACTTAAAACGTTTACCAAAAGATGGCGCATACATAACCATATCAAACCATCCGCTGGGAGGAATTGATGGCATTTTATTATTAAAATTAATGCTTGAACAGCGCAGCGACTTTAAAATTATTGCCAATTTTTTACTGCACCGTATAGAGCCATTAAAGCCTTATATAATGCCTGTAAACCCTTTTGAAGACAGAAAAGATGCAAAATCTAGTCTTTCTGGTTTCAAAAACTCCATTTTACATTTAAAAGAAGGGCATCCGCTTGGTATTTTTCCAGCAGGAGAAGTATCAACCTATCGCGATGGCAAGCTAGTTGTAGACAAGCCTTGGGAAGAAGCCGCCATGAAACTGGTAAAAAAAGCCGAAGTGCCTGTGGTCCCTATTTACTTTCATGCCAAGAATAGCAAATTATTTTATAAGCTTTCAAAAATTAGCGATACGTTTAGAACCGCAAAACTACCATCAGAACTGTTAACCCAAAAACGCCGTGTAATTAAAGTAAGAATTGGTCGCCCTATTACAGTAGCAGACCAAAAAGAACACACCAGCCTAAAAGATTTTACCGAGTTTTTACGCCGTAAAACGTATTTACTATCCAATTCTTTTGAAGAAAAACCTAAAATTCTAGATAATATTTCCTCATCGCTAAAACCCCATAAAATACCTAAGCGTATTGTAACTCCCGTTGACGCACAACTTATGGAAACCGAAGTTAAAACCCTTTTTAAAAATGGTTTTAGGCTATTAAAAAGTAAAAATTACGAAGTGTTTTTAGCACCAGCTCAACATATTCCAAATATTTTACGAGAAATTGGGCGTTTACGCGAAATTACCTTTAGAGAAGTGGGCGAAGGCACTAATGAAGCTATAGATTTAGACACCTTCGATACCTATTACCACCATATGTTTTTATGGGATAGCGAACAAAAACTTATTGCAGGTGCCTACCGCATGGGGTTAGGCGATAAAATTTTCGAAAAATTTGGTATTAACGGCTTTTATCTACAAGATTTATTTCGTTTCGAGCCCGAACTTTATAAAATGATGAGCGAATCTATAGAAATGGGAAGAGCCTTCATTATTAAAGAATACCAACAAAAACCAATGCCTTTATTTTTACTTTGGAAAGGTATTGTACACACAACACTTCGCTACCCAGAACACAATTATTTAATTGGTGGTGTTAGCATTAGTAATCAGTTTTCAAACTTTTCAAAATCGTTAATGATTGAGTTTATGAAATCGCATTACTACGACCCTTACATTGCACAATACGTGCGCCCGAAAAAAGAATTTAAAGTAAAACTTAAAGATGCCGATAAAGACTTTGTTTTCGATGAAACCGAAGCCGATTTAAATAAATTCGATAAGTTTATTGATGAAATAGAACCAGGTGCATTACGCCTACCCGTACTCTTAAAAAAATACATAAAACAAAATGCCAAATTGGTCGCATTTAATGTAGACCCGCTATTTAACAACTCGGTTGATGGATTAATGTATATTAAAATTGCCGATTTACCCGAAAGCACCGTGCGCCCGGTAATGGAAGAATTTCAAGCCGAATTGGAACGCAAAATTCATGGTGAAAATAAGGTATAAAAAAAAGCAGATTAAATAAATTTTAATCTGCTTTTTTAGTACTCAAGGTGGGAATCGAACCCACACTTCCGAAGAAACTGGATTTTGAATCCAGCGCGTCTACCAATTCCGCCACTTGAGCGTTTTAACAACCAATTTGGTTATTAGTCTGCAAAAATAAATATAATTTTAATATTTAAGCCAAAATTAACCACTAAAAACTTTATAGGTTAAAATAAATGTATAAATTTGCACCTCGTTAAAAATAACGCAGTGTTTGCTCACTCTAAAACAACAAGTTAACTATGCCTATTGTTATTACCGAAGCCAAAATTTTTGCATGTAAGCAAAGTAAAGTCTTAGGCGAAAAAATAGCTAAGGCATTTGGTGCCAAACTAGGAAACGTCATTACATCAACTTATAGCGATGGTGAGTTTCAACCATCTTACGAGGAGTCAATTCGTGGCACACGTATTTTCATTATAGGTTCCACCAATCCAGGGCCAGAAAATTTAATGGAAATGTTGTTAATGATTGATGCTGCCAAACGCGCATCGGCAAGACATATTACAGCCGTTTTACCATATTTTGGTTGGGCTAGGCAAGATCGTAAAGACAAACCAAGAGTGCCAATTGCAGCAAAATTGGTTGCCAAAATGCTTGAAGCAGCAGGAGCAACACGAATTATAACAATGGATTTGCATGCAGACCAAATTCAAGGTTTTTTTGAAAAACCAGTCGATCATTTATTTGCATCTACTATTTTTCTACCTTATTTAGAAAGCTTAAATCTAGAAAATTTAACCATTGCTTCTCCAGATATGGGAGGTTCAAAAAGAGCATATTCATATGCAAAAGCCTTAAAAAGCGATGTGGTTATTTGTTATAAGCAACGCGCTAAAGCCAATGTTATTTCACACATGGAATTAATTGGTGATGTTACAGGAAAAAACGTGGTTTTAGTAGACGACATGGTCGATACAGCCGGTACCTTAACAAAAGCAGCCGATTTAATGATGGAACGTGGCGCATTAAGTGTTAGAGCAATTTGTACACATCCACTGTTATCGGGCGATGCTTACGAGAAACTAAACAACTCGAAATTAGAAGAGTTAATTGTAACCGATTCTATTCCAGTAAAACCTTTAAGCAATAAAGTTAGGGTTTTAAGCTGTGCAGAATTGTTTGCTGAAGTAATGGATAAGGTTCATAACAACCAATCCATTTCATCAAAATTTTTAATGTAATTTAATAATTAATATAAATAGAAAATGAAATCAATTACAATCAATGGATCTCAAAGAGAAAGCGTGGGCAAAAAAGCAACAAAAGCCTTACGTAATGCTGGTCAGGTTCCTTGCGTATTATACGGAGGAGATAAGCCAGTACATTTCTCTGCGGCAGAATTGGCTTTCTCTAAACTTGTATACACACCAAATGCGCATACAGTTGTGATTGAGCTAGACAATGGTACAACTTTAAACGCTGTACTTCAAGACATTCAATTTCACCCAGTAACAGACCGAATTTTACATGTTGACTTCTATCAGTTATTCGATGATAAAGAAATCGCTCTTGATATTCCAGTACAGTTAGTAGGTAACTCTCGTGGTGTTAAAAATGGTGGTGTTTTAAGAAGAAACTTAAGAAAACTTCGTATTAAAGCATTACCAGCTAACTTACCAGATTTTATCGAAATAGACATTACGCCTTTAAAAATTGGTGATAAAGTTTATGTTGGTTCGTTACCTGCAGAAGATTACACATTCTTACATTCTGATAACACTGTAGTTACACAAATTAAAACGTCTAGAACAGCTGTTGCTGATGATGACGAAGATGAAGATGAAGCTGAAGGTGGTGCAGAAGCAGAAGCTACGGCAGCAGAATAAGCATAGTCTTAAATTAAAACATAAAGCATTCCGAATCGAAATTATTAAGATTCGGAATGCTTTTTTATTTTTACAAAAATGTAATTTATGTTTCAATTTTTGTATAAGTTATTTGGAAATAAAAACGTTACAGACGAACAAAATCCTATGAAAAAGTTTTTAATTGTTGGTTTAGGAAATATTGGTGATAAATATGAAAACACAAGACACAATATTGGTTTTAAAGTATTAGATTTTTTTGCAAAACAAGAAAATTTAACCTTTGAAACTAAAAAATTAGGAGATGTCGCTTTGTATAAACTTAAAGGCAGAACATTTATATTTTTAAAACCTAATACGTTTATGAACTTAAGCGGAAAAGCAGTTTTGTATTGGCAAACTCAAGAAAAAATTCCGCTAGAAAATGTATTAGTTATAACAGATGATTTAAATTTACCTTTTGGAAGCATTCGCTTAAAAACTAAAGGAAGCGACGGCGGACATAACGGTTTAAAAGACATACAAGCTAAATTAAATACGACTAAATACAACCGTTTTAGGTTCGGTATTAGTGATGCTTTTAGCAAAGGTCGGCAGGTAGATTATGTTTTAGGTGAATGGACCAACGAAGAAGAAAACCAACTTCCAGAACGTTTAGAAAAATCGGTAGAACTTATTAAATCCTTTGTTTTAGCAGGTGTAAACAATACTATGAACACCTTTAATGGTAAATAAACGCTATAATATAATTCATAAAATCGGGTATGATTTCTTAGCAATTGAAAATAAATTCCGATTTAAGCAATTCAACCGAAAAGAGTTATTGAATTGTTAAGGCTCATATTTTTCAATAGATAATGAAAAATTATCAACGAATAGTTCTATGTTCTCAGAAGTAGGATTTGCCGTAGCTCCAATTTGAATTCTTTCATAAGAAATAGGCTCTTGCAAGTTAAAATCTATTCCTTCCTGTGCAAATAAATCGCGAAACTTTTCGGGATTAGGCATATTTATTCCAGTGGTATGTATTATTTCGGTACCATTTACTAAAAGTTTATTAACTCCACTGTCGTTATTAGCCAAAATAAGTTCCCATTGAACTGTTACCCATTCATTTCTTGGAAATTTAAATGACGTTTGCTGAATTGTACTTTCTCCAATTTTACCCCTTTCAATAGACAGATAATCGTTTCCGCCCGACATTTGTAATCTAACTCCTGGACATTGATTATCCACATTTGCGGTATTATCCCAGCAAGAACAACATTCCAAATCAATTAAAAGTAAGTTTTCAATATTGGCATCGCTATTTACATAAAAATCTGCTTTAATAAGAACCTTATCATTTTCAAAGGCATTGAAGCCTTCTTTCTCAATATTCATTTTTGACAATGTGTTATCAGATGAATTAGCAAATAAACGTAAGGCACTTTCCCCTTCTATAAATATGCTTTGAGATATTGAAATTTCATTAATTGAATTGCTTGGATTAACTTGTTGTATTGATGTCCAACGACTTCCATTTAATGGAAAAAGTTCATCTAAAGTATTATTTAGAGTTTCAAAACCGTCTTGGAACACAAAATTTTCACTACCTGAACTTCCAGAATTATCATTACCTGTTTCACAACCTGATGTTAAAAAAACTGCCGCGATTAATATAATTAGCTTAAAGAATTTCATGTTAGATAATCGTGTTTTTCCAATGCCTATTGTGCATTCCATTTAAATGTGTTCTAAAAACTACTATTTTACAATAAGCTTTTTTATCGACTGGTTTTTTCCATCATCAACACTTAAAAAATACACACCTGTTTGAGCGGTTTTTAATTGTATTATTTCTTTAAAATAACCTCGATTTTCAAGGGTGTTTTTATAAATAACTCTACCTCTAACATCAACAACTTTAAGATTTAAAAAATCAGATTCAGAATTACCTAATTGCACGGTAAACTCTCCTTTGTTAGGGTTAGGGTAAACTTTTAAGTCTCCTATTTCAAAATCTTCAACATCTAACTGTGTTTCTGTTGTTTCACAAACCTCAACATACCACGAATTTAAAGTACCAACATCTCCGTTGCCAAAATCGCCTAAAGAAAGCGTCCAGTTTCCATTTAAATTTTCACCATTAAAGCTAGACAATAAACTACGTATAGATTCATAGGATTTGTTGCTTGCCGAATCGCTGCAATCTAGCGGTTGCTCATTATCATTAAAAACCATTAACATATCGTCTTCATTAGAACAATCATCAAAAGATTTTAGCAACTTTGTGGTACCATCTGGACTTGTTAATGCTATTACCAAGTCGCCAATGTATGGGTGCGTAATATCAATGCCAATATTTAAATCTTCAATTACACCAGAATCTCCAATAAAAATTGAACTACTTTGACTAAAAGAACCCGTATTATCTGTAATTGTTAAGTTTAAATTTGACGAAGAATTGTAAGTTGAACATGTTGTACCAACACTGTAATCTATGGCAAAATCTTCGGTGTTTATTGCAAAAAAATAGTTGTTTGTAGGCTCAATCATTATTCTACAATATGGTGAAGGCGTATTGGGAACCGTAATGGAGTAACTTCCATTATTAGGTATGTTATTGGCAATTTCGGTGTAAGTTACACCTCCATCGGTCGATAATAGTATGTTTACATTCGAAGCACCAGTTAAGCTATTAGTATTATTTACATTCCAGGTAATGGTTTCTGTACTACCGCCAGTCCAAACAATTCCTGTGGTGTTTTGAGATGTGATTTCGAAAGGCCCATAACTTGTACTAAAAGTTACTACCATATCGTCGTGTGTATTATTGGCACCACCTGGTTTGTTATCTCTAACGGTTAATCTAAAATCGACCGTTCTATTTACATTTGGTACTTTTTCCCATTTATTAGCCTCAATTCCAAACTTTAAATCCTTTAAATTAGGAAAATACCTTTCACTACTAGTAGTTGGAGCAAAGGACCTAAATAATACCGAATTTGAATTAGTTGAATTTGAATTTGGTAATGTAGTTGCAGCATTATTTTCATTAAACTGCTCCCAGCAATATGTTATAGCATCGCCATCGGCATCACTGCTCGAACCAATTAACTTAAATGCTGTACCAATAGGTAATATTAAATCTGGTCCTGCATTTGCTGTAGGCGTTGTATTTCCTGTATTTGTAATGGTTGCACAGCTTGTTCCCTGTATAGTTGTAACAACTTGATCTATTGAAATGGCATGAAAATAAGCATCACTATTAGCCTGTACATTGTAAGACCCAGCAATACCAGCATACCCCATTATTGTAGAACCACTTCCAGGTTCCATTTGGGAATTAAACCCTTCATTACCACCAAAAGTCCATGTATGGCTAGCTCCTAGTTGATGCCCTAATTCGTGCGCAAATAAATCAACATCAAATATAACACCTCCAGGAGTTTCACTTGCTGTAAATGCACTCCCTTTATGATTTACACCCACGGTACCCCCGTTATTACAAACACAACCAATACACCCAGCATCACCATCGTAACCAGTAGATGTCGCTAATAAATGCCCAACATCATAATTAGCATCTAAAATTTCGGTATTCATTACATTAGCTACTTCACTATTATAATTGTTAATATTTGAATACGGATCGGTGCTTGCATTCAAATAAATAATATCATCATTATTAGCAATTAATTGTAAAGACACGTTAAATTCATTCTCAAAAATGGCATTTACGTTGGTTAAACTTGCCGCCAAGGCAGCATTAACACCAGATAAAGTACCACCATGATAGGCTGCATATTCACCCGTAACCGAAATAGCAATTCGATACGTACGTTTTTGGCTATCGTCGGCATCTTTAAGCTCACCAGATTTTTGTGTTGTTTGATTTTTAAAGTTATCTATAGTTTTACATAAAAAACTATTTTCCTTTAACAAATCAGACTTATTTTTAACCGAAATTAGATTAGAATTATTTTCGTCTGGTAACATGGTTAAAGTTTGTTCGCCACCTAACACCAGTCCAGTAAACCCTTTATTTGGAGATAAACTAAAGCGCACAACAACCGAAGGATTATTAGTTTGATATCCAACATAAGATCTTATCTCAGGATATTTAGCTTGCAAATCGGGATGCATTACAGAGGCTTCTTCAACTATGTATTCCACTAAATTATCATCACTATCGGGTAACATTAAAGTTAGGTCTACCTCCTTATTTAAGCCCGCACTTTGTTTTTGCAAATATTGAGAAAGCGCCGTGTTATCGAATTGATAAACGCTACCACTTATAACCGATTTTAAATTATTTGAAGTTTTACTTTGCGAAGACTCTTTTTTTAAAAAAAATGCTTGACCTGAAGCCGAAAAAATCGTCAAAAGCATTGCTATTGATAAAACATAACGTAGATTTGTTTTCATGGTTGGGGCTATTAATTACTCCAAATATAATAAATCTTAATATAAATTGACTTTTAAAACCAAGTGAGTCAAACTAAAAATATAGAAAAATATTCAATTAATCAACCTTCGGTAGTTACCATTGGCACTTTTGATGGCGTACATATTGGGCATCAAAAAATTATAAAGCAACTTGTAAACACCTCCAAATTGGAAGGGTTAAAATCGGTAGTACTTACCTTTTTTCCGCACCCCAGAATGGTATTGCAAAAGGAATCGAATATTAAACTTATAAATACCATAAACGAGCGTTATGACATTTTAAATAGTTTAGGGTTAGACTATTTACTTATTAAAACCTTTACCAAGGAATTCTCGCGTTTATCGGCCGAAGATTTTGTAAAACAAATTTTGGTAGATAAACTTAATGCCAAAAAAGTAATAATTGGTTACGATCATCGCTTTGGTCGCAACCGAAATGCCGATATTAATAACTTAAAAGTATTTGGAGAAACTTACGGATTTGCAGTGGAAGAAATAGCTGCGCAAGACATTGACGATGTTTCGGTAAGTTCTACAAAAATTAGAAAAGCGCTTATAGAGGGCGATATTACCACGGCAAATAATTATTTAGGTTATAATTTTATGCTTAACGGCATAGTAGCAAAAGGAAAAGGATTGGGGAAAACCATAAATTTCCCAACCGCCAATATTTTAATTTCTGAAGACTATAAAATTATACCAAAACAAGGTTCTTATGTTGTAAAATCTGTTATTGAAAACACTCTAGTTTATGGTATGATGAATATTGGTGTAAACCCAACTGTAAACGGAAATACACAAACTATTGAAGTACACTTTTTTAACTTTAACAACGACATTTACAACAAAAACCTTCAAATTGAGCTGTTAAAGCGCATTCGCGACGAGCAAAAATTTGAATCGGTTGAAGCCTTAACACAGCAATTAAAAAAAGATAAAGAAACCTCGTTACAATTTATAGCAACCCAAAATGCTTAAATCGTTTTTATTTAAACACATCGATAATTCGGCTTTAATTGTTTTCCGAATATGTTTTGGTTTACTGTGTTTTTTAGAGTCGGTTGGCGCCATTTTTACCGGATGGGTAAGAGTAAATTTGGTAACGCCTAAGTTTACATTTTCGTTTATAGGTTTCGAATGGCTACAACCACTTCCCGGAAACGGCATGTATTTTTACTACGCCTTAATGGGCATTTTCGGCTTGCTGGTAATGTTAGGCTACAAATACCGTTTAGCCATAATTAGCTTTACACTTATGTGGACAGCGAGTTATTTAATGCAAAAAACCTCGTACAACAACCATTACTATTTGTTAATTTTAATTAGCAGTATTATGGTGTTTATGCCCGCTCATAAATACGCCTCGTTAGATGCGAAAATAAACCCTAAAATTAAAAGCAATGCCATGCCGCAATGGTGTAAATGGGTTATTGTTTTGCAATTATTTATTGTTTACACCTACGCATCGTTAGCTAAGTTTTACCCCGATTGGTTAAACACCACTTTTATTGCCAATTTAATGAGCGGAAAAGCAGATTACCCATTAGTTGGCCCTTTGCTTCAGCAAAAATGGTTTCATTATACTTTAACTTATGGAGGTATTTTATTTGATGGTTTAGTGGTTCCTTTATTACTATTTAAACCCACGAGAAAATTCATTTTTATAGTTTCAATTATATTTCATTTGTTCAACTCGTTTGTGCTTCAAATTGGCATATTCCCCTATTTAGCTTTAGCATTTACCTTGTTTTTCTTTGAAGCAGAAACCATTCAAAATTTATTTTTAAAGAAAAAACCGCTGTACAATTCAAATGAGATTATTATTCCAAAAAGCAGTAGTTTTTTTATTGCAATATTTTCAGTTTATTTTATTGTGCAAATTGGGCTACCATTACGCCATCACTTTTTTAAAGACGATGTACTCTGGACCGAAGAAGGCCATCGCCTATCGTGGCGCATGATGCTACGCTCTAAAAGCGGTATAATATCTTACCACGTAGAGAATAAAACTACTGGCGAACGCATAAGGATTAATTTAAACCACTATTTAACCAAAAAACAAAAGCGAAAATTAGCCATTGCGCCCGACGCAATTTGGCAATTTGCGCAACATTTAAAACAGGAATTTAAAGCAAAAAACCAAGATATTGAAGTATACGTTACTTGCCGTGTTAGTGTAAACCGCAAACCTTACAAAATGTTTATAAACCCGAAGGTAGATTTAGCAAATGTGGAGTGGCAACCCTTAAAACATAGCGATTGGATTTTGCCATATAAACCCAAATAATTTTACTTTATAAACTAAAGCATAAATATTTCGTTACTTGGGGTATTTCATTAAATTTGTCACTTAAAATTTAACCCATGTTACAAGTTCCTTTTATTAGAGAGAATAAAGATTTAATTATTGAGCGTTTAAAAAAGCGTAACATTGATGCTGCGCAAATGATAGCTGACGTTTTAACATTTGATGAAGAACGCCGAAGTATTCAAGCACAATTAGATAATACTTTAGCTGAATCGAACTCTTTATCGAAAGAAATAGGAAACTTATACAAATCGGGAAAAGCGCAGGAAGCTAATGCTTTAAAAGAAAAAACTTCGCAGCTTAAAGAAACCTCTAAAACCTTAACTGAAGCTTTAAACACTAAAGCCGAAGCATTAAACGAATTGTTGTACAAAATACCAAATGTACCAAATGAGATTGTGCCTAGTGGAAACTCGGATGAAGATAACGAAGTTGTTTTTGAAGCTGGCGCTATTCCGAAATTATACGATAAAGCAGAACCACATTGGGAACTTGCTAAAAAATACGATATTATAGATTTTGAGCTTGGTAATAAAATTACAGGTGCCGGTTTTCCTGTTTACAAAGGAAAAGGTGCACGATTACAACGTGCTTTAATTGCTTATTTTTTAGATAAAAATACAGAAGCAGGCTACACCGAATACCAACTACCGCATTTGGTAAACGAAGCTTCAGGTTTTGGTACTGGTCAATTACCCGATAAAGAAGGGCAAATGTATCATGTTACAGGCGACAATTTATATCTAATTCCAACAGGAGAGGTTCCAGGAACCAATATATTTCGCGATGTTGTTTTAAACGAAACCGATTTACCTATTAGCATTACAGGTTATACACCGTGTTTTCGTCGTGAAGCCGGAAGTTATGGTGCACATGTTCGTGGTTTAAACCGTTTACATCAATTCGATAAAGTTGAAATTATTCGTGTAGAACACCCAAGTAATTCTTATGATGCTTTAACAGGCATGGTAGAACATGTAAAAAGTATTTTAAACGAATTAAAGTTACCATATCGTATTTTACGTTTATGTGGTGGCGATTTAGGGTTTACCTCTGCCCTTACTTACGATTTTGAAGTGTTCTCGACAGCGCAAGACCGTTGGTTAGAAATTTCGTCAGTTTCAAATTTCGAAACCTTTCAAGCTAATCGCTTAAAGTTACGTTTTAAAAATAGCGACGGTAAAAACGAGTTAGCACATACTTTAAACGGTAGTTCACTGGCATTACCAAGAGTACTAGCTGGTATTTTAGAAAACTATCAAACCGAAAATGGTATAGAAATTCCAGAAGTTTTACAACCTTACACCGGTTTTAAAATAATCGAGTAGCCTTAGTTTTATTAAATAAAAGATTATTTTTATCGACGAAATACACATAATTATCGTTGTTTAACGATTTTATTGTGTGTTTCTTTGTGTTTTTTAAAATTTTTATCAAGTTAGCTTAACCAAAAACCGTTAACCTACTTAGCCATGAAAAATTTAAAACGCATTATACTTATAGTTGCGCTAGCTCTGGTAGCAAGCAAAGTATTATTTTCAGACTTCGAAATAGTAAAATCTAAAAATAATGAAACCGCCGTAGTAAGTAAATAAACTTACTTCATTTGTTTTATATCTAGTTTAAACATTTTTTAAAAACGAATTTTCTATCATTTTTAATTCTACTTCTTTTTAATTTTTAAAATAGACTAAGCGTTTTTTAAAGTTTAACCATCGAATAAAAACAAAATCACAATTTTTTCAAACTAGTCATTTCTTAATTTATAGAAATTTACGACTGTCCCCAATCGATTATCATTTAATGTAAAGTTAATAGAAAATTATTTTTGGTTGGTAAGTGCCCGGTATTCTATCGGGCACTTTTTATTAAAAGTGTAAATTAACGGGTATGTAAAACCAACAATTGTTATCTTTACATTATGAGATTATTAGCTTTCTTATTTCTTTTAATTACAACATTAGGTTTTGCTCAAAACGATGCTATTGCCAAAGCCTACTTTAAAAATGGTGAATACGAAAAAGCGCTTGTTGAGTATAAAAAGCTATACAAAGCATCACCATCAAACATTACTATCGTAAATCAAATAGTTGCCACCCACCAACAATTAGAACAATACAACGAAGCCCAAGCTTTTTTAACCCAACTAATGGCACGTATTAAATATGCTGCTTTTATTGTTGAACTTGGTTATAATTTCCAATTAAAAAACGATACTATTTCTGCGCAAAAACATTACAAAGAAGCTTTAAATAGTATAGATAAACGTGCAAGCAATGTTTATGCTGTAGCCCGAAGTTTTCAAAGCCATAGTTTATTAAAAGAAGCCATTGAAGCCTACGAAAAGGCAATGATTGTTAATCCAAAATATAATTTTAGTTTGCAGCTAGCTCAAATTTACGGCGAGCAAGGTAATATTGAAAAAATGTTTGCTAGTTATTTAAGCTATATTGAAAAACAACCCGCTTTAGCACGGGATGTAAAACGCGCCATTAACGATTTTATTAGCGAAGATGCTTTTACCGACAACAATATTTTATTAAGAAAAATGCTGCTAAAAAACATGCAGCAACAGCCACAATTAGTTTGGAATGAAATGTTAAGTTGGCTATTTATTAAACAAAAGCAGTTTGAAAAGGCCTTTATACAAGAAAAAGCAATTTACAAACGAGAGCGAATTGGAACTGGCAGAATAAAAGAATTGGCCGACATTGCTGTAAGAGAAAATGAAATTAACATAGCTCAAGATATTTACGAATACCTCATTGAAATATCTGAATTTAACGAAGACAAATTACAGGCACACCATGAACTCCTTCAATTAAAAATTAGAGAAGCCCAGCCTAAAGCATATCCAGAAATTAAAGCGACCTATTTAGAATTATTAGCTACCACTAAAAACAGCACTGAAACTATCCAGGAAAAAGAAGTTTTAAACCTAAAAATTGCCTACGCGCATTTTTTAGCATTTTACTTACAAGACACAAATGAGGCAACACGTATATTAACGAGCATGCTCGAATTACCTTTGTCTAAATTTCAAGCAGCCGAGGTTAAATTAGAACTCGCCGATATTTTGGTGCTACAAGAAAAATTTAATCAGGCTTTAATTTATTACACACAAATTCAGCGTAACTTAAAAAACAGTACTTTATCGCAAGAAGCCCGGTTTAAAGTAGCTAAAACAAGTTATTATAAAGGCGACTTTAAATGGGCAGAATCTCAGCTTAAAATTTTAAAATCGTCTACATCACAACTCATTGCAAACGACGCCTTAAATTTAAAATTACTTATTACAGATAACAAATATGAAGATTCGCTGCAAACCGCATTAAAAATTTATGCCAAAGCCGATTTGTTAGCGTTTCAAAACCGAAACGACGAAGCTATACAGTTACTAAATAACATTTTAGAAGCCCATAAAACCGAACCCATAATTGCCCAAACTTTATTTAAACAAGCCCAACTATTCGAACTTAAAAAAGAATTTAATAAGGCCAAAGCAAATTACGAAGTGTTAATTGAAAACTATCGCGATGGTATTTTAGTAGACGATGCTTATTTTTATTTAGCGAAGATTTACGAAACCGAACTAAACTTACCAGAAAAAGCAAAACAACTATACGAGCAAATTATATTTAATCATGCCGATAGTATTTATTTTGTCGATGCCCGAAAACGCTTCAGGACTTTACGCGGCGATGCTATAAATTAAAGATGAAAGTAGCCGAAACAGAACGTTTAATATTAGAAACATTTACTTTAAACGACGCGCCATTTTTTCTAGAATTAGTAAATTCCCCAAATTGGATAAAATATATTGGAGATAGAAACACTAAAACCATAAAAGATGCCGAAATTCGCATAACAAAAGGGCATTTACAAAGTTATAAAAATCACGGTTTTGGCTTTTACAAGGTGCTTTTAAAATCTGAAAACCAGAAACCTATTGGTACTTGTGGGTTAATAAAGCGAGAAGAATTACCCGACGCAGACTTAGGTTTTGCCTTTTTGCCAGAATATGAAGGCGAAGGTTTTGGCTTTGAAGCTTCAGAGGAAGTAATAAAACTAGCCAAAAATAAATACGGTTTAAAAATACTTTTAGCCATTGTACAAGCAGAAAACAAAAATTCAATTAAGCTATTAAGTAAATTAGGATTTGTATTTAAAAAAATAATTATTCCGTTTAACGACGGCAAAGAACTTAAATTATTTACAAAAAAAATATAATTATGTACATATATAATGTAACCTCAAACATAGACGAAAGCATTCACGAAGCGTGGTTAAACTGGATGAAACAGGAACATATTCCGCAGGTTTTGGCTACCGGAAAATTTACTAGTGCAACACTAACCAAAGTATTAGTAAAAGAAGATATGGGTGGTGTTACCTACTCGGTACAATACCGCGCCAATTCGCGCGAAGACCTAGAAAATTATTACAATTTGCATGCCGAAACATTGCGCAGTGAAGGGCTAAAAAAATTTGCCGACAAAATGCTTTCCTTCCGTACCGAATTGGAAATAATAGACGAATTTACTGTGAATTTCACCAATAAGTTTTCTCAAAATTAAATATAAGAATCAATCGTAAAAACTATGATTTTTAGAAAAGCTACTTTAGAAGATTTACCTTCAATAATTGCTATGTTTGCCGACGACAAGTTAGGCAAAACTCGCGAACGTTTCGAAAACCCTTTACCCAAAGTTTATACCGATGCTTTTAAACGGATAAATGAAGACAAAAACCAAGAACTTATAGTTGTAGTTAACGAGTTAAACGAAATAATAGGAACACTTCAACTTACCTTTTTGCAATATTTAAACCGCTTAGGAAGCTTGCGCGCGCAAATAGAATCGGTGCACATAAAAAAAGAATATCGCGGTAAAGGTTATGGAAAAACCATGTTCGAATGGGCCATAAATCGCGCTAAAGAACAAGGCGCTGTTTTAATACAACTCACCTCTGATAAAAAACGCCCCGAAGCCATAAAATTTTACGAAAAATTAGGTTTTACGGCATCGCATGAAGGCTTAAAACTTCAACTTTAATCGTTATTAATCTTTTTCTTAAACAACATATATTGACTTACATCGAAATTTTAGAATCGTATAATTTATCTACTTTACAATGGCTAGCCATTAGTTTTGCCGTGTTTATTTTAGGCGTTTCAAAAGCAGGATTAAAAGGCATAAGCATATTTATTGTAATAATTATGGCCTTTGTTTTTGGCGAAAAGGCCTCGACAGGCGTTTTACTTCCCATGCTAATTATTGCCGATATCTTAGCCGTAACCTATTACAATCAACATGCCAATTGGAGTATTATAAAAAAGCTAATTCCCTGGATGATTGTTGGTGTTTTAGTTGGTGTTTGGGTTGGTAACGATATTTCCGAAATGGTTTTTAAACGCCTTATGGCAATCATTGTTTTAATATCTGTTGGCATCATGCTTTTTACAGAGCGGTTGCAAACCAACAATATGCCAAACAATAAATTTTTCTCGGCAATCATGGGGTTTTTAACAGGTTTTACTACAATGGTTGGTAATTTGGCAGGCCCCATTTCTAATGTGTATTTTTTAGCTATAAGATTTAAAAAAAATGAATTTATTGGCACTGCAGCTTGGTTATTTTTTTTAATAAACCTATTTAAATTACCGTTTCACATTTTTGTTTGGGAAACCGTTACAGTTAAAACATTGGTTTTAAATTCGGTACTCATTCCTGCCTCAATAATAGGATTTTTTACAGGAGCTTATATTGTTAAACTTATTTCGAATGTAAACTACAGAAAGTTTATTTTAATAATTACCGCTATTGCTGGTATACTGTTATTTATTCGATAAATTGTAACAAAATTGCAATAACAACTACAAACTAATACAACTGGTTTAAATTTTTTACTAAATTTAAGCACTAATCAATTACAAAATACACACTAATCATGTCTGATGAAAAAAATTTAAGCGACGACCTAAACGAAATGTTAGACGACGCCAAAGATGGCGCAAAAAAAGCGGCCGGTAAAGCCGAAGAATTTGCTGGGGAAGCCAAAGAGAAAGCAAAGGAATTTGCAGATGATGCTAAAGAAACAGCATCGGAGTTCGCAAACAACGCCAAAGAAACTTTTAACGAGGTAACTGGAGAAAACAAAAAAGTATTAGCTGGTATATTGGCTATTGTTATAGGCTCTCTAGGAATTCATAAGTTTATACTTGGATACAATAAAGAAGGAATTATTCAAATAGTTCTTACATTCGTAACATGTGGATTAGCAGGAATTGTACCTTTTATTGAAGGCATTATTTATTTAACAAAATCCGACGACGAGTTTTACAACACCTACCAAATAGGTAAAAAAGGCTGGTTTTAAGCGTTAAAATATATTTAAAAAGTCAAAATTTAAGCATTTTGACTTTTTTAATTCAATTTATCATCGTAATATTGCAATATACAACTAAACAAAATTATGGGCATTACAAAATCAGACATTTTCACCACCAAACAAAACGACTTAGCACAATTTTTTAAAGTTCTTGGGCATCCTGCCAGAGTAGCTATTCTTCAATATATAGGCAATCAAAATTCATGTATTTGCAGTGACTTGGTAGACGAAATTGGTTTAGCACAAGCCACCATTTCGCAACATTTAAAAGAGCTTAAAAGTATTGGCCTATTAAAAGGAGAAATTGAAGGTAAAAGCATGTGTTATTGCATAAACGTAGAACGTTGGAACGAAATTCAACAACATTTAAACCTGTTTTTTAACAACACAAAATCCAATTGTTGTTAAATCATACTCATTAAAATGCAACTTAACTTTTAAATAGTAAAATCATGAAAACACAAGAGTTATTAAACGTTTTAAATCAAAATAAAAATAAAAGTTTACTATTTGAATATGCTCCAAATTTATTAGTTGGCGCAAATTATCATATCACCGAAGTTAAACATGTTACTATCGAATCTGTGGACTGTGGTGCACAAACCGATGCTTGGAAAGAAACCGTAATTCAGCTTTGGGAAAGCCCTAGTGAATTAGGAAAAACGGAATATATGACTGTTTTAAAAGCTTTAGGCATTTTAAATAAAGTTGGAAAACTAAAATCGTATGAAGCCAATGCGGAAGTAAAATTTGAATATAGCAACGCTAATTTTCATACAGCACAACTATTTGTTAACGATTTTGAAATACGAAACAATAATATCATTTTTAAGTTAGCCGTAGAAAAAACCGATTGTAAAGCAAAAGGTATTTGCGGAGTACCAGAAGAAGCTCCTGTTTTAGAAAATACAAGCAACGAACCTTGTTGTTCTCCAGATGGAAACTGCTGTTAAGCATAAATTTATCATTCAAAAAAAGATATATTTAATTTAAACACCATGAAAACACCCCTTTTTGAAACTATTAACCAAACCATAGTTTCATTAAACACTGATACAATTTCTGAAGAAAGAAAAGCCGTTTTAAATCCGTTAACCGAATATATTAAGGCCAAAATTGAAGCCAAAGCACCAATTAATATTAATTTTATTTGTACGCACAATTCTCGCCGAAGCCATTTAACCCAAATTTGGGCGCAAGCTATGGCTACTTTTTTTAATATTGATAATGTAACTTGTTATTCTGGTGGAACAGAAACCACGGCTATGTTCCCAAAAGTTGGTGAAACATTACAAAATCAAGGTTTTCAAGTTTTAAAATTATCTGATAGCGACAATCCTGTTTATGCCATAAAATACGCTAAAAACAATCCTGCCGTTATTGCTTTTTCTAAAATTTATAGTGATGTTTTTAATCCTGAAAGCGACTTTGCAGCCATAATGACCTGCTCGTCTGCCGATGGTGGCTGCCCGTTTGTAGCTGGTTGCGATAAACGTATTGCTATTACCTATGAAGATCCAAAAGCATCAGACGGAACACCAGAGCAAACTAAAGTTTATGCCGAACGTAGCTTACAAATCGCTACCGAAATGAAATATATTTTTGCTAATATTTAGCAAATCCATTTAAATAAGAATTCTTCGAAGCACCTAATTTTAAAACATAATTTTAATGTTTTTTTAGGTGCTTCGATGTTTTTTTAACACAAAGCTTAATTAGGTTACAAAACTTGAACAAGGCGGTGAAAATTGAGCAATTAATTTATAGATATCATTATTAAAAATGATAAAAAGCATCTTCTAAATGCTCTAATTTAAATTGTTTTCCTTCTTTAACAATCGCTATTATATCAAAACGAACTTCTACATCTAATTCGTTTATTGTAACATATTCATCAACTGCTTTAACTAGGTTATTTATTTGTTTAGGTTTTACAAAATCTTGCGGATTCCCAAAATCGGTAGTAGAGCGGGTTTTAACTTCAATTATGGCAAGAATATCTTCTTTTTGGGCAATAATATCGACTTCAGCTTTATTAAAACGGTAATTGCGTTCTAAAATAGCGTAGTTGTTTTCAATTAAAAAATCTACCGCCATTTGCTCGCCTTTATTCCCTAATTCGTTGTGTTTTGCCATATCACTAAAATAAGATTTATTATTCTGATATTTTTAAGGCAATACTGATGAAGACTTATTTAAATACAAACTATTGTTTGCGCTCTGGCATTTTTAAAGCAGAAAAACTATTCTGCCTCAAAAAAATCTTTTAATGCCTCGAAATTTTCTGGTTTTACTATGATTTTTTTATTCTTATCGAGCACAAAATAAGTTGGAGTTGCTGTAACATTGTAGTCGTTTCCTATTTGATTATCCCATTTACCTTCACCATAAACATGAATAAACTCGGGGTAATCGTAGGTTAGCGTTTTCCAACCGTAAATTTGGTCTTCTAAACCAATAGCAATCACTTTTAATTTACCTTTTTGGAAAGTATTAACGAATTTGTGTAACTCTGGAATTTCCTCTAAACAATGCGAACAGCCACTGCTCCAAAACACAATAATATAATTTTCGGCCAGCTTTAATTCGCTTAACTTTTTGGTAGTTACTGTATTTTCTTTTTTAAACTCAATTGAAAAGTCTGGTGCTACACTACCATTCGATAAATTTTTATACAAAATTAAATTATGTAAAAGCTCTTGATCGTTAAGCTCTACGGCAATATCCATTAAATAATTCTCCGAAATGTAATTTGCCACCGGTTCCAAGCCTAAATCTACCATTTGCTGCCATAAATCTACCAACATAATACGTTTAGTTTTTATGGGCACTTTTTGCATGGCTTTACAAAATATGCTAATGTTTTGTTTGTAATTAGTAACATCGTCTTTGGTTTCGTCGCTTATACCAAAAACGTAATTAAGCATTTTTTCGTCTAAAAAATTAGAGCTTTGCAACGTTGTATTAGTAAAGTCGATATTATCGAAATAATGCTTTCTTAAATTGCCGATATAAGTCTTTACATCTTCAACTTTTGTTGGTATATACGGTTTATTGGCTTTAATAAAATGTAACGCAATGGTGTTTTGAGCCGCTTTTTCAAAATTAGCCTGTGTCTCTTTTTGAGTTTTAAAAATAGCTTTTAAAGCTAAAGTATCCTTACTATTACTGCCATAATAATTGCTTAAGCTTTGCGTAATCATTGACATGCTATTGGTGTATGATGCCAGCAACTTGTTTTCAACAGATTTTACAAAAGTTACACCTGTTTCAGAATTAAAGGTTAACTCAATATCTTCCTTTCCGTTGTAAATAATATCGAAATTGTAATCTTCTTGCGGAATGGCATACACCAATCGATACATGCCTTTAGTTACCGTAGAATCTAGTTTTATATTAAACGAACCATCTTTTTCCAACTCGTAACTAGCAACGTATTTCGACACTGTTGGTGTTACTTTATACAAAATAGTAGCACGAAATTCGCCTGCTGGCGAAAATACACCTTTTACAGAGTGTTGTGCAATTAAAATTGCGGGTAAAAAAAGAGTTATAAATAGTATGCGTTTCATTTAAACTTAGCTTTGTTTAATGTTTACAATTATTAAGCCACAATGGGTTTTAAAGCATTTAAGGCTTGTTTTACGGTTTTTATGTTACTAAAAGTAAGCAACAATCGCAATCCGTTTCGGGTTTGTTTTTCTTTCATCTTACAAGCTTCGGGGTGTTTTTGTACAAATTGTAACACTTTGGTAAAATTAGTACTTTGATAAAAACTACTTTGCTGATCGGTAACAAAATAACCTATAAGCTTGCCTTGTTTCATTATTATTTTTTCGAAACCAATTTTGGTTGCTAACCACTTTATTTGGACACTGTTTAACAAATCGGTCACTTGTTCTGGTAATTCACCAAATCTATCTATTAAGTTAGCTTCAAACTTTTGCAATTCCTCATCTGTTTTTAACTCGTTAAGTTGAGTGTATAAACTTAAACGCTCTGCAATATTATTTACGTAACTATCTGGAAAAAGGAGCTCGAAATCGGTATCGATGGTTACATCTTTTACATAAACCTTATTTTCTTCGGGTTCATCATACAAATCTTTAAACTCGTTTTCTTTAAGCTCATCAATAGCTTCGCTTAATATTTTTTGATAGGTATCGAAACCTATTTCGTTAATAAATCCGCTTTGTTCTCCACCAAGTAAATCGCCCGCACCACGAATTTCAAGATCTTTCATTGCGATATTAAAACCGCTACCCAGTTCTGTAAATTGCGCTAAGGCTGTAATTCGTTTTCTAGCATCTTCGGTCATTGCCGAATATTCTGGTGTAATAAAATAACAAAATGCTTTTTTATTGCTTCGCCCTACTCTACCGCGCATTTGGTGTAAATCGCTCAGCCCAAAATTATTGGCATTGTTTATAAAAATGGTATTGGCGTTTGGCACATCTAATCCGCTTTCAATAATAGTTGTACTTACCAACACATCGAAAGCGCCATCCATAAATTGAAGCATAAGCTCTTCGAGTTTTTTTCCATCCATTTGCCCATGGCCAACAGCCACTTTCGCATCGGGAACTAAACGCTGAATCATGCCAGCAACTTCTTTAATATTTTCTATACGATTGTGAATGAAGAAAATTTGCCCACCACGTTCTATCTCATAACTTACTGCATCGCGAATAGTTTCTTCGTTAAAGCGAATAACATGACTTTCTATAGGATAACGATTTGGCGGTGGCGTTGTAATTACCGATAAATCGCGCGCCGCCATTAAACTAAACTGAAGCGTTCGAGGTATTGGTGTTGCGGTAAGCGTTAATACATCTACGTTTTCTTTTATGGTTTTTAGCTTTTCTTTTACTGCTACTCCAAATTTTTGTTCTTCGTCTACAATTAAAAGCCCTAAATCTTTAAACTTTACGTTTTTATTTACCAATTGGTGTGTACCAATAATAATATCGACAGCGCCTTTTTCTAACTGTTCTAAAGTTTCGCGTTTTTGTTTGGCGGTTCTAAAACGATTCACGTAATCTACGGTTACAGGGAAATCTTCTAAACGTTTTCTAAACGTTCGCGCATGCTGGTATGCTAAAATTGTTGTTGGCACCAAAACAGCCACTTGTTTGCCGTTATCTACAGCTTTAAAAGCAGCACGAATGGCTACTTCGGTTTTACCAAAACCAACATCGCCACAAACAAGTCTGTCCATTGGGCGTTCGCTTTCCATATCGGCTTTAATATCGGCCGTTGCGCTACTTTGGTCTGGCGTATCTTCGTAAATAAATGAGGCTTCTAGTTCGTGTTGTAAATAACTATCGGGTTGGTATTGAAACCCTTTTTCGGTTTTACGTTTTGCGTAAAGTTTTATTAAGTTAAACGCCACGTGTTTAACTCGTGCTTTAGTTTTTTGTTTGAGCTTTTTCCAGGCGGTGCTACCTAATTTGTAAATTTTAGGTGGTTTGCCGTCTTTACCATTAAACTTGGTTATTTTGTGTAAAGAGTGAATGCTTAAATACAATACATCGCGCTCGCCATACACCAGTTTTATAGCTTCTTGCTTGTTGCCTTCTACATCTATTTTTTGTAAGCCACCAAAACGCCCAACTCCATGATCGATGTGTGTTACGTAATCGCCAATTTCTAAATTAGTAAGCTCTTTTAAACTTATGGCTTGTTTTTTTGCGTAGCCATTTTTAATGTGAAATTTATGATAGCGTTCAAAAATTTCATGATCGGTGTAGCAAACTATTTTATTTTGATGATCGACAAACCCTTGATGAAGCGATAAAATTATGGTGTTATACGGACTAACTTCAAGGTTTGAATCGTCGAAAATATCGTGAAAACGTTTGGCTTGTTGCTCGCTTACACAAGCTATGTAATTAGTGTAACCTTTATTGTGATTGCTGTTTAAATCTTCAATAAGTAAATTAAACTGTTTATTAAACGATGGTTGCGGTGTGGTGTTAAACTCTAAAAGTGTATTTTTTGAAGTTTCAATTTGGCTTAACATAACCGATGCATTACCAAACTCGACAATTGAAAAATCTAGCAATTGCTTTTTTAGTAATGCAGAATCGCAAAACAACTCGTTGGGTTTAGCGTGTTTTATATCGGATGAAAGTCCAGCAAATGCTTCTTGGGCTTTGGAGTAAAAATCGTCTATTCTTGAAAATAGTAAATCGGCATTTTTTATACCAATTACTGTTTTTTGTGCAATATATTTTAGGAAACTTTGGCGTTTTTCCTCAATCATTTTATTCGCCACATTGGGAATAATATTGATTTTTTTTAACTGATTTATGGATAACTGCGTTTCTACATCGAAGGTACGAATGGTGTCGACTTCATCGCCAAAAAACTCGATACGGTAAGGCTCGTCGTTACTAAACGAAAACACGTCTACTATACCACCGCGCACTGAAAATTCGCCAGGTTCGGTTACAAAATCTACACGTTTAAATTTGTACTCGAAAAGAACTTCGTTTACAAAATCTAAAGAAATATTATCGCTTACAGCTATTTTTAAAGTATTACGCTCTAACTCTTTTCGGGTTACTACTTGCTCGAAAAGTGCATCGGGATAAGTAACTATTAACGCTGGTTTTTTTTGCGAGTTTATACGGTTTAAAACCTCGGCACGTAATAATACATTGGCATTATCGGTTTCTTCTATTTCGTAAGGTCTGCGGTAACTACCTGGATAAAAAAGCACATTGGTTTTATCGCAGAGTTGCTCGAAATCGTTAAGGTAATGTGCGGCTTCTTCTTTATCTTCGAACACCAATAAAAATGGCTTGTTTGCTTGTTTAAACGCATTGGCTAAAACAAAGGATAACGATGACCCTACTAGGCCTTTTATATGTGTTTTTGTTTGGTTTTGGGATAGGGCGTCTTGCAGATTATGCGTTTGCAAATCCTGTAAATAGGTTTGAGAGATATGGGTTTTACTCACCTAATTTTGTTTTTAAAGTTGCAAAGATAAGGTATGCACTTTATTTTTAGTAATATACTGCATTAAATTGCAAAGTTTATTGGGCTGAACCCGCGTTAGGGATTGAGCGGTATGTTTGAGCTCGCCGACGCAGGAGGCAGCGAGTAGCGAAAGCCCGCCCGTTAGGAACGCCCAAATTTTTAAATTTTTAAGTTAATTTATTAAAAAAATATGTAGGTTTGCAACACTTAAAAAATTGATACTTATGTCGTTTTCAGATTTATTTGATAGTGGTTTTAAAAAGCGTAATGAAGACCATTTCGCTGCTATTGTTCGCGTTGCTATGGATGATGGTATTATTACCCCAGAAGAAAAAGCGTTTTTAGATAGACTTGCTCGTAATTTAAATATTAGTGAGATTGATTACGAAACTATTTTAAAAGACTACAAAAAACACCCAATTAATGCGCCGCATTCTTACGATTTACGCCTTGAGCGCTTGTATGATTTGGCTAGAATGGTACATGTTGATACCATTAAGGATGAGGATGAACAAAATTTACTTAAAAAAATTGGTGTTGGTTTAGGGTTTCATCCAGAAAATGTAAAATATATTGTTGATAAAGCTTTAACTCTGGTTACTGCTGGTGTTGATTTAGATACTTTTATTGACGAAATGAAAAATATGAATAAATAATTGTAAAGTTATTTGTTGAAACAGAAAAGCGAGTTCTTAATAGTAAGAACTCGCTTTTTTTATTTCTCTAATTTTAATTGAATACGCTTTCGCGGAAGATCTACTTCTAAAACCTTAACAATAACTTGCTGATGCAAACTAACGTGCTCGTTTACATCGCTTACAAAACCATCGGATAAATTTGAAATATGAATTAAGCCGCTTTCCTTAATACCAATATCTACAAAAGCACCAAAATTGGTAACATTATTTACAATTCCTGGTAATAATTGCCCTTCTTGCACATCGGTTATGGTTTTTATGTTTTGATTGAAGGTAAAAACCTTAGCCTGCTCACGAATATCTAAACCAGGTTTTTCTAATTCTTTTACAATATCTTGAAGCGTTGGCAATCCCACTTTATCTGAAACATACTGTTTTAAATTAATATTTTTTAAAACCGAAGCATTACCAATAAGTTCGCTAACTGTTTTGCCTTCGTTTTTAGCAATAGTTTTTACAATATGATAACTTTCTGGATGAACTGCAGAATCGTCTAACGGATTTTTAGCGTCTTTAATTCGAAGAAAGGCCGAACCTTGCTCGAAAGCCTTTCCGCCAAGGCGTGGTACACTTTTTAAATCTGTACGCGACTTAAATGCTCCGTTTTCATCACGATAACTCACAATATTTTCGGCAAGTTTTGGGCCAATGCCAGACACATAACTTAACAAACTTTTACTAGCTGTATTTAAATTTACGCCAACAGCATTTACACAATGCTCTACAACGGTATCAAGCTCGCTTTTTAATTTAGTTTGATCTACATCGTGCTGATATTGCCCAACACCAATACTTTTAGCATCAATTTTAACCAATTCTGCCAACGGGTCTTGTAAGCGGCGCCCAATAGAAACGCTTCCGCGCACGGTAACATCGTAATTCGGGAATTCGTCGCGCGCAATTTTTGATGCCGAATAAATACTTGCTCCTGCTTCGCTAACCACAAATACTTGCATTTCGTTTTTAAACCTAATTTTACGCACTAAAGCTTCGGTTTCGCGTGAGGCTGTTCCGTTTCCAATAGCTATAGCTTCAATTTTATAAGCTTCGGCTAACGTGCTAATTTTTTTAATAGCACCTGTGCTATCATTTTTTGGCGGATGCGGATAAATGGTTTCGTTGTGTTTTAATTGCCCTTGCGCATCTAAACACACAATTTTACAACCTGTACGAAATCCTGGGTCGATTGCTAAAACACGCTTTTCTCCTAACGGCGAACCTAATAATAATTGCTTTAAGTTTTTAGCAAACACGGTTATAGCAGCTTCGTCGGCTTTTTGTTTAGCTTGTTGCAACGCTTCGTTACTTAACGATGGTAACAACAAACGTTTGTAAGCATCTTTTATGGCTATTTCTATTTGTTCGGCGCAGTCGTTATTCGATTTTATAATGCGTTGTTCAATTTTATTTAACGCTCTGTCGTCATCAATTTCAATTTTTACACGAATAAAACCTTCCTTTTCTGCTCTAAGAATGGCGAGTAAACGGTGCGACGGAATTCTGCTTAGCGATTCTTCCCAATTAAAATAATCTTTAAATTTTTGGGCATCTTCTTCGTTTTCTTTTGTTTTTACAACCTTTGTTGAAATAATAGCAAAACGTTCTAATTGATATCGGATGTTATTACGAATATCGCTGCGCTCATTTATCCATTCGGCAATTATGTGGCGCGCACCTTCCAAAGCATCTTCAACCGAATTAACGTCTCCTTTTACATAACGAAATGCCACCGACTCGACATCTCTGGCATTCTGGCCCATTATTATTTTGGCCAACGGTTCCAAACCTAACTGGCGCGCTTTTTCTGCTTTTGTTTTTCGGCTTTTTTTGTAAGGCAAGTATAAATCTTCAAGCGTCGTTAAATCTGTTGTTGATGTTATTTTATGTTCTAATTCTGAAGTTAAAACACCTTGCTCTTCTAAAGCTTTTAAAATGGCTGCTTTTCGTTTTTCTAGAGCTTCAAATTGTTCTTTATATTTTACAATCTCACCAATTTGTACCTCATCTAAATTTCCTGTGGCTTCCTTCCGGTAACGGGAAATAAACGGTACGGTACATGCATCATTAAGTAAATTAATGGTGTTTTGTATTGCGGTTTTGGGCAGTTGGGTATGCGAGAAAATATAATCGGTTATTAACATAAAAGGTGTTCTTATTCTGTAAAAAAGCAAATATAGAAAGTTACTTTATTAAAATATACGACATTCATCGTATTACTTCCTATTTCATTAAAAAGTAGTTTTGTTTCCCTCAACAACACGTATTTTTTATGAAAACTCTGAAAGATTTAAGTTTCTTAATTACACTACTCTTAGCATTTAATGCTTATTCGCAAAAAGTAGATTTTGTAAATGCACCTAAAAACCCTTTACCATTAGGAGTTAATTTAGAGAAAACACAGCTTAAAGGCGATGTTTTTCAACATAATTTGACATTTTATGACACTAATGGAAAAAGGCTTGATTTAGAAAAAAGAAAGCATATTTCTTACGACCAGTTGAATAGACCTATTTCTATAACCTACCCTAACGGAACTATAAAAGAATATAAATACGATGCTTCTGGTAATCTAATATATGATGATGGAATAATTTATAAATATGACAACCAAAACAGAATAATAAAAGCAAACTATAATTGGGAAATTGTGGAATACAGCTATACAAAACAAGGCGATATTATTATAGTAACTATGACACATAAAGCAAAAGATAAAGCACCAACTACCCAAATAGAATACTATAACAAAGGTGTATTAACAGCAAGAAAGAAAGGCAAAGAGCGTAAAAAAACTTTCTTTAAATATAAGTACGATGAAAAAGGCAACTTGATTGAAAGCATGGAAACAGGTGCAGCAGGAAATTTAATAAATCAAGATTTATCTAGCATTATTTACCATAGTGAATATAAAGAGTTTAATAAAAATGCAGTACTTAAAAAAACCACTGGAGATTTAAATTTAAAAGGTGGAGTAGCTATACCTCATTTGTATATTAATGGTAAATTAGACTTTACAAATTTGTGGAATAAATTCAATAACGATTATATATTCTATAATCCGCTTACTTCTAAATATTACGTAGCAAAAAATGCTTTTAACGAGTCAATTGCTCTTAACCAAAACATTCCGTTTAAGCCTTTAATAGAGGGAGAAAACATACTTATTAGTGATGGTAAAACTGTATTGCTAATAGAGCAAGGAACGTCAACAATGTTTGCAAATAGAGAATGGAAGTACGAAGCTAAATATAAAAACATCATAGTCAGAGACACAAAAAGTGGCGATGTTTATTTTGTTCCAAACGCTTTGGGAAAAGGTACTAACGAAACTAAAGCCTATCATGCTATTTCTATGAATACAAAAGATAGCGAAGTGTGGTACATACCAAACACAACAAAAAAAGGAGTAAATCTTTATGTTAAAGGAGAAGAAATTAAAGGTTATGGAGTAGCAGGTTATATTGATGGCTCAGTAGATTTTGTGCTTACTACAAACGGGAAACCTACTTATGTTTTAAGCAACTATAGCAATTCTAAGCCACAACAATTTAGTAAAGGCCGTTATTTTAATGCTACAGTTGATAAAGTTTCAAGCACATCAAATACAAATTCAACTACATCACAAAACAAATCATCAACCGCTTCTTGTATTACAGGAAATTGTGCAGACGGCTACGGAACATATACTTATGAAAGCGGTGCTAAAGTAGAAGGTTTTTTTAAGAATGGGAAACTTGACGGTTACGGAGAGTTTATTTACGCTAATGGCGACACTTATAATGGTAATTACCTTGACGGTCAACTCGATGGTTATGGCATTTATCACTGGAAACAGAAAAACTTACTGTATTATGGCCATTGGAAAGATACAAAGCAACACGGTTACGGATATTTTGTAAAAAATGGAGAAACAGTTGAAGCTGGTATCTATAACGAAGGGAAATTGATAACCAATCTTTTAACCGACTTTTCTAACGGCAAGTCTAGTGGAAATTGTCTCGGTAATTGTACCAATGGCTATGGGTCTATCACCTACGATCAAGGTGATGTTTATGAGGGATTATTTAAAAACGGTAAGCCATACAAAGCTGGTACTTATATGTGGACTAACGGCAATAGTTATATGGGTGATTGGGACGATTTGGGTAAAATTAATTATACCGGCCAATTTTTTACAGATACCTATCTGTATAAAGGTGCTTTTGCACACAATGGATTTATTACAGGACTTGGTGTAAAACTAGATAAAAAAACAAACACTAAAAGCTATGGTGAGTTTAAAAGCGGGAAATTGGTTGTAGATTATGCCAAGAGCCATACATCCACAGCCACTACAAAAAATAACAGTTCTGCCTCAAAACAAGCAGAAAAAGCAATGATAACCGCAGCAAATTCATTAATAAGCCTATACTACAAAAGTAATTCTGAGTTTAAGAAAATTGTAGTTAAACAACATAATAATTTCACACAAACAATGAGCATTGATAAGTTAAATAAACTACATGCATTATTTATTAAACACCTATTTCAATTAGATAAAGTAGTCGCTCATAGATACTTATTATACTTACCAAACCCTTATGCAAATGCCAATACAAGCAAAATTTTAACCGAATTTAGTAATGAAGAACGAACTTTCATGCGAGAAGAATCTAAGCGGTTTTCTAGTCAATATAAATTAAAAGAACAATATGTGCCTAAAAATTAAAATATTTTTAACTAGCCTATTACTACTTAGTTTAAATACAATTGCACAATCTGTAACAAATATAAATGCAAAAGATTACGGATTTGACCCTAACACCAAACAAGTTGAAATTACAAACTACAATATTGATAATGACAGTGCAGTGGCGTTAGAAATTAGTAGCTACAGCTTTAACAATGAAGGTAATATTGAAAGCTATGAAAACCGAAATAAGCAAAACAAGTTGTGGGAAAAAGAAAAAAACATTTATAAGAAGGGAAAATTACACAAAAGAACTTGTAAGAATACTAATTCTACCCTAAATAAAAAGTATTACTACACCTATGATGACAATGGTTATCTAATCAATGAACAAATTCGTTTAAATAACGGAAATACTAATACTTTGAAATTTGAGTATAAAAATAATTTACTTCACAAAGTTAGCAGTAGCACCAATGAGAGTATAACTACATATCACTATAGCCAAAAAGGGCATTTATTTAAAAAAGTATACTCTAAGAAAGGAACTGACAAAACAAATGTTATTTCCAAACACTTTTATTTAGAAAATAAAGAAATTTTCTCTTGCACAGCGCCAAAAAACCATTATAAAGCACATATCTATAATGAAAACGTATACATTGGTTTTGAACTTATAGACGACGAGCGTATTAAAAGCAAACTAGATAGAGGCATTCAACGATTTAACAAAGAAGCGCCTAAAGATAATCTTCCGTTCAATCTACAAAAGCATTGTAACCAAACTTGGCAGTTTTACAATAAAAATTTAGACAAAGTAATCCCTTTTGAAATAAAAATTCACAAGTATAAAAAAGATGCTTCGGGTAATAATATAAAATATGCCGAAGCACTAGTAAACATAAAAACAAAAACCATTACAAGTATTAGTTTTTACAAAACAACCTTTAAAAACAATAATGTTGTAGGTAGTACAGCTTTTGATAGTAAAGCATTTTCTGAATTTAAAGAAGATATTACGTTTATAAATATTCCTTAACATTTATTAAATGACAACTAGCAATTTTGAAATAAAGCCACTATCCTCTCAAGACAGAAACAAACTTAAAAAGCAATACCTATTTGCTATTTTATTTTTACTTGTAGCAAGTGCTATATTTTATTTTATATATGCCTTTGTTATAAAACCAGATAACTTTAGCACAATTCCTATTGTAATGTTTTCTATATTCATGTTATTCTTTGCTGGTATTTTTTCTTATATATTTTGGAATACCTACATCGATTTAAAACGAGGTGTTAAACACTGTTACACAGGTAATATTACCGACAAACGTATAGATAAACACACTACTAAATCAAGAAGTTATAATACAGGATTTGGAACAAAAACAAGACACAAGTCTAGCAGAACATATTATTATATAAGTATTGATAACAACGAACATAGTGTACCATATTCAGAATATGCAAAAGTAAGCGTAAATGATAAAGTATATTTAGAATCTAGCCCTAAAAGCAAAACGGTTTTAGCGTTTACTATTTTAGAAAAACATCTAAATTCGGCTAATAACATTACCAACTCATTGCATGTTATTCCTTTTAAAAGTAAAAGTATTACCAAACCTATGCGCCAACAAGAAATTGAATTAGTAAAAAAATTAGTTTTCAAAAAAATTAGAAAAAAAACAATCTATTTTCTACTAAGTGCCATGTTACTTTTTGTGCTTTGGACGGGTTTTATTTTGTTTCTAATTCCATTAATAATTGCGTTTATATATTATGCCATTACGGCACTCATTCAGCTAAATCAATATGCTAAATTTAAACGGAATGGATGTTTAAAAACAATTAGTAAAGTGCAGGTAATAGATAAATTAAAAACAACCTCAAACAAACATTCTACTGGTTTTAAAATTAAAACTAACAACGGCATTATTAATGTTACTGCACTTGTTTATAATAAAATACAAGCCTCTCAATATATAAATTTACATAAAGCATCTATTATAAATATTATGTATGACGTAAGTTTTGATGAACATATATAGGTTGAACACAGTACAAAAAACAACATTTTAAATTTTACCAACAGAAAATATTAACCTTATGAATAGTTTTTTTTCTCTTATAGATAAGCCGTTAAAACATTATGCACAATGGGATTTTTTAGTGTTTATGCTACTTACTACTTTATCTATTGGAAACGGACAAACCACTGTGTTTTATGTTATTTTCTTTTTTTGGTGGAATGAACTTATTAGATTAATAATTGATAGATTACTTTATAAAAGAAACAAAAATGCTGTAATTTTAAGTAACAAAACGTCTATTATAAGTTCATTATTTCAAATGGGTGTTTATTTTGTTTTTATTGTAGTTTTCTTTGCGTTTATGGCTAACTGGAATAACGATGTACTTATTTTCACTAACATGAAAATATTATTTTTCAGAAATTGGTTTTTTAATATTAATCTTTTATTTCTTCTTGTAGAGCGTATTATACTTCACCGCACACAACAACCTTTAAAAATAAGTTTTGGAGTTTTTACACCAAACATGTTAGTTCTACATGCTTCCATTATTTTAGGCGTAATTATTATGTTGTTTGTGGTTCGTAATTTTCCTGAAACATTTACACCAACAAATTTATTGGGTTCAGTACTTATAATTTTACCTTTTTTATTTATTAGAGGTATGGTTCAATATTTTAAATCTAAGTATAGTTAAGTTTCATTTTCTTATAATAGAAAATAAAAAACTGTTAGCAGAAAACGAAATATTCTATAATTTTTTAAGCGACCTTTTTAAGCAAATCGAAACATGGGCATTTACCACAGCGTTTTTTTTCGCCTTTTTTATATTTTTCACAACATTTGCTCTTTACTTTTTTGGCATTAATTATGCCTGCTTCATGTAAAGTTTTAAGCGCTTTTTTTTGCTGTTTTTTTTCTTTCTTCTTCTTTCCCATAGTTTTACAGAGAAATAATTTTAGCAAAAATACTTGTTTTTAATTAATCTAAATAAAATACATTGTTAAAATTTAATAGCCATAAATAATTTCTATTAGAAAAACATTGTAAATAAGTAAAACTTAAAAAGCCACACGAATTGTGTGGCTTTTTAAAGTTAAATTAAATAGTAATCCCTTATAAATAAATTAACTTCCTGCTTGTTGTTTAGCATCTTCAATCATTTTTTCGTTTGGAAGAATAGCTATGTTTACACGACGATTTTTTGCTCTACCATCGGCAGTAGCATTATCGTACATAGGCTGAGTTTCACCAAACCAATTGGTTGTTAATCTACCATTACTAATGCCATGACCCGACAAATAATTTGTAACGGCATACGCCCTGTTTTTCGATAATGTCATGTTATATTCTTCTGCTCCTTGGCTATCGGTATGCCCAACCACCAAAATATTAGTGTCTGGATATTCTTTAAAAACACCTATTAACTTGTTTAAGTTATCCTCTGAGGCTGCATTAATATTGTATTTATTCGTTGCAAAGTAAACACCGCTATTTTCATCGAAGGTTACTACAATACCATCGTCTACACGTTCTACTTCAGCTCCTGGAACTTCTTCTTCTATTTGTTGGGCTTGCTTATCCATTTTGTTACCAATAAGCACACCGGCACCACCACCAACAACGCCACCAATAACAGCCCCTAGTTCACCGTTGCCACCCTTACCAAGGTTATTTCCTAAAATAGCCCCAATTACAGCACCACTAGTAGCACCTATTACAGCTCCTTTTTGCTTATTATTAGCATTTTGTACAGATTTACAGTTGGTAAACGCTATTACTGTTACTATTGCAAGTATTGTTATTCCGGTTATATTTATTATTCTTTTCATATTTATTGTTTTTTTGATAGCTTGTTATTTTGAAAAATTCATGGTTATTGTAAATGGTTGTCCATCTACATTTAAAGTTTGCTGCCACTGCATTGTAGTTTCAGATAGATTTGTTAAACTAAATCTGAAACCTACATTAGTTTCCGATTTGTACTTCTCGGTGGTTGGCTTTAACAAAAAGTCGTAAAGTCCTGTGGTTTCATCAATTTCTTGAATTGTAAATACAAAATGGCGTTCTCCTGCAGAACAATCGGTATTATTTATACTATAAATTCCTGTATTGTTATTTGGCACAAATTGCCATGTACTGCCTTCGAAGCAATATTTTGAAACATCGTTTAATAAAGTAACATTGTAAGTTCCCGGTTGGCTGTAGGTAATTGAATTTAACGACCAACTTCCTTTGATTACCTTATTTGATTGCCGCACGACTTTTGATGATCCGCAAGACATTAATCCAATAAGTGTAAATAATAAAAGTATTCGTTTCATAAAGTTGTTTTTGATTCATAACTACTTTATTTACGATACCAAATAACCTATTGGTTTTACTTTTACTTTATTTTAAGAGTTTGTGAAGTTTAAAGATTACTCACTAAAATCACTATAAAACAGAGTTTTACATCTTGTTTTGTTTAAATATTTTTAACTATAGTTTAACAAAAAAAGCACCTATTAAAGGTGCTTTTCAAATTATAATTATATCTGTTTTTATTGATTAACTTATCTGTAATCCTGGTTTCACACTATCATTATCATCTGGATTTACAAAAACCAATTTACCTTCTGGAGTCTCGGTCATTAAAATCATACCTTGACTCTCTACACCTCTTAATTTTCTTGGCGCTAAGTTTACCAAAACAGTAACTTTTTTACCAACCACTTCTTCTGGGGAAAAACTTTCGGCAATACCTGAAACTATGGTTCTTGTATCAATACCTGTATCAACTTTTAAAACCAATAATTTTTTAGTTTTTGGCATTTTTTCAGCTTCAAGAATAGTTCCTACACGAATATCAAGTTTCGTAAAATCTTCAAAAGTAATAACGTCTTTTTGAGGTTCTATCGTTTTATTAGCCGCTTCGTTTGCTTTTTTACTTGCTTCTAACTTATCTAGTTGCTCCTGGATAGTTTTGTCTTCAATTTTACTGAATAAAAGTTCAGCTTTACCAATTTGGTGGTTTGCTGGAAGTAGTACTTCTTTTTCTGAAATATCATTCCATGAATTCTCGACTGCACTCGAACTGACTTTAAGAATGCTTTTCAATTTTTTTGAAGTAAATGGTAAAAACGGCTCGCTTAATGTTGCTAAAGCACTTGCAATTTGCAATGCCACGTACATTATGGTTTTAGTTCTTGCTTCGTCTTCTTTAATTACTTTCCAAGGTTCGGCATCGGCTAAATATTTATTTCCTAAACGTGCTAAATTCATAAGTTCTTGACCTGCTTCTCTAAAACGGTAACGTTCTATAGAACTTGCTATAACGTTTGGATATGCTTTTACTGCAGCTAGTGTTTCTAAATCTACATCTGTAAAATCGTTAGGTTCTGGAACAACACCGTCGTAATACTTGTTTGTTAAAACTACCACGCGGTTTATAAAGTTTCCAAAAATGGCTACTAACTCGTTATTATTTCTGGCTTGAAAATCCTTCCAAGTAAAATCGTTATCCTTAGTTTCTGGCGCATTAGCCGTTAACACATAACGCAACACATCTTGTTGGTCTGGAAATTCTTCTAAATATTCTGGTAACCACACCGCCCAATTTTTAGAGGTTGATAGTTTATTTCCTTCTAAATTTAAAAACTCGTTTGCAGGAACATTTTCTGGTAATATGTAACTGCCTTCGGCTTTTAACATACTTGGGAAAATAATGCAGTGAAACACAATATTATCTTTTCCTATAAAATGAATAAGCTTCGTGTTCTCATCTTTCCAATACGGTTCCCAGTCTTTACCTTCGCGTTCTGCCCACTCGATAGTTGATGAAATATAACCAATTGGTGCATCGAACCATACGTAAAGCACTTTACCTTCTCCTCCTTCGGCAGGCACAGGAATTCCCCAATCTAAATCACGGGTTACTGCTCTTGGGCGTAAACCATCGTCTATCCACGATTTTACTTGTCCGTAAACATTAGGTTTCCAATCTTTTTTATGCCCTTCAAGAATCCATTTTTTTAAGAAGTCTTCATGTTTATTTAAAGGTAAAAACCAGTGTTTGGTTTCTTTTAAAGTTGGTGTATTTCCGGTTAAGGTTGACTTCGGATTTATTAAATCGGTTGCGTTTAAACTAGTTCCGCATTTTTCACATTGATCGCCATAAGCTTCTTCATTACCACATTTAGGGCATGTACCCGTAACAAATCTATCGGCTAAAAACTGATTAGCTTCTGCATCGTACAACTGCTCTGTGGTTTCTTCAATAAATTCACCTTTTTCATTTAAAGTTTTAAAAAACTCCGATGCTGTTTTATGATGAATTGACGCCGATGTACGCGAATAATTATCAAAAGAAATACCAAAATCTTCAAAAGACTTTTTTATAATAGCATGATATTTATCTACTATATCTTGCGGTGTTACACCTTCATTTTTTGCTTTTATTGTAATTGGTACACCGTGCTCATCACTACCACCAATTAACACCACATCGTTTCCTGTTAATCGTAAATAGCGTGCATAAATATCGGCTGGTACGTAAACCCCTGCTAAATGCCCAATATGTATAGGACCGTTAGTATAAGGTAACGCAGTTGTAATGGTATATCTTTTTGACATTATATTTTGTTTTGAAGCCGTAAAAGTACGCATTTTGACTACTATTTAGAAAAAAAATGTACATTTACGTTATGTACAAATATCTTATTACTTTAAGCTTGTTTTTCGCTAGTTTTTTGGTTGAAAACCCATCTGCTTTTGCGCAAAACACCACAACTGAAACAAAAAGTATGACTTTAAAGCAACCTCCATACTTAAAACCAGGAGACACCGTGGCTATTGTAGCTCCATCTGGTATTTTAAAAAATCGAGAAAAAGAATTACAACAAGCCCAAAACTTAATGAAAAGTTGGGGCTTACATACGGTAATTGGCAAACATGTTTTTAGTAAAGCCAACCATTTTGCTGGAACCGACGACGAACGTTGCGAAGACCTACAAAAAGCTATGGACGACCCAACAATAAGCGCTATTTGGTGTGCACGAGGTGGCTATGGTACCGTAAGAGTTTTAGATAAATTAAACTGGACTAAATTTAATGCCAACCCAAAATGGCTTATTGGTTATTCTGACATTACTGCTTTACACAGCCAAATACATAACGAAGGTGTTGAAACTATACACGCCATGATGTGTACTAGTATGCGCGACGATTTATCTGAAATTGCCGAAACCGTTTCAACATTTAAAAATGCGCTTTTTGGCACTTCACTAAATTACACTTTAACAGGAAGTGCATACAATAAAATCGGAACAGCTGCAGGCCAAATAGTTGGAGGAAACCTAACACTAATTCACACCATGTTAGGCTCTAACACTAGCATTAATACTTCTGGAAAAATTTTATTTATTGAAGAAATTGGTGAATATAAATATCATATCGACAGAATGTTACAAAGTATGAAACGTGCCGGTTATTTCGATAACTGCAAAGGTGTAATTGTAGGTGATATGAGTAAAATGCGAAAAAATACCACACCTTGGGGTTCTAGCATTGAGCAACTGGTTTTAGATGCATTGGCAGAATACAATTTTCCTATTGCATTTAACATGCCTGCTGGTCATGAAAAAGATAATAGAGCTTTAATTTTAGGAAGAACTGTAAAACTTACGGTAAGTAAAGAACAGTCTTCGATTGTTTTTAACGAATAAAAAACATCTTACAGAAGCAGCACAAAGCGAAGGCTGGTAATTCGCTTCTGTTTACTTAAATAACAGTAATAAAATTGTTTATGTTTTCGATAAAGATAATAGTACAAAAAATTTACACCGGTAATCAGTTATGTACTAAGTGAAAATATAAAAGCCAACATCTATAATAAATGTTGGCTTTTTTTTAAAATCCAAGTTCCTTCTGCAGCTGCTCGTATGCCGCTTGTACTTGCCTAAACTTTTCTTCGGCACCTTCTTGGTGTTCTTTACCTAAATGAATAACACGATCTGGATGGTATTTTTTGGCCATTTTTCGGTATGCTTTTTTAATTTCATCAACCGTTGCCGATTTTTCAATTTCTAAAACCTTATAAGCGTTGTCACTGCTATTAAAAAACATAGCTTTAATGCTCTGGTAATCTACAGAACTTATTCCTAAATAACCTGCCATGGTATAAATTTGACGTTCTTCGTCTTGAGTTACCATGCCATCTGCTTTGGCTATACCAAATAAAAAATGAATGAGCTGTAAGCGCGATGCATGATCCATCATTTGTTTTATTTGTAAACAAACTGGCCTAACCGAAACTTGTTGTTTGCTAATATTTTTAAATAATTTAAAAGCTTGATTTGCTCGATCTTTTCCGTACATACTAACAAATTGCTGACGCACATAATCGAGTTCTCGCTGGTCTTGCTTTCCATCTGCTTTAATTATTACCGATGCTAAAATTAGCAAGCTAACTTCAAAATCGCCCGATTGGGTTTGTGGTCGTTGTCTCGGTTGTGTACGGTAAGTGGTTTGCCTTCTTCTGGTATTTGGTTCACCTTGTCCAATAAACGGGCTACCGCCTTCAGCAGATAAGTTATCTATTAAACTTCCTAAAGCTAAACCTATTATGGCTCCTATTGGCCCTCCAAACGACCATCCTAATGCGCCGCCTATCCATTTCGAAAAACTCATGTAATAGTATAAATTTTTATTATGGTTAAATATAATATTTGTTTGTAGATATCACAGCGTTTTTGTTACACAATTGATATCTTTGTATTCCAGTTCGAAATGAACAAAATTAAAATTTGTTAATTAAAAAAAATATAATATGTATCCAGCAGAATTAGTAAAGCCAATGCGTGAAGATTTAGTGAGCGCTGGTTTTAAAGAATTACACACTCCTGAAGCCGTAACCAAAGCTTTAGCTCAGGAAGGCACTACATTAGTTGTAGTAAACTCGGTTTGTGGTTGTGCAGCAGCAAATGCACGCCCAGGAGCTAAATTAAGCTTACAAAACGCAAAAAAACCAGACCAAATAGTAACCGTTTTTGCAGGTGTAGATAAAGAAGCTGTTGATGCTGCTAGAGGGCACATGGTTCCGTTTCCACCAAGTTCACCAAGTATGGCTTTATTTAAAGACGGTGAATTAGTACACATGTTAGAACGCCACCATATTGAAGGTCGTCCTGCTGAATTAATTGCAGAAAACTTAATGGACGCCTACAACGAGTTCTGTTAATTTATTATTTTAAAATTATTTTAGAGCTTTTATTGCGAGTGCTTTGTAAACTTAAAGCATAAAAATAAACAAATTAGAAACTGATTAATAGGTTTTAAAATTCACTCAATTTTTTTAATTGTTAATATTTTATTACTTATTAATCAGTTTTTTTATGCCCGATTTTTAATAAAAATGACTTGACTCCATTAAAAAAGTTAATTTTTATAACAAAAAAAAAGTGAGCCACCACAGCTCACTTTACCAACTAAACTAAATAAGACATTAAACTAATTATTAATGAATGTTTTTACTCTGTAGAGTATATTTTTATCGATTTTTATTTAATAGATTTAAAAAAATCTACCACCAATTTTTTTAAATCTGAAAACATTAAATTAAATCGAAATCTTTTAATAATGTTTAACAATACAAAAGTACACTAAAAGGGACTCATAAAAATCAATAGAATTGATTGGTTTATATGCTATATTATCAATTTTTAAATACTTGGGGTAAAATAGCATAGTTTATAGTTAAAAAAGTAGAAAATGTTTTGTGTAATTCATTTTTTGTATTATTTTCACAAAATATTAACTAAACTAAATAAGACAATAAAAAAAGTGAGCCACCACAGCTCACTTTTACCAACTAAACTAAATAAGACATTAAACTAATTATTAATGAATATTTTTACTCTATTTTTAGAGTTTATATTGTCTACGATTACCTAAAAGTACCTTAATAAAGCAATAAAACTGTTTTTATTAAGGTATTTTTATTTAGTTAATCTTAAGAGGTTATTTCAAATAATATACACCTCAAAGATAGTTATGTATTTCAACGACCGAAACAAATATTTTATCTAATTTATATGCTATATTAACCATTAATAAAATGTTAAATGCTGATAATGTTAAAATAACACACAATTTTGGGAAATTTATATACAATGTGCGCATAATAAATACTAATTTTGTATAATAATAGCACTGTCCTTAAAATACTAATTATTATGATTAACAAAAAACCTACATTTAGAAAACTTACGCCTAGTTTTGGTAGTTCGATATTAGTTAAACAACATGTAGATACTGTTGATAAGAATACTGCATATTGGCATTTTCACCCAGAGTTAGAACTTATATATGTAAATAAAGGCCAAGGTAAAACCCACATAGGAAACCATTTATCTTACTTTAATAATAGTCAATTAATTTTAATGGGGTCTAATTTACCTCATAATGGATTTACAGATAGATTAACCGCAACAGGAACTGAAACCACCATACAGTTTAAAGCGGACTTTCTAGGTGAAGGCTTTTTGCAAGTTCCTGAAAGCGCCAATTTAGCAGGTTTATTCGATAGAGCAAAAAAAGGTATTCGTTTTAAAGTAGAAACCAAACAAGAGTTAGGTCCGAAAATTGAAGCACTGAATAATTATGAAGGATTAAAAAAAGTGATTAAATTTTTAGAGATTTTAGAATACTTGGCCACTACAGACGACTATGAATTATTAAACGCAGATGGATTTGCTTTTGAGGCCGAAGCCCAAGATAGCTCGAAAATTGATGTTGTTTTTAAATATGTAAATCAAAATTTCCAGAACCATATCTCTTTAGATGAAATAGCAGATAAAGTAAGCATGACTGTTCCTGCATTTTGTAGATACTTTAAAAAAGCAACCGGAAAAACATTTACTCAATTAGTTAACGAGTATCGTGTAGTTCATGCCACCAAACTGCTTAACGAAAGCCAAATGAGCATTGCAGATATTTGTTACGAATGTGGATTTAACAACTTTTCGCATTTTAATAAACAGTTTACCGAAATTACAGGAAAAACGGCATCAAACTACCGAAAAGAAATTAAGTTAATAATACAACAATCGGAGGCCGTTTAACATTTACCGTCCCATTCGTTGTAAAATTGATCTAAAAATTCAAGCATGTAGTTATGACGCTTGCTTGCTATTTTTTTACCCGTTGCCGTATTCATTTTATCTTTTAATAGCAATAATTTTTCGTAAAAATGATTTATTGTTGGCGCGGTAGAGTTTTTATATTCCGCCTTCGTCATATTTAAATTTGGTGCAATGCTTGGATCGAACATTGGCCTGTTTTTAAATCCGCCATAATTAAAACATCTAGCAATTCCAATCGCTCCAATAGCATCTAACCTATCAGCATCTTGAACAACCTTTAATTCCTTCGATGTAAATGTTGTTTCTCCAGAAAGTGAATTTTTAAATGATATATGTTTAATAATATTTACAACATGCTCGATAACTAAAGAATCTACATTTAAATTAAATAAAAATTCACGAGCCATTTTAGGACCAACAGATTCGTCGCCATCATAAAACTTACTATCGGCAATATCGTGTAATAACGCTCCTAGAGCAACAACAAAACCATCAACTGTTTCATTTTTTGCAATAAGTAATGCGTTATTATAAACTCTTAAAACATGAAACCAATCATGACCACCTTCGGCATTTAACAGTGTATCTTTTACAAAAGCTTTGGTTTTATTAATAATTTCTTCCTGCGACATTTAAACTATTTTACCCTAGCTGGTTCTACCCATTTAAATTGATACGAATTTTCAGGAATTTTTATACGTTCGGCCAAGCGATACATACGACCTGGAAGTTTCATAAGGTAATCTCTTGCTTTTTCGGCCTCATCGGTTAAGTTCGTTATTTTATCAATTTCCCATCTATTAATAAGCTTTTGTAAAATATCTACATAGTCGTTTGATGTGTATACACCAATGCGCTGTGCTGTATTTGAAAACTCTTCGAAAGCCGTACTAATTTTATCACCAGATTCTCTTAAAAAGTGAGCAGGCATGGTAATTTTTTGTTTCATCATGTAGTAAAACGCCATCATCATTTGGCTTGGGTCTACTTTAAAAATGCGTTCAACAAACTCTGAATACGCGTGATGATGACGCATTTCGTCTCCAGAAATAATTTGACACATTTTACCCAGTTGTTTATTACCCGCTTTTTTTGCAATTTTTGCTACACGGTTATGAGAAATGTAAGTAGCTAACTCTTGAAAACTAGTGTACACAAAGTTTTTATAAGGATCTCTGTCGGTTCCAATGTCAAAACCATCAGAAATTAAATATTGCGTTGTTTTTTCAATTTCTCTCATATTCACTCTCCCTGAAAGGTATAAATATTTATTAAGCACATCTCCATGTCGGTTTTCTTCTGCGGTCCAATGCTTTACCCATTTAGACCATCCGTTAGGTTTTCCTACTTGATCTACGCCTTCAACATCCATCAACCACGATTCGTAGGTTGGCAAAGCTTCTTCTGTAATCATATCGCCAACTAAAACCACCCAAAAATCGTAAGGTAATTCTTTTGATAACTCGCGTATTTCTTCAATTTCTTCAAAAAATGTATCACCTTCAGAGTTCGGTAAAAAATCTGTAGGTTGCCAAATTTTATCAATAGGAATTAAATATTTTTCTATTAGTTCTTCAACATCTTTTTCAAGAAATTGCATCACTTCTAAACGTACATTTTTTAATGACATTTTTATATTTTTTTAATGAATAGCCTCTTTTATGGTTGCTTCAATGCGATTAATTAGCGCCATTTTATCTTCAAAATCGGAAAGTTTTAATGGTTCGTGAACTTGAAACTTTAAGTGCGCTCCAATACCCATTGGGAATTTACCAAATTTAACCAATTTCCACGAGTTATTTATCGTTATTGGAACAATAATAGCCGAAGGTACTTTTTTAAATAGTATTTCCAAACCTTTCGTTTGAAACGCTCTTGGTTTACCATTTTTACTTCTAGTCCCTTCAGGAAAAATAGCGGCAGCACGTTTGGTTTCCTCAATATACTCCCCAAATTTCATAATTGCCGGTAAAGCTTGTCTCGGATTTTTCCTCTCAATTAAAACCGAACCACCATGTCGCAGGTTATAAGACACGCTTGGAATTCCTTTTCCTAAAGATTTTTTACTAATAAACTTTACATGATGCTTACGTAAATACCACATTATTGGAGAAATATCGTACATACTCTGGTGGTTCGCAACAATAATAAGTGGCTCATTTTCTGGAATTTTATGAGCCATGTTAAACGAAAACCGCGTACCTAAAGCATTTAAACTTCTCATTATAAAAAATTGAAGCCAATCAACGCTAATTTTGTGAGCCTTGTAACCAAAAACATTATTACAAAACCATTGAATTGGATGAAAAATTAGTAATGTTAGTCCAAACAGTATAAAATAAACTATAGTTAGTTGATAAGCTAGTATTTTTTGCATACGGCAAAAATAAAGAAAACTACATTTTATTTTAACCAAATTCAATCTATATTTTATGAATTATAATTGAAATAAAGCTTTTTAATAGGCGCTTAAAAGAAGATAAGACTGCTTATTATTAACAGTCGCCTTTTTCTCCTCTTTTTTATCCAAAAGCAATTAAGATTAGAAGTTTTATTTGAAACTCAAATAACAAAAACCCTGTAATATCAAGAAAAGTTTAACCCACAAAAAAAGCCTAACATTTCTGTTAGGCTTTTCGCTCCTCAGGCTGGTGCCGAATAATCGGCAGACCCCTTTGATTAATTCCGCATGTGCGGAACTCTAACCAACTGAGCCAATTTACCCGTTAAAATAAAATTGGAATCTATTAACTTTTCTAATAAAATTCGACTCTTTTGTTTTTTTATGAATTTCTCTAGTTTTATGGCTTCGGTTTTAAGTTCACCAACTTTAAAAACCGCCCTTAAACACCAAGGCCTATATTTTGAAGTAAACGTATTAAATGGCACCGTGTTATGTTTAATAAGGCGTTCCCATGGGTTTTGAGAATATCCAACATAATATTTATCGTATTGCTCAGAATATATTATATATATGTAGTACGTCATCTATCTTAATTTTATCCACAAAAAAAGCCTAACATTTCTGTTAGGCTTTTAGCTCCTCAGGCTGGGCTCGAACCAGCGACCCTCTGATTAACAGTCAGATGCTCTAACCAACTGAGCTACTGAGGAAGGTTGTGCTTTGTCTTAGCGAGCGCAAATATATATATTATTTTATATTCTGCAAAAACAAAAACAAAAAAATATTTATTTTTTTCTCTGCGGTTTTTATTAATTAAAAATAGCTTTATAAATATCGTTTCCGTTAGCAAATAGAACTAAAGCTATAAGTATAAAGAAACCAACCATTTGGGCGTATTCCATAAACTTATCACCAGGTTTTCTTCCCGAAATCATTTCATATAGTAAAAACATAACGTGTCCGCCATCTAGCGCTGGAATTGGTAATAAATTTAAAACACCGAGCATAATAGATAAAAATGCAGTAATTCCCCAAAACACTTGCCAGCTCCAAAATTCCGGAAATATATCGTAAATAGCTTTAAAACCTCCAACACCTTTATATGCACCAGTACTAGGTGTAAATATCGCCTTTAACTGCCCCCAATATGATACTAAACGTTCTTTAGTTTTTGTAAAACCAACCGGAATAGACTCGAAAAAGCCGTACTTTTTAGTTTCGAATTTGTAATAACCTAATTTTTCAAGATTGTCTTGTGTTACCCCAGATACTACAATACCAAATTTACCTTCTTTACTAACTTGCATCGGTAATGTGGTTTTATTACCATCTCGCAAAATCGTAGCTTGTACTTCTTGACCTTTAAACTTTGTTAAGGCATCTTGTACTTGGTCTGAATATTTAGTTTCATAATCATTTATACCAACAACTATATCACCCTTTTTAATACCGCTATTTACATTCTTAGATGTATCTGGCACTTGTACTACAGCAAAAGGCATTCTTAAACTTATTAAGTCTTTTTCCTTAGAATCGATTAATTGGGCTAAAAAATCTTGTGGCATTGCAACTTTTGATTGCACACCATTTCTTTCGATAGTAATTTCTTTTCCAAATAAAACTTTCTCAGAAATTTCAGAATAGTTTTCAACTTTTACATCATCTACAGCTACAATATTATCGCCTGTTTTTAAACCAGCTTCGTTAGCTACAGTGTTTTCAATTAGCAAACCATCTTTTATATTTTCTACCGGTAAAAATTTATCGCCGTAATAATAACTCATTCCAATATAAATAAGAATTGCTAATAAAAAGTTTACGGTTACACCACCAAGCATAATAATTAAACGTTGCCATGCAGGTTTAGATCGGAATTCCCAAGGTTGTGGTTCTTGAGCCATTTGCTCGGTATCCATACTTTCATCAATCATTCCAGAAATTTTTACATAGCCACCAAGTGGTAACCAACCAATACCGTAAACGGTATCTCCTATTTTCTTTTTAAATAATGAGAATTTCACATCGAAAAACAGATAGAATTTTTCAACTCTTGTTTTAAATGCTTTTGCAGGAATAAAATGCCCTAATTCGTGTAAAATAATTAGTAAGGAAAGGCTCAGTAAAAACTGAGATATTTTTATTACAAAATCCATAGTTTGTTTTCAGTCAATTTTTTATAATCGCACAAAAGTAAGCTTTTAAACCAACTTTAAAAAAAGTATTAATTACTCTAGTACCATTTAACATTAATTTATGCTCAGTATTAATTTTTAAGCTCTAATTTTCAATGTATTTTTGTGTGAAATTTAAATGTTATGTTGTCGTTTTTTAAAGTTTACAAGAAGTTTGCCATAGTTTTTGCCATTATTTCGGTTATTATTCTAGTTTTAATTTATAACACACTTAATGTTTACCAACCGCTAAACATTTACCAACCTGCTATGGTTGATGAACAATTGGTAGATAGCACCATACAACACCAACGTAAATATCATAAAATAGCCAATTTTAGTCTTGTAAACCAAAATGGTAAAACCATTACACAAGATGATTATAAAGATAAAATTTATGTAGCCGATTTCTTTTTTACCACTTGCCAAACCATTTGCCCTATTATGACAAAAAACATGGCCGATATACAAAAAGAAATTAAAGATGACGATGAAGTTATGCTACTATCGCACAGCGTAACTCCAGAAATTGACACTGTTGCTCAGCTTAAGCGTTATGCTAAAGAAAAAGGTGTTATTGATAGTAAATGGAATTTAGTTACTGGCGATAAAAAACAAATTTATGAGCTTGCTAGAAAAAGTTATTTAGCGGTAAAAGACTTTGGAGATGGTGGCCCTTTTGATATGATACACACCGAAAACTTTATGCTTATTGATAAAAAACGACAAATTCGTGGGTTTTACGATGGCACGAATAAAGATGAAATTGAGCGTTTACTTAACGATATCGATATTTTAAAGGAAGAATACAAACAGTAGTTAGCCTGCCGCATTAGGGATTGCAGTGGATAGCTTTTGGCGAGGCGCGCATCGAGCCAAAACTAGTAACGAAAAGCCCGACCCTTTAGGGGAATGCCCTAAAACACTGTGATATTTAGAAAACTTTAAACCTGAAACTTTGAACCTGAAACTTTTTACATTATTTTTGCTTCTTTAAAATCAATCTAAATAAGTTTGCAAGATACTTTAGCTCATTTAAAAAAAGGTGAAACGGCTGTAATTACAGATGTGTCGTCTCGCGAAATCCCTTTAAAACTCTTAGAAATGGGGTGTTTACCCGGTAATACTGTAGAGTTATTACAGGTGGCACCACTGGCCGATCCTATTTATTTAAACATAAATGGCTCACATTTGGCTATTAGAAAAGAAACGGCTGCACTTATTTTAATTGAAAAAACTGCTAAATGAGTAAACAAATAAACGTTGCTTTAATTGGTAACCCTAACACGGGTAAAACTTCGGTTTTTAACGCCTTAACGGGTTTAAACCAAAAGGTTGGTAATTATCCGGGTATTACGGTTGATAAAAAAGAAGGTATTTGCAAACTGCCTCGCGGACTTAAAGCGCATATTTTAGATTTACCAGGAACTTATAGTTTAAACGCTTCGTCGCTTGATGAAAGTGTGGTTATTGAGCTACTTTTAAATAAAAACGACAAAGATTTTCCTGATGTTGCCGTAGTGGTTACCGATGTTGAAAACCTAAAACGTAACTTATTACTTTATACGCAAATTAAAGATTTAGAAATACCTACACTTTTGGTAATTAATATGGCCGATAGAATGGTAAAAAAAGGTATTTCTTTAAATATTGAACACCTAGAGGCACAATTACACACCAAAATTGCTGTTGTTAGTACACGTAAAAATGAAGGTATTAACGAGTTAAAAGAACTTATTACAAATTATGGCGTACTTAATACAACACCTTGTTTAAATATTAGTACTATTGATGATGCTTACTTTAGCAACTTAAAAAAAGCCTTTCCAAACCAATTACTTTACAAACTTTGGTTAGTAATTACACAAGATGTAAATTTTGGAAAAATACAGCGTAAAGATTTTAATGATATTAACGATTTTAAAACCAAAAGTACTGCCGATTTAAAACGACTACAACAAAAAGAAACTATAAAACGCTACCAGTTTATAAATGCTGTGTTAAAAGAAGGGCTAACAATAGATTTATCTGAAGCTACCGATTTACGCATTAAACTAGATAGAATTTTAACGCATAAAGTCTGGGGTTACCTCATCTTTTTTATAATTTTATTTTTAATGTTTCAAGCCGTTTACGATTGGGCTGGACCACCAACCGATTTTATAGACGAAAGCTTTGCAGCCCTTGCAGACTGGGTTAAAAACACCTTGCCACCAGGCGTATTTACCAACTTATTAGCCGAAGGTATTATTGCTGGTATTGGTGGTGTCATGGTTTTTATTCCGCCAATTGCATTCTTATTTTTATTTATTGCCCTGCTGGAAGAAAGTGGTTATATGAGCCGCGTGGTATTTTTAATGGACAATATTATGAAGCGTTTTGGCCTAAGCGGAAAAAGCGTTGTGCCATTAATTTCTGGAAACGCCTGTGCTGTTCCTGCTGTTATGGCCGCTAGAAATATTGAAAACTGGAAAGAACGCCTTATTACCATTTTAGTTACACCGTTTACTACCTGTTCGGCAAGGTTGCCTGTTTACGTTATAATTATTGCACTAGTAATTCCTGAAGGCACATTTTTAGGAATGAGCTACAAAGCTTTAACCTTAATGGGGCTTTATATTATTGGTTTTTTAACAGCAATAATTTCGGCTTATGCTTTAAATAAAGTTTTAAAAATTAAGAGTAAAAGTTACTTTGTAATGGAAATGCCAAGTTATAAAATTCCGTTATTTAAAAATGTAGCTTTAAGTGTTTACGAAAAAACACGAACGTTTATTTTAGAAGCTGGTAAAATAATTTTAGCTATTTCCATTGTGCTTTGGGTACTTGCATCGTACGGCCCTGGTGATAATTTTAATAATGCTGAAACGATTGTAAAAACTGAAAATCCGACACTTTCTGAAACCGAATTAGACGATAAAATTGCAGCACACAAGCTGGAATACAGTTATATTGGTATAGTTGGAAGAGCCATTGAGCCTGCCATTCGCCCGTTAGGTTACGATTGGAAAATAGGCATCGGGCTTGTAACATCGTTTGCAGCTCGCGAGGTTTTTGTGGGTACTTTAGCAACTATTTATAGTGTTGGTAGTGCCAACGATAATGAAGATGAAGACACCATAAAAAACAAAATGGCTGCCGAAACGTATAGCAACGGCACCAAAGTTTTTACTCTAGCAAGTGGTATTTCGCTATTGTTGTTTTACGCCTTTGCTATGCAATGTATGAGTACGCTAGCCATTGTAAAACGCGAAACAAACAGTTGGAAATGGCCCATGCTTCAACTGGTTTTTATGAGTGGTTTAGCTTATGTAACCGCCCTAATTGCTTTTCAGTTTTTGAAATAATTTGAAAATAAAACGACCAATACCACATGAATAACTTGATACAAAACATACTCGTTATATCTACGTTAGTAGTTGCAGTGGTGTTTTTATTGAAGAAATTTGTTTTTAAAAGCAAAAAATCTTCAAAAAAGTCGTGTGGTAATGGTGATTGTGGTTGCTAAATTATTTTATTTTTTCGGCTGCATCTTCATCTAAAAACCAATATAAATTACCACTTGTTGGCTTTACTAAAGTTGCAGGATAGTTTTTAGAAACTTCGGCAGTATTAATAATTTCGTCCACTTTTTCTGCTTTACTCGCTCCGGTTACTAAAAAGGCTACTTGCTTCGCATTATTAATAATTTTACCGGTAATAGACACACGTTTTTGTGCCGATTCTGGATGTGTCGCCACAACGCAACTTTCGGCAGCATCCCAAAGGTTTATTTCGTGAGGAAAAATAGAAGCAGTATGCCCATCATCACCCATTCCAAGAATAACTAAATCGAATTGCGGAACATCATGTTCTATTTCTAAAGTTTCATTTAAAACCATAGCGTAGCGTTTGGCTTCTTCATTTGGGCACTCTTCACCTAAAACTCTAAAAATATTTTCTTTAGGTATATCAATCTTAGATATTAAATGCTCTACCGTCATTAAGTAATTACTTTGCTCGTTTGTTGGTGGTACGCAACGCTCGTCGCCCCAATACAAAAACACTTTGCTCCAATCTAAATCGTTAAAGTTTTCGGCGATATAATCAAAAATCACTTTTGGTGTACTTCCACCAGATAAGGCAATGGTTAATTTATCGTTAGTTCTAATTAATTCTTTTAAATATATCGCGAAGTATTTGGCAACTTCGGCTTTGTCTTTATAAATTTTCAGTTCCATTATTGTTTATATTTAATACGCAATACGAAGGCTCATCGGCTAAGTTTTCACAAGGGTTTCTCCAAAAACCACGTCCTTCAATTAAATCATCGGCATGCAACGGCCCCCAAACACCAGCCGAATAACCATGTACAATGGCCGATTTGCTTTCGTTCCAATATTTTAAAATAGGGTCTACAAAAGCCCAAGCTGCTTCAACCTCATCGGCACGTGCATAAAGCGTAGCATCGCCTTGCATAGCATCGAGCAACAAGCGTTCGTAAGCTTCCATAATATTATCGCCTTCATCTAAATCGGAATAATAAAAATCCATATTAGCACGCTCAACATTAAAGCCTTGTCCTGGAACTTTTACACCAAACTTCATTAAAATACCTTCGTCTGGTTGAATACGGATAATAAGTTTATTATCGGTATCAAAATCTTGATCTTTAAAAATATGATGATGCGACGGTTTAAAATGTATTACAATTTCAGTAACTTTTGTTGGCATTCGCTTAGCAGTACGCACATAAAAAGGCACATCTTTCCAACGCCAATTATCTATATAAAATTTAATAGCTGCAAAGGTTTCTGTGGTCGATTCTGGATCTACACCTTCTTCTTCACGGTAACCTTTTACGGTCTCGCCATTTATTATGGCACTTGTGTATTGACCGCGAATCGTATGATCAAAAAGAGTTTGCTCATCATCCATAATTCGCAGTGCTTTTAACGCTTTTACCTTTTCGTTTCTAATTTCTTCAGGATCGTCGCTAATGGGTGGTTCCATAGCAACTATAGATACAATTTGCATTAAGTGATTTTGAAACATATCTCGCAATGCACCAGATTTGTCGTAATACCCTCCGCGGTTACCAACCCCAACACTTTCGGCATTTGTAATTTCTACGTGACGAATGTAATTTCGATTCCAAAGCGGCTCAAAAATGGTATTAGAAAAACGGGTTACCAATAAGTTTTGTACCGTTTCTTTACCTAAATAGTGGTCTATTCGGTAAATTTGCGATTCTTTAAAATACTTTTGTAAGCCAATGTTTAATTGTTTTGCTGTTTCTAAGCTATAACCAAAGGGTTTTTCAACAATTAAACGTTTCCATCCAACACCTTCAACACTTAAATCTACAGCTGCTAAATTTTTAGCAACGGTTTCGTAAATACTTGGTGGCAATGAAAAATAGAATACAAAATTGTGATTTATTTTAAACTTGGTATTAAGCTCGTGTATTCTCTCTTTTAGCGGTGTAAAATCAGTATCGTAGCCATCACCTAAATCTTTATAAAAAAGTTTTTTTGCAAATTCCGCTTTTGTTTCGTCGCTATTTTCTGCTTCATCATTTAAAAATTCACTATTAAAAACCACTCGATTTCTAAAATCGTCGTCTGTTAAATCACTTCTACTAGTTCCTAAAACCACGAAATTTTCCGGTAAAAAGTTACCTTTATGTAAATCGTAAAGCGCAGGTATTAATTTTCGTTTTGTTAAATCGCCCGATGCACCAAAAATGATAAGCATCTGCTCGTCCATAGACTTCATATTGTTTTGTTAATTTATTGAAAAGTAAGCTTTTTTAAAACCTATTTCATTAATAACTAAATAATTTATTTTACTTTTGAAACACTGTGTTTTTCGGCATTCAATATACGCTTTATTTTCTAGGTGTTTAAAGGATTTTAGTCGATTTCACTTAAATTTAACTACAAATTATGAGCGATAAAAAATACGATTTCGGATTAGTTGGTCTTGGTGTAATGGGCCGCAATTTTATATTAAATGTAGCAGACAACAACTTTTCGGCATTTGGCCACGATTTAGATCAAGAAAAGGTAGATGCTTTAATTGAAGAAGGCGGAAATACAGAAAAAGTAAATGCCTCGTCCGATTTAAAAACATTTATTGGCTCCCTTAGCACACCACGAAAAATTATGCTTTTAGTGCCTGCTGGAAAAGTGGTTGATATTGTAATAGATAGCTTAATTCCGCATTTAGATAAAGGTGATATTATTGTTGATGGCGGAAACTCGTTTTACACAGATACCGATCGTAGAGATGCCTATTTAGAAGAAAAAGGCATTCACTTTTTTGGAGCTGGTGTTTCTGGTGGCGCAAAAGGCGCCAGAAAAGGACCAAGTATTATGCCTGGTGGCGATGCCGAGGCTTATAAAGTAGTGCAACCCATTTTTGAAGCGGTTTCTGCAAAATACAAAGGCGAACCTTGTGTGGCTTACATGGGTAAAAAATCGGCCGGAAACTATGTGAAAATGGTACACAATGGTATTGAGTATGGCTTAATGCAACTTACTAGCGAAATTTACGATTTACTTAAAAAAGCAGGTGGTTTAACTAACAGCGAGCTTCATAAAACATATTCTGAATGGAATTCGGGAAGATTACAATCGTTTTTAGTTGAAATTACTGCCGATATTTTTACTGAAAAAGATGATAAAGGTGATGGCGATTTAGTTGATAAAATTCTAGACAAAGCCAAACAAAAAGGAACTGGAAAATGGACATCGCAAAACGCCATGGATTTAGGAATTCCTGTACCAAGTATAGATATTGCGGTGAGCATGCGTGAAATTTCGGCATTAAAAGACGAACGTATTTTAGCTGATGAATTATACGGCAGACCAACACCCGAACCTATTGATAAAGCTGAATTAACTAAGCTAGCCGAAGAAGCCTTGTATTTTGCATTTATTATAACCTACGCACAAGGTTTACACCAATTAACAGATGCATCGAAAGAATATGGTTATGGCTGCGATTTAGCTGTTATTGCCAAAATTTGGAGAGCCGGTTGTATTATTAGAGCTGCTTTATTGGCCGATATTACTGAAGCTTACAACGATAATCCAGAACTTAAAAATTTACTTTTAGCACCAAAATTTGTTGAAAAAGTACAGTCTACTGTAGCTTCGGCAAGAACCTTGGTAAGTTATGCTGCTAAAAGCGGAATTCCTGTACCAGGTTTATCAAATTCGTTAACGTATTTTGATGCTTACACCTCTAGTCGTTTACCATTAAATTTAATACAAGCGCAACGCGATTATTTTGGTTCGCATACCTACGAAAGATTAGACATAGAAGGCATTTTCCATACCGAATGGGAAAAGGAATAAAATATTACGTTTTAAAACATAAAACCAACCTGCAATTTTATTTTACAAATTTGCAGGTTTTTTGTTTTACATAATTCATATATTTGGTGTAAACCAAACTAAACATATGAAAACCAAACAATTATTTTTGCTGTTTGCCTGCATTGGTATGGCAGCTTTTTCTCAAAAAAAAGGACAATCTATTGCTTTATTAGATAAAGATTTAAGCCATTTTGATATCTGGCTAAGCATTCCACATTCCTCGGTTACAAATTTACCAGAAGGCACCTATCAATCGAATAAAATGAATTCGGGCGAACCTATAGGTTTAAACAACAACTTAAAAAATGTGTTTTCTATTATTGAAGAACATGGTGAACCTGTTTTAAAAATTACGGGCGAAATATTTGGTTGTATATCATCAAAAGCATCTTACTCAAATTATCATTTAAGTGTATTATTTAAATGGGGCGACAAAAAGTGGGAACCACGATTAGACAAAAAACGCGATAGCGGTATTTTATACCATTGCTACGGGCCGCATGGGCGTTTTTGGAATACCTGGAAAACCTGTTTAGAATACCAAGTGCAAGAAAGTGATTTAGGTGATTTTATTCCCTTAGGCGGAAACTCAGCAAAACCAAAAGTAGGTTCGCCAATTACCGATATTAGAGGCGATTTTAAAGAAGAAAAACGATTCGACCCAAATTCTGAAGTTTACTCGGTAGGCAAAGGCTACATTCATGCGGCTTCAGAGCACGATAAACCACATGGCGAATGGAACCTTTTAGAAATTTATGTTATTGGCAACAATGCGGTACATTTAGTAAACGGCGAAATTGTAATGGTGGTAGAAAATGCTAGAAAACACGACGGCACTATTTTAAACGAAGGCGAAATACAAATACAGTCTGAAGCTGCCGAATGCTATTACAAACAACTCACGTTAACACCAATAAAAAAGTTTCCAAAATTTATAACTAAAAACGTACGCTTTAAAAGCTAACGCTAACTAATACCTTTAAATTAAAAAATCTCTTAACAAATTAATTGCTAAGAGATTTTTTTTTACTTTTTAAAAGAGGCATTACTGCACTTTTACATACAAGTTTTTTGCAATTACATTCGAAACCACCAATTCTTTTTCGTTTATTTTAATAGTAACAGAATTATCAAAAGGTTCTATTTGCAAAACTTTTAAAGTAGCACCCAAGGCTATATTATTTTTATCTAAATACTGAAGAAACTCAACAGAAGAATCTTGAACACCAACACAAATACAACTGCTATTCTCTAAAGCTTCAGATAACAGTATTTTATCCATCTTTTTAATTTGACCGGAAGCATCAGGAATTGGTTCGCCATGCGGATCGTGTGTTGGGTAACCCAAAAACTTATCGAGCTGATTAATTAATTTTTTAGATTTAATGTGCTCTAAATGTTCTGCTACCTCATGTACTTCATCCCAATTAAAATTTAATTTTTCTACCAAAAACACTTCCCACAACCTGTGTTTTCTAATCATATTAACCGCAATAAACCTACCATCATCGGTTAAGGTAACACCCTGATACTTTTTATAATCCACAAAATTCTTTTCAGATAATTTTTTAATCATATCGGTAACAGAAGATGCTTTGGTATTCATAGCCTCTGCAATGGCATTTGTGTTTACAGTTTCTGTACCATTAAAGCCTAAATGATATATCGCTTTAATGTAATTCTCTTCAGCTAAAGTCAAAATCTAATTTTTCACAAAGATAAATTTTTTTAATCAAAAACATATTTTTAGATTTGTCTAAATTTTAAATTAGATACATAAAACAAAATATTTATTATGAATAAAATTAGTTTGATGCTTGTGGCTATTTTTATAAGCTTAACAATGCATGCCCAAGAATCAAAATCAATAGTATTTGGCAAAATCGAATCTAAAAATGGCCCAGTGCCTTATGCCAGTGTTTATGTAGAAAACGGTGAGAACGGGGTTAACACAGATATAGATGGCAATTACACGCTAGAGCTAACTAGTGGTAAAAACGTATTGGTTGTAAAATCGCAAGGTTACCGTACTTTAAAAAAAGAAATTAATCTTAATAATGATGAAAAAATAAAACTTGATTTCACACTTATTGAGGATATTTTGGATTTAGAACAAGTTGTTGTTAGCGCCACAAGAAACCGTGTAGAACGCAAAACTGCTCCTGTTGTAGTGTCTTCAATTAAACCTCGTTTACTTAATGCAACGCAATCGGTTTCCTTAGCAGATGGCTTAAAATTTTCACCAGGTGTTAGGGTGGAAACAAATTGCCAAAACTGCGGGTTTACCCAAGTACGATTAAACGGTTTAGATGGCGGATACACTCAAATTTTACTAAACAGTCGTCCCGTTTTTACATCGCTTATGGGCGTTTATGGTTTAGAGCAAATACCAACCAACATAATAGATAGAATTGAAGTTGTTCGTAGTGGCGGTTCTGCACTTTACGGCTCTAACGCTATTGCAGGAACTGTAAATGTTATTACAAAAGACCCTGTTTTAAACATCTGGGAAATTGGTAGTAGTTTAGGAATTATAGACGGCGATGCTTTAGATAGAAATGTAACGTTCAACACATCAACGGTTGCTGATAACTTAAATAGTGGCATTACAATATACGGAACTTACAGAAACAGAGACGAATACGATGCTAATAACGACGGATTTACAGAAATAACCAAACTACGCAATACCACCGTTGGTGCCAAAGCGTTTGTAAGGCCTAACGATCAAAGCAGAATTTCAATAAACTTAAACGCCATTCGCGAATACCGCCGCGGAGGTAATCGCCTAGATCTAGCACCACAGTTTACAGATATAACCGAAGAGTTAGATCACGACACCTTTATTGCCGGGGCAGATTACGAAATAAACAGTAAAGATAACACCAACAAATTTCAACTTTACACATCGGTATCATACACAAACCGTGGTAGTTATTACGGTGGTCTTGGTGGCGGAAGAACAGCAGAAGACAGCATATTAGCCAATAACGCCTTTGGCACAACTAAAGATTTAGCGTGGGTTAACGGTGCACAATACACAAAATACCTAAAAAATAACGATGTTTTTACGGCCGGTGCCGAATATAACATTACAAATACTGAAGATATAATTCCTGGTTATAACAGATTGATAGACCAAAGCGTAAATGCCCTTGGTGCCTATGCACAATACCAATGGAAACCAACCAAAAAATTTACAGCTTTAATAGGAACAAGGCTAGACAATGTAAATATTAATGGCAATTATACTATTCGCGATGTATCTCGCGAAATAGATTTAAACCAAACAGCAATATCGCCACGATTAACTTTATCGTATTTAATAACAGAAGCAATTAGACTGCGAGGTGGTTATGCGCGCGGATTTAGAGCGCCCCAAGCTTTTAACGAAGATTTGCACATTGCTAGCGTTGGCGGCGAACCACAATTTGTAATTTTATCGAACGATTTAAATACCGAATACTCCAACGCCTTTACAAGTTCTATTAATTACTCAAAATCTATTAATTTATTACAATTAGATTTTCTGTTAGAAGGGTTTTACACCAATATTCAAGACCCTTTTACCCTAGTGAGTACTGGCGCAACTCTAGAAAACGGTTCTATTTTAGAGGAAGTACGAAACGGCGAAAGCGCAAACGTTTATGGGGCTAATTTCGAATTTGGAGTTTCTCCAAATACAGAATGGCGTTTTCAACTAGGTGGCACTTTGCAACGTAGTAAATATAGTAACCCACAAACACTTTTTGAAACAGATGGCACTCCAGGAGAAACCGATATTATTATTGAAGAATTTGTTCGTGTACCAAATGTTTACGGTTATTTAAATACTTCATGGTTGCCTAGTAAAAAATTTAACGTAGACCTTACAAGTACTTACACTGGTAAAATGACTGTACCATTGGTAATTAGCGACACTGGCTTTTTAGCTTTAAATGAAGTTAATCCGTTTTTCGATCTTAATTTAAAATTAGAAAGTCACTTCGATTTTAGCGAAGATTTTATGGTTACCATTTCTGGAGGCGTTAAAAACATTTTTAACAGCTATCAAAACGATTTTGATACGGGGGCAGGTCGTGACTCCGATTATGTTTACGGCCCCAACCAACCAAGAACACTATTTTTGGGGCTAAAGTTTGGTAAGTTTCATTAATAACAAACTATCTTAAAGGCTGTATTCCTTTTTAGTGTTATTTGAAAGCCAAACACTAGTAATGCAGTCTTTATTTTTTAATATGAAATTAAAATTAGTTATACTTTCTACGCTTTTAGGGCTGTATATTCAACAAACCATAATAGCCCAAAACACAAATGCCATAAATTGGTTATCATTTAGTCAATTAGAAGATTCTCTGGCCATAAAACCTAAAAAAGTATTTATTAACTTCTATGCAGATTGGTGTGTTTATTGCAAAAAAAAGGATAAGGTTGCCTTTAAAGATAAGAGCGTAATTTCAAAATTAAATAAAGACTATTATGCTGTAAAAATGAATGCCGAAACTACCGATACTATAACCTTTGGTAACGAGACTTTTATTAATAAGGAAATAGGGAAAAAACGAAATCCAACACATCAAATTCCTTTACTACTAGCTTCTCGTAAAAACATTCCTTTTTCACTTCCAGCGACTGTAATTTTAAATGAACAATTTATAATATCTGAACGCTTTTTTGAATATTTAGACAGTGAAAAACTACTAGACCTTTTATCTAGAAAATAGTCTAAATCATTATACAACTTCGGTTTAAAAGCATTTCAAACTACATAAATCGCACAGCATAAATCAAATTTTAGTACATTCGTAATAAATTTTTAGACACATGAAAAAATACAGCATTATTTTCATTTTAAGTTTACTTCTTTTAAGCTGTAAAAACGAAAAAAAAGCATCAGGAAAACTGCAAATAGTAACCACAACAACCATGATAACCGATTTGGTTAAAAACATTGGTGGCGATGTTGTATATGTAAAAGGTTTAATGGGAAGCGGTGTCGATCCGCACCTTTATAAAGCCAGCGAAGGTGATGTTACTAAGTTAGCCAATGCCGATATAATTTTTTATAACGGTTTACATTTAGAAGGTAAGTTGGTTGAAGTTTTCGAAAAAATGAAAAACAAAAAAACCATTGCTATTGCCGATGCTTTAGATAAAAACACCTTAATTGGCTCTGAGTATTTTGCATCAAATTATGATCCGCACATTTGGTTTAACATAGATTATTGGTTACAAGCCGGAGCTTTTGTATCGAAAACCCTTGAAGCAGAATTACCTGAACAAGCAGAAACTTTCAGAAAAAATTGGGAAAATTACAAAGCGCAATTAATAACTTTAAAAGCTGAAATAACTAAAACCATTGAAGCTTTACCAAAAGAACAACGCATTTTAGTAACAGCCCACGATGCATTTAATTATTTTGGAAAATCTTTTAATTTTGAAGTTGTTGGTTTGCAGGGTATTTCAACAGCAACAGAAGCAGGCGTGCAAGATGTACAAAAATTAGCCGCATTTATTATAGAACATAAAGTACGAGCCATTTTTGTAGAAAGCTCGGTACCAAAACGTACCATTGAAGCTTTGCAAGCCGCAGTAAAATCGAAAAATCACGAGGTCGCTATTGGCGGAACTTTATATTCCGATGCATTAGGAACAGCAGGAACAGCAGAAGGCACTTATATAGGCATGTTTCAATACAATGTAAAAACTATTGTTGAAGCATTGAAAGCCTCGAACAAGTAGAGTAATCTAGAACTGTTCTTTGTGTTTAAACTAAAAAAAAGCAAAAAGTAAAGTCCCAAATCAATTCTTTTGAATTGAAAGTCAAGGCGCAGAATAGATGAAGAAAAGCTCCGAAATCAGGAGAACGGAGTTCGACGCGGAGTTTTCAAATCGGTTTTTATTTCGATTTTTTTATCGAAATAAAAAATTCCTCGACTTGAATGTCCTTTTTTGATTCGTTTTTTGGACAAGCAAAAAATGAATGAAACAAAATAAACAAACAGTCAACAGAACAATAGGTTATGATTGATATTAAAAATAAAACAACACCAATCGCTGTAAAAGTAGACGACCTTACCGTAGCCTACAATTACAAACCGGTACTTTGGGATATCGATTTAGAAATTCCCGAAGGCGTTCTTATGGCTATTGTTGGGCCTAATGGTGCAGGAAAATCAACTCTAATAAAATCTATTTTAGGTATTTTAAAACCTATTGCTGGAAGTGTGTCCATTTACGGAAAGCCATACGATAAGCAACGAAAACTGGTAGCCTACGTGCCACAAAAAGGTAGTGTAGATTGGGATTTTCCTACCACAGCACTCGATGTTGTTATGATGGGAACTTACGGCAATTTGGGTTGGATAAAACGCCCAGGGCAAAAACAAAAAAAAGAAGCGCTTGAAGCTTTAGAAAAAGTAGGCATGCTTCCTTTTAAAAACCGACAAATAAGTCAGTTATCTGGCGGCCAGCAACAACGTATATTTTTAGCCAGAGCCTTGGTGCAAAATGCCTCAATTTATTTTATGGATGAGCCATTTCAAGGTGTAGATGCCACCACCGAAATTGCCATTATAAACATTTTAAAAGCCTTACGAAAAGCTGGAAAAACAGTAATTGTAGTACATCACGATTTGCAAACTGTTCCAGAATATTTCGATTGGGTTACCTTTTTAAACGTAAAAAAAATAGCCACAGGCCCAGTAAAAGATATATTTAACGACGATTATTTAACAAAAACCTATGGCATAAATTACAAAGTAAGTATTCATAAGTAACATTATGGAAATAAGACGAGCAAAACTCGAAGATGCAAATAAAATTAGCTATTTAGTCATTAATACATCGGCAACACATAACCCGAATAATTACAATACCATTCAAGCCACAACTTGGCAAAAATACAATACGCCAGCACGCATAAAAGCGCAATTGCAAGAACGTACCGTTTTTTGCGCCTTTATAAATAACAAACTTGTTGGTACTATTGGATTAAAAGATAATTGGATTGTTGGATTTTACGTTAGCCATCACATGCGCGGTAAAGGCTTAGGTTCAGAATTAATTCATTTTATTGAAAATTATGCCTTAGAGCAAAAACAAAAAGAATTATTTTTAATTGCAACGCCATCGGCTGTAGCCTTTTATAAATCTAAAAATTACAGCATTACAAAACCCGTAATTGTAACTTTAGACCATGTGGATTATGATGAATTTGAAATGCATAAAAAACTAACTAAAAATTAATTTTTCGCTTTCGCGGAAATATAACAATGAATATTAAAGAATACATAGAACTTCTTTTTACAGACTACACACTGCGCACCATAACGTTGGGCACAGCTATTTTAGGTGCGGTAACAGGTATGTTAGGCAGTTTTGCAGTATTACGAAAACAAAGTTTGTTGGGCGATGCTATTTCTCATGCTGCATTACCAGGTATTGCCATTGCTTTTTTATTAACCGGAACAAAAGATTCAAACATTTTATTAATTGGTGCTTTAGTTAGCGGCTTAATTGGCACGTTCTGGATTCGAGGCATTGTTAAAAAAACGCATTTAAAATCCGATACCGCTTTAGGTTTAATTCTATCCTTATTTTTTGGTTTCGGTATGTTATTGCTTACGTTTATTCAAAAACAACCCAATGCCAATCAAGCAGGATTAGATAAATATTTATTTGGTCAAGCCGCAACACTTGTTGAAAGCGATGTATGGCTTATGGCTTTAGTTTCAGGTATATGTTTACTGGTGTTATTGTTTTTCTGGAAAGAATTTAAAATACTTTTATTTGATGCCGATTACACCAAAACACTCGGTTTTAATACCAAGTTTATCGATGTTTTAATAACCTCGTTTATAGTTTTAGCCATTGTTTTAGGCTTGCAAACTGTTGGCGTAGTTTTAATGAGCGCTATGTTACTGGCACCAGCTGCAGCAGCTCGCCAATGGACAAACAAACTAAGCACTATGGTGTTTTTAGCAGCACTATTTGGTGCGTTTTCTGGTGTATTTGGAACTGCCATTAGCGCCACACAAAACAATTTATCTACTGGTCCGGTTATCGTTATAATTGCAGGTGTTTTTGTGCTATTTTCGTTTGTATTCTCACCAAGTCGCGGATTACTATTTAAACAAATACGATTTATAAAAAACCGTCGCGATTTACAGCTTCATAAAACCCTAACATTTATGTTTCATATCGCCGAAGATCACGATAATATTTCGCATCCGCATGCTATTAAAATTTTAAATAATTTCCATGGTTACACTCGCGGAACACTTCAAAAACTAGAAAAAAAGAATTTTGTAAAGTTAGATGGAAACATGTGGAGCTTAACCGAAGAAGGTTACAAAACGGCATCAAATTTATACAATCAGCAAAACAAAACCAATGAGTAACGCACAATTAGAAATACAACTTATTGCAAGTATTGTTGCAATTGCTTGCGCTATTCCGGGTACATTTTTGGTGCTTCGTAAAATGGCCATGATAAGCGATGCTATTAGTCATTCTATTTTACCAGGCATAGTCATCGGTTTTTTTATTACCCAAGATTTAAATTCGCCATTACTTATTTTATTGGCTGCATTAACCGGAATTATAACCGTTGTTTTAGTAGAATACATTCAAAAAACGGGTTTAGTAAAAGAAGATACCGCTATAGGTTTAGTATTTCCAACCTTATTTAGTATTGGTGTTATTTTAATTGCTAAAAATGCTAACGATGTCCATTTAGATGTCGATGCCGTTTTACTTGGCGAACTCGCCTTTGCTCCTTTCGATAGAATGGTAATTTCTGGAGCAGATGTTGGTCCAAAATCCTTATGGATTATCGGCAGCATTCTACTTATTACCATCGCACTGCTTTTTGCCTTTTTTAAAGAACTTAAAGTAAGCACTTTTGATGCTGGTTTAGCAGCTTCGCTTGGGTTTTCGCCGGCTGTAATTCATTACGGTCTCATGACGGTCTCATCTATTACAACCGTTGGAGCTTTTGATGCCGTTGGAGCCATTTTAGTAGTTGCTTTAATGATTGCGCCACCTGCAACAGCCTACTTATTAACTACCGATTTAAAAAAGATGCTTTTTTACTCGGTTGGTTTTGGCATATTTTCGGCCATTTCTGGCTATTGGTTGGCACATGGTTTAGACGCTTCCATATCTGGCTCCATAACCACCATGTTAGGCATCATCTTTTTATTAGTGTATTTATTTGCTCCAAACAAAGGTGTTATTGCTGTTTTATATCGCGAAAAGCAACAACGCACCGAAGTACTTTTACTAACGTTTTTATTGCATTTAAAAAATCATACCGATGAAAGAGAACGCCATGTAAACCACTTAAACGAACATATAAATTGGCAAAAAATAAGAAGCAAAACCGTGCTAGATTTAGCCTTAAAAAACAACATGATTAAGTTTAATAAAAACATTGTGTCGTTAACCGAAAAAGGCAATGCTTTTACGTCGCAAGCCATCGACTATATCATTACCAACGAAGATGCGCAAATTGAAGATATGAAAGATGATTTCTTTTTGTTTCGTGGGTAGACTTAATTTGGGCAGTTTTTTAAAAATTTAGTAATAAGCCAAACTAAAATCAAAGCACCAATTATTTAAACAATTCGTTAGCTTTATCGTATACCAAATGCGATTCCCAACCCCGATAAAGCAAAAAATCTACCAGCTTCTTTTTTTTCTTTAGCTTATTAGGCTCGGTCATGCTATTCGCTTTCTTTTCGGCTAAATCATTAAAAACCTCGATGTATTCCGCATCATTAATTTCTCTGAAAGCCTCATTTATATTAGCTTTGCTTATGTCCTTTTTCTTTAGTTCTAAAGTTAATCGACGACGCCCCCATTTCTTAATTCTAAACTTGCCTCTAACAAAGGTTTTGGCAAAACGTTCTTCGTTTAAAAAGTTGTGCTGTAACAGGTGAACGATTACCGTATCGATAGCTTCGGGTATCATATGCATAGTCACTAATTTTTGCCGCACTTCTTTATGACAACGTTCTTGATATGCACAATAATGCTCCAATTTTTTAATAGCCTCTTGTAGTGTATATGTTTTTTTGAGTTGCTGCATGCGCTCAAAAATAAACATTGAAACCATAATAAATTAAAATAAAACACCAAATCTGATACTTTAAAACGTATCCAAAACAAAATCCCTCACGCTATGAAAAAAATTACCTTAATACTAATTCTCCTCGCCATAAATATAAGTACATCTCAAACTATATTATCTGTTGGGGATATAGCTATAAATGGATTTAATTCTAGAAATCCAGATCAATTTTCTTTTATCCTATTAACTAGTATCGATGCTGGGACATCTATAAATTTTACGGATAATGGCTGGGATAATACTACCAACGATTTTAGATATACTGGAACAGGAGCCTTTGGAGAAGGTGTAATTACCTGGACATCTACATCTTATTTACCTTGTGGAACTCAGGTTGTTATTGATGTAGACCCTGTTAATGCCTCCATAGCAAACGCTGTCGAAACTGATTCTAATTTCGGTTTAAACAATAGTGGAGACCAAATTTTGGCATTTCAAGGAAATACAACAACTCCCAATTTTTTATATGCTATAAATTTTGGTAGCACAACAGGCTGGACTAATACCACAATAACAACCAACACGAGCGCCGTTCCTCCTGGTTTAGCCGATGGAGTTTCAGCAATTAATTTTGGTGATTTTGATAATGGATCTCACGATTGTACCACCGAAACCAACCAAGCTCTTTTGTTTGCTGATGTGTCTAATTCAGCAAATTGGTCGTTTACAAATGGAAGTGGTAGCCACAGTAATTTAGGAACTTGCTCATATAGTTGCGAACCTTGTTCTAATACTATCACCTGGGACGGTGCCAATTGGAATAACGGTGTAGGGCCAGATTCAACTTTAAATGCCATTATTAACGGAGATTACACCACTTCGGTTGACGGTAGCTTTACAACTTGTAGTTTAACCGTTAATGCTGGTTATATTCTTAATGTTTCCGATGGCACTTATGTTGATGTAAATAACGATGTGCAGGTTGATGGTACCATAATTGTACAAACAACAGCCAATTTTAAGCAAAACGACGACGCTGCCACTTTTACTGTAAGCCCAACAGGTTTGGCGCGAGTAAACAAGACTACACCATTTAAAGACAAATGGTATTATTACACCTATTGGAGTTCGCCTGTTGATGGTGAAACAATAGAAAGCGTTTTTCCAGATGTAGATGGCGACAGACGCTTTTGGTTTGAAGCTGCAAATTTTGTTGATGAACATTCGGTAGGAACTACAAATGGTATCCCCGATGATATTGATGATGATGGCAACGATTGGCAAATTGCCTACGGAGCAAATACGATGATACCTGGAATGGGATATGCTGTAACAGAACCTCGCTCACATTCTGCTTTAGGAGCACAAGGTTATTACACTTTTGAAGGCGCATTTAACACCGGAGATAAAACCGTTACCATTTCAACAAACGCCGCCAACATAGCACCAGCACAAAACTGGAATTTTATTGGTAACCCATATCCTTCGGCGATAGATTTTGATGCCTTTTATGCAGCAAACAATACTGTTATAGACGGCGCAGCTTATTTATGGTCGCAAGCCACACCACCAGATGCTGCCAATGCAGGTAATCAAAATTTAAACTTTAGTAAAAACGATTATGCTATTTACGCTGTTGGTTCGGGCAGTATAACTACATCTCCAGGAGGTAGCGGAACAACTCCAAATCAATACATCCCTTCTGGTCAAGGCTTTTTTGTAGCAGGACTTGGTGCTGGTGGCACCGCAACTTTTACTAATGCTATGCGAATGGCAGATGTTTCAAGTAATACACAGTTTTTTAAAACAACAAGCACTAAAGAAGAAACCTCAACGGCAAACAGACTTTGGCTTAACTTAACTTCAGATAATGGGGTGTTTAACCAAATTTTAATAGCCTATGTTGATGGCGCAACTAACGGAATGGATGGTTTAACTTACGATGCACCTCGACTTTCTATAAGCAGTTTACCAGCTGTATTATACTCATCAATAGAAAACGAAAGCACTAAATTTGCTATTCAAGGAAAACACTCGAGTAGTTTAACCACCAACGAAGTTATTAAACTTGGGTTTAGTTCAAACATTAATCAACCTACCATTTACACAATATCCCTAGCCAATTTTGAAGGTGAATTTTTAGGTAATAATATGGTAATTTTAAAAGACAACTTGTTAAACAAAACACATAATTTAAGTGATACCGATTATAGTTTTACATCGGAAACCGGTGTGTTTAACAATCGTTTCGAAATTGTTTTTAATGCTACTGTTTTAAATACAGAAACTTTTAACACTAATACTAACAAACTCTCTATTATTAATTTAGAAAACAATTATGTAAAGTTTAGTGTTTCAAGTAACGAAACCATAAAGTCGGTTAAAATTTTAGATTTAGTAGGTCGCGAAATTTACAACTTCAGCGGGAATAGTTCCTCCGAAATATTTCAGCTAAACAACTTGAAAAATAAAATTTATATAGCAAAAGTTGAGCTTGAAAACGGTCAAGTTTTAAACAAAAAAGCGATTAAAAACTAATAATAATTAAATATCTTCCCCCTGAACTTAATTTATTAACTCCCATAAAACTAATGTTTTATGGGAGTTTTTAATTTTATAAACTATACTGTAAGGCTATAATAAAGTTTCGTCCTGCTGCCGCAATTCCAGAAGAGTAGGTTTTATAGCGCTGGTCGGTAATATTTTCGAGACTTGCGGTTACTCTTGCTGCTGGTGTTACTTGGTATTGTGTGCGTAAATTTAAAGTGTACCACGACGGGCTGTACGGATTGCCATTGGCATCGACAGCATAAATATAATCCTTTTCCTGCTCCGATGGTGCTAATTGCAAATACGAAAAACTATCACTAAAATTAGTAAAAGCATCGAGTGTAAACTTATTATCGCGCCATGTAAAATGCGCATTTCCAAAACTAGGCGACGCGTGCCGCACAGGAACTTCAATACCATCGTTAACCTCGGTACCACCAACTACATTGTACTGCGCGGTTAATTTAAGTTTGTTTGTAAAGTTTATTTTTCCGCCAACTTCAAAACCATAAATCCATGCTTTCGATGCATTTTGCATAGCCTGTACATTACTAAGTTCGCCGTTATAAATAATTTCAGTTTCACCATTTAATTGGTAATCGCGACGTACTAAAGCATTGTTTAAATAGGTGTAATACGTATTTAAATCTAAAACAACTGTATTGTTAAAATTTAAAACAACACCAAGTTCGCCCCCATAAGCATATTCCGGCTTTAGGTTGTTATTTGGCACAACCACCGAGCCAGGTTCGGAATCGAACACCTTGCCAACATCGTCGATATTGGGTGCCCTAAATGCAGAAGAAGCATTTAATTTCCATTGAATAATTGGGTTTGGAGCCCAACTTATACCTGCGGTTCCAGTAAGCGCATCAGAATCGTTATGCGCCTTTGAAAAAGGTAAATTTAAAAACACATTACTCTCAACAAAACTAGCCTTACTAGCTACATAATTATATCGTAAACCCGACTGAAACACAAAATGAGGTTGCGGCTTGTATTTTATACTACTATACACAGCTGCCGATTGCCAAGTAGCCCCATTTGGGTAACGTGACAACGCATTTTGATAAGTATTGGTATCGATAAATTCCGTTTTTCCAGTTGATTTTACTTGATTAAACACATACTCACCACCATAAAACAACTCTAATTTTGGTCCTAAGGTTTTTTCTAAATCTAAGTTAAACGATACAGCATCGACTGCTTCTTCGTTAATATTTCTTTCTACGGATTGATAATCGCGATCTAACCTACTTTCTTGAAAGTTTTGATACGCTAACGTGGCTTTTATTTTATCGTATAAATTAGAACTACTGCTTAGTTTAGTAATTTGTAGGTTAGACATAAACCACTTTTGTGGCCCGTAATTCCATTCGGCCGATCTTAGTAAGTCGTCTCGGTATCGTATCAATCGGTCGTAGCGTGAATAACTCGATGTTTTTGTATAAAACAAACCTAAATCGAAACTTAAATTACTTTTAGGTTGAAATTTTATTTTTTGCATTAAGTTTAATTGATTGTACCCAGAATATCGTTGTATTAAAGGGTTACTGTTACTAACAATTTCGTCGCCATTTGGAGTAGTAACAACATACTCGTTTCTTAAATAGGCGTTTGGCCCATGGCTACCCATTTTTAAATCATCAAAGTCATTGTAACTTATATTAGTAACAAATGCCCATTTGTTTAAACCTAAATTAATATCGAAATGTCCTGTTTTTTCATGACTCGCACTAGTGTATCTGGTTATGGCATTTGCCTTTAAATGCAATTTATTATTGTGCGAAAACTGAGGTTTTTGAGTATAAAAACTCATAACGCCACCAATGGCATCGCTACCGTAAATAACAGAACCTGCTCCTAAAGTAACTTCGGTATTTTGTATCGAAAACGGATCGATAGAAATTACATTTTGAAGATTTCCGCTTCTAAAAATCGCATTATTCATGCGTACACCATCGACCGTAATTAAAAGCCTGTTGGTAGAAAAACCGCGAATCATGGGGCTACCACCTCCATATTGGCTTTTCTGTACAAAAACATGCCCTGTTTGCTCCAATAAATCGGCACTTGTTTGCGGATTATTTAAAGTAACATCTTCGGCATTACTGCTTATTATTTTTTGGGGAATGTCGCGTTTGTTTTGTTCAAATTTTGAAGCCGAAATTACAATTTCGTCCAAACCTTGTGTATTAGCAACTAAAAACACCTTGTTAAACTTTATATCTGTCTTTTGCACGCGTTTTAGTAAATGCGATAAATGCTTAAAATATATAATTTCGGTATTTGTAAATTCCGAAATATTAGCTTCACCTCTAAAATTTGTAACCACACTTTTGGTTTTATCTACATTGTAAATAGCCACTCCAAAAAGCGGTTCGTTGGTTTTAGAGTTTAAAACTTTTATTTGTTGCGCCTGTGTTATTACCGAAAATAGTATACTACAAGCTAAGTAGAAATACTTCATTAACTAAATACTTGGTTAAAAATTTGCAACGATTTTGGTTTTTTAAAGGTACCTAAATGTAGCTCGAAATAAAGCAAAATAGTATTTAAAAATTGTTGCCTTTGTTTTGCACTAATTTTAACTGAAGAAAGTGCCTCAAAATTTATGCCTAAAAGGGTTTTTAATAATTCTAAATTTTCACCAGAAATACAATACTTATTTGATGCCTCTAACTGAAATTCGCCTTCGTATAAATTAAAATAAGGATACTTTAATAATGAAACATCTGGATAAAAACCCAAATACTTGGTAAGGTTTAATAAAAACAATAAATGAAAGTTCGCAAATGTTTGTTGACTATCCAACCAAAGCAAAGTATTTTCGAGATAACTATAAAGGGTTTTGTTTTGTTCTTCTTCTTTTAAAGTGTTTGCAAGTACTTCTGCCAAAAACATAACAATAGCACTTTTTACAACATTAGTATGTAAACTTGAATAAATATGAATTGGTTTGGTTTCTTTTACACTATGCAAGCTACTTTTGGCTTTGTAATTAACAACCATTTGAATTTGAGATAAAAGCTGATAATAAGCTACTTTCGATCCGCCTTTTTTACTTTTTAATACACCACGCAATAAAAAGCTTAAAACGCCTTTTTCCTCTGTATAGCATGTAACAATTAGGTCGTTATCTTTATAACGCAATTTAGAAAGCACAATGGCATTTGTAGTAATTAACATTAGCGTACTACCATTAGTTTTACAACCTTGGTTTCGAGCGTATCGAGGTCTGAAAGCATAATTAAATACACCCCCGAAGCAACCACATTATTGGCTAAGTTTTTGCCGTTCCAGTAAGCAGTACCACCATCAATCTCTAAATTGTAACCACTAAATCGTTGATTGATGTTAGATTGTGCTTCTGCCACTAAATTACCTGAAATATCTGTAATTTTAATATTTACGTTTTCCGAAATATCTTTTATGGTTACTTTTTTCTCAACAATATCAAAATTTGGTCTTACTGGATTAGGGTACGCATAAACATTTTCTAAAGTATTAAAAGTACCCGAACTTCCCGAAGAGAAAGAAACCAACCCATTATCTGTGGCAATATAAACTTTGCCATTATTGTAGTTTAAAGCAATATCGCGAATACTGTTTGATGGTAATGGCGAATTATCTGTTGTAAAATGATAAATGGTATTTTGCCCATCGGACGAAAAGTAAAATAACCCAGAACTATCTGTACCAACCCATTTATTATTCGATCCGTCTACCTTAATATCTGTAATATACTGCTGATATAGAAGTTCTTGAGCTTCACCGTTTTCTTCAATAATAATTTCATACACTTGAACATCGTCACTCTCAAGAAAATTTGAGGTATTATAAAGTACTCTTAAACCGCGGTAAGTTCCTATCCATAGTTGGTTTCTATTATCCATGGCTAAAGCCGTTGCTCTTTCATGCGGCATGTTTTGATCGTCGGTATAAATGGCTTTAATTACCGGATTAGAATTCTCGTTATAAGCAATTACACCATATTCGTAACATGAACTCCATTTTGTACCATTATTATCGACAACTAAATCTGAAAACCCGAGATTACCATCATTGAAACCATCGGCTATAACATCTGTATAACTAAAAACTTGCCATTGATTGGTTTCTGGATTAAAGGATTTTAATGGTTTGTCGACTAAGCTGGTTAAAGACCATAATAGCCCGTCGTTATCGAATACGGTTGGCCCTACTCGAATATCAATATAATTAGGATTATTAGCCAAAACCAACGATTCTAAACCACTGTTGGTTTCGTTATAAAGTGTGGTAGGCAAATCATCGTTAATTTCTAATAGTCCACTAAAAAAGGAACTTACAAATACTTGGTTTGTATTATTAGGATTTACCGCAATATTATTTAAACTTTTTGCTTCAAAAACTTCGCTGTAATTAATATTATTCCATTCGTTATTTTTTAAATGACTAATGCCTCGGCTATTTAACGGATATGGATTAAAAAAAATATCATACTCCCCAAAGGTTACCCAAACACCATCTGGCGAAGTTTCAATTGAGAACGGTTCATTTAAAAGCGGCCCATCTGGATGAATTTCTTCATAATCAAAACCATTGGATATACTTGTTTTTAGTATACCAAAATCTTGAGACCCTATATATAAATAATCAGAATATAACGCAGCTGCCGTAAACTCTGTTTCAAACAAGGGGTTTATTTCTGCTTGAGTTACTAAATTAAAACTAGCATCGAAAACAAACACATTACTGCTGGTTGTTACCATTAAATGTGTTGTTGTAGTGGAAAATTTTATAGGCGTTGTTTCGATCTGCTGCAATTGAATAAAAACATCGTTATTTCCCGAATATATATATCTATTTGTGTTTATAGCATACAAACTATTTTGTACAGCTTGAACACCCAACCAACTGCCCGAATTAACGGTATCCCAATTTTGATAATCGATTAAATTAGGGTTGGTTAAAAGGCCTTTTTTTATACCATTTCCGTCGGAACAAGCCGCATAAATAAATCCGTTATAAATGGTTGTTTGGTTAACTGTTAGTTGACCGCCATTATCACCAATAAAATAAGTGTCGCCAAACTCTAATCGCTCCAAATTAAATACCGAAATACCATAATTTGTTGCAATATATAAGTTGTTTTCTAGAGCATTAAAATGATTTATTCTCTTATTTGTTGGCGATATAGTAACCTTATCAACAATATCTACAAGAGTTAAAACGTCGCCACCATTGTTAAAAACAACTTCAATTAAACCGCTCTCATAGCCAACAACTAATAATTGGTAACTTTCGCTGTAATAAATAGTTGAAATAGTTTCGCCAGAAAGCCCATGAATAGTACTAATTTCTTCAATATCGTTTGTTTGCGTGTTAAACGAAAAAACCGCATTATTTGAAGCCGCAAAAATTTTATTATCACCTTGCGATACATCAATAATTTCATTGTACGAAAAATGCCCTTCCCAAAGCGCAGAATAATCTTGAGCAAAAAAACTCGAAGTAAATAAACATAATATTAAAACAAAAAGGTGTTTAAGCATACTATTGTTTTAGGTGTTCAAATATATTTATAAGTAACGAGTTTTTGTTTAAAATAATCTACTAAAACAAAAAAGCTTCACTTTAAAGTGAAGCTTTTACTATAAAATTTTAAAATTACTAGACTATACCTTGCGCTAACATAGCATCGGCAACTTTAACAAAGCCCGCGATATTTGCACCCTTAACATAGTTAATATAACCATCGTCTTCGGTTCCGTATTCTATACAAGCGTCATGTATATTTTTCATTATACCCTTTAAACGATCGTCTACTTCTTCTCTAGTCCAACTAATCCTCAATGAGTTTTGAGACATTTCTAACCCAGAAGTAGCTACACCACCAGCATTAGATGCTTTACCAGGAGCAAATAATATTTTAGCATCATGAAATGCGGCAATAGCTCCTTTGGTAGATGGCATATTGGCTCCTTCGCTAACACAAATACAACCATTACTTAACAAGGTTTCGGCATTATTTTTATTAAGTTCGTTTTGTGTTGCACATGGCAAGGCAATATCGCAAGTAACTTCCCAAGGTGTTTTTCCAGCCACAAACGTTGCGTTAGGATATGCGTTAACATATTCGTTAATGCGCCCTCGTTTTACATTCTTAAGTTCCATAACAAACTTAAGCTTAGCTTCATCAATCCCTTCTTCATCATAAATATATCCAGAAGAATCAGATAATGTAACCACTTTACCTCCCAAATGCAGCACTTTTTCGGCCGCAAATTGCGCCACGTTTCCAGAACCAGAAATAACAACCGTTTTACCTTTTACAGATTCATTTTTAGTATTAAGCATACTTTCTGCAAAATACACGGTACCGTAACCCGTTGCTTCTGGGCGAATTAACGAACCTCCCCAAGACAATCCTTTACCAGTTAAAACACCTGTAAATTCGTTTCGTAATTTTTTATACATACCAAAAAGGAAACCAATTTCGCGTGCACCAACACCAATATCGCCGGCAGGAACATCGGTATTTGGCCCAATATGCCTAAATAATTCACTCATAAAAGCATGACAAAAACGCATAATTTCGTTATCGCTTTTTCCTTTAGGGTCGAAATCGCTACCACCTTTACCTCCACCCATTGGCAATGTTGTTAGGGAGTTTTTAAATACCTGCTCGAAAGCTAAAAACTTTAAAATACTAGCGTTTACTGTTGGGTGAAAACGTAAACCACCTTTATATGGGCCAATGGCCGAATTCATTTGTATGCGATATCCTCTATTTACTTGTATTTCACCACTATCATCAACCCACGAAACTCTAAACGAAATTAAACGTTCGGGTTCAACCATTCGTAGTAAAATATTTTTACCATAATATATATCGTGTTTAACAATATAAGGAATTACCGTTTCGGCAACCTCCTCAACAGCTTGTAAAAATTCTGGCTCGTGACCATTTCGTAGCTTTACAAGGTCTAAAAATTCTTTAATATTTTTTTTCATATACAATCGTGTTGTATTAGTAATTTATTAAAATGATAATAATTTAAAGCAAATATACGATATCTACAATTTAAACGTTGATAATTTTATAATTTCGCAATACAAAATTAACCATTAGCGACTCAACTAATATTATTTGTTTGTTATCGATGTTTTTATATATTTGTGAACAGTAATTTGCCTCAAGAAAAACAAACCCTATTATGCTTAACTTGAAACATTTAGTTTCTGTCTTCCTACTGTTTGTTTCATTACAAACCGTAAATGCTCAATTAGGATTTTCTCATGAAATTGGTGCTATAGCTGGTCCTGTTCAATTTCGTTCGGATTTTGGGGGAAGAGATGAAAACGAAACTAACTTTGGCAACTCGGGCATAGGAATTGGTTTAATTCACTACATAAACTTTTCATATAGAGCAGATTGTAACTGTTACACTACCGACACTTATTTTAACGATCATTTTAAATTAAGAAACGAACTTTCTTATAACAGAACCAAATTAAATCATTTTGGTAAATGGGTTAGTGCAGACCGAATTTCGTTAGATGCCGATAAACTTCGAGCTCATAGCGGGATTGCAAGCAACTTAGATATCGGAACTCAACTGGAATATTTCCCTTTAAGTATTCGAGATTTTCAAGGCTTCGCATACAGTTTTGCTCCTTTTGTTAGTTTGGGCGTACATTACACTTACAGTTCTCCGCAAGCCACAACAACTTATGGCGATGGTAACATATTTAACGAAGACAATATATATTCGGGATGGTATCAAGATGAAACTAATTTACCGCCGTTAGACAGTGGTGCTACTCGTGATTATCCAATAGACACCTCATCGTTTTCTGCATGGTCTGTAGTTGCCAGTGTTGGAGTTCGTTATAAATTAACTAAATTATCTGATTTACTTTTAGACTTAAGATGGCAATACTACTTTAGTGATTGGGTTGACGGGCTAAATCATGAGCTAGAGTTTAATAGAAATAACGACTGGTTAGTTTGGCTTAACTTTGGCTATGTTTATTACCTCGATTAAAATTCAATTTTTAAAATAATGTTAAGGTTTTGCAATTAATAGGCTTTGTTAATTGCATTTTTTATTTTTAGTGGTAGTTAAAAACGCCTCATGACAAAACACATACTCCCAACTTTAATTATTATTCTTATCACCTTTTTTAGTTGTAAAAAAGAAACTGAAACAATTCAATTTAGGGAAACAAGTTTTAATGTAGAAAACAACAACCTAGTTGCAATAAACGCCATATTAGCTAAAGGAAATGAAAAAATAACTTCTAAAATTAACAGGCAAATTAATGCTGCTTTAATTAATGCTTTGCAGGTTAGAGATACAGATACAAAGGCTCTAGAAACTGTGGAAGAAGGCATTTCTTTATTTAATAGTACTTATAACAGTTTTTCGGAAGAAGTAAAGGAAGCTACACCACCTTGGGAAACACAAATTGATGTAGAAGTCATGTATCAATCTGAAGCATTAGCGTCAATAGCCATCACCTCTTATGTTTATGAAGGAGGCGCTCATGGGCTTACTACAATAATTTTTAAAAATTTCGATTTAACTACAGGTAATCTTATTGATAACGTTGACCTATTTACCGATTATAAGAGCTTTAAAAAACTATCGGAAACGTATTTCGATAAAAATATTGAAGATAAAAATAGTTTATTCGAGCCATCAAATTTTAAAATGCCAAAAAACATAGCTTATTCCAATGAAGGTATCGTTTTGCTTTACAACACTTACGAAATTGCACCTTACTCTACTGGAATTATAGAGTTTTTAATTCCCTACAACGAGTCTCAGCCATATTTAGCTTTTAACCACCTTTAAAAGAGCTAAAACATACCCGTAATGTAATCCTTCATGAAAGAAAACAAACTGTAAAGCGTCTTCAATTTTAGTTAAGGTATTTCCAGTTGTAGACACCGTATATTCATTAAAAGTTTTAAAAATTCCGGCATTATAATCGGTTTCAACTTTTTTAATAGTTGATGTAAGCAAGCCTTTAATTTCGTCCACTTCATTTTGCGATAATGCACCTTCTGGTTTCGAGTCTTTTTTGTACTTGTTTATCATCTCACTATCCAGAGAAACTTCTAAACCCGATAGTTTATAAGCTAACACTTCCAAGGTAACTACAACGTGAGCAATATTCCAGATAATATTATTGTTAAATCCTTCAGGTATTTTATTTAAATCTTCTAAAGTATTTTCCTCTATTATATTTTTAAAAATTTGACGTGTGTTATTTAAAACTTTAAATACGAAATCCATTTGTTTATTTTTGGCATAAAGATACCGTTATTTAATTTCAAATTAAAAAAACATGAAAAAAGTCTATTACCTAAAAACCTGTAATACTTGCACCAGAATTTTAAAAGAACTTAACTTACCAAAAGAGTTTGTTTTACAAGACATAAAAAGCGAGCCAATAACTGTAAATCAAATAGAAGCCATGAAAGCCCTTTCGGGTAGCTATGAAGCCTTATTTAGCAAGCGCGCTAAACTTTACAAAGAAATGGACTTAAAAAACCAAGATTTAACCGAACGCGATTACAAAAACTACATTTTAGAGCATTACACTTTTTTAAGTCGTCCGGTTATTATAAGTAACGAAGATATATTTATCGGAAGCTCAAAAAAGACTATTGAGGCGGCGAAAACAAAAATTATTGGTTAAGCGGCAACTTATTATCTTTAATTCAACAGATAATTAATGCTATTTAACTAAAAAACTGTTAAACATTATATTGTTTCTAAACGTTTAGTTAGTTTTGTGTTGTAATTATGACAAAGAAGTATATAAACTTAAACTCAAGCGTTAAACGCTAACAAAAATAACTTTAATAAAAAAGCCGATAAAACCACAAAAAAGGTTTGGGTAATTTGGCCAAAAACCGACATTACAACGTTTTGAAAAAAGATGTAAATTTGTAATATGCCAAGAACAAAAAATTATAACGAAAACGAAGTCATAGAAAAAGCCATGAACCTGTTTTGGAAAAATGGTTACGAAACTACGTCTATGCAAATGCTTGAAAAGGAAATGGGCATTAACAAGTTTTCCATATACGCAAGCTTTGGCAATAAAAATGGTGTTTTTTTAGAAAGTATAAAATGTTATAAATTAAAATTAAATATGCTTATTAGTAAGCTTGAAGCTTCAACAAATGGCATAAACGGTATTAAAACTTATTTTTATGACTTTATTACATTCTCCAAAGAAAAAGACTGCAGTAAAGGTTGTTTAATAACTAATACAGCTAACGAAATTGGAGACGATGCCGATGAGCAAATAAAAAATGCCTTATCTGCTTTTACCAATTCGGTACGCAGCGTTTTTGTAAAAATTCTAGCCCAGGAGAGCAATTATGCCAACGCAGAGCAACAAGCCGATTATTTAATAGTTGCCATGTTCGGACTATCATCAGCAAGTCGCGTGTTTAACGAAACACAACTAAATAATTACATAGAAAATATATTTAAAAACCTTTAAACAAAAATTTTTTAACCTATTTCTAAACAATCGTTTAGAAATAATTAATATTGAAAAAGAAAAATTATGAGTACATTAAAAATTCACACTATCGAATCTGCACCAGCAGAAAGTAAACCATTATTAGAAGAATCTGTAAAAAGTTTTGGTATGTTACCAGGACTACACGGTGTTTTAGCAGAATCTCCACAAATTTTAGAAGCCTACAAAGTTTTACATGGTTTGTTTGCGGGCTCGTCGTTTAACGCCGAAGAATTAACCGTAGTATGGCAAACTATAAACGTAGAACATGGCTGCCATTACTGCGTGCCTGCGCACACAGGAATTGCACATTCAATGAAAGTAGATCCTGCTTTAACCGAAGCATTAAGAAACCAGTCGCCAATGCCTACCGAAAAATTACAAGTATTACAAGATACTACTTTAAGCATATTAAGAAACCGAGGTAATATTACCGATGCAGAAATTACCAAATTTTACGAAGCTGGTTATACGCAGCGAAATTTATTAGATATTATTTTAGGTTTAGCACAAAAAGTTATCAGTAACTATACAAATCATATTGCAGAAACACCTGTAGACGATGCATTTAAAAAGTTTGCCTGGGCAAAATAATTGAGGGATGCAATTACCAGAGAAAAAGGGTTGGTATTTTTATACCAACTCTTTTTTAATTATACGCACTAAAAAAACTAAACCTAGCCAAAACAAAGCATATTTGCATAAAACTATACTAAATTAACACAATTTAATAAGCCAGATAAAATAACATATAATCGCGTTAATTTTATTGTTTTTTGTAACGCCATAGCAACGTATATTTGAAGTGTTAAACATTATTAAATATATTATCGATATCATTTTAATGTTAAATAGCTTAAAAATTTTGGTGGTAGATCTTTTTAAGTTAATTAAAATAGTAAGCGATAAAACATATACTCTAACAGAGTGACAATATTCATTAATAATTAGTTTAATGTCTTATTTAGTTTAGTTGGTAAAAGTGAGCTGTGGTGGCTCACTTTTTTTTATTTAAAATTTATTTTTCACTTAAATCAATTTTAAAACCTAACTTCTTTTACAAATTGAAAAAATGGTTAATCAAAATTACATTTTAACCTATTTTATAGTCTTTTAACACGTAGTTGTACCAAATTAACACCCTTAGCATTTCTCTGGTAATTTAGCATACAAACCCATTAATATCAATGTTTTGCACCTTTAACACGAACCCTAACTTTGTAGTGTTGAACGTTAATAACACCAAATCATGAAAAACGTAATTAAAAACACAAAAAAAGCATTATTAATAGTAACCATGTTTACTACCTTAATAAGTTTCGCTAACGAGCCTGCTAACTTAACTGTTACTAAAACTGCAAAAAGTACCATCTTAACTTTCGAAAGTGTTAAAGAGGGAAACATATTAACCATTACAGATAAAAATGGTGTTGTTCTATATAAAGAAGAAATTACCGAAACTGGAAATTATCAAAAAGCATTCGATTTTTCCGAACTTCCAAACGGAGAATATGTTTTTGAATTGAATAAAGACGTAGAAGTTTCTAGCATACCTTTTAAAGTAAACAATGAAGAAGTTGTTTTTAATAATAATTTAGAGACTGTTATTTATAAGCCTATTGTTCGTACTTCAAAAGATTTAGTTTTTATCAATAAATTATCATTAGACAAGTCTCCACTAAAAATTGAAGTTTTTTCTGGCTCTGAAGGATCGTTCGAGCTTATACACAAAGAAACTATTGAAAACACCGAGCTTATTGAGCGCGTATTTAAATTAAAAAGTTCAAGTAACGTTAACTATAAATTTGTTTTTACCACAAACGGTAAAACATTTACCAAGACCATATAACTCTCCATAAATTTAAATTAAAAAAGGGCTGCAAATTGCAGCCCTTTTTTAGTTGCTTATAATTAATTAGCACATACTTAAACTACTTTTATTAAAAAATAAAATTAACTGTGTTTTTTAATTCTATTATGTAATACATCTATATATAGTTTTAAACTAAAACACAATTAGAAATTCTTTAATTTAATAGATTTAAAAAAACGCATTTTGCTGGCTTTTGTATTCATTTAACCTGTTGTGTTGCTATATTAACACCTACCTAATTTATTGGGTAATTTAGCATATAAACAAATTAATATCAATGTTTTACACCTTTAATTCTTGCTGTAAATTTGTAGTGTTGAACGTTAATAACACCAAATCATGAAAAACGTAATTAAAAACACAAAAAAAGGATTCTTAATGGTAACAATGTTTGCTACCTTGTTAAGTTTCGCAACAGAGCCTGCAAATTTAATTATTGTTAAAGATGCTAAGAAAACTATCTTAACTTTAGATAGTGTAAAAGAAGGAAACCTATTAACCATTATTGACGCTAATGGTGTTGTATTATATAAAGAAGTTATTGCTAAAACTGGTAACTACCAGAAAGCTTTCGATTTAACTGCACTTCCTGATGGTGAGTATGTTTTTGAATTAGAAAAAGATTTAGAAATCGACACAATGCCTTTTACCGTAACAGACAACCAAGTCGTGTTTCATAAAGCTAGTGAGAAAATAACTTACAAACCTTTTTTACGTGTTGAAAACGGTGTAGTATTTGTTTCAAAGCTTTCATTAAACAAATCACCTTTAAAAGTTGAAATTTATTATGGTGAAGATTCTAACCTAGTTTTTTCTGAAAGTATTGAAAACACCAAAAACATACAAAAAGCATACAAGCTTTCTGGTTTAGGTGAAGGTAGTTACAAATTTGTTTTTACAACCGAAGGTAAAACCTTTACAGAACAAATTTAATCCCTTTATTTTCTTGATTTTATTAAGAAAGCGGATCATTTTATAGATGATTCGCTTTTTTGTTTTAACCATAACTACCCAATACCACCTTCACCCCTGCTTTTACATCTCCCAGACAACTGCTTTTAATTATTCTAAAAAATAATAAAAGCTTTAATTGTTTTTTTTTAGAACAGTTAATTACTACAACAGCTTCCTCCTATCTTTTCATTTAAAATTATAAATCCTGCAGAGCTTAATCAAATAATTCTAAGATATATTATTTACAGTTATTGTTTATACAACTAGCACTTATTTTTTTACTACCAATAAGTAATACACAATTAATGTAAACCTTTTGGTATTTTATTAAGTTATCGTCCGCAGAACTAATTTTAACTAGTGCATCTTTCTTCCGTTTAAAAAACAATCATAATTTAACTATTTAACGTCTTAAAATTAACCTCAAATTATATTCTTAATTGATAAAAATGTCATTAAAAAAACTATGCATTTCATCGATTTTATACTCATTTAATCCGAAACTATGCCATATTAACACCTAGTCAATTTTCTAGTTAAAATAGCATAATTATCAATTAATATCATTGTTTTCCAGGAGCTATTAGCGCCTTATCTTTGAAATGTTGAAAGTTAAAAACAACATATTATGAAAAACGTAATTAAAAACACAAAAAAAGGATTCTTAATGGTAACAATGTTTGCTACCTTGTTAAGTTTCGCAAATGAGTCTGCTAATGTAACTTTTACTAAAAACGCTAAAAAAACCGTAATCAGTTTACAAAGTGTTAAACAAGGTAACAAGTTAACTATTACTGATGCTAACGGTGTTATTTTATATAAAGAAGTAATTGCTGAAACTGGTAACTACCAAAAAGCATTCGATTTTACATCGCTACCTGATGGAAATTATACAGTAGAATTAGAAAAAGATTTAGAAATTGATACTATGCCTTTCTCTGTAATTTCTAGTGAAGTTAATTTCAAAAATGAAGACAAAACTATTACTTACAAGCCATACGCAAGATTAGAAAATGGCGTAGTTTACGTTTCAAAATTATCTTTAAACGAAGCTCCTTTAGAAGTAAATATTTACGATGTAAATTCAGACTTAGTTTACTCTGATAATATTGACCACAAAAGAAACATTCAAAAAGCTTATAAGTTAGAAGGATTAGGAAACAAACACTACAAGTTAGTTTTTAAATCTGAAGGTAAAATATTTACTCAAAATATTTAATATCTCTAATCACATTTCGATATATAAAAAGGTTGCCAAAATAGGCAACCTTTTTATTTTAAAACAATTTTAGTTGTCCGTTTTTATGCTGCTCAAACAAAGCAGTATTAAGATTAGGCATTTTTTTATTCGCAAAATACTTGCGTTTAGCTAAAGCTATTAGGCTATTTATTTGTTCTGCTATTTTACCTTCACCACGCATGCGGTCACCAAAACGCGAATCGTTTAAACTCCCACCGTGGCAATCGGCTATTTGATGCAATACTTTTTCTGCCTTATCGGGCATAGTTTTATAAATCCAATCGGTAAAAATGTCTCCAATCGCTCCATTTAATCTCACAATAGTATGGCTAATAGACAGTGCTCCGTTTTCTGAAACCAATTTGGCCAAAGGCAAAATTTCATGATTATTTATTCCTGGAATAATTGGTGCAAGCATAACATTAACAGGAATATTATTTTCGCTTAAAACTTTTACAGTCTCTAAACGTTTTTTAATACTAGCTGTTCGTGGTTCTAAAATACGTCGTGTGTCTTCAAACTGAGATGTAATTGAAATATTTACAGCCACTAAATTATCTTTTGCAAGTGCTTTTAAAACCTCTAAATCACGCAAAATTAAAGCGTTTTTAGTAATTATGCCTACCGGGTGTTTATATTTTAAAAACACCTGTAAACACTGCCTTGTAATTTCAAATTCTTTTTCGGCAGGTTGGTAACAATCGGTGTTACCGGACATGACTATAGTTTGCGCTTTCCAGGATTTCTTTTTTAAATGGGCTTCTAACAGTTTAGGCGCATCTTTTTTTACCAAAATACGCCTCTCAAAATCTAACCCAGCACTGTAACCCCAATATTCGTGCGTGTTTCGCGCATAACAGTAAATACAACCGTGTTCACAACCTTGATACATGTTCATAGAATATGCCATACCAACGTCGGGACTTTGTACTTTATTTACTATTGTTTTAGGAAATACTGGTAAGTAAAGCGTCTTGTTTTTATCGGCTTTTTCGCCTTCTTTATGGCAATATTCTAAGAAATCGTTACGCATTTCGTGGCTTAACTCGAAAAACCGATTAGGCGTGTTTTGTTGCGCTCCGCGACCTTTTATGGCAGATTTTGGGTTCAATATTTTGAGGGTTTGAGAGTTTTGTGGAAAAATTCAGTTTAAAGTTAAGTATTAAAATCGCTGGTAATTGTTAAAGCAAGCGTTGGTTATTAACAAATTGGCAAATTGAATAAAATATTTTAATTTTAAGAATTAAACTACTGATAATTAAAAACTTAATTTTAATTAATCGAATTAATTATCTTTTTAATAGCGTAATTTTTATGTCTAATTATCCTTTAAGTACAAATAGATTTACTGTTAGTTGGGGAGGCAATCGTATTGGCGTTTCGGAAGTAATAGGACTTTCATTAGAAATTGAACCTATTAAATATACCGAAGGAAGCTTTGTTACAAATGGCCCTATTTTAATGCCTGGACAACAAAAAAAGAATACTATCATTTTAAAACGAGGTCTTATTAAAAACGACAACGACTATTACAATTGGATAAATTCTGCAAAAGGCAACACTATTGAGCGTCGAGATATTACCATTTCGCTACTAAATGAAAATAAAGAACCCGAAATAACTTGGAAATTGTTAAACGCTTTTCCTATAAAGTTACAATGGAGCGACCTTAAAGCAAATACCAACGAACCTGCCATGGAAATACTAGAAATTGTATACGAAAATATACATTTGGTAAATTAATACACTTACTTCAACTTCTTCTTAAAATACCATGACAATAAAATCCCTAAATCGTTGTAAGCGGCACCAATACGCAACTCTCTTTCATAAGGAGCTACTTTAGCCTGTATCCTAATGGGAGCTTGTGATTGCCAAACCACGTTTTCAGGATTATTAATTTCGTAAACTTTAAGAGCGACATCAATTTTTGCAGGATGAGACCAACCTACATTATAACCAGGAAATACCCATAGTGTTTCAATATGTAAATTATACTTGGCTTTAGGATTATTTTTAACCAAATTAATTCGCCGTTTTTTGGGTATTGCCTTGTTAATATCTTTGACAAATAAAGGTTCGTAAACAGTTTCTCTATCTGCAAACCAAGCTTTCTCGAAAACAGCTCCAGAACCTGGTTCATGATTTTCTCTTATTTGAGCTTTATCTTTAACAAATTCGGCTTCGGTATCGTAGCCATGTACTTTAATGTTATCGTAGCCAAAAGTAACCGAGAGTTCTTTTTCTCCTATTAAAATAGAAATATCACCACTTTCTGTTTTAATACGCTGCGCAAAACTTTGAAGCGTAAAAACTAAAACCAATATTATACTAAAAAAACACCTCATATGCTATGCGCCTGGAAAATTAGCTTTTCGTTTTTCTAAAAATGCCGTGGTACCTTCTTTAAAATCATCGCTATCAAAACAAGCACCAAAAGCCGCTATTTCTGTAGTAAAACCATTTACACCTGTTTTAAAACCAGCATTAACAGCCTTAATGGCCTTACCAATGGCAACAGGTGAGTTACGTTTAATTTTTTCGGCAATACTTTCGCAAAGGTTTAGCAATTCGGCTTGTGTAGTAATATGGTTTACCAACCCGTTATTTAAAGCGGTGTTGGCATCAATCATACCAGCAGTCATAATCATTTCCATAGCACGACCTTTACCAATTAATTGTGGTAATCGTTGCGTACCACCGTAACCTGGAATAACACCTAAACTAACTTCTGGCAAGCCCATTTTAGCATTGTTACTTGCTACTCTAAAATGGCAAGCCATAGCCAATTCTAGCCCGCCACCAAGTGCAAAACCATTTACTGCAGCAATTACAGGCGTGTTTAGGTTTTCAATAAAATTAAAAAGTAAATCTTGTCCTTTTTGGGCTAATTCGGCACCTTCTTCTCCCGAAAAATTAGCAAACTCGCTAATATCGGCACCGGCAACAAAAGCCTTTTCACCACTACCCGTAACAATAATTACTTGGGTTTCTTTATGAATATTAGCAGCGTTAAACGCCTCATGAAGCTCGTTTATAGTTGCTTTATTTAGCGCGTTTAGTTTTTTTGGACGGTTTATAGTTATGGTTGTTATTCCATTTTTAAAACTCGACAATATATTATTATAACTCATAATTTTATTCTTTAGGAAAAGTGACTGTAAAGGTTGTCCCTATATTTTTTTGGGTTGTAAAGTTTATAGTTCCGTTGTGGTTTTCTACAATATTTTTTACCATCGCTAAACCAAGTCCCATTCCGCTGGTTTTAGTTGTAAACTTAGGCTCGAACACTTTATCGATATTCTCGTCGGAAATTCCCGAGCCATTATCGGCCACAGTAATTAATACCTGGCTCTCGTTTTTAGAAACATTGACTTCTATGCGTCCGGAAACCTCATTTGGAATGGCTTGAATGGCATTTTTAACTAAATTAGTGACAACACGTATAAGTTGTGTTCGGTCTACTTTGGCAATAATTTCGTCTTCTTCGGCAGAAAAATCGATGTAATTTTCGTTAAAAATATCCAAGGCTAATTTTACGATATTAACCACATTAAGTGTTTCGTTTTGTTGCGCTGGCATTTTTGCAAAGTTAGAAAATGCCGACGCTATAGAACTCATGGTATCGATTTGTTGTATGAGTGTTTTACTGTACTCGTTAACTTTAGTTTGAATTTCAGGGTCTTGTGGGTTAAACTTACGCTGAAAATTTTGCACCGTTAGTCGCATTGGTGTTAACGGGTTTTTTATTTCGTGTGCCACTTGTTTTGCCATTTCTCTCCAGGCTTGTTCACGCTCACTTTTTGCTAGTTGAATGGCACTTTCTTCAAGTTCATCAATCATACTATTGTACGATGTTACTAAAGTTGAAATTTCTTCGCTTGTATCGCTTACTTCTATTTTTTGGTTGCGCTTTTCTAAACGTGTGGCATTTATTTTATCGCTAATCGTTTTTAACGATTTGGTAATAAATTTAGAAAGCAAAAAGGCAATACCAATGGCCATTAACAATATTAAAAAAAAGGCGTAGCGTAAACGCTCTAAAAACTCGTTGAGCTCCATATCTAAAAAATCGTCGCTTTCTAAATATGGCAAGTTTAAAATGGCTAGCGAATTCGATTTTTTATCTTTTATATAAGTGTACGACGACAAAAATGTTTCGCCATTTTCTACATTTTTATCTACAAAACGGTGTTCCACCCCATGCGAAATGGCGTTTAAAATTTCGGCATCTATACATTTGTCTTCTGCTGTGGGTTTTAAATTTGCTTTTGATGAAATAAGTAAACTCCCATCTAAATCGTACAAATTTATTTGAAGCTTATGCACATGAGCAATGTTATAAATCTCTTCTTTAAATATGAATGGAATATTCTCGGTAATGACTTCCCAAGTATTTTGCCTGCCGTTTAAAACGCTAATTATATGGGTGCGAATATTTTCTTCTTTACGTTCTAGCCGACCGTTGTGGTAATCTTCACTTTGCTCTTTATATTGATACACTACAACAACCGAAATAAGTATAGATGCCAATAATACCAATAGTATCATGGCTATAAATATTCGAGTACGAAGGGATAATTTTTTTAGTTTCAACAACAAGGTATTTGCTGGTTTAAATATAGCAATAATTACACCAAAATTAGTTAAAGCTTATTTAAACCCTATTGGCTATTTTAATAATTATTTGGTTTTATGCACTGTTGTTTGCTGCGTTAGGGATTGAAATGGCATCCTTTTTTGAGGTTACGAGAAAAAGATAAAATGTAAAGCCCGACCGCGCCCAAAGCGCGGTAACGACCTGAAAATTTTAAAATTAGTACTACTTATTTTTTTCGCGAATGTTTTTATACAGCTTAAAGCCTAACATAATTAACACTCCTAAAACTAATATACCAACTACACCCCAAACCCAATTTATAGCACTTTTTAAAATAACCAAAAACACGACTGCAAATAGTATAAAGGTGGCTCCTTCGTTCCAGATGCGCATAAAATTTGATGTTTTTTTGCAAGTGTCGTTTTGTAATTGTTTGTAAAATTGATGGGTTTTTAAGTGATAAATATAAAGTAAAACTACAAAAGCTAGCTTTACATGCATCCATGGTTGTTGCAGCCAATGTGGCATAATAATTAACAACCAAATTGCAAAAAACGTTGCTAAAATAGCCGATGGCCACGTTATAATAAACCATAAACGATTGGCCATAATTTTAAGTTGCTTGCTTAATATTTCTTTTGCGGGCGATGGTTTTTGGTTGGCTTCAATTTGGTACACAAATAATCTTGGGATATAAAACAACCCTGCGAACCAAGTAATTACAAATATTAAATGAAAAGATTTTATGTAATTATAATATTCCATGACAACTAATTAGCCCAATTATTTACCCATTTTACGAGTAAATCAACCCATTCTTGATCGTCGTTTAAACAAGGAATAGTTGTAAAATCTTGTCCACCCACTTCATGAAACAGTTCTTGCCCTTCCATTGCAATTTCTTCTAGGGTTTCTAAACAATCGCTTACAAAGGCTGGTGTTACAATGGCCATATTTTTTATGCCTTGTTTTCCTAAACGTTCAATTGTTCTGTCGGTATATGGTTGTAACCAAGGATCGAAGCCTAAACGCGATTGAAACGATGTTGAAAAGCTTCCGGCTTTTAAACCTAATTTTTCGGCTACTAATCGGGTTACTTCTAAACATTGGTGCCTGTAACAAAACTCGTGTGCTTTACTTGGTGTTGCACAACAACTACCATCTATTTTACAATGCGATTTTGTAACGTCGCTTTTACGAATATGGCGTTCTGGAACCCCATGATATGAAAACAACATGTAATCGTAATTTTTATCTTTTACATGAGATTTTATAGCGTTAGAAAGTACATCGATGTAATCTGGTTTGTTATAAAAAGCAGGAAACGATTCTATTTTTAAACTAGGAAAATGCTCTTGACGCAATTGTTCGGTTAAAACGGTAATGGTTTCGGTAGTTGCCATAGCAAATTGCGGATACAACGGGAACAACAACACCTCATCTACTCCTTGATCTACTAAAGCTTGTAATCCTTTTTTAATAGTCATACTACCATATCGCATAGCCAAACCTACAGGTATATCGAGTTGTTCTTGCATTTTTGCTTGAACTCGCTCTGAAATAACAATAAGTGGCGACCCTTCGTCCCACCATATTTTTTGATATGCTGCCGCAGATTGCTTTGGTCTGGTTTTTAATATTATTCCTTTTACCAATGCCGCTCGAGCTATGGTTGGAATATCGATAACGCGCTCGTCCATTAAAAATTCACCTAAATACTTTTTAACATCTTTTGGTGTAGGACTATCTGGCGAACCTAAATTTACAAGTAAAACTCCTTTTTTCATTCTATTTTTTTACGAATATCTTACGTTTTTTAAAACTTTAAAGCATATTGTTATACGAATATGTTACCGTAAAATAAAAATTACTTATGCTAATTGGTTTATTTATGTATTTAAATTTATGAGACATGGCCTCCTGTAAAACTGCTTGAATTTCTGAAGCACTTAAAAACACTTGTTCTTTTGGCATAATTATAGCACAAGCCAGTGCCTCGCCTTGTTCGTTTAAAATATAATCTAAGCTAAAATGAATTTCTTTTTCGGCTTTAAAAATATTTTCTTTTTTTTCTGATTTTACTAAGTTGAAAAAGCTTTCGCTAAACCCATTATGCGCTTTATATTGGGCTTTAGTATGAGATTTTTCGAGTGTATTTTGTATGGTTTTATTTTGGTTCTGAAGCTTCTGTGAATAACCATCAAAGCCATCGGTTTCAAATACTGCATTACTACCTTCCGCGTAAGCGAAAACATGAACCTCCTGTGCCTTTAACTCATTAAAAGAAAAACAAACACTTAGCGCCACAATTATTTTTAATTTAAAAAACGACAGCAATACGATAATACTATTTTCTGTTTAAGCAATAAAATATCCCACCTAATAAATGCTGAAGAAATGTAGGATCGGTGTAAGATGCTTTTGTATGCCCTAAAGCTGTGTAAAACATGCGACCACCATCGAACTCTTGATACCACGCTATAGGATGAAAATCTCCGTTTTCTCCACCTTCGTAAGAACCTTCATCGACTGTTAAAACCACGTTAATTGCATCGCTAATGTTTTTAAAATTATACCATTCGTCGTGCTTTACCCAAGTTTCTTTTAAATGTTTGGTTGCCTCATGTTCACCATTTTCAACATGCATAGTAGCTTCGCATTGTTTTGGGTGGCTTAAAAAGTAAGCGCCAACCAGTTTATTATACCAAGGCCAATTAAACTCGGTATCGGTTGCAGCGTGTACACCTAGAAAGCTTCCACCTTTATTAATGTATTTTTTAAACGCTTGTTCTTGGCTTTCATTTAAAACATTTTTGGTAGTGTTTAAAAATATAACAAGTTGGTATTCCTTTAAATTTTTATAGGTAAACAAACTAGCATCTTCGCTATGGAAAACTTCAAACTGGTTTTCGTTACCAAGTTTTTTAATAGCTTCTGCGCCTACTTCTATAGATTTATGCCTGTAACCATCGGTTTTGCTAAATACCAGAACCTTATCGCCGGCATAAGATAACGCGGTAAAACCTAATAAGATTAATAACCAAAATTGTTTCATGTTTTATTTATTTTGTTGTTCTATTTTTTGCTCGTAGTAATATTTTTGGCGTTCGTTTTTGTTTTCGGTATCCTGAAAAATACCGCAAGACACACCTTGTTTTACTAACGATTTTCTGTTTGCTTCGTTGGCTAATGCTTCAATTTCTGGGGTTAAAAATTTCATAACATATTAATTTAAAGAGGTTACATATTTTTTGGGGGTTGTTCCATATTTCTTCTTAAAAGCCGCAATAAAATGACTTGCTGTACTGTATCCAACTTTTAGGCCAACTTCGTTAACATTATCGTTACCAGCTTCAAGCAATTTACGCGCCACTTCCATTTTGTAATCAAACAAAAAACTAAAAACCGAATCGCCATAAATTTGTTTAAAGCCTTCTTTTAACTTTTTTAGTGTTAAACCAATTTCGTCGGCAAGCTCTTGCAAACTTGGTGGTTCGGCCATTCTGGAGATGATAATATCTTTGGCTTTTCGAATTTTAATAACGTTGGTTTCATCAACTAAAAACGGACATTGTTCTACATTGGCATCTTCACTTCTATTAAAATATAAACTTAATAATTCGTATGCCTTGGCTTTAAAATACAAATTTTTAATGCTCTGATTTAAGTTATAGTTGATTAACTGATTTAAAACTATGGCCATAGACGGCGAAATAACACCATCTTTATAATATTTTTTATCCTTATTTTCTTCACTTAAAAACGTAATATAACCCGCCTCTTGAGAGAATAAACCGTGAAATTTTTTAATTGAAATTAATACCGAAACAATCCAAGAATTAGGGTCGGCTTCTAAATTTATTGGTAATTCGCGCTGCGGATTGTAAAGCAATAGCGCATTTTCTGCTAAAATATTTAAGGCATAACGACCTTGGTTAAATACAAACTTACTACTGCCTTTTAAACAAAAGTGAAACTGAATATAATCGCTATCTATATCTTTTACAATGTTTTGCGTTTCGTTACGATCGTTTTTATACATTAAAATAAAAAAGCCATCGTCTATTTTTGTTTCTTCAAAAGTACTTATAGCGACATTTTCTTTAAAATTCTGAGCGTTATTCATTCTTATTTTATTTAGATTTGTTCTAAATAGAACTATTCAAAACCATTGATTTTACTACAAAAATAACATAATTTGTTGTTATTAATCGAAAATAACGCTAAAAAACCCTTAACGACACTAAAAGTTCTTTGAGCGTTATTTTTATTTAAACCAACCACATATTTTTGTTTCAGATTTCAGGTTTGAATATGCAGCAGTACAACATTTCGAAAAGTAGCTCCTTTTACGCCATTGGTTTAAGTTATAAAAAAGCCGATGCCGAAGTAAGAGGATATTTTAGTTTAGATGATGAAGCAAAACAAAAGCTATTAATACAAGCAAAAGGCAACGGTATTGATAGTCTTATTGTTATTTCTACCTGCAACCGCACCGAAATCTACGGATTTGCACAACACCCTTATCAACTTATACAATTACTTTGCGATAACACACGCGGTACTGTTGAAGCCTTTAGAGAAGTAGCATACATTTACAAAAACCAAGAAGCCATTTCGCACATGTTTCGTGTAGGTTCTGGTTTAGATAGCCAAATTCTTGGCGATTTCGAAATTATTAGTCAGTTAAAAATTAGCGCACGTATTTCTAAAAAACACGACTTACTCAACCCGTTTTCAGAGCGTTTACTAAATGCTATAATTCAAGCGAGTAAACGTATAAAAACTGAAACAGGGATTTCGTCTGGCGCAACATCAGTTTCATTTGCTTCGGTTCAATATATTTTTAATACTGTTAAAGATATTCCTAGTAAAAATATTTTGCTTTTTGGAACCGGAAAAATAGGAAGAAACACCTGTGAAAACCTTGTAAAACACACAAAAAACGAGCATATTACTTTAATAAATCGTACCAAAACTAAAGCTGAAGAAATTGCTGGCAAGTTTAATTTAGTGGTTAAAGATTATGCCAATTTACAAGAAGAATTAAGCAAATCGGACATTTTAATTGTCGCCACAGGAGCACAACGCCCAACTATCGATAAATATTTAATTCAGAATAAAAAACCCTTATTAATTCTCGATTTATCTATACCTAAAAATGTAGATGAAAACGTAAAAGAACTAGATAACGTTACTCTGGTACATTTAGATCATCTATCAAAAATTACAGATGAAACCTTAGAAGCTAGAAAAAAATACATTCCTGTTGCAGAAACCATTATTGAAGATGTTAAAGCAGATTTTAACGCATGGTTAGAAACTAGAAAATTTGCACCAACAATAAAAGCTTTAAAACACAAGTTAAACGATTTTGCCGTTGCCGAACTCGATGTGCAACGTAAAAAACTATCCGATTTTAACGAAGCACAAGCGGAATTAATTAGTAATAACATTATACAAAAAATAACAAATCACTTTGCGCATCATTTAAAAGATGATAATATTTCTACCGACGATAGTTTAGAACTAATTAAAAAAGTGTTTCAATTAGAGCCTTCCACAAAAAATGTCTAAAATCATAAAAATAGGTACCCGCGATAGCGAATTAGCGTTATGGCAGGCCAAAACTGTACAACAACAACTCGAACATTTAGGATATAAAAGCGAGCTAGTTCCTGTAAAATCTACAGGCGATATTGTACTCGACAAGCCGCTTTACGAGCTTGGAATTACTGGTATTTTTACCAAAACTCTAGATATTGCTTTACTAAATAAAGATATAGATATTGCTGTGCATTCGTTAAAAGATGTGCCAACCATTTTACCAAAAGGCGTAAAACAAGTGGCTGTTTTAAAACGTGGCAATGTTAACGATACGTTGGTTTTTAAAGATAACGAAGAGTTTTTAGGAGCTAAAAATGCAACTATTGCCACCGGAAGTTTACGCAGGCGTGCACAATGGCTAAACCGCTATCCAACCCACAACGTTGTAGATTTACGCGGAAACGTAAACTCGCGTTTAGAAAAACTACAAAACAACGATTGGAATGGTGCTATTTTTGCCGCTGCAGGTATTGGTAGAATTGGAATAAGACCAACCGAGTCCATAAATTTAGATTGGATGATTCCTGCTCCCGCACAAGGCGCCATAATGATTGCTGCTCTGGCCGAAAACGACTTTGCAGTTGAAGCTTGCGAACTCCTTAACCACGAAGAAACCGAAATTTGCACAACCATAGAACGCGAATTTTTAAACAAACTTGAAGGCGGTTGTACCGCACCAATAGGCGCTTTAGCTAAAATTAAAGATGAAGAAGTTTCATTTAAAGGCATTCTTTTAAGCAAAGATGGAAGCAAAAAAATAGAAGTAACACGCGTTGAAAAACTTGGCAAACACCACGATATTGCAACCTACGCTTCAAATTATATTATAGAACGTGGTGGTAAACGTTTAATGGACGATATTAAAAACGAAGGCAAGCAAACCAACGTGTATTCAACAAAATCCTTAACCGAAGACCAACGTTTACTTTTTAGCGGTGCTATAAAAGCCGAAAGTTCAGATTTTATAAAAACTAACCCCAACCGCATTTTAAAACATATAATAAAAAACGAAATTGAAAACGTTATTATTACAAGTAAAAACGCTGTTGATGCTTTACTAACCAACTTTTCGGCACCCGAGTTACAATTTAAAAATATTTACTGTGTTGGCCGTCGTACAAAACGTTTAATTGAAAACAAAATTGGCAAAGTAAAGCACTCCGAAAAAAACGCAAAAGCTTTAGCCGAACATTTAGTTGAATATATTGAAGGCACCGAAGTCACTTACTTTTGTAGCAATTTAAGGCTAGACGAGTTACCAAATATTTTAGAAAACAATAATATTAAAGTAAACGAAGTTGAAGCTTACCAAACCAAATTCGATGCTGTAGAGCTTCCAAAATCAGTAAAGAGTGTGCTGTTTTTTAGCCCAAGTACCGTACAAAGTTACAAGCAAAAAAACGACAACGATATTACAGCATTTTGCATAGGTGAAACCACTGCCAAAGAAGCTCGAAAACATTTTAAAGAAGTAAAAATAGCAAAAGTACCAACCGTAGAAAGCGTTATCGAGTTGGTTAATAAACACCTTGTATAATGGTTGCTAGTTAATAGTTTCCGGTTATTTGTCATTAAACAAAACCCAACTAACAACTAACAACCAACAACCAAAAGCTAACATGATAAAAAACGATTTATTTTTAAGAGCATTAAAAGGAGAAACCGTAGAACGTCCACCCGTATGGATGATGCGTCAAGCAGGTCGCTATCTACCAGAGTTCATGGAAATTAAAGAAAAATACGATTTCTTTACACGTTGCCAAACTCCAGAACTTGCTAGCGAAATTACCGTTCAACCTATTCGTCGTTACGGTATGGATGCCGCTATTTTATTCAGCGATATTTTAGTAATTCCGCAAGCCATGAATATTGAGGTGCAAATGAAACCCAATTTTGGCCCGTATTTACCAAACCCAATTCGTACACAAAAAGATGTAGACAATGTAGTTGTACCAGATGTTACAGTAGAGTTAGACTACGTTTACAAAGCCATAAAAGCCACTAAAGAAAAGCTAAACAACGAAATACCATTAATAGGTTTCGCAGGTTCACCTTGGACAATACTTTGTTATTGCGTGCAAGGTCAAGGCAGTAAAACTTACGATAAAGCCAAAAAATTCTGCTTTACAAACCCTGTTGCGGCACACCAAATGCTGCAAAAAATTACCGACACAACTATTGCCTACTTAAAACAAAAAGTAAAAGCAGGTTGTAACGCCATACAAGTATTCGATTCTTGGGGTGGTATGCTGTCACCAACCGATTATCAAGAATTTTCTTGGCAATACATACAGCAAATAATCGATGCTTTAAAAGATGAAACACCAGTAATTGCCTTTGGTAAAGGCTGTTGGTTTGCCCTAGATGTTATGGCAAAATCTGGAGCTTCTGCCCTTGGTGTAGACTGGACTTGCTCTCCAAAAAACGCCCGTTATTTAACCGGTGGTAATATTACCCTTCAAGGTAATTTCGATCCAACACGATTGTATTCTTCACCAGAAAAAATAAAAGAAATGGTTACAGAAATGATTAACCAATTTGGTAAAGACAAATACATCGTAAATCTAGGGCACGGTATTTTACCAGACATACCTTTAGAAAACGCAAAAGCCTTTATCGATGCTGTAAAAAGCTATAAAGCCTAAAATAAATTGGGCGTTACCTACTTTTTTAAGTAACAATTAGTCATAAATTTCAACTAATAGAAATAAAAAAGTAGGTCGCGCTTTCACTACTCGCTCTCTGCGAGGAGCTCAAACAGACCGTTCAATCGCTAACGCAAAACGAAGAACGCATGCTAAAAAACATCATTTCAGGAATTAAAGCATACTTTGGTGCTTTCGGTTTAATAACAAAACTAAAACTCTGGAAATACTTTGCTATACCTATGTTAATTAGTGTTATTACAGCCATAATTATTTTTGGTTCTGCTTATGCGCTTTCAGATAACATCGGGCATTTTATAGCCAAAATCTGGATCTGGGATTGGGGTCACGAAACCTTCACAACCATAAGCGCGTTTATTGGCGGTTTAGTTATATTAGTAATTGGTTTAATTCTGTTTAAACACATCATAATGGCGCTTTCTGCACCATTTATGAGTCCTGTTTCCGAAAAAATTGAAGCGCATATAACAGGTAAAACCATTCATTACCATCGTAACACCACTTTTAAAGAACAACTGTGGCGTGGTATTCGAGTAAATGTTAGAAATTTAGGCATGGAACTACTTTACACAATTCCTATTTTGCTTTTAAAATTCATTCCAGTAATAAACATCTTTTCATCCGTTTTACTATTTTTAATGCAAGCCTACTATGCCGGTTTTGGTAATATGGATTACACTTTAGAACGCCATTTTAAATACCAAGAAAGCATTCAGTTTGTTAAAAAAAATCGCGGAATAGCCATCGGCAACGGTATTGTATTCCTACTCATTTTACTAATTCCTATAATTGGTTTTGTATTAGTACTACCGCTTTCTGTAACTGCAGCATCGGTTACAACTATAAATGCTTTAAAATCGAACAACAAACCGCAACATGCTGTATAATTCAACGCTATTTGAAATACATACCATTTCAGAAAAAGATGCTTGGAGCATTTGCGATTTTGTATCAGCCAACGAAGATAGATTAAAACGCTATTTCCCATTAACATTAGCACAAAATTTAACACCAGATTTAGCGCAACTTTTTGTAGCAAAAAAAGTAAAAGAGTTCAATGCAAAAAAAGAATTCCTATTCACATTAAAACCCAATAATTCTAAAAAAATAATAGGTCTCATCTATTTAAAAGCCCTAAACTGGAATACAAAACAAGGCGAATTTGCTTATGCTATCGATTATAATTTTGAAGGCAAAGGCATGATTTCAAAAGCTATAAAATTCTTGTCTCAATATGCTTTTCAAGAATTTAAGTTAGAAACCCTTCAAATTATTGTTCACCACACCAATATTGCAAGTATTAAAGTTGCAGAAAATTGTAAATTTACTTGGATAAAAACCCTTGAAAAAGAACACACGCCTCCCGGCGAAAACCCATTAGACATGGAGCTTTACGAATTTTATAAGCCATAATGTATTAATGAATATTATTGAAAAATACGACAAACCGTTTCAGTACGCAGGAATAGCATTAAACATTATAATGGCTTACCATTTCTGTATGCTTTGGTTCGAACCTACGATTTTAGATGTCGATAAATTACTGTCTTTTATAAGCTTAATTGCATTCGAGTTTGTAATGGTGCATTCAGGAATTTTTATGTCTGTAATGCCTAAACACATCTCGTTATTTTTAATGGTTCCCTTTTATGGTGTTTTTGCTTATGCATTTAATAAAATGACTGATGACAACACAATTCTAATTCTATATTGCGTAGTGGTTTTTAACCGCATGCGTTTTGCTTTTTCAGATGTAAGTAAAGCCCTAAAAACTAGAGTTGCAGCAATTGCTTTTTCTTCTATGGGAGTTTATTTTGTGTTTGTTTTTGTTATTTTAATATGTAGCTCATATATACCTTACTTAGGCTTAACACCAGAGTTTTTAAAACAATCGAAGTATTTTGATCACACAACTGCTACTGGAGAATTTATTGAAAAACCGCATATTACCATGTGTTTTGGTCTAGTTTATTATTTAGGATTAACTATGGTAGAAGCTTATTTTTTAAGTTGGCAACCAGCACCTAAAAAAAGTCAATCGACCCCAAAAATTAAAAATTTTTAAAAAAACATTCGAAATGAAAGATACCTTTTTTAAATATATACACGAATTACAAGATAAAATTACCTCAACCTTAGAAGCCTTAGACGGTAAAGCCAAATTTCAAGAAGACCTTTGGAAACGACCAGAAGGTGGCGGCGGTCGCACCCGAGTTATAGAAAACGGAAATGTTTTTGAAAAAGGCGGTGTAAACATTTCTGGTGTACATGGTAAACTTCCCGACTCAATGCAAAAATATTTTGGTGTAGAAGATGCCGATTTTTTTGCCTGCGGATTAAGTTTGGTTTTGCACCCTAAAAACCCAATGGTGCCAACCGTTCATGCCAATTGGCGTTATTTCGAAATGTATGATAAAGACGGAAAAATTGTAGACCAATGGTTTGGTGGCGGACAAGATTTAACGCCCTATTATTTATTTGAAGAAGACGCGAAACACTTTCACCAAACTTGTAAAACGGCTTGCGACAAACATAATCCTGAGTTTTACCCGAAATATAAAGCGCGCTGCGACGAATATTTTTATAATGCACACCGCAATGAAGGTCGTGGTATTGGCGGCTTGTTTTTCGATTATTGTAAAGCAACCGAAACTATGAATATGCAAGATTGGTATAATTTTGTAACCGAAGTTGGCAACAGTTTCTTAGAAGCTTACGTGCCTATTGTTGAAAACCGCAAAGATTTACCATATACCGAAGCCAATAGAAATTGGCAAGAAATTCGTCGTGGTCGTTATGTAGAATTTAATTTAGTGCACGATAAAGGCACCCTTTTTGGGCTAAAAACAAACGGACGAATAGAAAGTATTTTAATGAGTTTGCCACCACATGTACAATGGGTTTACAATCATCAACCAGAATCAGGCAGCGAAGAAGAAAAATTAATTAAAGTATTACAAAATCCTGTAAACTGGGTTTAATTATTAAATATGAATTGCTACTGCGGACAACCAAAAACTTACGCCAACTGCTGCGAACAAGTACATAAAAACATAGAGAAAGCAAAAACGGCCGAACAGCTTATGCGTTCTAGATATTCAGCTTTTGTTACTGCTAATGGCGAATATTTAATGCAAAGTCATCACTCCTCAACCAGACCAATTAAAGAGAAAAAAGCCATTGTAAAATGGGCAAAATCTGTAGAATGGATTAAACTAGATGTTCTAGAAACAACAAAAGGAACAGAAAACGACACCGAAGGCACCGTAACTTTTAAAGCTTATTTTTACGAAAACGGAAAAGTAGCTGTTATTCACGAAAAATCGGCTTTTGTAAAAGAAAATAACAAATGGTATTATTTAGGCTTGAGTAAATAATTTACTTCCAAACAGTAACTTCTTTCGATACTTCTTTAAAAGCATTATAAACATGAAATAACCTTGCTTTTAGAAGTAACTTTCTACCTTCAACTTGCCTGGTAAACACCAGTTTATTTCTTCCTAAAAATTTTGTCCAATACTTTTTAAAAACCAAGGCATTATTTTTCTTGTTTCCAAATAGTTCCGGAACCGGATAAAAATTTTCGGTTTTAAATCGTTTTCTAAATAAACTAGTTTTTATAATAAGGTAGCGCGGCGAATCTACCGGATCTAAAACTTCGGTTAATGCTTTTGTAAATAAGGCATTTTCATAATTATTAGCACCAACCAAACTACAAACTACATCACCTTTATTTATGCGTTCTGCAACCACTTCAATATTGCGAATATCGGTGTTTAAAATCTTTAAGTCCTTAAAAGTGTAAAGTATGGCTAAACCTATTTTTTTAATTTTTTTATGCAAATATCCATAACGCAAATACAAAATAACCGCTTTGTACAGTTTATAACCAAATCTAAAAACAAAGGCAGCAAAAAATGCATAAATAAAATAAGAAAGGCCGCGACTAATTACAAGTTGTATACCTTTTAAAATAAACTCAAAATAAAACCACAACATGGTTATCATTAATTCCACTACAAAAAAACGAACCACATCGAAAAAATAAACCTGTTTTTGGGCTTTAAAAGGTTTCTCTCCAGTATGTAACAAACTAACTTGCTTGGTTAATTTACTGCCTTTACCAATAGATGTTTGCCATTGTTTTGATATTAATGGTCGTTGTTTTGCTTTTTCTAATGTTTGATTATTAAGATGCTCGATATCGCTAACCGAAATAGCTTCAGGAAAGTTAAGTCGATCGAAACCATTGGATATAAACGGTATTGTGGTATTTGTTATTCCAACAAAAGCTTCAAAACGACGTTTTAAAATATCAACTTCACGCCCACCGTTAGTCACCGTTGGATCTATACAGGCTAAATGCCAAACATTTCCTGTTTTATTTGGTTTCTCGGCATCCTTTCGGATAGCGCGACCTCGCATTTGGTTTGAAGACACAAAAGAACCTACAAACGATGCCAAAATTAAACTGTTAATTGAAGGCGCATCCCAACCTTCGCCTAACAACGATTTTGTACCAATTAAAACCTTAATGGTTCCGTTTTCAAAAAGTTTGGTTAGTATTTCAACAATGGAATTTTTAGACCTGTTTTTTTGCTCAACCTGCACAAACGAATTATCACTTTCTAATGGAATAAAGGAAAAATTATGGAGTGGCTCAATTTCCGCGAAAGCGTTAAAAATAGCTTTATTAATAATTACAACGCTTCCGGTTAATACGGCTAAATCTTCATGATGCGAACAATAGTTTTTTACATATTTAAAAATGGGTAAAACGCCAATTTTATTTATGGTTTCAATACTTGAAAACGTGGTGTTTAAAAACTCTTTTCGAATATAATCGGTTAAAATAACGCAACTTAAATTGGTTCCTAACGCTGCACTTTCTGCCGAAACAATATCTACAATACTTTTTAATTTACTCGGGCTGTAAGCTAAAGATTTATATAGCAATTGTTTGCCAACAAAATTGACTTGCTTTCTTTCGAAAACATTTAGTTTTCGTAATTTTTTTTCTAGAGTTAACAAGTAATCTTCATCATTTATTAGTTGTTCTCTATCGGTAACCAATAAATTTTGAAATAAAATCTCTAACCATTCTAGGTTTAATTCTGGAAATTTTATGTTTTCATATTTATTAAAACCTAAAATTTCTAATTTTTCGGGTTCTACAGAAATTCCGCAACTGTTTAAAAAGATTAAAATTGATGAGAAATACGATGTATTCGTGTAAATATCATCTAAATTCACCTTTGGGTTTTTATAAAACCGATGTTCCTGTAAAAAACGAATAAACGCTTCGTCCTGCCCTAAATCATCTTTAAACTGAGCAATTTTCTTTCGGTATTCAACAATGAAGTTAATTTCTAAATCGTTGGGTTTAGAAAAATATACGAAATCTTGATGCGGACTTAAATCGTTTTCTTTCACCAAATCGGGCACCGCAATCTCATCGTCTACTTCGCCACAAAGTGTAAAATATTTGGTGAGTTCACTTCGGCTACTATCGTAAGGTGGTGTTGCAGTTAAAGCAACCGTAAAAAATGAATTTCTGTTTTTTAAAGCCATAAGGCATTTCCACCAAGCACTTTTTAAATGATGAGCTTCATCTAAAACAACGGTTTCAACGTTATGATATTTAAAGAATTTGAAATAGTCTTCTTTATCTTCAAACGATTTATAAAAGGCATGAAGCGATTGGTAAGTTGAAAACGTAACGTCTTTGGGCGATTTTATATCGAATGAAAAGTTTTTGAAATCATTATTCTTAACAAAAAACTCTTGAAGCCTGTTTTCCCATTGATTTCGAATGGTTAAAGTAGGTGCTAAAACCAATGTTTTTTTACCTAATCGTCTTAAAATTTCGATACCTAAAATGGTTTTTCCAGATCCAGGAGGTGCAATAACATGAAAATGATAGTCTGAAACATGACTATCGAAATTTTGCAAAAAAGATTCTTGATAACTCCTCCAAGGAAACTTAAATTCTAAAACACTTAAGGATTCTAACAATACAAAATGGGTTTTAATGATTAACTTTGTACTCGATAAAAGTAACAAAAACTATGTACCCATTACGAAGAAATAGAAGATTAAGAACGAACGAGGCTATTCGCAGTTTAGTTCGAGAAACTGTTATAACGCCTAACGATTTTTTAGTACCACTTTTTGTAGTTGAAGGTAAAGGTGTAAAAGACGAAATTGCATCCATGCCCAATTACTTTCGTTATAGTTTAGATTTATTAGAAAAAGAAGTTAAAGAATTATGGGGTTTAGGCTTAAAAGCTGTATTACTTTTTGCAAAAGTTCCAGACCATTTAAAAGACAATAAAGGCACCGAAGCCTTAAACCCAAATGGCTTAATGCAACGCGCGGTTAAAACCGTAAAAAATGCCTGTCCAGATATGTTGGTAATGACCGATATTGCTCTAGACCCTTACTCTTCGGTTGGTCACGATGGCATTGTACAAAACGGCATGATAATTAACGACGAATCGGCAGAAGTTTTAGCAAAAATGGCCTTAACCCACGCTCAAGCTGGAGCCGATTTTGTGGCACCAAGCGACATGAACGATGGGCGCACTTTAAAAATTCGCGAGTTATTAGAGCAAGAAGGTTTTATAAATACAGGTATTATGGCTTACACCGCTAAATATGCCTCATCTTTTTACGGGCCATTTCGTGATGCTCTGGATTCTGCTCCTGTTGATTTAGTTGATGTACCAAAAGATAAAAAAACCTACCAAATGGATTTTGGTAACAGAATAGAAGCGGTTCGTGAAACTTTAATTGATATTGAAGAAGGCGCCGATATTGTTATGGTAAAACCAGGAATTTCATATTTAGATATTCTTCGAGATATTAAAAACGAAGTCGATGTGCCTGTTGCTGTATATCAAGTTTCTGGCGAATACGCCATGATTAAAGCAGCAGCCGAAAAAGGTTGGTTAAACCACGACCAAATTATGTTAGAAACCACTATAGCGTTTAAACGTGCTGGAGCCGATATTATAACAAGTTATTTTGCTAAAGATGTAGTAAAATTATTAGGTTAAAATTTTAAAACCCTTTAGTAAAAAGCAATCCTGAAGGGTTTTGTATCTTTGTACCCTAAAAAAGGCATCTATTCGTGGTAAAAAACTCCAACAATCATCAGGTAAAAGCAAAAAAGCATTTAGGACAACATTTTTTAAATGATGAAACGGTTGCCGAAAAAATAGCCAATACACTTTCACTACAAGGCTATAAAAATGTGCTAGAAATAGGGCCAGGAATGGGTGTGCTCACAAAGTATTTACTAAAAAAAGACTGTACCGCTTACGTTATAGAAATAGATAGCGAATCTGTAGAATACTTGCAGAACAACTACCAAAATTTAGCACCACGAATAATAGAAAAAGACTTTTTAAAGTACAATTTAAACGAGGTTTTTAATAACGAACCTTTGGCCATAATAGGTAACTTTCCGTATAACATATCTAGCCAAATTGTATTTAAAACTTTAGAAATGCGTGATCAAATTCCAGAATTTTCCGGAATGTTTCAAAAAGAAGTGGCGCAACGTATTTGCTCAAAAGAAGGCAGTAAAGTTTACGGTATTTTATCGGTTTTAACACAAGCTTTTTACGATGCCGAATACTTGTTTACTGTGCCACCAAACGTATTTAACCCGCCACCAAAAGTCGATTCTGGCGTGCTTATTTTAAAGCGCAAAGAAAACTACCAATTACCTTGCGACGAAAAATTATTTTTTAGGGTGGTAAAAACCGCATTTCAGCAACGCCGAAAAACACTTCGTAACAGTTTAAAAACATTCAATCTGTCCGATAATTTAAAAGCAAATACTATCTTTGGGCAGCGGCCAGAACAATTAAGCGTAGAACAGTTTTTAGAACTTACGCAACTTATTGATAACGACCAGAATTAATAAAGTTTCATAGAATTTCAAATTATGCATAAGTTACAAAAATTATGCATCAGGAAATTTCAAAACACGGTGAAATCTCATGTCAGAAGAAAAAGAAAATAGCCAATTTCAGTTAACAGATACGCTTTTAGAGCAAGTGGAGTTACTTATCGAAACCCAAAACGATAAGGAACTTAAACGTGTTATGGACGAGTTTCATTACGCCGACATTGCCGAAATTCTAGATGAATTAAATCTAGAACAAGCCATGTACGTTATAAAACTTCTAGATTCTGAAACTACCGCCGATATTTTAATGGAGCTCGATGAAGACAATCGAGAAAAAGTATTAAAAAACCTATCAGCAAAAGAAATTGCCGAAGAAGTTGAAGAGCTCGATACCGATGATGCTGCCGATATTATTGCCGAATTACCTGAAGAACGCCAACAAGCTGTAATAGACCAAATAGAAGACGAGGCACACAAAGCCGAAATTACCGAGTTATTAACCTACGACGACGATGTTGCCGGAGGACTCATGGCTAAAGAACTTGTAAAAGTTTACGAAACCTGGACTGTAGCCGGTTGTTTACGCCGAATTCGCGGGCAAGCTAAAGACGTAAAACGTGTACACTCCATTTATGTAGTCGATAAGCAAGATCGATTAATTGGGCGCCTTTCGTTAAAAGATTTAATCGTAGCTAAAAGCGAACAAAAAATCGCCGATATTTATATATCTAATGTCGATTATGTGAACGTAAACGAAGATGCCGAAGAAGTAGCCAAAATTATGGCAAAGTACGATTTAGAAGCCATTCCAGTAATTGAAAGCGACGACAATAAGGTACTTTTAGGCCGCATAACCATCGACGATATTGTCGATGTTTTAAAAGAAGAAGCCGACAAAGATTACCAAATGGCCGCAGGTATTACAAGCGATGTCGAAGCCGACGATAGCATCATACAACTCACCAAAGCCCGTTTACCATGGTTATTTCTTGGTTTAGTTGGTGGTGTAGGCGCTTTTTTAATTATGGAAGGGTTCCACGAAGCTTTTAGTAAATATGCCGTATTATTTTTCTTTACACCGTTAATTGCCGCCATGGCAGGAAACGTAGGTGTACAATCTAGCGCCATAATTGTTCAAGGTCTGGCAAACGACGATGTAAAAGGAAGTATAAACAGTCGTCTGTTAAAAGAAATGCTACTCGCAGCCCTAAACGGACTAATTCTCGCCTTATTTTTATTTGTATTTGTATGGATAGCACAAGGCGAAGCCAACACCGCATTAGCCGTATCAATTTCCTTAGTTGTGGTAATAATTGTAGCCGGATTAATAGGCACATTTGTACCCTTATTTCTAGATAAACGCGGTATCGATCCAGCCATTGCTACAGGGCCATTTATAACCACCAGTAACGATATTTTTGGCATCTTAATTTACTTTTCAATAGCCAAACTTATTCTAGGAATCTAGATTTTTGTTGAAATTACCAAACCATTAAAATAATTTTTATAAACTAGATATTATTTTAATTATTAAAGTTATTATTTGTGATGCTAAAAGCTTTCTTTTAGCTCTCTAAACATCTGTATTGTATCAATATGTCTTATATTAAATTGATTACAAACTTCAGGTATTTTTATTCTGTTTTTTCTTTCAGGTTGGCTTTTTTCATAAGTAACAATAGTCCAATTATTACTCATAGCGAAAGCAACAAGCCAAGGGTCAGCCAAGTCAGTTTCAAGAAATTCCTGGATCGCATTTGGCGAGAAATGATGGGACATAGAATTTGCCCAATTTACAATCGAAATATAATTTTGAAGAACAGTATCTGTGTTGATAAAAAAATCGTCTGGTAAATTAGAATCACACCATATTTTAAGTTCATCTTCGTGAGAAGAATTATCATAAATTTCTTTCTTTACTTTATCAATACTTACTATAGTTCCATTTTGAGATAATACATTGACTTTTACCCAAAAACTTTGAACAACATCAAGAGGATAAATTGAACGATGAGCTTGTATAAAGAAGTTGGAATCTACAATGTATTTACTCATACTTGATATAGATATTCGTTAATAAACTTCTCGTACGTGTTACCTTTTAAACTAGTTAATTTATAAGCATCTCTATATAAAAGATTGTTTTCGTTTACTGCATTATTAACATAACTAGCAAATCTTAAACTAATTCTCTTTTTAGCAGTAGCATAAAAATTACCACCAGAACTTTGATTTTCTTTTTTGTTTTTAAATTCAGCTATATAATTGTTATAAAATTCAAAAAAAGAAGGTTTAGTAATTAAATTTAAATCTAACGCTCTTCTTGCAATTACAATTGGACTAACTTTAAAAACTCTACTTAAATATTTTATATCTTGACTGTTATTCCATTTTTCTCTAAAGAAAATTTCCGGCACTAAAAATTCTGCTGCAACTTTATCACATAATAATTCAGTTGGGTCATTAGCAGGAAGCATTTGTTTATTATCAAACCCAGCACTTTCTCCTAACCAAATATGAGCAACTTCGTGTATTAAAGTAAACATTTGAGCAGCTTTAGCATCTGCGGAATTTACAAATAGAAAAGGTGCTTTATTATTTACTAAAACAAAACCTCTACATTCTTCGACTGAAATTTTTCTTCTAGTATTGTTTCCAACAATTCCATTAAAATTGATAATTATCCCAATTTCCTCAATTTGTAATGTCAAATAATCTAAAGCCTGTTCCCAAGTTCCAAGTTTACTCGCCCAATTAACAGGTAATTTTAAAGTATTTCTAATGTCTTTTGCAATTTCTTTATAATCAGAGCTGTCATTGTATTTTCCAACAAAATCTAAATCAGGATAACCACTTTCTTTAAGATAGTTCGTCAACCAATTTTGTCTATCTTTTATAATTTGGATTGTATGATAAACATTTAAAGAAACTTTATCTCTAGGTGCTCCTCCTGTTCTAAAAAAAGGTATTGGGATTTCCTCTTTAGGTGGTTCATTCATAAACATATATCCAAAAGGTACATGAACTTTATGAGTAAAGTTTTCTAATTGCTTTAAAGTAGGTTTCTTATTTCCTTCTATCCAATCTAAAACATCAGGATTATCCGCATAAAATTCCTCCAGACTATTACCTGCTCGAGTAATTGCCCAGTTTATAATTTCAGAATTTATATTTTCAATCCTTGTTGCCATTAGACAAATATAATTTAATATTTATAATTAGCTGTTTTTTTATCTTTAGTCGGCCGTTTCATGAAATACATACAGCGCATATTATTGATTTAAATCGCTCTACAACATAGATAAAAAAATTGCAGGAATAAATAAATTGAGATTTGCATGAGTTTCAAATTTTTGCTGTTAAATAAAATATTAATCTAAAAAATACAGCAATTTTTTATGCACACTTTTAGTTAGTTAAAAAGAATTAGAATAAAAACTTCGTAATTTTACAACATGAAAATACTTCACCTAGATTCCAACCATGAGTTATTAATAAATCAATTAAACGATTTAGGATTTACAAACCACACCGATTTTACAGCTTCAAAAGAAGCAATTGAAGCAAAAATTTCAAACTACGATGGTATTGTAATCCGTAGTCGTTTTACTATCGATAAACAATTTCTAGATGCCGCCACTAATTTAAAATTTATTGGTCGTGTTGGAGCCGGTTTAGAAAACATAGACTGCGATTATGCCGAAGCCAAAGGCATTCATTTAATATCTGCTCCAGAAGGTAACCGAAACGCTGTTGGCGAACATAGCTTAGGCATGCTGTTATCGCTTTTTAATAAATTAAACCAAGCCGATGCCGAAGTTAGAAGCGGTAAATGGCTTCGTGAGGCCAACCGAGGTATAGAACTCGATGGCAGAACCGTTGGGCTAATTGGTTATGGCAATATGGGAAATGCCTTTTCTAAAAAACTACGTGGTTTCGATGTAGAGGTGTTGTGTTACGATATTAAAGAAGGCGTTGGTAACGAAAATGCTAAACAAGTATCGCTTAAAGAATTTCAAGAAAAGGTAGATGTAGTAAGTTTACACACGCCACAAACACCACTTACTTTAAACATGATTAATGCCGATTTTATAAACGGCTTTAAAAAACCATTTTGGTTAATAAACACCGCGCGAGGTAAAAGTGTGGTAACAAAAGATTTAGTTGCCGCTTTAAAATCTGGTAAAATATTAGGCGCAGGTTTAGATGTTTTAGAATACGAAAAAACATCGTTCGAGAACCTATTTAAACAAGACGATACATCGGGCGCAGTGGAAATGCCAGAAGCGTTTCAGTATTTAATCAAAGCTAAAAATGTGTTATTAACACCGCATGTTGCTGGTTGGACTGTAGAAAGTAAAGAAAAACTAGCCCAAACCATTGTAGATAAAATTAAAGCTAAATTTTGTTAACTTTAGGTTTCTAAAGTCAACACTATGCAATACAAAGCCAACTCGCCAGAAGACTACATAAAACAAACGCCAGAAAACAGGCACGAAGCCTTAAATAAATTACGAGAGGTTATAAATAAAAACCTTCCGGATGGTTTTAAAGAAGGCATGCAATATGGTATGATTGGGTATTTTGTGCCACACAGCATTTATCCAGATGGTTACCATTGCAAACCAGAAGAACCTTTGCCTTTTATGAGTTTTGCTTCGCAGAAAAACTCGGTAAATTTATATCACAGCGGTATTTATGCTGTTCCCGAAATTCACGATTGGTTTGTTAACGAATACCCCAAACACTCTAAATTAAAACTCGATATGGGAAAAAGCTGTATCCGATTTAAAAAAGTAGATCAAATTCCGTTTGAACTTATTGCAGAACTTTGCCAAAAACTGACTGTTGAAAAATGGATTTCCATTTACGAAACCGCAATTAAAAAGTAACTAAACGCAAATATTATGAAACTAGGCGCATTTTCAACAAGCTTGAGTGTAAAAGACATTAAAGCATCAAAACAATTTTATGAAACCTTAGGGTTTTCGGTTTTTGCTGGCGATTTAGATAAAAATTATCTCATCATGAAAAACGGCAATGCTTTAATTGGTTTGTTTCAAGGCATGTTTGAAGAAAATATTTTAACCTTTAATCCTGGTTGGGACGAAAATGCTCAAACCCTACCCGATTTCGATGATGTTCGCAGCATTCAAAAACATTTAAAAAACAACGGTGTTACCCTTATTAATGAAGCCGACGAAGCTTCAACCGGACCAGCAAGCATTGTACTTAAAGATCCTGACGGGAATACTATTTTAATCGATCAGCATGTTTAACATGCCGTGTTACATTTCCGCGAAAGCGAAACTTTAAATAATATAATCCATGAAAAAACGAGTAACAGGAATAGGCGGACTATTTTTTAAAACCAAAGATCCTAATGCCACTAAAAATTGGTACAAAAAGCACCTTGGTTTTAATACCGACGATTATGGCTGTACCTTTTGGTGGAAAGACGAAGCTGGCAATAAATGCTCGACGCAATGGAGCCCGTTTCCGGAAGACACGAAATACTACGAACCATCGAAAAAAGATTTTATGTTTAACTATCGTGTAGAAAATTTACATGAATTATTAAAGGTTTTAAAAGAAGAAGGCGTAACCATTGTTGGCGAAGTTGAAGAATACGAATACGGCAAATTTGGTTATGTTCTAGATAACGATGGCAACAAAATTGAACTTTGGGAACCTGTAGATAGTGCTTTTTTGTAAATGTTGTTTAATGATAAAGCCTGCTATTCAATTCGTTTTATTATTAGTTTTTTGCCAACTTGCTTGCGCGCAAATGCCTTATACAAACCCAGAATCGGTAGGGTTAAACGGCGATTACATTAACACGCAAGTCGATTCTATTATGCAATTAGCAATTAAAGAGCAGGCTTTTCCTGGCGCTCAAATATTAGTTGCTAAACAAGGGCAAATTATTTTTCACGAAGCTTATGGTTATCACACTTACGATAGCATTAATAAAGTAAGTTTAAACGATATTTATGATTTAGCTTCGGTGACTAAAATTGTGGGTCCACTACCCGCTTTAATGAAACTTTACGAAGAAGGTAAGCTGGATTTAGATGCGCCTTTTAGTAATTACTGGAACGCTTGGAAACATAAAAAAGACAAAAAACACATCACGTTGCGCGAACTTTTAGCGCATCAATCGGGAATGCAACCTTATATTGTGTTTTTAAGTCGAGTTTTTAAAAACGGTAAAATAAAAAAGCGATTTATTAAAACTAAAGCTAGCAAACGATTTTCTAACCAAATGTACGAAGGCATTTATGTAAAAAATCGTTTTAAAAACAAAGTATTTCGAAACATAAATCGCTCCAAAGTTAGTAATGATAAAACTTATAAATACTCGGGCTTAGCCTCATTAATTTATCCCGAAATTATTGAAAATATTACAGGTGAAAATTACACCGATTATCTTAAAAAACAATTTTACAAACCTTTAGGCTGCGAAACTTTAGGTTATCTTCCTAAAACAAAAAACTTTAAAAACACCATTGTTCCTACCGAAAACGATTCCGTTTTTAGAAAAACACTAACTCACGGTTGGGTTCACGACGAAAATGCGGCTTTACTTGGTGGTATTTCGGGAAATGCAGGCTTATTTGGCACTGCAACCGATTTAGCAAAATACATGCAAATGCTAACAAATTTCGGAACTTTTAATGGCAACACTTTTTTTAAACCTGAAACCGTAAGAGAATTTACAAAAATGCAATATCCAAAAAATAATAACCGCCGCGGTTTAGGTTTCGATAAACCCTTAATTGGTAACGACACATTAAGCATTACAAAAGCTTATCCTGCGCCACAGGTTAGTCCGGAAAGCTTTGGTCATGCTGGTTTTACAGGCACTTTTGTTTGGGCAGACCCAAAGGCAGAATTGGTTTTTATATTTTTATCTAATCGTGTTTACCCATCGCGAAGCCATCGAAATATTTATAATTTAAACATTCGCCCTAAACTGCAGCAAATTTTTTATAGCGCTACGCTCACTAATTAAACCTTTAAAGTAAGCATTTTGGTTGGCAACCGACTATATTAAAAAATCAATTATAATGTCTAGAATTTTTATTTTCACTTGTTTATTGATTAGTTTTTTCTCGTGTAATACTGAAGAAATTGGTGCAGAGGAAACACCTCTTATCGTCTCTAAATCGGGCTTTGTTGCCACAACTAGCGACTACGAATTAATGGGAAGTTTTACACTTTCTAGCATTGAAAACACTAACAATTTATTGCTTACTCTAAACGAAAACTATGTAGCTTCAACAGAGTTGCCTGGTTTGTATGTGTATTTAACTAACGATGCCAATTCGGTTACTAATGCTTTATCTCTTGGCCCAGTTGAGGTTTTTAGTGGCGCACACAACTACATTATAGAAAATGTAAACTTAACCGATTACACCTATTTACTCTATTGGTGCGAGCCTTTTAGCGTAAAAGTTGGCGGTGGTGATATTGAATAAATTATCCTTTTAAAAAAGTTCCTTAAAGTCTAAATCCAAATTCACCCCTAAAAGCGTAATTAAATTATTGTCTTCAGGAAAACCTTTACCAAATGCAAGAGTAATAATTATATTTCATTTAGTAGTATTTTCATTGTTAAAACACCCATATGCTAAATAAAAAACAAATGAATTTCACAATACTAAATTGACATTTTTAAGGAGGAAACACAATACCTACAACAGGATAACTAATTGATTTTCATTAAAATACCAAACAACAAAAAAAATAACTTGTGCCTTATCGTCTTAATGAATTAAGCAATGCTAAAAAAGCCTTTAATTGTAAATTGCTTTTTGTAACTTAGTGCTATATTAAATTATATTCAACCTATGGCCTTACTTATTTTTTACGGCGTTATTTCCATTTTCTTTTCGTTTTTATGCTCTATTTTAGAAGCCGTTTTATTAAGTGTTACCCCAACCTTTATTAATGTTAAAAAACAGGAAGGCAAAGCTTTTGCAACAAGTTTAGAACAATTAAAACAAGATGTAGACCGCCCGTTAATTGCAATTTTAACCCTTAACACAATTGCACATACGGTTGGCGCTATTTTAGTTGGTGTGCAAGCTAAAGTGGCATATGCCGAAATTTACGGCTCGAAATCCTCATCTTTTCTTGGCATTACTGTTACCGAAGATTTAATGGTAGGTATTGTTTCGTCGATTATGACTATTTTAATCCTTGTTGCTTCAGAAATTATTCCTAAAACCATTGGCGCCACCTACTGGAAAGGTTTAGCCAATTTTACCACAAAAGCGCTTCATATTTTAATATTTCCTTTAAAATGGACAGGTATTTTATGGTTACTTCAATTAACCACAAAACTCATTGGCGGTAAAGGTCATGGTAGCGTATTAAATCGTGAAAGCTTTATGGTTATGACCGATATGGCGCATAAAGAAGGTGTTTTTCAGGAAAATGAAAGTAAAATAATTAAAAATTTACTCACATTTAAAGAAGTGTTTGCTAAAGACATTATGACTCCGCGAACCGTAATGAAAGCCGAAAACCAAAACACAACTGTTAAAGATTTTTTTAATACAAACCTAAATATTCGCTTTTCTAGAATCCCCATCTATTCAGATAACCCAGACAATATTAAAGGACTGGTTTTAAAAGATGAAATTTTTAAAGAAATGGCACTTGGTAATGGCTCAAAATTATTATCAGAATTACAACGAAATATTATAATAATAGACCGTAATTTACCCATTCCAACGCTTTTCGAGCAACTTGTTGAAAGCCGAAACCATATGGCTTTAGTTGTAGACGAATACGGAAGCGTAAGCGGTTTAGTAACCATGGAAGATGTTATTGAAACACTACTTGGTTTAGAAATTATGGACGAAAGCGACAATGTTTTAGACCTCCAACTACAAGCCAGAAAAAGTTGGGAAGCGAGAGCCAAAAAACTAGGTATTTTAGGAGATGAAACTCCAACAAAATAGTGGAAACTTGTATAATAAAATCGCCTCTTGGTTTCACCAAAATAAATGGTGATGTAACTGGAATTTCATCTATTGTTGTGCTTAATTCTCAAGAAAAACCAAACGATATTATTCCAGAAGTTTTACAAGATTGTGTTATTCAATTAAACGAATATTTTCAAGGAACTCGCAAACAATTCAGCTTAAAACTAAATCCAGAAGGCACCGATTTTCAAAAGCGAATTTGGAAACTCTTAGAACAAATTCCCTACGGCAAAACGTTATCGTACCTAGAACTATCTAAACAATTAGGCGATATAAAAGCTATTCGAGCCGTTGCCAACGCCAACGGAAAAAACCCATTATGGATAGTTATTCCTTGCCACCGCGTAATAGGAAGCGATGGTAGTTTAACAGGGTACGCTGGTGGCTTACACCGAAAACAATGGCTTTTAAACCATGAAAGCCCATTTAAACAACAAACCTTATTTTAATAACTATTTATTCAGCCATTTTAACAATACATATTCATCGTACTCAAAATAATCCCTATATTTAATACAGCTAAACTCTAAATACATGAAATTTATTAAAAACCTTTTTAAGTGGCTTATGCTACTCATTTTAATTCTTGTTTTATCGCTTTATGTATTTGACTACGACTATATAATTAAAGGTGCTAAAACGGTTTATTTTACAGGACATAAAACGGCTTTTATAGACGATTACCCTTACTTTGAAAACGATACTATAAAAAAAGGAAACCATGTTGATGCTTGGGCAATACACAAAAACTACAACAGCGTTTCTCCTACAGAAAAACTAAGCCAAGTAAACCAAGATTGGGGCACTATTGCCTATTTAATTATAAAAAACGATAGTATTTGGTTCGAAAAATATTACGACGGATATAATAAAAACTCTAAAACCAACTCGTTCTCAATGGCAAAAAGCATTACTTCTGCCCTATTAGGAAAAGCCATTATGGACGGCTACATAAAAAGCTTAGACCAACCTTTAAGCGATTTTTACCCGCAATATAGCTATGCGAAAACAACAGTAGGCGATTTATCGTCCATGGCATCGGGGTTAGATTGGGTCGAGCATTACACAAGTCCGTTTTCGGTAACCGCAAGAGCCAATTACGACGACGATTTAGCCGAAACCATTTTAAACCAAAAAGTAGTAAAAACACCCGGCGAAGCATTCGAATATTTAAGCGGAAGCACCGCCCTTTTAGGAATGGTTATTAAAAAAGCAACCGGTAAAACCCTGTCTAACTACCTTTCAGAAAGTTTTTGGCAACCCATGGGCGCTGCAAACGACGCCCTTTGGCAACTCGACGATGCCGAAAACCGATTAGCAAAAACCTTTTGTTGTATCTCTAGCAGTGCACGAGATTTTGCCCGTTTTGGCAAGCTTTATAAAGACCACGGAAAATGGAACGGCAAACAACTACTAGACTCTTCATTTGTAAAAAAAAGCATTACACCTCGTTTTAAAGGAAGTCCAGAGTACGGTTATGGCTGGTGGATAAAAGACATTGGCGACAAACACTTTTTTATGATGCGTGGCCACTTGGGGCAATACGTTTTGGTAGAGCCTAACGATAACCTCATCATTGTGCGCCTAGGCCATAGAAAATCGCCCGATCAAGGTGTAGGTAAGTTTACTAACGATATTACTGTTTATGTTGAAGAAGCATATAAAATGATGAATAATTAAAATAGCGCTTTCGCGGAAGACTGGCATGATACAAAAGTTAAATCTAGAAAACATACTATTTTTAGACATCGAAACAGTACCAGAAACTGCGCATTTTTCAGATTTAGATGAAACCAAACAAACCCTTTGGGAACACAAATCGAAATACCAACGAAAAGACGATTTTACGCCCGAAGAATTTTACGAACGCGCCGGTATTTGGGCCGAATTTGGTAAAATAGTGTGTATCTCGGTAGGTTATTTTAACTTTCAAGGCGATTTACGAAAGTTTAGAGTTACCTCCTTTTTTGGTGAAGAAGCCCAACTATTACGAGATTTTAAAAATCTTTTAATATCACATTTTAGTCAAGGTCATCATTTACTTTGTGCACATAACGGTAAGGAATTCGACTTTCCATACATTGCACGTCGCATGATAATAAACAACATCGAATTACCATACAAACTCAATCTTTTTGGTAAAAAACCGTGGGAAGTACCACATTTAGACACCCTAGAACTCTGGAAATTTGGCGATTATAAAACCTATACCTCGTTAAAATTACTAACTAATGTGTTAGGAATTCCGTCGCCAAAAGACGATATTGACGGTAGCGAAGTTGCTCGTGTATTCTACGAAGAAAACGACATAGACCGAATTATAATTTATTGCGAAAAAGATACTATTGCCGTAGCACAAATTTTGCTACGCCTGCGTGGTGACGACATTTTAAATGAAGACGAAATTTTGCATGTATAAAATTGAATACTACAAATGAACAAAGAACCTATTTTATCAATAAATAACCTTAAAATTTCTTTTGGTAATAACGAAGTTATTCATGGTATTTCTTATCAAGTTTTCGAAAACGAAATTTTAGGAATCGTTGGAGAGTCGGGTTCTGGAAAATCGGTGTCTTCGTTAGCAATTTTAGGGTTGCTTCCTAAAAAAATTTCAAAAATAACATCAGGCTCCATTTCTTATAATAAAAAAGAGCTAACCACGTTACCATCAAAAGCATTTCAAGACATTCGCGGTAATAAAATTGCCATGATTTTTCAGGAACCCATGAGTTCATTAAATCCATCCTTAACCTGTGGCGAACAAGTTTTAGAAATACTAACACAACATACCTTTTACGAAAAAAAAGAAGCTAAACCAGAAGTTATTTCACTTTTTGAAAAAGTAAAATTACCCAATCCAGAACGTGTATTTAAAGCCTACCCTCATGAAATTTCTGGCGGACAAAAGCAACGCGTTATGATTGCAATGGCCATTGCCTGTAAACCCGATATTTTAATTGCAGACGAGCCAACAACAGCGCTCGATGTAACCGTACAAAAAGACATAGTTAAGCTTTTAAAATCGTTACAAAGCGATACTAAAATGAGTATTATTTTTATTACTCACGATTTATCGCTAATCTCCGAAATTTCCAACCGTATTTTAGTAATGTACAAAGGAGATATTGTAGAGCAAGGCGATGCAAAAACTATTTTTAGAGAACCGCAACACCTTTACACCAAAGCTTTAATAAATTCCAGACCATCGCTAGATACCCGATTAAAAGTTTTACCAACCATTCAAGATTTTTTAGATGGCACACCAAAAACCGAAATCATTACAACCGAACAACGTGCCAAAAACCATAAGAAAATATATAGCAAACCACCTCTTTTAGAAGTCATAAATGTTGAAAAAGAATATTTAAATAAAGGTGGTTGGTTTACAAAACCAGATAGTTTTAAGGCCGTTAACAATGTAAGTTTTAAACTTTACGAAGGCGAAACCTTAGGTTTAGTTGGCGAATCAGGTTGTGGTAAAAGCACCTTAGGTAATGCCATTTTACAACTAGACAAGGCTACAGCAGGAAGTATTTTATATAAAGGCAACGATATTACCAAACTAAAAAATAGCGATTTAAAACGCTTAAGAAAAGAGATTCAAATTATATTTCAAGATCCATATTCTTCTTTAAATCCGCGCATGCCCGTTGGCGAGGCTATTATGGAACCCATGAAAGTGCATAAACTTTATAAAACAGATAACGAGCGTAAAGAGAAAACTATCGATATTTTAAACCGAGTGGGTTTAAATGAAACTTATTTTAACCGATATCCGCACGAATTTTCAGGAGGCCAACGTCAGCGTATTGGTATTGCACGTACCATTGCATTACAACCTAAATTAATAGTTTGCGACGAGTCGGTTTCTGCACTCGATATTTCGGTACAAGCTCAAGTTTTAAACTTGTTAAACGAATTAAAAGAAACCTTTGGTTTTACATATATATTTATTTCGCACGATTTAGCGGTTGTAAAATATATGAGCGACCAATTATTGGTAATGAATAAAGGTGAAATTGAAGAATTAGATGATGCCGATGCTATTTATAGCAATCCTAAAAAGGCATACACCCAAAAGCTAATTCATGCTATACCCAAAGGGTTATAGCATGAAAATCTTTTTGGTTAGATAAAGCAAACTTTTCAAAAACTGTATATTTTTTCTAACAGTTTCCTTGAATTTGCTTTCAATTAAAGTAGGTTGTTCAGGTAGATTTGAGGCAAAGTTCATAGGTTAAAGTTTTTGGTTAAGTTCAGGTAGATTTGGGTCTACATGTTTGGTTAATTTTTTAGTAGATTTGGGTAAATCTATTATTAATATTTTGGTTATTTTGGGTGTTACGAATATAACAGAGTTTTTAAAAACTATCGCTAAAAAACATATTTTTTCGTTGAAATACATTTTTTTTTAACATTTAAAGTGTTTTTCACCGAAATCAGCTAAACTAAAAACATACAAACTATGCCAGTTGCACCACTTTATACACCACCAAGAAGCGTTACGCAACAAAGCCATTTAAATCAATATAAAAACTGGTTATCAACGCATTACAATCTGCAGTTTAATTCATATGAAGACTTATGGACTTGGTCCATTACACATATAGAAGATTTTTGGAAAAGCATTACCCAATATTTCGATGTTAGCTTCCATTCACCATACAAAAACGTACTATCAAATTACAACATGCCTGGTGTAAAATGGTTTGAAGGCGCTAAACTAAACTATGCCGAACATATTTTTAAAAATTACCAAGCCAATAAAACAGCCATTATTTTTGGTCACGAATCCGGGACCATTAAAAATATAACTTGGAAAGCATTAAAGCTTAAAGTTGCCGCTATGGCACAATATTTTAAAAGTATTGGTATACAAAAAGGCGATCGTGTGGTGGCGTTTTTACCCAACATACCCGAAGCCACCATTTGTTTTTTGGCAGCAAATAGTTTAGGCGCAATTTGGTCGAGCACTTCACCCGATTTTGGCGTTGATAGTGTAATAGACCGCTTTTTGCAAATAAATCCGAAAGTAATAATTGCTGTAAACGGCTATTATTACAACGGAAAACCATTCGATAAAACCGATGTTGTAAATGGTATTGTTAAAGCATTACCATCGCTTGAGAACGTTATTATTCATAATTACATAAAGGAAGCTAACACATTTCCAGAACATTATACAAGTATTGAAACCCTTTGGAACAACACTACCGAAACTTTAGAATTCACGCCAGTTGAATTTAACGATCCTATTTGGATTCTGTACTCCTCTGGTACAACAGGCTTACCAAAACCAATTGTGCATAGCACTGGTGGTATTTTATTAGAACATTTAAAATACATGGCTTTTCACAACGATGTGAAACCTAAGGAAAACTACTTTTGGTTTTCTACAACCGGTTGGATGATGTGGAATTTCTTGCAAGCTTCATTACTCATGGGAGCCACCATGGTATTGTTCGATGGTTCTCCTACTTTTCCAAACTTTAATGCGCTTTGGGATTTTTCCGAAAAGATAAAAATCACACATTTTGGCACTAGCGCACCGTTTTTAGTAGCGAGTATGAAGCGTAATATATCGCCAAAAACAACTCATAATTTGGCGTCCATTCGATCTATTAGTTCTACGGGCGCACCACTGCCTCCAGATGCTTTCGAGTATGTTTACAAACACATTATAGATGATGTTTGGTTATGCTCTATGGCTGGTGGCACCGATGTTTGTACTGCTTTTGTTGGAGGCTGTTTAGACTACCCTGTGTATTCCGGTGAAATTCAATGTAGAGCTTTAGGCGTATCGCTTTTTGCTTATAATGATGTAGCCGAAACAGTTGAAGATGAATTAGGCGAAATGGTAATTGATAAACCTATGCCCTCAATGCCTATTTATTTTTGGAATGATGCCGAAAACAAACGTTATAAATCCAGTTATTTTGAAGATTACCCAGGCAAATGGCGCCACGGCGATTTTATAAAAATTAATTCTGAAACACACGGATTGGTAATTTACGGACGCTCTGATGCTACTTTAAACCGACACGGTATTAGAATTGGTACTGCCGAAATTTATAGAGCCATTAACAACATAACCGAAATTGAAGATGCTTTAATTGTTAATTTAGAACTTGAAGGTGGTAACCATTACATGCCACTTTTTGTAAAAATGAAACCCAACCAAGTTTTAAATAACGATTTAAAAGCGCAAATAAATCACGAACTTAAAACCGAATATTCACCTCGCCACGTGCCCGATGCGATTATTGAAGTTCCTGATATACCGTATACCATTAGCGGAAAAAAAATGGAAGCACCGGTAAAAAAGATTTTACTTAAAATGCCTTTAGAAAAAAGCATAAATATTGACGCTATGAAAAACCCCGAATCGGTGGCGTTTTTTATTGATTTTGCTAAAAGTATTAGTTAAAAATCCAAATCATCTAAAGTTTCATCGGTATTTGGAGTATCATCTGAAGCATTATCGTTATCATCTTTAACGGAGCAATCAATGTTAATTGTTAACTCTTTTGGAGCAATAAAATCTTCTTTTGAGATATTTAAATCGGTATCGGCGTAACAATTTTTCATATAAACACCCCAAATAGGTAAAGCCATTGTAGCGCCTTGCCCGTAGGTAATACTTTTAAAATGCGCAGCTCTATCATCGGCACCAACCCAAACACCCGTTACTAAATTTGGAACCATACCCATAAACCAACCATCACTTTGGTTTTGCGTAGTACCTGTTTTACCAGCTATTGGGTTTGTAAATTGGTACGGATATCCTGTAATAACTTCTCTGTATTCTGCACGCCACTTATCGTAACCTACGGTTCGTAAACGTGTACCCGAACCACCTTCGGTAACACCTTGCATTAATTTAACTGTAACATACGCTGTTTCTTCACTTAAAACATCGCGTGTTTCTGGTTTAAATTGGTATAAAATAGTCCCGTTTTTATCTTCAATTGTGGTTACCATAACTGGTTTGGTGTAAACACCTTGGTTTGCAAACGTAGAATAGGCACCAACCATTTCGTAAACACTAATATCTGGTGTACCTAAAGCAATTGATGGCACTGCAGGAATATCGGATTCTATACCAAGTCTTTGAGCTAAATCGGCTACGGTTTGCGGACCAACTTTGTCTATTAACTGCGCGGTAATTGTATTTACCGAATTTGCTAAGGCGTTTTTTAATGATCGGGTTCCACCATAGTCTGGCGTCGAGTTTTTTGGACACCATTCTTCTGGATTTCCATATTTATTAGCTTCTATACAATATGGCACATCTGGAAACTCATCGCATGGTGAATAGTGTAACTGATCGATAGCTGCTGTATACACCAAAGGCTTAAAGGTTGAACCTATTTGGCGTTTCCCTTGCTTTACCATGTCGTACTGAAAATGTCTGTAATTTACACCACCAACCCAAGCTTTTACATGACCCGTATGCGGATCCATAGACATCATACCTGTACGTAAAAACGATTTGTAATAACGCATAGAATCAATAGGCTTCATAATGGTATCAATCTCGGTTGGTTTACCATTGTCCCAAGCAAAAACTTCCATTTGCGTTGGTTTGTAAAATGAATCTTCTATCTCTTTATTCGATTTTTTTAAATCGTATTTCATGTGTCTCCAACGCTCCGATCGGCGCATTGAACGATTCATTAGATCGGTAATCTCATCTTCCTCTAAATCTAAAAACGGTGCGGTTGGGTTTCTGTCTGGCGTATTTTGATGAAAAAACTCAGCTTGTAGCCTTGGCATGTGTTGTGCTACGGCATCTTCGGCATGTTTTTGCATACGCGAATCGATGGTGGTGTAAATTTTAAGTCCGTCGTTGAAACTCCAGTTTTCACCATCAGGTTTCGGATTGTCTTTTATCCACTGCTTCATAAAATCACGAAGATATTCTCTGAAATAAGTGGCGATTCCTTGGCTGTGTGTTTCTGGCGTATAGTCTAAATCTAGTTCGGTATTTTGTAAAGAATCTTTAAGTGTTTCAGCAATAAAATCGTACTTATTCATTTGTGCTAAAACCACATTTCGACGATTTTTTACACCAACAGGATTTCGTCGCGGATTGTATAATGATGAATTTTTAAACATTCCAACCAACATCGCCGATTCCTTTAAATCGAGCTCATTTGGTTCTTTATTAAAATAAATCCTGGATGCACTGCGAATGCCATCGGCATTATTACCAAAATCGTAAATATTAAAATATTGTGCTATAATTTCTTCTTTGGTGTATTGGCGCTCTAAACGTATGGCAATAATCCATTCTTTGGCTTTTTGTAATACACGCTCTACTATGTTTTTTGAACCTTCGCCATGAAACAATTGTTTGGCTAACTGCTGAGAAATGGTACTTGCACCACCTCCAGCGCCTAACTTTACTATAGCTCGTAAAGTACCACGAGCATCGATACCAGAATGTTTGAAAAAACGAGCATCTTCGGTAGCTACTAAAGCATCAACTAAATTTTGAGGCAATTGATCGAACCCTACCGGTGTGCGGTTATCGTCAAAATAAAATTTACCAAGGGTTTTACCATCGGAAGAAATAATTTCGGTAGCCAATTTGGTTTTAGGATTTTCTAAAACCGTATGGTCTGGCATATCGCCAAAAGCGCCCCATGACGCTAATAAAAAAATAAAAATAACCGAAAAAATACCGCCTAAAAATAACCACCAAAACCAACGAATGTATTTTGAGAATCCTTGCGATTCAGTTTCTTGTTTTTTTGCTTTAGCCATAATTTATTTTAATAATTACCTTAACAAGTTCAATTAATTACTATTCGCTGAATGCTCTATTCTAAAACCAACATCGGTTATACCCGTTAGTTCTTCAACACCATTTACTTTTCCATTTTCGCGCATGGCGTGTTGTATGTTTACTGTATAATTACCCGCTTCGTTAAATAAAACACCTTCTTTGTACCATAATTTATTTTCTTTTACATCGGTATAACCAACACCTAAAAGTTTACCAGTTGGGTCTGCCATTCGGTACTCCAGAGTATCCTTTATGGTTTTTCCATGTGGGAATTGCATTTCTACAATTAAAAATAAATTATTGAATTTATAGGCACTGGTATTTCGTAAATTCACAAATAAATTATATGCATTCGTAGAATCGGGCGGCGTAATATTAAAACTAACAATAGAATCCTTATGCCATTTATTGGGTACCGATTTATAAGAATCGAACACCCGATTAGAATCGCAAGACACGGCGCTTATTGCAACAATTAACAACAATAAAATAACATTACTTCGAGCCATTATTCGATTTTTGTCTTTGTGGTTTTCTTCGCTTGTTGTTGTTATTCTTGTTATTATTACGGTTGTTATTGCGGTTACGATTGTTACTACTATTGTTATTCGCGTTATTTTTATTCCCGTTGTTTTGTTTGTTTCTATTGTTTTTACGTTTTCTAGTACGTTTTGGACTATCGAAACGTGTTAAACTATCTTGACCTACAACGTTCTCGAAATTAGTTTTAGTATCTTCAACCAAATCGCTAGCATATTCTTCGAGGCTAGCTATTTTTTTATTTTGCTTATTAAGGGCAATAATTTCGTTGGCTTGCTCGGTGGTAATTTTGTGCCAATTCATCCATTCGCCTTCGTAAGCGTACCACATATGCCCTTTAAAAATATCTGTTTTTTGGCAAATAGCCGTTCCTTTTTCGGTATAAATTTTCGTTTCGACCTTAGGAAAATCTTTTAAAGCATCTAAATACGTATCTAACTCATAATTTAAACAGCATTTTAGCTTACCACATTGCCCTGCTAACTTCTGCGGATTTAAAGATAATTGTTGATAACGCGCTGCCGATGTGCTTACCGAACGAAAATCGGTTAACCAAGTAGAACAACATAACTCGCGCCCACATGAACCAATACCTCCAAGTCTGGCTGCTTCTTGGCGAAAACCTACTTGCTTCATTTCAATTCTAGTACGAAACTCTCGTGCAAAAACTTTAATAAGCTCTCTAAAATCGACGCGCTCTTCGGCGGTATAATAAAATGTGGCTTTACTGGCGTCGCCTTGAAATTCGATATCCGATATTTTCATTTGCAACTTTAAATCTATTGCAAATTGTCTCGCTTTAACCTTCATGGGCTCTTCGCGATCTCTGGCTTTTTGCCAAATATCAATATCTTTTTGGCTTGCTTTTCGGTAAATTTTTAAGGCTTCTTTAGTATCGGTTGGTATTTTTTTACGCTTCATTTGTACGCGCACTAATTCCCCCGTAAGGGTAACCATACCTATATCGTGACCAGCTTTTGCTTGTGTTGCCACAATATCGCCTATGCTAAGTGTTAGGTTTTCGGAATTTAAATAATATTCTTTTCTTCCGTTTTTATAACGAACCTCAACCCAATTAAATGGTTCTTCCCCATTGGGAAGCGACATATTCGATAACCAGTCGAAAACCGTTAGTTTGTTACAACTATCGGTACCGCAAGTACCATTATTTTTGCAGCCTTTAGGTTGGCCGTCTTTTGTTGAGCAGCTTGTACAAGCCATAAATTGATTTTGTATATATTGAATTCGCTAATAATAAAAAATTATTACGAATAACGGTTTGTAATTAATTTTAATGCGTAAAGATAACATTATTTGTTTAGTTTATTAAATATACCTTTTTTGTAACTTAAACAATATTAAAATTAAAAATTCCTTTTTTTTGATATATAACTTAATAAAAAAAAGCAACCTAGAAAAGTTGCTTTTTTATTAAATTTATTTTTTGAAATGCTCAAAAATATTGCGTAGGTCTTTTTTATATGGCAAATGGTCTGCTCGTCCTTTTTTAAAAATATCGTTGCTATTGCCTTGACCTTTGCGTAGTTCTTTTTGTTCTTCGTAAGGTAAACGGTTTATTTCCATACATGCTGTAGAGCAACAATTTTCCATTTCTTCTTTGCATTTTGGGCACTGAATAAATAATAAATGGCAAGCTTCGTTAGCACAGTTTGTATGTACATCGAAAGGTTCACCGCATTGGTGACAATTGGCTATAACATCGTCGCTAATGCGTTCTGCACGCCTATCGTCGAACACAAAGTTTTGCCCTAAAAACTTATTTTCTAAGTTTTCTTCTTTTACTTGTCTGGTGTATTCTATAATACCACCTTCGAGTTGATATACGTTTTTAAATCCTTTATGTTTAAAATAAGCACTAGCTTTTTCGCAACGAATACCGCCAGTACAATACATAACTAGGTTTTTATCTTCCTTGTGTTCTTTTAAATCATCTTCAATAATATCCAACGATTCTCTAAAAGTATCAACATCTGGTGTTACTGCATTTTTAAAATGGCCAATTTCACTTTCGTAGTGGTTTCTCATATCGACCAAAACGGTATTTTCGTCTTCAATAAGTTGGTTAAACTCATTGGCGGCGACATGAATACCTTTGTTTGTAACATCGAATGTATCGTCGTTTAAACCATCGGCAACAATTTTTTGTCGCACCTTAACTTTTAGTTTTAAAAACGACATGTTGTCTTGCTCTACGGCAATATTCAATCTAATATCTTTTAAAAAATCTATGGTATCTAAATGAGTTTTAAACGCTTCAAAATTTTCGGCTGGTAACGATAATTGCCCGTTAATGCCTTCGGTAGCTACATAAATTCTACCTAAAACATCGAGTTTGTCCCAAACTAAAAAAAGTTGATTTCTAAATTCTTGAGGATTCTCAATTTTGGCGTACTGATAAAAAGAAAGTGTTAATCGATCTTTTCCTGCTTTTTCGATTAACTCGGCTCTTTCCTTTGCGCTTAATTTGTTGTACAGTTGCATGCTATACTATTTTTTAAGGTTAAAAAAGAAATATTTTAAAGTGCAAAGCTACAATTTTCGAAGTTTTCAGCAATTAATTGTCACAAAAAAAGCACCTTAACTTAAAATTAAAGTGCTTTTCTGCCTTGTGCGGTTTACAGTTATCATGAAGTAAAACAAGTATTTGTAAATCTCAAGACATTAGTTAATTTAGTTTTCGTGAAAAATAAAATAGTCTTTTCATAGCAATTTTTTCCACTAACAATTAGTAGATGCAAAAATTATAAAAAGGTTGCGTATTAAAGTTAATTTGAAGCTTATAATAAATTATTAACAACAACGCAAATTGTTAAAAAAGCTTATGCATTAATATTGTAAGATGCCAAAAGTTATAGTATTTTAGCATACAATTTTTTAGAAAAAAAACGAAACGATGAGTAGCGAAAAAGAAGCAAAATTAAAAGCACTAAAACTTACTTTAGATAAACTAGACAAAGCCTACGGAAAAGGTACTGTAATGAAAATGAGCGACTCTGCCATTGTAGATGTAGAAGCTATTTCGTCGGGATCTTTAGGTTTAGATATAGCCTTAGGCGTTGGCGGTTACCCACGCGGACGTGTTATAGAAATTTATGGTCCGGAATCGTCAGGTAAAACTACCTTAACACTTCATGCAATTGCCGAAGCACAAAAATCTGGTGGTATTGCTGCTTTTATTGATGCCGAACATGCTTTTGATAGATTTTATGCCGAAAAATTAAACGTTGATATAGACAACCTAATTATTTCGCAACCAGATAACGGAGAACAAGCTTTAGAAATTGCCGATAACCTAATTCGCTCTGGTGCTATAGACATTGTAGTTGTAGATTCTGTTGCAGCTTTAACACCAAAAAGTGAAATTGAAGGCGAAATGGGAGACTCTAAAATGGGATTACATGCCCGTTTAATGTCTCAGGCATTGCGAAAACTTACAGCATCAATTAGCAAAACTAATTGTACTGTAATTTTTATTAACCAGTTACGTGAAAAAATTGGAGTTATGTTTGGTAACCCAGAAACCACAACAGGTGGTAACGCATTAAAATTCTACGCGTCAGTTAGGTTAGATATTCGCAGGTCCACACAAATAAAAGACACAAATGGCGAGGTTTCGGGTAACAAAACCCGCGTAAAAGTGGTTAAAAACAAAGTAGCACCGCCATTTAAAACTGCCGAATTCGACATTATGTATGGCGAAGGTGTTAGCAAAGTAGGTGAAATTTTAGACTTAGCCGTAGACTACGAAATTGTAAAGAAAAGCGGTTCGTGGTTTAGTTATGACGACACAAAACTTGGCCAAGGTAGAGACTCGGTAAAAGCCTTAATAAAGGACAACCCAGAACTTATGGACGAACTAGAAGCCAAAGTAAGACAAGCTGTCGCAGATAGCAAAGCTTAAAAAAACTCATAAAATCCCGTTAAAAACGGGATTTTTTTATTTTGCTACGCAACCTTTTATTAAACATTGCATCTTAAGGTCAAACATGTATAATTTCCCTAAATTTAAAGCAATGAAAAAGTTTATTGCGCTTTGTATACTAACTTTTAGCCTAGCCTCATGTAGTCTAGACGAAGACCCTAATTACTATTTTGAGGTATTACCCGTTGATAGCGTAGATATCCCCAATGAATTCGTTATGGGAGAAACATACCCCATAACTATTTATTATTATAGGCCAACCAGCTGTCACAGTTTCAGAGATTTTTATTATAATAAAGAAAATAACGAACGTACCGTAGCTCCAATTACTTATGTTTTTGAAGGTAGCGAATGCGAACCTCTAGACAACGAATTGGTAGAAGCCACCTTTAATTTTCTAGTTACAAGTAACGGATCGTATATTTTTAAATTTTGGCAAGGTGAAAACGATGCAGAAGAAGACACCTATTTAACCATAGAAGTACCAGTAACCGAATAAACTAATTATAAACTAATACATGTTTTAAGTTGAGTTTAAAACAACTCATAGAAAATTGTAAAACCAATGATACCAAAGCACAAAGCGAACTATACAAACTCTTTTCGGGTAAGTTATTCGCCACCTGCTTAAAGTATTCGCGTAATTATGCCGAAGCCGAAGATAATTTACAAGATGCTTTTTTAACAATTTTCAATAAAATAGAACAATATAAACACAAAGGCTCTTTTGAAGGTTGGTTAAAACGTATTACTGTAAACACTGCCTTACAGCGTTACCGAAACGAAAAAGTTTTTGATATAGTTAACGAAAATAATATTGAAGATGAGTATATAGAAATTGACGACAGCAACATTTCTATAGAATATCTTTTAAAAATAATTCAAGAATTACCCGACAGATATCGTTTGGTGTTTAACCTTTACGTATTAGATGGGTATTCGCATAAAGAAATAGCTGGTTTGCTAAATATTAATATTGGCACATCAAAATCGAACTTAGCAAGAGCAAGACACATTTTGATACAAACCATAGAAGCACATAAAGCGCGACCACAGTCGCAAACCTTATAATGAGTGATAAAAAACACATAGATAGATTATTTCAGGAAGGCTTTAAAGATTTTGAAGCCACACCTAATAATGCCGTTTGGGAACGTATTGAAACAGAACTTAACCAGAAAAAGAAAAAACGTCGTGTTATACCAATTTGGTGGCGTTATGCTGGTGTAGCTGCCGCTTTATTACTGTTGTTAACCATAGGATTTAATTATTTTGATTCTGATAAACCACAAGAAACCATAAAAGTTGTTAATTCTGAAAACACACCAGAAAACAATACAAATAATATTGCTGAAGAAAATAACGTTGAAAACACAAACGCAGCAAACAAAAATAACATAGCCAATACAAGCCAAACAAAACCAAACGACGCCCAAACACAAACGGAAGCTGTTTTAAACACCAAAACCGCTTCAACTGTTGTAAAAGCTTCAGATGAAACGGTAATTACAAAACCGTTTAATACAAATACAAAATCAGCTAATAAAACTAAAAATAATTCGCATCTGGCCCAAAATCCGGGTTTAACCCAAAACAAAAACACGTTTAAAAACATTGCTAAAAACGAAAGTAAGTCGGTTTTAAATAACCATAACGACAGCGAACCTGTGGTTGCAACACCAAACAACAGCGAAAAACCAACTGTTTTAATTGATAAAACCCAAGCTAAGAAACTTATCACCCAAACCAATAACAATAATATAACTGTTACAAAAACCAAAACAAGTAACGAAAACAATAACACCGAAAGCAATACAAAGGCCTCTTTAACCATTGAAGAAGCCCTTGAAAACAATAAAACAACCATTGAAGAAGAAAAAGAAAACCCCAAAAACAGGTGGAGCGTTGCCCCAAATGCTGCGCCTGTTTATTTTAACACTATGGGCAATGGTTCTTCTATCGATCCGCAATTTAATAGCAACTCTAAAACAGGAAATATTAATATGAGTTATGGTATTTCGGCAAGTTATGCTGTTAATAATAAAATTACGATTCGCTCTGGCGTGAACCGTGTAAATTTAGGCTACAACACCAACGATGTGCTTGTATTTCAATCGGCTGGAGTTAGTAACCGTAGTGCTTTGCAAAACTTATCTATTAATAGTAGTGACGCTTTAATAACCAACGATGCTTCTGGCAGCAATACCAATGTAAGCTTTGAAAGCGCCAAAGCTGCTGCTGTAATACCTAATTCGTTTGAAACGGAAAACACTTCGCTAAACCAATCGCTTGGATATATTGAAGTGCCCTTAGAAATTCAATATGCCGTTTTAAATAAAAAATTTGGTATTAATGTAATTGGCGGTTTTAGCTCGTTATTTTTAAATAAAAATGAAATTTACTCGGAGTCTACAAATGGCAACAGCATTCTTTTAGGAGAAGCCAACAATATTAACAGCTTTAGCTACAGTGCCAATTTAGGCCTTGGCTTAAATTATAAAATGACAAATACTATTGATTTGAATTTAGAACCTATGTTTAAATATCAAATTAATACGTTTAATAATACTTCTGGTAATTTCACACCATTTTTTATTGGCGTGTATACTGGATTCGCTATTAAATTTTAGGTTTTTGGTTAGATCTGGATGTGTGCCAAAAAGCACATATCTAAAAAAACTGTTCGTTCCCCCGGGCAGTTTTTTATTTTTTATACATCTGTAGTTTATTTAAAATAACCATGCGTGCTTGTTCATTAAGCGCTTTTGTGCTCTGTATGGTTAAGCCTTCGGTTTTTATAAATTTATGAATATAAGCCCGCATTTTCCCTGGGCTTCCACTAAAAAAAGTAAATGAAAACCGTTTTTTATTATCGGCAAAAGTTATGGGTACTATTGGAATTTGATGGTTTATAGCTAACCTAAAAGCGCCATCTTTAAAACTATCTAAAAACACATCTTCTTCGGGCACGCCTCCTTCAGGAAAAATACAAATACTTAGTCCCGATTTTAAACGACGTTGGGCTCTTAAAAACACAGCTTTTCTGCTTTTTTCTGAACTTCTATCAACCAAAATACAAGTGCGTTTATAAAAAAATCCGAACAGTGGTATTTTTGCTAATTCTGCTTTACCAACAAATACAAACGGATTTTTTACAGCAGCCAACATAAGCATAATATCGGTCATTGATGTATGGTTAGCAATAAACATATAACTTTTACTTTTGTTGGGTGTTTGTTCACGCTTAATGCTATAAGTGAAACCCATTCCTATGAGTATAAACTTCGCCCAAAATCGCGCAAGCTTAAAGAAATACGGGTACCAAGATTCCTTTGAAATTGAAATGAGCAAAAATGGAAACAAAATAAGAATAGGCAGCGCTACAAGCACGTAAAACCAAATACGGTACAAGGTCCAAAAAATGTATTTAAATGCTCTCATGGATTTCAAAAATACAGAATTGTATTGAGCAATTCTATTAAAAAATATACCTTTGCTTTTTGTTTAACAATTTTAAAAAATTTCTGCTTTCGCAGGAAGCATTATGGCAAGAGTTTTAACCGGAATACAAAGCACAGGAACACCACATTTAGGTAATATTTTAGGCGCTATTTTACCTGCAATAAAAATGGCAGAACAGCCAGAAAACGAATCGTATTTATTTATTGCAAACCTACATACTTTAACTCAAATTAAAGATGCCGAAACCTTACGAAGCAACACATACTCGGTTGCTGCCACATGGTTAGCTTTTGGTTTAGATATTGAAAAAACAGTATTTTACAGACAAAGCGATGTGCCACAAGTTACCGAACTATCTTGGTATTTAAGTTGCTTTTTTCCGTATCAACGTTTAACGCTTGCACATAGTTTTAAAGATAAAGCCGATAGGTTGGAAGATGTTAACTCCGGGCTTTTTTACTACCCAATGCTTATGGCTGCAGATATTTTGGCCTACGACGCCGAAATTATTCCGGTTGGTAAAGACCAATTACAACATATTGAAATGACACGCGATGTGGCCTCACGCTTTCACGCTAAATTAGGCGATGATACCTTTGTAATTCCTGAAGGTAAAATTCAAGAAAACACCAAATTAATTCCGGGAACAGATGGTGAAAAAATGAGTAAAAGTCGTAACAACACCATCAATATATTTTTAAATGATAAAAAGTTACGCAAACAAATTATGGGAATTCAAACCGATAGTACGCCTCTTGAAGAGCCTAAAGACTGGAGTACCTGTAATTGTTTTGCAATTTATAGCTTGTTAGCTAACAACGAACAAATTGCCACTATGAAAGCCAATTACGAAAATGGTAATTATGGTTACGGACACGCCAAACAAGCACTTTTTGAACTTATTGTAGAAACCTTTGCAACGCAACGCGAAAAGTACCATTACTATATGAACAACCTTGATGAACTTGATAAGGCGCTACAAGTAGGTGCAAAAAAAGCATCGAAAGTTGCAAATGATGTTATTGGTCGTGTTCGTGAAAAGGTTGGATATTAAAAGCATTTAAATTGTTAGAGGAATTTGAAAAAGAAATAAAAACTTCAAAAGATAATTTCTATCTTTTAAACACGATAGGTATTGGTCTTTTTTTAATTTATTCTCTTTTCGAGTTTTGCAGCTTTTTAAAATTTATTTTTCAACATTTTTTAATAATAACAAAAACTGATGCCCAAACAATTTTATGGTTATCAGAATTGATTGCATTTATTTTGTTTGTTATTCTATTTAGTTATTTGTTTAATTACTTTTATGACTTTAAAAATAAGGCTTCAAAAAAGTTACTTATTAGTTGTGTTGCTGCTTTTTTTCTGATTATAATTCTCCAGTTTTTATTTAGCTATTTAGGCGTTAGCTATCTTTATGAAAATTACTCTTCCGCATACGATTTTTATTATGATAATATTGATGGCTACTATCAACTCAATATAATAACCACATCAATTCCAATAATAGAATATATAATTATTGCTTATTTTTTTATTTCGAAAAGGAAGCTTAAAATAAATTAAGTCGTTTTACTTTACAAAGCTTAAACAACCTCAAACAATTTTCCTGGTAAGGGACGCACAACGCCTTTTAATTCCATATTTAATAACAAACTACTTACCTTAAAAACTGGTAAGTTGCAGTTTATAGCAATTGTATCAAGTTGTTCTTTATTACTGTCTTTTAAGTAATTATAAATTATTTTTTCGTCAGAATCTAGTTCCACAAACAATTGCTTTTGTATAGTTGGTGGTGTTTTTTCTTCGAGTTGCCAATTTAATAGATAAGGCACGTCTAGTGGTGTGTTTAGTAAATGTGCTTTTTGATGTTTTATTAAGTTATTACATCCAACGCTTTGGCTATCGGTTGTTCGCCCAGGTACTGCAAAAACATCTCGATTATACGAATTAGCAATATCGGCAGTAACCAAACTACCACCTTTTTCGGCCGATTCTATAACTATTGTTGCTTCGCTTAAACCAGCAATTACTCTGTTTCGTTTTAAAAAGTTATTTCTATCAAATTTATCGCTACTCCAAAAATCGGTTAAAAAACCTCCATTTTTTTCAACATCAACCATGTATTTTTTATGTACTTTGGGGTAAATCGTGTTTAGGCCATGGGCCAAACAGCCTATAGTTTGCAATTGGTTTTTAATCGCAGCTTTGTGAGCAGTAATATCGGTGCCATAAGCAAAACCTGAAACAATAATAGGGTTGTATACAGCAAGTGCTTCAATTAAATTTTCGCAAAAGGCAATTCCCGAATTGGTTATTTTTCGAGTACCCACAATACTAATAATATGTTGATTTTCTAAATCGATATTTCCAGATTGAAACAACAAAATAGGTCCGTCGATACAATGTTTTAGTTTTTTCGGATAATTATTAGCTTCAAAATAAAGTGTTTTTATGTTGTTTTCTTTTATAAAACGAAGTTCCTTTTCTGCTTCAGCTAAATGCGAAGACTCATGTAAATGCTTAATTGTAATTTTTCCAATTCCATCAATTTTTAAAAGATTTGATAACTTTTCTTTTAACACCGCCTCTGCCGATCCACAATGATTTATTAATCGTTTCGCTATGATATCACCAATATTCGGTACGTTTTGTAGGGCTAAAATGTATATTAAATCTTGTTCGGTCACTTAGTAAATAGTTGATATTTAAGTCAAAATAAAATAATTTTCACGGTACATAAAAAATAGTTTCACAAATTTTTATGTGAAACCAAAAAATTTTAACTTTGTATTTATGCAATTAGAAACCTACATAAGCGATTTATTGTACCGTTACGAGTGCGTTACCGTACCAGATTTTGGTTCATTTTTAACCCAAAATGCGTCGGCTACAATCGATGAAGCGTCGAACACCTTTTTTGCTCCAAAAAAAATTATGTCGTTTAACGAGCAAATTCAAAATAACGATGGTTTGTTAGCGCATTATATTGCCGATGTAGAAAAAATACCTTTTGAAACGGCAAATCAAAAAATTGCAAATCGTGTTAAAAATTTAAAATCGTTTTTAACACAAGGCGAAACAATAACCTTTAATAATATTGGTGCTATTTCGCTTAACGGGGAAGGTAAGTTAAAGTTCGAGCCAACCTATCATTTAAACTATTTGACTGAAGCTTTTGGTTTATCGCAGTTTACTTCTCCTAAAATTGATAGAGAAATTTACAAAGAAGAAGCAGAAGCTATAGAAAAAGTAGTGCCTATTGCTGTTACCAGTAACAAACGTAAAACGCTACCTTTTTTAAAGTACGCCTCTGTTGCTTTAGTTGCCTTAACACTTGGCGCTTATGCAGCTTCAAATTTCTATGCTACTAAAGTTGAAGCTCACAACCAAGTGGCTCAAGAAGAAGCTACAAAACAATTAGACACAAAAATTCAACAAGCTACTTTTAATTTAAATCCGCTACCAGCAATAACTTTAAGTGTAAATAAAACCGAAAAAACATTGGGGAACTTCCACATTGTTGCAGGAGCGTTTAGAGTTGAAGCCAATGGTGATACTAAAGTTAAAGAACTTAAAGCACTAGGTTACGATGCCAGAAAAATTGGGCTAAACGAATATGGCTTACACCAAGTAGTTTATGGTACTTACAAAACCGGTAGAGAAGCTTTAGCTGCTGTAAAAAGCATTAGAAAAAACCACAATACCGATGCTTGGATTTTAGTTAAGGAGTTAAACTAGTTTCTTTCTTAAAAACCAAGAATAATTTTACCTTTGCCACATCATAAAAATCTACTATGGAGGCAAAAACACCCGAAGCATCAAAAACTATATTAACCGATGTTGTTTTACCAGGCGAAACCAACGCATTAAATAACCTGTTTGGAGGCGAACTTTTAGCCCGTATGGATCGTGCTGCAAGTATTGCTGCCGGTAGACATAGTCGTAGAATTACCGTTACAGCTTCTGTAAACCACGTGGCCTTTACAAAAGCGGTTCCGTTAGGCAGTGTTGTTACCATTGAAGCTAAAGTATCACGCGCTTTTAAAACCTCAATGGAAGTGTGTATTGATGTTTGGATAGAAGATCGTGAATCGGGAGATAGAACTAGGGTAAATCAAGCTATTTACACCTTTGTCGCCGTTGATGAAACAGGAAAACCAACTGCTATTCCTGAAGTTATTCCAGAAACCGAACTTGAAAAAGAGCGCTACGATGCGGCTTTACGTCGTAAACAACTTAGTTTACTACTTGCAGGGAAAATAAAACCGCAAGATGCTACCGAATTAAAAGCGTTGTTTGATTAAAAAATAATGTTATAGTAAGTTATTTGTTCTCGATACAATTCTTCGTGCCTCAGAATCACTCGAACTGACGTCATAACTAAAATAAAACCTTATTACATAAAACTCATATTGTCTCTTCTAGTGGATTTGCGAAGAGAAACGTATCAAATTTGTATCGAAAAGTATTATACAACCTAATTGTTTTCAAAATCATTCATAGTTCTTCAGAATTACTCAAACTGACGGTTTAACTTTAATTAAAAGACTTCTTTACATAAAACTCAAACCGTCGCTTCGAGTGAATTTGCGTAGAGCAACGAAGCAAATTTATATCGAGAAGTATTGTACAACCTAATTGTTTTAAAAAGCATTCATAGTTCTTCAGAATTACCAGCACTGAATGTTCAATATTGTTGTATATGATTAGTTCTATGTTTTTATGATGTAATAGAAAGTCCTCTAGAGCTTTTTTAAATAGGCTAAAACCTGCAATTAGTTTTATACGGTATTGAGAGTTTTTTTTGTATTGTAATATGTTCCAATTCCGATTATAGTTAAAATTTCAGCTATTATTGATAAATACGAACCCTCAAAACCAAAAGCTCCGCCATTTATTAAATTACTTTCATTTGTTTTAAATTCAATAATTGAATAAGTGTCTTGACCACTAACATTAAATCCAAGAAGTGTTTGAAATAAATTCCAGCTTAAATGCATTGCAATAGGAAACCATAAGTTTTTAGTGTAGATATATGACAAGCCAAGAACAATTCCCGCTAAGAATAAATTAAATAAAGAGAATAGGCTAATATTCGGATTCAACCCGTGCATTATAGAAAATAGAATTGATGAAAGAATTAGTGCTGTATATTTATTAAATGAACTCATTAGGTTTTTTAAAATATAACCACGACAAAGCGTTTCCTCAACAATAGCGACAATCGTAAAAAGTAATATTGATTTAATTAATTCCTCCAAATTAAAATTAACTTTTATAAAAAATATTTCTTTCAAGTAAATTAGTAGAAAATAGCCTATTGTCATTATTATTAGGCCAATTATAATTCCAATAATAAAATCTTTTAATCTATTTTTAGTCTGAAATCCAAGTTCAATAAACGACTCTTTATCAACAAATTTCATAAAAAGCCAAATAATAAAAAAAGTGCCAATTAAGTCAAAAAAACTAATTATCAATTGTTCAGTAGATGTTTCTACATAATCGAAATTTCCAAATTCGGTTCCGGCCATTAAAGTTCCAAAATATTGGCATATTCCAACAATAATAAAATACGATATCATAAATAGAAAGATTCTTCCAGTTGTATTCATTTTCATTCCAATATCTTTCATTTTCATAGAATTATAATCGTATTTTTAATTCTCTACATTTTAAATAAAGCCTTCTTTACATAAAACTCATATTGTCATTTCGAGTGGATTTGCGAAGAGAAACGAAGCAAATTTGTATCGAGAAGTATTTTCATCCTAACCTTGTAACTTAAATTACAGCAAACAACATTTTAATAAATTTATTTCATCTTAAAAGCAATACTACATTTTATACAACCAACTCGCAGGATTTTGGGTATTACTATCCTTTGAAATGATAAAGCTTAAAATAGTTTCTCCATTACTTGGATTAGTGAACACCTCGCCAATAGCCTGTTTTGTAGAAACCTTATCGCCTACTTTTACATAAACCTTACTTAAATTTTTATAAATGCTTAGGTAGTTTCCATGCCTAATCATAACAATAGGATTTACGTTTCGCATTTTTAAAATCTCACTGACTTCACCATTAAAAATGGCTCGAACTTGCGCACCTTTTTGAGTGGTAATTCTAACACCATTACTTTTTATGGTTAAACTTTTATCGATTGGATGGCGTTGTGTACCATAACCTAGACTCACATAACCATTATCTACAGGCCATGGTAACTTACCACGATTAGAGGTGAAATTTGAAGCTAACACTTTTTCTTCTGGCGTTAACGCAAAACTTTTTGAACTGGAACTTTTACCTGCTTTGGTGTTCGATTTTGCAATGGCCGCCTTTATAATTTTATCTATTTCGGCATCAATGCGGTTTACTTCACGCTGTTTTTGCCTAATTTGAGAGGTGTAAGTCGATAAATTCTTTTGAATAGATTGCATTAAGGCTTCGTGCTCTTTTCTATCTGCTTGCAATGTTTTTTGCACCTGTCTATTTTCGGCAATCAAGGTGTTTTTTTCCTTTTGCTGATTAAGCAACTTGGTGTTTGTAGCCTGTAATTCCAGAGTTTTGGCTTTAATATTTTCACCTTGCTTTTTTTGATGATCTGCGTACTGCTGAATGTATTGCAAACGCTTATAAGCTTGCTTAAAATTGTTTGACGACAGCAAAAACATTATTCTGCTTTGTCTGTTTTTACTTTTATAAGCCTTAACTACCATAGCAGCGTAATCGTCTTTTAAATCGGCTAATTCTTTGCGTAAATCGGTTATTTTTTTTTGATTACTGTTAATTTCACGGGTAAGTAAATTAGCTTGCTGGTTGGTTACCTTAATTAAATTTGAAAGCACACTAATTTTATGATTTACACCTTCAACTAAACTTAATTGCGACTTCTGTTTAGTTTTATTATCGGCACGCAATTTGTTTAATTGCTGAATTTCGTTACGCAACTCTTGCCGACGTGTTTCTAATTCTTTTTGTTTATTGTTTTGAGAAAATACCATAGTGCTTGCCAAAATAAAAGCTAGCAAAACACATTCTTTAACATATGATTTTATTGTAAAATTCATTAAAGTTCAATGGCTTTAAAACCAGAAGGTATTTTAAACGGAAATCTTAAATCTTCGTTTAGCACAACATTTTTAAACTCCAAATTTACAATTAACTCTTCATTTTCTTCAACAGCAATTACCTTTATTTCTTCGGGCAAACTTTGGCTGTTAATATTTTGATGACTTAAATAATTAATTTGTAAATCTCTTTGCTCTACTGGTTGCAAAATACGTTGCGATGTAACCTTAAAAATACTCGGATCGATTAAAAATAAAATATCAAATAAGTTACGTTGTACTTTAGGTTGTACCAAATAATTACCATCGATAACTTCGGCTTTATAATCACTTGTATTTAAATTATAAATAGTTTCGCCAATAAGTAAATTCTGCACTTTATAAAAATCGAGTTCTGTACCTAATAACTCACTTAAATAGTTATAATCGCCATCAAAATAAGTGTTATCTAGCTTATTGTAGAAACTCACTTTTTCTGGTGTTATCATAGCTCGAATTACCGAAAAAGGAGCGTTTATCCAGATAACTTCGTCCATTTTACTTCGGTAAGTAACCGTGTACGATTGTGTTTTTCCTTTTTGGGTTAAGGTTAACTTTAATTTAGATTGTAACGTTTTATAGGACGCTATACGTTTTGCATTTTCCTTAATTAATTGCTTGGTATTTAAGTTTAAATTAGCTTCACCATTAGTTACTGTTTTAGCCGTTTTACAACCAAAAACCAAAACAACTAAACCTAATACAAAGCTGTATTTAATATATTTTATCATTAATTTGAAGATTCTAATTTTTGCGCTTTATCACTAAACGTTTTTGCCTTTTGCGTATTGTTTAACAAGGTATAAGCTTTACTTAATTGTTTGTAAAAATCGGCTTCCATTTTGTTATCATCAATAATAAAATCCAATCCCATTTCTAAAGCCTCTAATGCTTTTTTTGGAGAATTCAACTCGTTTAATGCCACACCATTTACAAGATAAAACAAGGGTTGAGATGGATATTCTTCTAAAGCTTCACTACTTTTTTCTTGGGCTAATTTGTACTGTTTTAAATCGATATATAACAGCATTACGGTGCGCAACACATTAAAATTATCGGGCTCCAGTTGAAGTGCTGTTTCAAAATACTCTAAAGCCTTTGTTTTATCGTTTTTAGTTAAATGATATTGCCCAAGCTCGATTAATGTTTTACTGTTGTTTGTATTACTTACCAAAGTTGTAGCTTCTACTAAATCTTGTTCGTATTCAGGATTTTCACTTACAAATTGTACAAAATCGGTTAATACTTTTAGTTTAGCTTCGGGCTTAATTTCGCTACTTTTCACCACAATTTTCATAGATTCAATGGCTTTTTCGGCATCATTTTCATCTAAATAAAACTTATATAAGGCTAGGTGAACCAATTGCGATTCTGGGTTCATTTTAAGCAACTCCTTAGCTGTTTTAAACGCTTTTTCTTTTTCGTTGTTTTCGCTGTAGCGGAAGATAAGAGCCAAGTAATTCGACTCTTTTTCTGGGTTATTCTCTACCCGATCTTGTAAATTTTTAATTTGATCTTTTTTTCGACCGGTAATTTGATAAATTCTGTTTCGCATTAAATCGCGAGATACTGAAACGCCATGTTTTGCGTCCATTTGGTCTAAAACCTCTAAAGCTTCATCATATTTTTCGGATTTCATGTACAGCGAAGCTAAATCTTCTTCGTAATCCAGATGATACTTAACCAATTGTTTTACGGTTTTTATAGCGTTTTTATAATCGTTTTGCGAGGCGTAATAACCATACAATTCATCAAGGTACCATTCATTATTAGGATCTTTATTTACCGCTTCTTTTAAAGCATCTTCGGCAGCGCCAAAATTTTTAAGTTGTATATAATTTTTACCTAATTCGAAATATAATACGGGTACCGATTTATCTATTTCAATACAAGCCAAAAGGGCTTCAGCCGAACGATCGTAGTTTTCAATGCTTTTTTGTTTCAAAGCTTCATAAAACAACTCCTGAAACTTATCGTCGTTATCCCCTAAATCGTCGTTTTGGGCAAAGCCAAATTTGGGAACTAAAATAATTCCGAAAAGGAAAACTAATATGTAAACATTTTGTTTCATAGTTTTGATATTCTACCAAAAACACTTCAATTTTTCTTAAAGCAACCTCAAGTTAAGAGCATATCATAGTTATTCAAGCACCGAATAATCGCCAATACTAATACTTGTAAAGTTACCATTATATTTTACATGATTACCAATCATAGCATTATCTAAATTGGCGTTTTTTATACTGGTTTCAGTTTGTATTAAACTGTTTTTTATAGTTGAATTTTCGATAACAGAACCATCGCCAATCGATACATTAGGACCAACTGTTGCATTTTTTAACACTACGTTTTTACCAATAAAACAAGGTTCTATAATTTTAGAATTTTCAAGCGTTACCGAGGTGTCAACCAAAGTTTCTTGGGCATCTGCATGTAAAAATCCTAACATTTTCCCGTTGGTTTCAACGGTTATGGCTTTATTACCACAATCCATCCATTCATCTACGGTTCCGGTTTTAAATATTTTACCTTCTGCCATCATGCGCTTAATACCATCGTTAATTTGGTACTCACCTCCATTCATAACGTTCTCATCAAGAACTTCTTGCAATTTATCTTTTAAAATAGCAACATCCTTAAAATAATAAATGCCAATTACTGCTTGATTGCTTACAAACTCCTTTGGTTTTTCAACCAATTCTACAATTTCTTCGTTTTTATTAAGCTTAACAACGCCGTATGCTTCTGGGTTTTCAACCTCTTTAGTCCAGATTACGCTATCGGCTTCGGGGTCTAAATCAAAAGCTGCACGAATTAAAGTATCTGCGTAAGCAATAACTGCAGGACCTGAAAGAGACGGTTTAGCACACATAATAGCATGGCCAGTTCCAAGCGGTTTGTCTTGACGGTAAATGGATGCTTTGGCACCTAAACTAGTAGCTAACTCGGTTAAACTTTGCACAACATCATCGCCAAACCATGCTGGGTCGCCAAGAACAAAGGCAACTTCTTCAATGGGTTGTTTTAACACTTTAGCAATATCGCTTACCAAACGATGCACAATAGGTTTTCCCGCTACTGGAATTAGCGGTTTTGGTACGGTTAAACTATGAGGGCGTAATCGAGAGCCTCGACCTGCCATTGGGACTATTATTTTCATATCTCATGCCCGCGAAAGCGGGTATCTTTTGTTTTAATTTATTTCCTAATTTTATTGTAATTCAAGTTCCAGTTAGCACTTAAATCTGACCAACTTGGATTCATTTCTTCAATTAATTCAATTTTCCAATCACGTTTCCATTTTTTGAACTGCCTTTCCCTTCTCTCTGCAATTTTTCCTTCACTAAATTCTTCAAAATAAATCAGTTTATCACAATTATATTTTGCCGTAAATGACTTTGGGTAAACTTTTAACTTATGCTCTTTTACTCTTTCATCCAAATTATCAGTTACACCAATGTACAAGACACCATTGGGCTTGTTTGCCATGATGTAGACATACCAAAGTTCATGATGGCTTTATTTTGAGATTCCTGCTTTCGCAGGAATTGGTTACTTAACCCCAGTACTTCCAAAACCACCTTCTCCTCTAGCTGTTTCAGATAGTTCTTCAACTATATCCCATTCGGCACGCTCGTGTTTTGCAATTACTAATTGCGCAATGCGCTCGCCGTTGTTAATTTCGAAATCGTCGTTTGATAAATTTACCAAAATAACGCCTATTTCACCTCTATAATCGGCATCTATAGTTCCTGGAGCGTTAAGTACTGTTACTCCTTTTTTAGCAGCCAAACCGCTTCTAGGGCGTACCTGAGCTTCGAAACCAACCGGAAGTTCTATGAAAAGTCCTGTACCAACAATGGTGCGCTCTAACGGTTTTAAAATACGTGATTCGGATAAATTTGCACGTAAATCCATTCCTGCCGATGCCAAAGTTTCGTAATGAGGCAACTCGTGATTGGATTTGTTTACTATTTTTATTTTCATATTACTTTTTTAATAATTGTTTTATGGTGTTTTTTTCTAAGGCGTAAACGATAGCCAAAAATACAATTAACATAGAAACTCCTACCACATAATTGCCTCTAAATTGATAAAACGACACTACAGAAAACAAAATTGAACCAGATAAATAAAGTACTATTTTTTTTATGTTGTAAGGAATTGGATAATATTTTTTTCCGAAAAAATACGAGGCTAACATCATACTTGCGTATGCTGTTAATGTTGCTATTGCAGAACCTTTGTAACTCATAATTGGTATTAACCAGAAATTTAGTAATAGGGTTAACAACGCACCAAAAACCGAAATGTACGCACCAAATTTTGTTCTATCGGTTATTTTATACCAAACCGATAAATTGTGGTAAATACCTAAACAGAAATTTGCTAATAATATTATGGGCACAATCCACATGGCTTGCCAGTAAGCTTCATCGCCTATAAAAATCACTTTTAAAATATCTGCAAATACCACAACGCCTAACAAAATTACAGAACCAAAAATTACAAAATACTCTAAAATTCTGGCATAGTTTTTTTGAGGGTTTTCTGTTTTTGCATGACTAAAGAAAAATGGTTCAATGCCTAAACGATACGCGGTTGCAAACAGCGTCATAAACAACGCCAATTTATAACATGCCGAATACATACCAATTTCGGTTTTGGCAATATTTTCTGGTAATAATTTATCAAGTAAAATTCTATCGAAAGTTTCATTAATCGAAAATGCAACACCTGCAATTAAAACAGGAAAGGCATATTGCATCATTTGTTTCCAAAGTGCCTTATTGAACGTATACTTTATTTTGAAATAAAATGAAAACATCAATAAAAGTGTAACTGCACTCGCAACCAAGTTTGCTATGAAAATGTAATTAATTTCGAAATTTGGTTTGTAAATGATGTTTAAAATGGTGCTTTCTTCGGCTAAGTCTTTCAACCACAATAATAAAAAGAGGTTTAATCCTAGATTTATTATAACGTTTAAAATTTTAATAATAGCGTATTTTATTGGTCTTGCATTAGCGCGTAACCAAGCGAAAGGAACAATAACGAGGGCGTCTAGTAACAGAATCCAAATAACGAGATTTATATAGGCTTCGTTTAAATCGGTTAACGCAGCTATTTGGCTTTTAAAAAGAAGCGCAAGTGTAAAAAACATGAAAGAAGAAACTATTAAGGAAATAGCCGATGTTCCAACCACCTTAGCTTTATCATCTTCTTTATTAAAAAACCGAAAAAAAGCAGTTTCCATGCCGTACGCTAATATTACATTGAAGAGCACGAAGTATGAAAAAATAAGTGATACATCACCGTAATCGGCCACCGAACTTAAAACACTTTCGTCGGTATGAAGACGTACAAGTAAAAAGCTTAACATTCTAGGTAAAACCGTAGCTAAACCGTAAATAAATGTTTGCTTGAATAATGTTTTGAGTCCGCTCAATTCATAAATATTTGATGGTTAAAAATACGCTTTTAGTTGTCTTAAAGCAAAATATAAGTCGGGCTTATTGTAGTTTTACAGAAGGTATAGGTCGAGATTTTTTAAAAACAACATCGCCTACCTTAAAATATTTTTTGATTCCGTTTTCTAGGTAACTTATAACGCATTCATTTTCTTCAAGTTCGAAAGGCATTTTAGGCGTATACATTGACTTATTTTGACCATATTCGGCATATGCCTCGTTACTCATAATAATATCTTCTTTCGACCTGTTGGCTTCTGTTTTAAAACGTCCTACAACCAATTCCTGGTTGATCATTTCTAATTTAGCGCCTTTACCTTGAAAATAAACAGAATCTAAAACAGATTTATTTGTGTTTGATTGAATTGGAATAAACAAGTTAACACCAGAACCACCGCCTTTTACACCGGCTACCCAACGTTCGTAATACACTTGCTTTAGCGTTATACTTGGTTTCTTTTCTAATGTGTTTGTACTTGCACACTGCGAAAAACTCATAGTTATTAGCATTAAAATTACGGCAGAGAAAGTTTGCTTTAAAAGATTCATAACGCTTATTTTTAGATTTATAAATATAACGTTTACAAAATGGATGCCATAAAAAAAGCCTCATTTAATAGGATGAGGCTTTTCTAGTTTGTTTAGTTTTATTTGCTTTAGCACTAAAACTAATATTGTTTATTGTTCACGGCTTCCGCCTTTTTATAATTTAACTCGCTTTTGGCTCGTTTAATTATTCAACGCTTCCGCCTTTTTATAATTTAACTCGCTTTTGGCTCGTTTAATTATTCAACGCTTCCGCACCACCAACAATTTCTAAAATTTCGTTTGTAATAGCAGCTTGACGTGCTTTGTTGTACGTTAATTTAAGCTGATCTCTTAACTCTTTAGCGTTATCGGTTGCTTTATGCATCGCTGTCATACGTGCACCGTGCTCTGATGCAAACGAATCGCGAATACCTTTGTACAACTGAATTTTTAATGACTTTGGAATTAACTGCTCAACGATTTCTACCTTCGATGGTTCGAAAATATAATCGGCATTTACGTTAGCTTCAGCTTCTACAGGAATTAACGGTAAAAACTGCTCGGTCATTACAATTTGAGTTGCAGCGTTTTTAAACTTGTTATAAACTATTTCAATTTTATCGAAATCGCCAGCAACAAACTTATCCATTAGGCCTTGCGCAATTGCAGCTACGTTTTCAAAAGTTAAATCATCAAAAACATCACTATTATTTGCAATAACCTTATTGCTTTTCTTAAAGGCATCGTTCGCTTTTTTACCAATAGCAATATAAGATACTTCTTGGTTGGCGTAAGTTTCGTTTGTAAGCTTGTTAACTTCTTTTATAATGTTAGAGTTAAAAGCACCTGCTAAACCTCTGTTTGAAGTAATTGCAACAATTAAAACCTTTTTTACCTCACGTTGCGTTGCAAAAACACTACCAGCATCGTCGTTTAACGTTGCACTTAACGTTTGTAAAAGCTCGGTAAGTTTATCTGCATACGGACGCATAGCAGTAATGGCATCTTGCGCCTTCTTTAACTTTGCAGCCGATACCATTTTCATGGCACTGGTAATCTGCATGGTTGAAGACACCGATGATATTCTACTACGTATTTCTTTTAGATTTGCCATATTTCAAATTATGAATTATGAATTACTGATTATGAATTTTTTATAATTGAAACTAAAAGCTTAATTAATGTTTCACAATCTTCCCTTAAACTTGAAGGAACATTAAAAATTTTTGTTTCTTCTATAACGTCCAACCAAAAGGATGTTTCGTCAGCTTCTTTAAGAGCAATTCCTAATTTATTTTTAAAATCTTTTTTACTAACACCTCTTTGTGACTCTCTCACATTAGCACCAATACTAGTGCCAGACTTTAGTAATTGATTTGCTATTTCAAAATAACGTTTTTCTTTTAGTTTTTCAGCATAAATTACAATATCACAAGCAAAGTAAAAACTTCTATCAACAATAGCATTACCACTTGCCTTGTAACTCATAATTCTGAATTCCTAATTCAAAATTATTTATATTTCGCCGATAATTCTTTTGCTACCGCTACTAAAGTATCGGTCGCTTCGTCAGTTAATTTACCAGATTTTAAAGTATCTAAAACACCACGGTGTTTAGCGTTTAAGAACTCAATATAATTCGCTTCAAATTCTTTTACTTTATCAACTGGTACGTCTTTTAATAAGTTTTTAGATCCTGCATAAATAATTGCAATTTGATCTTCAACTGTAAATGGATCGTTTTGTGCTTGCTTTAAGATTTCAACGTTACGTTTACCTTTTTCAATTACGTTTAAAGTAGCCGCATCTAAATCTGAACCAAACTTCGCGAAAGCTTCTAACTCACGGAACTGTGCTTGGTCTAATTTTAAAGTACCAGATACTTTTTTCATTGATTTTATTTGCGCATTACCACCAACACGAGATACCGAAATACCTACGTTAATTGCTGGACGAACACCAGAGTTAAATAAATCTGACTCTAAGAATATTTGTCCGTCGGTAATAGAAATTACGTTTGTTGGAATATAAGCCGAAACGTCTCCCGCTTGCGTTTCAATAATTGGTAACGCTGTTAACGAACCACCACCTTTTACTATTGGTTTAAGGCTTTCAGGTAAATCGTTCATTTCTTTAGCGATATTGTCGTCGTTAATTACTTTCGCCGAACGCTCTAATAAACGCGAGTGTAAGTAGAAAACGTCACCTGGATACGCCTCACGTCCTGGTGGACGACGTAATAATAAAGACACCTCACGGTATGCTACTGCTTGCTTCGATAAATCATCATAAATAATTAAAGCAGGACGACCAGTATCTCTAAAATACTCACCAATTGCAGCACCCGCCATTGGAGCGTATACTTGCATTGGAGCAGGATCTGATGCGTTTGCAGCAACAATAGTTGTATAGGCTAAAGCACCTTTATCTTCTAAAGTTTTAGCAATGTTTGCTACCGTTGAAGCTTTTTGCCCAACAGCAACATATATACAATATACTGGCTCACCAGCATCGTAAAATTCTTTTTGATTTAAGATGGTATCGATACAAACTGTAGTTTTACCAGTTTGACGGTCACCAATAACAAGCTCACGTTGTCCGCGACCAACAGGAATCATAGCGTCGATAGACTTAATACCAGTTTGTAATGGCTCGGTTACAGGCTCACGATAAATAACACCAGGTGCCTTACGCTCTAATGGCATTTGGTACGTTTCGCCAGCGATAGGTCCTTTACCATCAATTGGGTTACCTAGAGTATCAACCACACGACCAACAATGCCTTCACCTACATTAATAGAAGCAATTACACCTTTTCTCTTTACTGTAGAACCTTCTTTTACACCTTTTGAAGCACCTAATAATACAATACCTACATTATCCTCTTCAAGGTTAAGTACGATACCTTCTAAGCCGCCTTCAAATTCTACTAACTCACCGTATTGTGCGTTCGATAATCCGTAAGCACGTACAATACCATCACCTACAGTTAATACAGTTCCTACCTCATCTAACGAAGCACTTGCTTCGAAACCTGATAGTTGTTGTTTTAAGATTGCTGATATTTCAGCTGGTTTTACTTCTGCCATCTTTATTAAATTTTGAATTCAGAATACTGAATTCTGAATTATTTTAATTTATTGTAAATTCTTGTTTTAGTTTATTTAGTTGGTTTGCCACACTTGCGTTGTATTGTACATCGCCAATGCGTAAAATAAAACCGCCTAAAATAGTTTCGTCAATAACGTTTTTAATTTCAACTGTTTTACCAGTAAGTTCTTTAGCTTTTGCTAGAACTTTTTGCTCAATCGCTGGTGTAATCGCTACAGCAGTAGTTACTGTTGCCAATTCAATACCTTTTGAAGCATCAAAAAGTTGATTAAATTTTACAGCAACATGATTTAAAATATCAATTCGGTTATTGCTTATTAATGTGTTTATTAAACTTAAAGTTGATTTGTCTGTACCTTTAAAAACTTCGTTTAAAACCGACTTTTTAACGGTTGAAGTAATTACTGGACTTTGAAGCATATCACTTAAGTCTTTGCTTTCTGCTATGGTGTTTGCAATTAGCTTCATATCATTGTTTACAACCTCGGTTGTATTTTGATCTGCTGCTAAACTAAACACGGCTTTAGCGTAACGTATGGCTGCTCTTGCTCCAGACATGTTGTATTAGTTTAATTGTTTATCTTCTAACATTGACTCAACTAATTGTAATTGTTTGTCTTTATTAGATAATTCTGTACGTACTACTTTCTCTGCAATTTCTAAAGAAATACCAGCTACTTGACTTTTCAGTTCTGCCATAGCCGCATTTTTTTCGCTCTCGATAGATGCCTGTGCTTGTGCAATTAACTTATTAGCTTGTTCTTGAGCTTCAGTTTTAGCATCCTCAATCATTTTGTCTTTAAGCTCGCGCGCTTCTTTAAGCATTGTTTCGCGTTCTGCTCTTGCTTCTTTTAACAATCTGTCGTTATCTGCCTGAAGATTTTGCATTTCTAACTTTGCATTTTCAGCAGATTCTAATGCATTTTTAATACCATCTTCGCGATCTTGTAAAGAATTTAAAATAGGTTTCCATGCAAATTTACGCATCAATACTATTAAGATTAATAATATTATGGCTTGCATGAAAAACAAACCTGGTGAAAAATCGTTTAATAACTGATCCATGGTTTTTTATTAAATGGGTTATTTATTGTTTAATTGTTTTAAAAACCAGAACCTGGAACCAACCGTTACAGGTATTCTGGTTTTTTGTTTTTAATACGGAAATATTATTTTCCTAAGATTAATGCACCGAAAGCTAAACCTTCTAATAATGCACCGATGATGATCATCGCAGTTTGGATTTTTCCAGCTGCTTCAGGTTGACGAGCAATACCTTCCATTGCTTTACCACCAATTTGACCTAAACCGATACCTCCACCGATTACGATTAATCCTGCTCCAATTAAATTGTACATACTAATTGATTTTAAATATATTAATTAAACAAATTTATATTTAGTGATGTTCGTGTTCTTCAACAGCCATCCCTATAAATAACGATGATAACATCGTAAAAATAAACGCTTGTAAAAAGGCTACCAATATTTCGATAACCGATATAAACAATGCTAACACCAACGACATGCCTGTAGACACAGTTGGACCAAAGGCTTCTTTCATGGTAATCATTAAAGCAATTAAACTCATTACCACAAAGTGACCAGCCGTCATGTTTGCGAATAAACGCACTAACAAAGAGAATGGTTTAATTAAAACAAAACCAACCAACTCAATTACTGCTAAAACAGGACGTAAAATTACCGGAACACCTGGCATCCATAATGTATGCGCCCAAAAATCTTTACTACCACTAAACATATAAATTAACATGGTAAAAATAGCCAAACATACTGTTACCGCTATTTGCCCTGTTACGTTAAACCCTAGTGGTGTTAATCCTAATAAATTTAATATCCAAATAAAGAAAAACACGGTTAATAAAAAGCCCATGAATTTTCTATATTTCTTTTCCCCAATATTTGGCTTTGCAATTTCGTCTCGGACATAAATTACTAATGGCTCTAAAACACGACCTATTCCCGTTGGAATTGTTTTTCCGTTTTTATAACCTCTAGCTAATGCTCCAAAACCTAAAATCATTAAAAGTGCCGCTAACAACATACCAAAAACACTTTTGGTAATAGAAAAATCTAAAACCCTGTGAGCGTTTATAGCATGGTGATGATCATCGAATTCTACTTCGTGTGCACCAGCTTCTAATTCGTAAATTTTACTGTGAATTTTAGTTAAGTGTACACCATCTTTTTCTACAACAACGTGTCCAGCATCATCGTGATGAAACTCTGAAGACATAAACGTTCTTAACCCTTCGCTGGTCCAAACAATTACAGGCAACGGAAAACTAACATGCGAACCAGTTGCATTATCTGTATAAAAATGAAAATCGTGAGAATCTTTTAAGTGGTGTTCAATATACCCTTTAATTTCTTCTGGAGTATCAATTTGGTTTCCTTCAGCGTGATGGTTTTCTTGGTCGCCTCCATTAGCAAATACTGCAAATGAAGCTGTTAATGTGAACAATACGACTAAAAACTTGATAGATTGTTTTGCTATCATAATTTCTTTTCTAAATAATAACATTTAGGCTTTGTAAAATTTTGTGCAAATGTAAACAATAATTTAAAAAACCAAGCCCTTTTTTTGTTTAGTTTTATTTAACACTTCATTATTGTATTTATTTTGCTTAAGCACCTAGTTTATTTGCTGTTAAGAAGACGCGCTACAGCGATAGCTTCAATTATTAAAAATAAAAATAAAGGAACCACTAGAGCTACCGATTCTACTTTAAGTAAACTTTCTTTAGCAAACACCGACTCTTGAAAAATTAAAACAAAGGCTCCAATTTTAAAAAACATTAGCATTAAATAGGCGTAACCAGCCTGATTTGGTAGTTTTTCGGCCGTAATTTCAACACACAAATACACTAAAAACGCGGCAATAGCATGAAATACATAAACTTGCCATAATTTAAATGAAAGTGCTGTTGAAATAATATAATCGTGCAAAAAGTAAGATGAAAACAATGCGCTAACCACAACTAGCGCATAAAGAAGAATACGTTTAATCAAATTTAATCGTTTTTATTGGTAATGTTTAAAACCTGCCTAATTACAACGTACATCGCTAAAAAAACAGCTAAAAGTGTTGCAATTTTATAATATAGCTGATTGGTGTTATTAAATTTAACATCGAGCCATTCCCCAAGTAAGCTACCTAAATAAATGGTTACACCCATTTGTAGTGCCATGGTTGTAAACCTAATGTATTTATTAAACTGCTTTTGCGGCTTTTCCGTCACCTTTTCCAACTTGTTTTACCGCCCCTTGCATACTACAAGACACATTAAAAGTCGCACCTGGTTCTACAGCCAGTTTTCCTGCCACAACTTCGCCTTCTACTTTAGCAGAAGCTTTTAATGTTAACGTACCCGATAGTGTTAATTTACCCGAAAATTCCCCTTCAAAATAAGCATCAGTACCGTTTAAAGTACCTGTTATCACACCGGTTTTACCTAAAACTATTTTGCCTTTTGTGTTTACATTACCCTCAATAGTGCCATCAATTCTAAAATCGCCTTCACTATTAATATCGCCAACCAACTTAGTGCCTTTAGCAATAATATTTTGGCTTGAGCTTGTATCTGCCATGTGTCGTTCTTTTTTATTATCTGAAAACATAACCTGTTAGGTTTTAATTGTTGTTTAGGTTTAAATATACATTTAAATATTTATGCACTTGTATTATTTGATAATTAGTTGACGAAACCGCAAAAAATGGTTCTTTTATTTTTTCTTGATCTTCGTCGGTAAATAACTGCGTAAAGGTTTTTGCCACGGTTTCCGATTTTATACCATGCACCACAACAAACGTTGTTTCTGTATCGTAAACATCTACAGATGCTGTTAAATCGTAATACCTAACATGCTCTAAAACCTCATCTAAAGCTGTTTTAAATGCTGTTAATTTTTCTGGGTTATTACTATTAAATTGATATACTACCTTATAATTATCGTTTGTATCATCAGTACCAGTTGCAATAAAATTAGCATTTGCGAGTTGCGGTAAAACATTAGTTTCGATATGCTGCGCTTGTTTACCTTCGGGTGTATTAGCATAAGTTAATGCCACATTATTTATCGCTTCTTTATACGCGTCGTAACCATATAATCTCCCCATGGCCGTAGCCTTTAACAATGCAAATTTTGGCACAAGCACATCGCCTTCGTAATCGTTTATAAAGGCTTCGCTTGCTTTAATAACATCGACATATTCCTGGTTTTCATGTTTAACAAAAAGAGTTGCGTAAATATTATCCGGACTGTTTTCATCTTTTTCGGATACCGCATCTGGATTGGTTAATATTTTTGCGTAACGCGAATCTGGAAAACTCGAAATAATATCTACTTTTAATTTTGCAGCTTCACTTTCTTCTCCTAACAATTCATACAACTTATAAAGGTTATATTTTGAAGGTAAAACAAAACGCTCTTCCGGTTGGCTATCTAATAAATTTAAAAATCTATTTTTCGATAATTCGTATTCCTTAAATCGTTCTTTATAAATTAAACCAAGTTGATAGTAAGCAAAATTTCTATCTTTTTTAATACTATCTATTTCTTTTTCGGTTGAAGGAATTTGAGATAAATAAAACTCAGGATTGTAACGCTCATCTTGGGTTGCTAAAGCTTCAACATTGTTTTCTGCTATATTTGAAACCTCTGAAATACTGGATGTTTTTGTGGACCATCGCCAATTATCTTCCAACGGACGATTACCCCAAACTTTTACAAACTCATTTTTACCATAAGCCAATGTTGTTGGATTATAAAAGTAAAATAAAGCCGCTTGCCCTTGCTGAAAATTAACTGGCGGCCCAAAACCTGTACGTGGCGCATTTGAATTTTTAATTCCTAAATTATTATTAGCCTTATTGGTTTCTGCTTCAGCTTGTGCTTCTGCTAGTTCTTGTTCGGCTTCATCCTTAATCTTTAAATCTTCAATATAACGCTCAAAATAAGACAAGCGTAATGCTTCCGGCAGACTTATTAAGGTTAAAATACTGTCGTTAGCCTTGGCAATAGCTTCATATTGAATAACATCGTCTAAATTATCGCGTTTACGCTTCATAACCCGATAAGGTTTCGAGTTAAGCTTTTGATTTAGCATAGTGCTATCGTAATATTTACCTGCTTCGGCATAAATAGTTTCATCAAAATTCATATCGCCTAAAATCTCGTAAGTTTTGGCTTTTAAAACTTTGTCAATGGAATTAGCTCGTAAAGATTTATTATAATAAACTACGGCTAAAGAATCTTTATTATTTTTTAAATGAAAGGTGCCAATTTGATGATAAATTTTATCTAAAAACGGGCGATTTTCACGGTTTTCTTCAAGCTTAGTAAGTAATTCTTGAGCTTCAAGTTTATTTCCATTTTCGTAATCGAAATTCTTTATTTTTTCTAAATAAGCCGAAATTAAATAGATTCTAGGAATACGACGGTTAAGCTCTATAACTCGATCGAAAGCATAATTTGCACTGTCTTTATACCCTAAAGTATTGTACAATTGCCCTTGTATAAAACGATATCGCCCACGCTCGTCGCTACTTTTTGTGGCATTTGAAGCGACTTCCAACAAAGTAATCGCGGTATCGACAACCTTAATATTTAAATAGGCTTGAGCTAAAATTGATGTAGCATCGGCTAAGTCTTGACCTTCTATTTCCTCCTGCTTTAAAAGACGTTTTAAATTTTTAATAGCCAACTCGTTATTATCTAAACGAATATTGGTTTTTTCGCGCCAAACTTTAGCCTGATTAATTTTATCACTTGCCGGATATTTATAAAGAATATAGTTGAAAGCCTCTAACGCCGGAATAAAACGTTGATCGAAATAACGCGCTTTACCTAAAAGCAGATAAGCTTCATCTATTTGCGGATTTTTTTCTTTTCCGCCAATATTCATGCTGTGTTTTTGTATGGCTTTTACCGCTTTTTCTTCGGCACGCGTAAATTGCTCGTTTTTTGATTGCCCTGGAAGTACAATTTCATCGAAAACCTGCATACGCTCGATAGGTAAAACTTCCCAATAATTATCGAAATAAGCATCATTTAGTGCTTCTCTACCTTCAGTAAAAGCAATTTGCCCATTGTAAAGTATATTATATTCGGCAGTAACCGCATGAAAATTTCTGCTTAAAAATTTATCTTTTTTTCTGGAACAACTAGCCACAAAAAAAACGATACTAAAAACGAATAAGTATTTTAACGATTTACTAAACAAGGTTAATATTTTACCATAATAATAACTTTAAAGGCTTGCCATTATTATATTTCATCGTAAAAATAAGCATCTTTTTGAATTTAGCTAGATAAAGCCATTACTTTTAAACGAAATTCTAGTTAGCAAAATGCGCTTCCAATTCTTTTAATGTGGCCTCGCTTGTTTCTAAATCTTTTACAATTTCTCCTTTCTCTAATACTACAATGCGCTCGCAAACATCGGTAACATGCAATAAATCGTGGCTTGAAATTAACACGGTAACGCCTTTTGTTTCGGCCAAATCTTTCACAATAGCTTTTAACCTAATTTGCGTTGTGGGATCGAGGTTTGCAAAAGGTTCATCTAAAATTACAACCTCAGGATTTCCAATTAAAGCAGCGACAATTCCTGCTTTTTTTTGGTTTCCTTTGCTTAAATCGCGTAAGTATTTTTTTTGCCCTAATATTTCACCGTGGAAAAAATCTTCAAATTGATTTACTAAAGCATCAACATCGGCTTTATTTTGATTGCGTAATTCGCCAATAAAATAGAAATATTCTTCGGGTGTTAAGTAACCAATTAAAAAGCTTTCATCTATAAATGCCGAAGTAAATGGCTTCCAGTTTTCGCTTTCGTTAACCTTAACTTCATTGTTTATAATATGACCTGTAGTTGGTTTTATTAAATCTAACAACAAACTAAAATAGGTGGTTTTACCAGCACCATTATTACCAACTAACCCAAAACTTTGTCCTTTCGGGATTTCTAAAGTTTCAATATTTAAAACTTGTTTTCCGGCGTATTTTTTTGATAAATTAATAGTAGATATCATTCTTTAAATGTATTAGTTGTCTTGATCGAAAGCATCAATCATTTTATACTTCGATTGTAAATATTTGGTTGTAATGGCTTTCATGAATTGCTTATGAAACACTACACCTATAATGCCTAAAACAGCAATTATTACACAGGCAACCTCGAAACCTATTGTAAAAAAAGCTAGAGAAAATATACCCATTGGCAGCAACAATAACGGGATGCCAATTAACCATTGCACCGCACCAGTACCTTGATAATTAAAGGCGGCTTTTTGCGATAAATCTATTTTTTTGCGGTTAAACGAACCGCCCAATAAAATAACATGTGTATTAACGCCAACATTATAAATGGCAGCGGCAAAATGTGCTACTAAAATTTTCCAACCAAAAAACACATACGGAATACCAAGTAAAAACAAAACACCTACGCTAATTGCCATTAAGGTTAATTTAGACTTTAAATATTGCTCGTATTTTAAATTCTGACTCATTAATAGTTTGTAATATGCACTGTCCCAAGCCGGAATGAATTGCCCGAAATTAATTAAGAAAATACCTGTTGAAAATATTCCAACGAAAACATAAATACCTTCAAAGTTTTTAAACTGTGGATTCGGATAAAAAACCAAGCCATAAAGCAAACCCATGGCCAGCATCCAAACTGATGATTTTGTACGCTTATTTCGCCAAATAAGTTTTAAATCAAGTTTTAAAAATGGAGCGATGTCTCCAAAATTTTTAGTCCATTCTAAGTTTGAAGCCTTAACTTCTTTAACTTTTGTTTTTAGTCCACTATCTAAGAAAAGTTTTTGCTTTAATAGTTTCGCATTGTAAATGTATAACCCAACCAAAACCAACAAAGGCGCTAGAACATAAATAGGGTTTTCGTAAACCGCATTAAAACCAGCACCAACAATGGTATTAAAAGACACTATGTTAAAATGGTTTAAAGCATACAAACCACCTGTTAAAAGTATAACTGGTAAAAAAGAAAATTCGGTTTCGGCCGAAAAACTTTCAATAATAAAATTTAAAAAATTTATTATTAAAGTGGTTAAAACAACCGCAAGCATCCAGCTTAAAACCGAAGCGACAGGATAATTTTTAACTAACAATGTTATTCCAAAAGGAACAATGGCGAATAAAGGCAAAAAGTTAAAAAACGATACTGCCGATTTTCGCAGAACATAATTAACCACCTTACTGCGCTTTACAGGTAAGATTAATAATGGTTTTACCACCATAACAGGTAGTTTTTGAAAGAAAAACCGAAATACTAAATCGATTAAAATCCAGTAAAAAAGAACATTATTTAAAATATAAATAGGTTCTTGGTCTGGAAATTCCTTTTTTAAACCCGGATAAAGCACCAAGCCAGCTCCCAAAAACATAACAATAAAATACAAGGCGAATAAACCCATAAATATTTTAATACCTATGGATTTACCAAAGCTAGCAGATCGGTAAAGCGATTTCCATTCTAGTTTTAAAAACTGGCTAACCATGCATTACATGTGTTTTTGAGCAATACCTTGCACCTCAATACCCCAAGATTGACCTAGCATCATGGCTTGTTGGGTTAATCCTAATTGTTTTTCGGCTAATTTTTTACCTAAATCGGTGTTGTAAAAAGCAACTAATTCTTTAATCTCGTCTTGTGTGAATTCTTTCATGTATAATTCGGCCATTTTATCATAAAGTCCATCTAAAGTCCCTAGAGCTTCTTGCCTATAGGCTTCTTTTTTGGCATCGGGCACCATGGCTCCTATTTGGCTAATGGCATTTTCGAAAGCAGCACCGGCTCCTGTAATTTTTATAAATTCAATGGTTTCAGTTTTAAAAGCATCATCTTGAGCTTGCATTTGGGTAGTTAATCCTAAAACGAATAAACAAAGTAGTAGTAATTTTTTCATGTAAATTGAGTGATTTAATAATTGATAATTATTTGTATGAAATTTAGTTAAAATGTTACAACTAAATAAATTTAAACTGTGGGAATTGTTTTTGTGCTTGTACACGTAATTTGGGGGTTACAATATTTACACCAACATATAAAATTAATATATAAAGCACCGTTCCAATTGAAAATATAATTTGATACCGTAAAGACCATGGATTATTAAAATTCAATAAATCAGGTACATACAACATAAAATTGATACAATGTACCAAACCACCCAACTCGAAGGTTATCCTCTGAAAAAGCCAATCTTTTCCTGTTAATTGCTTAATTTTTTTTCGTTTTTTTCGTTCAAAAATTAAATACCACATTTGATAAACAAACAAAAAAACAAATAATGGAATAACGATATAGTTTTTATTTTCAACTACTGTTAAAAGTTTAAACAAAGCCCAAAAACTAAATAAGGTTAGTATGATTTTTGGCAGTTTAAAATATTGTTTGGTGTATTTATAAACTTGTTTACGGTAGTGCTTAGACAGTGCATTATATTTCTGCTCTACCACATCGGAAAAACCATAAATACCAAATTTTTTAAATTCAATTCTAAGGGCGTCTTCAAATTTTACTTCTGGATTTTCTTCCCATTGGGCTTCTATGCCATTCGCCAAATGATCTACAAGCTCAGTTTGTACATCGTAAAACTCAACGTAATGTTTAGCTGTAAATGTGTAGAGCTCTTGTATTTGTTGTTCAGTTATTTTCATTAAATAAAGTTAGGCTAGCTTGCCTATTAAACTCTGCATGGTTTGTAAATAATTCTGCAATTCTTCAAGCTTATTTTCCGTTTCTTTGGTGCCGCTTTCGGTAAGTTTATAGTATTTACGTAGTCTGTTATCTACTTTTACCATCTCAACATCCAACAATCCATCGGCTTCTAATTTGTGTAACGATGGGTAAAGCGCTCCTTCTGTAATATTTAATTCACCTTTAGTGAGTTCCTTAACCTTCTGTGTAATTTCGTATCCATACATTTTATCATGCTCATTTAAAAGCTTCAAAATGATTGTAGTTATACTTCCTTTGTACAATTTAGAGTTCGGCATAAATCAAATATACAGAAAAATACTATACCTAAGAATTTTAGGTATTAATTTTTTTAGAAAAACAGGATAAACAAATTAGGCTTCCTTATTTTTGCTAAAAATTTATTTTCATGGCGTCATTTTACAACCTATCTATAAAAAATATAACTCGATTAACAGACAAAGCTGTTAGCATCACTTTTAATTTACCAGAAAACTTAAAAGATACTTTTAGCTACAAAGCTGGTCAATACATTACTTTAAAAACCGACATAAATGGTGAAGAAGTTAGAAGAGATTATTCGCTTTGCGATGCTCCTACTAGCGGAAATATTATCGTAGCAGTAAAAGAAGTTGAAAACGGCACATTCTCAGTTTTTGCAAACAATACACTTCAAGCTGGAGATACTTTAGAGGTTGGTACGCCAAATGGTCGTTTTACATTTACACCTAAAGACAATAAAACAAAAAACATCGCCCTTTTTGCTGCAGGAAGCGGTATTACGCCAATTTTAGGCATTATTAAATGTGCTTTAACAGAAGAAGTAAATAGTAAAATCGTTTTGGTTTATGGTAACAAAACCACAAAAGACACGATGTTTTTAAACCAACTATTAGAGTTGCAAAACCAATATAGCGAACGCTTTTCTATTCAGTTTGTATTTAGCCAACAAGACGAAACCGATGCTGTTTTTGGTAGAATTGAAAAAAGTACCATAAACTACGTTGTTAAAAATAAATACAAGCACATCGAGCCAAATGCCTATTACATTTGTGGGCCAGAAGGTATGATACATACGGTAAAAGATGTTTTAACGGAACATGGTGTTTCTGAAGATTTAATACATTTTGAATTGTTTAAAGCTTCAAAAGCTGAGGCTGAAGCAGCAAGCGCTCCTGTGACTAGCGGTAAAACACAAATTACGGTTACAGTTGATGATGAAACAACAAGCTTTGAAATGGATGCGAAACAAACTATTCTTGAAGCAGCGCTTGACGAAGATTTAGATGCTCCTTACTCCTGCCAAGGCGGTATTTGTAGCAGTTGTTTGGCTCGTGTTACCGAAGGTGAAGCTACCATGAGACAAAACAATATTTTAACTGAAAACGAAGTGGCTGAAGGCTTAATTTTAACTTGTCAAGCTCATCCAACTAGTGCAACTATTACTGTTGATTTTGATGATGTTTAAACCCCATTTGATTTGTTATTCCCGCGAAAGCGGGAATCTTATGTTAAATAGAGAATAGCTTCTATTAAAAAAATTCCCATTTTAATGGAAATTATAAAATTAACTCTTTTATTTTCTTTACAATAGCTTCCGGAGAAACACTTCCTGCCGCATTTTTATAACCTTCAGGATGTTTATTGCCGTAAATTGAAGTTGGTATTAACGGGTATTTAGTTCTGTCTGCTACCAAAGCAAAGTCTTCTGGCTGATTAAATGGTGCAAACCCAGCATACGGATGCGTTACACCCCAAATAGTTACCACTTTTACGCCTAACATGGCTGCAATGTGTGCGTTTCCAGAATCCATAGAAAGCATAACGTCCAGATTCGAAATTACATCAAGCTCTTCGTTTAAGCTTAGTTTGCCCGCAACGTTTTGTACATTTTCATGAGCTTCAGAAATGTTATTTAACACCTCTATTTCTTGTTTGCCGCCACCAAATAAATAGATTTTATGCTGTTTAGATAGAGTTTCAATAACTTCCTTCATTAAACTTAAAGGATACATTTTGCCTTCATGTGCAGCAAAAGGTGCAATACCAATACGTTTACTTTTTAAATCACCTAAAAGCGCTTCACATTTATTATTTAAAATGGCATTTTTAGGAAAAGTTGGATTGCTTAAATCTATAGGAAACCCTAAACTTTTGAAAACATCGGCATAACGCTGATGTGTTGTTTTTAAAGGCTTAAAAACAACACCCGATATCAAAGCTTTTTTTTCGTTTCTCCCTTTATCTATTTGGTAAAAAGGCTTTCCAGATAAAAAAAACTTTAAAATTTTGCTGCGTAATACATTATGCAAATCAGCTACAGCATCTACACCTAAAGTTTTTATTTCTTTAGAGAGTTTATAAAGCCCTAAAATGCCTTTATGCTTTCCTTTTACATCGGCAGTAAGTACTTGAACATTTTGTAAATCTCTAAAGAAAGGCGCAAAAAAAGCCCGAGTTAAAATAGTAATTTTAAGCTCGGGATATTGTTTTATTAATGCTCGCAACACAGGCACCGTCATAGCCACATCGCCCATTGCAGATAAGCGAATAACGAGTATGTGTTTTGAATTTGGCATTAAGATTTAAATTGAGATCCTGAATCGACACTCGGAACGAGCTTGTCGTGAGCACAGTCGAAAGGCTCAGTGTAACATTTCAGAAAATCGAATATTTTACTTCTGAGAGCGTAACACTGGGTTTAACTCGTCGTCGTTGTACATTTTCATTTGTTTGTAAACTTTCATGTACTTATCTCCGTTTTCAATATCGGTTAAAAGCGTATCGATTGCTGTAGATAAATCTACACGTTGCTCTAACAAAATATCCAGTTTTCGCTGGCAAGCTTCACGATGAGAATCTGTGGCGTCTTCACGTGTAGCTTCCTCATTCATATGGTATATTTTTAATGCTAAAATTGATAACCTATCAACTCCCCAAGCCGGACTTTCGGTATTTATTGTAGCGTTTTCTTTAGGAGAAACATTTTTATATTTCTCAAGAAAATAGCTATCAATATACTCAACCATATCTGTTCTATCTTGGTTTGACGCATCAATTTGGCGCTTCAATGTTAAGGCAGCCACAGGATCTATTTGCGGATCGCGAATAATATCTTCGTAATGCCATTGCACGGTATCAATCCAACATTTTCTGTATAATAAATGTTCTATTAAATTGCTTTTATCGTAAGGGTTTTCAAAAGGCTGATCTACGGTATTAATAATATGGTATTTTTCAATAACGTCTTGAAATATTTTGTTGGCTTTTTCTATAAACATGTTCAAAAAATTTAATGTGCAAAACTACGTAATTTAAATAATATGGCACTATTTATACAATTACAAGTTTTAAATCAGCTCTTTTTAATTTAAATTATACTTAACTTTACCTTTAAAACAACTTACTTAAAATGCATATTCATAACATTTCAACAGAAAACTCTATTTTAAACCATTTTATTGCAGAAATTCGTGATAAAAACATTCAAAAAGATAGCATGCGGTTTAGACGAAACATAGAGCGTATTGGCGAAATTTTATGTTATGAAATGAGCAAAACCTTAAGTTTTAAAGCCGTTTCGGTTGAAACCCCATTAGGAATAAACAACACTTTTTTACCAGAAACCGATGTTGTGTTGTGCTCTATTTTACGCGCTGGTGTACCTCTACATAATGGTTTATTAAATTATTTCGATAATGCTGAAAACGCTTTTATTTCTGCTTATCGCCATCATAAACAAAACCCTGAAACCTTTGAAATTGTTGTAGAATATTTAGCTTGCCCAAGCTTAGAAGGAAAAACTCTTATTCTAGCCGATCCTATGCTTGCCACCGGACAATCGATGCTAGCTACTTTTGAAGCATTAAAACCATTTGGAACACCTAAAGAAGTACATTTAATAAGTGTTATTGGCGCACAAGAAGGTGTTGATTTTGTAAACAAAAATTTTGATGACAACACACATTTGTGGATTGCAGCCGTAGACAAAAACCTCAATGATAAAGGCTATATTATACCAGGTTTAGGTGATGCTGGAGATTTAGCTTTTGGCGAAAAGTTACAGCATTAAAAGTATAAAAGGCGCAAAGATTAAGATCCCTAAAAAAATTTCTTTAAACCATTTTTCGTGAATAACTTCAATGTAATTGGTTATAATAATTGCTAAGGGTGCGAATAGGAATAAAAACTCGCTTCCGTTTTTATTAGGTACAATAATAACCAGTAAAAAGGCAATTATAGCTGCAAAAATAATGGTAGTAAACGATGCGCGAAACGCTTTTTTCTTCTTTTTTATATTTTTTAAATAAAACAAAGAGGACCATGCACCAAACGAAAAAAGTAGTGTAATTGCAATAATATAACTTAAAGAATTGTATATACTAAAATCGAAACTTACCGAAAACGATTGATCGATAAACTGAAAGTAATTATCATAAAAAATAATTGATATAACAATAGACAAAACGAAAACCGTTAAAATACCTAGAAAAGGAATAATCCAATGCCTTAAATTACCATCTGAAAACAGTATAAGTGACAAAATAATAAGCGCAAAAAACAATACCGACCAAAAGTAAAAAAGTGCCGCAATGCCAATCCAAAAAGCAGCATCAAACAACTTCTCTTTTGTGTTTTTTGGCGTTCTTAAGCTTATTAATCGCCTTAATGCCAGCAAAATAAAAAGATTAGAAATTAACACATTAAAATGTTGCGTCGACTGTGTTATAAACAGTAAAAACAAACTAAACAGCAACATTTCGTAATTATCTTTTTGTGTTAAACTGTTTTTACTAACTATAAAATTAAGCAATAAAATAGATGCAAAAATAATAACAACAAAACCAGATAACTTAACAAAAAAAGTAAAATCTAAATCCTGATTTACAGCACCTAATTTACCTATTAATAATGCTAATAAGGCAATGAAAAAAACAATAATAAAATTTATTGATTTAGATTTTTTAAAAAAACTTGTTATCATTAACTGTTTTTGTATTTTTGCTATGTAAATATACTAACAATTACGAGTTAGAAAACACAAATTACATTATGAAAGATTTCTTTTACGCTATACAAGACTTGTTTGTAAATGTTCTTTTTGCACCTATGGATGCATTAAAAAAATTAGAACTAGAAAACTGGTGGGCAGCCAATACTATTTCTTGGATTTTCATCATTATTTGTATGGCCGCTATAGTTTACTGGTTAAAACAATTACAGATATTTAATAAAACCGAAGCTGAAGACAAAAGCGTTTCTTCGCACTCGTTTTTATAAATCGAATCCAATATCTTTACGATAATTCATCTTATCAAAATGTAGTTTTTCTATACTTTGGTAAGATTTTTTTATGGCCTCTTGGTACGTTTCTCCGTACGATGTAATAGAAATTACACGTCCGCCAGAGGTTACAATTTTACCATCTTTTAACTGCGCACCTGCATGAAATGGAATAGATTCTGTTATGTTTTCTATACCTGTAATTTCTTTTCCTTTTTCGTAAGCTTCAGGGTAACCACCAGAAACAACCATAATAGTTGTAGCAGCACGCTCATCAATTTCAATGTTAATTTTGTCTAATGTTTGGTTTGCCATAGCATCTAACACTTCAACTAAATCGTTTTTAAGCCTTGGAAAAACCACCTCGGTTTCTGGATCGCCCATGCGCACGTTATATTCAATAACCTTAGGGTCGTCGTTTTCAACTTTAATTAAGCCAATAAACACAAAACCAACATACGGTAATTTATCCTTTGCAAAACCATTAATGGTTGGTTTAACAACACGTTCTTCAATTTTATTTAAAAATTCTGGAGTCGCAAAAGGCACTGGAGAAACAGCTCCCATACCACCTGTATTTAAACCCGTATCGCCTTCGCCAATACGTTTATAATCTTTTGCTGTTGGTAAAATTTTGTAGTTTTTCCCATCGGTAAGCACAAAACAACTAAGCTCGATACCATCTAAAAACTCTTCAATAACCACTTTTGCACTCGCGTCACCAAATTTAGCATCAACTAACATGCTTTTTAATTCAGCTTTAGCTTCATCTAAATCATTTAAAATCACCACGCCTTTACCAGCAGCTAATCCATCGGCTTTTAAAACGTAAGGTGGTTTTAAACTTTCTAAAAACGTATAACCAGCTTCAACATTATCTTTTGTAAAACTTTGGTAAGCAGCCGTCGGTATGCTGTGCCTTTCCATAAACTCTTTGGCAAACTCTTTACTACCTTCAAGTTCGGCAGCAACTTTTTGTGGCCCAATTACCGATACGTTTTTTAACGCATCATCGTTTAAAAAATAATCGTGAACACCTTTTACAAGCGGTGCTTCTGGCCCAACAACAACTAAGCTAATGTCTTCTTTTAACACTAATTCTTTAATCGCATCGAAGTCGGTTTCGCTAATATTTACATTGGTTGCAACTTCGGCAGTTCCCGAGTTTCCTGGTGCTACAAATAAATTATTACATTTATCGCTTTGCGCTATTTTCCAAGCAAATGTGTGCTCTCTTCCTCCAGAGCCAAGAATTAAAATGTTCATGAGTTTTGTTGTTTGCACAAAAATAAACTAATGCTTTAAATACACGAATTATTTTTAGTTACTTTACCTAATAATTTTGCTTACGTTGAATGTATTCGATTTTTCTTTAAAACTAAATGGCTTTCCTATAGCGAAAGCTAAACGCATTTTAAAAGACATTCAAAGTAAAAATGAAGTAGATTTTATCGCTTTCACGGAAGAGAAAAAACGTGACATAATAAAGTATCACTTAAATCATAATCCGTTCTACAAGTCCTTCGGAAAAAACATCGATTTAAACGATTGGAACAGTGTTCCTGTAATGACTAAAGCCGATTTACAACAACCGCTAGAACAACGTTTAAGCCAAGGGTTTACAACCAAAAATGTATACGTTAACAAAACTTCAGGTTCGTCCGGACACCCATTTATTTTTGCAAAAGATAAGTTTTGTCATGCTTTAACTTGGGCGGTTATTCAAAACCGATTTGGCTGGTACAACATCAATTTTAATAGCTCAAAACAAGCCCGTTTTTACGGTATTCCGTTAAATAAAGTTAGTTATTACAAAGAGCGTTTTAAAGATTTTTTGAGTCACCGTTATCGGTTTTCTGTTTTTAATTTAAGTGATGAAGCTTTTGAAACTACTTTGCAAAAATTCAAAACCACAACATTCCATTACATCAATGGTTACACCAGTGCCATTGTACAATTTGCTAAATTTTTAGAGAAAAAAAACATTGTTTTAAAATCGGTTTGCCCGAGTTTGAATGTATGTGTAGTAACGTCTGAAATGCTTTTTGAAACCGACAAAAAGCTACTGGAAACCCAATTAGGAATTCCTGTGGTGAACGAATATGGTGCTTCCGAACTCGATTTAATAGCTTTTCAGAACCCAAACGGCAACTGGCAACTTAATAGCGAAACTTTATTTATTGAAATTCTTGATGAACAAAACAATGTATTACCAAATGGCGAAGAAGGTCGTGTTGTAATTACCTCGCTTTACAACAAAGCACAGCCATTTATTCGCTACGACCTTGGTGATATTGGTGTATTAAGTAAAAAAAGCACCCTAAAAACCCCTATTTTAGAAAAACTTACCGGAAGAACAAACGATATTGTAATTTTGCCTAGCGGAAAAAAAGCAGCTGGTTTAACCTTTTATTACATTACCAAAAGCATTATTGAAAACGATGGCAAGGTTAAAGAATTTGTAATTGAACAGTTAAAACCCGATACTTTTAAAATTATTTATGTTGGAGATGAAACACTTTCCGAAAGCCAAAAACAAACCATAAATCGTAAAATTGAGCATTACCTTGAAAGCGGGTTGCACATTATTTACGAAAAACAAAATAAGTTAAACCGACAGAAAAGTGGTAAATTGAAACAGTTTTCGTCGTATTTAAACAAAACAAAATGAATATTACCATAGTTGCAGGTGCACGACCAAATTTTATGAAAATAGCTCCTATTATTGAAGCTATTAAACAAAAAAAAAGTGCAGGTTTTAATTTAAACTTCAGGTTAGTACACACTGGGCAACATTACGATAAAAATTTAAGTGGTACTTTTTTCGAAGAATTAAATATTCCGTTACCAGACATTAACCTTGAAGTAAAGAGCGGTACCCAAGCCGAACAAACGGCAGGTATTATGGTTGGTTTTGAAAAAGAACTTACCCAAAACCCATGCGATTTAGTGTTGGTTGTTGGCGATGTAACCTCAACAATGGCTTGTACTATAGTTGCAAAAAAAGCTGGAATTGATGTGGCTCATGTCGAGGCTGGAATTCGCTCGGGAGATATGCGAATGCCCGAAGAAATTAATCGTATTGTAACCGATAGTTTAACTGATTATTTTTTTACAACCTCAACCAGAGCCAACAAAAACTTATTAAACTTAGGCGTAAAACCAGAGCAAATTTTCTTTGTTGGTAACGTCATGATTGACACCCTTAGAAAAAACGAACATCGCCTAAAGCAACCCGAAGTGTGGCAAACTTTAAATCTAAAACCAAAAAACTATTTAGTAATTACATTACATCGCCCAAGTAATGTAGATGAAGAAAACCGGCTAAAATCATTAATCACACAAATAGTAACTTTAGGTAAAGATTTACCTATTATTTTTCCCGTGCACCCGCGTACTAAAAAATTATTAGAAGGCTTAAATTTAAACTTTAAAAATCTCCATTACACCAATCCGTTAGGGTATTTAGAGTTTAATTATTTAGTAAAATATGCCCTTGGTGTTTTAACCGACTCTGGCGGTATAACCGAAGAAACCACAGTTATGAATGTGCCGTGTATTACACTTCGTGAAAATACCGAACGCCCAGAAACCTGCGAAATTGGCACCAATATTTTAGTAGGAAGCGACAGCAAAAAAATTGAAGAAGCCTTTAAAAACTTATTGGCAAATAATTGGAAAGCAGGTAAAATTCCAGAATTATGGGACGGACAAGCCGCAGAAAGAATTGTTAATCATCTAGTTGAAATTTACCAATTATAGTGAAGGAGATTTTAATAATAACCAACTATTTTCCGCCCGAAACAGGAGCAGCATCGAACCGTATTTTTCATTTAGCCGAAGGTTTACAAGGGCAAAACTACAAGGTTTCGGTAATTACACCTTTACCCAATTACCCCAAAGGCAAAATTTTTGACGGTTACCGAGGCACTTTCAAAAAAACATCGGTCGAGAACAACATTACCATACACCGCTTATGGATTTACGCTAGCAACTCTAAAAACAAACTAAAACGCTTAATTGCCATGCTTTCTTATAGTTTTAGTTTAATTTGGTTTTTTATGTGGAACAAACTTCCGGAGAAAGTTATTGTGCAGTCTCCGCCGCTTTTAGTCGCCTTTACTTGTATGTTTTTTATAAGAAATAAGAAACGTAAACTTATTTTAAATGTAAGCGACTTATGGCCTATTGCGGGTTTAGAGCTTGGTGCATTTAAAAAGAATTTTAGTTACAAACTTTTAGAACGCATAGAACGCTTTAATTACAAAAAAGCCGATTTAATTTTAGGACAAAGTGAAGAAATTTTAACACACATAACATCACTTTTCCCTGAAAAAGATACTTTTTTATACCGAAATTTTCCAGATTTTAATCCGCCAATTCTAGAAGAACAAGCTGCCAAAAACAGAAAAATAAAAATGGTTTACGCTGGCTTACTTGGTATAGCACAAGGCATTTATAAACTTTGTACTGAGCTTGATTATAAGAATATACAGTTTCATATTTATGGTGCTGGCGCCGAAAAAGAAAAAATTGAAGACTTAGTTGCTAAAAACCCAGAACTCGATATTGCATATCATGGTGAAATTGCCCGTACAGAACTTCATGAGGCGCTTTTAAAATACGATTTAACCGTTATTCCGCTTTTAAATAGAATTTATGGCTCTGTACCTTCAAAAATATTTGAATACGGCAAATTAGGGCTTCCTATGCTTTATTTTGGTGGTGGTGAAGGCGAAAATATTATTGAAACTTATAAATTAGGTTGGGTAGTTCCTCCAACAAATTATAAAGCATTAAACCTTCAGCTTTCAAAAATTGAAATCAATAAATTAAACCATCAATTTAAGTCTCAAATACAAAAAACTGCTTTACAAAACTTTAATTTTGAAAAGCAGCTGATTGCTTTGATTGAAATTATATAGAATATTATTCCTTAATAAACCCTGTAAAATCTTTGTGTTCGCTTTTGTAAAGCTCTTCTTCGGTTAAACTTTTAAAATAATCAAACGTTATTTTCATTCCTTCAGCACGATCTACTTTTGGTTCCCAACCTAAAATTTTCTTAGCTAAAGTTATGTCTGGTTGCCTTTGCATTGGGTCGTTTACTGGTAAATCTTTATAAATTACTTTTTGAGTTGTACCTGTAAGTTTTATAATTTCTTCTGCAAAATCTCTTATCGAGATTTCGTGAGGGTTTCCAATGTTTACTGGATGTGAATAATCGCTTAATAATAAACGGTAAATACCTTCAACTTGATCGTCTACATAACAAAACGAACGGGTTTGCGATCCATCACCAAAAACAGTTAAATCTTCACCACGTAAAGCTTGCCCCATAAAAGCAGGAATTACGCGTCCGTCATTAAGTCGCATTCTTGGGCCATAGGTATTAAATATACGTACAATACGTGTTTCTACACCATGAAAAGTATGATAAGCCATGGTTATAGATTCTTGGAAACGCTTAGCTTCATCATATACACCACGAGGACCAATGGTGTTTACGTTACCGTAATAGTCTTCGGTTTGTGGGTGAACCAGTGGATCTCCATAAATTTCGGATGTAGATGCGATTAAAATTCTTGCGCCTTTTGCCTTTGCCAGACCTAATAAATTATGAGTTCCTAACGATCCTACTTTAAGGGTTTGAATAGGAATTTTTAAATAATCTATTGGACTTGCAGGAGATGCAAAATGAAGAATATAGTCTAAATCGCCTTTAAAATCAATAAATTCTGTTACATCATGATCAATAAATTCAAAATTTGGATTATCGGCTAAATGGCTTATATTTTTAAAATCGCCTGTAATAAAGTTATCCATTCCAAAAACTTGGTATCCCTCTTTAATAAATCGATCGCATAAATGAGAGCCTAAAAAACCTGCCGCTCCAGTAATTAATATTTTTTTCATGAGTATTATTGTTATTATTAATTCCTATTTATCTGTTTAATAGCGATTAAATCTAAAACTTAAATTGCAAACAAGTACCTTAAAAATTAAATAAGTTTTCATTTTTTAGATATAAAGTTCATTATTACAGATTTAATGTAAACTTTGTCTTGGATTGACAAATTTGATCCCGAAGGCAAGCACAAACCTATATTAAATAATTGCTCGCTGGAACTCTTTCCGTAATATGGAAATTCACTAAATATAGGCTGTAAATGTAAAGGTTTCCATAAAAACCGGGTTTCTATATTATGCTTTTCTAATTCCTTTTTTAAATCTTCGTTAGAAAAACCTGCCTCTTCAAAATTAATTAAAATACAGGTTAACCAATGGTTAGAATAATAATATTCACTAGGCTCAGTTAATAGAGTAATGCCATTAATACCTTCAAAAATTTCTTTATAAAACACATTAACTTCTCGCCTTTTTAAAACTCGCTCTTTTAAAACCTCCATTTGGGCTCTACCTATACCGGCAACTATATTGCTCATACTGTAATTATATCCAATTTCTTCGTGGTGGTAAAACGGTTTATTTGCTTTTGATTGTGTTGCTAAAAAATTCGCTTTTATTTTTTGATCTTCTGCAGTACAAATTAAAGCACCACCGCTAGATGATGTAATTATTTTATTTCCATTGAAAGATATGATACCAAATTCTCCAAAACTACCGCACTTTAAACCCTTGTAAGTACTGCCAAGTGCGCCGGCTGCATCTTCGATTAATGGAATACTAAATTTTTCTGAAATTTTTAAAATCTCATCTATTTTCGCTGGCATTCCATAACTATGAACAACAATAATTGCCTTCGGTTTTATACCTAAAGACATTCTGTCTTTTATTGCCGTTTCTAATTGAACGGGGCACATATTCCAGGTTTCTGGTTCGCTATCTATAAAAATAGGAATAGCCTTTTGGTAAACTATAGGATTGGCCGTAGCAGAAAAGGTAAAACTTTGGCAAATAACTTCATCATTAGCTTTTATTCCTAATTGAATTAAGGCTAAATGTATAGCAGACGTACCTGAATTTAAAAGTGCTATTCTATTGGGTTTAGAAAAGTATGTTTCTAATTGCTTATTAAAGACATTTAAATTGTTACCGTAATTTGAAAGTTGATTATTCAAAACAGCTTCTTCAACGTATTTTACTTCGTTGTTAGCATTATGTGCCAATGAGAGTTTAATTGGCTTCATAGTTTTTTTAATAAGCTTTATCTTCGCCTTGAAAAATATTTACAACAGTTTGAATTATGATATTTATGTCAAGTAAAAACGACCAGTTTTCTAGGTAAAAAATATCGTATTTAGTTCGGTTAATTATATCAAAATCTGTTTCAACTTCACCCCTATAACCGCTTACCTGAGCCAAACCTGTAATTCCAGGTTTTACATTGTGGCGTACCATATATTTATTCGCTTTTTTCATATAAACCTCAGATAAAGAAGTCATGTGTGGTCTTGGTCCAACAACAGACATATGCCCCATAAATACATTATAAAATTGTGGCAACTCATCGATACTAGTTTTTCGAATAAAACGACCAACTTTAGTAACACGCATATCGTTTTTCTTTACGTGCAAATCGTTTGTTTTCATGTTAACAGCCATGGATCTGAATTTTAAACAAGCAAACTCTTGGCCATCTAAACCGTGTCGACGTTGTTTAAAAAATATTGGCCCCTTAGACTCTAAACGTATTAAAAAAGCCATTAGCGGTGTTAGCCATGATAAAATAAATATAATAACCACCGACGAAAAAATAAGATCTACAACTCGTTTTACAAAAGCATTTAGAGGTTCTCGAACGGCTATTTTGCGTAATGATAAAATGGGTGTAAAATCGTAATACTCGTATTTCAATTTTTTTGAAAAAATATCTTTATTATCGGGAACAAATTTTAGAGTTCTAAGGTTATTATCGCAAAAATTGATAAAGGCATTAATTTGTTTATTACTTAAATCTGAAACCGAAACGAATATTTCGTCTACATAATTATCTACAACATAGTTAAAACAATGGTCCAAAGAAAAATCTTTATCAGTACTACTAAACTGACCTTTAAACTTTAAACCAAACTCAGGGTTGTTTTTAAATGTATTTATAAGTTGTCTTGTTTTAGCGTTTTTACCAATTACAATAACATCCCTTTGATTACCTCTTAATACAGAACGGAATTTTTTGAAAAAATAAAAAGTAAAAAACTTAAAAAGAAAAATTAAAACAATTGTAAAAATTAAATATTTTGCTAAAGCCATTCGGCCCATATCAGGCTGTTTAAAAAAACCCATGTAAGCATATAATACAAAAGACAACGATACAAGTTGTTTTGCTAATAGCCTAACGACCTGAATTATTTTTGTGTGTCTGTAAACTTCATAAAAATTATTACGCAGTGCAATAATTATCCAAGAAACAGAAATATAACACGCGAATAAATAATGATTATTTAAATTAATTGGAAACAGAAAAATAGCTCCATTTAAAATGGTTAAATCTATAAAACCTAAAATTGGTTTTATAAACCTTGAGTATCTCCCTTGCTTATATTTCACTTTAAATTCATTTTATTAACCATAGATTCTAAACTAAATATTCCCTTCAAAACTTCTACTTTTTCATCATCAATTGTTTTTTCGTTATTTAACAAATCCAATAGAGAGTTTAATAAATTATTATTATCCCATGATGTTACCACCTTTTCTAAGTCGTACTTTTTAAACAATTTTTCAATTTCACCTCCAGAGTCGGTTATAACTAAAGTTTTACATTTAGAAATCAATAAATTAGGCAACTTGGAAGGTAAAGAACCTATTGATGTGCCAGGAAGTTGTGGAACAATTTGAACAGTACTTTTTAAATACAACTCTGATAGACTTTCTTTTGGAACTAAATCGTGAAAAAATATAAGACTGTTTTTATTACTTTTTTTTAGACTATTAAAAATATCTCCTTGTGAGAAAATATGAAATTGACAGTTTTCAATTTTCTTGGAGGCAAAATCGTAAAAAGCATATAGCCCTAGTGGGTTTTGCTTTTCACTCAAAGCACCAGAATAAACTATATGAATTTTATCTTGGGGTAAAATATTATTTAGAATATCAGTTGTGTTTTCATTGTTTATATTAGCAAAAGGATACTGTACCACTAATTTATCTTCGCTTAATTTATAGAGTTCTTTTGCTGTTTCTTTCATTTCATTTGAGAGAAATAAAAGGGTATCACAATTTCTAAAAGCCTTTCCCTCAATTTTATTTATAAAATAACTAACCACCTGATTTAAAAAACCCCTCTTACCGTTTGAATAAACCTCTTGTAAATCGTGAATCATACCTATTTTTATTGTTTTCTTTTTGTATAAAATAGATGTTACATAAAAAGCTAAACTAGGAGGAAATACAGGTAAAACAAAATCTATAGATTTTCTATTTTTAAGAACATAAATTAACACATAAATACCATACCATAACTCAAGAATAGCTCGTCTTAGAAAAGGATTAGTCGAATACCTTATATATAAACCACCTCGCTTAATTTCAATACCAGATATTTTTTCTGATGTCCTTTCTGGTTTCCAATTTGGATATAAAGGAAATGAACTCAAAACACTTACACAATAACCCTTGTCCCGCAAAGCAATTGCCATATCTGTATTAAACTTTCCAGTTGAAATTTTTTCTGGAAAAAAAAACGGCGATATAATTGTAATGTTTTTAATCTTATTTTAATTTTAAATATTGTTCATTTGAGCAAATATAATAGTTTTAAACTTTATCCTTAATTAAAATTTTACAATTGATATGATTAACGTTTTTTGCTATTCTTTTTCTATTTTAAAAATAAATTCAAAAATCAACTTAAATTTAGGGTATACAAAATATATTTTAGAGATTAATTAATACAAGAAACTGTAATATTTTCGTTTGCAGTGATAGCACTGTTAATGAAAGTGAAGAACGGGTATTTAGTTTTGCTAATGAATATATAAATCAAAAACACCCCATTATTACTTAGTAAGGGAACAGGAAAAAACACCGTAAATTTGTACAATAGCACTGTAAGTAGCGGGATTACACAAGACCTTTAAGGGAAAAAAATCACTTCATTTATTAATTATAAATCATAATTTAATCAATTATTAAAACTTCAAAAACAACATACAAGAAACTAAAGCATTTTATTTAGAGTTATTGAAGAGTTTCTTACTTGCGGCCCAAATACAGGTTTTCTCGTTTTTTCTCAAAGCCCTAGACAAAATGACAACATAATAGATAATAATTATACTACAGCCAAACTTTTAGGTAAAAGGAATGACTATGGATTACTAGATGTTTTTTTAAATACATGGCGTTAAATAAAAATGCAGTTTTATATAACGATATTATCCACTCCTCAAATTAGGTGCAGAATTTTATTTAAAACCCTTAAATGAGGCTTTTAAAAATTGTGTAGTTTGTTCAATACCTAATTCCCATAAATCGACTATTCTGCCTGACTTTACAATATTACCTGACTTAATAGCGCATTTTCCAGAAAATAAAAACAAGTATTTTTACGATTGGAGCAAATAAAAGCATGGTAAAAAAAGACTCCACAGTTTTTGAAAACAATTCTAATAAAATGGTATTATTTATTATTCCTTTCCTAAAAAATTATGGAAAGACTAGATAGGAAAACTCTTCCTGTAAATATGGGTCAAGGTGATTAAAGATAAGTAACACTATTATTTTTTAGTTTTTTATTACTGAAAACAAATAAATTCATAATAAAAGAGAATAAAATAACTCCTGATTGCCGACTTAAAATATTTTCAAAAATAAAAACGATACAATACAAAGTAATAATTGACAACATTAAATAATCTTTATTTTCTATTGCATTTTTAAAATAATATAATAAACAGCCAAAAAACACAAAAACACCCAACAAGCCACAAGAAAGCCAGACAAAAAAGTATTGGTTATGAGAGTTAAATTCCCCTTTTTTAAATTTAAAATTTTCTTTAGTATAACATGCATCTAGTAAACTTTGAACATCACCAACTCCATACCCAATAATTGGATTTTCTTTCAAAAGCTTTAAGTTACATTTTAAAATACTAAAACGTATACTAGTTGAATTATTCATATCTACACTAGAATATGTTTCTTTTTTAAAGAAGTTACTAAATCTATTATTACTTTTTGGAAGCATAAAAATTAATGCTACAACCAAAGAAGATATGCATACAATAACATAAAAGGCCTTTTTTTTTCTTGAAACAAACCAAACTATTCCCGACACAAATAAGGCGCAAATAACACTTTTACTCATTAATAATATAATTAGAATAAACATTGAAATTTGTCCAACCGCTAAAAAGGCATAATTATACCACTTATTATTACACCTACTATAAAAAGTAAAACCTATCAAGAAGGCTAATGCCAAAAATATTGACACATAAATTGGATGCTCACCAATTAACGGAACATCTATTAAAGCGTTTCTAAAAAAATTTGAGTCTTTATTTAAATATTTCTTGTTTTCATAATTATAAAAAACAAGTATTGATAAAAGCGAGTAAATAAAATTACTTAAAAAGTATATTTTTAGAAAAATTGCTTTTAGTTTTTGTTTATTTAAGTTTACCCTAGATAAAAACACGTAAAAAATTAAGGGTAAAATAATCAAGCTAGACATTGTCTCTAGTTTTTTAAATGCTCTAGCCGTATCAGAAGAATAAATTGCGCTTAAAAAAAATAAAATAAAAATGGCAGAAGAAATTATAAAACTTCTTTTCAAATACATTTGATTGTCTTTATAAAAAACAACAAACATTAGTAATGAAGATAAAGCCAATATAATAACTGTAAAGCTTTCAAAGCTTTCTGGAATTAATGGATATAACCCAAATACAAAGAAAGCAAAAAGAAGAAATATACTTAATAGCTTATCCTTACCTAAAGACATTAATTTAATTTGTTTAATTTTCAATTGATTTTAATTCATTCAAAGTAACCTCTTTAGAAAAGAGTTTGTTATATTTTTTAAGCTTATTATCATCCCAGTTCCACCATTTTAAACGTTTTAACTCCTTAATCATTTCATCAGAAAATCTGTATTTAATTATTTTTGCCGGAACACCTCCTACAATTGCATAGTCAGGCACATCTTTAGTAACTACAGATTTTGCTCCAATTATAGCTCCGTTACCTATTGTAACACCGTCTAAGATAATTACATCAGCACCAATCCAAACATCATTTTTTATTGTAACAGGTTTAAATTCTGTAAAATTATCTGTTTCTGAAAAAGTTTTGTTTAGTGCATTTTTCTTAGAATAAAATATTGGCGAAGTACTTATAAAATTTGACGGATGAATGCCTAACCCTGATTTAAAATTAATCGAAATTGAGCAATATTTCCCAATTGTAGTATTATTAACTTTTGCAAAAAGGTTAACATAAGAATAATCATCTATTATTGAATTACTAATTCTGCAAAACGGGAATACTTTTGCTAACCTACTTATTTGCGATTTACGTTTTAAAATTAGCATATTACTTTTGCTTTCTATCTAAAATAATTCCTGTTTTTAAATAAATCATTGTTTTAATTTTATCTATAATTTTAGGCCCCATAAAATGTTGTCTAAATTCTCGTATTACATCTAAATTACAAGAAAAATTTTCATCGAATTTAAATATTGTTTTATTATGTACTTTGGTTTGATTGAATCTATCGTAACTAACTTTATGTTCACCTGTACCATCAAACCCAATATTTTTGATTTGCGACGTACTAGCCCAAGAGCACAAACCTTTTTCTTTAAAAATATGGGCATACCATCTAATTAACCAACTGTTAATTTCGCCCTTTGTCTGTAGTTTTAAAAAGTGCGAAAAAGACTTACCTGAAAAATCAAACTTTTCTTTTAATTCTTTGTCATTTAAAATTTGTTGGTAATACGCTTCATCCTCAAAATTACATGCTAACCACTCCTTTTTCCATGTTGCCCAACCCCAAGAACAAGGGTATGGTGTAAAATAATTATCATATTCAAATGCAAACTTCATGGGAAGAGCAAAGCCGGATATATGTTTAATTTTATCCTGATATTTATATTTTATTAATGATTCTTGCATATAATTAAAAAAGCTTTCCTCTGGAACACAATCATCCTCTAAAACAATTACGCCTTCATAACCTTTTTTAAACACAACATTAATACCTTCTATTACGTTTTTTGCTAAACCATAATTTTTATCTCGGAAAACAACTTCTATCTTCTCTTCGCTATTTGTATTTTTTTTAATAAATGCTCTAACCTTCTTTACCCCGTTATCATCATTTTCTTTAAAACCGTCGCAAAACACAAAGAGATCTCTATCCTTACGATAATTTAAAATTTTTGAAAAAGATTTTCTAGTATGATTTATCCTGTTAAAACAATAGTATACTATGGCTATTTTCATTTCAATCGATGTTATCTTGTTTAGTTGATATTTCTTTTTCTCTTTTTTTACATAAATACAAATAAGCAACAAATAGCCCAATACTAGCGTATAAGCCTTTATGCATCCATAACGTAAAACTTATTAGTGCTTCCGAGAAAAAATATATAATCATGCAAAATAACAAAATTAAGGTAGAATTATTATTTTTTCGTTTGAAGGTTTCCTTGAAAAAGACCCAAAGAAGCAGTACAAAATAAGCACTTAAAAACCAACCAACTGCTCCAAAAAACACCGTATAATCTAAGAAAAAATTATGTGGGTAGGTAAAAATAAAACCAGACGTACCAACTCCCAAAAGTTTAGTAAAACTTATTTTAAATGCCTCTAATAAAATTTCTGTTCTTGACGAAATTGAAGCATCATTATTAAATGTATTAAATATTCTTTCAAGATAAATATCGTAATCTACAAAATAAACTGATGTTATTATAACAATCACAAAAATTACTAGTAAAATTTTAAGGTTTTTAACACTTATCACTCTTCTCGGAAATAAATAAATAAACAAAAAACTAGATAATCCTATTGATAATATAATTCCTCTTGTATTCGATAATAATACGGAAAACATTAAAAATAAGGCAGCAATAATAATTAAAATATTGTATTTGCTGTTTGTTCTTAATATTTCTCCTTTGGAAAACAACGAACTTATTAATATTAAAACTCCTAATCCTATTACTTGCGCATAAGGAATAGGGTGCACTCCTGGAATCGATATTCTTTCTATTCTATACTCTTTTCCATTTCCTAATGAAGGTTCGAAAAAATCAACTGAATAAGCAAACAACAGTCCAACAATAGCAGTTAACAAAGAAGCTAAAACACATAATTTAAAATACTTTAAGTATAATTCATTAAAATCTATTTGATAATTAATAATAATAAATTTACTAATGAAGTAGAAGGGCGCGCCTATACATATATATTTAAATGCATAACTTAGACCGTTTACAATATTTGGGGATACCAAGGTATAAAGAAAAATTACTATAGCAGATAAAATAAAAAAGAAGTCTGTATAGTCAAAAACGTATTTAGGTTTCGTTCTTTTTAAAACTATTATTAAAAATGAGGTTAATGGCAAAATAACGGATAAATACAAATTACTTTCAAGTAAAACTCTAAAACTAAAGTTGTTATAATCCATTTCTACGAGTGTCCTTATTGAATTCATGTTTAAAATAACCACAAACGCCACAATTGGCTTTTTATAGGCTAAATAAACAATTAGAACAGAAATGATAAAAATTAGCATCTACTTAGTTTTCTCCTTTTAAGTTGTACTTTTTACTTAATTTTTCTTTTACGGCAAGTTTTATACCTCTAAAAACCCCCATAAACCCATAATACTTAAACAAAATATTAAATTTCTCTTTTCGCTTTTGCCAAGTAACAAAAGAAGAAACACCCCCACCCAAGTACTTACAAATGGGGTAATTTAAATAATTTATTTTCTCAGGTGCTAGCAAATAAATCTTATTTACTAGCTCATAATCCCCATAAATACCGTATTTAAGGTTATAGACTAGTTGTTCCTTTAATAACGATTTATTAAAAAACATAGCCTGGTGGCAAGCCATTATTATTCCGTATTTAAGAAAATTTATTGAATGAGCTTTAACAATTTTATTTAAATAAATTTTATCGCCGTATACTAAGTTTAAATCGTTTGGTTGAAGAGATACCTTACTTAAAACCTGTTCACTTGAAAAAGTATCTCCTGCATTCATGAAATTTATCCATGTACCTCGAGACACTTTTATTCCCTTATTCATAGCATCAAAAATACCATTATCTTTCTCACTTGAAATATAATCGATGTGGTTTTCAAATTTGTTAATAATACTCAAGGTCTGATCCTTGGATCCCCCGTCAATAATTATAAATTCAAAGTTTTTAAAATTTTGTTCAATTACACTTTTAATTGTTTTTTCAATTTCCTTTTCACCATTGTAAACTACAGTAATTATCGAAAAAAGCGGCTGGTTCAAAATCATTTAATTCGCATATTTATTAACTTAAATTTTTATTCAAAATTTTTGAAAAAAGTTTAAACAATGTTCTGTAAAATACTACAATTACCATTTCTTTAATAGAATAAATTTTTCTTATGTTATATAATTTTCTTCCTTTTTCATAAACTCTTTGCTTTTCAAAAAAATCTTGTTTTAATGACAAATTAAAGATATCTCCTTTCTGATTTAACTCTAAGTTTTTTTCATAGGGTATAAATATATGGGAATAACCTTGTATTAATCTTTTTGTTTTTTTCATAGACAAGAGGTAGTCAGCCTTTACGTTTTTAATCTCTTTTGTTCCAAACAAATCAAACTCAATTTCAACAGCTTTATTTAATTTTTCAATGAAGACTTTTTTGTTAGTTGGCTGAAAGAATGCGTCATAAGACAACCCTTCTTCTTTAAACCTAGAAAACTGAAACTTTTGCAAATCATTACCTGCATTTAGTTTAACAAAATTCTGTCGAGAATCTTCTTTTGCATGAATTCCCCCTCCGTCTTTTAAGGTTGTAAAAGACTCATAAGGATAAACAAAAAAACGGTTGGTCTCTACTAAATAAGCTATATAAAATTTTTTCCAAGATTTTCTCCAGTTTTTTACTCGATCAGGAATGTTTAGTTTATTTATATTCGGGTTGTTTTTATACCATTGTTTAAATTTCGACCATTGTTCATCTGTCCACAACTGTCCCCACGACGATGCCCACTGCATGAAAAAAGTGTCTCCATTTTTTTTACATGGATAAAACTTAAACCAACCTAATTCTTCATATTCATAAGCATATAAAGAAATGCCTGCTATATTATTGTCATGATAATAAGCATTTGCACTCGCCAAAGCAAAATTATAAAAGTTTGGAGAAACAATTAGATCGTCTTCCAAAATTATTACAGAACCATATTTTAATGATAAATCTCCGCAAGAAATAATATGTGTTCTCAATCCAATGTTTTGTGTATGCGTTATTATTTCTTTTTGGCCATATTTCCAATTAAAATTTCTTGCTATTTCAACAACATTATCATGTTTTTCTGAATCTTGAAAGTCAATACTAATTACTAAATTTACATTTTTTGACAATTTATAATTAGCCTGATTGATGGATTCTAAAAGTCGAGTTAAGGACTCAGGCCTGTTAAAAGCCACTATTACAATTACAGGGTTCAAATTTAATGAAGACATTAGTGTAATTTGTAATTATTAAAAATAGCATTCCACATTTGATCAATCTCTTTTAAAAGCTCTACTTTTTTTATTTTTAATGCTTTAGAAATTTCAGTATAATTATTGTAAACTTTCTCCACTTTTAACAGATTGTCCTGCACTTGTGCATCAGAATTTATAATGCAATTTTCTTGTCCATAAATTTTAAAAAGCATTTCATATTTATGATTCCAACTCGTAGATAAACATGGCACACCTTGACTTAATGCACTAGCCACACCATGAAACCTAGAAGAAACTGTAAGTTTAGAATTTCCTATTAACCCCTTTATTTCTTTTGCAGGAAGACCCGAAACTATTTCTAAGTTTGTTCTTAATTCAGAATTAATAAGTTTACAAATTTCTAGATCACCTTCCCCTTCATGGTTAAGTAAAAAAATACGCTCTCCTTTGGACAGGAAATAATTGATGATATTTTTTAATAAGTTTAAATAATTTCCGGAATTATCACCGCCATGCGTTATCATTTTTTTGTTTGGTATTATAACGATATGGTTTTTTAAATGTTTAAAATTATTAGGTACAATGCCCTTTACTTTGAACGTAAAATCACAAGAGACTTTAGTTTTATTCACATCAACATTTGCTTCTTGTAGGTACTGATACGATTGTACCTCGCGTGCAAAAATTAAGTCGCAATAAGTACTTAACATTTTTACCGAAGCAATGCCTTCTTCAGTCTTAAATGGCCCAAATGCCTGAGTTAAAAAATAAATTTTAGTGCCTTTATTTCTGGCATTTTGATAATACTCCTTTTTAGAATTTAACCAAGCCATACTCCTATTCCATTGGTCAGAATATTTAAAGCCACTGGCATCTAAAATCATATCAACCCCGCCCACTGCATAATTTTGGTTAAAAAAACCGAAAGGTTGTTTTATTTTCAATTTCCCAAAAACTTTATTTACTAAGTTACCAAGTTTTAATCCTGGTCTGTATTTTATATTCAACTTGTATTTAGGTAATAACTTAAAATTTAAATTACTATCAGGATTTATAAAAACTGTACTGTTTGGAAATCTGGTTTCAAGTTCTTCCAAAACGGCAACTAACATTAATTCAGCTCCTTTATTTTGGGTATTTACGCCATCAATTTGTATTGTCATTTTGCTAATTAAATTTTCTTATTAAGTCTAGATTACGCTTTTCTGAAAATGCCACCATGCCTTCAGGGTCTGGATATCCAACTGCTAAGCACATTATAGCTCTTTGATGCTTTTCCAATTTAAGAGCAATTTCCATTTTCTTCTCTAATTCTTCAATATCTGGCCAATTAATGCAACATGAGCTTAAACCTAAAGTTTCTAGTGCAAAAATCAAACTCATATTTGCTAATGAGGTGTCAATGTATATTAAATGACGATCTCGCTCATCGAAATAGGCATCTAAATTACCAACTGCTACAATCATCATCGGAATATTCTCTCTATAGCCACCAACACCCATTGGAAGTGAAGTAATTTTTTCAAGTAATTCGGGGTTATCCACAACTCTATACTCGAAGGGCTGCCTATTGCATGCACTTGGTGATTGATTTGCTGCAAGTATGGCTTTATCTATCAAATAATGGGGTACTTTTTTATTTAAAAACCACCTGACTGAACGTCTGTATTTTGTTAATTTGTAAAAATCTTCATAGGAAATAGCAGGTTTATCAACCTCTAAACGCTTGTATGGTAAAGAATGTTTATTGGTAATTGATACCTTAAAACTTGTTTGTTCAAAAATTTTTCTTTGTTTATTTATCACCGGATGATCTCCTGTAACAGAAAAGTATTCATTTAAAACATCGTAAACCCATTTAACTTGTGAATTAGGTAAATAGTCTTCTTCCTTAAAAATTGTAACATAATTGTTCATTGTTTCAACTATAAAATCCAAAGCAAAAATGTCGCGTCGTGGTCGCATTAAAAGCCCTTTTTCTAAACGGTGTATATTTCGAATAAGTGTATAAAAACTGTCTTTATTTTTAAGAGACTCTTTTGTATGTTTTACTTTACCAACCAAAACAGCGTGATGTTCTCTTTTAAATTGTGAAGAGAAGAATAAATAATAAATACTACTTAATAACTTACTTTTGATAAAATACTTTGGAAGTATTCTATCGCAAAATGTACGATACTTTCTAATTATCTTTTTAATTATTTTAATTAGCATTTTTAATTATTTTTTCAACTTTAATTTTAACTTAGTTATAAAACCTTTAGCCACTTGTTTTTCATCTTTTGACAAACCTACAAAATAAATAATTATACCATAAAGAATAAAGGCTAAGCCATGTAAAGCGATTATGTAAACTCCGCTCAAATTTAATACTGTCTTGAAAAACCAAATAACGACTAGTATTATAAATAAGCAAGAGAATGAAGTAAAAATAACCGAAATGAAGTATGTTTTTACTGAAAACCCCGTTAAGTATTTAAAATAAAACATTCTGAAAACTGTTGAAATTACCTCTAATCCAAAGGAAATTAAGATGATGGAGTAAGGTTCATACCCTAATTTTAAGACTACGAACCCCAATGGTAATGTTAAAAGTTGAACACTTCCAGCAACAATTTGATATACTTTTATTTCTCCAATTGCCTGAACTGCAGACATCAACCCCATATTAATTTGATTCATCATTGTAAGCAAAATTATTGCCCGACAAAATTCAACCGAATAATTAGGAACATCTTTTAACCAAAATTTTAAAACCAATGGCATTTCGAAAAACAATGGAATCGCAAAAAGTGTAAATAAAAAAAAAGATAATTTATTTGCTGTTAATGCCAACTTTATCATTCTGCTTCTGTTTTTGGCTCCTTCGCTCTTCATTATTTGAGGCCTTAATGCGCTCATTAAAGTTTGCGAGAAAAACATCAATTGGCTATTAATTTGACTGGCTATACCATATGCCGCATTAACAATTGTTGTATAAAAAAGGTTTAATATAACTGAAACACCTTGGTTTCTTCCTAAAGCACACAAGGTGCCAAAAAGATTCCAACTTGCAAAAGAAGTTAATTCTTTAATCTCCTTTGGTTCGTAGGACTTTAGCACCTTTGTATTACACTCTTCATATTTTTTCTTGCTATAGATACATTTAATTGTAATTCTAAAAATTGTGCATAGCATTATTAAAAGTCCGTAAAAAAATAAGCGATTGTCTACAAAAAAACTTAAACTAAAGGCTACTACAAGTTTAAGAAAAGCTTCTACAATTCCTAAAACCGCCAAAAAAGTCATGTTTTCGTGTGCATTGATAACTGCGTTGTAAGGAACCGTTATAATGGTAAAAAAGGTAGAAATGGCTAAAAAATGTAAAATCCATAAGGCAGTTTGTACTTTTTCAGGGGCAATTACCAATTGTTTTTTAATTAAATAAACCCCAACAACTTCAATTAGAATTACTACAATTAGTGCTAAAAAAAAATGTATAATTATACTGTTACCAAAAATAGTTTTAACCTTATCAAAACTACCAGTTCCTAGACTGTAAGAAAGATATCTTTGCGTAGAAGTTGTCATTGCAGCATTTAAAAATGATAACATTGCAATCATGCCACCGACAACATTATAAATTCCAAAATCGGCTGCCCCTAACGAATTTAGGATTAACCTAGTAGCATAAAGCGAAACTATAGAAGTAACGATCGCCTTGGCATAGGTAATAGCTGTATTGAATAGCACACGATCAGTTCCTTTCATTGGTCTACTAATTTAAAAACAGCGTTTAGCCTTAAATTAAAATTGTAAAAACTAATTTTAAATATTGATGTTTTTAAAATCTCTTTTGTTTTTAAAAACAACCTTTAAACAATCATCCCCGCAGCAACAGTTTCATTAGTTGCATCATCAACTAAAATAATACTTCCAGTTGTTCGGTTTTCACGATAAGAATCTATCATTAATGGCTTAGTCGTACGTATTTTAACCTTTGCAATTTCGTTCATTTTTAGTTCAGCTTCATCTTCCTTACGTTGCAAGGTATTAATATCTATTTTATAAACCAACTCCTTAATCATGGCTTTCTGTTGATTTGAAGTGTGGAATATGCTATATTTTGCTCTTGGTTTAGATGGTGCATTGTTTAACCAACATAACATAACCTCGATATCTTGTGAAGCATCTGGCTTGTTGTTAGAGCGCACCAACATATCGCCACGGCTAATATCAATATCATCTTCTAAAGTTATTGATACAGACATTGGTGCAAAGGCTTCATCTAGTTCTTTATCGAAAGCATCAATAGTTTTAATTTTACTTGTAAAACCAGAAGGCATTACTGTAACCTCATCGCCTTTTCTAAACACACCACTCGAAATTCTACCAGCATAACCTCTATAATCTATAAAACCTTCTCGTTGTGGCCTTAAAACGGTTTGTACGGGGAAACGTGCGTCTACTTTATTTACATCGCTACTAATATGCATAGTTTCTAAAGTATGTAATAACGGAGCTCCTTGATACCAACTCATATTTTCGCTGCGGTTTACTACGTTATCACCTAATAAAGCACTCATTGGAATAAAACGTACATCTTTTACTAAAAGTTTTGATGAGAATTCTTCAAACTGACTTAAAACTTTATTATAAGCTTCTTCACTAAAATCAACTAAATCCATTTTGTTAACACAAACAATTATGTGTGGAATTTGTAATAATGAAGCAATAAATGCATGACGTCTAGTTTGCTCGATAACCCCATGGCGTGCATCAACTAAAATTAAGGCTGCATTTGCTGTTGAAGCTCCTGTAACCATGTTTCTAGTATATTGAATATGTCCTGGTGTATCGGCTATAATAAATTTACGTTTTGGTGTTGTAAAATAACGATAAGCCACATCGATAGTGATTCCTTGTTCGCGCTCGTCGCGTAAACCGTCAGTAAACAATGCCAAATCTACCCCTTCGTGTCCTTTTTGTTTACTTGTTTTTTCGATAGATTCTATTTGATCTTCAAAAATAGATTTAGAATCGTATAACAGTCGACCTATTAAGGTACTCTTTCCATCATCTACACTTCCCGCAGTTGTAAAACGTAATAATTGATTATTATCTAACATCTTGATTTTTTCTTTTTTTTGATTAGAACTAATTGATTAAAAATACCCTTGACGCTTACGGTCTTCCATTGCAGACTCCGAGCGTTTATCGTCGCTACGGTTACCACGTTCGGTTTGACGCATGGTTGAAACCTCATCTGCAATTTTTTCTAATGTATCGGCATCAGATTCGATACCACCAGTAATTGTGATATCTCCTAAAGTTCTAAATCTTATTTTTTTGGTAACTACTTCCTCATGGTCTTCTAATACTAAAAACTCAGAGTTTGGTATCCATGAGTTTTGTCTCCAAACCACCTCTCGCTCATGAGCAAAATATAACGATGGAATAGCAAGGTTTTCTCGCTTTATATAATTCCAAACATCCATTTCGGTCCAGTTACTAATAGGGAACGCTCTAAAGTGCTCACCTTCGAAATATTTACCGTTAAAGATGTTCCATAATTCCGGACGTTGGTTTTTTGGGTCCCATTGCCCAAAATCGTCACGATGTGAAAAGAAACGCTCTTTGGCACGTGCTTTTTCTTCATCACGACGCCCACCGCCAATAGCACAATCTACTTTATTGGCTTCAATGGCATCTAAAAGTGTTGTTATTTGAAGCGCGTTACGGGTAGCGTTTTTTCCTTTCTCTTCAGCAACACGTCCTTCATCAATCGATTCTTGTACAGAACCTACAATTAAGTTTGCTCCTAGTTCTTTTATTAAATCATCTCTAAACTGAATAGTTTCTGGAAAGTTATGTCCTGTATCGACATGCATTAAAGAAAATGGTATTTTAGAAGGATAAAAGGCTTTTTTAGCTAAATGTGTAACTACAATGGAATCTTTTCCTCCTGAAAATAATATTACTGGGTTTTGAAATTGTGCCCAAACTTCTCTTAAAACGAAAATCGCTTCAGATTCTAATTCGTCTAAATAGTTTAAATAATATTTACTCATTATTCTTTAATTTCTAATTTATTTTTTATGGCTTGAAAAATAATTTCAACCGATTCTTCTACAGAGTTTAAATGCGAAACTTCAACCGTTGGGTTTTGCGGTGCTTCGTAAGGTGCCGAAATACCTGTCATGTTCTTTATTTCTCCCGCTCTGGCTTTTTTATACAAGCCTTTTACGTCTCTTCGTTCACATTCTTCTAAACTCGTGTTTACAAAAACTTCGACAAAGTTATCAGTTTTAACGGTATCTTCTATGTTTTTTCTGTCTTTTTCGTACGGCGCTACAAATGCCGCTAGTGTAACAACACCGGCATCGACAAAAAGTTTTGCTGTTTCGCCAATACGTCTAATATTTTCGGTGCGATCTTCTGGTGTAAAACTTAAATCTTTATTTAAACCAAAACGCATATTATCACCATCGAGCGTGTATGTGTGTACACTTAGTTTATTAAGTTTTTCTTCAAGTGCATTTGCAATTGTAGATTTTCCCGAGCCAGAAAGACCAGTAAAAAATATTAAAAAGGAATTATGCCCTTTTAATTTTTGGCGGTCTAATTTCCCGACTCTGTACTCGTGTTTTTTGATGTTTTTTTCCATCGTTTTAATCGTCTGCGTTTATCTAATCCAAAATCAATTTTATACCAAGCGCGTTCGTGCAGGTAATACAGTCCCATTTTTGTTAAAACCTCGGCTAAACCAATACTTAATCCAGTTAACGGATTGCCAGAAACTATCCAAGCTATCGTCATCGTATCAATGGTTCCTATAACACGCCAAGTTATTGTTTTAAACAGATGGCGCTTTTTACTTTCCTCAATTTTTATTTTAAACCAAACTTGCTCGTGGCAGTAATACAAAATCATTTTTGTTACTACTTCAAACGCTCCTATTTTTAAACCTGTAAGTGGGTTTCCAGAAATAATCCAAGAAAGTACTATAGTATCTATAGTGCCAACTAAACGCCAGGTAATAGCCTTTGCAATATGCCTTTTGTAAACACTTTTAGCCATTGCTTGTAACTAAAAAGTAATTGTTTAATAAATTTTCTCGGTTGTAAACCATGGACTTTTTGGTCTCTTGGTCTATTACCGTTAAACCAACGGCTTCGCAAATGGCTTGTCCTGCGGCAGTGTCCCATTCCATTGTAGGTGCAAATCTTGGATACACATGAGCTTTACCTTCAGCCACCAAACAAAATTTTAACGAACTCCCTTTCGACACTATTTCTACGTCTTTTCCGTTTGTTTTTAAGCTTTCTACAAATTGTAAAGTATCGTCATTCATATGCGAGCGACTACCAACCACTTTTATTTCTGACGTATTTGATTCTGCTTTATTAATTTCATCTTCTGCTTTAAAAAGTAAAGATTCAATAGCCGAATCTTGGGCTGAAATTATGGTTTTATAGGCTTTTGTTTGATCTACATTTGTGTAATACAATTCCTGTGAAACTGGCACATAAATAACACCTAGCTTAGTACTTCCATTTTCAACTAAAGCAATATTTACTGTAAACTCTCCATTTTTTTTAATGAATTCTTTCGTACCGTCAATAGGATCGACAATCCAGCATTGCGACCAGGTTTTTCTGGTTTCGAAATCGATGGTTTTATTCTCTTCGCTAATTATTGGAATATTAGTTTCCTGAAGCTTTTTTACTATTATTTCGTTTGAAGCTAAATCGGCTTCTGTTAATGGCGACTTATCATCTTTAATTTCTATACTAAAATCTTTATTGTAAATTTTTAAGATTTCTTCTCCTGCTAATAAAGCAGCTTCAATGGCTAGAACTAAATTTTGTAACATAAAAATTTGCTTTAATATGTAATTTCTATTTTTCCTACCAATTTAATAGGGTTTAATTTTTTACAAAAATAGAATAATTGCGGTTTATTCCAATTTTTTCTAGATTAATTATTTGCTAAATACCATTTTAAGGCTTGTTGTAGGCCTTCTTGTAAGTTAAATAAAGGATTGTATTGCAATTGATTTTTTGCCTTTTCGATATTAGCTAAAGAGTTTTTTACATCACCTACTCTAGTTGGTCCATACTCTGTACTAGCTTGCGAATTAGTAAACGCTTTAATAGTTTCCCATAGCTTGTTTATGCTTATTCTTTCACCAAAAGCTACATTATAAACTTCGTGTTTATCTACTTCGGCAAAAAGTGCTTTTATATTGGCCTGAACTACATTTTCGATATAAGTAAAATCTCTGGTTTGCTCGCCATCACCATTTATTTTTACTTCGGAATTATTTATTGCCCCTTTAAAAAATAAGGGAATTACAGCCGCATAAGCACCATTGGGCTGTTGTTTTGGCCCAAAAACATTAAAATAGCGCAAACCTGCAATTTGTAGGTCGTAGGTTTTATTAAAAACGTCGGCATACAACTCGTTAACGTATTTTGTAACAGCATAAGGCGATAAAGGGTTACCAATTTTATCTTCTACTTTAGGTAAATCTGGATGATCGCCATAAGTACTAGAAGAGGCCGCATAAACCATTTTAATTAATGTAGGCGATGCTATTGCCGCCATTAACATATTTAGAAAACCTGTTACGTTTACATCATTTGTTTTTATGGGGTTTTTTATTGAACGTGGCACCGAACCTAATGCCGCTTGATGTAAAATAAAATCGACACCTTCTACAGCTTTTTGGCAGGTTTCTAAATCACAAATATCGCCTTCAATAAACGTACAATTATCCTGTTTAATAAAATGCTGAATATTACTTAGTAATCCTGTTTCAAGATTATCTAAAATAACCACTTGTTTTGCATTATACTTTAACAAATATTCTACAAGATTAGAACCAATAAACCCGGCACCACCTGTTACCAAAAAGGAATATTGACTTAAATCTTGGTCGTGATATTTGTTTTCGTACATGCTTAAAGTCGTTTATCAATTAAATTAACATCTAAAGTGCCTTTTACGTCGTAAAACACCGAATTTTCGGTTCTTATTTCTGAAAAATTCAGATTTAAAAAATCACTATGCGATACGCAATGCACAATAACATCGTATGTTTTATTGATAGTATTTATTAAATCAATTCCGTATTCTGCCTTAACTTCCTCGAATGATGCTCTTGGGTCGTAAACATCTACATTCATATTAAAATCGCTTAATGCGCGATACACATCAATAGCTTTAGTGTTTCTAATATCTGGGCAATTCTCTTTAAATGTTATGCCCAACATAAGCACTTTAGCTGTATTTATTTCAATATTACGCTTTACGGCTAGCTTTAATACTTCTGTGGCTACAAATTCGCCCATACTATCGTTTAATCGGCGACCAGCCAAAATAATTTCTGGGTGATAACCTACTTCAAGTGCTTTTTGTGCCAAATAAAACGGATCGACGCCAATGCAATGGCCGCCTACCAAACCAGGTTTGTAATGTAAAAAGTTCCATTTTGTAGCAGCAGCATCTAAAACCGCATGGGTATCAATATTTAAAAGATTAAATATTTTGGCCAGCTCGTTAACAAAGGCTATGTTAATATCGCGCTGTGCATTTTCTATAACTTTAGCAGCTTCGGCAACTTTTATACTTGGAGCCAAATGTGTACCAGCTTCTATAATTGACTTATAAAGTGCATCAACCGTTTTACCAATTTCGGGCGTAGACCCAGACGTTACTTTAGTAATTTTCGTAACCGTTCGTGTTTTATCTCCCGGATTAATGCGCTCTGGAGAATAACCACAGAAAAAATCTTTATTAAAGGTTAATCCGCTTACTTTTTCTAACACAGGAACACAAACCTCCTCTGTTGCTCCAGGATAAACCGTAGATTCGTAAATTACAATGTCGTCGTGTTTTAAAACGCTTCCAACAAGTTCCGACGATTTTAATAAAGGCGCAAAATCTGGTTTATTATTTTTATCGACCGGCGTTGGTACCGTTACAATATAAATATTGCAATCGGCAATGTCTGCAGCTGTTGTTGTTAGGGTTAATCCGTTTTCCTGAGTGTTTAAAACTTGCTTTAAACTACTTTCTTCAACCTCTAAAGTGCTATCATTAGCATTTTTAAGTTCGTTTATTCGGTTTTCGCTAATATCAAAGCCAATAACCTTGTATTTTTTAGCAAATTCAACTGCCAGTGGTAACCCCACATATCCTAAACCTATAATTGCTATGTTATAATTCATCATTTAAACGTTTTGTAAACACTTTTCTAAACTTGTTCTCCAATGCGGAATAGAAACGTTAAAGGTATGCTTTACTTTTTGCTTATCAAAAACACTAAAACTTGGTCGTTTTGCTGGCGTTGGATATTGTATTGAGCGAATTGGCAACACTTTTGTGTTTAAATTTTTTAAATTAAAAATTGCCACTGCAAAATCGTACCAACTTGCCACACCTTCGTTACTGTAATGATACACACCAAAAGCATCGTTATCTTTTTGAATAATTGAAATAATTAATGCTGCTAAATCTACAGCATAAGTTGGTGTTCCAACCTGATCGAAAACCACACCAATTTCTGGTCTTGTTTCTGCCAAACGTAACATGGTTTTTAAAAAATTGTTTCCAAACTCCGAGTACAACCACGATGTACGCAAAATATAATGCGCTTTAAGGGTATTTTGTATCGCTTTTTCACCTAATAATTTGGAGTTTCCGTAAACGCCTAAAGGGTTTGTTTTATCGGTTTCTTGATACGGTAAAGATTGATTGCCGTCGAATACAAAATCGGTTGAAACATGTATTAATTTTACATTGTTTTGTGTACACGCAACAGCTAAATTATAAACCGCTTTATGATTTATTAAATCTGATGTTTCTTTATTGGATTCGCTAGTGTCAACATTTGTAAAAGCGGCGCAATTTATACAAAATGAAAAGTTTTTGGTTTTAAATATAGCCTCAACTTTAGCTTTATCTGAAATATCGAAATCGTTACGAGAATAAAAATAAAATTGATACCCTTCAAGGTTTGTAGTCAACGTTTTTAAGCATTGGGCTAACTGCCCATTGGCGCCAGTAACCAAAATTTGTATCATATCTTAGCCATTTCGAGCGTTGGAAGCACCAAATCTTTCTCTGAAATTATAAATTCAGATTCGTTTAGTTTCCAATCGATATTTAAGTTTTTATCGTTGTAAATAATACCTCCTTCAGAAGCTTTATTATAAAAATTATCGCATTTATATGAAAACAAAGCTGTTTCGCTTAATACCACAAATCCATGAGCGAAACCACGAGGTACAAATAATTGTTTTTTATTTTCTTCGGATAATTCTACTGCAACATGTTCACCAAAAGTTAAGGAATCTTTTCTTATATCTACCACTATATCTAAAACACTTCCTTTAACAGCTCTTACTAATTTTGCTTGAGCAAAATCTCCCTTTTGAAAATGCAAGCCGCGTAATACGCCTCTTGAAGAAAGCGATTCGTTATCTTGAACGAAATTTATAGTAACACCTGTTTTTTCTTTAAACGTTTTTTGATTAAAACTTTCAAGAAAATAACCTCTACTATCGTTAAAAACTTTAGGCTCTAAAATAAAACAACCTTTTAGTTTGGTTTCTGATACTATCATTTTTTACTATTAAGTAATCCTAATAAATTTTTACCGTAGCCACTTTTAAGTAGTGGATTTGCTAATGCAATAAAGTCGTCTTCATTTATAAAACCCATTTCGAAAGCTGCTGCTTCTGGAGAGCCAATTTTTAAACCTTGACGCTCCTCAATAACTTCGACAAACTGTGAGGCTTGCATAAGTGATTGAAATGTACCCGTATCTAACCAAGCGGTTCCTCTATCGAGTACACTTACGTTAAGTTTTCCTTGTTTTAAATAAGTTTTATTTACATCGGTTATTTCAAGTTCACCTCGTTTACTTGGTTTTATGTTTTTTGCAATTTCTACCACCGAGTTATCGTAAAAATAAATACCTGGTACAGCATAATTGGATTTTGGGTTTTCTGGCTTTTCTTCAATAGAAACCGCTTGTCCTTCGTTATTAAACTCAACAACGCCATAACGCTCGGGATCATGAACACGATAGGCGTAAATAATACCACCATCTGGATTATTATTAGCTTGTAACAAATTGCTTAAACCCGAACCGTAAAAAATATTATCGCCCAAAATAAGAGCAACTTTATTGTTACCAATAAAATCAGCCCCAATTATAAAAGCTTCAGCTAATCCGTTTGGTGCCTCTTGAACAGCATATTCAAAACGACATCCGTATTTTTTGCCATCGCCTAATAAATCTTTAAACAAAGGTAAATCTTTAGGTGTTGAAATAATTAAAATTTCATTTATACCAGAATAAATTAACGTTGAAAGCGGATAATAAATCATAGGTTTATCGTATACCGGCATAAGCTGCTTACTAACACTAAGTGTTAATGGATGCAACCTAGTTCCCGATCCGCCTGCTAGAATAATCCCTTTCATAAATGATTAGCTATACTGTTTTTCGTAATAATTTTGATAAGCACCAGAGGTAACACTTTTTAACCAATTGGCATTCGACAAATACCAATCGATTGTAATTTTTAAACCTTCTTGAAACGTAACCGAAGGACTCCAACCTAATTCTTTATTAATTTTTGATGCATCAATAGCGTAACGTAAATCGTGCCCTGGACGATCTTTTACAAACGTAATTAATTGCTCTGATGTGCCTTCTGGGTTCCCCAATTTAGCATCCATTTGTTTACATAATTCTTTAACCAAATCGATATTTTTCCATTCGTTAAATCCACCAATATTATAAGTTTCGGCGTTCTTTCCTTTATGAAAAACCAAATCTATAGCTATGGCATGATCTACAACGTACAGCCAATCTCTAGTATAATTTCCATCACCATAAACAGGCAATGGTGTTTTATTTATAATGTTATTTATAAATAACGGAATTAATTTTTCTGGAAACTGATTTTGCCCGTAATTATTGGAACAATTGGATATTACAAAAGGTAATCCATAAGTTTCGCCATAAGCACGAACAAAATGGTCGGAACTTGCTTTTGAAGCAGAATACGGCGAATTTGGATCGTAAGATGTCGTTTCAGTAAACAAACCCGTTTCTCCGAGAGTTCCATAAACCTCATCTGTACTTATATGATAAAAGCGCTTGCCTTCAAAATCACCTTTCCAGAGCTCCTTAAACGCATTAAGTAAATTTAAAGTACCTATTACATTCGTTTTTACAAATGACAGCGGATCTGTGATGGAGCGATCTACATGTGATTCTGCCGCAAGATGAATTACGTTATCAAATTTATAAGTTTTAAAAAGCTCACTAATGGCATGTTCATCTGTTATATCAACTTTTATAAACGCATAATTTGGTTCTTTTTCAATGTCTTTTAAGTTTTCTAAATTTCCAGCGTAGGTTAAGGCATCAAGGTTATAAATTTGGTAATCAGGGTATTTTTTCACAAATAACCTAACCACATGCGAACCTATAAAACCTGCACCGCCAGTTATTAGAATTTTCATGTTAATTTAATTGTAAATTTTTGCTTTCTGAATCTAGATATTTTTTTAAACCGAAAAGTAAGAAAAATATAAATGTTGCTCCAAAAAATATTATTGGTAGTGTAAATTTCTTCTTCTGATTCCAAACACTAATATCGTAACCAGATTTTGGAAAACCAGCAAGAATATTAACAACCTTTTGTTGTTCTACCTTATTTCGCATGATGTCTCTTTTTCTACTTTCAAGTAAAAGCCTCTTTTCTAATAATTTAGACTCATCAACGATTAAACTTGTTGACTCCTGATTGCCCATATATAAATTTGTACCAGAACCTGGGATAGGTTCTTTTCTAGATTCAGAAATCCTAATTTTTAAATATTCAGCCGCTAGAGAATCTGTTTTATTTATTTGCTCGTTTAAAGTTTCATATTCGGTATTAAAATTATCAATATTTACGTCTAAAATATCTTCTAAATACTGATTTTCAGCTAGTTCATCTCCAAAAGCTTTTTCTATTTTTTTGTACAAATATTTATCAGTAGAGGCAACCCCTATTCTATGAATGGAAAAATTATATGGTGTTAAAGACTCTTTGTACAATTGATAATTCATTTCAACTTTCGAAATAGAATCTAACTTCGTGTAAAACTCTGAATACATTTGGGCCATATTATTTTCATCCAAATCTGGTTCAATATAAAATCCTTTTAATTTGGCAGCTTCAGTTACAGAAATATTGAGAGCTTTTGCTAATTCTAAAGAATCCTTATCTACATTTGCTAGCTGATGAAATTGCTTTATGTTTTCGTAAACCTGTCTAGCAGATTGAAAATTTGTCTCAATATACATATTAGCACCATATAAATTATCTGATTTTGAATCAATTACAAAACCTAAAATTAACCCTAAAACTATTGCTCCAGCATACCAAACAAAACGTTTATATATATGAATTAATAATAAAAGTATAACCTTATATATACCTTTAAAAATACCAGCAATAAAATTTAAAAATTTATTGAAAGCATTGCCTATAATTTTAAACAACTGACCTAAATCTACTTCTTCAGATTTTTGCGATGATGGTTGTAAATCTTTACTCATTTTTGTTTTATATTAATTCAATATTTGTTTTAAAATTGTTCTTGTTATTAAATAAGTTGGTCTTACTCCAGAGGTTCCTAAACCTCCCGACGCTAATGTTGCTCCTGTTTCTAACGGATTATCGCTAGCATAATAAGCATAACGTACTTTAACATCTGGACCAATACTACCACGTACTTTTGCAGCGGCTTGAATCGCTTTTTGATAGTGTGCCCCTTCCATTTCTAGCCCAATAACTTGCCAAGTGGAGTTATAAAAAAACTTTAAAATATCTTTGTTTTGTAACGAGGTTCCTAAAACGGTAATCATAGAGCCTTCGTAAACATCGACGCCTTGACCTTCTAAATCTTCTTTTTTAAGTTCGTTTTCAAAAGGATAATTATCTGCTGTTCCTTCAAAAATATGTGCAAAAGGAATCATAATATCACCTTTACCACCTTCTAAAATACCTGCTTTTCCCATAATTGAAACGGAATCAACATTTAAATGTACCTTTTTCCCTTTGGCCTGGTATGGTTTTAAAAGCTCATCGATAGTTTCATAAGCCTGCTCACCAAACGCATAATCCATTACTAAAATTACAGGTTTGGTTTCTTTCAATACCTTTTCTGAAATATCTAAATCTATTTTTGAGGCATCGAGTTTTTCTGTGTCAAAAATTTGAACATCAATATTTGCTCCCGATTTATCATCAATATAAATCATGCCTTTTTGCAAGGCTTCTTTTGTTATTTTATTGCGTAAAGTGGCATTTTCACCTTTACTTAAAGCTTCATAAACTTGAAACGCATCTTTTTTATTAAACTCTGTTTTTAAAGCGCTGAATGCGAAAAGTGTATTCATTACGCTATGCATATTTGCACTAATTATATGTATTGGCCTATTTAATAACCCGTTTTTATAAAGTGTTTCTTTTACTGTATCTGCCCAAATTTCTCCATGAATATGATGCCCAATACGTTCTCTAAGCACTGGAGTAAAAGTAACGGTGCGCTTTTTATTATTTACTTGTTCTTCAATAGCTAATTTACCCAGCCAATAAACAATATGTAATAATCTTTCTGGTTGTTTTTGTGTAGCAAAACTATTATAAACTGTTGTAATCTCTCTAAAAGTTCTACCTAAAATATTAGCCGTGTGTGTTATTGCTATTTCTCGCTCTTCTTGACTTAATTTCTTTTTACTTAAAACAGCATTTTCAAGCTTTTCCCAATCTCTTGTGGTTAATCCTTCTTCGTTAATTAAAACGCGATTACTTATTTTATGAGATTCAATAAATAAAAAAGTAAGGTGCGTTAAAATGTCATAAATTTCTGAACGCCCTCGAGTAATCTCAATATTCATTTGCTCATTATCGATGCGATAACAATTTCGGCGTCGTTTTTCGGGAATTATAGCTTTAAAATGTGAGTTCGAGTAACCCTCATCGCTAGTTAGATTTATAAACGAACATTCTTCAATGCCAGAGGGAAGCCTATCAATTACATATAGCAATCCTTCTAATTCGGCTTTTTCATCTGCTACAGACCCATAAATTTCTGGGCGTAAAGACAATAATGCTTGCCTTAAAGTTTCACCAGAAATGCCCATTGGTTTATAAAAACCGCGATTAAACAGGTGACGCATGGTAATATACATACGTTCTATAGCGTTAGAGCTTTCCTGTGCTCTTGTTCTTCCTTGATGCTTTTTACTATCCATATTAAGATTTAGTAGGATACAAATATAGTACTATTTAACTTAATTGATTTGAGTAAATTGGTCTACAATTTTTCTGTCGTTTGCCAGTCGTGGTATCTTGTTTTGCCCACCTAATTTGCCTATAGATTTCATATACTCTTGAAAACCGTTCTTTTTTACCGTAGTAATTTTTAATGTTTGTAATACTTTACCTTGAATTAAATCGAAATAATAAGTATTTTGTTTTTGCAGCGATTCGTCTATTTTTTTTGCTAACTCTATTAAATTATCGGGTCCATTCTCAAACTCTACAAACCATTCGTGGTAAGGCAAGCCTTGATCGGGATTAATTTGAGGAGCTACGGTAAACTCTGAAACTTGAATGCTTGTTCCGGCAATAGCATCTTGCATAGCTTGCTCTACTTCTTTGCCAATAACATGCTCGCCAAAGGCCGAAATAAAATGTTTTATTCTACCTGAAACAATTACACGATATGGTTTTATAGAAGTAAATTGTACTGTATCTCCAATATTATAGGCCCACAAACCTGCATTGGTTGAAATTAACATAACATAATTTACACCAATAACTACGTCTTTAATTGTAATTCGTTTTGGGCTTTCTGTAAAAAATTCATCGGCTTTAATAAACTCGTAAAATATGCCCGAATTTAATTGAAGCAACATGCCTTTTTCGTTTTGTTTATCTTGAAAAGCAAAAAAGCCTTCGCTTGCGGGATACAGCTCAATACTATCAACTTTTCTGCCTATAAGCTTTTCGAATTTGGCTCGATACGGTTCGTAATTTACACCACCAAAAATAAACAGGTTAAAGTTTTTAAACACATCACCAACTGGTTTACCTGTTTTGGCTTTAATTTTTTCGAAATACATTTGTACCCACGACGGAATTCCAGAAATTACAGTCATGTTTTCTGGTAACGTTTCTTCAACAATAGCATCTACCTTTGTTTCCCAATCGTCTATACAATTTGTTTCCCACGATGGCAATCTGTTTTTTTGCAGATATTTAGGCACATAATGCGCTACAATACCAGATAAACGCCCTAACTGAATGCCGTTTTGTTCTTTTAAAATGGGACTACCTTGTAAAAAAATCATTTTACCATTTACAAACTTGGTATTACCCGTTTCTTTAATATACATTAAAATAGCATTTCTCGCTGCTTCAACATGTGTTGGCATGCTTTCTTTGGTAATTGGAATAAACTTCGATCCTGAGGTAGTTCCTGAAGTTTTTGCAAAATAAATAGGTTTTCCTTCCCACAAAACATTGGGTTCGCCAGCTACCATGCGTTCTACATAAGATTTTAACCCTTCGTAGTCTCGAACTGGAACACGCTTTACAAAATCGGCATGATTATTTATGCTTACAAAATCGTGATCTTGCCCAAATACAGTTTTAGTTGCCGTGGCAATAAGTTCTTGAAACACTTTTTCTTGTGTTTCAATGGGTTTATTTGCCCATTTTTGAATGTTTTTATATACACGTTTTGCAAAAGGTTTTGCTAACGCCGATTTTAATGAAATCATTTATTTAAAATCTATAAAGTTTGTTGGGTTAATTGGGTAGCCATCGTTCCATAACTCGAAATGCAAATGCGGACCAGTGCTTAATTCGCCAGTATTTCCTGCGGTTGCTATTACTTCTCCTGCTTTTACTAAATCGCCTTGAGATTTCGTTAAAGAACCATTGTGTTTATAAATTGATATTAAACCATGGCTATGCTCTAAAATTATAACGTGCCCCGTATTGGCTGTCCATTCTGCAAAAATTACAATGCCATCGGCAGTGGCTTTTACAGGTGTGTCTTTTGCAACTACAATATCTACGGCATAATGTTTTTCTTTAGCATTGTAGGCTGAACTAATTGTGCCATTTACCGGTGGAAATAATACAAAGTTTGTTGCTGATATAGCTGATTCGAACAAGTTATACTTATCTTCTTTATCTACTTTTTCGCGTAATAAGGAATCTTCGGCATTTGGGTTTAAATCCACTTCGCTTGCTTCAATTTTTATGGCTTCAACAATGGAATCTTTATTAAAATCTTCGGCACTTATATCGCCTTTTAATACTTTTTTTATTGATGCATAATACGTTTCGTTCATAGCAATAACTTGCTGTAACGAATCTGTTTTATAGTTTAATTCTGTAGCTTTCTTTTTTAAAGCCGTAGAAGAATACCCAGGAATATATTCGCGCAATGGCGTAAAGGCAATTATTAAATACGTTAATGAAATTAAAAAAAATGCAATTAACGACCCCAAAACAAACACATTTAAGCGCGTAATTTTAAATGATAAACGTTCTTCGAAAGTTACTTCGTTAAGTATTAGCAAGCGATACTTATCGACTAATTTCTTTTTAATTTTTTTTGGTTTCTTTTTTTTAGTTGCCATAATCAAACAAAAATAAATAGAATTTATTTAATCTGTTACTCTTTTTGCTAAACTATAACGTTAGAAAATGGTTTTGAATATAACGTAATGCTAAAATTAGGTTTAAACCAACTTTATTAAAGTTTAATTAGTAACTTTGTGGTTTAAAATTTAATATTATGAGCTTATATATTTTACCCTTAGCAATTGGTCCTTGGCAAATTGCTTTAATTGTGGTAGTTGTTTTATTATTATTTGGAGGTAAAAAAATACCTGAATTAATGCGAGGACTTGGTAGCGGCATAAAGGAATTTAAAGATGCTAGCAAAGAAGATGAAGCTGATACTTCGAAAAAAGAATAAATTTATTTTATACCAATAACAAAAAACCAGCAAATTTGCTGGTTTTTTTGTTTGTGTTTTTTAGAAACTTATCGTTTTATTTTAACCGATTTAATAATAGATTCGAGTTCTAAAACGTAATTTCGTTTTTCTACCGATGGAGCGAAGGCAAAACCTTCAATAACCACCCAACGATTATTTACTTTATCTTCTATAGCATAATTAATAAATGGTCCTCCCATAAACGCATTTTTTACATCCCAAATACCTTTGGTTTCTAAAGTTGGTTTATTGTCTAGAATAGTTTCTCCGTGAAATGGTGTGTATGCATCTTCTGTGGCTAAATACGAACCTTCTACGGGACCTTCTATATATTGCTTTCCAATAGAATCTCTAATGGCAATTATTTGGTTAACTACACTATCGGTTTGTTTAATCGCATCGTATGGCAACTCGTAAAGCAACAAATTTGTTGTTCCTGTAGTGATATCTTTTCTAATCCAGAAAAAATTATCAGCTTCTTTTGCAATTCTATAAATAGACGAAAACTCTAAAGTTAAACCTAATTTTTCCTCAATCGACTTATAACTATGTGGCGATTTTGCCATTTGTCTGGCGCGTTCGGCAAGCTCCATATTATGAAAAACATCAACAATTTTCACTTCATTTTCTAAAATTAAATCAATAATTTCTTGTTTTGTTTTTCCAGATACAACAATTACTTTTTGTGGTTTAGCATATACATCTTCTAAAACTTTTAGGCCAGCATCTTTACCTGTTTCTATTTTTAAAACTGTTCTGTTTTTGGTTACGAATCCCGAAAAAACAGCGGGTGGAATTTGGCTAATAGTAAACGTTGGTTCGTCTTGTGGCAAACCGTAAATTGGTTTTGTAAGCACGCTTTTTATGGCTTCACCAACGCTTCCAGCCCACAAATCGTTTTCTATAACCACCGAAACATTATTAATAGCTCCCGTGGCATCGGCGATATAAATATCATTATCTGATTTCTTTTTATTTCCGCATGACACTAAAAAAAGTAATGTAAATGCTGATAAAATAATGTAACGTATCATTGTTTTTTAATTTTTAAAAGAAGTTAGCTCTTAGCAATTTTAAGCTTCATTCCTGGTTTTAGTTTACTACCACTAATACCGTTCCAATCTTTTATATTTTGAATAGAAACTCCAGGAAATTTTTGTGAAATACTCCAAAGCGAATCACCAGATTGCACGGTATAAATGGTTACTTCACCCGAAATAGGTTTTGGTTTTATAGTTTGTGTTGTATTTGAAGCTGTTTTTTGCTGCGTTGAAACATGTGGTTTTCTAGGATAAATAGTTAAACGCTGCCCAATACTTAAATCGTTATTTCGTAAACCATTCCAGCGCTTAATATCGCTTACACGAACACCATACATTCTTGATATTTTACCTAAATAATCGCCTGATTTTACACGATACCTAATTTTCTCATCGGCATTAAAAAATTGAGGTAAAGGCTTTTCGCGTTTATTAAACTCGGCTCTAGCAAATGCATAAATAGAATCTTCGTTGTTTACAAAAGCACCAACAACATCGCGAGGTAATCGTAAGGTATAGTTTTCCTCTTTAATAAATGGAATAATATCTAATTTATAAGACGGATTTAAAAATTGAAGTTCTTCGATTGGAGTTCCAGTGACTTCTGAAACCTGATCGAGCGTTATCATTTCTTTTACTCGAACGGTATCGGTTTCAAAATAGGCTAATTCTGGTTTTATTTTTTTAAAACCGTGCTCTTCGGCATATTCAAAAATATACATATTAGCTAAAAATGCTGGTAAATAACCTGCTGTTTCTCTTGGTAAATTATGCCTAATATTCCAATAATTTTGATAACCTCCAGAACGGCGAATGGCTTTCGATACATTTCCTGGTCCAGAATTATAAGCTGCCAATGCCAAATCCCAATCGCCAAAAATACCGTACAATTTTGCTAAATATTTTGCTGCTGCTTCGGTAGATTTTATGGGATCGCTACGCTCATCGACATAACTGCTTACGTCGAGTCCGTACATTTTACCAGTGCTAAACATAAACTGCCATAAACCAGTTGCTCCTACTCTAGATCTTGCTCTTGGTTTTAAAGCAGACTCTACTATTGCTAGATATTTAACCTCTAACGGAATGTCGTACAAATCAAGCTCGCGCTCGAACATTGGGAAATAATACGCGCTTAAACTAATAAGTTTTTGAATGGAGTTTCTTCGATATTTTAAATAAGATTTAATTACACTTTCTAACGATGGGTTGTACTCCACATTAAACGGTGTTCTAGCATCGAGTTTTTTTAATCGTGCTTTTAAAGTATCGGTAGATAACTCTGGGAAATCAATCCCTTTAAAATCCAGTTCGGTAACCGATTTGTAAATGGTATCGAACAAGGCATTACTATACAATTCTTCGAGCCACTTTTCGTCTATTTGTGCTGCAAATTCATTATCAACAAACCCTTTTAATTGAGTGGAATCGGGTTGCACTTCTATCGTTTTTATGGTGTTATTACTTCCATCAATAATAGAATCGGTAGTTTGAGAAAACCCTAAACCACACACAAACAACGCAATATAAAAACGAATAGCCATAAAATCGAGTAACATGTTAATCAACGACATTATGGCTAAATTCGTATTTTTTAAGGGAATTAAAAAACTAAAGTTTAGTTTTTTGTGTTTGATTGGTAACTAATTGAATTATAACGTTTCTAAAAACACTTATACCCTTTATGCTTTTTTTGAATGGAATTTTATTCTAAAATTGCTGCAATTCCTGGTAATGTTTTTCCTTCTAAGCTTTCAAGCATAGCGCCACCACCGGTACTTACATAACTCACTTTATCATCGAAACCAAATTGCTTAACCGCAGCCACAGAATCGCCACCGCCAACAAGTGAGAACGCCCCATTTTTAGTGGCTTCGGCAATAGAATTTCCTAACTCGATGGTACCACCTGCAAAACTTTCCATTTCAAAAACACCAAGAGGGCCATTCCATAAAATTGTTTTACATTGCATAACTACATCGTGGAAAATCTCTCTCGATTTTGGTCCAGCATCAACACCTTCCCATCCATCTGGAATAGCATTAATATCAACCGTTTGTGTATTCGCGTCGTTGCTAAAATCGTCGGCAGCAATAGTATCAACAGGAATGTGTACTTTTACGTTCTTAGCTTCTGCTTGCTTTAAAATTTCTAAAGCCAACTCCATTTTATCGTCTTCACAAATAGAATTTCCTATTTTTCCTCCTTGAGCTTTAACAAAAGTAAAGGCCATACCACCACCAATTATTAAATGATCTACGGCATCTAAAATATTCTCGATAATGGTGATTTTAGACGATACTTTGGCACCTCCTAAAATACCTAAAACTGGTTTTTCGCCTGTTTCTAATACTTTTTTAATACTTTCAATTTCTTGAGCTAATAAACTACCGAAACATTTTTTATTTTCAAAAAACTGAGCCACAATAGTGGTTGATGCATGAGCACGGTGCGCGGTACCGAAAGCATCATTTACATAAATGTCTCCTAACTTAGCTAGTTGTTCTGCAAATGCTTTATCTCCAGCGGTTTCTTCTGCATGAAAACGTAAATTTTCTAACAATAAAATTTGTCCTGGTTGTAATTTTGCAGCAGCTTCTTCGGCAGTTTCACCAACACAAGCGTTAACAAAAGTAACTTCTACTCCTATAATATCTTTAACCGTATCGACTATGTGGCCTAACGAAAACTCATCTTGAACACCTTTTGGTCTTCCTAAATGCGACATTAAAATACAGCTACCACCATCTTCTAAAATTTTAATAATTGTAGGTTTTGCCGAAACAATTCTTGTAGAATCTGTTACCTCAAATTTATCGTTTAGTGGCACGTTAAAATCTACACGAATAAGTGCTTTTTTATTTTCGAAATTAAAATCGTTAATCGTTTTCATTGTTATGTATTTACTTTTTAGTCCTACAAATGTAACTAATAAATACCCTAATTAAAATGCGATTTTGTACGAAAACGATATAGCTAATAATTTAATTTGGTTTTTTTAAATTAAGAAGCCTTTTTTAATGTAACCTTAGCCGCTTTTTTTCTTTTTGACTTTGGTTGCTTTTTAGATATGGGTTGCTTTGGCTTTGATGCTTTTTTAATCAGTCTTTTTGATTTCTTTTTTATTGTTTTTTTCTTTTTAACATTTGATTTTGCAGTTTGCTTTTGTTTTTTAGCTAATGTTTTAGCCTTTTTGGCTTTTAACTTAGCCTTCTCTTTTTGCTTTTTTACCTTTAGCTTTGCCAGTTTCTTGGCTTTCTCCTTTGCCGCTTGTTTTTGCTTTTTAGCTAATGCTTTAGCCTTTTTGGCTTTTAACTTAGCCTTCTCTTTTTGCTTTTTTGCCTTTAGCTTGGCTAGTTTCTTGGCTTTCTCCTTTGCCGCTTGCTTTTGCTTTTTAGCTAATGCTTTAGCTTTTTTGGCTTTTAACTTGGCCTTCTCTTTTTGCTTTTTTGCCTTTAGCTTGGCTAGTTTCTTAGCTTTCTCCTTTGCCGCTTGTTTCTGTTTTTTAGCTAATGCTTTAGCCTTTTTGGCTTTTAACTTGGCCTGTTCTTTCTGCTTTTTTGCCTTTAGCTTGGCTAGTTTCTTGGCTTTCTCCTTTGCCGCTTGCTTTTGCTTTTTAGTTAATGCTTTAGCTTTTTTAACCTTTAATTTAGTTAGTTTCTTTTCTTCATCTTTTTTTAATTTCTTTTTTGAAACTTTAATTTTTATAGCCATGTCTTATTGTTTTTGTTTGTTAATTTAATGTAAAATTAATGTTAATAAAATTAAGTAAAATTTCATATTAAAAAGGCTAAGGAACTAAATCTAGCGATAAATTATTAACAATACACATATAAAACCCTTATTACTAGTGAAATAACAATGTTAATAAATTGTTACCAAAAATTAAACAAAAACTATTGACACTGAACTAATTAGGCTTTTTAACTAAAAAAATCTCTTAATTCATTTTTTAAAAGCTTAACAAAAATGTAGGTTTGCCTATGCTATTTAATGACGTTATAGGACAAGAACACATAAAAAAGCACTTGACACAAAGTGCCGATAATGGCCGTATACCACATGCGCAACTTTTTGTTGGTAACGAAGGTTGTGGCACTTTACCCATAGCTTTAGCTTATGCTCAATATATACTTTGCAATAATAGCAATGGCGAAAATAGTGGAGGAAATGACGCTTGTAACCTAAAATTTAAGAATTTTTCGCATCCCGATTTGCACTTTGCATTTCCTGTAACTACCAGCGATAAAGTAAAAAAACACCCTGTTTCTAGTCATTATTTAGAAGAATGGCGCCAACTTTTAACCGAACAACCTTACGGAAATTTATTCGACTGGTATAAACTACTTGGTGTTGATAATAAACAAGGCCAAATTGGTGTTGATGAAGCTCAAGATATAGTAAAATCGTTGTCGTTAAAAGCCTACGAAGGTGGTTATAAAATTCTTTTAGTTTGGATGGCTGAAAAAATGAATACTGCCGCGGCAAACAAACTTTTAAAACTAATTGAAGAACCGCCTGCAAAAACAATATTTTTATTAATTGCAGAAGACGAAGAACAGATTATTAATACTATTCGTTCACGCTGTCAAGTATTACACTTTCCGCCGTTAGCCGAAAACGACGTAAAAGAGGCTTTAATTAAACAATTTAATATCGCTGAAGCTGATGCCACCAAAATTGCACATCAAGCTAATGGCAACTATAATAAAGCTTGCGATTTAGTATATAGTGATAGTGAAGATTTGCAATTTGAAAAATGGTTTGTGTTTTGGGTACGAACAGCCTTTAAAGCAAAAGGAAACAAAGCAGCCATACATGATTTAATTTCTTGGAGCGAAGAGGTCGCTAAAACTGGCAGAGAAACCCAAAAACAGTTTTTAAACTTTTGTTTAGACTTTTTTAGGCAAGCCTTACTACTAAACTATAACGCCAACGATTTGGTGTTTTTTGAACCTAAAAGCGAAGCTTTTAATTTGGCTAAATTTGCCCCGTTTATTCATGGCAATAACATTATGGATATAAGCAACGAACTCCAAGATGCTATTTACCATATTGAACGCAACGGTAACTCGAAAATTATTCTTACCGATTTGAGTATAAAACTCACGCGTTTATTGCATAAAAAGGAAAATTAGAGGTTGATTGCCAAGAATTTATGAGTACATTTTTTTCAAAACACTTCGCTTAAAAATATCGATATCAATACATTATTTGTTTTACTTTATTTGAGTCAAATAAGTTAACATCTTTCTACTGCGCTCAATATGAGGATGCCTGTTCTCTTGAAATTTTGGATCAAACCTAACGCTAAGCAGGCTCTTAATTGATTTATAAAAAAAGACCTGTTGGGTTTTTGAAACCTAACAGGTCTAGATATTTTAAAGCTTATATTTTACTCAAACGTATACGATACCACATCAACTTCGGTGACTCTAAAATACCCAAAAGCATAATTTTCAGGGTTTGTTGGGTTTATACAATTGCCCTTTATTAATGCAGCATTCGATGCAAAAGGATTGCCTGAATTATAATATTGCTCGATTAAAAGCCTCATAAAACTATAGTATTGCTCCGAAATACCGTATAATTTAACTTCAACCGTATCACCAGCTTCAAATGGCGACATATTAGTGTCTTCATCTTCTTCTTTTTCAAAAAAATAATATACTTCATTCCCATTAACAAACTCATCCGATACATCAGCGAAAAATGGAAACATATCCCCTATTTCGTAAAAACTGATTAAATAATAGTTTTCTTCATCGATTGGATCATCAAAATAAATATTTACTTCAGGTAATTCATCATCAAAACCACCTTCAATACTTTCATTTATTTCCTTAATACTTGTCGATGCTATTAAGGTTTCTGTAGCTTGGTATGTTTCACCATTATAAACCACTGTTAATTGGTAGGTGTCTCCAATAATTGGTTCGAAATTATTTATAGAATACGTGCCGTTATTTTCATCTGTAAACGAAAAAATAGTATTATTATTCATATTCGTAACCGTTACTAATGCACCTGTTACACTGGTGTCTGTATCGGTACTAAAATAAGGAGAAGACATACTTAATTTTATGGTTTGTTCACTTCCAGTTGTACCTTTTTCCCAATCTAGAGAAGCTTCAATTACCAATCGCGGTTCTGCCGTATTTACATCAACATCAATAACATCTTCACAAGAAGAAAATATTAAGCTTAAAGCGATAAAAATGAGTGATCTATACATCTTTTTCATGATTTAAAATTTGAAGTTGTAGGTTACTGAAGGGATTCGGCCGAAAATAGAAATTCTAGAAGCCTCGTTAAGTCCTGTTTGGTTGTTTTGACTAAAGCTAACCGAAGCGGCATTGCGCCTATCGTACAAGTTGTAAATACCAAACACCCACTCACCTTTCCAACGTTTATCGGCTTTTCTTTTTGGTGTTAAAGTAGCCGAAATATCGAGCCTGTGATAAGTTGGTAATCGGTTTTCGTTACGATTAGCATATGTAGCAATAGACAGACCTTCGTAATTATATTGTCCGTTAGGATAGGTTACTGGACGGCCGGTTTGAAATACAAAATTACTACTAAATCGCCATTTATCGTTTAATTTATATGAGCCGGTTAACGATATATCGTGAGTTCTATCATAATACGTATTATACCAATTACCGTTATTAATCCCTGGTCCTCCAGCATTTCCTCCAAGCGCTCGCTGTTCGGATTTTGATAAGGTGTACGCCAACCAACCGGTAAAAGCACCTTTATTTTTACGGAAAAGCAACTCTAAACCATACGATCTGGCTTCACCACTTAATATTTCGGTTTCAATATTATTATTTCCTATTAAATCTGATCCATCAATGTAATCAATTCTATTATCAACCTCTTTAAAGTAGGTTTCTAACTCAAGAGTAAAGGTGTTTTCATTAAAATTTTTGTAATAACCTAAAGCGTATTGATTAGATAATTGCGGCTTAATATACTGCCCGCTTGGTGTCCAAACATCTAAAGGCGTAACAGAAGATGTGTTGGAAAGCAGATGTAAATACTGTGCAGATCTGGTATAACTGGCTTTTAAAGAAGATAATTTATTTAATTGATAAGATATACCAAAACGAGGCTCTAAATTAGCAAAAGATTTTATGGTTTCACTCTTACTATATGTAGTTTCGCTTTCGGCTTCACCGCGCTCGTAAATGCCTAATTCGCTATTATAAACAACTGGCTGATTGTTTAGGTAATTAGTCATGGTTTGCCCGCCAAGTCTGGAAAAAGAACTCAATCGTAACCCGTAATTTAAAGCTAATTTTTCGGTAATTTTATGTTCTGCACTCGCGTAAATAGCACCTTCAAATGCCCGTTTTTCATCTAATTTTAAAGCGTTTATCGAGGATGTCTCGGTAGATGGCCGAATTTCTCCTGGATTTACATTATAAGTTAGTGCACTTACACCAAAATCGAATGTTAAATCATTATTTACAAAATAACCTAAATCGTATTTAATGTTGTAGTTAACTATATCTGCTTCCCAATCGAGCTCAATAAAATCGAGCACAATATTGTAGTCGTATTTACTGTAAATAAAAGATAAATTTGAGAATAATTTATCGCTTATAACGTGGTTCCAACGTAAGTTTCCCGTGGCATTGCCATAGGTGTTTTCAATTAAACTCGATAAGTTAAACACATCGCGACCAAAATAACCAGACAAATACAGTTTGTTTTTTTCATTAAGTTCGAAATTGGTTTTTAAATTTAAATCGTAAAACGAAATTTTATCATCTTTAACCTCTTCAATAAAAGGCATAAATAAATGTGCATAAGACGCTCTTCCAGATATTAAAAATGAACCTTTATCCTTAAAAATTGGCGATTCTGCGGTTAAACGGCTAGATATTAAACCAACACCACCGTTAAGCTCAAACTCTTTATTATTTCCATCTTTTTGCCGAACATCGAGAACAGAAGACACACGACCTCCAAATTTAGCAGGAATATCGCCTTTATAAAGCTTTATATTTTTTATAGCATCGGTGTTAAACACAGAAAAGAATCCAAAAAAATGCGAGGTATTATAAATTATAGCTTCATCTAACAGTACTAAGTTTTGGTCTGCCGCTCCACCTCGAACATGAAATCCTGCCGAACCTTCGCCGTTACTCGTTACACCAGGTAGCATTTGTATAGATTTTATAACATCTACTTCGCCTAAAACGGCTGGCATTTCCTTAATAGTTTGAGCGTTTAATTTAGACACACTCATTTGTGGCTTTTTAATGTTTACCACCTCGCTTTCTTCTGCAATTATTACAACTTCATCTAAAGAAGTGGCCGATTCTTGTAGTTCGAAATCCAGTTTTTTATCTGCATATAGTTGTATATTTTGAGAAAATGTTTGGTAACCCACATACGAAATTACTAACGCATAATCTCCTTCTGGGGCCGTTAACGAGAAAAAGCCATACTCGTTAGTTGTAGCGCCAAAATTGGTGTTTTTTAAGTAAACTGTTGCTCCCAAAAGGGTTTCCCCGTTATTCGCATCGGTTATGGTCCCGCTGATACTAAATTTTTCTTGTGACAAGCACGTAAAACTCGTAAACAAGACAATAATTAAAGTTAAATGTTTCATTAATAACTGTTCTTATTTTGATTTGATAAAGTTAGGCTATGTTTAATAAATAAAACAACATTTACATTTATGTATTTATTAACGATAAAACATAAAAAACATTGGTAAACATTTAATAAAGACGACCGAAACCTCAATTTTGTTACATCTAATCTTAAAAAAAAGCGCATAAAAAAAGCCAAAAGCTATTAACTTTTGGCTCGATATTTAAAAACATTAAATCTTAAAATTACTCTTCCGATTTATAAGAATCGTTAAGTGCATTTAAAATTGTTTCGGTTAAATCGTTTTCTTCTGAACCATACATAACTGTTGCTGCAGCATCGCTAGTTCCTAAAATATAAGTGTAACCATTTGCTTTACCATAATCTTTAACAAAGTCTTTTACTTTTCCAATAACAGAATCAATTTCTGCTTGAAATTCTTGTGTTAACTGTTGCTGCTCTATTTGCATTTGTTGCTGTAAAACTTGTTGCTTTTGTTGCAAACCTGCCATTAATTCTTGTGCCTTGCGTTGCGACGATTTTTGAGCTGTTGCTTGTGTAGATTGTACTTCGGCTTGAAATGCTTGCCCAATACTATCTGCTTTTTTTCTAAAAGCCTCATCTTTTAATTGAAACTTAGCTTCAACATCTTTTTTCTCTTGATATTCGTTAATAACTTCTCCGTTATCAACAAAAGCGATTTTCTTTTCCTCCTGGCAAGACGTTAAAGCCAAAACTGTAAAAGCAGTAAAAATTAATTTTTTCATGGTTTTATGAAAATTAGTTAGATCTATTTTTTAATTGAAACAAATGTAATAAAGTAAGTTTTAGAATAACCGAAATTTATTTTGTTTTTAACAAATAAAGAAAACTTATAACACAAATCACTAAAAATAAGATTCCTTTATAAAAAACAACTCATTTTAAAGCGTTTTAAGCAACTTTTACAAAAAAGACATATAACCAACTACCGACCCTAAAATTGATTTAAAATTTATTCTTAAAATAAATATTTTGGTTTTTTTCACTCAAAAAACACCTAAAAATTCCTAAAAAAAGGATTATTGAAAAAATAAATAAAAGATTGCGTGTTTTTAAATATTGTAAAATTTCAAAAACCCAATTATCGCTATTTATTTTTTTACGACATAAATTAAAGAAGATGTTTCTTTTGAAGCTAATGCTTTTACATTTGAAAGTAAGCCAATAAAAAATCCTTTTATAAAATTCATTTTACCTGTTTTATATTTTTCTGAAAGCAGACTTACATAAAACGCATCGAACCACATGGGTTTAATTTTATTTAAACTAAAACCATAACCTTCCACTAAATTTTTAATTGAAGATTTATTAAAATGCCAAAGATGTCTTGGGACATCGTAGGCAGCCCAAAAACTTTTGTAATGTTTAGCATCGTAACTTTTATAATTTGGCACTGCAATTATTAAAACACCATTGGGTTTTAATAGTTTTTTAAACAATTCTATATGTTCTTCGAGGTTTGGTAAATGTTCTAGAACATGCCAAAGCGTAATTACATTAAACGAAGCTTCTTGAAATTCTTTAAGTTTTTCAATATTAAAAACCGCGTTGTTTGTTTTTTTATTAGCAATATTTCTTGCTTGTGCGTTCGGCTCTACTCCATTTACCTGCCAACCGTTTTTTATTGCAGCGTTTAAAAAATCTCCCGTACCACAGCCAACATCTAATAAATTTTTATCTGCAGACACATGGTTATTTATTAAACTCAACTTTTTGTTTAAAGCATAAACACGAACTAAATGATATACTTTTTCAAAAAGATTTCGTTTAGCATCGGTATGCGAAATATAATCTTCGCTTTTATAATATTCCGGAAGTTTTTCTTTTGAAGGTTGCGGATGTGTTTCTAAAAAACCATAGGTTTCGTTTTCTAACAATTCGAAATCTTCGCCAGAAACTGAATAATCTTTTACTTTTAAAATGATATTTTTCGACTGTTTTAGTGCCACGAATTCATGAATATTATTAAAAAATTGATTGTTTTTAGATATTTTAACCCTGTTCCACGTGGAACACTTTTACTAATTTTTAAATTATCTACCCATATAAACCAATAAAACAGAAATATCGTTCGGTGAAACACCACTAATTCTTGATGCTTGAGAAACCGTAGTTGGCTGAATTTTTTTCAACTTTTCACGCGCTTCAAAACTCATCGATTTAATTTTAGAATAATCGAAATCAGCCGGAATTTTTACATATTCCAATCGACTTAACTTATCGGCATTAGTTTTTTCTTTCGCGATATAGCCAGAATACTTAACTTGAATTTCCGTTTGCTCAATTACTTCACGATCTAGGTTATTTTCTTGAATATAATCTTCAACACTTTTCACTTTTCTAACATCATCCATATCAATATTAGGACGAGCAAATATTTTAAATAATTTACCCGATTGATTAACAGGAGAAGAATTTTTAGACTCTAAAATCGGATTAATTTCTTCGGGTTTTACACTTGTGCTTTCGAAAAATGAAACAAATTCTTTAGCCGATTCATGCTTTTGCTCCATGCGTTTTAATCGCTTTTCAGAAGCCAAACCTAACTCATACCCTTTAGGTGTTAAACGCAAATCTGCATTATCTTGACGCAGTAACGTTCTATATTCTGCACGCGACGTAAACATTCTATATGGCTCTTCGGTGCCTTTTGTAATTAAGTCATCAATTAGAACTCCAATATAAGCTTCATCCCTTTTCAACATAAAAGGATCTTTTTCTTGAACTTTTAAGCTCGCATTTATACCAGCCATCAAACCTTGAGAAGCCGCCTCTTCGTAACCCGTTGTTCCATTTATTTGACCAGCAAAATACAATCCACTAACCAATTTAGTTTCTAGAGTATGCTTTAATTGTGTTGGCGGAAAATAATCGTATTCAATTGCATAACCAGGACGGAAAAACTTAACATTTTCGAATCCAACAACAGAACGCAAAGCCTTAAACTGAACATCTTCTGGCAACGACGTAGAGAAACCATTTATATAATATTCCACGGTATTCCAACCTTCTGGTTCAACAAAAAGCTGATGACGATCTTTATCTGCAAAACGATTAATTTTATCTTCAATAGATGGACAATAACGCGGCCCTAAGCTTTTAATTCTACCATTAAACATTGGCGATCTATCAAAACCCTCGCGAAGCAAATCGTGCACCAAAGCACTTGTATACGACATGTGACAAGAACGTTGTTCTTTCAATGGTTTTGTAGTATCTAAATATGAAAATTTTTCAGGGTTTTCATCACCAGGCTGCTCAATCATTTTAGAAAAATCTAAACTTCTACCATCAACCCTTGGCGGTGTTCCTGTTTTCATTCTACCAGAATCGAAACCTAAATCAACCAGTTGTTCTGTAATTCCAGTTGCCGCTTTTTCACCAGCTCTACCTCCACCAAAATTTTTGTCTCCAATATGAATTAGGCCATTTAAAAAAGTACCGTTTGTTAATACTACAGATTTACCACGAACCTCAACACCTAAAGATGTTTTTACCCCAACCACTTTGTCGCCTTCAATAAGTAAACCAGAAACCATTTCCTGATAGAAATCTAAGTTCTTGGTTTGCTCTAAAAGCATTCTCCAATCTTCAGCAAAACGCATTCTGTCACTCTGCACTCTCGGACTCCACATTGCTGGTCCTTTAGACTTATTAAGCATTTTAAATTGGATAGCAGACGTATCTGAAACAATACCACTATAACCTCCAAGCGCATCAATTTCACGGACAATTTGCCCTTTAGCAATACCACCCATAGCAGGATTGCAAGACATTTGAGCGATGTTTTGAAGATTCATAGTAACCAGCAACGTTTTACTTCCCATGTTGGCAGCAGCAGCAGCAGCTTCGCTACCAGCATGTCCTGCACCTACAACAATAACATCATATACTTCGTTAAACATATCGTGGAAATTTGAAGTGTTCCACGTGGAACACTAGTTTGAATTCAATATTTATTTTAATTAAACTTCTGATTATAAAGCGCTAAGTATTCGTCTTCTTTGCTTCTCATTAACTTAGCGTCATCATCCGTCTTATCTTTGTATCCGCAATAATGCAGGATACCATGAATAATTACACGCTTTAATTCAACATCAAAAGAAACATTAAAATCCTTAGCATTATCAGCAACTCTTTCAATGGAAATAAAAACATCTCCAGAGATTTGTTTACCTACAGAATAATCAAAACTAATAACATCCGTTAAGGTGTCATGATTAAGAAACTCTACATTTAATTTGTGTAAATATTCGTCATCACAAAATACATAATTCACCTCTTCTAAACTGTGGTTTTCTAATGTTATGGTTTCTAAAATCCACTTAGAAATATCTTCTTCAGAAGACAATTTAAAATCGGTTTCGTAATTAAAATTAATCATTAGTTTGATTGAAATATTCTTGTACTTTAACTTTATAAACAAGCTGCAAAGGTAATGCTTGTTTATTTAATATTTCAGTAGTATTAAAATATTGTTTGGCAGTAGGAATTTGATTTGAAGTTGTGTTTTTAAACTGATTAGAATTAGCTTTAGATTGCCTTTTATTCTCTTCTTCCTGCTGATGCGTCGCATTCTCCAATTTTAATAATTGATGCCTTAATTGCATCATTTTTTGAAGCGTTTGTTGCGTGAATCCTTTATTCAACAATTCCATTTCAACAGCCTCCATTTGGCGCACTAAATTCTTTGCGTTTCCTTTTAAACCTTCTTTAGCAATACGTTCTTCAAGTTCATTTCTAAGCTTCTGTTGTTCTTGGTAAATTTGATAAAGCAGTCCGTTTAAATCTTCATTTGTGCCTTCACCTTCACCTGATTGCTTCTGTCCATTCTTTCCGTTTTTACCTTCTCCATTCTTATCGCCACCATCGTTTTCTCCACTAGAACCCTGAGAACCTTCTCCAGGTTTTTGTCCTTGTCCTGGCTTTTTTCCCTCACCGTCTTTAGGTTTTCCTTCTCCTTTTTTCATACCTTCTTCCATCATTTTATTGAGCTGTTCTTGGCTCATAATAATGTCTGGTAATTGCATGTCGCCACTTCCGCCTTGACCAGCAGACATACTTAAACTTTCTTGCATATTATCTAAAACATCACTTAAAAAATCTGCTAAATTATTTGTTGCTGTAATAGCGAACTGCTGATTGGAAACACCTTGATACACCCGATTATCAGCAAAGTTTTCTAAGCTCTTTTCCATGTTATAATACACTTCCGAAATTTCTTTATTAACCTGTTCGGATAACTTAGGATTACGAAGTGACAGCGCAAACAAACTATCGTCTACATGCTCGAAATGTTCTAATAAATTATTCTGCTTTTTTAAGTTTGAAGCAAACCCGTTATCATTAGTTTCTGAAGATTTAAATTGATTCATTAAGTCTTCTTGATCGAAAGAAAACAAAACTAAATTATCTAAAATTTGACGGAGCGCATCAACATCTTCTTGCAATTGTTCCCCACCAGATGCTTGCATTGCTTGTTGCATACTTTGGCTCATTTGCATCATTTTTTTAGCAGCCTTCTTTTGGCTTTCTCGTGCTTTTTTTAAATTTTGATCTGCGCTATTTTCTTGCTGCTTTTTATTGTCTGAAGCATTTTCTTGTTCTTTCTTTTCTAATTCTTCCGATGCCGTTTTTTGATCTTCATCAATCGCCTTTTCCTCAAGTGCATCTCTTGGGATATCAATAGGCTTTTTTAAGGATTTACTTTCTTCTTCTAAATCTGAAATTTGCTTTTTATAGGCTTCAAATTTCTCGTTTAAAGCCTTCTGTTTTTCAACAGTATTTTCTTCTTTGTTTTCGTTAGAAAGTTTCTCCTGATCAATAGCAAGCTTCATTAAATCTTCTTTTAGTTGATCTAATTTCTTCTCAACATAATACCTTTTTGTTAACTCTAATAATTGCTCTAAACTTCGTTTTTTGTTTTTGTTTTGTTTTGCTAATTCTTCTAGTTTTTCTGTTAGTTGTTCCTTGTTAATTTTCTCTTGTAAACGTTCTAACTCTTTTAGCAATCGCTCGTCCTTTTTTAACCTTTCTTCATTTTCATCAAGACGCTTTTTTAATGCTTCTTTAAACGGATCATCTTTATCTTCTTTTTGAAACTCATCAATATTATTTTTTAATTTATTATTGAAATGTTTCATCATTTGGTCCTGCTCCTTTTGACGTTCTATAAACGATTCTAATTTCTTTTTATCATTAAAATTAAGATCATTTTTTTCCTTTTGAAGTCGTGTGATTTCTTGTAGACTTTTCTCCTGTGAATTAAACTTATCGAAAGATTTTTGTAAATCATTTATGGTCTTACCTTGTTCCTCCAAATTACGTTGCTCCTCTTCTTCTTGTGTTCTTTTTCTAAATGTAAAAACTGCACTTTTAACACTCTTATAGTTGTGAACAGCATCATTATCTAAGACCTCAAAATAAATACTATAAGCTACGCCTTCATCAATATTTAAATTATTTGGAAACGCTGTAACAAACTCTGCAAAATTGGTGTTAGAAATCCCTAAATCCAACTCTTGCTTATCTGTGATTTTATTAGTTGGATAATAAATCATTTTTACATTACGTAAGCCATAATCATCATTAATTTTTCCATGAAAATATAAGGACTGATTATCTAAACTATCTTGTTTTACTTCCACTTTAATTTCTGGATATTGATCTTTGATTACATTGATATTAAAGTTTAAGTTTTCGTAATTTTTTAAATTATTATTACTGGTGCTTAATGTGTAGTTTAAATTACTGAACAACCTTTTTGAAGCTTGAAATGCATTAGTATCTTCACTTTTAAATTGTATTGTATCTTTTGAAAAAAGAGAAATAGAATGCGTTGATTCTGCAGTTATTCTCCATGTTACTTTTGTGCCTTCTGGAACCAATGCATTACCCGAACTTTTTAAAATTTCGTTTGTCTTCTTTAAATAACTCGGATAATCTAGATGCATTTGAAAATCGACAATGCTTGGTGTTTTTACTACTTCAATTTTATATGGTTTTGATGTTACATTATTAGCTTGCAACTCAAATTCAAATGAGGTTTTAGGCTTATTAAAAACATACTCGAACTCACCGTTACCCTTTTGTTTTAGAAAATACGTTTCGTTATTATAATAAACTTCTACTGTTTCTGGAATTACATCTCCAGCTGTACGAACTAGTAGAATAAAATCTTTGTTTTCAACAGCTGTTAAATCTTCATTAATAACAAAAAACTCAAAAGGCGCTGGTGGTGTATAAGCGGTTTTATAATTTACAACACGTTTATAACTTTCGTTAAACCAATTACCTTTTCCAAATAATAAAGAAAGTAAAATGATAACCACTGGTATAGCAGCATATTTTAAATACTTAAAATTAGCTTTTAAATTTACCGCTACTTTAAACGGAATAGGTTTTAGCTCAATAGATTTTTGCTCTATACTTGCTAGTAATAATTCAGAATTACTTTCTGTATTTTTAAGTTGAAATACATTTAACAACTTATCATTAACCTCAGGAAAATGTTTGCCTATAATTTTTGATGCATCAACATAATTAATACCTTTTTGCAGCTTAAATAATTTAGCCAAAGGCAACATAATAAATTTTATTAGTAGCGCTAATTCAACCAAAATAAAAGTCCAAAATAAAATACTTCTAGCTGTTGTATTTAACCACAAAACGTACTCAATAAACATTACAACTAAAAAGTAAAATAGGCCAATAGCAAAAAATAAAATGGCACCTTTTAGTAACTCGTTTACGTAATACTTCTTAATAAAAGCTTCAACCTTTGCTTCTATATAATTGAAATTGTTCATAATAAATTAATCCTTAATACTAAACTACAATTTTATTTATAACAACTGCCTTAATTAGCTGTTAATTGTATCTTTGCAAAAAAAACTGAAGTTTAAAAAATCGTAATAAAACATGACAAAAAATGTTCGTGTGCGTTTTGCACCAAGCCCAACCGGACCACTTCACATTGGTGGCGTTCGTACAGCATTATTCAATTATTTATTTGCTAAAAAACATAACGGAACTTTTGTTTTACGTATTGAAGATACCGACCAAAACCGTTACGTAGAAGGTGCCGAACAATACATTATTGATGCTTTAAACTGGTGCGGATTTCCTTTTGATGAAGGCCCAAACATAAACGAAAAATTTGGACCTTACAGACAAAGCGAACGCAAACATTTGTACAAACAATATGCCGATGAATTAATTGCATCGGGTAATGCATACTATGCTTTTGATACTGCCGATGAATTAGACAAACACCGAAAAGACCACGAAGCTAACGGTAAAACTTTTATTTACAATTGGCATAACCGTTTAAAACTAAATAATTCATTATCGCTTAGCGCGGAAGAAGTGCAAAACAAAATTGAAACTGGCGAAGATTATGTTATCCGATTTAAAAGTCCGCAAGACGAAACTCTACATTTAAAAGATATTATTCGTGGCGATATAAAAATTGACACTAATATTTTAGATGATAAAGTTTTGTTTAAAAGCGATGGTATGCCAACCTACCATTTAGCAAATATTGTTGATGACCATTTAATGGAAATCTCGCACGTTATTCGTGGTGAAGAATGGTTACCAAGTTTAGCATTACACGTTTTGCTTTATCGTGCTTTTAATTGGGAAGCTCCAGAATTTGCACATTTACCATTAATTTTAAAACCAACTGGAAAAGGAAAATTAAGTAAACGCGATGGCGATAAATTAGGTTTTCCTGTTTTTCCTTTAGAATGGAAATCTCCAGAAGGTGACATTTCTAGAGGTTATAAAGAAGATGGTTATTTCCCTGAAGCCGTTGTAAACTTTTTAGCCTTCTTAGGATGGAATCCAGGAACCGAACAAGAACTATTTAATTTACAAGAGTTAGTTGAAGCTTTTAACTTAAACAAAGTAAATAAAGCTGGCGCTCGTTTCGATCCTGATAAAACAAAATGGTTTAACCACCATTACATGCAAGAGCAAGACAATTTAAAACTTGCAGAAGCGTTTAAAAACCATCAAGAAGAATTAAAAACTATTGATGTAAACTATATTGAAATGGTTGTAAGTTTAGTAAAAGAACGAGCAACGTTTATAAACGATTTCTGGGGCTTATCGCACTTTTTCTTTACATCACCTTCAAACTACGATGAAAAGGCTTTTAAAAAGGCTATAAAAGACGATACAGTTGAAATATTAACCAAAGTAAAAAGCATTATAACACATATAGACGATTTTACCGTTAATGCTTTACAAACCGATATTAAAGGCTGGATTACAGACAACAATATTGGTTTCGGAAAAATTATGATGCCTTTACGTTTAGCTTTAGTTGGCGCCTTACAAGGTCCAGATGTTTTTGAAATCATGTTTTTAATAGGCAAAAACGAAACCGTAAAACGCATTGACAACCTCATTGAAAAAATATAATATAAACAAAAGCCTTGAAAATTTCAAGGCTTTTTTTAAACCCTCAAAATTTATGAAAACATTATTTTTAAACCTATGTCTAGTTATTCTTACCATTACTAACATTAAAGCACAAACCAATCAATTGGAATGGTTAGATATTGAATTATCAAATTACGAGTATCCATATGCTGTAAAGGTTTTAGATTTAAACATCCAAAACCAAAACTTAAAAATGGCTTATATGGATGTAAAACCAGAAAATTACAACGGTAAAAACATCGTTCTTTTTCATGGTAAAAACTTTAATGGCGCTTACTGGAAAACAACAATTGAAAATTTAACAAAAGAAGGTTATCGTGTAATTGTTCCAGACCAAATAGGTTTTGGTAAATCATCAAAACCAAATCATTTTCATTATACATTTCAGCAATTAGCTCAAAACACAAAAACATTATTAGATAGTTTAAATGTGAAAAAAACAGCCATTTTAGGTCACTCTATGGGTGGCATGCTTGCTACTAGATTTGCTTTAATGTATCCAGAAACTACAGAGAAATTTATTTTAGAAAACCCTATTGGATTAGAAGATTGGAAACTAAAAGTACCTTACAAACCTGTTGAGTGGTGGTATAACAACGAATTAAAAAAGAGTTACGAAGGCATTAAAAAATATCAGTTAGTTAATTATTACGATAACAAATGGAAACCAGAATACGACCAATGGGTAAATTTATTAGCCGGTTGGACATTAAACTCTAGTTACCAAACTATTGCGTGGAACAATGCGCTTACCTACGATATGATTTTTACACAACCTGTAGTGTATGAATTTAAAAACATTACCGCTCCTACTCTATTAATAATTGGAACTAGAGACAGAACCGCTTTAGGAAAACCATTAGTTACAGAAGCTGTTAGAAAAACCATGGGACTTTATGCAGAATTAGGTAAAAAAACGCAAAAAGCAATTCCAAATGCGAAATTAGTTGAAATAGAAAACGTGGGACATTTACCACATATTGAAAAGTTTGATAGTTTTATAAAACCACTAAAAACTTTCTTAGCAGAATAATATTAAAAAGAAAATTCCTTTAAAGCTTAATGCTTTAAAGGAATTACCATATTCCAAGTATTTTCAAAACTCCAAGCTTTTGGACCGCTACCAACAGCAGCAAATAAATGTGTTGGTTTTCCATCTTCAACTAAAACAAACGGACGCTCAAAATGATTTTGATGCGTAGTTGTACCATCTTCCCAAAGTATATTTCTGCTATAAGCTTTTACTTTATCGAATAAATTCCAGGTTACACCATCTTTAGACCAAATGTGAACACCGCCACCTTCTTCTCCACAAATTAATCCGGAACGATCTTTTATAACGCCTTCATATTTATCGCCTGCCCACCAAATAAATGGGTCTTCAACATCAATATGATTGTTATCTGGTGTTTCAAATCTAAATACAGGTTCTTCGCTTAAACGCTTGTATTCACCTGTAGGGCTATCTGCCATAGCTACACCCAATAATAAAGGTGGTTTTGGTGTCGCTGAGGACTTATACATTAATAAAATTTTTCCCGTTTCAGGATCTACCGCTGGAGATGGATTGGATGTTATTGTAGCATCCCAATGGCCTTCTCTAGGCTCAATAACTGGTTTATCAACACGTTCCCATGGCCCAAAAACCGAATCGCTAATTGCCAAACCTACGCGCTTATTTAACCATGCTGCGTTCCAATTATAACCTTCTGGTTTGGGGTTTTCTTTGGTAGGCATATCAAAATCGTAAGTTGTACCAAAGTGATATAATAAATATTTGTCTTTATATTTTACTATTCTTGGGTTATGCGTACACATACCATCGAAAAACTCTTTACCTCTTGGAGGTAAAACTACTTCTTGAAATTTATAAGGACCAACAGGTGTATCGGCAACAGCACGAACAATTTCTGAGTTTGTAACCCAATTACCAAAACCAACATCTTTAGACCATCTTGAGGCAAACATATGGTATTTTCCGTCTTCACCTTTTATAACAGACGATCCCCAAATCCAGTAATTATCATCACGAAAACCACCGTTTTTTGGAGCTGGTAAAATTTTATCAATAAATGCTTCTTCTTTTTTTGGTGCATCAACACAGTTTAATAAAGGAAGTGATGCTAATGCTGCTGTGGCTTTTAAACCTGTTTCTAAAAATGTTCTTCTTTTCATAAATAAATTTTAAAACATAATGGCGGCACCTAAAAATATTTGGCTTTGGTTTCCCTTAAAACGGGAATCGCCTCCAGAAGTTTCTAAATTTTGTTTTTCTAGTTTGTTAAAAATATTTGTAAACCCATAAATGTATTGGGCTTTAAGCTTAAAATTTCTAATTCCGAGCGAAGCACCAACAATACCATTAATGTTAAACTGAGAGATATTTACAATATCTTCTGCCGTTAAATTATTATAGTTATTTATGTAATATCCTTCTTGTGAATCATCAACAAGTTCAAGTTTACTGTTATATTGAAACATTGGACCTACATCAATATTAAAATACTGAGAAAAAACCTTAACGTGCATTAATAACGGAATTTGTACGGCAAAAACCTTATAATCAATATACTCGCTTTCTGTACTTGTGCTAGTCGGTCGACCTAAAATATTAACATGATTTTCAGAGAGTTGCATACCAAAACCAACGTTATACCATTTAAAAGGAATATCCACAGTTGCTGCAGTTCCTCCTAAAAACCCATTACCTTGTTGAGTTTCAAAATTATTGGTTACAATATCAAATTTTGTAATTCCTCCCATTAAACCAATTCCATTTTGAATACGCTGATTTCCTCTTTGAGAAAAACTTTTTGTAACAAAACATATACAAATAGCTACTAATATTATAAATTGGTTATGTTTCATGTTTCGAGAGAATTTCAAACCAAATATAACATTTATTTTGTACCTTAATTTTTTAACCACCTTTTAAACCTTAATTATTATGGACTTCGTATTTATTCCCGTTCTTTTTATTGGAATCGTAATTTTAATCTCATCAATTTTTATTGTAAAACAACAAACCGCTGCAGTAATTGAACGCTTTGGTAAGTTTCATAGTATACGACAATCGGGATTAAAATTTAAAATTCCATTAGTAGATAAAATAGCTGGCAAGCTAAGTTTAAAAATTCAGCAATTAGATGTTATTGTTGAAACTAAAACTTTAGATGATGTATTTGTGCGCTTAAAAGTATCTGTACAATATCGAGTGCTTAGTCAAAAAGTATACGATGCCTTTTATAAACTTGATTATCCGCATGAGCAAATTACAAGCTATGTATTTGATGTAGTTCGTGCCGAAGTACCTAAAATGAAACTTGATGATGTATTTGTTAAAAAAGATGATATTGCTTTAGCTGTTAAAGCTGAATTAAACGATGCTATGTTAGAATATGGTTTCGATATTATCAAAACTCTTGTTACAGATATTGATCCAGACGCACAAGTAAAAGCTGCAATGAACCGCATTAACGCCGCTGAACGTGAAAAAACAGCTGCTCAATACGAAGGTGATGCTCAACGTATTTTAATTGTAGAAAAAGCCAAAGCTGAAGCTGAAAGCAAGCGTTTACAAGGGCAAGGTATTGCAGACCAACGTCGTGAGATTGCTCGTGGTTTAGAAGAGTCGGTTGAAGTTTTAAATCGAGTTGGTATTAACTCTCAAGAAGCTTCTGCGCTTATTGTAGTAACTCAACATTACGATACCTTACAGTCTATTGGAGAAGAAACAAACAGTAACTTAATATTATTGCCAAATTCTCCACAAGCAGGTAGCGATATGCTAAATAACATGGTTGCAAGTTTTACGGCTAGTAACCAAATTGGTGAAGCTATGAAAAATGCCAAGAAAAAGAAGGATGATAATTTAGAATAAAAATTAACATACTAAAAAAAGCCTGTTCAATTAAAACAGGCTTTTTTTTTATTCTTAAAACTTTCTATTAAATTCTTTAAACTATTTCGGTAATTTTCTAATTCTTCCGCATCAAGTTCTCCTTTATCGAAGTTTCCTTTTGGTAAAGTGCTTCTACTCTCATCTAAATATTTTTGAAGTTCGGGATAATCGTCTTCAATAGTTCTTGTTAAAGAGGCTATTTCTGTAAGTATCTCGCTATTTGCAGTTTTCATAAATTATATTTTTTGTTTTTGTATAACTTATAAAAAATATAACACACTTTGTCTTAAAGAGTTGCTAAAGTTTTAAGAATCTCGGTCCTCTTCTTTATGCAACCAAGGCTTGTAATTTTTATAAGCAGGTCCTTTTAATTTTGATCGCTTAGTGCCTACAGTAATTTTTTTATAAGCCTCTGTATTACTACTCTCCCAAACCTTTTGGTTTTTATATTCTGGACCTGTTAAATTTTCCTTTTCTACAACGGTATAAACAACTGTAGGCACAATATCGTGTTGCCAAGGTTTGTAATTTTTATAGGCAGGTCCTTTAAATTCGTTTCGTTTTTGTGCGTAAGCTCCAAACGAAATTATAATTGTTAATGCGGTAAATACTATTTTTTTCATAACTAATTCTGTTTTAAATTCTTTTATAAAATTAATAACAGATTAGCCCATTTACAGGTCTATGAAACTACCGAAATAACATCCGTATTTATACTGATTGAAATATCATGGTGGAATGTGAGGTCAGATTTAGCGCAGTCAAAACCAAATTTTCTTTTAAAAATAGAATCAACAGTTATATCAAATTAATTTCTGTAGCCTTTTTAATAAGTTCTGCTGTGTTTTTTACCTCCAGTTTTTTAATAATATTGGCACGATGGGTTTCAATAGTTCGGCTACTAACAAACAACTGTTTTGCTATTTCTTTAGTTGTTAGTCCTTTTGAAATTAAACCTAAAACTTCCTTTTCTTTGTTTGATAATATATTTTCACTAACCGATTGTTCCGACATATAATTAATCATTTTCTCAGCGATTTGCGGTTGGAAATACTTCTTTCCGCCATTTACAATTCTAATAGTTTTTATAAGCTTATCTTGGTCGGTATTTTTTAACAAATAACTATATGCTCCGTTTTTGGCACAACTTGCAATATAATTACCTTCGTCGTGCATAGAAATAACAATTGGTTTTACATTAGTATTTTGGCTTTTTAACGCATTTAAAACCTGAAATCCGTCCATATTTGGCATGGTTATATCTAGTAAAACAATGGCAATATCTTTATGTTTTTCTAATTCTTGAAACAATTCGTTCCCATCTTCAACAAGAGCAACCACTTGTACATCGTCGTACTTTTTTAAAAGCTCGTTTAAGCCGTTTCTAAAAAGTTCGTGGTCGTCTGCTATAATTAGTTTAATTGGTTTCATAATCAATAGGTAATTCAATTTCAAAAGTGGTATTTCCGGCTTTAGAATTTATGTTTACTTCGCCGTTACAAATATCTACACGTTCTTTAATGTTTGTTATGCCAGAACCCAACGTTACATGGTTTAAATTAAAACCTATGCCGTCATCAAAATAAAATAGCGATATGAAATCGTCAAATTCCGATAAGGTAATTCTAATATGTTTTGCTTGAGCGTGTTTTATGGTATTATTAATAAGTTCTTGAGTGATTCTAAAAATATTAATTTGCTGGTTTTTAGTTATTTTACTATCATTTTGTTTAGTTAAATCTTCAAAAATTATTTGAGTTTTAGTGGAGTTTTTTATGCTTTCAATAAAATTTAAAATAGCTGTTGATACTCCAAAATCGTCAATACTTGAAGGCATAAGCGCATTAGACATAACACGGATTTCTGTTATAGTTTCATCTAAAATCGTTTTCATTTCAAAACGTTGCGCATCATTTTCTATTTTATTGTCAATATAGAATTTTAAAGAGGTTAGCAACGGGCCTAAACCATCGTGTAACTCTCTTGCTAAACGGCGCCGTTCTTTTTCTAAACCATCAACCAATTGGCGTTTGGTATTTAATCTGTTTTTGTTTTCGTTATTTCGAAATTCAACTAATTTATCCCGCATTTTTACCAAACTTTTACCTAAAACATCGTTCGCACTTTTTGGTGTGTATTGTGCATTTAAATTCATTTTTCCAATGTTTTCTGAAAAACTAACAGCACCTTGCAACGATTTTTTTAACTGCCCAAGGGCATTAAACATTTCGGTAATTTCGGTAGAGTTTTTATTAAATTGATGATTCTCGGAATAATCGCCATTTGCCATAATTTTTAAACTCTTTTTCATATTCTCTATTGGATTTGTAATAATCCTCGTTAAAAACAACGACAGAACAATAGCCAAAACCGTTATTAAAACAATTAACCCGAATAGGCGCAATCGTAAATCTTTAAGTGGTGCATTAACTTCACTTTCGTCAATCTCTGAAACTATAGCAAGATTTAAGTTCTCAACTTCAATTACATCGTAAACACCATAAACCTTAATGCCGCGATAATCTGGATAAATTCCCCTACCCGATTGCCCTAAAAATGCTTGAGTAACTCCAACTGTTTTTGCTAAAATAGTGGCAGGTATTTTTTGAGTTAAAAAACGCGATTGCGAACGCAAATAAAAATCTTGACCAACCAAATACGATTCTCCAGATTCGCCCATTCCCGTGCGCTCTAAAAGAATATTTTTAATTTTATTATAATCGATTACTTTAATTTTAGTTTGATTACTATCACGTAAAACTAAAGCAATTGATGTTTTTTTATTAAGATGAAACTCGGTTAAATCGTAAATTCCAGATGATGAAAATAACTGTTCAGCATTTATAATTTTTAAGCTGTCGCTGAAGGATGCCGTTTGCGGATTATTTTTAAATGCTTCCCATTCTGAAGTAATTAATCGCTCAATTTGAATTTGTTTTAAGGTTTTAATGGAGTTAAGCTGAAGCAGAATTCTATCGTCTAAAACCTTAGAAAATTGATTGTAAAACGTTACTGAAAGCAATACAATAACTAAAAACACAAGACTGTTTATAATTATTAATATTAACGATCGCAAGCTCATGGTTTAGTTGTTGGTTGTAATTGTAAATATCGTGATTTTTTGATTGTTGTTAAGTTATTCTCGATACAATTTCTCGTCCCTCAGAATTACTCGAATTGACGTTAAAAACTAAAAAATTATGTTTTAAACGGGTGGCGTTTTTCCCAATCTTGCTTCGGGTTCATGAACCTAAAAATAGGTTTTAAAATAGCATTTATCAAAACATTTGTATGCTTCATATAAACAAACATCTCTTTTGCTTCTGCCCCAACCGAACTTTTAATAGCCATAGCTGTTCGTGCGTAAACTATAGTTTTAAACTTATTTTCAATGCCAAACTTTAGCATATCGTAAAGCATATTTAAATACAACTGGTTTTTGTATTGATGCATTTGGTGATAACCTAAAAAATACGTTTCTAAATTATCCTCATTTAAAATTAAGGTGTAAAAACCAACCAACTCTTCATTTAAAAAATAACCGAATACTTTAAAATTGTCTTGAAGATTTTCTTTTAAACTATAAAAATGATTTTTGGGTAAAATAAAGGTATTAAACTTTGCATTGTTTGAAACATTTAAGTAAAATTCATGCATTATGTTTTGGAGCTTTTCAATTTCAACAAGCGTTAATTCCTTTACTTGAATGCCGTTTAGTTTCTTTTTAGCGCGTTTATATCGGTCGCGATACTTCTTTGTTAAACTTGCTGTATAATCATCAAATTTAAGCCAATTTGAAGCTACATAAAGCAACATATTTGGTTGTGCTTTTACTTGATGTAATTTTTGGTGTTTAAAAAAAGATTTTTGATTATGAATTGTATTACTTTCAAAAAAATCTTTGAGCATTATAACTCTAATTTTCTTGTTTTGGGTGCGTTTAACTAGTGTTTTTATTTCATTAATGGCTTTAAAAACACCTTGCAAAAATTCAGGATACGATATTAAAGCTTCATTAAAATAAAATGCATGTTGCCCTGTGTGCATTAAATTACCAACAACTAAAATGTTTCCTTTTAAAACTTTAGCAACAGTATCTTGCAAAAATGTTTTGATGCATTTTTCTCTTTCGTCCCTAAAAATATCTTTTAAATATAAGGCCACACGCTGAATAACAGCAACGCCAACTAAGTTTTCATTTTTAAAAATGCCAACAAAAAACCAGCTAATATTGTCTGGCGACGCTTGTTTAATTGCTTTAAAATATGGCGTTTGTAAAAATACATCGTGACTAACAAAACCATCCCAGTTTTCTGGAAGCTCGTTTACCGATGTATAAATTTTAAATTGCATAGCTTGAAATAAAAAAGACTGAAAATACAATTCTCAGTCTTTTGTTATATGAAATAATTACATGTCTTTATTTAAGAAAGTAGTTGAGCTTCGGCAACCAATAATTCATTTTTATCATTTAAAGCTTTTTCAATAAAACTATTAATTGCTTCGTTTTTTTCTTGGCCTTCATTTAATTTTACTTGTAAAACTAACATCGCTGCAATACGCGTTCCTACTTTTTTAACTGCGGTGTTAAATAGCGGTTCTAACTCGTCGTAGCTAACGTCTTTTGCTAATTCTAAAATTTCGGCTTTAACTTTTTCTTGTTTTTCTGGCGGATAATTGGTGTATTTTTTACCCAATTGTTGTACCACATTAATCGCCTTACGTTGCTGTTGTGGCTTATTTTGTTGTGGTTTTTGCTCGGTGTTTTGTTTTGGTGCTTGTTTTGCCCAACTATCGCGTAAACCAACAGTTTTATTAAAAACTAAAGCGTTTGGTTTAGAATCGTCGTCTACATTAAAATAACCTAAACGTTGAAACTGGAACTGCTCGCCTACTTTAGCATCGGCTAAACTTGGCTCTACAAATGCTTCAATTACTTTTAAAGAATTTAGGTTTAAAAACTCCATAAAATCTTTTCCGTCGTGGCTATCAGGAGCTTCATCCATAAACAAACGATCGTATTCTCTAACTTCTGCTTTTATGGCGTGTTTTATAGATACCCAATGCAAGGTCCCTTTTACTTTTTTAGAAGTATCGGTATCGTAAGTACAATGCACTTCAGTAATGTTACCGTTTGCATCTTTTACAACGCTTTCTGCTTTTATAATATAGGCATTCTTCAACCTAACTTCGCCACCTAATTTTAATCTGAAATATTTGCTACTTGCTTCTTCTTTAAAATCGGTTTGTTCGATGTAAATTTCTTTTGAAAACGGTACTTTTCTAGAACCTGCGCTTTCATCTTCCGGATTATTTTCGGCATCTAACCATTCTTCTTTTCCATCGGGATAATTGGTAATAACTACTTTTAACGGATTTAAAACCGACATAACTCGTGGCGCAATTTTGTTTAAATCTTCACGAATACAAAACTCTAAAAGCGCTACATCAATTACATTTTCGCGTTTAGCAACCCCAACAGTATCTACAAATTTACGTAATGATGCTGGCGTATATCCACGACGACGTAATCCAGAAATGGTTGGCATTCTTGGGTCGTCCCAACCAGAAACCACTTTATCTTCAACCAACTTAAGCAACTTACGTTTACTCATTATGGTGTAACTTAGGTTTAAACGTGCAAATTCGCGTTGCTTAGGCAACATAGGGTATTCTGCTTTAGAGTATGGATAAACTTGGTCTTTAAACCAATCGTAAAGCTCACGGTGTGGTTTAAATTCTAACGAACATAAACTGTGCGAAATTTGCTCGATATAATCACTTTCGCCATGCGTCCAATCGTACATTGGGTAAATACACCAATCGCTTCCTGTTCTATGATGATCTTTTTTAATAACACGATACATAATAGGGTCGCGCATTAACATATTGGTATGTTGCATGTTAATTTTAGCACGTAAAATATGTTCGCCTTCTTCAAACTCGCCGTTTTTCATGCGTGTAAAAAGGTCTAAATTTTCTTCAACAGTTCTATTTCTGTAAGGTCCATCTACTCCTGGTTGTGTTGGTGTTCCTTTTTGTTCTGCCATAGCTTCACTAGATTGCGAATCTACATAAGCTTTACCATCTTTTATTAATTGAACAGCCCAATCGTACAACTGCTGGAAATAATCTGAAGAGTATAATTCGTTTTCCCATTGGTAACCCAACCAAGCGACATCTTTTTTAATTGCATCAACATATTCCTGTTCTTCTTTTGCTGGGTTTGTATCGTCGAACCTTAAATTTACTGGTGCGTTATACTTTAATCCTAAACCAAAACTAATACCAATAGCTTTAGTATGCCCAATGTGTAAATAGCCATTTGGCTCTGGCGGAAAACGAAAACGTAGTTTATCTTTAGCTAATCCGTTAGCTAAATCTTCTTCAATAATATGCTCTATAAAGTTGAGCGATTTTGTTTCTTCAGACATATATAAACTGTACTTAATATAAAGCGTAAAATTAATGAAATTCGTAACAAAATAGAGAAAGATTGCACTAATACTATGTAAATATTAATTAAAACCTTTTTAAAATGAATTATAGTTGTCCTAAATGTGGAAATACCTCTTATGAAATTGACGAAATGCGCGCTACTGGAGGAAGGTTTGCTAAAATTTTTGATGTGCAAAACAAAAAATTCTCATCGGTTACTTGTAAAAAATGTACGTTTACCGAATTTTACAAAACAAAAACCAGTGCGTTAGGTAATATTTTCGACTTTTTTACAAACTAAAAATTCCTGGCTTCGCAGGAATGAAAAAGTATTATTTTTGCAGTATGGGAATTATAAAAGTTGAAAACATTCGTGTGTTTGCCTATCATGGGTGTTTAAAAGAAGAAACTAAAATTGGCAGCGATTACCGCGTAGATTTAGAAGTTGAGGCGAATTTACAACCTTCGGCAAAAACCGATCAATTAAGCGATACGGTAGATTATGTTTTTTTAAACCGTATTATAAAAGAAGAAATGGCTAAACCTTCACATTTACTTGAAACGGTGGCAAGACGCATTTTAGATCGTATTTTTAACGAAGACAAATTAGTTAAAAAAGCAACAGTTTGGGTAAGTAAATTAAACCCGCCAATTGGTGGCGATGTGGCTAAAGTGACCATAAAAATGACAGATAAAAGGAAAAAATAAAACTTAGGTATAAAATAGTCTTATTTTTTTTTACATTTGCACTCCAATTACGGCGTCTTGACCGAGTGGCTAGGTAGAGGTCTGCAAAACCTTGTACAGCGGTTCGAATCCGCTAGACGCCTCAAAATAAAAAGCTTTCAGTATTTCTGGAAGCTTTTTTTATTTAAAAACTTTTTTAAACTATGTAGAATTTAAAATTCTAACTTTTGACATTTTAACTTCCGTAGAAATAAATTATCTTGCAAAAGAAATAACTAAAAATATAAAAACATGCAAAGATTTAGCGACAAGTACATCATTACTAAAGACATGGAATGGGAAGACCTTGGCGGTGGTGTATCTAGAAAATTCTTAGGATACGACAACCAAATAATGATGGTTCAAGTAAATTTTGAAAAAGGAGCTTTAGGTTCTCCTCATAAACATTTTCATACACAAGCAACGTACTGCGCTTCTGGTAAATTTGAATTTGAAATTGATGGCGTAAAACAAATTGTTGAAGCTGGAGACGGTGTTTATATCGAGCCAAACTTATTACACAGCGCTGTTTGTTTAGAAGCTGGAATTTTAATTGATACTTTTAGCCCAGTAAGAGAAGATTTCTTAACTGGTGATGGCGTTTCTTATTTTGGAGACAAAAAATAATTACTAAAATACTGGTTTACAAGAGAAAATTCGAAAGGGTTTTCTCTTGGTAAAACCAACTTTACGCTATCCGTTAATAGGGTTAATTTGTTCGAACTTTTCTTTTATTAATTCCTTTTCCTTAGGAAAAAACCCTTGAACCAGTAGTAAAATACCAAAACCTAAAATAACTAGAGCTATTATTTTTTTAGTTTTAAAAATGGCTCTTGGCGTGAGCTTATTCTTCAATTTTTTAGCAATAATTATTTTAATAATATCTACCAACAAATACACTATTAAAATAGTTGACAAAAAAACAATTACTCCATTTTTAGAGCTTGTTAAGCTATTTGCTAATACAATAAAAGCAACCCAACCTAATAACACCCCAATATTTATAAAATTGAGCAGGAAACCTTTTAAAAATAGCTTACCGTAGCCTTTTTTAATCTCTACTTTATGATATTCTCTTACAATTTCCCTAAACGATTTTGAAGTTTTTATAAAAGTAATAACACCATAAGCCGTTAATAACACACCTCCAAAAATTAAAAAATTAGGATCGTCTTTAATTTTATCTAAAAGTTTATTGGTACTAAAAAAAGCAACTAAAATAAACAGTATATCGGCAAGAATAACTCCAGAATCAAATATTAAAGCACTTTTTATTCCTTTTGTAGCACTGGTTTCCAGTAAAACAAAAAATACAGGCCCTATTGTAAAAGATAAAATAATACCAAAAGGAATAGCTGCTAAAATATCGTCGAACATAAATGCTGTGGTGGTTTAATTACAAAATAAAGCTTTTTTTTAATTTAAGAGAAAGTATTTAAACTTTCATTTAACAAAAACAAAGCGAGATTGTAAAAACAACCTCGCTTATCAAACTACAAACAAACTAAAAACTAAACGTTTTAAGTGCTATTAATCAGAAACTATTCAATTTTTATGTCTATACACTTTTATATAATCTATTACAAATTCTTGCGGAAAAATAGAATCATCAACCTCTGGACCACCAAAATTACCACCAATTGCCAAGTTTAGAATAACGTAAAAAGACTGCTTAAAAGGCCAAATATTATCATTCTCTAATTCATCTGGCGCAAACGTGTATAACAACTTATTGTCTACAAAAAACTCAATTTTAGTTTCGGTCCAATTGGCTGCATAAACATGGAATCCTTCCTCTATATTATCAATTTTTGTCTTTTTAGTGTTTATGGTATTACCATGGCTGTTTTTTGTGTGCAACGAATTAAAAATTTTATGCGGTTCTTTACCCACATATTCCAAAATGTCTATTTCACCACATTTCGGCCAGCCCACTTCATCAATATTACTACCTAACATCCAAAAAGCTGGCCACAAGCCTTTACCAACAGGTAATTTAGCTCTAGCTTCAATTTTGCCATATTTAAATTGAAATTTATTTTTGGTTGTTATTCGTGTTGAAGAATACACCGAATCTTTATGTTTTGCAGTAATAGTAAGTAAACCATTTTCTACCTTATGATTGGTTTTTGTATACTCTTGAAGCTCGTTGTTTCCCCAACCACATAAGTTTGGGCACCCATTACCTAGCTCGAAATTCCAAAAGGATTCATTTAAAGTGTTTCCATCAAAATTTTCTTCCCATAGTAATTCTGTATCCTGACCTTTACAAGAAAAAAAACTTAGAAAAAAAACAATAACTAAACTTGATTTCATCTTTTATAGTGTAAAATTGCTTTCTAAAGCCGTGTTAGAACTACCACCAACAAACACTGTAAAATCTCCAGGTTCTACAACATAATCACCAGAATTATTATAAAAACCAAGTTCTTTTTCGGTTAATGTTACAGTAATTTGCTTTGCTTCACCAGGCTCTAGTTCAACTAACTCAAAACCTTTTAATTCTTTTACAGGACGTGTTACACTTGCAAATAAATCGCGAATGTAAACCTGAGCTACTTCCTTACCTTTTATACTTCCTGTGTTTTTTAAATTGAAAGATACCTCAACTTCATTTCCACTTTTAACAGTTACATTTAAGTTAGCATATTGAAACGTTGTATAACTTAAACCATGACCAAACGGATACAGCGGCGTGTTACTCACGTCGGTGTAATGCGACCAAAACACACTATTTGGTTCGTTTGCGGTTGGCCTTCCTGTGTTTTTATAGTTGTAATATATAGGCACTTGCCCTACGCTTCTTGGAAACGTCATTGGTAATTTACCGCTTGGGTTATAATCGCCATAAAGAACTTGAGCAATAGCATTACCACTTTGTGTACCTAAATGCCACGCCTCTACAATAGCTGGAATATGGGCATCTGCCCACGGAATAGTTAGTGGACGACCATTATTTAACACCAAAACTATGTTTTTATTAACAGCATAAACCGCTTCTAACAATTCTTGTTGAACACCTGGTAAACCTAATTCTGATCTGCTTCGAGCCTCACCACTTTGAAAAGCGTGTTCTCCTAAAACCATAACAACCACATCTGCCTTTTTAGCTGTTGAAACTGCTTTACTAAACTCACTTTTATCAGTAGTATTAATATTTAATTCAAAAGGAAAAGAAGCGTCTCCAGTAATTACATTAGCTCCTTTTGCGTAACTAATTTTGTTATTAGGATAGTGTTGCATGCCTTCTAAAAAAGATACCGCTGTACCATCCTCTGCTCCTATTCTCCAGCTTCCTAACGGACTTGTTTTATCGTTAGCTAAAGCACCAATTACAACTATATTTTGACCTTCTTTTTTTAATGGAAGTATATTATTTTCATTTTTTAGAAGCACTATAGATTTTTTAGCCATATCTAGAACAGCATCGTGAATTTGTTGGCTTCCTGTGACTTCTTTTTCACGCTCCAAATCGCAGTATTTATAAGGATCGTCGAATAAACCTAACTCAAATTTTACGCGTAAAATACGTTTAACAGCATCATTTATTAAATCTTCTGAAACTTTACCTTCGTTAACCAAATTTGCTAATTCTGAAACATAAGCATACGATTCCATATCCATATCTGATCCTGCAATAGCGGATAGTTCAGCAGCTTGTTTTTTATCTTTCGCAAAACCATGATTTACCATTTCTATCATAGAGCCCCAATCGGAAATAACAAAACCATCAAAATTCCATTTTCCTTTTAAAATATCGCGTTGTAAATAACTATTCCCTGTTGCCGGAATGCCGTTTAACTCGTTAAAAGAATTCATAAAGGTTCTTACATTAGCATTTACAGCAGCTTCAAACGGTGGAAAAATAATATTGTTTAAAGTAGATGTACCCACATCAACTGTATTGTAATCTCTACCAGCCTCTGCAAAACCATAGCCTGCCCAATGTTTTGCACAAGCGGCAACGGTATTGTTTTTACTTAAATCGGATCCTTGAAAACCTTCTATTCTAGCTACTCCAATTTTAGAACCTAAAAACGGATCTTCGCCAGCGCCTTCCATAACACGACCCCAACGCGCATCGCGAGAAATATCGACCATTGGCGCAAAAGTCCAATTTATACCTGCAGCAGAAGCTTCAAGTGCTGCAACTTCAGCCGATTTTTTTATGGCCTCTAAATCCCAACTAGCAGATTCTGCCAACGGAATTGGGCTCAAAGTTTTAAACCCATGAATAACATCGAAACCAATTATAAGCGGAATGCCTAATCGGGTTTCTTCAACCGCTATTTTTTGTACCGCACGCACATTTTCAACTCCTGTTACATTAAGCATAGAACCTACATAACCTTTGCGCAAATGCTCGTATTTTTTTCCTGCATCACCATTATCCGGAGTTGGCCCTGTAACATCCCAAAACCCATTGTACTGGTTCATTTGTCCTATTTTTTCTTCTAAAGTCATTTTAGAAAGTAACGAGTCAACTTTACTATCTATGTTTGAAGAAACAGAACTGTTTTCATCTTTTATGACCTCCTTATTTTTACCACAACTTAAAGCCGCAAATAAAACAACTAGAGCGTATATTTTTAACTGCTTCATATCTTATTGATAAACTCTTACATAATCGATTTCCATAGTATCTTGAGTAAATGCTGGATCGATAGTTCCTCCTAAGGTACCTCCCATTGCTACATTTAAAATCATAAAGAAGTCGGCATTAAAAGCAGAATCTGATGTATTTGCCCAACTTAAAAACACGGTATCATCAACTAGAACTTTAATGGCAGTTGAAGTCCATTCCACAGTATAATTATGAAATTCTGTTGTTGCAGTTTCGTTTGATGTTTCTTCGGTAATAGCATCGCCTGCAGAGTTTCCAGGAAAATGTAAAGCCGCAGAAGTATTAAATTTATCTTGACCGGTTTGCTCCATAATATCTATTTCTCCACACGCTGGCCATCCAACCGTATCGAAATTTGCTCCAAGCATCCAAATAGCTGGCCATGTACCTTGTGCCGCTGGTAATTTTGCTCTCACTTCTACTCTACCATAAGTAAACTCTTGTAAATCTTGAGATTTTAATCGAGCAGAAGTATAACCTCCAGAACCATCGGCTTTTGCTGTAATTTTAAGTAAACCATCTTCAACAATAACATTTTCCGCATTGTTGGTATAAGTTTGTACTTCGTTATTTCCCCAACCGCCTGCACCTAAATCGTAGGTCCATTTTGTAGCATCTGGAGCTCCAGGAGTATCAAATTCGTCTTGCCAAACAAGGTTGGTAAAAACAGTTTCAAACTCATTTTCGGCAGGACTAGTTTGAAATTTATGATACCAAGCTAAGCCAGAATCGTTTGCATCTAAAGTTCTCACATATAATTCGGTGTCGGATACAGAAATAACATCGTAAACAGAAGAACCAACATAGTAACCCATAAATCCGCCTTCAGCGATATTTATAGAAGTTCCACGTGCCACAAAATCGGGATCTGGAACGGTAGTCCAATCGGTTAAAGAAGGTGCAAGCGATACAATTTTAGATCCAGATGTGTCGTAAGCAAAACAGGCGTCTTCACCAGCATTTTCACCAACAACACCTTGATGCCCTGCATTAAAAAAAGTGAATCCGTTATTATCTAACTCGAAAGTTAATTGTCCGTTAGCATCTAAAGTAAAGGTAAATTCATCGTCACATAAACAGTCACTAATTTCCTCACTACACTTTTCGAATGGTTGTGCTGCATACCACTTTGGATACCAAAATCCTTCGGCATCTACACTAATATTTCCAGGGCCAACACCTAAATGTGCAACTTCGGAAGCAGCTAAATACCAAGTTCTAGATGAGCCGCCAGATAATAATTCTTTTAACTCCGGATCGTCAAAATCGCTTCGCACAGTTACTTCCATAGCCGTACTAGAGGATAAACCACCTGTTCCAACAGCATTAACCACAACAGTGTAAGTATTGGTTCCCACAGTAGTAAAACGATGTGTTATTATGCCCGAAGGGGCTACTTCACTTAAACCATCACCAAAATCGAACTTATAGCTAACCGCATTATTTGCCGTTGCAGTTAAATTTACAAATCCGCTACCATCACCGTCTGGATTATCGCTATCTGCACCAACAATTTCAGCTGTAATTTCAACAGTATTTGGCGCCATAATATCTCCAATTGTAGCATCATCTTCCTGACAATTAAAAGCTAGTAATGCCAATGAAAGTATAATTGCTATATTTATTTTAATATGTTTCATTTTCTTTTTAGTTTAAATTCTTACTAGTTTGTATTGCCAGAACACACCCGCACCGGCTTCAATATAAACCGACATGGTATTAGCATCGATAAACGTCATGTTATAAACCACAGAAGCTGGCGCATTTGATGGATTACTTAACTCGCTACCATTAACGGCTTTTGGAAGTCCTAAAAATGCACCTGTACCATTAAGTGTAATTGTTCCAGCCGTTTCATCGTATACGTAAGTTGCAGGATTAGAACCATCATGTGGAGCTATTGGTGTTCCACAAGAATCACTTCCACCTTGCCAACCTTCGGTCCAAGTTTCGCTACCTAAATTATTTGTAAAAGAGCCATCGGTTCCAAATACATAGGTATCGTCGTAATAACATGCTCTTGCGCTTACGCAATCGGTATCACAATTCCACCAACCTGTATCACCTACAGCAGGACCAACACCTAAAGCACCAGCCTCTTCGGCCAATTTCCAAGTGCCTGCAACTGGTGAAACCACTGCACCATCTCTAACCAATTTATATTGCCAGAATACACCTGCACCGGCTTCGATATAAACCGAAATGGTGTTAGCATCTATAAAATCAACATTATAAGTTACCGAAACTGGCGCATCGGCAGGATTACTTAATTCACCGGTATTAACAGCTTTTGCAAGCCCTATAAATGCGCCTGTACCATTAAGTGTAACTGTACCTGCAGTTTCATTATAAACATAAGTTGCAGGGTTAGAGCCATCGTGTGGTGCTATTGGTGCTCCACAAGAATCGCTGCCACCTTGCCAACCTTCGGTCCAGGTTTCGCTACCTAAATTATTTGTAAAAGAGCCATCGGTTCCAAATACATAAGTATCGTCGTAGTAACACGCTCTTAAATCAACACAATCGGCATCACAATTCCACCAGCCAATATCTCCAACCGCAGGACCAACACCTAAAGCTCCAGCTTCTTGGGCTAGTTTCCATGTTCCAGCTAAACCAGTAGCAACCATTGAAGGAGCTTTGTAGAAATAAATATTATCAATAAACACTGTACCAGAAGCCCAAGGATCGCCTACGAATTTTAATTGGAAAATTTCGGTAACGGTAAGTCCTTGGTCGGTATAATCTGAAATTGGAATTTCAATACTAGTCCACTCGCCTGCTGTTAAGGCAGAAACTACAGGAGCTTCGGTTACTGTTCCTCCTGCATTATTAATAAGTGAGGTTTCGATAGTGTTAATACCTTCGGCTGTCCAAACATCAAGATGCAGATATTCCATACCTGATACATCCACCGAAGTACCATCTGCTAAAGCAATACCTTGGTAACTTAAATTAATGTATTGCAACATGGTATCGCCATTTAAATCGAATTCTGCCCAACCGCTACCTTGTCCTGCTTGTCCCCAATCTGGGAAATAATTTGTACCTTCTACATTGGTATAGGCACCACTATAAATAGAAATAACATCTTCTGCGTTACGCGACATTGGCGTTGGCGCCGCATTTAAAGGCTGAAGAATTGCCGTAACTTCAAATTCTTCAGTATATTCGGTAGTTGCTATTGCAGCACTTTTTGATACCACACGAATGGTATATGTTCCTGCTTCTTGATACACATACGACACACTTTCGCCATTATTAGCAGAAACCGGATCGTCATTTCCTGCTTCTCCAAAATACACATCGTACATGGTTGCAAAATCGGCAGTCGCTGTAACATTTACCTGTTTTGAAATAGCAGCGTCGTTCTCGATAGTAACGACCAAGTTTTCTGGAGCTCTAAATGAAACCACCACTTGTTGAGTTACGGTAGTAGTTAAACCATTTATACCTGTACCTGTAATTACAGCTTCGTAAGTGCCCTCGGTATAAGTATGTTCTACACTATCTCCTGGTTCAATTTCGTTTGATGTACCCGAACCATCTCCATAATCAATTACAAAACTAATGGCACCTTCGCCAAGCGGCGTTAAGGTTACTAAACCTGTATTATCTTGCGTTACAGTAACTGCTGCCGAAACGTTTGATGGTGCAGCTATTTTATCTACAAAATCGGTATTATCGTCTTCTTGAACACAACTCGCTAGGAATAATGTTACCAGACAGAATTTAAATATATGTTTTAATGCATTCATAGTCTTATTTTTTTAGTAGTTTGGATTTTGTTCCCAGTTGCCATTAGAAAATTGAATTTCTTCAAAAGGAATAGGAAAAACTTCGTGCTTACCAGCGGTAAATCCATCAATTTCTTGTGCCGCTTTTTCGGTTCTTACCAAATCGAAAAAACGATGTCCCTCACCTACCAATTCTACACGACGTTCGTGAGCAATAGCATCGGTTAAAGCTGCTCCTGTTGAAGTAACCTCATGATTGTTATCTCCAAAAGCTCTGGCACGAACACGATTTAAAAACTGTTGTGCTTTGGTATCGTCTATATCCCCGCGATTATAAGCTTCGGCCGCCATTAGCAATACATCGGCAAAACGAATGGCTCTGTAGTTATTAGGGTTTGTAAGGTTTTGATCGCCTGTATTTAAATCGCCTTTACGGGCAATATATTTACGGTTGTAATATCCTGTATGCTCGTAACCCGTACCAAATGTAGCGGCATTTAAAGCTGCCCAATTTTCAATATCTAAAATAGCTACATCTTTACGTAAATCGTCGGCTTCAAAAGCATCAACCACTTCTTGAGTTGGTACATTAAAACTAAAACCAGAATCGAAAAACGGACCAGAATAATTACGAATACCGTTAAAACCAACGGCAACATTACCTTCACTACATTGTAAACAATCGAAACCAGCACCTTCTGCATCGGAATATTGTACTTCGAAAACAGATTCTATATTATTTTCACCTTCATTTTCGAAAATAGTATCGTAATCGGTAACCAAATCATAAGGTCCGTTTTCAATTAAATTATTTAAAACAGTGGCCGCTTCAGAAAATTTATCTTGATACAAATAGGCTTTTCCTAAAAGTGCTTGAGCCGATCCTTTTGTTGCTCTTCCAATTTGAGGTGCCGTATAATCTAAATTATCGATAGCATATTTTAAATCGTCTTCAATTAAAGCATAAACATCGCTCACCGCTGATCTAGGTAAACTGGTTTCATCACCAATTTGAAAACGTGTTTCTTTTAACGGAATTGGACCAAACCATTTTACTAATTCGAAATAATAATAAGCTCTTAAAAATCGCGCTTCACCAATAATGATTTCTCTACCATCAAAATCGGTTTTATCTTGAAATTCTAGAATAAAATTAGCGCGATTAACACCGGCATACATCCAATCCCAAAGGTTTTTAAGTTGGCTATTTACAGGCGTATGAATCATATCATCAATTTGTTGCCAACCAATAACATCGGTAGCACTTTCGCCACCACATAAAGTATTATCGGAGGCTATTTCGCCTAAAATAACATTGAGATATGTAGATTGTAACAGATCGTAAGCACCAACAAGGGCTTGATAATAATCGTCTTCGGAATTAAAATAATTCTCGGAATCTATACTGTAACGATCTACCTCTTCAAGATAAGAATCGCCGCAAGAATTAGCACCAAAAAGTACTAAAACAAGCAGTATACTTTTAACTGTTTTATTTATATATTTTTTCATGATGCCTGTATTAAATTGATAAGTTTAAACCAATGATAAATTGTCTTGAAATAGGGTAAAATCCATAATCGATACCACCACCAATAGCGTCACCATTGGTTGCAGCAGGGTCGTAACCGTTGTATTTAGTAAATGTAAAAGCGTTATTTACAGAAGCATATAAACGGAATTTACTCATGCCTAACTTTTCGATTACGCCATTAGGTAAAGAATACCCTAATTGTATATTTTGAATTCTTAAAAATGAAGAATCTTCAACATAAAAATCGGAAAACAATTTATTGGTAGTTCCGGCAGTTGTAGCACGAGGAACTGTGTTGCTTGTACCTTCGCCTGTCCATCGATTTAAATACAGATTTAAACGATTTACATTAGGCTGATCGCGTTCGTAGTTTCGTACAGTTTCTTTACCTAACTCGGCATACATGTAAGCTCCAAAATCGAAATTTTTATAATTGAAGCTTAAATTAAGTCCCATAATATAATCGGCCACTGGTTTACCTAAATACGTTCTGTCGTCGATAGTAATTTCGCCATCGCCATTAACATCAACAAAACGAATATCTCCAGGAGCAGCCTCGGCACCTAAACCAGATTGCGAAGGATGCGCATCGACCTCGGCTTGATTTTGAAAAATACCATCGGTTTTTAAGCCATAGAAATAGCCAATAGGCTGCCCAACTTCCATTCTAGCAATGGCAGGTTGCCCAACACTAAACGAACCACCTTCGGACACAATATTGTTGTTAACCGCTGTAACTTCACCATCAATTTTAGTAACATTATAGCTTAAGCCAAACGAAACATCGTCACTAATAAATTGTTTATAATTTAAAAATAACTCCACCCCTTTATTTCTAGTTGTACCAGCATTAACAGTTGGTAAACCAGCACCAGGTGCACTAGCGCCAATAATTCCTGAAATTGGAAATGCGCCAATTAATAAGTCGTTTCTATCTTCAACAAAATAGTCGGCAACAATTTCAAGTTTGTTATCAAATAAATTTAAATCTAAACCAATATCTAATTTTTCGGCAGTTTCCCAACTGGCTTCCGGATTTGGAATTCTACCATTTGCGGTTCCCGTAACCAAAGCACCATCGAAAACATAAGTAGCTTCACCACTTAATAAAGCACGATATAAATCTTGACCTACATTATTACCAAGCGTACCGTAACTGGCACGAAGTTTTAAAAAGTTGATAACGTTGGAATCTTTTAAGAAGTTTTCGTCTGAAATTTTCCAACCTGCGGTAGCAGAATAAAAATAATCGATTCTATTTTCTGGTGCGAAATCTGAAGAACCATCGCGACGAATCATTGCCGATAATAAATATTTACTATTGTAATCGTACTGTAATCTTCCGAAGTAAGACGATAAACGCGTATCGTAAATGTATGAGCTTGTAGATTTTGCTTCGCTTAAACCATTGGCTAGAGAAATATCGGCAAATTCCCAAGAATTGTTAGGCACATCGAAACCAGTAGCTTGTAAATTATCGCCCCAAGCACGTTGGGCACTTGTACCTAAAGTAAAACTTGTATTATGGTTATCGCCAAATACTTTATTGTACGTAGCAAAAGTATCCCAAGTATAAGAATTATTGGTATTTTTGGTTTGTGTTACACTACTACGATCGTTATTAAACACTTTACCAGAACCGTAATTTACAATAGGTGCAAAGGTTTTACCTGTATCGTTGTAGGCTTTTAATCCAATACGCGATGTAATGGTTAAACCTTCAATAGGTTTATAATCGGCTTGAAAAGTCCCTTCTATTGAGCTTCCTTTATAATCGTTAAAAGTATTCGCAATTTGCGATAATGGGTTTACCACTTCGTTACCTAAGAAACCACTCGTATCTTCTTGATTTAAAGTATAGGTTGGTGCATAATTTAAGGCATTAAACAAGGGCGTTCCCAAAGCATTTTCGCCAATAGTGCCACGGTTATTAGCAAAGTAGTTTGCAGAGGTTGTGAATTTTAATTTATCGGAAACATCGAAACTTAATTTAATTTTGGCATTGGCACGCTGAAAATTAGATTTCTCGCTTGCAATAATTCCATCTTGTTCTAAAATAGAACCACCAAAATAATAAGTACTTTTTTCGCCACCACCGGTTAAGGATAAACTATGGCTTGTAATAGGTGCACTTTCGAATAATTGATCTTGCCAATCTACACCAGTACCTAAACCACTTACATTTGCGTACGGTAAGGCTTGCCCATTGGCTGCGTAACTTTCGTTTAAAATTAAAGCGTATTCTGTAGCATTTAAATATGGTAATTTTCTGGTGGTTTCTTGTATACCTGTATAACCTGTGTAGTTAATTTTAGTTTTAGCGTTTTTCTTACCAGATTTTGTGGTAACTAACACCACACCGTTAGCACCTTGAATACCATAAATTGCCGCTTGCGCATCTTTTAAAATGGTAAATGTTTCAATGTCGCTTGGGTTAATGGAATTTAAATCACCTTTGTAACCATCGATAATAACTAAAGGTCCATTACTTAGGTTGGAACTAACGCCACGAATTAAAATATTAAAATTACCACCAGGAGAACCTGAAGGCGCTGTAACCGAAACCCCGGCAGATGTACCTTGAAGGGCTTGAGCCGCATCGATAGGTTTTAAATCTTCTAGTGTTTCGGCAGATACTGTAGAAACAGCTCCCGTAACATCTTTTTTCTTTTGCGTACCATAACCAACAACAACAACTTCATCAAGTTGCGATACATCTTCTTGTAATGTAATGGTTAGGTTTTTACTTTCTGTAATAACTATTTGTTTAGTTACATAACCTATGTAACTCACTGTAATAGTTTCACCAATTTTAGCCTTAAGTGTAAAATTACCATCAAAATCGGTAGTTGTTCCTGTTGCAGTCCCTTTAACGATAACATTGGCTCCTGGAACAGGAAAACCAGTTTCATCTTGAACAATACCACTTACACTTGTAGATTGTGCATAGGATAGTACACATAAGAATAAGGCTAAACATTTAATTAGCGTGTGTCTCATAAAATTTAGTTTTAGTTTGAAATAAAATTACAAAAGACATTTTAAGTATTATTAAAAAACACCTCAACAAAAAACATACATCGTAAAAAAACTATAAAAATATTATTAATTACATAATTAAGTCTTGTTATTAGCTTTAAATAAAGGGATTTAACGAAACCTTCAAAAAGCTTAAAAAAGCCACTTGTTGTGGTGTTGTATAGGTAGAAATTAACAATGTATAGTAACTATACACTTAAAATATAATCGGTTAAACTAGCTTCATGCTTTAAATTCATCTTTTTTCGCAATCGGTAACGTTTAACTTCAACACTTCGAGGAGAGATATTAAGTAATGGTGCAATTTCTTTTGAAGCCAAATTTAAACGTAAATAGGCGCATAAACGTAAATCGTTCGAGGTGAGTTCTGGATGCAGTTGTTTTATTTTTTTAAGGAAATCTTTATCGGCGTTATTAAAAGCTTCTTCAAACACATGCCAATCGTCTGTATTATTAATATTCTTATCAATAATATTAATTACACGTTTTATAGACTTAACATCGTTTACATTTTGTAGTTCCTTTTTAAGATTATTTAAAAACTCGTTTTTCTTAATTAAGTTCATAGTAGAAATACCAAGTTCTCTGTTCTTATTTTCTATATCTTGCTGCAGTTTATCGTTTTTAAAACGGGTTAACTGTTCTTTATTTTCAAGTTCCTTTAATTCTAGTTCACGTTGTTTTTTAATAATTAATTTTTTCTGTTGTTTTTTAAAACTTCGCTTATACTGGTTATGCATAAACCAAGAAAATAACAGCACCATTACGCCATAACAAACAATCATGGTATTAGAAATATACCAAGGTCGTAGTATAGAAAAACTATAGCTTTCGGTGTTTGTAGATAGTGTACCATCAATTTTTGCACGGACCTTAAAAGTGTAATTTCCGTGAGGCAAATTTTCAAAAAACTCTTCCGGTTTTTTAGTCCAATTGCTCCACATATTTCGCATGCCTTCTAATTGATATTGATACTCCGCAAAGGCATATTTTTGATACTCTGGAACACTAAAAGTAAACCTAATATTATTATTTGCGTATTTAAATTTTTGAGCTTTATTGGTATTTACAAAAATTAATGAATCGTTTCTATTTTTAAACGCACTATTAACTACTTGATTTAAATAAACTTTAAATGGCTTTTGCTTTACCTGTTCTAAATTAAAAATTATGTAGCCTGTTGAATTTCCATAAAGGAATTTATTTTCTTCTAAATGTGTAATATTTTCGTAACCAGTAACGTCGTTTCGAGAATGACTTGGTATGGCTATATGATTAATTTTTGGAGTATCACTAAGTTTACTACTCGAGAGATAACTTAAACCCGACAAGGAAGTTGCCCAAAGTTTATTGGTTCGTTTGTCAACTATAAGTTTACCAGAAATATATTCATTTTTATTAAAAAGTTGGCTAAAAATAGAATCACGCTTAAAAGATTTATTGGATTTATTATACTTATAAACGCCACTAATTTGTGAATAATAAATGTTGTTTTTGTACTTGATTAAACTGGTTTTTAATCCCGTTTCAATAGCTTCTTGTGAAATTTTAACTGCTTTGGTAAATGTGTTATTAAGTGTAATATTAAACACACCTTTATATTCATGGCTTACAAAAACTTGTTTACCATTTAGTACTTCGAAATAACGACTAGAAATATTAAAGTCTTCAATTTTATTGCGAAGTTTCCAAGTATTTTTACCTTTTTCTAAAAGATATAACCCCGTATAATTACCTTGAATTAATATACTATCGTTAAGCTTTTTTATATCCCAAGTACCTTGTACACTAGAAATTAAACTAGCCTGATTATTACTAACCAAAAATGTACCTGAATTATGACCACAAAATAACTGGTTATCTATTACATTTAAACACCAAACAGCACCTTGTGTTCCGTTTATAAACTTAAAATTTTCGTTACTTTTATATCGTTTATAAAACAACCCTTGGTTAGTACCAATGTATAAATAATTTTCATGTAAAACTGAAGCATTAACAGCACCAATATGTCCTTCGGTGTCGTTATAAATACTAAATGGCGATTTAATATTAACACAGTTAATACCATTTTCTAAACCTAACCAAATGTTATTTTCTACATCTTCAAAAACCGATAAAACCGTATTATTACTTAAACCAGATTTCTGATTAATTTTATGAAGAATTTCTCCAGTAGGTGATAAGAGTAAAATACCATCGGAAATACTTCCTAGAACAAAACTTCCGTCTTCTAGTTTTTTACTACTATAAATGCGTAATTTTTCTAAGGAACTACTTGCGGAAATTTGCCATGATACTATTTCATTATTTTCTAAATAGTAAAAACCGTTATCCTCGGTTAAAAAAAACAATTTATTATTTTTTTTAAAAACATTAACGAGTAAATTTTTCTTGATAACGTTATGGTCTGAAACTAAACGTGCTTCACCGTTTGCTATTTCGAATAAACCGTTAGTTAACTTTTGAAAATAAATAGAATCGTCGACCTTAAATAAACGATAAATAGTTTCCTTAGAATTGATTATAGAATAGTTATTATTTTTAGTATTGTAAATATAAATTCTGTTAAGCGATTGAAACAGAACATAATCGTCTATCCCAATAATATTCCATAACTCTTCATCTTCTAAAAAAGGAATGTTTAATTGTTGAGATAATGAGGTGTAATTTAAATTTCCGTAATTATCGCGTTCCCAAAAACCAAACTCTCTAAAACTACCTGAATAAATAATATTATTAATAACAGCTACCGACCGGATAATAGTTTTGTTTGGAGAATTATAAACACGCCATTTAGCACCATTAAATTCTAATAAGCCTTTATTATTAGCAATAAAAATAGATTTATTTTGGTCTTGAGAAATAGACCAGTTTTGATTTTCTGCACCATATTGAGAAGGTGTAAAAATTTGAATAGGCGGGCGTTCCTGAGCTGTAACTATAAAAAAAGAATACATTACAGCTACAAAACTTAAAAATTTAGTTAGCTTCAACGGTAAAATTTAGTTTGTTGTATAGCTAAATTACTAAAAATAAGCTTTACAAGCACGTATGTATAGGTGTTGTAAAGCTTAAAATTTAATCTATACGCTTTATGCTACCACCAAAAATTTTGCTTTCGTTAACTGTTTCTGGCTTACCATAAATAAATATTTCGCCTCCAGCTCTTACTTTAGCATCTACTGTTTTTGAGGCTTTTACATATGCCGAACCAGCAGCGTTAATGGATACTTTAGCTTTTTCGGAATTTAATTCTTTACCATGATATTCGCCACCTGTTAATAAAGAAATATCTTGACTTTTAGAAGTTCCTAACACTTCAACTACACCTCCGGTTACCGCTTTAACATTAGTAAAAGACACATCTACAGGTACTTTAATTATACCACCTTCTTGGGCTTTTAAATCTATTTCGAACTGTTTTATTATATCGTTTGAAGTTACTGTTGCACCTTCATTTACATCAATAATATCAACTTTGGTGTAGTATAATTTTACCTTCGTTTGGTTTCCTTCAAAGGATTCGCCTAACTTCATTTTTATTTTTAAAGTGCCGTTTTTGTTAACAATTACAACGTCATCTTTATTATCGCCAGTAATTTCAACTTTGTCTTCGTTTGCTTGAATAAGCTCCACATTAATTAAATCGTAAACTTTAAGTTCTTTAAATTCTCCAACTGTTTTTTCAATAACATTTTGGGAAAATAAGTTTACAGTAATAAATAATACAAGCGTTTTAACTAAGGTTTTCATTTTAAATTTTAAAAATTTTAAATTCTACTTTTTTATAATTTACGTAAAGGAATCAATAATTGTTCCATTACCTAAAAACTTTAGCAAAACATTATAATTTATTCCACTTTTACAGCAGTACCTGTAACCGAAATAAAAAAATATGCGCCAGATTCAGTTTCCACATCTACAGTTATACCAACAACCGCATTTGCTTGCAAGTTCATCGCATTTGATTTTAATTTTTGAAATGCTTCTTCTTTAGCTTTATCTATAGCCTCAGAAAATAAATTTAAATTCTTCTCAGTTTTAAATGAAAACGCGGTTTTTATATTGCTAGAAATGCCAGAAACAATTCCTAAATAATCTACAATTTTATGGCCTTCAATATTGGGTGTTGTCGTTAAAATCATGTTTATCTAATATATTTACTTGTTAGTATTTAAAAGATTGTTAAAGTTACATATAAAACATAGCTAACCGTTTATTTAGTTATATTTTTATCCAAAAAATAACAGTTATGATTTCAAAAAAATACTTTTCGGCTATAATGCTATCAAGTTTACTTGCCATATCTTGCAATAACAAAACTAAGACAGAAAAATCGGAAATTAAACCAGCCACAGAAACACCAAAACAAACCTTTAAAAATAAAGGCCATGAATTGGTTTATAACCTAGTACAAACTGTTGGAAATTACGACAAGCTTCGTGCAAAAAAAGATGTTGTTTATACCTATACATACCAAACACCGGATGGTAAAAAAGATGTATCAACAGAAAAATACATATTTAATGGCGAACTTTCTTATGGAAAATATGAACAACATGAAAGAACTTTACCCGATTTAAAAGGTATTTTAGAACAAGGTTACAACGGAAAAAACTATTGGTTAAAACATGAAGCTACCCCAATTAACGACGAAAAAGCCTTAAAACGTGTTGCTTTTAATAGACCTACAAACTTTTACTGGTTTGCTATGTTTCAAAAATTACTGGATCCAGGTTTAATTTACGAGCATTTAGGCGATACTGTTATAAACGATACTAATTACGATATTGTAAAAGTATCGTTTGAAACTAAAAATGATAAACCAACCGATATATACCAGCTTTACATTAATAAAAAAACCCAATTAGTAGATCAGTTTTTATTTACTGTTGCCGATTTTGGTGTTATGGAAACACCGTTTTTAATGACTTTAGAATACGAAAAAATTAATGATCTATTAATACCAACAACGCGCAAGTATAAAAAATCGACTTGGGATGCAGCTGTTTCTCAAGACCCTTGGATACTTGTAAACTGGAGCAACATTAAATTTAATAACGGTTTAACTACCGAACAATTTAACATGTAATACAAATCCATATAAAATTTTAAAAGAGAGACTTTTTAATAAGAAGTCTCTCTTTTTTTTCCTTAGCATATACTTAATACCCGTTTATAATTACTAAAATTTTTAGCTTGAAATAAAATTTATTACATCCAATTAAACGTATTATTTTCACTTCAAAAAATTGATTAGTCATGATAAGGTTATAATAAACCATAAAACACTTTTCAAAATACACATTCGTAAAAACTTAAAATAATTAAGAAAAATATAATATTAGATGTATTTTAATTCTTTCAAATAACTCTAAACCAACGGTTTTTAAGAGAAACATTTTATGCTTCTTCTTATTTTACGTAAATTAGATTCTTGCTATTTTTTACAATTTAAAATGAAAACCTATGATAAGAGATTATTGGAAAGAAGAATGGAAAGAAATTAAATTTGATGAAGGTATTGCCGAAAACGAAAAATTTAAAATTTCAAACTACGGAAGAGTTATTAACTGTAAAGGCGAAAAAGAATTTTTAGTAAAGGAATCTTATATAAATGGTTACCGAAATTTACCAGTAAAACAAAAGGTAAATGGAAAATCAACCAGCCGATACATTCACAAACTTGTTGCACAACACTTTTTAGAGCAAAATGACGGCGTTTACGTAATTCATTTAAACTACGATAAAAATGATAACCGCGTTGAAAACTTAAAATGGGCTACTAAACGCGAAAAAGAAATTCATCAATTTAGTAATCCAGAATATAAAAATAAACCTAGAAAACGTACTTATGCGAAACTTACCGAAAGTAAAGTTAGGTTAATAAAACGAAAAATAAACGATCCTAACCGCAGAACACGTTTAAAAATGATTGCCAAACAATTTGGCATTTCCGAAATGCAATTATACCGCATAAAATCTGGTGAAAACTGGAGCTCGGTAACCGATTACTAAATTTATAAAAACCTGAATACCAATCAAAAAAAATCCTGAAAAGCTCAACTTTTCAGGATTTCTTATTTAACAATATTTACCAAATTTTTAGGCAGTAACAGCCGAGTTATCTACCGCTTTTTGTAAATCTTCTATTCTTTTTTGTTCATCTTTTGCTGCCTGCTCTTCTTTAGGAGAAAACTTAACTAGCAATCCAAGAAATCCAACTGCAGCTACAATAAATCCGAAGGCAAAAAATGCTTCTTGTAAACTAGAACCACTTCTTAATAAATACTGTGCATAAAGCACTGCACCAACATTACCACCTGCACCAACAATACCAGAAACGGCTCCTAGAGCTTTTCTGTTAATAAATGGTACTACCGAATATGTGGCACCTTCTGCCATTTGCACAAATAGCGAGAAAAATACCATACTTGCAACTGCAAATCCTAAAACATTCATTTGAGAAAATAACAATAATGCAATACCTTCGGCAATAACCACGTAAACTAATATTTTAACACGACCATTAAGTCCAGAGTTCTTTCCGAATTTATCGGCAATCCATCCACCTGTAGAACGCGCAAACAAATTCATTGCCCCAAAAAATAACACAATAAAACCAGCCGATTCTTGACTTAAACCAAACTTTTCTTGATAATATGTTGAAGCCTTACCGGTAACAAACAATTCCATACCAAAACAACCTGCATACATTAAAAATAATATCCATACACGCTTATCTGAAGCGGCTGTTAAAAACAATCCTTTTTCACCTTTTTTAACTTGAGGTCTTTCTTCTGGCAAATCAACATAATTACCTTTTGGGCAATCTGTAGTATATTTCCAATACAAAAAAGCTACAACTAACATAATTATTGCTGGAACAAACATAGCAATACGCCAATGTGCATTAGCTTCGGCTAGTCCTAAAGCCAAAACTCCAGAAGCAATTAAAGGCATAACAGCATTTGTTACACCACCGCCTAAATTACCCCAACCAGCAGTTGTAGCATTTGCAATACCAATAACATTAGGTGCAAACATTACCGAAGTGTGATACTGCGTAATTACAAACGATGCACCAATTACTCCAATGGCTAATCTTGACAATAAATAGGTTTCCCAAGAATAAGCAAAGGATGAACTAGCCACAGCAATAGCTCCAAAAATGAGTAAATAAACATAACTCTTTCTAGGACCAATTTTATCGCATAATGAACCAATAAGTAAACGTGCAAAAATGGTAACGCCTACAGAAGCAATAAAAGCTAAGGTTGTTTGTGCTTTAGTAAGTGCTAAATCTGGTGCAATAGTAGATTTCATTAATGGTGCGTGCGAAAACCAACCGAAGAAACATAAAAAAAATGCAATCCAACTTAAATGAAATGTACGCATTTGTACGGTTTTAAAATCTGTAAGTGTAATTTTTGTAGCTTTACTTGTACTTATATTACTCATAATTGTCTGCGATTAAGATTAAAAAATAAGTATTAATACTTATAAAATACTTATATATTACAAACATACATGATTTTTATCATTTTAAAAACTGCTTTTTTACATATTTGTGTTTTTTACAAATACCTTAATTTTAGTGATTTAAAATTAAACAATATAAAATTTGACTCATTTATATCAACTAAATACTTAAGTATTAATAAAATAATACGTACTTAGATTAAGTATATTTATACAAAAAGAGTTAATTAATTAAGAAGAATACTAAAGTTTTGTAACGAATTTAAAATATTACTTATTAGATAAAAGCGAAAAAAAAGCATTCTAATTTGTACAAATTAGAATGCTTAAGCCCTTTATTTCTTTTAAAGGTTAAAAATTTTATACCTCTTCTGCCTTTCCAATTAATGTAAAATCGAGGTGTTTTTTAACTAAATCGGTATTTTTTACTTTTACAACAACTTCATCACCAAGTTGGTAAACAATTTTATTACTTCTCCCAACCATAGCATAAAGTTCTTGATCGAAAGCATAATGATCGTCTGTCATATCACGAACACTTACCATACCTTCACATTTATTCGAAATAATTTCAACATAAATACCCCAATCTGTTACTCCAGAAATAACGCCTATAAATTCTTCATCTTTATGATCTTCCATAAAGCGAATTTGCATGTATTTAATAGAATCACGTTCGGCTTTTGTAGCTAAATTTTCCATATCGCTGGAGTGTTTACATTTTTCTTCGTAAACATCCTCATTAGCGCTTTTTCCGCCATCTAAATAGTGTTGTAGTAATCGGTGTGCCATAACGTCTGGATAACGTCGTATAGGCGATGTAAAGTGACTGTAATAATCGAATGCTAAACCATAATGCCCAATATTGTGTGTAGAATATTCGGCTTTACTCATACTTCGTATGGCTAAAGTATCTACTAAATTTTGTTCTTTTTTACCATTAACTTCTTTAAGTAAATTATTTAATGACGCTGAAGTAGATTTTCTATCTTTAAAATCGAGTTTATAACCAAAACGTTTTACAACACCTTGTAAACTGGCTAATTTACTTTCGTCTGGCTCGTCATGAACTCTGTAAACAAAGGTTTTTTTAGGTGATTGTTTACCAATAAATTCCGATACTTTTCGGTTAGCAAGAAGCATAAATTCTTCAATTAACTTATTAGCATCTTTACTGGTTTTAAAGAAAACCCCAACCGGATCATTATTTTCATCTAAGTTAAATTTTACTTCAACTTTATCAAAAGAAATAGCTCCAGATTGCATACGAACACCACGCATTTTTTTAGCAAGTTTATCTAATACTAAAACGGCTTCGGCAATTTCCGGTTTTGTTTGGTATGTTTTTCCTGTTAATGATACTTCTTCTGGAATTTCAGTATTGATTTTTAACGTTTCGATTGCACTCAGCGAGACACCGGAATTATTTTCAATTATTGCCTGAGCTTCTTCGTAAGCAAAACGAGCATCACTGTAAGTTACGGTTCTGCCAAACCATTGGTCTTTTATTTCAGCTTTATCGTTTAGAGTAAATACTGCTGAAAATGTATATTTTTCTTCATGCGGACGCAATGAACAGGCATTGTTAGATAATACTTCGGGCAGCATTGGCACAACTCTATCTACTAAATAAACCGATGTAGCTCGCTCGTACGCTTCATCATCTAAAACAGTTCCTTCTTGCAAATAATGCGATACATCCGCTATATGAATACCAACTTCGAATAAACCATTTTCTAATTTTGTAAATGATAAAGCATCATCAAAATCTTTTGCGTCTTTCGGGTCGATGGTAAAGGTTAAATCTTTACGCATATCGCGGCGTTTTGCTATTTCGGCTTCGGTTATAGATGTATCTAACTCATTTGCATAAGCTTCAACGGCTTCTGGAAACTCGCTTGGTAAGCCATAATCTGCTAAAATAGCATGAATTTCTGTATTGTGTTCTCCAGGTTTACCCAGGACTTTTATTACTTTTCCGTAAGGTGAATCGGCTTTTTCTGGCCAATCTTCAAGTTTTACTAATACTTTATCTCCATCTTCAGCCTTAAAAGTTTTATTTATGGGTACAAAAATATCTTTATACATTTTTGTACTATCTGGCACTACAAATGCATAATTACTATGTAATTGAATTACACCTACATACTCACTTTTATCTCGTTTTAAAACTTGGGTAATTTCACCTTCCATTTTGCCGCGTTTACGGCGTTTGTATAAGTAAAATTCTACTTCGTCACCGTTTAACGCACGATTAATATTGTTTGAAGCTACGTATATATCTTCTTCAAACTCGTCGCAAATAATATAACCAGATCCACGCGACGATAAATCTAAAATACCGGCGTAATATTCGGTATTAACAACGGCTTTAAATTTACCACGATCTACTTGTTCAATTTCTTGTTTAGCTGCAAGTTTAGCTAAAGTTTTTATAATTTGGTTACGGCTGCTAGCATCGTTAACACCAAGTTTTGCTGCTATTTGTTTGTAGTTAAACGCTTGGTTACGTTCTTTTTTTAATATACTTAATATTGTATTTGTAAGGTTGGAAATACCGTTTTTTCTGGATTTTCCTTTTCTTTTTCTGCTCATATAATTTGAGTAATCTTTTAATTCCTAATAACAAAATATTAGAAAGCCTGTTATAAAAATAGCTTAAAAAGGCGAAGTAATAGCTATTTGTTTACACAAAGCTACAATAATAAAATGTAAAACGTTTTAATTAATGTTAAATTGAAGTTATTCACACTATATATTATAATATCTTTTTCTTTTAAAAATTTTAAAAAAATATTGATGATGATTATTGTTTGTTAATAGCGGTATAACTTTTTAGATTTTTATTTTGAAAAGTATGTTATTTAAAACTATTGATAGGTAATTAACATTTATGAACATACTTAACTTGTTAATTTTTAAGCTTTTTTATTTTACTATTAACAGCTGTTAATAACTAAACTAACAGTAAATTTTTAATAAAATATTTAGTTAACATAGCTTATAACTGTACATTTTAGTGCTTATAAGTTAACTAAAAATTTACATTAACTTATTTGTGTGTTACGTAAACGTTACGGATTGTAATTTTTTAGATAAAAACCAAATAAATATTTTATAAACATATCAACAGTTATTAACAGGTAATGAAAAACTAATACACAGCTTTTGTAAAAAACACGAGATTATTAACATGTTAATATAAATGATAAGTTTTTTTACAGAATAGCTATCTAAATACTAATTCGTTACCTTTGTATACATATATTAAAGTATAAAAAAATGACAATTTCTATAGGAAACGACCACGCTGGTACCGATTATAAATTCGCAATTGTAAAATATCTTGAAGAACAAGGATATACCGTTTTAAATCACGGTACAGATAGTAAAGATAGTGTAGACTATCCAGATTTTGTTCATCCAGTTGCCACAGATGTTACCAACCAAAAAGCTACTTTTGGTATTTTAATTTGTGGTAGTGCCAATGGTGTTGCTATTACAGCTAATAAGCATCAAGGTATTCGTGCTGGTTTATGTTGGACTAAAGAAATTGTTGAACTTATTCGAGGCCATAATAATGCTAACATATTATGCATTCCTTCGCGATTTACAGCTATAGAACAAGCTGTTGAAATGGTTGAAACGTTTTTAAATACAGAATTTGAAGGTGGTCGTCATCAACGTCGTGTAGATAAAATTCCGTTATCTTGTTAATATGAATGGAACACAAACATTCGCATAGCCAAAATACTCATTATAAAGATTTAAATGGACAGAATCTGTTAGTTTCTATATTATTAAATATAGTTATTACAGCATCTCAAGTAATTGGTGGTTTAATTTCTGGTAGTTTATCTCTATTAAGCGATGCATTGCATAATTTTAGTGATGTTTTATCGCTTATAGTTAGTTATATAGCTAATAAATTAGCAAAAAAAGAGGCTTCAGAACAACGTACTTTTGGTTATAAGCGTGCCGAAATTTTAGCAGCTTTTATAAATGCTTCTACTTTAATAATTGTTGCTATTATTTTAATTAAAGAAGCTGTACAGCGTTTTAAAAATCCGCAAACCATTGAATCTAATTTAGTTATAATACTTGCGCTTGTGGCTATTTTAGGAAACGGATTTAGTGTGTATTTGCTAAAAAAAGAATCTAATAATAATATTAATATAAAATCTGCTTACATACATTTATTAACAGATATGTTAGCAAGTATTGCTGTTTTAGTTGGTGGCTTGTTAATGAAGTATTTTAATATGTTTTGGGTAGATAGTTTACTCACTTTTTTAATTGCTTTGTATTTAATTTGGGTTGGGTATTTTTTATTAAAATCTTCTACCAAAATGTTAATGTTATTCACACCAGAACATATTGACATTAAAGAAGTTGTAAACGAAGTTAACAAGTTACCAAAAGTAAAAAAATTACATCATGTACACATTTGGAATTTAAGTGATGATGAATTGCATTTAGAAGCACATTTAGATTTAATTGAAGATGTTAACATCACAGATTTTGATGCTATTTTATTAACCATTGAAGCTGTATTACAAGAAAAATTTAATATTAACCACGTTACTATTCAACCTGAGTTTAATAAAGATGATATAAAAGATATTATTGTTCAGGATTAATTTTTTTAAAACCTTTCGATTTCGCTCTAGGTGACAACTACTAATTAGTAAAACTTATATATGCTAACCATACAAACTAAAACATTTAACGAACTTACTACCAACGAGCTGTATAATATATTACAATTACGAAGCGAGGTATTTGTAGTAGAACAAGATTGTGTTTACCAAGATATAGATTATAAAGACCAAAAAGCGATTCATGTATTAGGTTTTAAAAATGAAAAAATAGTGGCTTATACACGCATTTTTAAACCTGGTGATTATTTTGAAAAATCAAGCATTGGTAGAGTAGTAGTGGCGCAAAACGAACGCAAACATAAATACGGTTACGATATAATGAAAGCTTCAATAACTGCGGTTAGTAAGTATTTTAACGAAACAGAAATAAAAATTTCTGCACAATGTTATTTAAAAAAGTTTTATAACAGCTTAGGATTTAACGAAATAGGAGAGGAGTATCTTGAAGATGGTATACCGCATATAGCAATGCTTAAAAATTAGCGTTTTAATGTAAAATGGCCCCATAAAACTTCACCAGTATTAAAACTTATAACATACCAATAATCGTCGGTTGGTAAATGGTTACCTTTAAAAGTGCCATCCCATTCTAAAATACCTTGTGCTAAAAATTTTATAAGTTTTCCGTATTTATTGTAAATACTAATTGTGTTAATAACATTAGTATTATCTATAACCTGCCATAAGTCGTGGCTACCATCGTTATTAGGTGTAAAATATTTTGGAATATAATAATCTGAATCTGTTATAAAAACATAAAAATTTGATTCATTACTATCGCATACGGTTGCATTATAAATGTAAATTAATTGCGATTGGTTAATAACATCTCCAGCGCTTAAAGGTGTTCCGTTGGCATCAGATTCGGTGAAATAATTACCGTTTGTTAAAGTTGGTAAGGTGTAGGTTGTTCCTATAAAATCATCAATTTCATCTACGGGAACAAAAACACTACAAGTTTCAACAGTATTTGTATAATTGTTAAAATTAGTTGGTTGCCAAGTACTAAAATCATCATTTTCATTATCTACAACTACACAATTTAAAAAATCGTTATTGCTAAAATCTATAAAAGTTATAGCAGAATTATTACCGTTTTTAAGGTTTAAGGTACATAATTCGTTTGTATTACAATCTAAATAAGATAGGTTTGAATTCTTAGAAAAATCAAGCGTTTTAAAATTATTGTTACTACAAATTACTGTTTTTAGCGCTTTATTTTCACTAATATCTAGTGTTGTTAGTTGGTTATTTTCACAAGTCAAATAGGTTAAATTTGTATTTTCTTTTAGGTTTAAATTATTTAATGTGTTGTTACCACACTGCAATCTATTTAATGCTGTATTTTGAGTTATATCTAGGTTCGATATATTATTTTCTTCACAAACCAATACGGTTAATGCTGTATTGTTAGTTACGTTTAAAACGGATAGATTATTATTCCAACAAACTAACGAAATTAAACTTGTATTGTTAATAACATTTAAAGTGTTTAAGTTGTTTGAGTAACACCATAAAATTTTTAGTGCTTTAAGGTTTGAAACATCAATATTTGTTAGCAAGTTATTGTGAATATATAACTCTGTTAATAAGCTATTTTGAGATACATTTAAGGTTGTTAATAGGTTTTGTGAACAGTCTAAACTTATTAGGTTTGTAAAATCTTCTATTCCTGTTAAATCGCTTATATTTTGTGCAGAAACATCTAAGTTTGTAATGGTGTTAATATTAGCTGTGGGCACAAAATTGTCTATAGGTGCAGTGTCGTAACCTAAATTAATTAATGCTTGTTCAAAATTATTATCTGGAACATAAGTTTGCGCTGTTAGTTTTAACTGAAAAACAATTAAAATAACGAATATATATAAGGTTTTGAAGCGCATAACATTTAGTTGGCATTATCTACGTAATTGATTACAATTTCAACACGACGATCGAATTTAGGATCGCCACCTAATGGAAATTTACGTCGCATTCCTAGATGTCTCATGCGTTTTTTATCTACGCCTTTTTTCGCAAAATAATCGTAAACATATTTTGCTCGAGCTTCCGATAAATTTCTAAGTTTTGTTTTCCTGTCTATAGCATCGCGTGAATATTTTGTACAACACACATGCCCTTGAATGGTAAAGTAAATATCTGGTCTGTTGGCTAATGCTTCAGCTATGGCAGTTAAGTTTTTTTTAGTTGCTGGAGTAACAGTAGCATAACCTGTTTTAAATAAAATATCTTTAAAAATTATTTTATCGCCTTTAACGCTTTCGTTAATTTTTTCGACAACGGTTTTTTCTTTAGGTGGTTGTATTATTTCAACAGCTTTAACTACAGGTTTAGGTGGTTTTGGTGTAACAATAATTTCAACTTTTCGATTTAAACCTCTAATTTTTAACAGGTTTTTTTCTTCAACTATTTTTAATAAAATTTCGCCTTTACCATCTACGTTTGTAATTAATGATTCGCTAATTTCGTTTTCAGAAAAAATAGTTTTTATTGCTTCGGCACGTTGTTGTGAGAGTTTTAAATTGTAAGTATCGGCGCCTCTATCATCACAAAATCCAAAAATAGATATAGTTTCTATATCTACATCGGTTAATTTAGAAATAAATAATAAAAGCCTATTAGTTTCTGTATTTGGTACTACGAATTCATCAGTTTCAAAATAGACTTCGTGTTTTAAATTTTCTTGCGAAAAACTTAAAATTGAAATAAAATTGAGAAGTATAATTATTAAAACTTTGTTCATAGCAACCTATGTGATAAATATAATATTTTTAAATGAAATCGAAGCTATATACTGTTATACAGCATATTTCAACGGTATTTTAATTTAAATATCCAGAATAGGTACTTAGGTTACCAAGTATTTCGGTAGCTTTTTTTATGTCGTTATCGTGTATTTTATAATAGTCGTATAAACCTTCTCGGTAGGCATATTGTTTTACTATTTCTTCTGTAAGTTTGTTAAGTAAATAGTCTTTATTTTCGTCGATTACAGTTGATTTCGATTTGTTTAAATTTGAAATTAACGTGTTATAATCTGTATTTATATTATCGTTTAATTCTTCTTTTTTAGCAATTTCGAAGGCTTTTCTTAGCGCTTTCTCTGTATCGGTTTCGAAAGTAAAATTGTTAGTTTTTAAATAATTTTTAAAGTCTTTAAAATCGGTATCATTTAATTTTAAACTGTTAATATCGTTAATTTTATGTTTGTAATAATAGTTTGTTGCATAGTTAAACACTAAATCGTTATTAACAATTGCAGATGTTATGGGTGAGGTTTTATAACTTCCTATTAAAACATCTGGGAAAACACCACCACCATCAAACACTTTACGTCCGTTTTTAGTTTTAAATTCGTTGTAATTTTCTTGTTTTACACGAACAGCTTCTCCGTTTTCGTTTCTATGCCAATAATCTAAAGCTTGAATACAACGGCCAGAAGGCGTGTAATAGCGCGAAATAGTAATTTTTATTTGTGTTCCATATGTTAATTCTTTTGGGCGTTGCACTAAACCTTTTCCAAAGCTACGAGAACCCACGATTACAGCACGATCTAAATCTTGTAAAGATCCAGATACAATTTCGCTAGCCGAAGCGCTTTTACCATCAATTAAAATAACCAAAGGAATTTCGGTATCAATAGGGTCGTTTTGTGTGTAATATGTACGGTTGTATTTTTTAACTTTAGATTTAGTGGTTACTACCAATTGACCTTTGGGTACAAATAGGTTAACAATTTTTATAGCTTCGTTAACCAATCCACCAGGGTTTCCGCGTAAATCTAAAATAATACGTTTAGCACCTTGTGCTTTTAAATCGCGCAGTGCATAATTGGTTTCGCTATGCGCTTTACGGCTAAAGGAACTTAAAACAATATAACCTGTGTTATTGTTTATCATTGAAAAATGAGGCACAGCTTTAATTTCTACTTCGGCGCGCTTAATGGTTGTAGTTTGTGTTTTGCCTTGTCTATTAAAAGTGACTTCAACTTGCGATCCGGCGGTACCTTTTAATAAGTTACCCGCATCGTCTTTATAATCTAAAATAGAAGTGTTGCCAACTTTAATAATTTCGTCCCCGGCTTTAAGGCCCGCTTTATCCGCAGGATAATCTTTGTAAGGTTCAATAATTAATAATTTATCTTTTAAGGTTTTTACTTTGGCTCCAATGCCTGTATAATCGCCAGTGTTGTTAATTCTTGCCGCTTCAACATCTTGTTCGTTCATGAAATTGGTGTACGGATCTAAATCGGCAAGCATGCTTTTTATAGCGGTATCCATAAGTTCGCCAGGGTTGGTATCATCAACATAATTCATGTTGATTTCCTTAAAGAGCATAGTGAAAATTTCAATTTGCTTTGCAATTTCAAAAAAATCGTTTTTAAATGCTGAAGTTGTTAAAAATACAGCACAAAGTAAAACGGGAATAATTACTTTTCTTTTTAATAATTTTTTCATGAACGAATTTTTATTAGGCTTGGCTTTTATTCGAAAATTTCTCGAAAAGTTGCTTCATTTTAGTATTTACAAGGTTAAAGCTTGGTATTTCTTTACCAATGTACAAAATCATAAACGCATGTGGCGTTGATAAATTGTTAAATATATCGGGTTTATTTAATCTATAAGCTTCACGCATTAAACGTTTTATACGATTTCTAGCTACCGCAGTTTTAAAATTACGCTTACTTACCGAAACACCTGTTTTAGCCTGTACATTTTCGTTAAATGTTGTTGGTAAATATACTAAACGCAAAGGGTAGGCCGAAACCGATTTACCGCTGGAAAATAGTTCGTCGATAAGCGTTTTGCTTTTTAATTTTTCGTTTTTAGGGTAGGTAAGACGCAATTATTGTGCTTTTATTTGCCAAAGGTATGTAAATTATAAAAATAAAAAACCTTCTGTTTTAACAGAAGGTTTTTAAAATTAATATAAAAATTAAATCTACTTCGTATTATTTTCTGGGTTAATATCTGCCATTAAACCACTTGGGTCAATTTGTACACTTTTAACCGATTTTTCTGCGTTAAATGTATAGGTAGGATATGCCCATGCCCAATCTTTTATAAGGGTTGCAGTGGTTGGTTTTTCCCCACGCATCATTTGTAATGGTATGTAATAATTTTGTGTTGTACCATCGGTGTAGGTTACTGTTAAATCTATAGGCATTGGCATTAAACCAATACGCTCTAAAGTTATAGTTTTATCTTCAATAGATGTAATACCGTAATCTATAGTGTTTGTTGTTTGTCCAAAATCTATTAAATACCAATCGAGTTCTAAACCAGAAACTCTTTCGGCAGTTCTAACAATATCTAATGGTTTTGGGTGTTTAAAAGAAAAATCGGTAAAATATTTTTTTATGGTTTTCTTTAAGTTTTCTTCTCCAATTATATAACCTAATTGAGCTAAAAACACTTCACCTTTACTGTAAGCCGAAATACTGTAAGCTTGATTGTAAGCATATCTATCGGCATGTGTAGTTAACGGTTGCTCTTTACCAGATTTAGCTAAATACAGGTAGTTTCTGTAAGCGCCAGCAGTTGGATTTTCTTTATTAGTCTCCATAACTTCGTTCATTGCTAAATCACTAATGTAACTTGTAAAACCCTCGTCCATCCACTCGTGTTTTGCCTCGTTGCTCGCTAGTAAAAATTGAAACCAAGTATGTGCCATTTCGTGAGCTGTAACACCAACTAAACTACCAAAACTACGTTCACCAGTAATTAAAGTACACATAGCATATTCCATACCGCCATCACCACCTTGAATTACAGAGTATTGTTTGTAAGGATATTTACCAACGTGCTCGGAGTAATATTTAATTAACGCCGCAGCTTTAGGTTGAAATTCTTTCCAGAATTTTAAATTTTCTTCCGGAAGTGTTTTTTTGTAGTAAAAATTAAGCAATGGACCATTTTCCATTTGTAAGGTATCGTGAATATATTCTGGATCTGCCGCCCAAGTAAAATCGTGTACCTTTGGAGCCTTAAAATGCATGGTTTTTTTATTGCCTTTTACAGATGGCTCTCCTTGTAAGTAACCTGTACCACCAACAACATAATTTTTATCTATTGTTAGTTTTACATCAAAATTACCCCAAACCCCGTGAAATTCACGACCAATATATGGGTCTGCATGCCAACCTTCAAAATCGTATTCGGCTAATTTTGGGTACCATTGTGTCATGGAAAGTGCAACACCTTCTTTGTTGTTTCTACCAGAACGACGAATTTGTACAGGCACTTGGGCATCAAAAACCATATCGAAGGTAACTTTTTCGCCAGGTTGAATAGGTTTTGCTAATTCAACTTCTAAAACGGTACCCACAGTTTCGTGTTTTAAAATGGTTCCGTTTTGTTTTAAAGAATTAACGTTTATATAACCAATTTCGTTAGGCTTAAGTTTGCTAATTCTATCTTCAACACGACGGTCTGGATCTGCAATTGTACGCGAACGTACATCCATTTCGCTACCAGGTTGAAAAGCATTAAAGTATAAATGATAGAATACTTTGTTTAAAACATCTGGTGAATTATTGGTGTAAACCAATTGCTGTTTTCCTTGATATTGATAGGTGTTTACATCCATATCAATTTCCATTTTGTAATCTACATGTTGTTGCCAGTATCCAGAATTTACGTTCGAAATTATTGGTGTTTTTGGCGTATTTGGAGGTGTTGCTTTATTAGAAGCAGCGCCTTTACCTCCACCACAGGATAATAAAAAAAACAGGCTTAAAAGCGATATAAAAAAACGTTTCATAATAATAATTTTTTATTGAGCGGCTACTTTTGAAGCCATTATTAATGCGTTAAAAGCATTTACTATTTTACCAGATTTTGATAATTCGGCAAACGGACGAATATCACTGCTATTGCCACCAACAATAACTTTTGGTGTTAAAGCTAAGCCAGAGTCCATAATAATTTGTTTTACCTGTGAAGCTTTTAAAGTAGGGTAATAAGAACGAATTAAAGCAGCAACCCCAGCAACAGCAGGCGCTGCCATAGATGTTCCGCCTTTGGTATCGTATTCGTTTTCTGGAGTTGTAGAATAAACGCTTGCTCCTGGAGCAAAAACATCGACATTTTGTTTCCCATAGTTAGAAAAACCAGCTACTAAGTTTGAACCATATTTTGGAGCCAATGCGCCTACACGAATGTAGGTGTTCGATATTTCTTCACCATTTATGTTATCGTCTGGAAAATTAGGTTCTGTATCTACATCTTTACTATCGTTACCTGCTGCATGAACAAAAACTACATCTTTTTCACTTGCATAAGCAATGGCATCGCGTACCCAATCGCTATGCGTTGAAAAACTTTTACCAAAACTTCCGTTAATTACAGAAGCACCATTATCAACAGCATAGCGAATAGCAAGTGCTACATCTTTATCGTATTCGTCTCCGTTAGGCACGGTTCTAATACTCATAATTTCTACGTTGTTAGCTACACCATTTGCACCTAAGCCATTATTACGTTCTGCAGCAATAATTCCGGCTACGTGTGTACCATGGCTTTCACTTTTCACAGTTGGTTTTACATTTCCGTCACCGTAGAATTTTGTAGATAAATCGTCTGGATTATCACCATTTACGCGACCTGTAAACGATTTATTAAGGTTATAGTTTAAACGTTCGTTAATTTGTTCTAAACCAGAATTAATTTCTTCTTTGGCTTCATCCATCGATTCCATACCATTACTAAATATGTATTGTGCCATTTGTTTTGCTTGATTTACTTTTTCATCTTCACTTTCAATAGCATTAACATCTTCTTTAGTGTATTTTTCTTTACCTGTAGCTTTTGCTAAAATTTGGTCTGCAGCCATAATTTGCTGGTAAATTTGGTCGTATTGTGTTTTACGTCCTAACCAAGTTTGGTATTGCGAATCGTATTCGGCCTTAGCGGCAGCATAATCTGGATTGCTAGTATCTCCGCTAGCTACAATTCTAACATATTCTAATTGTTCGTTATAGCCTTCACCAAGAAAATTCCAGCCATGAATATCATCAACATAACCGTTATTATCGTCGTCTTTTCCGTTGTTTGGTATTTCATCTTCATTCGTCCATATAACATCATTTAAATCTTCGTGGTCAATATCGATTCCAGAATCAATTACAGCAACAATAATTTTTTTCCCTTTTTTGTTCTTAATAATTTCAGCGTAAGCTTTATCTACACTCATACCAGGAATGGTATCGGCAATCATGTCTAAATGGCCCCAATTATGCTTTTCGGTTTCTGTTAGTTCCGAAACTTTTAAAGGTGAGGTATCAATATTTTCTGGTGGTGTAGAAATTATGTTAGCTCCGGTACCGCAGCCAAATAATACTGCCGAAAATACGGCAGAAGTGAATAAGGGTTTAATAATTTTCATTTGTTTATTTTGAGTTTATCTTATAATTTAACTAAATATATCTGTTGTTTCAAACGTTTCGTTTAGCCTAACGCCTTTATCGGTATGTTTTACTGTAATTATTTCGTTATGAGCGTCGTGTTCTAAAAATAGATAATAATTATTATCTGCGGCTATATTTAAAAATTTTTGCTTTTCTGTGAGCGTTAAAAGCGGTCTGGTATCGTAACCCATAACATAGGGTAATGGTAAATGCCCAACAGTTGGCAATAAATCGGCCATAAAAACTATGGTTTTGCCTTTGTAATTAATAATAGGAATCATTTGTTTATCGGTATGGCCATTGGCGAAAAAAATATCGAAACCAAGCTGAGAGTTTTTAAGTAAGTCGCTTTCTGGAATGTTTGTAAATTTTAATTGGCCACTTTCTTCTATTGGTAAAATATTTTCTTTTAAAAACGATGCTTTTTCGCGTGCATTTGGTTGTGTTGCCCATTGCCAATGGTTTTGGTTACTCCAAAAATGGGCATTTTTAAAAGCCGTTTCGTAGCCTGTTTTGTTTTTGTTCCATTGTATGCATCCGCCACAATGGTCGAAATGTAAATGGGTTAAAAACACATCGGTTATATCATCGCGATGAAATCCATGTTTTTTTAAAGAACTATCTAAATTAAATCCACCCCATTGGTAATAATAACTAAAAAATTTATCCGATTGTTTATTACCCATGCCGGTATCAATCAAAATAAGGCGGTCACCATCTTCAATTAATAAACAACGGGCAGTTAAATCAATCATGTTATTAGCATCGGCCGGATTGGTACGCTGCCATAACGATTTTGGAACCACGCCAAACATAGCGCCACCATCTAACTTAAAATTACCAGCATTTATAGGATATAAATTCATAAGAATGTAAAATTAAGAAATCTAGTACGATTGCTTAAAAACGTTAAGAATTTATTAAGATATAAAGTTTTAATAGCTTGGTAAATACTAAAAATTTATAACAATGTGCATTAAAAAACTTAAACTTAGCAGAATTTTTTAAATTAGTAGCTTATAACACTAACATATGGTTGCATTAGGAGGGATAATTATTTTAGGAATATTAGCACAATGGGTAGCATGGAAATTTAAAATTCCGGCTATTTTACCTTTAATTTTAATAGGCCTACTTGTTGGCCCTTTTGCAGCCGAATATTTATCGCACGACGGAACGAAATGGATTGAACCAATTTGGAATGGTAAAGAGGGTTTATTTCCTGGCGAAAGCTTATTTTATTTTGTTTCTTTAGCCATTAGTATTATTCTTTTTGAAGGTGGCTTAACACTTAAAATTAACGAAATTAAAAATGTAGGACCGGTTATTACAAAATTAATAACCTTAGGTTCTGTTGTAACCTTTTTTGGTGCTGCTATTGCGGCACACTACGTGTTTTATTTAACATGGGAAATTTCTTTTTTATTTTCGGCTTTAATAATTGTTACGGGACCCACAGTAATTACACCTATTTTAAGAAACATTCCCTTAAAAAAAGATGTTTCGGCTATTTTAAAATGGGAGGGTATTTTAATAGACCCAATTGGAGCACTTGTTGCGGTTTTGGTATTCGAGTTTATTAGTGTTGGTGCAGGAGGCGAGTTTACAAAAACGGCTTTAATTGAATTTGGAAAAATTGTTTTATTCGGCTTTACATTCGGCTTTACATTTGCTCACGCATTAAACTTTATAATAAATAAAAAATTAGTGCCACATTATTTACTTAATGTATTTGCCTTAGCTGCGGTTTTGGGTGTTTTTATTTTATCTGATGTTTTTGCTCACGAATCTGGTTTATTGGCTGTTGTAGTTATGGGCATGGTTTTAGGAAATTCTAAATCGCCTTACCTTAAAGAGTTGTTGTATTTTAAAGAATCGTTGAGTGTTTTATTAATTTCAATTTTATTTATTTTACTTGCGGCCAATATAAATTTTGAAGATTTATTACTTGTTTATAATTGGAATGCGGCTATTTTGTTTGCTTGTGTTGTTTTTATAATTAGGCCAATTGGCGTGTTTTTAAGTACACAAGGCAGTAAACTACGTCTTAAAGAAAAGCTTTTTATTAGTTGGGTTGGCCCGCGCGGAATAGTAGCTGCAGGTATAGCTTCGTTATTTGGTTTAACACTTGCCGATAAAGGCGTTACCGATGCCAAATACATTACACCTTTGGTGTTTATGATTGTGTTAGGAACGGTTTTACTTAATGCAACCACGGCAAGATTATTTGCAAAATTGGTTGGCGTATTTTTAGAAAAATCTGGAGGTATTTTAATAGTTGGTGCTTCGAAAGTATCACGCTTGCTTGGGCATTATTTAGAAACCAATGGGCGCCATGTGGTTTTAATTGATAGTAACGAACGCAATATTGAAAAGGCACGTGAACTTGGGCTTGAAGCTATTTCTACCAATATTTATTCCGATACGCTTATGGATAATATTGAACTTAGTGATGTAGGTTATTTAATGGCTTTAACGGGAAATTCCGATATCAACAAATACGCTATTGAAAAATTTGGAAATCAATTTGGAGAAAATGGCTCGTTTAGATTGATTACCACACAGGAAATGCTCGATCAAGATTTTAGTAATCATCCAAAAGAAGGATTATTTTCGCATCGCGACGATTTTAATTCGCTTTTAGAGCTTTCGCGTCGTCACCCAAGTATTCAGGAGATTGATTTGACCGATAAAGCGCATTACGAAAGCCTTATTGAAATTACTAATAACGACGACGATATAATTCCTTTATTTATTAAAGATATAGAAGGCGAATTACACATTATTTCCTCTTTTGGATTAAATATTGTTGAAAAAATAAAAGATGGTTTTCAATTGGTTTACCTTGGAAAACCTTTTGATGTTGAAAAAGTACCAACAGTTGAAAATAGTTCGTTGGGTAAGGAGTAAAGTAAAACAATACTGCTTTAAGTATTAAAAAATATAGAAAAACCTGTGATTCTTATTTTATTTAGGAATCACAGTTTTTTCACTTTTTAAGCACTTTTTTATATTGTTAAAGAATGTTTTTTTGTTAAAGAAATTATTTAAACTTTTTAGCAAAGTACTTTTCAACCAGTCTGTTTGCTGCGGTTCTAGAGCCATTATATCCAGAAAACGCCGATTGACTTGCCGCATAACTTTTGGTTTCTAAGTAAGTTTTTCCGCTTAATGTTAAAAGGGTGGCTTTTACTTTTCTATCTCCCATAAGTTTCTTTTTTAATGAAAAAACAATGATAAAATCGGCATCAGATTTATTTTCAACTATTTGCCAATAGTTCCATTTTTTTAGTGAATTTTTAAAATACTCTAAAGCATCATTATTAGCGTCATCACTTTTTTCTAAAAAAACTTTATTGCCTTTATTAAAAATACTAGAAATATCACTTTTTTCTTTTTCTGCATATACTTTTTCTTTATCCGATGTTGTTTGTTGAAATATTTCTATGTCTCCATTTTCATACTTTATTTGGGATATGTCTTTTTTATCAATTATAATTAATGGGCCATCCAGATAGTTTGTTTTTTTATATTTTATTTCATTTTTACTTATTTCTAAAATTTTAGCATTAATAGTGGAACCATCGATATTTGTAATAACATCTTGAGAAAAAGAGATAAATGGAAGTAAAAAAAGGGCTGATAATTTGGTTTTCATAAATGAATGTTTGAAATTTTTTAGTGTAAATTAAGATGTAAAAGTAAATTTATATTGCAAAATTATAGCTATTTCTTTTGAAGAAATTGGAAGCTTACTACAAAGTAATTGATATGTATTAAAATATAGGAGAGCAAAGGGTTAATAGTAATTTGTTACGAAAAGAATAAAAAAAAGCTTCAAATTAAACGTTTGAAGCTTTTTATAATGTGATATAAATTCTTTTCTTAGTACTACGCCATAATATGAAGCTCTGTAAATTCTTTATCTAGCACTAAAGTATTACTACTATAAACTAGGTCTTCTACGGGAATTAAAACATTATCTATTTCAATTTTTTTAATTTTAAATGGCAACCCATGTAAATTAAGTTTAAACGTTTTATAGGTAGTAATGTATTTACCTGTTTTAAATTGTTGTATAATAAGTTCGTCTTCTTTCCCAGTAAGTTTAAAATCGCGTAAGCTGTAACGGCCTTTTATATAATCGTAACCGTCGCCTGCATCTTCGTAAACTTGGGAGGTTTCTTTACCTAGTTTATAATAAACATCTAGGGTAAGTTCTTCAATCGTTTTTTCGCCAACGTATTGTTGTATTGGGTATTTTGGAATAATGGCGCCTTCGCTAACAAAAATAGGCATACTATCTAAATCGGCATCAACCCACATTTCTTGGCCACCTGTTACAATTTCGTCCGTCCATAAATTATACCATCTTCCAAACGGGAAATACATGCGTCGTCCTTTTTGGTTAGGAGCATTTACTGGGCAAACTAGTATTTTTTCACCAAAAATAAATTCGTCGTTTCTATAATGGGTTTGCGAATCTTCTTGATCGTATAATACCAACGACTTTAAAATAGGAATTCCGTCGCTTACATGGCGCCAAAAGGCCGTGTATAAGTATGGTAATAATTGATAGCGTAGCTCAATAAATTTTTTAACTACATTGGTTATAGTATCGCCAAATGCCCAAGGCTCTTGGTCGCCGTGATCGCCCGACGAATGCGTACGACAAAACGGATGAAAAATACCTAATTGTATCCAACGTGCATAAAGCTCTCCATTAGGTTGTTCGGCAAAACCACCAATATCCGATCCAATAAACGAAAATCCAGACATGGCCATACGTTGTGCTTGTAAATTAGCAATATTTAAATGATCCCAAGTGGCAATATTATCGCCAGTCCAACTTGAAGTGTAACGTTGCGTACCAGAATAAGCGGCTCTGGTAATTACAAACGGACGTTTAGGGTACGAGAATTTTTTTAAACCCTGGTAAGTAGCACGCGCCATTTGCATACCATAAACGTTATGAGCCTTACGGTGGCTGCATTGGTTACCATCGTAATCGTGTCTTACATCGTCTGGAAACGATTTTCCAGGAACATCCATTACAGCTGGTTCGTTCATATCGTTCCAAACGCCTTTTACGCCAATTTCTTCAATAAGTTCTTGAAATAAATCAGACCACCAATCGCGTACTTCGGGATTGGTAAAATCTGGGAAATAGCATTCGCCTGGCCATACTTTACCTTTCATGTATGGGCCATCGGCACGTTTACAGAAATAGTCTTTATCTAAACCTTCTTTAAACACCGAATAATCCATGTCTATTTTTATTCCAGGATCTATAATTACAATGGTTTTAAAGCCATCGTCAGCCAATTCTTTAACCATGCGTTTTGGGTCTGGAAAATATTCTTTACTCCAAGTAAAACAGCGGAAACCTTCCATGTAATCAATATCTAAATAAATAGCATCGCATGGTATTTTTAGTTCTCTAAATTTGCTTGTTATTTCTTTTACTTTCGATTCTGGATAGTAGCTCCATTTACATTGGTGATAACCAAGCGCCCAAAGCGCTGGCATTTCGTGTGGTTTTCCGGTTAAATCGGTATAATTTTCTACTACTTCAGACATTTCTGGGCCGTAAATAAAGTAATAATTCATTTCGCCACCATGGGCCCAAAAACTGGTAATATTACGGCGTTCGTGACAAAAATCGAAATATGAACGGAAGGTATTATCGAAAAATATACCGTACGATTTTTTATTGTGTAATGCCGTGTAAAACGGAATGGCCTTGTAAATAGGGTCGGTGTCTCTGCCATAGGCGTACGAATCGGTTACCCAGTTTTCAAAACGTTTTCCTTTTAAATTATTATCAACAGGCTTATCACCTAAACCGTAATAACATTCGCCTGCTTGCGCTGTTTTTGACATTTTTACAACGTTGCCACCAAATGCGTAACTTTCTTCCCAATGAAAACCAAGTTCGTCTTCACAAATTAGTGTGTTATCAACAGCGTCGAATAACGAAATACGCATATCGCTTTTTGCAACTTTACATATTAATTTTGATGTAGTAATTACGTAAGCTTCGGTTTCTTCTTCTACTTCTAAATGATTATACCCTCTACTTGCGTATTTTGTAATGGCATACGAAAAATCATTTTCAAAAATTCCTGTAGTTGTATATCTAAAACGAAGTATACTGTCTCTGCGAACCGTAATTTGCATTACAACGCCATTATCGGCTGTAAAAGAAAGTACATTAAGGTTTTTTTCGTAGTTTATTATTTTGGAAGGAAATAAGTTTCCTTTGTATTCTAATTCTGTATTAAGTATCATAGCTTATACTTTATATGTTAAGTATCTAATTTAATAAATTAAAAAATCCTCTTGCGTTTATTTTCCCTAAAAAAACACCTAAAAAATTAATAAAGATTAAAAATTTAGGTGTTTAATATTGCAAAAATGCAAGAAGCTAAAAATATAAGAGTTTTTAATCTTTTATTAAAAGATTATATGGTAATTCTTTTAAATAAATTCGAAAATTATTACAGATAATGGTGGTAAAGTTACTTTTGTCGAGTATGGTTTACCATTCCATGATTTTTTTACGGGTTTTACAGGATTTTTGTTTGAAACTCCGCTGCCTCCAAACTCGGTGGAATCGCTATTAAAAATTTCTTTTATGTTTCTGTTTTCAGGCAAACCTATACAGTAATCTTCTCTTAAACTTGGAGTTAAATTACAAATAACAATTACGTTTTGTTCGGCATTATCTCCTTTTCGAATATATGAAATAACACTGTTTTCGTGGTCGTCGTAACTTATCCACTCAAAACCTTCACCTTCAAAAGGTTTTTGGTATAGTGCAGGTGTGTTTTTATAAAAAGTATTTAAAGCTTTATAGTATTTTTTTAGATTTTGATGCGGAATAAATTCGAGTAAATTCCAATCTAAACTTTCTTGAAAATCCCATTCGTTATATTGTCCAAATTCGCCACCCATAAACAATAATTTGGTTCCTGGATGGGTAAACATGTAGCCATATAATAAACGTAAATTCGCAAAACGTTGCCATTCATCACCAGGCATACGACCTAAAATAGAGTTTTTACCGTAAACCACTTCGTCATGAGAAAGAGGTAACATAAAATTCTCGGTAAAGGCGTAAGCTAAACTAAAAGTGATTTCGTTATGGTGGAATTTGCGATATACGGGATCTTTTTTAAAGTATTCTAAGGTATCATGCATCCAGCCCATCATCCATTTCATTCCGAAGCCTAAACCACCAATATCAACTGGTTTAGAAACCATAGGGAAAGCTGTAGATTCTTCGGCAATGGTTTGTACATCTGGGAATGATGCGTAAACTTCTGTATTTAATTCTTTTAAAAAGCTAACTACAGCTAAGTTTTCGCGACCGCCATAAATATTTGGCTCCCATTCGCCGTCTTCTCTAGAATAATCTAAGAATAGCATAGACGCTACGGCATCTACGCGTAAACCGTCGGCATGGTATTGGTCTAACCAGAAAATAGCATTACTTATTAAAAACGATCGAACTTCGTTACGTTCGTAGTTAAAAATTAAGCTTTTCCAGTCCTGATGATAGCCTTTGCGTTTGTCTGGGTGTTCGTATAAGTGTGAGCCATCGAAAAACCCTAAACCATGAGCATCTTCTGGAAAATGCGAGGGCACCCAATCTAGTATAATACCAATATCGTTTTGGTGTAGTTTATCTACTAAATATTTAAATTCTTCAGGGTAACCATAACGTGATGTTGGTGCAAAATATCCAGTTAATTGGTAGCCCCACGAGGGGTCGAAAGGAAACTCCATAATTGGCATAAGCTCAACATGGGTAAAATTCATGTCTTTTACGTAGGCTACTAATTCATCGGCTAGTTCGAAATAAGACATAAAACGGTTTTCTTCCACTTTTTTCTTCCATGAACCTAAATGAACTTCGTAGACAGAGTATGGTGCGTTTAAAGCATTATGCTTTTTACGTTTTTTCATCCAATCGGTGTCTTTCCAACTGTAATTATCTTCCCAAACAATAGAAGCTGTACTTGGTGGGTGTTCGCAGCGTCGTGCATATGGATCGGATTTTTCGGTAACTACGCCGTGGTGGTGACTTACAATTTTGTATTTATAAAGATTACCTTTTCCAACATACGGAATAAAACCTTCCCAAATACCGCTAGAATCCCAACGCACGTTAAGTTGATGTTCGCCTCCTGTCCAGAAATTAAAATCGCCAACAACCGACACTTCTTTTGCACTCGGCGCCCAAACGGCGAAATATGTGCCTTCTATACCATTAACGGTAATAATATGTGATCCAAATTTTTCGTAAAGTCTAAAGTGTTTACCAGCTTTAAAAAGATTGATATCGAATTCTGTAAATAAACTATGTGCTTTAACTTGTGCCATATATTATAATTTGAAGCCTGCAGGAATTACGGCTCCTTTTTTAATTACTACAATACCATCCTTAATAACGTAAGTATCGGTTTCGGTATTTTCAAGGTGCATACCGCCTTCAATTGACACATCGTCGCCAATGCGGCAATTTTTATCGAGTATGGCATTTTTAATAAAACAGCGTTCACCTATCCCCATTAAAATTTCAATTTGTTTTTCTTCAATTTCTGCAAGAGTTTCGTAACTATCACTGCCCATCATATAGGTGCTAATTACTGTAGAATCTTTACCAATTCTAGAACGAATACCAATAACCGATTGTTCTATTTTTTCAGCGCTAATAATACAACCTTCAGAAATTACAGCTTTTTCCAGTGTTGTTCCTGCTAATTTGGTAGTTGGTAGCATTCTTGCTCTGGTATAAATGCGCTTAGTTTTGTCGTATAAATCGAATTTTGGGATGTCTTCTGTTAATCCTATGTTGGCTTCAAAAAACGAATCGATATTTCCAATATCGGTCCAATAGCCTTCATATTGATAGCTTAACGTTTTATGTTTTGATATTGTTTGAGGGATTATTTCTTTACCAAAATCAATTGTAGTTTCATCTTCCATCAACTTAATTAATAGGTCTCTATTAAAAATATAAATACCCATTGAGGCTAAATAATTTCGGCCTTCTGCTTTCATTTCGTCACTAACTTCCGAAGTCCAATCGGGCAATAAGCTAGCATCTGGTTTTTCAATAAAAGAGGTTACTACGTTTTCGTCGTTAGCTTTCATAATACCAAAAGAAGTAGCGTCTTTAGCATTTACTGGTATAGTGGCAATAGAAATTTCGGCATTTGCAGCTTCGTGTGCAGCAACCATTTTATCGTAGTCCATTTGGTATAATTGATCGCCAGATAGAATTAAAGCATACTCAAAATCATGACGAATAAAATGATGCATGCTTTGGCGAACAGCATCGGCAGTTCCTTGAAACCAACCTTTATTATGTGGTGTTTGTTCGGCAGCTAATACATCAACAAATGCGCTACTAAAAAAACTAAAATGGTAGGTGTTTTTTATATGGCGGTTTAATGATGCTGAGTTAAATTGCGTTAATACAAAAATGCGCTTAATATCAGAATTTATACAATTAGAAATTGGGATATCTACTAAGCGGTATTTACCTGCAATTGGAACAGCTGGTTTGGAGCGCTCGTGCGTTAGTGGATACAGCCTTGACCCTTGGCCACCACCAAGAATAATTGAGAGCACTTTACTATTTATCATAATTTTTAGTTTAGAGTGTTATATAGATTGATATATTGTTGAGCTGAAGCATGCCATGAATGGTCAATTTTCATTATTTGCGTTCTTATTCGTTTGTATTTTGTAGGTTTAGAGTAAAGTGCCACGGCACGTAATATAGTTTCGTTAATTTCTGTAATGTCGGTACTGTTATGGCAAAACCCAAAACCATTGGGTTCTGTAATATCTATAACGGTATCTTTTAATCCGCCAATTTTTGTTACAATAGGAATGGTACCATATCGAAGAGAATACATTTGATTTAACCCACAAGGTTCAACTCGCGATGGCATTAAAAGAAAATCGGCACCGGCATAGATAATATGTGAGAGTTTTTCATCGTAACCAATATAGGTATTGTAATTACCTTCGAATTCTGTTTTTAAAGCACTAAGGCTTTCTTCTAAATAAGGGTCACCAGAGCCTAAAAGCAGAATATTAAGATTTTTATTTTTTAGTGCGTTTTTAAAAATTTCGGGAAACAAATCAGTTCCTTTTTGGTGAACCAAGCGCCCTATAAAAGCGAAGAGTGGTTTTGTTTCGTCTAAATTAAACGCTTCACAAAGGTGTTTTTTATTGGCTTTTGCCCCTTTATTTACAGTTTTTATAGAATAATTTTGTACTATAAATTCATCGGTTTCTGGATCCCAAACATTGGTATCGATACCGTTTAAAATACCTGAGCACTTTTGGCTTTCGGCGCTTAATAGGCTTTCTAAGCCATTGGCATTTTCTTTTAATTCTTCCATGTAAGTTGGAGATACCGTAGTTACGCGCCATGCACATTTTATGGCCGCGGCTAAAGGGTTTATTGTTCCTCCCCAGTCTAGTAGGCCAACATTATCGAAATTGAATGCCGGAATTAAATGGACTTTGTTATGAGGAAACCAGCCTTGGTATTGCGCATTATGTATGGTTAAAATATTAGGAATGTATCTTAAAGCTTCGTATTTAAAACTTTCCTGAAGCATAAATGGAATTAATCCTGTATGATGATCGTGACAATGAATAACATCTGGGTAATCGTGCCATGTTAATAACCAATCTAAGGTAGCAATTTGAAAGGCTAAAAATCGTTCGGTATCTTCAAAGGAATACACATATTCTTTAAAAAGTAAATTGGGAACATCAACAAAAAACACATCAAAATCTAATGTTGAGTCTTCAAGTACTAAAATATTAAAGTTATAAGGCGTTTCGCCCAATAGAATTTCGGAAGAAAAAATAGTATTAAAGGTGTTTTCCTGGGTAAATTTATTGTTGTAAAAAGGCATAAACACCTGAGCGTATTCTCCAGAACTATTTAAATATTTTGGTAGTGCACCAACTACGTCGGCAAGTCCTCCAACTTTAGCAATAGGGTAGCATTCTGCACTAATATGAACAATTTTCATTATTTAGTTTTCGTTGTTATAAACTTACGAAAATAAATAGCAAAAAATGAATAATACTTGTGTTTTTCAATAAATTAATACATTATTAATAATTGACAAAAGAATTAATAATGATTTAATATTTGTAGGTGCAAATTTTATAGAATTATTAATCGTTAAGTTTTAAAACAGCCATAAACGCTTGTTGAGGTATTTCTACGTTTCCTACTTGGCGCATACGCTTTTTACCTTTTTTCTGTTTTTCTAGTAATTTACGCTTACGAGAGATATCTCCACCATAACATTTTGCGGTAACGTCTTTGCGTAAGGCCTTAACAGTTTCTCTTGCTACAATTTTGGCTCCAATTGCTGCTTGAATAGGAATATCGAATTGCTGACGTGGAATTAACTCTTTTAACTTTTCGCACATTTTTTTACCGATGTTATGTGCGTTGTCGGCGTGAATTAATGCAGAAAGCGCATCAACCGATTGGGCGTTTAATAACACATCTAAACGTACTAGTTTAGATTGTTTCATGCCTATTGGATGATAATCGAAAGAGGCATAACCTTTTGATACGGTTTTTAAGCGATCGTAAAAATCGAAAACTATTTCTGCCAAAGGCATATCGAAATTAAGTTCAACTCGCTCTGTGGTTAAATAGGTTTGGTTGGTTATTTGTCCGCGTTTTTCAATACACAAGCTCATTACGTTACCAACAAAATCGGCTTTTGTAATTATGGTTGCTTTTATAAAAGGCTCTTCAACACGGTTTAAGGTTGAAGGTTCTGGTAAATCGCTTGGGTTATTAACAATAATAACTTCGTCTGGATTTTTATTTGTGAAGGCGTGGTAACTTACGTTTGGAACGGTTGTAATAACCGTCATGTTAAATTCGCGCTCTAAGCGTTCTTGAATAATTTCCATGTGAAGCATACCTAAAAAACCACAACGGAACCCGAAACCAAGAGCTGCAGAACTTTCTGGAGCAAATACTAACGAGGCATCGTTAAGCTGAAGTTTTTCCATAGAGGCGCGAAGTTCTTCGTAATCTTCGGTATCAACAGGATAAATACCAGCAAAAACCATAGGTTTTACATCTTCGAAACCACCAATGGCATTTTTAGTTGGGTTGGCAGAATCTGTAATAGTATCACCAACTTTTACTTCTTTAGCTTCTTTTATGCCGGTAATAACGTATCCTACATCACCAGCTTTAATTTCTTGTTTTGGCTGTTGTTTTAATTTAAGTGTACCAACCTCGTCGGCGCCATAAGTTTTACCGGTTGCAATAAATTTAATTTGTTGGTTTTTTTTAATAGAACCATTTATAACTCTAAAATAAGTTTCTACACCACGAAATGGGTTGTAAACCGAATCGAAAATTAAGGCCTGTAAAGGTTCGTTTGGCTCTCCGACAGGAGCAGGAATACGCTCAATAATGGCTTTTAAAATGTTATCGACACCAAAACCAGTTTTTCCGCTGGCGTGAATAACATCTTCTGGATCGCAACCTAAAAGGTCTACAATATCGTCGGTAACTTCTTCTGGGTTTGCACTTGGTAAATCTACTTTATTAAGTACCGGAATAATTTCTAAATCGTTTTCTAAAGCTAAATATAAATTCGAAATAGTTTGAGCTTGTATACTTTGTGCCGCATCAACAATTAGTAATGCGCCTTCGCAAGCGGCGATAGATCGAGAAACTTCGTAGCTAAAATCTACGTGACCTGGTGTGTCAATTAGGTTTAATACATAGGTTTCGCCTTCAAAAATATAATCCATTTGAATGGCATGACTTTTTATAGTAATACCACGTTCACGCTCCAAATCCATGTTATCTAAAAGTTGATCTTGCTTTTCGCGTTCGGTTACAGAACCGGTGTAGTCTAGTAAACGATCGGCAAGCGTACTTTTACCATGGTCAATATGTGCAATAATGCAAAAGTTTCTAATATTCTTCATATGGCTAACCTAAAAATAGATTTAGTTTGCAAATATATGTGATTTTAAATGAGCGTAAAACAATGCTAGTTGGTAAATTATAAGTTATTTTAAAATTATGGGTGATAATTTATAAATATTTCATTTAATTTAAACGTTTACAGCAATTTGTAGTCTTAAATTTATACTTTAAACCACTAAACTTATGACCACGTTTTTAAAAGCTTCAAAACGAACGTTTTTTTTCCTTTTTTTCCTACTATCTATTTTTAAAATTAGTGTATTAAAAGCTCAAACCAATAAAAAAGTTCCTGAAATTGAAGGCATTTATGTGCACACCGACCGTGCAAAATATATGTTTGGCGAATCACTTTGGTATAAGGCATATTCGGTTTATCCTTACAGCAATCTTTTGTTTAGTAAAAGTAATATTTTATATGTAGAATTGGTTTCTCCAGACAATGAAGTTGTGGTACAAAACAAAACTATTTTAGAAAACGGATTGGGTCATGGGGATTTTATTTTAAACGATTCGTTAGGGATTGAAAAACCTGGAATGTATCAGTTAAGAGCCTATACCAATTGGAATAGGAATTTCGAAAATCACTTTGTTTTTAAAAAAAACATAGAAATTTTAAATGTTTTAGCGTCGACTAATTCTCAATCCCAAGAGGCTTCTAAAAAATCAAAAAAAGAGGAATTAACAAACCCGATTTCTATAGAAAATAATGTTCAGTTTTTTCCAGAAGGAGGTTCGTTAATAAGCAGTGTAAACAATGTTGTAGCCTTTAAAGCAACAAATGGAATGGGTTTTCCTATTCATGTAAAAGGAGAAATTTATAAAGCATCAAACGACTCGCTAGTCACTTTTTTTGGAACACTTCACGATGGTATGGGAAAATTTATGCTTAAGCCTAAACCAGGAGAAAAATTTTATGCTAAACTTTTAAATTCTAATAAAAAAATAGCGATTCCAAGCAGTTTGGATCAAGGTTATGCTTTAGGTTTTAGAAAAATTAGAGGTAAAAATATGCTCATTATTAAAACTAACGGAAATACTTTAGCTAATCAAACAAGTGCGCCTTTTCAAATAATATTTAAATTTAAAGGCGTTACGTATTTCGATATTAGGCAAGAAATTTCAAATCCTACTACTTATTTAGAAATTCCAAATAACACGCTTCCAGAAGGTATAAATCAAGTTACTTTAATCGATGCCAGTAATAGGCCACATAGCGAACGATTGATTTATATTGAAAAGGATAAAGACTTGGAGGTTGCAGTTACAACCAATAAATATAGTTACCAACCAAATGAAAACATAACGGTAACAGTTTCTTCTAAAAATAAAAGTGGAGAAGTTGCTTTGGCAAGTTATTCTATAAGTTGTATTGATAGAAATGGTGACGAATCGAAACAATACGAATCTAACATTGCGACGCATTTTTTAATGGAGTTTGACATTAAAGGAAAAGTACATAATCCGGGTTATTACTTCGATGAAGCAAACCCAAGACGATTACTAAATTTAGATTTATTGTTATTAACCCAAGGTTGGAGAAATTATTTATGGAAAAATTTACCAGAACCTAAGCTATTAAAAGCTCCTTTTTTAGCCGAAAAAGGGATTTCATTTAGTGGTCGTGTAAAACAAATTTTGGGAACAAAAGCTAAGGCAAATAATACGGTAACATTGGCTTTGTTTAATAACGGCAAAGTAGAAATGTTAAGTACAGAAACCGATGATTTAGGAATGTTTAGGTTTAAAGACCTCATGTTTTACGGCAAAACAAAGTTTGTGTTAAGTTCTAAAAACGAAAAAGGAAAAGGAAAAGGGCAATTATTGTTGGATAAGTTTAGTAGATTTCCTCTTGAAACCAATTTTAATCCTGAAGTTGTAAAAGTAGACACCTTGCAAGACATAACAATAAAAGATAATATTTTAAGAAAATATATGTCTTTTGGTGTTATGCCAGAAAATGTTTTAGATGAGGTTGAAATTATAGCTAAGAAAAAAACCGAACCTTCGCAAAGCATTTACGGAACCCCAGACAGAATCTTTACTTTCGAAGATGAAAGGCGGTCTTTTTCTACCATCCTTCAGCTTATTCAAGTAACTATTCCTGGAGTACAAGTTACAGGTTCTACCATTAAGTTTACGCGTTATAATGGACCTGCGCAAATAATTGTAGATGGTATTCCTTGGGAGCAAGAAGAGGTGTCGTTTATTCAACCTAGCGATGTGGAAAAAATAGAAACTTTAAATGGTGCAAGTGCTTCTATTTTAGGTGCTAATGGCGGTAATGGTGTGATATTAATTTATACTAAAGAAGGCGCATCAAACCGAGAAAAAACCATTTACCACACCGTTAAAGATGATATTGATGGCTTTTACAAAGCTCGAGCGTTTTATGTTCCAAATCCTTCAGAAAAAAACGAAGACAGTAGTAAATATGCAATTAGAAATACCTTGTATTGGAACCCATATGTGCATCCAGAAGAAAACGGAGAAATTCAATTAAATTACTTTAATAGCGCTGTTGAAACCGAGGTTCAAATTACTCTAGAAGGGATAACTGCAACGGGTATTCCTGTGGTAAAAAAGACGAATTACAGTGTAAAAAAGTAGCCGAGATATTTTCATTAAGATATCACACCACCACAAACTCCTAAACTAACGATAAGGTAAACAACAGAAATAATAAATAAAATTTTAGCTGTCTTTCTTTTCTTTTTAAATAAAAATAAACCAATTATACTCAATATAATAGCAGGTACAGAAATAATTAGTAGTATTATTATAAAAATACCGGTTAAATCCATGTTTGGGCTTAGTAAATACATCATAATGTGGTTTTTCTTAGTTCTTCTAAACGTTGTTTTTTATCGTCGCGATAAAAGAGATTCATGGTTTCAAAAGGAATAATTTTGTTGTCTTTATCAACAATATGCACACACGATTTTTTTATAGCACGTACATCAAAATTATAAGCATCAATAAATTGCATTATTATAATACGAAATAAATTATCGTAACCTAGGTTTGGTGCATCAATATTTGGCAAACAGCACATAATACTTTTTAGGTTTTCTTCGGCAACTTCAACAGAGTTACCAGTGCTAAACAACTCAATCATTTTACCTTGTAATTGCTCATCTTGCTCGTAAATAATGGTGTTTTTACTATTATCTAATAAATCGTTTGGGTTAATATATCGCGTTAACGGAAACACCTCGTCTTCCAATTTTAGTGCATAACCCATAACTAAAGCATCGGGGTTACAAGGCACGGGCAACAAATCGTCTGGATTAAAAATAGAGGTTTGTTCTAAAATTTTTCTTCGTACTTCGGTTAAAGTTAATCGGTCTGTTTCTGGGTTAAAATTTTCTAATCTACCGGCAATTTGTGTGGGCTGAAACGTAACCCCGCGCACACATTTTTGTTGCAATGCATAATCTATAATTTCACCAATTTCGTTATCATTTAACCCTTTTTGAAGAGTAACAACCAGTGTTGTAGAGAGGTTTAAGGCGTTTAAGTTATCTAAAGCCTGTTTTCTAATATCGCTTAAATTTGCACCTCTTAGTTCTTGCAATACCGAATCTTTAAAGGAATCGAATTGTAAATAAATCTCAAAATCTGGCGTATACGTTTTTAAACGTTTAGCAAACTCCAAATCTTTAGCAATTTTTATACCGTTGGTGTTAAGCATTAAATGCCTAATAGGTAGTGATTTTGCATAATCTAAAATGTCCCAAAACTGCGGGTGTATTGTAGGTTCTCCACCCGAAATTTGTACCACATCGGGCTCCTTTTCATTCGCCACAATGGTATCTAGCATTTTTTTAACTTCGGCCAAAGTTCTGTGCCTGCCATAAGTAGGCGAAGACCCAGCATAACACGTAGGGCAAGTTAAATTGCAACGGTCTGTAACCTCAATAACCGTTAAGCAAGAATGTTGCTCGTGGTCTGGACACAAACCACAATCGTAAGGACACCCATAATCTGTTTTTGTATTAAATTTATAAGGCGTTTCGCTAGGTTTATTGTAGTTTCTTATGTTTTTATAATACGCAATATCATCGGCAATTAATACTTTAGAGTTACCATGTTCTTTGCAACGCTTAAGCATATAAACCTTATCGTTTTCAAATACAATTTTTGCATCAACACGTGTTAAACATTCGGGGCAAAGGCTTAAAGTATAATCGTAGTACGTATATTTTCTATTGGGCATATTAATTTTTTTATTTGGGCGCTACCACAAGGGCCGGGCTTTCGGCAGTCGCTCTCTCCTGCGTCGAGGAGCTTCAACAAATGCCTCAATCCCTAGCGCGAGCAAGTTTGTAAATAATTGTAAAAGGCTATTTACGGTATTATTTTTTTGTAAAATTTAAACAGGGTTTGTATTTAAAATAATACAACCAGCAAGCTACACATAATAATTGAATTGTACTTAGGCCAAAAACCAAAAATAAGTTAGGTTTTAAAAACTCAATAAAAAACCTAAAACCAAAGTAAAAAATCATAAACCATTTAAACAAGTCGCCATTTTTAAGTTTGTATTTGTTTTTAAAATAAAATAAACCACAAAATAAAACAATTAAAAACAGTAATTCGTACAACGATGTAGGGTGCCTAAGTAAACCATCTCCTAAATCCATGCCCATAAAAAAAGACGTTTTTCTACCATAGGTAAACTCGTTTACACCCGATAAAAAACAACCAATACGCCCAATAAAAATGCCTAACATAATAGGAAATGTAAACAAATCGCCAGACGATTTAGTTTCGCCAATAATTTTTTTAGCCAATTCTACACCAAGTAAACCACCAAACAAACCCCCCATAATGGTTTTTGTATTTATAAGGTTAATTAAATTTTCTTTAGTAAAGTCAAAAACAGGGTTTTCCAGAAAACCTATAACTCTAGAACCAATTAAAGCACCAATTGTGGCGCCTAGAATTATAGAAAGTCTGTTATTCGAGTTAATAGCATCAATTTGTTTTTTACGTAAAAACAGATAAAACCTAAATGCTAAAAAAAATGCTAAATATTCTAAAATCAAATGAACATTTAAATTAAAGCCAAAAACAGTGGGTTCAAAAGGAATTTTCAAAAAACAAGATTTATAACAAGGTTGTTAATTTAGCCGCAAATAACATTTGACTAAAATACTGTATTTTTGCCACAAAAATTGTGTTGTGGTAAAAATAGGTAATATAGAACTTCCAGATTTTCCATTGCTTTTAGCACCAATGGAAGATGTTAGCGATCCGCCATTTCGTAAGTTATGTAAAGAGCAAGGCGCCGATGTAGTTTACACAGAGTTTGTGTCTAGCGAAGGCTTAATTCGTAATGCTGCAAAAAGCGTTATGAAACTCGATATTTACGACAAAGAGCGTCCCGTGGGTATCCAAATATTTGGAGCAAACCTCGATAGCATGCTTCAAACCATCGATATTGTATCAGAATCTAAACCGGATATAATCGATATAAATTTTGGTTGTCCGGTAAAAAAAGTAGTAAGTAAGGGCGCTGGCGCAGGAATTTTAAAAGATGTGTGCCTCATGGAAAAACTTACTGCCGAAATGGTAAAACGAAGCTCTATTCCTATCACTGTAAAAACCCGTTTAGGTTGGGATCACGATTCTATAAAAATTGTTGAAGTTGCCGAACGTTTACAAGATGTTGGTTGTAAGGCTATTGCAATTCATGGGCGAACGCGCGCACAAATGTATAAAGGAAATGCCGATTGGAAACCTATTGCCCAAGTAAAAAACAACCCACGAATGCATATTCCGGTGTTTGGAAATGGCGACGTAAATACCCCAGAACGTGCTATGGAAATGCGAGACCAATACGGATTAGATGGCTGTATGATTGGGCGCGCAAGTATTGGTAATCCTTGGTTTTTTAAGCAAGTAAAACACTTTTTTAATACAGGAGAACATTTAGCTCCAATTAGTATGAAAGAACGTGTTGAAGCTGCACGCCGACACTTGCAAATGAGTATCGATTGGAAAGGTGAAATTCTTGGTGTGTTAGAAACTAGAAGACATTATACAAACTACTTTAAAGGTATTCCGCATTTTAAAGAATACAGAACAAAAATGGTAACTAGCGACGATGCTAAAGATGTATTCGCTGCTTTTGATGAGGTTGAAGAAAAATTTGCCGATTATCAGTTTACCTAATAGTCCTATTTTTAAACGCTAAATTATTAACGTTAAAAACTTATTTTAACCTTTGTTTTATTGGTGTAAAGAAGCATTTTTAGTACCTTCACTATAAATAAAAACACATTATTTATGGAGGTTATATTAAAACCTTACCAGCTTAAATTAAAACATACATTTACCATTTCGCGCGAGTCGCACGATGTGCAACCATCGCTTATTGTTCAGTTGAACGATGAAGGTTTTTCCGGGTTGGGCGAAGCTACTTCTAATCCGTATTATAACATCACGGTTGAAAAAATGCGCGATGCTATTTCGGTCTTAATTCCAGAGATTCAAGCGCATAAAAATAAAACCCCAGAACAGTTTTGGGAAGTATTTTATCCGTTGCTTAAAAACAATATGTTTGCACTTTGTGCTTTAGATTTAGCTTTTAACGATTTGTATGCCCAAAAACAAGGCAAAAAACTTTACGAACTTTGGGGATATAGTACTACAAATAATCCGTTAACCGATTATACTATTGGCATTGATACCGTTGAAAAAATGGTGTCTAAAATGAAAGAATTACCATGGCCAATTTATAAAATTAAATTGGGCACCAAAGAAGACATTAAAATAGTAACCGAACTTCGTAAGCATACCGACGCGGTTTTTAGAATTGATGCCAACTGCGGCTGGACCGTAGATGAAACTATTAAAAACGCTATTGAATTAAAAAAATTAGGTGTTGAATTTTTAGAACAACCCTTAAAAGCCGATGATTGGGATGGCCATAAAAAAGTATTCGAAACCTCGGTTTTACCTGTTATTGCCGACGAAAGTTGCCAAGTTGAAGCCGATGTTGCAAAATGCCACAATCATTTTCATGGTGTTAATGTAAAACTGGTAAAATGCGGCGGATTAACACCTGCGCGACGCATGCTTAACCAAGCTAAAAGCTTAGGCATGAAAACTATGGTAGGTTGCATGACAGAATCGTCGGTTGGTATTTCGGCCATTGCGCACTTATTGCCACTGCTCGATTATGTAGATATGGATGGCGCTTTATTACTTGCCGAAGATATTGCAAATGGAGTTACCATAACTGATGGCGTTATAAAATACAGTGAAAAAAACGGGGTTGGAGTTACGCTAATTTAAATGTATGATTGTAAATGAGTTTCCAGATAGGTTTATAAATATTGATGGTAATGACTATTTATATTTTGGAGGAACCGCTTATTTAGGCTTGCCAACGCATCCAAAATTTCTAGAATATTTAGCTGAAGGTTTGCAAAAATGGGGATCGTTTTACGGAAGTTCACGAAACTCTAACATTAAACTTTCTATTTTTAATGAAGCCGAAACGCTTTTTGCAGAACAAATTGGTGCTGAAGCAGCCGTAACTACATCGTCTGGAACTTTAGCCGGAAAATTAGTTTTACAGCATTTTTCTAAAAAAAATTATGCGTTTTATCATTATCCAAAAACACATCCTGCTATTTTACACGAAAAAAGTGTGTCTATTTTTCAAGACAAGCAGTTGCATCCAAATTTATTAAATAACACCGAAGAACATGTTGTTATTACTACAGATGCTATTTTAGGTTTAGAAGTAGAAGCTACAAATTTTAGTTTTCTTCAAGATATTTCAAAATCAAAAAAAGTAATTTTGGTTGTCGATGAGTCTCATAGTCTTGGTATAATGGGTAAAAATGGCGCAGGTGTTTTTAATAGTATAAATAATTCTTGTTTGCATCAAAAAATAATGGTGTCGTCGTTAGGAAAGGCCTTAGGATTATCGGGCGGAGTTATTGCTGCTGATGAAAATGTTGTTGAAGCTATAAAAAACGAACCGCTGTTTGTATCGTCGTCATGCACAAATTCGGCGTATTTATATGCTTATTTAAAATCTCAGGATATTATAAAATCTCAGCAAGCTAAATTGAAAGAAAATTTATGTTTTTTGTTTGAAGATTTTAAGCCTTCTGTAGAATTAAAATTCAATAAAAATTATCCAGTTATTTATTCTGAAGAAGCCTCGTTTTACCAAAGGTTGTTAAATGAAAATATAGTAATAACAAATTTTAAATATCCTACGTACAAAAATTTAATGAGTCGTATTGTTATTACAGCAAACCACACGAAAGACGATTTATTAAAATTGAAGCAAGCCTTAAAGTAGAAATAAATTTAAATAAAAAACCTGAGCAGAAATGCTCAGGTTTTTACCTGCTATTAAAAAAATTAACTATTATTCAAAAAGCCAAATATTAGTAATTGAAGTCGTTTCGTCGTAAGTTATATTTTCGTTAGAATCGGTTTCAGATGAAGGATAAATGGAGCGTCTAAACCATTGCCCTAAATATTCACTTGCAGAATCTTCTTCTAAACGAAGCGCTAAGTCTTTAAACACATCTGCAGAAAAATCGTAGCGTCTCATGTCGTTATAGGTTTCAACGTTATGAAAATTAGCGATATATTTTTCTTTCATAATATGGTTAAGCATTAAACCTGTTTCGCCAACAGCAACAACGGTATCGGCCATATAATCTGTTCCATCAACACCAATTTCATCCATGCTAGCTTCAATTCCAGCTAAATAAGCATTGTAACCAGTGGTTGTAGTTCCTGTACTTGTTGTAGTTCCTCCATTTGCTAAAAACTCAGCTTCTGCTTTTATAAACATCGCTTCAGCATAAGTCATTAAAATTAATGGAGCAGTTGCGCTAGTGTGATAACCACCATCTTTATAAAATGTATTTCCATCTTCGCCATCAGACGATTCGCCTGTTCCACCATTCATAAATCCTCTCCAAGGGTCTCCTGGTTCGCCTTCGTTTTCGAAAAACTCAGGAAGTCTAGGGTCTATTTCAACAACACCGCTTTCAAAAGGGTACGAGGTTCCATTCATCATGCTAACTATTTGGTCGTTAGGAGCGCGAAAAAAGTTTGATGTGTTACGCGCTAGAATATTGGTTGAATAATATGGATTTATTTCACCTTCTGGAAACTCTAACATAATGTTATCGGCGTTTGAAGTGAAACCATTGTTTATTGAGGCTAAAACATCGCTAGCAGTTGCACCACCTGTATTTATGAGTTTTAATTGCATGCGTGCTTTAAATGTGTATGCGGCGCGTAACCATTTATCGAAATCGCCATCGTAAAATAAATCTTCGGCTCCCATTAAAATTTGAGAATCGTCGGTACCTTCTAAATCAGAAATGGCTTCATTAAGTATGTTTAAAGCTTCGGTATAAACAGTTTCACCATCGTCTAAATTAGGGAATGGATAAGTAAAGGCATCACCAATTTCAGAATAAGGTACATCGCCCCAACATTCTACGGCTAAGCTTAAATTTACTGCTTCCAGTATTTTAATTACTGCTTTGTAGTGTATTGCACCTTGCGCATCCGCTTTGGCTTTTAAAACTTCAATGTTTGGAAGTCCCTCGGTATAAATGTTAGACCAAGTGGCAGAAGTACTTGTAAGTCCTGCAGCACCATAACCGTACGACCCAAAGTATTGCGTATAGTTTCCGTACGATAATTCGGCATAGTAAAACGCATAAACAGTGTTAAACATTACAGGCCCAATAATATCTTTCATATCAAGCGCATCTTCGGTTTGAGCACTCGAAGGCGTGTTTACATCTAAATAGTCTTCACAACTATAAATTCCTGTAGTTAGTAAAACTAAAAGGAGTATATGTTTTATTTTATTTTTCATAATGCTATTTTTTAAAATCCTATAGTTAAACCAAATGAATAGTTTTCGGTTAAAGGAATTCCTCTACCCGTAAATCCGTATTTATTACTACCTGCAGAGTAATCGCTTCCTTCCGGATCGAAACCATCAAAAGGTGTCCACAGTAATATGTTATTTAAATTTGCGCTAAGCTCGAAATTACTAAGGTGTAATTTTTCTAAAACAGAGGCGTTAACACTGTAGCTAAAACCAAGACTTCTTATTTTTACCCAAGAGGCGTCTTGTAATAGGTTTTCTGCGGTTCTACGTCCGTAAGCAGTCCAGTTAAACATTCTGTATCCTGTAACAGATTCTGGTGAGAAATCGGCAACAGTAGTGTTTGGTATGTAAGTTCCAGGGTTGTTAGGGTCTTCCATGACCCCATCAAATAAATATTGGCCATCACCTTCTCTATATTGCATGGTAAATTCCGATTGTCCCATACGATTTAAAATATAACGTTGCCAAGAGTATTTATCGCCACCTTTTTTCCATTCGAACATAAAATTAAATGCAAAGTTTTTCCATTTAATGTTGCTTCCTAAACTCATTACAAAATCTGGAGTTGCATCACCAACAATAACTCTATTTTCGTCGGTTATTGTTGTGGTTGGCAATCCAATGGTTGAATCAATTATAAGTTCTCCATCGTCTGTTCTGTCATAATTATAACCGTAAATAGCACCAATGTTATCGCCTTCTCTTGGTTGTAAATATAAATAGGCACCAGTAAGGTCGGTAGAGAAATCAATATAAGGTACTTCATCTGGTAAATCAATAACTTTTCCTTGGTTTTTACTAAAGTTATAAATTAAGGAAATATTTAAATCTTCCGATTTTATTAAATCGCCACTTATTAAAAGTTCATGACCGCTAGTTTCGTATAAACCAGCATTTCTTCTAATAGAAGTAACCGATGTTGAAGGTGCTGTATTGGTTGCAAAAATAGCATCATGCACTTCGTTTTTAAAGTAAGCGTAATCTACTCTTAAGCGATTTTTAAAGAAACGTAAATCGGCACCATATTCCCAGCTTTTTGTCATTTCTGCTTTTAAGTTAGGGTCTGCAATGGTTTTATCGGCAATATAACCACCTGTGCCTCCCCAAGGGAAATTAGCATCTGGGTAAAAGAAATATCCGGTTTGTCCAAACGATGTGTCGTTACCCACTTGAGCGTAAGATAACCTAAGCTTACCAAAGCTAAAAATATCGTTATTTTCAAATAAACTTTGAATGTTATAAGCTAAACTAGCTGATGGGTAGAAATAAGAATTGTTTTCGATGGGTAAGGTTGAAGACCAATCGTTTCGTCCAGTAACAGACAGAAATAATTTGTCGTCGTAATCTAATTTAAACTCTCCAAAAACACCTATGGTTCTTGTTTGGGCAATATAATTTGAAATAGAAAAGTTTTCTTGGGCGTTACTCATATGATTAAAATGAGGAATATTTAAGTTTTGCCCATACATTCTATACGATGTTCTTTTAAAATCTCTAACCGAGTTACCTACAAGTAAATAAGCCGATAGTTTTTCTGAAATATCTTTTGTGAAGGTTGCTAGTAAGTTAGACTCTAATCCCATAAAATCGTAAACTTGATCTACAATAAAACCGTTTACTTGAGATCCAGCATCTAATTCTGGTGGTACAAAACGATTAAGTAAAGTTGTGTAATTATCAACTTGAGCTGTGTAGTTTAAATTGAACCATTCCTTTGGTGTCCAGTTTAAGTTTAAGTTACCTAACCAGCGGTTAGTATCTTCGGTTAAACCACTAATATAGGCATTGTATTTTGGGTTGTCTATCCACCCTGGATAAGGGTTTCTAGCAGAACCATCAGCATTTAAAAAATCGTTTATTGGAAAAGTTGGTGACCAATATCCTAAAGCACTTATTATAGATTTATCGCCACCAGTTGGTTTTCTAGAATCCGATTTTGTGTACATTATCGAGGTGTTAATTTTAAAACTCTCGGTAGCTTGAAAACCAGCTTTAAACCTAAAAGCTGTTTTAGCAAAATCGGTGTACGGAATTATACCGTCGGTTTTTGAGTTTGCTGTCGAAAAATAGTAGTCTATTTTTTCTGTAGCACCTGAGATATCAAAATTTATATTTTTATTTACACCCATATCAAAAAGTTCGTAAGGGTCGTAAAACTTATCGTTCGATAAGTCGTAAGTTTCACCATCTTGTAAAATGGAATCATCGGAGTATCTTACACCCCAATTGTATGGTCCGGAGCTCGATGTTCCAGAAATATACTGGTATCCAGTTTGTGTTTCTGGTAAATACAAAGTGTTAGTTTCACCGTAAATACCTTGTCTAAATTCGGTTTGTAATTCTGGGGCCTTTGTAACATTACTAAGGGTTGTAGAAACACTTAAATTAATTTTTGGTTTCCCTTGTTTTCCCTTTTTAGTAGTAATTACAATCACGCCATTTGCGCCTGCGCTACCATAAAGCGCCGTGGCAGCTGCACCTTTAAGCACGTTAAAGCTCTCTATATCTTCGGGGTTTAAATCGCCAATTCTACTTGCAAACGAGAATTGCTCGTTACTTCCAGAGGCATTACTTCCGGCTGCAGGCAAAATGCTACCTGAAAAAGTATCGTTGTTAAAGGTAACACCATCTAAAATAATAAGCGGTTGGTTGTTTTGCGTAGGATCCATAGAAGACATACCTCTAATTAAAATATCTACACCACCACCAGCAGTTCCAGAAGGGTTACTAATTTGTAACCCTGCAACCTGACCTTGCAATGCTAGAATTGGGTTGGTGTTACCAGTTAAATTTAAATCTTCGGTTTTTACTTGTGTTACCGAGTAACCAAGCGATTTTTCTTTCTTTTGAATACCAAATGCAGTTACAACAACTTCGTCGAGAGCATCGGTACTTTCTGTTAAGCTTACATTTAATGTTGAGCCTTCAACAATAGCTTCTTTGGTTTCAAAGCCAATAAACGAAAATGTTAGTACATCGCCGGTTTTTGCCGAAATGCTGTAAAGGCCATCAAAATCGGTTGAGGCGCCTTGGTTTGTGTCTTTAATTTGAATATTCACACCAGGCAACGGTACACCAGAGGCGTCGGTTACCTTACCGCTAACAGTAATGTTTTGAGCAAACAATAAACTAAAAGTGGATGTGAAAAAAACAAGAAGAGCGAGGGTAGTTTTTTTCTTCATAAAAGTTAATTTTGAGTTATTAGTCACTCAAATATAACAAAAGTGTTGCGTTTTTTTGCGTGTTTGTGCATTTTTTTTGCAAAATAAATTTGAAAATTGCATATTTATAAAAAAATTCTCATCCTTTATGTTAAAACAAGAGCGTCATAAATTAATTTTAGATAGGCTTAAATTGAGTAAAAAAGTGCTGTCAAAAAATTTGAGTGACGAGCTTTCAGTGTCTGAAGATACTATTAGAAGAGATTTAAAAGAACTCGAATCGAAAGATTTAATTTACAAAGTACACGGCGGTGCATTATTAAAAGAAAATAGAGTACGTTCTTACGATGAGCGCAGTATTGCCGATGTTGAGGAAAAGAAAAAAATTGCAATTAAAGCAGTAAAGCTTATAAAAAGTGGCCAAGTTATTATTATGAGTGGTAGTTCTACTAACTTAGAATTGGCTAAAATAATTCCACCAGAAATAAATGCAACTATTTATACCTATAGTTTACCAATAGCTGTGGAGTTATCGCATCATCCATCTATTGAAGTTATTTTTATTGGCGGAAAATTAAACAAAGAAGCACAAGTTACCGTTGGTATCGATATTGTAAACCCGATATATAATATTAGTGCCGATATTTGTTTTATGGGTACCGATGGTATTGATGTAAATCGCGGTTTAACCGAACCAAATTGGGAAGTTTCTAGAATAAAGAATAGTATGATAAGAGCTTCAAACTATGTGGTAGTTATGTGTGTAAGTAGTCGTATAAATTCTGTTAAACGACATTCCGTAGTTCCTATAACTGAAATTGATGCAATTGTTTCAGAAATAGACCCAAGCGAAGCTATTTTTAGTGGGTTTAGAGACTTAAATTTAACCATCATTTAAAAAGTTAGTAATTATGTTCAAAAAGTTGCTAGTTTTAGTTTTTGTGTTGGCTAGTATTTTTAGTTGTAAATCGGCTAAACTAAAAAAAGGTATAATTAATAAAATTGAGGCACCTTTTTACAACAATCAGTTTACGGGTTTACTTGTTGTAAATGCCAAAACCACCGACACTGTTTTTAGTTATAACGCCAGCAAATATTTTACACCAGCAAGCAATACCAAAATTTTTACACTGTATTCGGCATTACAGCTTTTGCCAACCCATATTCCTGCATTTAAATATAAAACAGAAGGCGATACTATTACTATTCTAGGTACCGGAAATCCAACGTTTTTGCATCCTTTTTTTAATGATAGCACCGCTTTAAAAATGGCTAAAAATTATAAACATGTAAAATTGATTTATAATAATTTAGATGATGAAAAATTTGGTCCTGGTTGGGCTTGGGAAGATTACGACACTTATTTTAGTCCAGAGCGAAGCAGTTTTCCTATGTACGCCAATGTTGCAACAATTAGTAAAACCGATAGTTTGCATGTTATTCCTCAAGTTTTAAGTAAAAATGTAACAGAAGTTTTTACCCCCAAACGCCGAAATTATAACGATAACACCTTCTATTACAACAAAAAAAATCAAGATACTATTGAAGTCCCTTTGGTCATCGATTCTACTTTAATAAAACAACTTTGGCAAGCCATTTATCCTAATAAAATAACATTTGCAAAAGCATCAAACAAACCATTCGATAAGGTAGCTTACAGCAACATTGCAACAGATTCATTATATAAGCGCATGATGGAAGTAAGCGATAATTTCCTGGCCGAACAAATGCTTATCATGGCATCATCTACATTGTCCGATACTTTAAGTTCTCAAAGCGTGCGAACTCATATTTTAAAACATCAGTTAAACGATTTAAAACAAGAACCGCGATGGGTAGATGGCTCTGGTTTAAGCCGATATAATTTATTTACACCAACATCTTTTGTTCAAGTTTTAACTAAATTATATAACGATATTCCTCAAGAACGACTATTTAATTTATTTCCTGTAGGCGGAAAAACGGGCACTTTAAAACGGTATTATAAAGGCGGTAATAAGCCTTATATTTATGCTAAATCGGGAACGGTTGGTAATAATTATTCTTTAAGCGGTTATTTAATTACCAATTCTGGAGAAACACTTATTTTTAGTTTTATGAATAACCATTACAGGCAATCGACTGTTGAGGTTAAGCATCACATGGAATCGGTATTCGAATGGCTTCGCGATAATTATTAAATTAACTTTATAAGTAGTATTTTTGATGTTTATTGAAATACTACAAAAAATGGCAAATCATATTACAACAACCTGGTTGGGCGACATGAAGTTTGAAAGTACAAACCCATCAGGACATAATTTATTTATTGATGCAGGCGAAGAAAACGGAGGCAAAGGCGAAGGTTACCGTCCAAAAGCACTTATGCTATCTGGTTTAGCGGGTTGTTCTGGTTTAGATGTGGCCTCGTTAATAAAAAAAATGAAGCTTGAAGTAGACGATTTTAAAATTGAAATCGATGCTAATTTAACAGAAGAACACCCAAAATACTACGATAAAGTTGCTATGCATTTTCACTTTACAGGCGGGAACTTAAACGAAAAAAAGCTTCAAAAAGCAGTCGATTTATCTATTGAAAAATACTGTGGTGTTATGGAAATGTTTCGTCAATTCGCCGAGTTAGATATTCAAACTCATTTTCATAATAAATAGTTTAATTGTGGTTTCTTTTAGTCAATTTTTGAAGAGAAACCAAGCAAATTAATATCGATAAGTAACCCCTGAAACTAAAAATGAACAATGCGTTGGACGCTAAAACCAAAACCAGAACCGCGGAAAGTTGAAGCATTACAAAATGCTTTAAATGTCGACGAAACTACAGCAACCTTATTGGTGCAACGTGGCATAACAACATATAATGATGCAAAACGGTTTTTTCGCCCAAGTTTAAACGATTTACACGATCCGTATTTAATGAAAGATATGGATAAAGCCGTAAAACGCATTGAGCAAGCCTTTGCAAATGGTGAGAATATTTTAGTTTATGGCGATTACGATGTAGATGGTACAACGGCAGTTGCCTTAATGTCGTCCTATTTAAAAACACGCACGCCTAATGTAGCGACTTACATTCCAGATAGGTATAACGAGGGTTACGGCGTGTCTACACAAGGTATCGATTTTGCACACGATAACGATTTTACCCTTATTGTTGCATTAGATTGCGGCATAAAAGCCATCGAAAAAATAAGCTACGCCAAACAAAAAGGTATCGATTTTATAATCTGTGATCACCACCGCCCAGGAAACGAAATTCCAGAAGCTGTGGCGGTTTTAGATGCCAAACAACCCGATTGCAATTATCCATACAAAGAGCTTTGTGGCTGCGGCGTAGGTTTTAAACTTATTCAGGCGTTAGCTTCAAAAACTGGTGAAACCATCAACGATCTTTTACCGTATTTAGATTTGGTGGCAACAGCTATTGGTGCAGATATCGTGCCTATAGATGGGGAAAACAGAGCATTAGCCTATCATGGTTTACAAGTTATAAACACTAACCCAAGACCCGGCATAAAAGCGATTATAGCTCAAACAAATAAGGAAGAATTAACCATAACCGATGTGGTTTTTATTGTGGCTCCAAGAATTAATGCTGCGGGCCGAATGAAGCACGGCGACTACGCTGTTTCGCTTTTAACAGAAATGAATTTGGCAGAAGCCGAAAGGTGCGCCGCAGAAATTGAAGCCTTTAATTCCAATAGAAAGGAAACCGATAAACTAATTACTCAAGAAGCTTTACAGCAAATTGAAACGCAGCATGAGCAAGAGCGTTTTACAACCGTTGTATACAGCGAAAACTGGCATAAAGGCGTTATAGGTATTGTGGCTTCCCGATTAACCGAAACCTATTATCGTCCCACGTTGGTCTTTACTAAAAGTGGCGATAAATTAGCGGCATCGGCGCGCTCGGTTAAAGGTTTCGATGTTTACAATGCCTTGGAAGGCTGCAAAGCACATATAGAACAATTTGGAGGTCATAAATATGCCGCAGGTTTAACATTAAAAGCAGAAAACTACGAAGCTTTTAAACAAGCTTTTGAAGATGAAGTTTCCAAAACTATCGATACCAATTTACTTACACCAGAAATTAAAGTAGATGGCAAAATAGAGTTAGATAATATTACACCTAAATTTTATCGCATTTTAAAACAATTTGCTCCTTTTGGTCCTGGTAATATGACGCCTGTTTTTATGACTGAAGATTTAATAGACACTGGTTATGCTAAATGTGTTGGCGAAGATAAAACCCATTTAAGGCTTACGGCCACTCAAAAAAACGCCCACAATAAAATAGTAGCTATTGGTTTTGGTTTAGGCGATAAATTAAATTTGGTAATCAATAATAAGCCTTTTAACGCTGTATATTCTATAGATGAAAATCATTGGCAAGGGCAAGTAAGTTTGCAATTAAAGCTTCGAGATGTTAAATAGATTTAGTTATTTAGAATAAATCTAAATAATTCTTATATTTGTTGTAAATCAAGCGTTATGCAACAAGATATTTATAAATTATACAACAACAGCTTTGGTATAGCTTTTAAGTGGAAAGACCCAATTACAGATCAGGTTCAAAATAAAGTTCAAATTATATTTAGAGATATGGGCTTTTATTTTTCTCACCAAGAAATAATAGAATTTTACAATTGTGTAAGTGCAGCCAAATGGAATTTACCTTGCAATCAATGCGATTTAAATTGCGATACCAGAAATATTTTACTTAAAACACCTTGTAAACAAATTGATGTTGCAATAAATAACAAAGAATTAGCCTTGGTAGATGATTTAATTAAAGGCACGCTTTTTCAGTTAGAACTCGACGATTATGTTGGAGATTTATGTAAAAATTGAATAAATTAACTAGCTGCAAGATGTAATTTTAATACATTCGTTATTTAAAATTATGGCAAAAAACGATCCTTACGCGGCTTTAAAATTTAAGGAGTTTAATATCTTCCTTTTTATGCGATTTCTACTTGTATTTGGCTGGTCCATGCAATTTATTGTTATCGAGTGGGAAGTGTATAGTTTAACTAAAGATCCGTTAGCTCTGGGAATTATTGGCTTAATGGAAATTATTCCAGCCTTTACCATGGCACTTTTTGCAGGCCATATTGTAGATCGAAGTGAAAAACGGAATTTACTTGCAATTTGTATTGCCTTATTTTCATTTATTAGTTTAGGTTTATTTTGTTTAACTTGGGATGTTGTTGTAGCAAATTGGTCCACAAAAACTATTTTATACGGTATTTACACATTAGTTTTTTTTGGTGGTTTTTTACGTTCGTTTTTTGGGCCAACCATATTTTCACTCATCGCTTTAATTGTTCCTAAAAAAGCTTACCCAAATGCCGCAACTTGGAGCACGAGTACTTGGAAAGCAGCTACCGTTTTAGGTGCGCTTTGTGGCGGGTTTTTTATTCATTGGATAGGTGTCGATAAAACACTTTGTATCATTTTTGTTTTGGTAGTTTTAGCCTTAATTTTCACTTTCAGAATTAAAAAGAAACCTATTTTAAATACTAACAAAGAAGAGTCGGTTAAAGAAAGTTTGGCTGTTGGTGTTAAGTTTGTATTTTCAAATAAGGCTATTTTAGGTGCTTTAACTTTAGATATGATTGCGGTTCTTTTTGGTGGAACTGTAGCTTTATTATCGGTTTTTGCCCAAGATATTTTAGAAGTTGGTTCGCAAGGTTTTGGTGTTTTAAATGCTTCTATTTCTTTAGGAAGTATTGTTAGCATGTTTTTAACCACCTATATTCCAGTTGCAAAAAATGCAGGTAAAAAGTTATTAGCTTCTATATTTATTTTTGGACTTTGTATTATAGTTTTTGGCTTATCGTCTAGCTTTTGGCTTAGTGTCGTGGCTCTATTTTTAAGTGGTGCTGCCGATGGTATTTCTATGGTTATTAGGCAAACTATTTTGCAATTAAAAACACCTGACGAAATGCGCGGACGTGTATCGTCTGTAAATTCAATGTTTGTTGGTTCGTCTAATGAGTTGGGTGCTTTCGAGAGCGGTTTAGCTGCGAAATTATTAGGACCTGCGAGAGCTGTTATTTTTGGAGGAACTATGACATTACTTACTGTTGTTGGCCTTGGCTTTAAAAATAAAGTACTTCGTGAGTTAGATTTAACCGAAGATTACGAATTTGACGAAAATTAAAATTATTATGAAAACAACTGTAAAAATAACATACTGCAGTCAATGTAAATGGTTATTGCGAGCCACTTGGATGGCACAAGAATTACTATCAACGTTTAACGACGAAATAGATGAGCTAATATTAGAACCAGGAACCGGTGGTATTTTTGAAGTGTATGCCAACCAAGAGAAGATTTGGTCGCGAAAGGAAATGAATGGTTTCCCAGAAATTACGACTTTAAAAATAAAGGTACGAGACGTTATTGCTCCAAACAGAGATTTAGGGCATATCGATAGGAAAAAGCAATAGCTTTATTTTATTAAATTGAAAAGGCTAAACACCTACAAAAAAATTAACTATGTTGTACCAGCGATTTGGTAATTCTTGCAGACGCAATTTTGCTCGCTATAATCCCTAGTACAGAAATAGTAAACAGCACAATAAAAAAGTTTTCTAGCTTAATGGTAACTGGGTAAGGCAATGTTGGTGTAATCATTACCAAATTAAAATGTTGCTGTATTAAGGTTATAATTAAGGCTAAAATGAGCCCGATAACGCCTCCAAAAACACTCATTAAACTCCCTTGAAGAAAAAATATTTTCTTAATATCTTTTACGGTAGCGCCAATATTAAATAATGTTTTTAGGCTATTCTTTTTGTCTAAAATCATCATAATTAGTGAACCGATGATATTAAAAAACGCAATAATTAGTACTAAAGTAAAAATTAAATACACGGCTAAATTTTCGGTATTTAGCATTTTGTAAAGTGCATCGTTTAACTGTGTTCGGTTTTTTATGGTTACGCGATCGCCTAAAATGGCTTGTATTTTTGCTTTTATATCGGCTTCATTGGCGTTTTCGCTTAAAACAAATTCAATTGATGAAAGTTGATTATCCTCATAATTAAGTAAGTTTTTAACCAAATCTATTGGAGCAAAAATGTATTCATCGTTTAAACTTTCATTTATAAAAAATACACCTACATTAATTGTTCTTGCTGAGTTAAATGCATTTTTTGTTGAGGTTATTTGCCCCGTTCCTGGTTTAGGTACGTAAATATTTATAGGTTTGGTAAAGTCTAATACTCCAAGCGATAAGGTATTAGAAATACCCCAACCTACCACTATTTGATTCGATTTTTGGTCGAACCAATCGCCATAATCTAAAATAGAATCAACGTTAGCAATATATTTGTAATTGGTATCTACACCTTTTATAGTTGCTAAGGCATTTTTATCTTCGGCACGAATGCCAACGCGATCTTCAATTACCTTCGAGAAATGAGTTATTTCTTTTATATTTTCCAGCTGAGTAAGTTCGCTGTTTGTAATAAAAAACGATTTTCCACTTGCCGTTTCAGCCTTTAAATCAGGGTCTAAAACACTAGAAAACTTTAGAGTAAAATCTTTCAACCCAGCAAAACCAGATAACACAATAAATAACGATGCGGCACCTAAAATAATACCAATTAAGGCAATGTAAGTGATAAAATTTATGGCATTGTTACTACTTTTTGAGTATAAATAGCGTTTGGCAATGTATAGCGAAAAATTCATGCTTTAAAGATAAGAAAGCAAAAACACAGATAGGTTTACCGACTTATTTTTTTTTGCGTTTATCTAAAATTGAAGGATCTTTAATGGGGTTGTCTTCACCTTTTAAAGACTTGTTTATATTGTCGATATACTCTAAAGAATCATCAATAAAAAACTCTAAATTAGGCATACGACGTAACTGATTTTTTGTACGTTGTGCTAATTCGTGACGTATAAGTGGGGTGTTAGACCGAATACCTTCTAAAAGTGTTGTAGCTTTATCGTTTGGAAAAATGCTTAGGTATACTTTCGCGATACTTAAATCTACAGTTACACGAACTTTACTTACCGAAATTATAACACCACGCATACCGCCATCGGTAGCTGCACGTTGTAAAACATCTACCAAATCGTGTTGTAAAACCGACGCTATTTTTTTTTGTCTTTGACTTTCTTCCAAAATGTTATTGCTATTAAAATGCAAAAATAACATTATTTTTATTACCATAATTCGTAACTTAAACAAATAAGGGTCTTAAAATGAATAAAATTGAACACATTGGTATTGCTGTAAAAAGTTTAAAAGACTCTAATGCTTTATTTGAAAAGCTTTTTGGAGCTAAACATTATAAAATTGAAGAAGTAGCTTCAGAAGGAGTAAAAACTTCATTTTTTAAAGTTGGCGAAAACAAAATTGAATTACTTGAAGCAACAAACCCCAATAGCCCAATTGCGAAGTTTATAAATAACAAAGGCGAAGGCATTCATCATATAGCTTTTCACGTAACCGATATGAAATCTGAAATAAAGCGCCTCAAAAATGAAGGTTTTACAGTTTTAAACGATAATCCAAAAGTTGGTGCAGACAATAAATTAGTGGCTTTTTTGCACCCAAAAAGCAGTAATGGTGTTTTAATAGAGCTTTGCCAGGATATAAAGGATTAATTTTTCTTGTAGAGTATTAAAATAAGTAGTAATATTGCACTCTCTTTTTAAAAAGAGTAATTAGCTTTTGCTAATGGGTCCTATAACTCAGTTGGTTAGAGTATCTGACTCATAATCAGAAAGTCCCTGGTTCGAGCCCAGGTGGGACCACTTAAAGAAACCGTTTCATTAATTTTGGAACGGTTTTTTCATTTTATCATGATATAATCATAAAACGCTACAAATTTATGGAAGCTATTAAAAATTATTATTATCAAGTTTACACTTAATGTTAGTAATTCATTATTTTTTCCAATCCAAAAAAATATATGTTTTAGGGTCTTATTTGAACATGTTTAAGCAGTGTTTCCTGTTAAACTTTAAAAATATATTAAAATACATGTAATTTAACTTAACATAAAGCGTTTATATTTTGGTTTTAACCTAAATTACATATATTTGTTTCGTAATAAAAAGCGCTAGTTCTTTGTAGATAGTTTTAAAAAATCGCAGTTTGAATTCGCTATTTAATGTATTTCATCGATTTTTTTAATCCTTTTAAAGGTTTTTTTTAGTCATTAAAAGACTGTTTACTTTCCTGGCTCGCTTTTTTTCATACATTTGTGACCCCATGACACTACAAAATAAAAGAATATTTGTCTCAATCTTATTTGTATTAATAAGTTTGGTATGTGTTGGACAAACTAATCCGCCACCTCCTAGTGCTCCACCTCCGTATGGTTTGCCCATTGATGGAGGCGTTGTTTTTGGCGTTGTTTTTGCCTTATTTTATGGCATTAAAAAAACGGTTTTTGGCAAAAAATAGGCTTGTTATTTCTTCAATTCAACCAAGCGCGCCACGTATTTTCCTAAAACATCAAATTCTAAATTAACAACGGTTCCTTTTTTAAAGGTGTTAAAGTTTGTGTGTTCGTAAGTATACGGTATTATAGCAACACTAAACCTGTCTTTTTTAGAGTTAACAACCGTTAAACTTGTGCCGTTTACAGTTATCGAGCCTTTCTCAATGGTTATGTTATTTAAGTTATGGTCGTAGCTAAAAGTAAATATCCAACTCCCGTTTTCCTCAGTTACATTTTCACAAACCGCGGTTTGATCTACATGACCTTGAACAATATGTCCGTCTAGTCTGTCGCCAAGTTTCATGGCGCGTTCTAAATTTACTTTATCTTTAGTTTTTAAAGTGTTTAAATTGGTTTTTATTAAGGTTTCTTTTATTGCAGTAACGGTATAAATATCATCTTTAATATCAACTACAGTTAAACAAACACCATTATGAGCTACACTTTGATCTATTTTAAGTTCTTTTGTAATATCGCTTTTAATAGATATATGAAGGTTATCTTTTTCGGTTTCTAAAGCCGAAACTGTACCAATAGTTTCAATAATACCTGTAAACATTTTATTGTGGGTTTATTTAATTAAATTTGCAAAATCAAAATTACAAACAAAAGTTATCATTTTAAATGAAGGAAGCTGAAAATATAATAGTAGGAATATCTATAGGTGATTTGAACGGCATTGGGGGAGAAATTATTTTAAAAACTTTTGAAGATTCCCGAATGATGGAGTTTTGTACTCCAGTTGTGTTTGCATCGGCAAAAACCATAACTTTTTTAAAAAAGCAATTTAATTCCGAAATAAAGTTTCATGCTGTAAATAACATAGAACAAATTGCACTTGGTAAGTTTAATGTATTTAACTGTTGGAATGAAAATGTAAAAATTGAATTTGGAAAGGAAAACCCTAAAATTGGAGAATACGCTATAAAATCGTTACAAAAAGCAACCCATGCTTTAAAAAGTAACCAGATTGATGTTTTAGTAACGGCTCCTATAAATAAGCATAATATACAAAGTAAGGATTTTAATTTTCCAGGACATACCGATTATTTAGCAAAGGAGCTTGGAGGTAAAAGTTTGATGTTTATGATAACAAATTCGTTACGCGTAGGCCTTTTTACCGACCATGTGCCTGTAAAAGATGTAGCCAACCACATTACACCTAAATTAATTGAAGATAAAATAAACACTTTATATACATCACTTAAACAAGATTTCAGAATTCAAAAACCTAAAATAGCCGTGTTAGGTATTAATCCGCATACTGGCGACAATGGCGTTATAGGTTCGGAAGACGATGAGGTGTTACGCCCCACATTAAAGGCAATTCAAGAAAAAGGTAAATTAGTATATGGTCCTTACGCTGCCGATAGCTTTTTTGGTTCCAATACATACCAAAGTTTCGATGCTGTAATTGCATCGTATCACGATCAAGGATTGGTGCCTTTTAAAACATTATCATTTGGCCAAGGTGTTAATTTTACAGCAGGTTTAAATAAAGTGCGTACGTCGCCCGATCATGGAACGGCTTATGAAATAGCAGGTAAAGGATTGGCTAACGAAAATTCGTTTAAAGAAGCTGTGTTTAGTGCTATAAATATTTATAAAAACCGATCGGATTACGAATATTTAACTGCAAATCCGTTAAAAAAAGCATCTAAAAAGTAATTATTTTTATCTTTATAAAAGTAATTAACAATGTTAATGCACTATAAATTAAACGAGTAAACAAAAAATTGTTTATAAATATCGCTACGTAAATAAAAATTTATATATTTGCAGGCTCAAAATAGACACGATTAAAATGAAGCCATTAAAAGAGTTTACAATTCCTTTTGTGGGATTAAAAATTGGGAAGCATCATTTTGATTATGAAGTTGAGAAAGCGTTCTTTGAATATTTTGAGTTTGAAGAGTTTAATGATGCTAATATTAGCGTAAAGGTTGACCTAGAAAAGAAATCAACTTTATTAGAATTGAACTTTAAAATCTCTGGATGGGTAAACGTAAATTGCGATTTAACCAACGAACCGTACAACCAAACTATTGAAAATAACTTTAATTTGGTGGTAAAGTTTGGCGATGAGTATAACGACGATTATATAGATATACTTATAATCCCACACGGTACATTCGAAATTAACATACAACAGTATGTATACGAACTTATTGTGTTGGCGGTACCAGCAAAACGTGTGCATCCCGGAGTTGAAGACGGAAGTTTAGACTCCGAAATACTTAAAAAATTAGAAGAACTTAGCCCTAACGAGCAAAAGGAAAATAAAGATAATAACGAGGATATAGATCCGCGTTGGAATACATTAAAAAATCTATTAACGGATAAATAACATATAAAATGGCACATCCTAAACGTAAAATCTCGAAAACAAGAAGAGATAAAAGAAGAACACATTACAAAGCTACTGCGCCACAAATTGCAACTTGTCCTACTACAGGCGAGCCACATTTATACCACAGAGCGCATTGGCATGAAGGTAAACTTTATTACAGAGGTCAAGTATTAATTGACAATACTGAAGTAGAAAACGTAGCATAAATTTGCTATGCAAGCATATAGAAAAACGCTCTTTTTGGGCGTTTTTTTTATGAAAACGTTTTTTAGACATCTCAAAAACTAGTAATTTGCAATTTATTACACCAAATTTCGGTATTTGTACGATTTGTAATAATTTTTAGTCCTAATTAACTATAAAGTTATGAGTAAAATTTCTGCAGCAATTACAGCTGTAGGCGCTTATGTGCCTGATTATGTATTAACCAACCAAATTCTGGAAACTATGGTTGATACTAATGACGAATGGATTACCACTAGAACTGGTATAAAGGAACGAAGAATATTAAAAGATGAAGATAAAGGAACTTCATTTTTAGCCATAAAAGCCGCACAAGACTTAATAAATAAAAAAGGTATCGATCCTAAAGATATCGAGTTGGTTATTGTAGCCACCGCAACTCCCGATTTAAAAGCTGCTTCGACAGCATCATATACAGCCACAGAAATTGGAGCAACTAATGCATTTTCGTTCGATATGGATGCGGCGTGCTCTAGTTTTTTATACGGTATGTCCGTAGCTTCTAGCTACATCGAATCTGGGCGTTATAAAAATGTTTTACTTATTGGTGCCGATAAAATGTCATCAATAATAAATTATAAAGATCGTGCCACCTGTATTATTTTTGGTGATGGTGCGGGAGCAGTACTTTTTGAACCAAATGAAGAAGGCTTAGGCTACCAAAACGAGTATTTAAGAAGTGATGGTTCAGGAAGAGAGTTTCTACAAGCACCGGTGGGTGGATCTTTAAACGCAATTACCCACGAAGCTATAGATGAAGGTAAGCAATTTGCTTATCAAGAAGGCAGAACTGTATTTAAAAATGCTGTGTTTAATATGGCAGATGCCACCGCAAAAATATTAGAGCGTAATAATTTAACTAAAGAAACCGTTGATTGGTTGGCAGCACATCAAGCTAATAAACGCATTATTGATGCAACAGCCGAACGTATAAGCCTTGAACCAGAAAAGGTAATGATGAATATTCAAAAATACGGAAATACAACATCGGCAACTTTACCTTTATTGTTAAACGATTACGAATCGAAACTTAAAAAAGGAGATAATGTTATATTTGCTGCCTTTGGGGGCGGATTTAACTGGGGTTCCATTTATTTAAAGTGGGCTTATAATTCTTAAAAAATTTAACCAAAAATCACTAATTCAATAAAACTATGGATTTAAAAGAGATTCAAAACTTAATCAAGTTTGTTGCAAAATCTGGAGCAAGCGAGGTTAAATTAGAAATGGATGATGTAAAAATCACCATTAAAACAGGATCAGATTCAGATACTACAATTGTGCATCAAGTGCCAGCACCTCAAATAGCACAAGCACCAATTGTTCAAGCAGCACCAGTTGCAGAAGCACCAGCAGCGCAACCTGCAGCACCAGCCGAAACAAAACCAGACGATTCAAAATATATCACTATAAAGTCTCCAATTATTGGAACATTCTACAGAAAACCATCTCCAGACAAACCTTTATTTGTAGAGGTAGGTCAAACTATTGCAGAAGGCGATGTGCTTTGTATTATTGAGGCTATGAAGCTTTTCAACGAAATAGAGTCTGAAGTTTCAGGAAAAGTAGTTAAAATTTTAGTGGATGATTCTTCGCCAGTAGAGTTCGATCAGCCATTATTTTTAGTAGACCCATCTTAAAAATTCAGAATTCAGAATTCTGAATTCATAATTTATTATAAGTTATGTTTAAAAAAATATTAATAGCAAACAGAGGTGAAATAGCACTACGTGTTATACGTACTTGTAAGGAAATGGGAATAAAAACCGTTGCGGTTTATTCTAAAGTAGATGAAGAAAGCTTACATGTAAAATTTGCCGACGAAGCCGTATGTATAGGGCCAGCACCAAGTAGCGAGTCTTACTTAAAAATGTCTAACATTATTGCTGCAGCCGAAATTACAAACGCCGATGCCATTCATCCAGGATACGGATTCTTATCAGAAAACGCGAAATTTTCAAAAATTTGTGAAGAACACGGTATAAAATTTATTGGTGCATCTCCAGAGATGATTGATAAAATGGGAGATAAAGCTAACGCTAAAGCTACCATGAAAGCTGCAGGAGTACCATGTGTACCAGGTAGCGACGGTGTTATAACAACTTTTGAAGAGTGTGAAAAAATAGCAGTTGAAACAGGTTACCCAGTTATGTTAAAAGCTTCTGCCGGTGGTGGAGGTAAAGGTATGCGAGCTGTATGGAAACCAGAAGATTTAAAAGCTGCTTGGGATTCTGCACGACAAGAAAGTAAAGCTGCCTTTGGTAACGACGATATGTATATGGAAAAGCTTATTGAAGAGCCTCGCCATATCGAAATACAAGTTGTTGGAGATTCTCGTGGTAAAGCATGCCATTTATCAGAAAGAGATTGTTCGGTACAACGTCGTCATCAAAAATTAACAGAAGAAGTACCATCGCCTTTCATGACCGATGAGTTACGCCAAAAAATGGGAGAAGCAGGTGTACGTGCCGCAGAATATATTAATTACGAAGGAGCAGGGACAGTTGAGTTCTTGGTAGATAAACACCGTAATTTTTATTTCATGGAAATGAATACACGTATTCAAGTAGAGCATCCAATAACAGAACAAGTTATAGATTTCGATTTAATTCGTGAACAAATTCTTGTAGCTGCAGGTGTGCCAATTTCAGGAAAAAACTATACACCAAAGCTTCACTCTATAGAATGTCGTATTAATGCAGAAGATCCGTATAATGATTTTAGACCATCACCAGGAGTTATAACAACATTACACGCTCCAGGAGGTCATGGTGTACGTTTAGATACGCACGTTTATGCGGGTTACGCCATTCCACCAAACTACGACTCTATGATTGCAAAGCTAATTACAACAGCGCAAACAAGAGAAGAAGCAATAAATAAAATGAAACGCGCCTTAGACGAGTTTGTAATAGAAGGCATAAAAACAACGATACCATTCCACAGGCAATTAATGGATCATCCAGATTATGTTGCTGGTAATTATACCACAAAATTCATGGAAGACTTTGTAATGGAAAAAAAAGTTGAAGAATAAATAAACAGAAACTCCGGAATTAATTTTCGGAGTTTTTTTATGGTGTTACTTTTGCCTTTTATGGGCAAAAGTCAGGCTATCCACTATATCTTTTTTATTCGTGCCTCAAAAAAAGGATGCCGTTTCTATCCTTAACACAAAGCAACGTCCTGTTAAAATAAGTATCTTTACAGCTTATTAAATGGTATATAAAATGTCCTTAATTTTTTAAATGAAAAAACTATTTCGTTTTATACTAAAAAGTTGTTTTTGGCTTGTTATTATATCAATTTTATGGGTTGTAATGTATCGTTATACTCCTGTGTATTATACGCCATTAATGGCAATTCGCTATTTTGAAAAAACACAATCAACTTCACAGTTTCAGCATAAATGGGTAAATATTAATGATATTTCTATTCACTTACAAAAAGCCGTAATTTGTAGCGAAGACCAAAAGTTTTTAAGCCATAATGGCTTTGATTTAGATGCTATCGAGAAAGCGTACCAAAACAATAAAACAGCAAAACGCATAAAAGGCGCAAGTACCATTAGCCAGCAAACCGCAAAAAATGTGTTTTTATGGCCAAACAGAAGTTGGTTGCGTAAAGGTTTAGAAATGTATTTTACCTTTTTAATTGAAAGATTTTGGAACAAACAACGCATTTTGGAAGTGTATTTAAATAGCATTGAAATGGGAAATGGGGTTTACGGAGCAGAGGCGGCATCAAAATATTGGTTTGGTACATCAGCAAAACATTTAACCGTAAGTCAAGCAGCCGCAATTGCAGCTATATTACCAAACCCAAGGCAGTACAAAGCGCAACCAGCAACAAATTATATATCGGGCAGAAAAAAGTGGATTATTAAGCAAATGGGATTTTACGGGCCGTTAAATTTCCCAAAAAAAGAGCATGGAAAACTTAAAAATTAAAGCACAATTGCTGGAGCTTTGCAAAGCTAGTTTAGAAACACGATTAAAAAGTGTTTTAGCAGTTATAAACGACTTAAAACAAAGCTTACAAAGTGAAACCAAAAGTAGTGCAGGCGATAAGCATGAAACCGGAAGAGCTATGGTGCAACTTGAGCGTGAAAAAGCAGGGCATCAATTAGCAGAAATTGAAAAAACTAAACAAGTTCTTTCTAAAATTAATCCAGAATCTTTTTCTAAAAATGTTGGTTTAGGTAGTGTGGTATTTACAACAAAATCTAACTATTTTATTAGTATTAGTGCAGGTGAGCTTAAAGTTGAAAGTGGAATATTTTACGCTATTTCTGCTAGTACACCAATTGGTCAATTGCTGTTAGGAAAATCGGTTGGTGATAAAGTGGTTTTTAGAGAAATGAAGTTTAAGATTATTGAAGTTATTTAATAGATTTATTGTTTTAGAAAAACTAGGAGCTTATGTTTAATATTCTAAATTAACTTTAGTTTCTGATTTTAAAGAATTTTCATGCTCAAAAAACACAATTTCACCGTTTAATTCAGCTTCAATTAAATAATAATGCCCTTTAAAATAACTAGTAATAACGTTTGCTTTTAAATTAGAGTGCTCAACAACTTTTAATTGATTGGCGTAGATAATTTCATTATTTATAACATTAAACTCGCCAAAAAAAGAAGCGATTAATGGTGTTTTTGGGTGTTTGTATAAAGTTTCAGGCTTTCCGGTATCTAAAATTTCATTGTTGTTTAAAACCATCATGGTATCGGCAAAACCTAAAACGTCGTCTTTATCGTGTGTCGCAACAATACAAGAGATGTTTTTATCTTTTAGATATTTATAAACGCTACGACGTAAACTTTGTTTTTTAAAATTATCAATGTGGCTAAAGGGCTCGTCTAATAAAATAATTTCTGGTTGCTTTGCTAAGGCTCTAGCCAATGCTACCCGTTGTTTTTGCCCACCTGAAAGTGTTTTAACTTTTACGTTGGCAAAATCTTCAAGCTCTACAACTTTTATAAGTTCTTGGGTGCGTTGTTCTTTTTCTTCTGGAAAAAAGCGTGATAAATGTTTTCCAATATTTTCGGCAACAGTTATGTAAGGCATTAAATCGAATTCTTGATGCACGTATTTCATGAATTCATAACCAATAACTAAGTTGTATTTTGGCCCTAAAATTTCGGTGTCTTTCCAGAAAATTTTTCCTTCATTTAAATCAAATTCACCATAAATTAGGTTGAGTAAAGTACTTTTTCCGGAGCCACTTTCACCAATAATAGCAAGGTTTTCACCAGATTTAACATTAAAAGAAATGTTTTTTAATATAGGCGATTTATTATAGGAAAAAGTAAGATTTTTAACGTTTAGCATAGTTGCAAAAATAACATAAAAAAAGCGCTCAAAATATTTCGAGCGGTTTGAAAAATAGAATTAATTCCGTTCTAAATTAAAAGCGATATAGAAATAAATTTAATTTTTGGGATTTAAAGTTTTAACGTTCATGTTAAAGAGCGTAAATGCAAAAACATCGGCATATTGTTCAATAGTTTTACTTACAGGTGTACCAGCACCGTGGCCTGCATTGGTTTCTATACGAATTAAAACGGGGTTTTTACCTTGATGCTTATTTTGCAGTTCTGCTGCAAATTTAAAACTGTGCGCAGGTACAACTCTATCATCATGATCGGCAGTTGTTATTAAAGTCGCGGGATATTTGGTTTGTTTTACGTTGTGGACTGGCGAGTAGTTTTTTAAATACTGGAACATATCTTTACTATCTTCTGCTGTTCCATAATCATAAGCCCAACCGGCACCAGCAGTAAAGGTGTGGTAGCGTAGCATATCTAAAACGCCAACAGCGGGTAATACTACTTTTGCTAAATTTGGGCGTTGTGTCATTACTGCGCCAACCAATAAACCACCGTTAGAACCACCGCGTAAGGCTAAATATTCTGAAGAAGTATATTGGTTAGCTATTAAGTATTCCGCGGCAGCGATAAAATCATCGAACACATTTTGTTTTTGCATTTTTGTACCTGCATCGTGCCAAGCTTTACCGTATTCTCCTCCTCCTCGAATATTAGGAACAGCCAAAATACCACCTAATTCTAACCATACGGCATTTGCAATACTAAAACTGGGAGTTAAACTAATATTAAAACCACCATAGCCATATAAAATTGTTGGGTTTTTGCTATTAAGCTTAATGCCTTTTTTATGGGTGATAATTATGGGAATTTTAGTTCCATCTTTCGAGGTGTAAAAATCTTGTTTACTAGTGTAATTTTCAGTGTTAAAATGGACTGCAGGTTGCCAATATAATTTATATGCTCCTGTATCTGTATTAAGTTTATAAATGCTTGTTGGTGTGTAATAATTTGAAAATGAAAAATAACAGGTACTTTCATCTTTTTTACTACTAAAACCATGTGCAGAGCCTAAACCAGGTAAGTTTATATCCCGAACAAACTCACCATTAAATTTGTATTGTTTAATGTTAGAAATGGCATCGACCATATAATGAGCAAACAAAAACCCACCACTTTTAGCAATGGTTAAAACTTGATTTGTTTCTGGTATAATATCTGTCCAGTTTTTAGGTTCTGGGTTATTAAAATTAACCGAAACTATTTTTTTATTTGGTGCATTTAAATTGGTTACCAAAAAGAGGTTATCCGCTTTATTTTCGAGCACGTACGTATCGGAATCGCTATGATTTAAAATGGTTTTAAACGTGCTGTTAGCATCGGTTAAATTTTTAATAAGGAGCTTGTTTCCCGAGGTTGAAACTCTTGGTGTTAATACTAAAAATCGATTATCTTCTGTAACGTTAGCATAAATGTAGCGGTGTTTTTCTTCTGGTTTTCCGCCATAAATTAGTGTGTCGTTTAGTTGTGATGTATTTAATTTATGGTAAAACACTAAATGCTGGTCGGTTTTTGCAGAAAGTTCGCTGCCATCGGGTTTTTGGTAGCTTGAGTAATAAAAGCCTTCGTCTTTAAACCAGGACAGTTGTGAAAATTTTACATTAACCAAGGCGTCTTCAACAATGGTTTTAGTGGCGACATCCATTATGTAAACTTTACGCCAATCGCTTCCGCCAATTGAAACGGTATATGCCAAATAGCTGCCACTTTTGGAAAAACTTAATGCTCCTAAAGAGACGGTTCCATCACCAGAAAAAGTATTTAGATCTAGAAAAACTTCACTTTTATCACTATTAACAAGTGTTCTATAAATAACATCTTGGTTTTGCAAACCATTATTTTTAGAATAGTATATGTAATTGCCTTCTTTAAACGGAGCGCTTATTTTTTCGTAGTTCCAAAGGGTTTCTAAACGTTTTTTTATTTGATTTTTATACGGAATTTGATTTAAATATGAGTTGGTAACTACGTTTTGAGCTTTAACCCAAGCTTTTGTTTCTGCGCTAACATCATTTTCTAACCACCTGTATGGGTCTTCAACTTCAACTCCAAAATAGGTGTCGGTAATATTTTTAATTTCTGTATGTGGGTATTTCATTTTTAAAATTATTAAAAACCGCTTTTAAAAGATGATTAAAAAGGCTTTAAGTAACATTTTACCATAACTTGAAGCAGTTATGGTATATTGTTTTGTGTTATATAGCTGCCGTGTTCAAAATATAGCAAAACGTTTAAATAAAAGTAAGCATTACAAAGAGAAATTTCTTCATTCATTTTTAAAAATACTAACCAATGTTTTGGCAAAACGGTTTTATATTTAAAGAACTCATGCTTTTTAAAGTTGATAAAATAAAAGAAACCGCCTAAAACAGGAGTTTTAAACGGCTTCTTAACTAAATAACCAACCAAAATTTTTATATATCCCTTATATTTTCTCTAGGGTTATCTATTTTATCTTTTCTATACTTACGTTTTTTATCGGTATTTGGATTTTTTAAACTGTCTTTTTTAATTCCAGTTTTTAAATATTGAATATATCCACGTCCTTCAAACTCATAGACTGTACCTGAATTAGGGTGGTATAGCTCAATCTTTCTGTCATTAATAACGCTCAATTCAAAATATTCATTGCCTAGGTAGTCATAATCTAATGTTAAAGTTTTTAGGTAAAAATCTCCAGACACATCTCCTACACCGTAAACACCGGTATAATCCCAATACAAGTTATTTTGACTTGTTCCTGCGGCGTCCTGAGAGCTTCTAAATTCCGAATCGTTACCACCAGCTAAAAATTGTAAATAATTTTCTGCATCAAATTCATTAATGGCTCCAAAATTACTCGTGTATGTTTTTTCCCAAGCTTCATACTCTTGCAAGAAATAATGAATATTGTCGTAAAACACATAATCGTAATCAAAATTACTACGTTGGTATCCATCTAAAAAATATGAAGTATCGTTATGCGGGTTGTACAACTCAATAGTATTGTTATCTATTTGGTATACATCAAAAGTTTCAAAACCATCAATATCGTGTTGTACATCTAAAATCATATTATATGCATCGTAAGTGCCCACATCTATACCATATCCGTTTCCACTACTACCTAAACCTACAATATTATTATTCGCATAAACAACTCCATTTATAAAGGAAATAGTGAAGGCTTTTTGTAAAAAAGGAGTTTCGCCATAACCTAATGTAGAATTAATATCTACATACCATAGCTCATAACTGTTTAACAATTGGTTTACAGAAATTGGACGGTCGTCAAAATCATCAACAATTACCTCGGTATAACACGATGTAAATAACATTGAAATTAAGGAAAAACTTAAAAGTAATTTTATTGCTTTCATAATCAAATAGTTTATGGTTTCTGTTTGTTAGATTTCAAAACGCGTGCCAAAAAATATAATCTTAATAATTCTCTCTTTTAAAGCGCTATTACAATGCATAAAAAAGTATCAATGCTTCCAATAAGAACCTTTTATTATGCGAAATTAATTTCTTTGCTTGTATAGTAACTAATAACACGACAGCATGAACAAAACTTTTACTTTCTTATTTATTTATCTAGCTTTCTCACACATTACTCATTCCCAAAATATAGATTGGGTTAAGCAAATTGGAGGAACATCAGAAGATGTTATACTTTCTGTAGATACAGATGCAAACAGCAATACTTATTCTACAGGTTATTTTGCAAACACATCGCATTTTGATGAGATAACATTAAACAGTATAGGCTACTTTAATGGTTTTGTTACTAAAACCGATACTAACGGCACTATACTTTGGGCTAAGTCATTTGGACAACCTAACGATGGAGATATAAACGACTACCATTCTGTTATACCTAGAAGTGTTGCAGTAGATGCTAATGGAAATGTAATTATAACAGGTTATTTTGAAGCTGGTGAGTTTGATGCAGACCCAGGAAATGGAGAGTTTATATTAACCTCTAACAGCTATGAAATGTTTATTGTAAAACTTGATAGCAATGGCGAATTTATTTGGGCAACTTCATTTGGAGCTACCGAAAATAGTTTTGAAAATATTTATGATGTAGAAACAGATATAAATGGAGATGTTTACGTTACTGGGTTTTATAGTGGTAACATATCAATAGATCATGCTGCTGGAACAGATTTTATATCATCTAAAGGTAGTAATGATATTTTTATAATGAAGTTTGATGCATCTGGCTATTATAGCTGGATGTATAGTGTAGGAGGACCCGACTCCGATATTTCTATTGACATGGAGGTAACCAGTAATGGCGAAATTTATATTACCGGGCAATACAGAGATAGTGCTACATTTTACGAACCGTTTTTTATGGGAAGTCCCGTAATTTTAGATACCACAGAAGGGTACAAAGCTATTTTTGCTTTAAAACTAGATACTAATGGTAATTTTATTAATGTTATTAAAATTGGAGAAGCTGAGTCTAGTGCCATTGGTATGTCTTTAGCTGTAGGTATGAACAATTATGTATACCTAACAGGGCATTATGGAGGTATACTAACATCGAATATTGGATCTTCAAATGAATTTAACTTAAACTCAGATAATAATTATGAAGGATTCATTGCGAAAGTAGACTTTAATAACAATAATGTAAAATGGATAAAAGAAATAGATGGTGCAAATAGCTCGGTATATAGCTTTGCAGTAGATACAGACTCTAACAACATTTTACACATTGCTGGCTTTTTTGGTGAAACCCTTAATGTAGGCAGTTTTAACCTAACTAAGCAAACAACAAATGCTCAAGAAAATTTTTTAATAGCTATGAACGACTCTGGTGATTATTTATCTGCGCATCAATTTGGAGGTTTAGATGCTGTAGACACGCAATCATTAGTTATAGATGATAACGATAATATTATTTTAGGAGGTTCGTTTAAAGAAACGGTTAATATTAGTCCGTTCTCGTCTGAAAACATATCAATTACCTCTTTAGGTTTTAGAGATAATTATATTTTAAGGCTATCTAATAACACGGTGTTAAGCACAAAAACAAACACTTTACAAACCAATTTTAAAATATACCCTAATCCAACAAGTGATTATTTAATAGTATCTAAAAATAACCTTAACGAGAAATTAAATTACATAATTTTTGATATAAACGGGAAATCTATTTTAAGTGGGGTTACAGAAAATAAAGAGAAAATAAATTTAAACACTTTAAATAGCGGGGTTTACTTTCTTTCTATAAACAATCAAAACACGTTTAAATTTTTAAAAAAATAAAGTTATTTAGGACATTCCAACGATAATTTTTGGTGACAATATTTATCCTTTCTATATTCGAAACATGGATAGTTTGGAAATGTTTACCGATTTTTTTTTAATCGCTGGAATGTCTTTTTTAGCATTTTTAATTTTAATTCTATTAAAATCTAAAGTTCATTTTTCAAAAAAAATATTAACCATATTTTTTATAAACGCGTTTTTCTTCCTTTTATATTATTATGCCTTTTTACATAAAATAAAGTTATTAGCAGGAATTTCAATACTTTTTGGGCATGGTGTTGGCTACCTTTTAGGGCCTTCATTTTTATTTTTAGTAAAATCTTTAGTTTTTAAAAAAGAGGTTATCATAAAGCCATATATTAAAAGTTTAATTCCTTTTTTTATAGTATTTATTCTATTGAACATTCCCTTATCTATTGCTGTAACAACAAATTATTTATCGACTTACCATAACTTATACATTGTTCTTGAAATTCCTTTTAATATTATAGAAAATTTGTTTGTTATATTTTACATATTTAAAACGTTATCTTTTCTTAAAAGATTAAAGCTTTCTATTCAACAAAATTATTCTCACGTTTCTTCTCAAAATTTAAAATGGTACAAACATTTTATTATTGGTTTTTTAACTGTTGTGATTTTTGATATTTTATTGAGTATTTACGAAATATTTTATACCATTAATACTTTTAATATAGGCACCATAATTGCCTTTTTATTTTTCTGTTTATACATTTATTTGGGCTATAAAGGCTTATATCAATCTCAAATTTTTATACCAAGCTTTTTGCTAGATAATCTATACACAAATACAGAAAAGCAAGTTGTATTAAACAATATAAAAGAAGAAAAGCATAAAATAAGACGTTTAGATAATTTAAACTCAGTCGAAATTGAAAATTTAAAAAACAAACTATACCTTTTATTAACTAAAGAAAAGGTATACTTAAACGAAGAGCTTAACTTAACCGAACTTGCCGAACAAATAGGCATATCTAATAAAAAACTTTCAGAATTGCTAAACCATCATTTAAATACAAATTTTTATGACTTAGTAAACCATTACAGAATTGAAAACGTTAAGAAAAGATTTGAAAATGGCGATGCTGAAAAATACACAATAATATCTATTGCCTATGATGCTGGTTTTAAATCGAAAGCCAGTTTTTATAGAATTTTTAAACAAAAAGAAGGTGTTTCACCTTCTACATACAGCAAAAAATATCAAAACGTGTCTTAAGATAATTAAGTAAAACTTAATAATCTGCTAAAACTGTAAATTCTATTTACATATAATTTTATGTACTTTTGAAAAATATAATTTGAATATTTTTAAATGGAAAAACCTTTAAAATACGCTGTTTTTGGTGCCGGAAGTTGGGCCACTGCCATTGTAAAAATGCTGTGCGAAAATTTAAACGAAGTAGGCTGGTACATGCGCAGTGTTTACACAAAAGAACATTTAATACGAGAACAACACAATCCAAATTACTTAAGTTCTGTCGAGTTTCATTTAGAGCAACTAAAACTTAGTAACGATATAAATGAAATTGCAGAATACGCCGATGTTTTAATTTTTGTTATTCCCTCGGCATTTATACACAGTGAGTTAGAGAAATTAACTATAGATATTTCTGAAAAAATAATTGTTTCGGCTGTAAAAGGTATTATGCCAGAAAGTGGTTTGTTGGTAGGCGAACATTTTCATAACTTTTATAATGTGCCTTACGATAATATTGCAGTAATCGCGGGTCCTTGTCATGCTGAAGAAGTTGCTTTGGAGCGCTTATCGTATTTAACCATCTCCTGCTCAGACTCAAACAAAGCAAAAGCCATTGCCAAAAATTTAAGTAGCGATTATATAAATACAAAAATTAGTGATGATATTATAGGTATAGAATACGCTGTTATGCTAAAAAATATTTACGCTATAGCAGCTGGAATAGCCCATGGTTTAGGCTATGGCGATAATTTTCAGAGTGTTTTAATGAGTAACTCTATTCGTGAAATGAAACGTTTTATTAAAAAAATGCATCACATGAAACGTAATATTAATAACTCGGCTTATTTAGGTGATTTATTAGTAACGGGCTATTCTGTTTTTTCTAGAAACCGAATGTTTGGTAACATGATTGGTAAGGGTTACACTGTAAAATCTGCACAAATGGAAATGAATATGGTTGCCGAAGGTTATTATGCTACAAAAAGCGCACATTTACTTAACCAGAAAAACAACAAAAAAACCCAGCTTCCTATAATAAATGCGGTTTACGATATTTTATACGAAAATAAAAACCCCAAAAAAGTCTTTAAAAAGCTTACCGAAAAGTTAGATTAATTTTAACACTACTAATTAAACAAACTACCTTAGTATTAGCTACTTTTGCAGGATGAAAAAGTTAATTTATTTACTTTTACTACTTAGCTTTTCTAGTTATGGTTTTTCGTTAGAAAACAACGATTCACAAACCACTAAATTTGAACAAGCCCAAGAAGACAACATTTGGAAACTTTACGCTCCAGATGCACCTTCTATTACAACAAAAAGTGTAGAAAGTACTGTAATTAACTTAGTACAGTATGTTACTGCACCGCAAAACCTTGTACCGGTTTACAAGCTTCCTTTTAATGTTTCAAAATCGTTTGAAGCTTTATATACCAACACTTGCAAGGTTAAATTTAAGCATCAAAATATAATTGGTGTTCCTTTTACAAAAACGGATATTATTTTTCCGTTTCACTACCACTGGTAAACCGTATTCTTTTTTTCGTTTTAAATATTTATGTCTTAAATAAACGTTTAAGGCACAAATAAACACACATTTATTTAACTTAAAAAACATAAAAATGGATACTAGAAGTACCGTAATTGGCCTTGTTATAGCATTAATTTGCTTTGCGCCATTTGTAATATTTTCTATTATAAAAAGAAGAAATAAAAAAGCATTAATTAAAAACTTAAATACAATAGCTACTAAGCATAATTTCCAGGTAGGAAGTTTCGAAATTTTTAATGATTCAATTATTGGAATTGATAACAATTTAGAATTTGCTTTTTTTATTAAAGGTGAAACCCATACAGTTGTAGATTTAAAAAACACTAATCATTGTTATTTAAACCTTAATAAAGATAGAACTGAAAAAGTTGTACTAAATGCAGATATCGTTTTTCATCAGTTTTCTAATAAAAAAATAACGTTTAATATTTTTGATGATGAAGTAGATCCGCCTTTAAACGGAGAAATTCCTTTTTCTGAAAAATGGGTAAATACCTTTAACCAGAAAATAAAATTGGCTGCGGCTTAATAAACTAGCAAAGGTTTTAAAATAAAAAATCTGTTATTCCAAACTTTAAAAGAATAACAGATTTTTTTTATTTCTTGATTAAATATTACTTCACCAAAACACCTTTTAATTGCATAAGAGGCAAAGGCCTTAAAGCTTTGTTATTAATGGTGTTTTTTCTAAATAAATAGGTTTTATCGAACATTTGGTTGCCTTCAAAAAAGGTAATTTTAAACGAGTTGTTAAGTTCTAAAACCTTTTCTTGCATATATTCAATTTTAGCGTAACTACGTGCTGGTAATTTGGCTATGGTATGGCGCATTGGTGGCGTCATTTTAGTTTCGTTATAACCTTGCGATACAATAAGCACGGTATCTAATTCTTTATCGGTATTATTTATAATATAAGCATTCCAATCTTGCGTTTTATACTCTAAATGCTCTTCTTGCACTACAGCAACATGAACATCTTTTACTTCGGGTATATTTATATCTTTCTTCATACTACAAAAATAGATAAACTGTTTAAATACACTTTTAATTATACTTCATAAAAAAAGGACTTAAAAAATTAAGTCCCTTTTCATCAATAATTAATCACAACATTAAAAACAAATTTACACTTGTCTTTATCTTTTATTAAAAAATATATTATTTCCATCCGCCTCCTAAGGCTTCATATAAATTTACAACCGATGTTAATTGCTGTAGTTTACTATCTATAATGCTTAACTCTGCACTTAAAGCACTTTGGCGCGCCGTTAATAAATCTAAGTAATTGGCATAACCATTTTTAAGCAGTTCTTCAGAGTTTGTTTCGGCAGCCCTTAAGGCTTCCACTTCCAGTTTTCTGTATTCATATTTTTCGGTTTCTGCTTCGTAGGTGTATAATGCGTTCGATACTTCGCTACCCGCAATTAAAAGCGTTTTTTTAAAGCTGAGTAATGCTTGTTCTTGATCGGCTTGGGCAACTTCTTTTAATGTTTTAAGATGTCTTTTATTAAAAATAGGTTGCGCAATACCACCAACTACTGTTGCAAATAAGGAGTTAACGTTTAATAATTTATCGAGCTCTAAACTTTCTAAACCAGCTGATGCTGTTAAGGTTAACGATGGGTATAAATTGCTAGTTGCCACATTAGTTAACTCAAAACTTTGAATTAAACCATACTCTGCAGCCATAACATCTGGCCTATTGCTAAGTAATTGTGCAGGAACACCAAGCTTAATTTCCGATTCTATATTTTGTGAATCTAAACGGCTTCTTTCAAATTTTTGCGGTGTTTTTCCTAATAAAATACTCAAGGTATTTTCTGTTTTAAAAATAGCAGCTTCTAAATCTACTTGTAAAGACCTTGCGTTGTTATATTGCGCTATATTTTGATCGACAGCTACTTGTGTTACTTGTCCGGCGTCTTTTAAAGCCTTTATAGTTTCTACACCTATTCTTCTGGTTTCAATTGTTTGTTTGGTAACTTCTAGCTGTGCATCGAGCGCTAATAAATTATAATACGCATTTGCTATATTTGAAATAAGCTCGGTTTTTACTAATTGATGCGCCGAAACTGTTTGCAGATATGCTGCTTGGGTTGCTCTTCGGTTACTTCGTATTTTACCCCAAATATCGGCTTCCCAAGATAAACTTGCTGTAATGTCGTAAGTATCAATATTTCCTGTAATTAAAGAAGCAAATTGACTGTTTTCCGAGAGTTTTTGGTGTGTAACATTTGCTCCTAAATCTAAAGAAGGGAAATAACCTGCTTTTCCTTCCTTGGCATAAGCTGTTGCCGATTGTATTTGCTGTAATGCAATTCGAATATCCATGTTATTTTGTAAACCTTCTTCAATATACTGTTGAAGGTATTTATCTGTAAACATGGTTTTCCACGATACATTTGCCATAGACACACTGTCTTGTGGTAAATTTTCGGTTCTAAATAGTGCTTCGGTTTCTGGTGTAACATCAGTACGTTCGTAATCTTTCGCTACAAAACAACTTTGTAAGGTTACAACAACAACCAACAATAAAGCGCCTTTACTTATGGTTTTATATTTTTTATTTGTTTTCATTGTTTTTAAGATTCTATAGTTTGAACTACTGATTTACCCGATATTTTTTCTTGTAACCACTGGAAGAATATAAACAGAATAGGAATTACAAAAACACCTAAAATAGTACCAATTAATAATCCGCCAACGGCTCCAGAACCAATAGATCTGTTTCCTTCCGATCCTACACCTGTTGCTAAAACTAATGGCATTAAACCTAGAATAAATGCAAACGATGTCATTAAAATAGGACGTAAACGCGATTTTGCTCCATCGATTGCCGCTTCAACAATAGATTCGCCTTGCCTTCTTTTCTGTAAAGCAATTTCAACAATAAGTATGGCATTTTTTGCCAATAACCCAATAAGCATTATTAAGGCAATTTGGAAATAAATGTTGTTTTCCAATCCTAAAAACTTAGTACTTATATAGGCTCCAAATACACCAAATGGTAAGGATAAAATAACAGCAAAAGGCAACAAGTAACTTTCGTATTGCGCACTTAATAAAAAGTACACAAATAGAATACTTAAAATAAAAATAAAGGTTGTTTGGTTACCTGCATTTACTTCTTCTCGGGTTAATCCGGAATAAGCTACGGTATAATTACTTGGTAGTTTTGCAACTTCTTCTTCTATAACTCTAATAGCATCACCAGTACTGTAACCATCGTTTGTAGCTCCGGTAATACTTGTTGAGTTTAGTAAGTTAAATCGCGTTACAGATTGTGGCCCGTAAACACGCTTTAGTTTTACAAACTCTGTAATGGGCGTCATTTGCCCCGAATTTGTTCTTACATACATGCTATTAAGCGCACTTTCGTCTGCTCTATCTTCTGGTAAAGCTTGAATGTATACTCTAAACTGCTTACCAAATCGTGAAAAATCTGAAGCATAAATACCACCAATATAACCTTGCAACGTGGCAAAAATACTGGTAACAGAAACGCCTTTTTCTTTAGCCAATGGTACATTAACTTCCATTTCGTACTGCGGATAGTTTGTACTGAACGATGAGGTTGCATACTTAATTTCTGGATGACTCATTAAAGCCATTGAAAAATCTTTGTTTGCCTTATCTAAATCGGTAAACTCACCGCCAAACTTATCTAATAAATTAATTTCGAAACCTGAAGCATTACCAAAACCTCGAATACTTGGCGGCGAAAAGAATATAATATTAGCCTCTGGCACCGTTGCGGCAATTCCAAAAAGCTTTCCTGTTAATGCTTGTACAGAAAGAGTTTCGTCTTCACGTTCGCTCCAATCATCAAGTTTTATAATACCAAAACCAAAGTTTGTACCGGTTCCAGAAATTAAACTTCTACCTTTAATAAAGTTTACACCTTTAATACCATCTAAATCTTCAATTTTAGAATATAATTTTCTGGCTACGGCATCGGTTCTGTCTAACGACGCGCCTGCAGGTAATTCTATATTTGCAAAAATAATTCCGCGATCTTCACTTGGCACAAAACCTGTTGGTGTTGTGTTTGACGCCCAGTAAATACCAATACCAGCAATAATAATTAACACTACAGAAACAAATTTTTTCTTGTATAAAAAATGAAGTGATTTTCCGTATTTGTTAACCGTAGCATTAAATCCGCGGTTAAATAATGTATAAAAACGCTGCAGCGGATTTTTTTCTTTTAATTCTTCATCATCTTTATGCGCTTTTAATAATAAGGCACATAACGCCGGACTTAAGGTTAATGCATTTACGGCCGAAATTAAAATAGCTATAATTAAAGTAATACCAAACTGCTCATAAAAAACACCAGTAGGCCCAGTTACAAAAGTTACTGGAATAAATACCGCCGCCATAACTAAAGTAATGGAAATAATAGCACCAGATATTTCGCTCATGGCTTTTAATGTGGCATTTTTAGGGTCGTGCTCTCCGTCGTCCATTTTAGCATGAACAGCCTCAACGACTACAATAGCATCATCTACCACAATACCAATGGCCAGAACTAATGCGAATAAGGTTAAAAGGTTAATGGAATACCCAAAAACATTTAGGAAAAAGAACGTACCAATAATAGAAACAGGTACGGCAATTGCTGGAATTAAAGTAGACCTAAAATCTTGTAAAAAGATAAATACTACAATAAAAACCAGAATAAATGCTTCAATAAGCGTGTGAATTACTTTGTCGATTGATGCATTTAAGAATAAACTAGTATCGTAAGGAATAAAAATATCTAAGCCTTCTGGCAAATCGGCCTTAACGGTTTCTAAAGTGGATTTTATACCTTCAATAATTTCTTGTGCGTTCGATCCTTTGGTTTGGAAAATTCCCATAAATACTGCGGGATTCCCTAAACTCATAGCGTTCGATGCATACGATTGTGCATCAAGCTCGATGGTTGCAACATCTTTTAATCGCAAATACTCACCGTTTCCTAAGGCTTTTACAACAATATCGCTGTACTGACTTTCGTTTTTAAATCTTCCGCTATAGCGTAAAGCGTACGAAAACGATTCACCGTTATTTTCACCTAACGATCCTGCTGCTGCTTCTAAATTTTGTTCGGCTAAAACGGCCGAAATATCAGAAGGAATTAAATTATATGCTGCTAATTTTTGCGGATTTAACCAAATACGCATCGCATAATCTTGTTGCGAAAAAACGCTTACATCGCCCACACCACTAATACGCTGCATTGCCGGAATAACGTTTATTTTTAAATAGTTTTGAATAAACGTGGCATCGTAATTATCGCTTTCTGAATACATAGAAACAAACATTAAGGCACTTGTTTCTTGCTTTTGCGTAGTAACACCAGTTTGGGTAACTTCTTGCGGTAATAATGGCGCCGCTCTAGCAACACGGTTTTGCACGTTTACGGCCGCAATATCTGCATCCATTTCTTGGTCGAAATACACCGTAATTTCTGCAGTTCCTGTATTTGAAGCCGTAGAGGTCATGTACGTCATGCCTTCTACACCGTTTATTTGTTCTTCAATAGGAATAATTACACTTTCTAAAACGGTTTCGGCATTAGCTCCTGTATAAGTTGCTGATACTTTAATTGTTGGCGGTGCAATATCTGGGTATTCCTCTATAGGTAAGGTTGTTATACTAATAACCCCTAGCATAACTATGATAATAGAGATTACCGTTGAAAGCACTGGTCTTTCAATAAATGTTTTTAACATGACTAATATTTTTGAGGATTAATTAGTTTTTAAAAAGTACTGCTATGGGCTTTATGGCTTCATCAAAATCCATTTCTTGAGGCGTAATTTCCTGGCCATTTCTAAGTTTACCAACTCCAGAAACTACAATTTTGTCGTTGGCTTTTAAACCAGACTCCACAACATAAAGATTATCTACCGATCCTTTTACTTTTAAAATTGATGTACCTACTTTATTATCGGCTCCAAGTTTATAAATCATGACATTACCCTGTTGCTCGAAAGTTGCAGATTGTGGTACTACAACAGCATCCTTATATTCTATTGGAAACTTAATTTTACCACTGTTACCATTGGTTAAAATTTCGTTAGGATTATTAAAAGCTGCTCTTATTTGAATAGTTCCTGTACTTTGGTTTATTTGTCCGGTACTGGTTTGAATGCGCCCTTTTTCGGAATATTCGGTACCGTTTGCTAAAATTAAAGTTAAATCTGGCGATCTTTCTATGCGTTCTGCTTTAGTACGACCTTCCGATCGTTGTAAGTGATCGATATACTGCGCTTCGTTAAAACTAAAAAAAGCATAAACCTGTTCTATTTCGCTAACCGTTGTTAGCGGAGTTGCATCGTTAGGGCTAATTAGTGCACCTTCTCTAAAATTAATAGCGCCAACGTAACCATTAATTGGGCTTTTTATGGTGGCGTAATTTATATTTTCTGAAACACTACTATAACTTGCCTTGGCTTGTGCTAAATTAGCTTTAGCCGTTTCTAATTGTACAGGGCTAATAATATTTTTTTCAACTAAAGGAATAAGTTTATCTACCTCTACTTGAGCTTGATTAACTCTTGCCTTTGCTGCACTTGCATCTTGACTTAACGACTGCGTTTCTAGCTTAAATAATGGTTGGCCTTTTCGTACTTTCTGACCTTCATCTACAAAAACTTTTTCTAAATATCCGGTGGTTTTAGCGCGAACATCACTGTTTACAACACCTTCAATAGTTGCGGGATATTCGTTATAACCCGTTACGGTTTTTTGTTCTACTTTCGCTACAGGAAAAGTAGCAGGCGGTGCTTGTGCCGCCTGCTTCTGTTCGCTATTCCCACAACTTAAAATCACTAAGAAAACACTTAGTGAGATTACTGCTATTAATCTATTTTGTTTCATAATAATGGTTATGATATTTTTTGGTTATCTAATATTTTATTTTTTAATTCTTTTACAGCTAGAGTTGCACTATCTATGAACTTGATGTAATCATTGTGAAAATTTAAATCGAATTTTTCTTCTTCTTTTTCAATTTTATTTTCGTTAATTAAATTTTTATAATCTTTTATTTCTAAATGTATTTTGCGTTCATCTCTCCAGTGATCCATCATTCTATCAATATGATGAACAATCATATCTTTTTTAACAATAAAATATTTTTTTCTGTCGCCTGTTTTGGTGAAATATTCAATTTTATTTAAATCTTGTAAATGATTTAAATGCGTTGAAATTGTGCTCTTGCTAGCGCATAGAACCTCCACCATTTCATCGAAAGTAGTACCTCTTTTACCTGTTAATATTACATAAGCCAATATTCTTGCCGCTACAGGTGCTAAATACTCTCTATTTTCTAAATGCACTCCTAGTTTTTCAACCAAAGCCATTTTTTCTTTACAAATGTCTTTCATTAAATATCCTTTTTTCATTAATTACAATAATGCAAAATAAGTTGCGAAGTAATTTCTTTGCAAAAATATTAACTAGTTCGGAACAAACCGAACTAAACGAAGTTAATTTGTTGTTAAAACTATTTTAAGAATTATTAATTAAACGTTTTCCTGAATTCTACTGGAGACATTTCGGTTTTACCTTTAAATAATTTATTGAATGAAGACGGATACTCAAACCCCAATTTATAGGCTATTTCGCTAACTGACAGCTGTGTAGTTGTTAATTCTTGTTTTGCTTTTTCTATAAGTTTATTATGAATATGCTGTTGTGTAGACATGCCTGTTAGAGATTTTAACATGCTACTTAAGTAACTTGACGATAGATTTAATGCTGATGATATTTTTTCTACTGAAGGCAAACCAACTTCAATTAAATTATCGTTTTTAAAATAATTATCTAAATAAACTTCAACTTGACTTAAAAGCTGATGATTTGTTTTGTTTCTGGTTAAAAACTGCCTTTCATAAAAACGTTCGGCGTAATTTAAAAGAAGCTCTAGTTGAGAAATGATTATTTTTTGACTGAATTTATCAATGTTTGCTCGATATTCTTTTTCAATATTTTTAAAGATGTTTAACATCATATGCTCTTCATCTTCCGAAAGAAACAACGATTCATTTATTTCATAATTAAAATAATCATAATCCTTAATACTTTTTGCTAATGTAGCGTTCCAAATAAAATCTGGGTGTATTAAAAGCAAGTAGCCCGAAGGTTTTAACGGGCCACTTAAATTTATATTTGGGTTTCGCTCCATGCTCATAACTTGGTTGGGCGCTAAAAACGTCATTAATCCTTCATTAAAATCATATTCTTTTTGCCCATAAAACAATTTATAAGGCACATTGCGCTTTAAACCAATGGTGTAATAGTTTTGAACTAATTTTAAACCTTTTATATCTTCTGGAAATTGCACTTTACTAAAATCTATTAAACTGATTAATGGATGCTTTGGAGATGGCAAGTTCGCAAAAACATGAAAATCGGATAATTTTGTTATGTGTTTTATCTTTTCCATTGTAGTAAACCAAGTTTGGTTTTTATAAAATTAAATATAAAATAGTTACGATTTTACAGAAGTTTTAAAAACCAATTGAGTTAACGTATCATTTATAAAAGCAAATGCTAGACCTAACAAAATTGGTAAAAAAAGACTTAAAATTGAAATGACTTGCACATGCGGATGAACGCCAAAAAATATAATTAAACCCATAAACCAAGCCGGAATGTTATTTAAATACTTAATTTTTGATAAATAGGTAAGTGTAGAAATAAATATAAATACAGCCATGGGAAAACCCATTTTACCCAAATAACTTCCTAACAAGCCACCAAAACTTAATATTAAAGTTCCCATAATTATTCCCGCAGATATTGGAACCAACGTTAATAATGCCGATTTAAACGATTTGCCAAATAAATAATAACTTACCCAAGCTAAAAACAATACCCAACTTGGTAAGTTAAACGAAAAAGCTAAATATGTAGCTAGGGCGCCACAAACACCCATTATAATTGCAGATAAAAACTGTTTCATAATATGTAATTTTAAGCCATTCCGCCATTTGCTCCAACACTTTGGGCAGACATCCATTTAAACTCGTTAGTTGCCAATTGTGCTACTATATTTGCAATATCTGTAGGTGTTCCAAGGCGTTTAAACGCATTACTATTAGCAAGCTGATTTATTATGGTTTCCGATTTTCCTTGTAAAAACAAATCGGTTCCTGTTGGGCCTGGTAAAACGCAATTTACATTAATACCACGATGCCCAACTTCTTTTGCAAATACTTTGCTTAACTGTTCTACCGCTGCTTTGGTAGCTGAATATATGCCATAGGTTGGAAAATTAGTGCGTGTAACTGTAGAGGAAATATTAATGATACTTCCGTTATCGGCTAACTTGGTTGAAGCTTCTCGCAGCGTATTAAACACACCCTTTAAATTAATTTGTATTTGTTTTTCGAAAACAGCATCAGAAGCTTCAGAAATTAAACTGTTTAACATAACACCGGCGTTATTTACCAAAATATCTATTTTGCCAAAATGCGCTATACTTTGGGCAAATAATTGGTTAACATCTTCGGTTTTACTTACATCTGCTTTAACACAAATAGCCTCACCATTTTCCTTTAAAATTGTACCAACTACTTGTTCTGCCTCAGCTTTACTTCCGGAATAATTAACCACAACTTTTGCGCCTTTTTCTGCAAACGTTTTGGCAATTTGGGCACCAATACCTTTGGAAGAGCCTGTTATTAAAGCCACTTTTCCTTTTAAATTACTCATAATACTTTGTTTTAATTTATGTTACAAAGATGAGTTATGTGGTTGCCTTAAACTTTTCCAAATCGGCTTATTAGTTAGCCTTTTTTATTTTAAATTAAGAAGATGTAAGCTCACTTAAAACCAATTTAATTTCGCCGTAGCTATATTTGTCGTTAAGCTGAAGTTTTAAATCGGAAAGATTTTCGTAGGTTTTTGTAGGTAATATTTCTTTTAGCTCTTTGTAAACATCTGAAGCTATTAAATCGGTAATTTTAATTTCGCCTGAAGGAATAAATGTTGCTAAATGCCCAAAAATAGTATTTTCGTTAAGCTCACGCTGATTCGCTATTTCGGCTATGGTTTTACCATTTTTAAATAAATCTAAAGATTCTTTTTGGCTATCACCTTTTTGGCGTTTAGGCTTTTTAGGTGCTTCTTCTAGCTCAACTTGGTTAGTAACTTCAATATCGTTTTCCTCAACAAATTTGGTAATAACCTCTAAAATTTCTTTGCCATATTTTTCTACTCTGGTTTTTCCCATGCCATGAATAGCCAGTAATTCTTTTTTATTTGTTGGCAGTAATTCACACATCGCATATAACGATTTTTGGGTGAAAATTTGAAAATGTACTAAGCCTTCGCGTTCGGCAATGTCGTTTCTTAAAACTCGTAAAAGCTCGAAAAGATCAATATTTACAGTACCATCAATTACTTGTTTTCGTTGTTTTTTAGGTTTTTCTTTAGCTAAAAATACAGCTTCGGTACGCAATTTTAAATAAAAGTTTACACTAAAGGCGTGTGGCAACCCTTTAAAATACAATAGTTTTTCGGTTAAAAGTTCTTCTAAAGCATCAAGTTGTTTTTCAAGATCTTTTTCTATGGCTTTATTATCGGTTGTAAAATTTAAAGCTTTTAATGATGCTTCAATATTGGCTTTTGTTTGATCATTAAAATAAGCAACTGCTTTAGCAAAACGTTCTTGTAATGGTTCGCTGGTTTCAGGAATTTCGGTTTTTTCAACCAAGTTTTGTAGTTGAACTTTAAAGCCATTACCAACTTTTAATAAATTAGTTACGGTATTTTTAATTGTAATTGCTGGTTCTTCAACTTGACCTTCAATACTCCCTCGGTTTTTATAAAAGATATCTAAAACACGATTTGTTGGGTATAAAAAGGCGTAAAAATTAAAAATTTCGGCAATTAAATCGAGTTGAAAATCGCGTTCCGATTCTAATAAAACAGCTTCGTCTGGCTCGTTATTTGCTGCTTCTTCATTAAAATTTAAAACATGACTATCCGTAATTATTTGTTGCGGAGAAATTTTGCTTTTTAACACCAAACCCTCTAATGATTTACAACGACTTAAAGCCACATAAGTTTGCCCATGCGCAAAGGCAGATTCGGCATCAATAATTGCTTTTTCAAACGTTAAGCCTTGGCTTTTATGTATGGTAATTGACCAAGCCAATCGTAACGGAATTTGAGAAAAACTGCCAACTTTATCTTCTGTAATTTCTTTGGTTTCGTTATTTACCGTGTATTTTATGTTTTCCCAGGTTTCTAACTTTGTAGTAATATCGAAATTATCTTGCGGACAACGCACTACAACTTCGTCTTTATTTAAAGCAATAACTTTACCTATTTTACCATTAAAATATTCCTTTTCTTGAGAGCTATCGTTTTTAATGAACATAACCTGGGCGCCCACTTTAAGCTCTAAAACCAAATCGTTTGGATATGCATGTTCTGGAAAATTACCTTCTACGGCTGCTTTGTATTTTTGAGATTTTCCTGTTAAATCCTTTAGCTTTTGTTCGTTGGTTGCAATAGCTTTTCGGTTGTGAGTTGTTAACGAAATATAGCCGTCTTCGTCGTTTGCTATAAAATTGGGCTGATATCTTTTATTTAATTCATCGGCCGATTTTTGGGTGAGTTTATTATTCCTGATTTCATTTAAAATAGTAATAAAAACGGGGTTTTCTTGTCGGTAAATGTGTTTAAGCTCAATGCTTATGGCTTTACTTTGTTGATACGCCAAACTACTAAAGAAAAACGCATTTTTGTAATACGGTTGTAACAAATGCCACTCACTTTCTTTAATTACTGGCGAAAGCTGTTGTAAATCGCCAATCATGAGTAATTGCGTGCCGCCAAACGGTAACATTTTGTTTTTAAAACGGCGCAATACTTTATCGATGCCATCGAGTAAATCGGCACGAACCATACTTATTTCGTCTATAACCAAAAGGTCAAGCGACTTAATAATATTAATTTTTGTTTTATTGAATTTTCGGCTAAACTGCGACGAACTTTGTAAATTATCGTGTGGCAAAATAGGACCAAAAGGCATTTGAAAAAACGAGTGAATAGTAACGCCTTTAGCATTTATAGCGGCCACACCCGTAGGCGCCACAACCACCATACGTTTATGGCATTCTTTTTTTAATTTATGAAGAAATGTAGTTTTACCCGTACCAGCTTTACCGGTTAAAAAGATATTACGATTGGTTTTAGTAACAAAATTCCAAGCTAGGTCGAGTTCTTTGTTTTCCTTCATGTTTAAAAAATATGTATGAAGATAACTTTAGTTTTATGAAAATGCAAGATGTAAAGCTTATCTGAAATAAAAAACCCTGATAAATTCAGGGTTTTAAGTTTGTTACCTATTTATTTAGATGGATGACAATTTTATTTTTAAAGTGCCGATTTAAACTGCTCTAAAAAGCGCACATCGTTTTCGCTTAATAAACGAATATCTCCAATTTGGTGTAACAACATGGCAATACGATCGATACCCACACCAAATGCAAAACCAGAATATACTTCGGTGTCTATACCGCAGTTGGTTAATACATTTGGGTCTACCATACCACAACCGCCAATTTCTAACCAACCGGTTCCTTTGGTAATTTTGTAATCAGTTTCGGTTTCTAACCCCCAATACACATCTATTTCTGCACTTGGTTCTGTAAACGGAAAGTACGATGGGCGTAAGCGTATTTTACTTTTCCCGAACATTTCGGTTGTAAAGTGTTGTAAAGTTTGTTTTAAATCTGCAAAACTAACGTCTTTATCTATGTACAAGCCTTCAATTTGGTGGAAAAAACAGTGCGAACGCGCCGAAATAGCTTCGTTTCTATACACACGACCTGGTGAAATAGTTCGAATAGGCGGTTGGTTGTTTTCCATATAACGTACTTGTACCGAACTAGTGTGTGTACGCAATAAAATATCGGGGTTAGTTTGTATAAAAAACGTATCCTGCATATCGCGTGCTGGATGGTATTCTGGCAAGTTTAACGCTGTAAAGTTGTGCCAATCGTCTTCAATTTCTGGACCTTCGCTTACGTTAAAACCGATACGTGAAAATATATCGATAATTTGATTTTTTACAATTGAGATAGGGTGGCGCGAACCTAATTGAACGGGTTGTCCTGGGCGCGATAAATCGCCAAAAACGCCGTTTTCTTCTTCTTTACTTTCTAGAACATCTTTAAGCTCGTCTACCTTTGTTTGTGCAGTAGTTTTAAGCTTATTTATGGTTTGGCCAAATTCTTTTTTTTGCTCGTTTGCTACATTTTTAAATTCAGCAAAATAGGCATTAAGTAATCCTTTTTTTCCGAGGTATTTAATTCGGAATTCTTCTACCTCCTCAATGGTTTCGGCTTTAAAGGCTTCGGCTTCGGCAATTAGTTCTTTTATCTTGTCAATCATAGCTATATTATCGAAATGGTTGCAAATTTAGTGATTTTTAACGCGCTGAAACAAGTTTTATTTATCTTAAATGCTTTAGTCTGCATGGTTATTTGTGGCAAAAATACATTTAAGAACGAATAAACAATGCCTTTTGCGAATAGGTTGCGTTAAGGATTGCAGCGGCATCCTTTTTTGAGGTTACGAGAAAAAGATATAGCGGAAAGCCCGACCGCGCCTTAGCGTGGTAACGCCCATTTAATTAATATATTCGGTTTCTAGAAAATAGTTTACAATGGCTTCTTTCATTAAAACGCTTTGTTCTCCGGCTTTTAGGTGAGGTAATTGTTCGAGGGTTTTGTAGTGTGGCCAACCATCGTTATCTACAAAATCGAGCTCGTAATAGCCATATGGCGAGAGTAATTTACATATTGCAATGTGCATGAGATCGAGCTTTTGGTCTTTTTTAAACGTGCGGTTTAATTGCCCGAGTTCTTGCACTCCAATGAGGTAAATTATAGCATCTAAATCTAAAGTATCGCCATCTGCGAATTGATTGGATAGTTTTTTTACGACTTGTTCCCAGCGTTGTTTTAATTGTTCGTCTCGTGCCATTCCTTTTTTTAAAGTTTCTTGTTTCGGGTTCAAATTTAATGAATGCCTTTGTTACTTGTTGGATTTGCATTAAAAAAGGATGGAATTTATTTTATATTTGTTGAAATTGATTTTTTATGGGCGTTATTGATATTGTTTTAGGTGCTTTAATTTTATTAGGCTTAGTTAGAGGTTTTTTAAAAGGCCTTTTTGTTGAAGTGGCTTCGCTTGTTGCTCTGGTTGCGGGTGTTTATGGCGCTATACATTTTAGTAATTTTGCTGCCGAATTTTTACAAACTAAAACCGATTGGGGCGAGAAAACCATTAATGTTACTGCATTTGCCATTACTTTTGTGGTTATTATTTTGGCAATTGCTTTGGCAGGAAAAGCACTTACTAAACTTGCCGATTTTGCCGCACTTGGTATTTTAAATAAACTTTTAGGCGGTGTTTTTGGGGCCTTAAAAATTGCACTTTTACTGAGTGTTATTTTAAATATTTTCGACAAATTTAATAACACCATCACCTTTATAGATGATGATGATATTGAAAATTCTATACTTTACACACCTGTAAAAAGTTTGGTGCCGTTAATTTTTCCGAAATTAATTTCTGATGAAACTGATGACGATGAAACTGAGGATGACACCGTGTTGCAAGAGGCTTAAAAGTTTACAAATGTCATGACGTTTATTTGGTCGCGACTTGTGGTTTCGAAAAACTGATTCATATATCCGGCTTCTACACGAACATTTTTAGACAAGTTATATCCTAAACCGCCGTACAACCGATTGCGATCGAAAATAGAGGTTTTGGTATTTAAAAATATTTCGTTGTAGGCCGATAAATAGAATTTACTGTTGCCATTTTCTGGTTTGCATAAGGGTACTTTAGCCGATAAAAAATAACGAAATCGCATTTTAAAGTCGCTTTCTACAAAGCGTTGCTCGAACCTATAACGGTGACTTAAACTAACGCTACCAATAGTTTGTTTTGATATAAATTGCTGATATATGCGATGCTCGTTTACCGAAGTTTTATTATCTGTATTATTAATATAATTTTCTGATAAAATATAGCCGTAGCCTAATAGTACATTGTTTTTACTTTCGTTAAAGGTATAACCCAAACCTGTACGCAGTAAAAGTTGTTCTAAATCGCCTATGGCATTGTAATTTCTGTATTGTACTTCGTGGTGAAGGTTCCATTTTTGGTTAAGCTGCTTGTTTCCAAAATAAATTAACCAGTTGCCTAAATTACTGTCTTGCGCTACCGAAAAAAAAGGCAGCATTAATAAAATTATTAATGCTGCCACACATTTTTGTAAAGTCATAATATTTTACTCGTAAAATTCTACAGCTCCCGTTGTAATATTATACATGGCGCCTATAATTTTAATTTCGCCATTTTTTTCCATTTCAGATAAAATTGGACTTTCTGCATGAATTCTATCTATGGTAAGCTCTACATTTTTTTTAGATACATTATCTACAAACTCTAAGTTTTTAGAGTTACGTTGGCTTTCGTCTGCAGGTTCTGTTACCGCTTCTACTGCTGGGTTAATTTTCTCTATTAGCTTTGTTAAGTTACCCATTTCGGCATGGTCGCAGGCGCCTTTTACCGCTCCACAGCTTGTGTGACCTAAAACCACTATAAGTTTTGTTCCGGCTAATTTACAAGCAAATTCCATGCTTCCTAAAATATCTTCGTTTACAAAGTTTCCTGCAATACGTACGCTAAAAATGTCGCCTAATCCTTGATCGAAAACTAACTCTGCCGATACGCGTGAATCTATACAACTTAATATTGTTGCAAAAGGAAATTGTCCTTCTTTAGTATCGTTTACTTGTTCTAACAGGTTACGGTTTGCTTTTAAATTATTTTGAAAACGGATGTTTCCTTCCTTTAAAAATTGTAACGATTTTTCAGGCGTCATGGTTGCCTGAGTTTCTTTTGTATGTGCTTTCATGTTAAATTTATCTTTTTTTAAACAGCCTTAAATAAATGTATTAGGCCGTTATTTTTTGTTTAAAAAATTCTATAAAACTCTCTGGATTCTCAACAGTGCCGCGTTGAGAAATTAGTTTTATATTAATATTTCTTTCTTGAGCTTTTAAAATAAAGTCTTCTAAAATTTCGATAATATCGTTATCTAAATAACGGGTTCCCGTTACGTTTAATTCTAAAAAAGAATTTGGTGGTAAGCTATCTAACTCTTTTAATATGGCACCTTTGTTAAAGAAAGTAACTTCTTCGGCTAAGGTCATTTTTACCTTACCTTCATTACCTTCTTCTTTGTGTAAAAAGTGTGAATTTTGAAAGTTTTTAAGTAAAATAACAAAAATACCTACCGCTAAACCTAAACCAATACCTAATAACAAATCTCCTGTAATTACCATTGGCATTACTGTGGCCATAAAAGGTAACCACTGTTTCCAGCCTAGACTAAACATAGCTTTAAAGGTAGATGGCTTTGCTAGTTTAAAGCCAACTATAAATAATACTGCAGCAAGTACAGCAAGAGGTATTTGGTTTAATAAATTAGGAATTAAAATAATTGAAATTAGTAAAAAGAACCCATGTATAATAGCAGACATTTTGGTTTCTCCTCCAGATTGAATATTGGCTGAACTACGAACAATTACTTGAGTTATTGGCAAGCCCCCGATTAACCCCGAAATTATATTTCCTGTGCCTTGAGCGAGAAGTTCTCTGTTTGTAGGGGTTACATTTTTATGCGGGTCTAACTTATCTGTGGCTTCAACGCACAATAATGTTTCTAAGGATGCCACTAAAGCTATTGTAAAACCTGTAATCCAAACTTCTGTATTCGCTATAACTTCAAAATTTGGGAAGCTAAATTGCCCCATAAAGCTATCGAAACTGTCTGGAACAGGAACAGATACTAATTGGCTTTGGTTTAAACCAAAGTCGCCTCCTTTGGTTGATAAATAATATACAATACCAACAACAACAGCCACTAATGGCCCTTGAATTAATTGAAAAATTTTTCCTTTTTTGGATAATACATTGGACCATAGTAACAAAATACCAATAGCAACCAACCCTATTAATGTAGCTCCAACGCTAATGTTACCACTTATTAAAGCATTAATATCTTGCAGTAATCCAGAAATTAAATTATTCCAACCTACATTTAAAAACTCGTAGTCTCCTTGAACAGTTTTATCCATGCCAAAAAAGAATCGAATTTGTTTTAAAATAATAATAATACCAATTCCTGTTAGCATGCCTTTTATTACAGATGATGGAAAAAAGTAACCAATAATACCTAAGCGTAAAATGCCAAAAATTAATTGAATTACGCCACCTATAACGACTGCTAATAAAAAGTTTTTGTAGCCTAAGGATGTAATCGCTATTAAAACAATAGCTGCTAATCCAGCGGCTGGACCACTAACACCAATGTTAGAGCCACTAAGCGCACCAACAACTATACCTCCAACAATACCAGCTATTAATCCTGAAAATAACGGCGCTCCACTTGCCAGTGCAATACCTAAACATAAGGGCAACGCAACAAAAAACACTACAATACTTGCTGGCAAGTCTTTTTTAAGTGATTTAAACATATAAAAATTTTTTTGCTTTAGAATTTTACTCTAAAGACGGTTAATGAAAATTTAATTTTTTTAAAACGTGTAGAAATAAACATTAACCTAATTCTGGGGGAGGAGAAATAAGATTTACTAACGGATTAGGATATTTTTTTGAGAAATAAACAGTTTGAATCTTCGATGTTAAGGCCAGAATGCGCGTTGTTTCTTCGTGAGGATTATTACATTGTAACTTAATTTTGCTTAATTCTTCTTCTTCGGCAAAATTATTATAAATCACAGACACATCTGCAGAATCGTCTAAAATAATAAGTACTGTTGGCGCTGCTATAAAACAGAGCAGTGTAACAGAAAAAAATAAGACTATTAAGTTTTTAGACATGTTAGTTGGGTTGTTACACAAATATAACAAATCAAACGAATTATTCTGTTACATGTGTTTTAAAATCTTTAAGAGGTTTTATGTCGTTTGAGCTTATCCAACCAATTTTACCATCTGTAAGCTTAATTTTTTTCCAGTTTTCGAAAGTTTCAACAATTTGTACTTTAGTGCCTTCGTGTAATCTAAATGCTTCTTCGCTGTTTGGGTTGGGGCCCGTTTTTATTTTACTCTCTTGTGTGAAAATAATAGCTGGATAATCTTTTTGTTCAAGGTTATATTTGTAAAATGCTAAGGCTAGTGTAATAACTGTTAAACCTAAAGAAACCAGACTCCCAATAAAGGCTAATCGCTTTCTATTGGTTGAGAATGCAAAATAATATGCTAAGAATAAAATAACGAACACAAAAACCAAAATCACCGCTATTTTTGCCCAAGCATCAAACGTAAATTTATTGGCTATTGATTTTATAATTTTCGATACACCAGAGTCTGGAACAACATCAATAGCATCAATAGTCATGTTTTGCGCAAAAGCAAGATTGTTTTTAATATCGGCATCATTGGGTGCTAACAATAAAGCTTTTTCGTAAAAGTAAATACTTGGTGCAATGTTGTTTAATTTGTAATTGGCATTACCGAGATTAAAATACAAATCAGCTGAATGCTTTCCAGTTTCTAGAATGGCTTGGTATGCATCGATAGCTTCGGCATATTTAGCATCGTTGTAAAGCGCGTTGGCTTTTTCGAACAATGTTTTATTTTGACCAAAACTTAACGCGGATATAAAAACTACGAGTATGTAAATTATGTTTTTCATAAAATGCTTCACTTTGTTCAAAATGCTATTAATTAGCTTGCTTATCTATTAACGAAATGGTTTTTGCAGCCTTGTCGTAATCTTCTTGCATAGTTACATTGTCTATGGGTGTGTAACGTGCTAGCTCACAACTTTGTAATATGCTGTTAAAATCTGTAATAACGTTAGCGTCAACTTGTTTTTCGTTAAGTAATTCGGTTATTCTATCTTTACTTAATTCGCTTGTTTCAATATGTAATTTTGCTTTTAAATAATTGTGTAATGCTTTTTCTAAAGCCACATAAAATGCTTCTTTTTGTCCTAAAGATTTTTTAGCACTACTTAAATATTTTCTCGCTAATTTATCGGCTTTTCTAATTTTGTTTCCATAAACGTCGGCATCACGTTTTGCTTTTTGTTTTCCAATTAAAATAGCTAATGGAATAGCTAAAAACGGCAATAACAATAAATACCAAAACAAATTTGTTTTAAAGAAATGACTTTGTTTTATAGCTGAAAACGTGGTATCTGTTTTAATAAAAGCAAACTGATTGTCGTTATAAACCACCGCTTGTTTGTTATTGTTAGCGCTGTTATTTTCGTTGGAGTTAACACCATTTGAAGGCCCGTTTAATACATCAATTATAATTTCATTGGATGATAAGCGCTTATAACTTTCTGTTTTTAAGTCGAAATAAGAAAACGAAATACTTGGTATAGGGTATTTACCTTTATATTGAGGCACAACCGTGTAACTATCTGAAATACTACCTTGCATGCCTGCTAAATTTGTTTTAACATTTTCGGTATGCTCTGGCTCGTAAACCTCTAACGAACTTGGTAAAGTTACTTTTGGTAAATTAAATAGTTTTAAATTACCATTACCACTAACACGAACTTTAAGTTGTAAAGATTCTGTGGCATCTAATTCAGTTTTAGATGTAGAAACATCGAATTTAAAATCGCCAACCGCTCCAGTAAAATCGGCGGGTTTCCCTGCTTCTGGTAAGGCTTTAACGTTTATTGTTTTGTTGCCTGCAGACACGGTTCGGTTAACTCGCGTCATGAGTAAACTACCAAAAATATCGCGACGGTTTGATGGTACCCGCATAGCGATATTTAAACTTAAAGGCTCTATATTAAGTTTTCCTGTTTTTTGTGGGTATAAAACCGTTTTTCGTAATACTAAAAATCTATAATCTTCGCCGTTATAAGTTCCATTTTGTACCTTCTGGTTTTGCGTATCAATATTTTGACTCCAGAAATCGTTGTAACGAGGACTATCGATTTCATTCCAATTATCGACCGCTACTTTTGGAGACACATAAAGTTTATATACGACTGTAATAGCTTCATTTAAATACGGGTTTGTTTTTGAAACTTCGGCTACCAAATGAATATTCTCTGAAGCTAAATAATTAGGGTCGTTAGGGTCTTTTGGAATATCGACTGCAGCCGTAACTTCAACCTTTAATGGTGTGGTTTTATAGGTTTCGCCATCAATATTTATAGTGGCTTGATTAATGGTAAATGTACCTCGGCTTTTAGGTGCTAAAAAATAACTATATGTTTTTTTATAAGAACGAACGCCATTTATCCAGGAATTACTAACCGATTGATTTGGACCACCTATAACGGTAAAGTTTGCAAAATCTGGCGGATTAAAATTATCGCCATCTTGATTCATTTCAAAATCTATACGCAAGCGCTCGTTAACACCCAACTTTTTTTTGCTTGCTTTAGCTTCAAACTTAATTTGAGCTCCAGCAAATGTAGATGTCATTGCAATTAATAAAATAACTATGTAATTCTTTATCTGCATGTTTATTTTAATAAGATGCTTCGTTTTAGTTGACTCGGCATAACAATTTATTAGATTTTATTTTTTAGAGATGCTTCGACTGCTCTCAGCATGACATATTATTAAAACTCCAAACTCAATTTTCGGCTTTCAAAACTACCAATCTTTTTCGGTTTTTACTTTTACACCCTTTTGTTTTTCGGCGTTCATTTTTTCTTGAACCTTTTGTTCTTGATTATTCATGGCTTCTAGCAAGTTTTTAATTTGCTGTGGCGATAATTGGCCTTGTTGCGGCTTTGGCTGCTGATTTTGCTTTTGCTCATCGCCTTTATCTCCTTTGTCTTCTTTTTCATCTTTAGGCTTACCATCTTCATCTTTTTCATCTTCACCATCTTTTTTATCTTGATTCTCGTCGTTTTCGCCTTCTTTATCCTTATTTTCCTGATCTTGTTTATCCTGCTGGTCTTCGTTTTCTTTATTTTGGTCTTGCTTATCTTGATCTTGATTCTGATCTTGATTCTGATCTTGGTTTTGATCTTGCTGATCTTGTTGCTCCTCGGCACATTCTTTTGCTATACCAAGGTTATATCTAGTTTCGTCGTCGATTGGGTTGTTTCTTAGCGCATTTTTGTAAGCTTCAACTGCTTCTTTACACTTTTTATTTTTCATTAAAATGTTACCAATATTATGAAACGCACGATGTTTTTCTTCTTTTGAAGTTGAAGAAGTAGCCGCTTGTTGTAAACGATACAATGCTTCATCAAAATTACCATTTTTAATATAACTTGTTCCTAAGTTATAAACACCTGCTTTTGTTGAGGCTTGTTCTGACAGTGCTTTACGATATTCCATTTCGGCAGAAACAAAATCGTCGTCATTTAACAACGCGTTACCTTCATAAACATAATTATTGGCTTTTTTCATCGCCAATAATTGTGCCTTCATAGCATCATCTTCTTCTTGTGAAAAGGATACCAAAGAAATAAATACGCTTAATATTGTTAATAAATGCTTCATATGTTCTTTTAAATTTAAAAAACCCATTGTTTTTGCACGTTAAAAAAATGATAAATAATTAACACGCTACACACAGTAGAATCTTAAAAATTCTCATTAAATAGATTTAATTTTTTTAACCAAGCTGTTTTTCTTTCTAATAGGAAAATATCTAATAATAAAAAGAAAATTCCGAAGCCTAAAAACCATTGAAACTGGTCTTTAAAATCGGCAAATTGTTTTGCCTCGAATTCAGTTTTATCCATTGCGTTTAAAATCTCCCTAATATTTTCAACTACGTTATCTGTATTTTTTCCATTAATATAAGCGCCATTTGCTGCTTCGGCTATGGCTTTTAAAGTCTCTTCGTTAAGCTTAGTTATAACGGTTTCGCCTTGGCTATCTTTTTTATAATTTAAAACAACTCCATTTCTTTTCTCTGGTATTGGACCTCCTTTTACATCGCCAACACCAATAGTGAAAATTCTAATGCCATCTTCGTTTGCTGCTTTAGCTATAGCTTCGGCTTCTTGCCCATGGTCTTCTCCATCAGAGATTATAATGAGTACACGGTTGGTTTGCTCTTCATCATCAAAATACGTTGATGCTAATTTTATGGCTTCGCTTATAGCAGTTCCTTGCGACGATAACATATCGGTATTCATACCTTGTAAAAACATTTTTGCCGAGGCATAATCTGTGGTTATTGGTAATTGCGGAAATGCTGCTCCTGCGTAAGCAATTATACCTACACGGTCGCTAGCCAAATTGTTTACAATTTGCGTAACTAATTGTTTCGATTTTTCTAAACGGTTTGGTGCAATATCTTCGGCCAACATACTTTTTGAAACATCGACAGCAAAAACGATATCTACACCTTCACGCTTTACTGTTTCTAGCTTTGTGCCAATTTTAGGGTTTACTAAAGCTAAGGATAAACACAAAAAGGCTAAACTTAAAACCACAACTTTTAAAACGGTTTTAAATGTAGATTTATTCGGACTCAGTTTTTTAAGTAATGCTTTATCGGCAAACTTATTTTGTGTTCTGTATCTCCAGAATTGAAGACCAAAAAATAGGAGGATTATTACCGGAATAACAACCAATGTCCAAAACCATATTTTCTCTTCTAATTGATACATGTTTTAGTTTAAAGTTTCAGGTTTAAAGTTGAAAAGTTTTATGTTTAGTATTTTCGCTTTCGTGGAAAAACAAAACGGTTAAACAAAGCTTTTAAAAACAGTGTTTCGCAATAACAATTCAATCAACAACAATAATCCTGCGATTAATACTAGCGGACGAAACTTTTCTTCGTAATTGTAAAACTTAAATTCTTCTATTTCGGTTTTTTCAAGCTTATTAATTTCGTCGTAAATTTCTTCAAGCTTCTTATTATTAGTTGCTCTAAAATATTTTCCACTTGTAACTTCGGCAATTTCTTTTAACAAGGCTTCATCAATTTCAACTTGAATTCTTCCGTATTGAAAATTACCCGTTCTTGGGTCGATAGCAACAGGCGACAATGCCATTCCGTTAGTTCCTAAGCCAATAGTGTATACTTTTATACCGTATTCTAAGGCTAGTTCACTTGCAATTTTAGGATCGATAAACCCAGAATTGTTTACACCATCGGTTAATAAAATAATAACTTTACTAGAAGCTTTACTATCTTTTAATCGGTTAACCGATGTTGCTAATCCCATACCAATGGCGGTTCCTCCTTCAATAATGTTATTATATTTTATGCTTCGCAACGAACGCAATACAATACTTTTATCGCTTGTAATTGGTGTTTTTGTGTAGCTTTCGCCAGCGTATTCTACCAAGCCAATACGGTCGTTTGGTCTGCCTTGAATAAATTCTGAAGCTACTTTTTTAAGCGCTTCTAAACGGTTTGGTTTTAAATCTTTGGCAAGCATACTTGCCGAAACATCTATTGCCATTACAATATCTATACCTCGAGTTGTTTTGGTTTTAGAAGACACATCAACCGTTTGTGGTCGTGCCAATGCTGTAATTAAAAATGCTAGTGCTAATAAACGCAAAGCAAATAATACGTGCTTAAATTTTGGCAATAACGAGTTTGTAACTTTAAAGCCTTTTAAACTCGATATTTTAAGTTCGGCCGTTTGCTTTTTGTTTTTAAAAATATACCAAACAATAGCTAACGGTAATGCTAATAGCAACCAGAAAAATTCTTTATTTACAAACTCAATACCTTCTAACATTACTCTTGTCCTTTTTTAAGTTCTATAGAATTTAAAATGCGCTCAACTGTTTGGTCTGCATAAACATCATCAACAGGATACGTTATAGCAATTTGTTGCACGACGTTTTCTGAAGCAAAAAATAACATAACGTATTTTAAGTCTTCATAATTTCCTGTTTTTAAGCGGTCTGCTTTTAAAGTTCCGTGAGTTTTTATGCCTTCTGCCCCGTTTGGCGTAGTAAACTTTTCTTTTAAAGTTACAATATCTTTAGCACCTTGGGCTTCTAATGCTTTAAAACTACCTTCTATACTTTGTTCTACATCAATGCCACCTTCTGGCGCTTGATTTAAAACCGTTGTATTTACTAACACACTAAACTCATCAAGTAAAGTGCCGTACATAAACGAGGTCATTTGCATGTTAGCTTTTAACTCGTCTGGAACAGGAAGCTCAACGCGTTTTAAAACTTTTGGTGTGGAAATAGTAACTGCAGGAAAACCATATTCACTATTTACCCAATCGCCTTCCAGTAACTCTTTGCTGTCGTGACCCAAAATGGTGTCTTTTACATAACCAAAACCGTATTTTAATGAAAACCCAACATAGGTTGCCGCTAATAAAAACAAGGCTATACCTGCCGTTAACCAGATTTTTCGGCGTTTCTTTTTACGCTCTTGTTCTTCACGGTATTGTTGGTCTAAAAGCTTTTCTTCTTCGGTTGGTTCTGGTAAAGCTTCTTTTACATGATCTATTTCTACATCAATCGTATTTCTGTCTAGCTTTGCTAACTCAACATCTGGTGCAGATTTTGCAAATTTTACTAAATCGGCACGTTTTAAAATGCTTTCTAAGTTTTTAATGTCGTCGTTACTTAAATCAACTTGATTGCCTTGTTTAAGTATTTTAAGTCTATCTATCAATTCGTCTGTTGTGCTTTCTAGAGCGCGATCGTAAACTTTTTCATCTAAATATTTACGAATAATAAAGGTTAAATCGGAATAATAATCTTTTAAATTTTCGTGCTCTAAATAGTGGCTTTCGTCTAGCTTTTTAAGTGCTAATTTAGCACGATCGTAAGGCGGTAATAATGCAATTTGCTCAGCTTCAGTTAATGGTTTTTTACGCCAAATAAACCAATATAAAAGTGCTGCAATAACAGCTATAATTAACAATACGATGAGTGCTGTTTTCCACCAATCGCTGCTGCTTTTTTCAACTTCAATAATTGGTTTTATATCGTATAAGCCTTGTTTTGTTGTATCTACCGCAACATTAAAAACCTCAACTTGTAACGAATCGGTAAAAAAGGTTTTATCTGCAATAATTATTTTTTGCTTTGGTATGGTGTATTTACCCGAATCGAATTGCGTTAACCCGTATTTTTTTACCAAGCTATACTTATCGGTCTTTTTTAAAGTATCAATTGGGTAAGATTCAATAACTTCTAATGGTGAAAATAATTGCCCTTCTGGGAAAACCACCAAATTTGTAGTGTCGGTTTCTACCTCAACTTTAAAGGTGATTTGTTCTCCTATTTTGATTGAAGTAGAATCGATTGACGATTTTACTTGAGCATTCAAGAAAAAAGAGAATAGAAAAAAGAACAAAGAAAACACAAGTGTTTTAGATTGTTTTGATTTAATATTCATCATTAGTAATTCGTAATTCATCATTCGTTTATCCTCTTCGTTTAAAATAGCCTAGTAACTTTTTTACATAGCTTTCATCTACACGGCAATCCATACTTCCCGCACCCGATTTATTGAAACTATCTTTGTAATAGTCGACTTTTTCTCTATAAAATTTCGCGTAATTCTGTCTTACTTTTTTCGATGATGTGTTTACCAACATAAGCTCGCCCGTTTCTTCGTCTTGCATTTGTACAACACCTAAATTTGGTATGTCTTCTTCGCGAGCATCGTAAACTCGAATGCCAGTAACGTCGTGTTTTCCAGCTACAATTTTCATGGTGTGATGGTAATCGTCTGCAATAAAATCGGACAATACAAACACAATGGCTTTCTTTTTCATTACACTTGATAAAAAACGTAATGCTTCAGCAACATTGGTTTGTTTACTTTCTGGTTGAAACTCTATAAGCTCTCGTATAATACGCAATACATGCGAGCGTCCTTTTTTAGGCGGAATAAACAATTCTACTTGATCTGAAAATAAAATCAGGCCTATTTTATCGTTGTTTTGTGTTGCCGAAAAGGCTAAAGTTGCTGCAATTTCGGTAACTACTTCGTTTTTAAATTGCTGGTTTGTACCAAACATTTCGGAACCTGAAACATCTACCATTAGCATCATGGTTAGTTCGCGTTCTTCTTCAAAAACCTTTATGTAAGGCTCGTTATAACGTGCGGTAACATTCCAATCTATATTTCGTACATCGTCTCCAAATTGATACTGGCGAACTTCAGAAAAAGTCATACCACGACCTTTGAAAGTCGAGTGATATTCGCCTCCAAAAATATGATCAGACAAACGGCGTGTCTTAATCTCAATTTTTCGTACTTTTTTTAGTAATTCTTTAGTATCCATCTATTCAGTAAACAGTTTTCAGTCGCAGTATTCAGTTATCACAAACTATTTATACAGTATTCAGAATTATCGTAAGCAACTGCAAACTGCTACTGAACACTGTAAACTATTTTCATGGAACTTCAATCTCGTTTACTATTTTGTTTATAATGTCTACAGAAGTTACATTTTCGGCTTCGGCTTCGTAAGTGATACCTATTCTGTGACGTAACACATCGTAAACAACCGCACGAACATCTTCTGGAATTACATAACCTCTACGTTTAATAAACGCGTAACATTTTGCAGCAGTAGCTAAGTTTATACTACCACGAGGCGATGCACCAAATGAAATTAATGGTTTTAAATCGGCAAGTCTATATTTTTCTGGATAACGCGTTGCAAAGATGATATCTAGAATGTATTTTTCAATTTTCTCGTCCATATAAACCTCACGAACAGCCTGTTGAGCTCTTAAAATGGTATCTGTTGAAATTACAGATTGTACTTTTTCCCAAGCCCCTTTTAAGTTAGCACGCATAATTAGCTGCTCTTCGTCAAGTTTTGGATAATCGATAACAGTTTTAAGCATAAAACGGTCTACCTGTGCTTCTGGCAAAGGATAAGTTCCTTCTTGCTCTACAGGGTTTTGTGTTGCCATTACTAAAAACGGCTTATCTAACGGGAAGGTTTCATCACCAATAGTTACTTGCTTTTCCTGCATCGCTTCAAGTAATGCAGCTTGTACTTTTGCTGGTGCACGGTTAATCTCATCGGCAAGTACAAAGTTTGCAAAAATGGGTCCTTTTTTAATAGAAAAATCATTATCCTTCATATTATAAATAAGGGTTCCTGTAACATCGGCAGGTAATAAATCGGGCGTAAACTGTATACGACTAAATGTACCATCTACGGCTTGCGACAAGGTGTTAATAGATAGGGTTTTTGCTAAACCCGGCACACCTTCAAGTAAAATGTGGCCACGCCCTAACAAACCAATAAGTAATCGTTCTACCATGTATTTTTGCCCAACAATTACTTTGTTCATTTCTAACATAAGTAAGTCTACAAAAGCACTTTCCTTTTCAATTTTCTCGTTAATGGTCTTAATATCAATAGTACCTGTTTCTTCCATTATTTTTTAATTTTATTAAAAGCACGAATATAATGCCCTAATTTGAGCATTGCAAATTGTTAAAATTTTTCTTTGGTAGCTGTTAAAGAATGGTTAAAAAACATAGCTAAAACCGCTTGTGTAAAGGTTTAACGAATAATTATGATAAGTAAATCTTAAATAAGCGACTTTTATTTCTTGTGATAAAACAATTACAAGTAAACAAACTTTTTACATCCGAGTTGTTTTAAGTATTTTTATAAAGGATTAAACAAATATTAAAATGAAAAAAACGGCCCTAATTACTGGTGCAACTAGTGGTATTGGAGAGGCAACCGCTTACGAATTTGCAAAACAAGGTTTAAATATAATTATTTGTGGCCGACGTTTAGAACGCTTAAACACCATGCAAAAAGCATTATCTAAACTAACATATGTACATATTTTAAATTTTGATGTACGAGACAAAGAAGCTACACTCAATGCTATTAATAATTTACCAGATAGATTTAAACAAATTGATATTTTAATAAACAATGCTGGTAACGCCCACGGCCTAGACCCTATTAACGAAGGGAATACTGATGATTGGGATGCTATGATGGATATAAACGTTAAAGGTTTGTTGTATGTAAGCAAAGCCATAATCCCGCAAATGACCGAACGAAAATCGGGACACATAATTAATATCGGCTCATCGGCAGGAAAAGAGGTTTACCCTAAAGGCAATGTGTATTGCGCCAGTAAACATGCGGTTTTAGCAATTACCGAAGGTATGCGTATTGATTTAAACCCGCATAACATAAAAGTTAGTGCTGTAAACCCGGGGCTTGTAGAAACCGAATTCTCTAAAGTACGTTTTAAAGGTAGCGACCAAGCCAATCATGTTTACAAAGGTTTTAAAGCCTTGCAAGCTAAAGATATTGCCGAAATATTATACTTTGTAATTTCCAGACCCAACCACGTAAATATTGCAGATCTTTTAGTTTTTCCAACAGCACAAGCCAACAGCGTAACCGTTAAAAAGGAGTTTTAAATGATTAATAAACGCCTTCTTATTAAACATTTGCTTGCTCACAACGACGAAAATAGCTTTTACGATAAAAAGCTAAAAATAGACATTAGCGAAAAAGAAGGTAAAGCCAAATTTTTAAAACACATTTGTGCCCTATCAAACAGCAACCCTAAAAACAACTCTTATATTGTTATTGGTGTTAAAGATGAAAATAATGCCATTATTGGAGTAGATTTTTTTGATGATAGTAAAATTCAAAATTTAATAAACGCCTATTTAAGTCACCCGCCAATTGTGCAATACGAAAACATACCGTTTCCGCATTTACCACACGACAAAGTAGTAGGTTTAGTTACCATTCGCCCAACAGGAACCATTACCTCCCTCAGAAAAAACATTTGGAAATATTATGGTGGCTCTGTGTTTTTTAGAGACGGCAGCATGAGCATGCCCAAAGTTTTTGATATTGAAATAAAAGATGTGAATTCTGAACTAGTTGCCGCTATTGAAAAAAATTCGCAAAACAATATAGAGCATACTCTTGATGGTGTTATGGAGTTCATGAACGCCCGTACAGATTACACTCCACAGTACAAAGTTTTTAAAGAGTATTTTGTTGTGTGTTGGGCCGGACAAAAAAAAGTTGTAAACGATGAGGTGTTTTTCTCTAGAGTTGATATAGAATTAATTAACGAACAAGTAAAACTATTTTTTTCGGCTCTAGATGAGGTTTCCATTTTTTATGATGAAAACAGTTTTAAGATAATAGAGTATGTGCGCTTAGGGCTTCAGGATTCTTATAAATATTATCAATTAGAAGAAACTATAATTAACTTTCAAGACAATGCAAGTTATAATATTGAAACTACTTTACTATTCCAGCCCCCACAATTCGATAAAAAAATTCTCTTTCATATTTATAACAATAACAATGCTTTACTAGAAAAATTAAAAAAAGGCTTGTCGCTAACGCCTCGAGAAGAAGCCGATTTAAAAAACTTACCTTCGGCATACCTTATTTGTTATTTAAACCTATTTCATGAAGCCGTTAACAAACTTCATGAAGCAAAACCTTACTTAAAAAAACATAGTAACGAAGTTTACAATTACTACAAAGAATCGGTTAGAATTTTAAGAAAAGTTAAGTATAGCTAAATAGGGAAAACACCTTTTTTTAACGAGTAAAACCCTTGGTAAAATGCGTGCTTTAACTCTTTACAAGCGTACAATTATTGCATTGCTTTGTAACACTAAAAATAAAATTATAAAAGTTATGAAAGCAACGCGCAGACTAAAGTTTTTATGGGCAACATTATTATTAATTGTAGTATTTGCCTGTAGTAAAGACGAGGATAAAGCAGGTATTAATGTGCAAAATTTTATTGCCAATTTTGACGAAAACCCAACGAACGGTGACGCTGTAGGAACAATTCAAGCTGTTGGATCGGGCACTTTAAGTTTTAGCATAACGAGCCAAATACCAAGCGGCGCTTTAAGCGTAAACCCAAGTACTGGAGCATTAAGTGTTGCAGATGCTAGCCTTTTCGATTTTGAAACGAACCCAATTATTTCGGCCGAAGTTACCATTATAGATGTATCAAACACCGAAACAGCTTCGGTTACCATTAATTTAAACGATTTAGATGATATTGAATCCTTTTTAAGTTCCTCGAAAGCCAGTTATGTGGCAGCTTCGGCTGGCGAATGGATTGCCGTTACCGAAACAGAATACAATGCTTTAGCTACAAATTTAAATGAAATAACAAAAGTGGCTACAAGCGACAAAGAGTATGATTATGATTTAGATGTTGAAAGGAGTTCAACAGAATTTACCATTGCAAATAATAACGGACATACTATTCCGGCTTCCAGCTATATAATTGCATTTAAATTTCATGCCATAACAAACAGTAGCACCAACAAAGTACTAATTTCAACTACCCATTTACTTGGGCCATATACTCAACTAGGCAATAATTTACCTACCACTACAACAGGTGATCAATTTTATGTAATAAAAGGAAATAATACAACTGCCGAAGGCTATTTAGGATTCTATAATTCTGACCAAATGGGTTTTAAAAGAGTTCCAACATCCATTAGTTACGGTTTTCATTCTTCAGAATCATTAACATTGCTCTCTGAAATATTTGATGATGCTCGTATTGTTTTATACCAAGGACTAAGTACCACGCAAAAACAGTGGTAGTTAAAATGTTTAAACATTGCTATTAATCAATTCTTAAAAAAATCCTTGCTTGAAATGCGTTTTTAAGTGAGGGTTTTCTTTTAAAAGCACCAGGTTGCAAGATTATAAAATATTCATATTGAAGTTAAAACATTTTGAATGCCTTAAAATGAAGGGGCTATTTTTAATAATACCAAAATACTTACAACTTAACCTTTATTTAAACTTGAAAATATTTTTATAATTAAAAAAAAGTTGCATTTTTGTCTTGCTATTAATCAAATAAACCTTGTGCTCCAAATCGCTTTTTGAAACAGAGTCAAGGTTTTTTTTATGCTTAAATATTGGTTTAACTAAGTTTTGTTTTAAGAGCTTCAGAATATAGTAGTAATAAATTTCTCAAGTCAAAAATAACCATATCATTATTCAGGCGAATAAAAAAATGGTTACTATAAATAATAACCATTTTTAAAATAAAGTTTTACTAGCAATTATTTTCCACCATCTAATTGATCCTGCCAATCTAACAATTCTTGCCACTTTCCTTCGTAAGCTAATTGTGCTTGTTTTGGCCATGTTCCTGGTTTATGCATTTTAAAACGATCGCCTCCACTGGTTAAAACTTCTTGACATTTTTCTACACTACATTCTGATAAAGCTTTCCATGTTTTAATATCATGGTTATGAAATAAACCTTGAATTTTGGGGCCAATACCTTCTACCACAGTTAAATCGTCTTGTTTTATTTTTTTACCAAAAACAGCCTTTGCTGCATCTGCATTAAAAGGAATAAGAGCTACGGCAGGCGCTGTTAAAGATGCTGCTAAACTTAGGTTTTCCGCTTTTACTGTTTTTAAGTTTTCTTCTAAATTTAAAACAGAACTCTTAGATAAGCTTAAGTCTGATTCTAAACTCATTTTTGATGCCTTACACGCTTTTAAGTCAGCTTCAAGCTTTTCTATATCAGCTACATTACTGTTGCTTCCTCCAGTTAATCTACCTAATAAATAACCTAAAAGAGCACAAATAAGGCCTACTAATAATGGGATTAATATACACCAATTCATAATTTTATATTTTAATTTTTTAGTTAATTGTAATTACTGTTCTTCTATTTTTTGCTCGACCTTCTTCTGTATTATTATTTGCTATAGGATCTGTTTGTCCTTTGGAAGAAGTTTCAATATTATCGTTTAAAATACCATTGTTAACCAAATAAGACTTTGCAAAATCTGCGCGCCCTTGGCCTAGAGTTAAATTAGTTTGTGCATTTCCTGTATTATCGGTATGCCCAACAACTAATATTTTAACTCCCAGTTTATCAACGCAATGTGAAATATCTGCTATTTTTTGACGTTGTTCAGGTGTTAAATTTATTTGAGCTTGCCCTGTTTTAAAATAAAGCACAATAGGATTTTTTCTAATAGAATCGCAAGACGCTAGCAACTTTTCATCAACCTCATCTGGACTATGTGTTAACATATTAAATGATACAGGGCCAAATAAAGTATTAGCCTCGTCTGGTACAATAGCATCGTTTAACTTACCGTATGTATCCAATTGTTTTGATGGAATACCATGTGTAACAAAGTAATTTTTAACGCTGTTAGCACGAGCTAATCCTAAATTAGGAAAAGCGGAGTTGTTAGTTTCATTGCTTTTGTAAAAGCCAGTAATGTTTACTGTTTTTAAAGGATTTTTTAATAAAAAATCTTCCAGTTTAGAAACGCGAGAAATTACCTTTGGCGACACAGAATCTAAAATTGAAAAAGACGATGTTTTAAAATTAAAATTATCGTTAACATTAAGTTTAAAAGCTCCGTTTTGGTCTGTAATAGCAAATGCATTTCGGGTTACGGTAATAACTTTGGGGTTTGCTTCTGTATTGGTTGTAACTTTAGCAGGTGCTGTTTCTTCTGGACAGCAATAGCAACTATCGCATAAATAGCAATACAATAAAGTACCAATAATAATTGTGAGCAAAATACCCAAAAGGTAAGTTGTTTTTTTACTCATGTAGTTGTGTTTTAAATAATTCGCATTCAATATATTAAAAAAATTAACATTTTTTAACATAGTTTAGAAACATTCAACTTTAAAAAGTCACTTTATTTAGTAAAACACTTAATTACTAACCAGAATAATTTAAAATATAAAGTTTAAAATCAATTTTACTGAAAATTTTAAACCAGACTACGCTGTTATTTTTATCTTAACACGAGATGATAATGATAGAAATTATGGATGATTTAGCACAAAAACAAGCCTGTTTTTTAGGTGTTGAAAGCGCAATTAACGAATTAGGTTTTATAGGTTATTTGAAAACGCTTGAAAATATTAATTCTTGCAAAGAACAAACAAACCATGTATTTGCCCAAAAAAACGTCATACGTTTGCGAAGTATTTGTTTGGGGTATATTAATCTTTCAATCCATTTAAAATAAAGACTTTTATTCTGCTAAAGATAAAAATCGTTTTATAAATTAAATTTAATGCCTTGTGCTAAGGGTAATTCGTTGGAATAATTTATGGTATTGGTTTGTCTGCGCATATACACTTTCCATGCATCGCTGCCTGATTCGCGACCGCCACCTGTTTCTTTTTCGCCTCCAAAAGCACCACCAATTTCGGCGCCCGAAGTGCCAATATTAACATTAGCAATACCGCAATCGCTGCCTGCGTACGAGAGAAATTTTTCGGCTTCTTTCATGTCATTTGTCATTATTGCCGACGATAGCCCTTGGGCGACACCGTTTTGCAAAGCAATGGCGTTTTCTAGCTCACCCGAATATTTTATAAGGTATAAAATAGGAGCAAAGGTTTCATGTTGTACAATTTCAAAATGGTTTTCGGTTTCAATAATGGCAGGTTTTACATAACATCCGCTTTCGTAACCTTCGCCTTCAAGTACACCACCTTCAACCAAAACGCGTCCACCTTCAGCTTTTGCTTTTTCTATGGCTTTTACATAGGTGTTAACAGCATCAGTGTCAATTAAAGGCCCAACATGATTGGTTTCATCTAAAGGATTTCCAATTTTTATTTGCTTGTAGGCGCCAACAATAGCGTCTTTTACAGTATTGTAAACCGATTCGTGAATTATTAAACGACGCGTACTTGTACAGCGTTGACCACAAGTACCAACAGCACCAAAAACAGCACCAGGAACCACAACTTTTAAATCTGCCGAAGGTGTAATAATTATGGCGTTATTTCCGCCCAATTCAAGTAACGATTTTCCAAAACGTTCGGCCACAGTTTTGCCAACAATGCGTCCCATTCTGGTTGAACCTGTTGCCGAAACTAAAGGAATTCGAGCATCTGTAGTTAGGTATTCGCCCACTTTATAATCGCCGTTTATTAAACACGAAATACCTTCGGGTAAATTATTTTCTTTTAAAATTTCTGCTATAATATTTTGACAAGCAACGCCGCATAACGGTGCTTTTTCCGAGGGTTTCCAAATGCAAACATCGCCACAAATCCAAGCTAATGCTGTATTCCAACTCCAAACGGCTACAGGGAAGTTAAAAGCCGAAATAATACCAACAATGCCAAGTGGATGCCATTGTTCGCGCATAATGTGTCCTGGACGTTCCGACGGAATTACTTGTCCGTTTAACTGCCTAGACAAGCCTACCGCAAAATCACAAATATCTATCATTTCTTGCACCTCGCCGTAACCTTCTTGAAGGGATTTGCCCATTTCGTACGATACTAATTTGCCTAAAGGTTCCTTTAGTTCGCGTAGTTTATTTCCAAACTGTCTTACTATTTCACCGCGTTGAGGTGAAGGCACATCGCGCCATACTTTAAAAGCAGAAGTGGCAGAGGTTATAATTTTGTTGTAATCGGCTTTAGTGCTGCTTTTAACTTTCCCAATAAGTTTGCCATTAACAGGAGAATAGCTTTCTATTAAATTGATGTCTGTATCGTTGCCAATAGAAAAATGATGTACTCCAGTTGAAGAGCCTTCGTTCACAGCTTTAATTCCTAATTTATTAAGAGCATCCTCAATTCCAAAATGGTTTATTACAGCGTTCATATTTATAAATTTTTAATTTAATAGGATTTCTTTACTAATATAACAATTTTAAGTCGTTTTTATTAAAGCTTAATAAGCTTGAACTTTTAGTTTTATTGCAGAATATGGAGTCATTTAAAACAAAAGCACTTCAAAAATCTAAGAATCCAATAGTAAGGCCGATATGTTTGTTATTGTTAGTCAGGTTTAGTGGCGCATTTTATTTTGACCTTGCTAAATTCAAAATCTTAAGTTTTTTGGTAGGAACTTATAATTTGAGAAAAGCTCTTAAAAATTAAATATAGTCATAATGAGCTCTTATTGATAGATGAAAGGCTGTGAATATGGTTGTAAATTTCAGATTTATATGTTTAACAATGAGTGTTTTCCATCTGAAAATCATGTAAAAAAGACAGGTTTTTGGTGTTTAGGTTCTTATAAAACTGTTTGTCGATACATCTTGTCGACACAAAAAGACGTTTCGGCTTGTATTTTGTTGTTGAAAATAAGTGTTATATAAATTTGCCTTGAATATAGCCCCAAACTATACAATCATGAAAAATCTTACTTGTAATGTGCTTCGTATGTGCCTTGTGTTTTCTTTATGTTCAAGGTTAAAAAATACTAATTTTCTAAAAACAATATTTATTTCTAGAAGCTTTTTGAGCTTGCTATTAGTTTGTATAAGTGCTGTTTATGCTTATGGGCAGTGTAGTTATAATATTAATGCTTTAGGAAGTAACGATTTAGTAAATTGGGATGGACATCACATTTCTAACGTAACCATAACCGGCGATGGTATAAGCCAAATAAATAATACAAATTCTAACACCAGATATACTGATTACACAGCTCAATCTGTAAATGTTACTGCGGGTAGTACTTATAATTTCTCAATTATAAACGATAAAGGAGGAAATCAATGGGGTGATGTAAAAGTTAGAATTTGGATAGACTATAATAACGATGGTAATTATACTCAAGTGTTTGATTCAGGTGCTTATGTGGAAAATTATGGGGACTTAACCCATACCATTTCTGGGAGTTTTGATGTAGACCCTACGGCAGTGTCGGGTACATCTAAATTAAGAATACAAGGTTCATATTGTTCAAGCTGTAATGGAAATGGAGCAGTGATTTCAGCCGATGGTTGCGATTTCACAAACACCTACAGAGGCGATGTAGAAGATTATACCTTAAATATCTCTGCTCTATCAGTTCCAGACCCAGTGGCTAACGACGATAATTTAACTGTTTTAGCCGATAGTACAGCAGGTACTGACAACCAAGTAGATGTATCAACAAACGATAATATTGGAACCTCTCATGGTACCGATGGCGATGATTATGCTATTAATACAACGCCTACAAATGGTACGGTTTCAGAAATAACAGATGGTGTTTTCGAATATGTTCCAAATCCAGGTTACGAAGGTGCAGATAGTTTTACCTATAACCTTTGTGATTCAAATAACGATTGTGCAACCGCAACGGTAAATGTAACCGTGCAAGGAATTACTTATTGTACGCCAGACAGTAACTCTGATACAAATAATAACAATCTTTACATTTCGAATGTGTTTTTAGATGGTAATGGTGCAGCCGATATTAATAATACTTCAGGTGACGATGGCGGATATGCCGATTACAGAGCTACACCAGCCGCTATTTTAAGTGTAGATACTGCTTATCCAATAACCATTACAGCTAGTTCTACAGACGGTTGGCCTACTAGTCAAGCACAATGGAGTGTGTATGCCGATTTAAATGGTGATGGCGATTTTACCGATGCTGGCGAAACACTATATAGAGCTACAGGTCAAGGTGCTTCTCCTTTTAGTAGTAATATTACCATACCAAATGGATCTAATGTTGGAAACATGGTAATTCGAGTTGCTGTTTATTTGCAGAACGATACGTACGATTCTTGTGGAAATACTAATACTGGTTATCAACCTTCATCAGAATATGAAGATTACCTAATTAATGTTTTAGGCGCAGATACACCGTTTGCAAGCGACGACGAATTAAGCGTTTTAGTTGATAGTACTTCTGGAACAGCTAATCAAATAGATGTTAGTACAAACGATAACTTAGGTACAGACGGTGGCGATGGCGATAATTTTGCTTTAACATCGGGCGGAACTACTACTAATGGTGGAACTGTTACAGAAATCACAGATGGTGTTTTTGAATATATTCCTGCTGCTGGCTATCTTGGTGCCGATAGTTTTACATATCAAATTTGTGATGCTGGTACTCCAGAAGATTGTGCTACTGCCACAGTAAATATTTCAGTAAATAGAGACTATTGTGCACCTACATCAACAACTAATGGCACACATTATATCGATACTTTTGCCATAACTGGCGAAAACGCTACAAATATTAATAATAACTCTGGAGACAATGGAGGTTACGCCGATTTTACAGCAACACTTCCAGCTTTAGAAGTTTATAAAAACAACACCTATACCGGATCAATTACCGTTGCTGGTGGTAATATGGGGTGGGCTATTTTTATAGATTATAATCAGGATGGTGATTTCGAAGACACAGGCGAGCTGGTAGCAGATACGGGTGGTGAAGGTACTGGAAATTTAAATTTTACAGTACTTAGTTCGGCCATTACAGGTAATACAGTAATGCGTGTTGGATCTAGACGTTATTGGTATTCAAACAATCCTTGTGGTAATACCGATGGACATTATGAAGAATTTGAAGATTATTTAGTAAATATTGCAATAGACCCATCGAGTCCTGCCGAAATGGATATTTCTGGAAATGGTGCCGAGGTTTTAGATAACGCAACCACAACAAGTGCAACGAACTTAACAAATTTTGGGACACACGATATTTTTGAGCCAATTCCGTTAGAACGTACTTTTACAATTACAAATAACGGTAATACAGATTTAATTCTAGATGGTACACCAGTAGTAGTTGTTACTGGTAGTGCAGATTTTACAATAAGTGCTCAACCAGCAGTTGCCACTTTGGCTAGTGGCCAGTCAACAACATTTACCGTGGCTTTCAATCCTTCGGTTGCAGATCCCAACACCCCAGTATCGGCAACTATTTCAATTGATAACAATGATTCAGACGAAGATCCATATAATTTCGTTGTAGAAGGTTATGGCGATCAAACGTTTGGAGATACCGATGGAGACGGCATTCCTGATAATGTTGATATAGATGATGATAACGATGGTTTAACAGACGAATACGAACAAAATTCATGTCTTTTAAATGCTTCAGCGTTAACAACCAGAACGACCTATTTAAATGAAGATTTTGATGCTGGGACCGATCGTAAAACAACCGATGGAGTAACCTATTGTTACGAAGATGGTTTTGGCTCTTGTAACAGTTCTCCAAACTTAAATGATGGTGAATATGTAGTATATTACAAAGCTGCAAATGGTGATGGTACAAATAATACCCCAAATGGCGAAGTTGCAAGTTGGGCAGATGTGTATTGGTATCCAGGTCTAGACCATACTCCTGGAGATACTCACGGAAGAATGGCTATGTTTAATGCCGAAGAAGATCCAGGTGTATTTTACCAAACTACTATTTCGGGTGTTAGTGCTGGAGTAGATATTACTTATGGATTTTCTGCAATAAACCTGGATAGAGCGGACGCTCCTGGTATTGGTTCTCGAGAAAGACCTTCTGTATTAATCGAAATTTTAGACCCATCGGGTGCTGTTATTGCTTCAGAATCTTCTGGAGATATTCAACCAACTACAGATTATGTTAATGGAGATTGGGTAGAAGTAAGTGCAACTTTTAGCACCACTTATACTAGCTTTACTGTTCGTTTATCTAATGAAGCGCCCGGAGGATTAGGTAACGACTTAGCAATCGATGATATTTTTGTTTATCAAACGCTTTGTGATTTAGATGGCGATGGTGTTGAAGATTCTATAGATTTAGATAATGATGACGATGGTATTCCAAACGTTGTCGAGCTATTCTTAACCGACGATGATAAAGACGGCACAGTAAATAACGACTCTGGCGCTTATGCATGGGTTGATGCTAATAACAATGGACTTATAGATATTTACGATCACCAAGATATAAACGGGTTAAATCCTGGAGATTCTGGTTTTTCTGGGTCGTTAGGAACGCCTATCGATTTATCAGACCCTGTTTATGATACCGATGGTGATGGTGTTGTAAATTATTTAGATTTAGATTCAGATAACGATGGTATTTTCGACACAGTTGAGTACGACAACAGAGGCGATGTTGATGTTGACGGCGATGGTAATGGTGATGGTTCAGACAAACAAGTTTTAGATGTAAACGGAGACCCAATTGATAATGACATCTATGATGGCGATGGAATTTTAAACCTTGCCGATAATAACGATGATGATGCCGACGATTCCGATCATGGAACCGCAAATGCCTACCCAACACCGCTTGACGACGATGGCGATGGTTTACCAAATTATTTAGATGTAGATAGTGCCGATAGTCCCAACAATTTTTCTAATGGAAGTGATATCGATACTACAGAAATTTATGCACACCTTGATGCTGATAACGATGGCATAATTGATGGCACTACAGACACCGATGGCGATGGTATTTTAGATGCTTTCGATACCGATAATACGGTTTTTGGTTCACCACGAGATTTAAACGATAGCTTTACCCTATTTTTCGATGGTAGAAACGATTATGTCGAAGACGATAATATTATTAATGCTTGGCCAAGTGCAACTTTAATGGCGTGGATAAAAATAGAACCAGGTTCAATCGGCCAGCGTATTATCGCAGGGCAAGACAGTTTTATTTTACGATTAGAAAATGGAAATGCATTTACAGCGTTTGTTAATGGCGTAACAACCACTACAACTAACCTTACAGAAGGTGTATGGGTGCATGTAGCTGCTAGTTACGATGGTGTAAACGGCACCTTAAACCAGTATGTTAATGGAGAATTAATTAATAACCCTAGCGTTTCAGGAAGCTTACCTGCCGATACCTCTAATTTTACAATTGGTAGAATGCCCAATACAGACTCAAATTATTTTCAGGGCGAAATTGATGAGGTTAGAGTTTTTAATGCGGCTTTATCTACAGACGAAATTCAAAAAATGGTGTATCAAGAATTAGATGATACAAATAGTTTTGACAGTGGTTTGATAATTCCTTACAATATCGCAACAACGCTTAATACATGGCTTATAAAGTATTATAAAATGGATACTTTTAAAGCCGATATTACCGATAATAAAACCACTGCAACTATCGATGTTGGCACAGGCGCTAGATTATACAATATTAAAAACATTTACTACCAAACGGCACCGCTACCTTACGAAACAGTGGCCGATGGCGATTGGAGTAGCGTAGCAACCTGGTTGCATGGCGATGTTTGGGATATTACCGACGAAGCAAATAACATGGATTGGTCTATTGTTCATGTAAAACATAATGTAACAACTTCTGCAAGACATGGAACTTTAGGTTTAATTGTAGATTCTGGAGTAACGCTTGAAATAAATAATGATGTAGAGTTACAAAATACTTGGTATTTAAATTTAGAAGGAACATTGGATTTGCAGGGCGAATCGCAATTAGTACAAACACAAAATAGTAATTTAATAGGAACAGGAATTTTAGAAAGAGACCAGCAAGGTACAGTAAATTTATATACGTATAATTATTGGTCGTCTCCTGTGCATACAACCAATCCAAATTCCGATATCGATGGCGACGAAAGTTACACGATTTCTAGCGTGCTTTTAGACGGAACAGATGCTGCCAACCCTCAAAACTTTAATTTTGTTGCTGGTTATAATGGTAATGAAGCTTCAAGCCCAAAAGAAATATCCGAATATTGGATGTGGAAATTTGCTAATCAAACTTCAAATAATTACTATGCATGGAAGCAAATAAAAAGTACTGGCGAATTAAAAGTAGGCGAAGGGTATTCAATGAAAGGTTACGGAACTGGTGCTGCAACAGCCGAAAATAATTATGTTTTTAAGGGTACACCAAACAACGGTGATATTACTTTGAGTACCGATGCCGGAAACGATTATTTAGTAGGAAATCCGTATCCGTCGGCAATAGATGGTTATGCATTTATATTAGATAATACGCATACCGACGGAACTTTGTATTTCTGGGAACACTTTGGTGGTGGAACACATGTTTTAAGAGAATATCAAGGCGGTTATGGGCAATTAAACTTATCTGGAGGTGTTCCTGCGGTGTCGCATACCGATGTTGCGCAATCTGGTGCTTCTACAAAAACCCCAGAACAATATGTTCCTGTTGGGCAAGGTTTTTTTATAAAAGCGTTGTCTAATGGAAATACAACTTTTAATAACGATCAACGTGTTTTTGTTACCGAATCTAGTCTTAATTCAACCTTTTTAAAATCTAACTCTAATAAGAATGCAAATACTTTCATTGAAGATTCCCGTACTAAAATTAGATTAAACATTAGTTCTGAAACAGGTTATACACGACAGTTGTTAGTAACCGTGGACGAAAATGCAACCATACAAAAAGATTGGGGTTACGATGGTGCTTTAATTGAAAATAATAATTTTGATGCGTATTGGATGATTGAAGATGAAAAACATATTATTCAAGGTATCGATACTATAAATTCAAATACTACAAAACTTCCTTTGGGTGTAAAATCGAAGACAAGTACTACATTTAATGTAACAATAGAATCTTTAGAGTTTGCTCCAGAAAATATGGTAGTTTATATAAAAGATAACACAACAAATACTTATTTCAATTTAATTGAAGCTAATTTTTCTGCAAGCATAGAGCAGGAGGAATTAAACAACCGATTTGAAATTGTTTTTAATAATGAAACGGTGTTATCTACCGAAGATGCTGAATTGACAGAATCTAATATTAATTTGTATTTTAATAGTCAAAATAATATTTTAACAATTAATAATTTTAATAATCAGGAAATCAAATCTTTAAAATTATATAACACGTTAGGGCAGGTTGTGTTTAATAAATCTATTAATTCCTACGATTCGAGTATTGAAATTCCGTTAAAATCTGCAACGGGGCTTTATATAGCTTCAGTTGCTACGACTAATTCAGAAATAACTAAAAAGATTATAATTTCTAACTAAACCTAATTAAACACAATCAATTTCTATGCTAAAAAACTACTTAATGGCTTGTTTTTTAGGTTTTGGACTGCTTTCTGCGCAAACACCTATGACGCCTTTATCTAGTGCTGTAACTTCTGGATCAGACTGGGAAACGAACAAAATTACTATAGATAACGCTTTAGATTATCCTTGGGAAATTACTTATGGTCCAGACGATAAACTCTGGGTAACCGAAAGAGTTGGAGAGAAAATAGTACGTGTAGACATTGCTACAGCAACAAATACACCAACAACGTTAATCGACTTATCATCAAAAGTCGCTTATGCCAAACAAGGTGGTTTAATGGGAATGGCTATTCATCCAGATTTATATGCCGATATTAATACAACAACAAACAATTATGTATTTGTATCTTATACGTATAACGATGGCGGCCAATTAAAATTAAGAATTGCGAGATTACTTTACAATAATACTAACGGCACTTTAACAGAAGATACTTCTTTAGACGCTAACGGAACAATTTTAGAAGGTTTACCAGGTAGCGAAGACCATAATTCCGGACGTTTAATTATTGGTCCAGATTTAAAAATTTATTACACTATTGGTGATCAAGGTGCTAATCAATTCGATTATGCCTGTAACCCTGTTTTATCGCAGGTTTTACCAACTTCTTCAACCGATTATGATAATTATCCGGGTAAAACACTTCGTATTAACTTAGATGGAAGCATTCCTTCCGATAATCCAACTTTAAACAGTGTAAAAAGTCATGTTTATACTTATGGGCACCGCAATGCACAAGGTATTATTTTTGCTACAGACGGCACACTTTATGCGTCGGAACACGGTGCAAAGGTAGATGATGAAATAAATATAATTAAGTCTGGTAAAAATTATGGATGGCCAGAAATAGCGGGTTATTACGATAATTTAGCTTATACTTATTGCAATTGGTCTTCTTTAGGAGGATCTTGTAATTCGGGTTCCTTTAGCGATCATAACTGTCCTTCTGGAGCTGAAACTGCTACAGAGTACGAATCGTATCCAACTGCTGGAGATGTGCCAAGTAATTTTGAGCCGCCTATTGGTACTTATGGTAGCACAACTTCTGTAGATCCTCCTGGAGGATGGTTTACATGGCCAACGGTAGCGCCTTCTGGAATCGATATTCATGAAGCTGGTAGTATTCCATGTTGGGGTACTTCGTTGTTAATACCAACTTTAAAAAAAGGCACTATTTATCGTGCTCAACTAAATGCCACTGGCGATGATATTGTAAATGATGCTTACGAAGAGTTTCATTCCTCAAACGACAGATATCGAGATATAGCTATTTCACCAGATGGTTTAACTATTTTTGCAGTAACTGATAACGCTGGTGGAACCTCTGGCCCTTCGTCCGATAGTGGTGTAAGCATTGCTAATCCAGGCGTAATTATAAAAATAGAATATGTTGGGCCGCAAGTAACAGAGCCTTTAGAAGCACCAACCCTAGAAGATGTGGTAAGCTATTGCCCAATTACGTTAACGGCGCCTGTAGTAACAAATAATGCTAGCGAGTGTGAAGATATTACAGGTACCACTACCGATCCAACAACCTATAATTCTGGATCGCACGTTGTGAATTGGTCGTTTAATGATAATGGTACAATTGTAAATGCAAGCCAAAATGTTATTATTAACCCATTAGAATCGCCTTCGAATGTGGTTGCAAGTCCTGGCTCAACAACCGCCGAAATTAGTTGGGATGCTTTAGAAAACGTGTCTTTTAACTTGCAATATAGAGCACAAGGCAGTTCAACATGGTTAACAGAAACGGTAGCTACAAACACCATAACTTTAACTGGGTTAACACTTTCTACAACTTACGAGTACCAAATACAAAGCGATTGTGGTGGTTCGCAATCGGCTTTTTCAACAGTTGATACTTTTACAACAACAGCGGTTACTTATTGTACGCCGATTGTCGATTTTTATCCAGACGATTTTTACATTAGTAATGTAACCATTACTACCGATGCTAGCGGTGATACGCTTTTAAATAATTCATCTAACGAAACAAATGATGTTAATGGCTATTCTAATCATACGGGAGTAGCTGCTTCCGATTACAAATCGACCGAAACCTTTAGTATTTCTATAACGTTACATAATTCGCACCCATGGAATAAAACTACGGGGCATTCTGTTTGGATTGATTATAACCAAGATGGAGATTTCGAGGATACAGATGAAAGAGTATGGGGCACAACTAATGGCGACGATTTATTTGCTCATGGAGCCGTTGCCCAAGGTAGTTTTACTATTCCAATTACAGCAGCTGCCGGTAATACCCGTTTAAGAATTGCATCAAGAACGTATTGGACAGGAACAGACCCTTGCCATTTAGATTTTGATAGTAATAACGGTGGCGAGTTCGAAGATTATACCATAAACATTACATCTTCTACTTTGTCGGCTAACAATCTTGTCTTGGCTAATTTAGAAATGTACCCTAACCCTGTAAAGGATGTTTTGTACATTAAGCTCCCAAATAATATAAATTACGAAGCCATTAGTTTACATCTTGTTGATATGCAAGGACGTGTAATTAAAACAACAACGGCTAAAGGTCAATTAATAACGATATCTAATTTCGATACCTTAAATAGTGGAATTTACTTTGTTAGGTTTAAAAATAATGCTGAGTTTATAGGTTCTAAAAAACTTATAAAACAATAATTAATTATTTAAAGAATAGCTTTAAAAACAGCCTTATTTTAAGGCTGTTTTTTTTATTTTTATATGGTTTTATTATGAAGCTATGAAAAATTTTGAACCTTATTATGCCGTAATTTTCACTTCAACCCGAACCAACGGAGATAATGAGTATGCAACTATGGCCAAAACAATGGAAGATTTAGCAATGCAACAACCGGGTTTTTTGGGTGTTGAAAGCGCCAGAAATGATATTGGAATAACGGTAAGTTACTGGAAAACCCTTGATGATATTTCTGCTTGGAAACAACAAACTAATCATATTTTAGCTCAAAAATTAGGGAAAACAAATTGGTACGAGTGGTATAAGGTAAGAATTTGTAAAGTAGAGCGCGAATATGAATTTTTTAAATAGTTATTACCTTAAAGGAAAACCTTTAGCGGCCCACCAAGGGTGAATTTCTATTTCTAAACGGCCTGCTTTTACCATAGGATCGGATTTTGCCAAACTATCGGCCATTTTTAAGGTTGGTACGTTGTAAATTGTAATACCACGAATAGTACCATCGTCGCCAAAAGGTCCAGAAATATCAGCATAACCTAAATCGTACATTTTTTTTAAATGCGCTAAGTGTTCTTTTTGTAAATCGGCGGCTTCTTCTTCATTTTGCCCGCGAATAGGACCTTTTTTTAAAAACGCAATAAAATATTGCTGCATAATTACGGTGTCTTTAGTTTCTTCATCTACATAATCGAAAATTTTAAAACCTTTATTAGTAAGATCGGTTTTTAGTTCTGCAACCGATATTTTTACGGGTTTTTCAATAACTTCACTTGCTGTTTTTTCAATAGAATCTGTATTTGTAGAGGTATTTTCGTTTAAAGTTATAGTTGAAGATTCGTTTTTAGCATCATTTTTACAAGACATAAAAAATAGAAGCACTACTAAAATTGCTATTACTTGTTTCATAATTACCAGTTTTTAAAAGGATTTTTACTGATTTGTGAGTTATAATATTTAGGATCTCCGGTGACTTCATTTGCCAACCAAAGTGGTTTTTCAAAAGATTCATCTTCCGAAGTCAATTCTACTTCAGCAATTGTTAAACCTTCATTTTCACCAAAAAACTCGTCTATTTCAAAAGTATGGGTTTTAACCTTTACTTCATAACGAATTTTATCTATAATTCCTGGTTCACACAGATTTAGCAATGCTTCAGCCTCATGTTTGCTAATTTCTTTTTCCCATTCAAAGCGAGACAATCCGTTTGCCGATGAGGTGCCTTTTATTGTTAAAAACCCGGTGTCACCTTTTAATCTTACACGAACGGCGCGATTTTTATTAGAATTTAAATAGCCTTGAACAATACGTGTTTGTTTGTGTGCTTCATGTTTAAAAGCATCCGATTTTACTAAAAATTTGCGTTCTATTTCTATCATAAAAAAAACGAAGAAAGTTGGTGCTTATTCCATATTATCATCAGATCAAAAATATAATAAAAAGGGCATAATTTTAATTTAATTTAAGATTCTTGCCTGCATAGGAATTTATAAATTTACATGATGTCTGTTAAATTCCCAATAAGAAAAATTATTCACGTCGATATGGATGCGTTTTATGCGTCGGTCGAGCAAATGGATAATGAAGAATTAAAAGGAAAACCCATTGCAGTTGGCGGAAGTAGTAAGCGCGGTGTTATTAGTGCTGCAAGTTACGAGGCCAGAAAATTTGGTGTAAAAAGCGCCATGTCTGGGACGTTAGCTGTAAAATTATGTCCGGAATTAATTTTTGTAAAACCAAATTACGAGCGTTATTCTGAAATTTCGAATAAAATTAGACGAATTTTTTTCGATTATACCAATTTGGTTGAACCACTTTCGTTAGATGAAGCTTATTTAGATGTAACTCAAAATAAAAAAGGAAACCCAAGTGCCTCATTAATCGCAAAAGAAATTCGCGAGCGTATTTTTAATGAAGTTGGACTAACGGCTTCTGCAGGTATTTCAATAAATAAATTTATTGCTAAAGTTGCTAGCGATTATAATAAGCCTAACGGACAAAAAACAGTAAATCCGGAGGAAGTTATTGAATTTCTAGAAGTGTTAGATATTAGGAAATTTTATGGCATTGGTAAGGTTACAGCCGAAAAAATGTACCAAAAAGGCATATTCACAGGATTCGATTTAAAGCAAAAGTCCCTTGAATTTTTAGAAACACATTTTGGAAAGTCTGGAGCTTATTATTTTAATGTGGTTCGTGGTATTCATAATAGTGAAGTAAAACCAAATAGAACAAGAAAAAGTTTAGCTGCAGAGCGTACGTTTAGCGAAAATTTATCGAGTGAGGTCTTCATGCTTGAAAAATTAGAACATATTGCTACCGAGGTGGCACAAAGGTTAGCTAAAACTAAGATTTCTGGAAAAACCATTACCTTAAAAATTAAGTATAGCGATTTTACACTACAAACTAGAAGTAAAACTCTACTTTATTTTATTAGTGATAAAAGCGTTATTCGCGAAACAGCAAAAGAATTACTTTACCAAGAAAAACTTAATAACTCTGTACGATTGTTAGGTATTTCCTTATCCAATTTAAATACCGAAAAAAAAGAAAAACCCGAACAAAAAAGTGTAAGTGCCCAACTTAAATTTGGTTTTTAAAAAGTGCGTGTATAGCTTATAAATTTTAACATTTTTAAACTTCGTTATTTTCTTATATTTATTTGGATTTAGTCTAAATAAAAGTATTTTTGTCAAAAATTTCAAACGTTGGCAAAACATTTACTCTTTTTATTCGCTTTTCTTTCAACCATTTATTTAGCAGCTCAAACGGGAACTATTAGCGGTTATATTATGTTCGACAATAACAAACCTGCACTTGGAGCTTCAATAATTATAGAAAATGCAAATACTAAAAAAGAAACCTCGGCAAATGTAAATGGGCAGTTTCTAGTTAATAATTTACCATTTGGCAATTATACTATTTTGGTAAGCTCGTTAAATGCAAAGAGCCAGACGGTAAAAATAAATCTTAACTCGGCAAATAAATCGCTAAATATAATTCTTGAATTAACCGATTATCAAGGTTTGAGTGAGGTGGTTGTAAAAACAAAAACAGCCAAGAAAAAAATAGAAGAAGGCGGTTTTGCAGTAGCCATAATAGATACTAAAGAAGCATCGTTAAGAAACCTTACAACCAATGAATTATTAGACAGATCTGTTGGTGTGCGTATTAGGCAAAATGGAGGTATAGGCTCAGATGTAGAATATAATCTTAATGGTATGTCTGGAAGTGCTATTGGAATATTTCTTGATGGTTTAGAAATTTCAACATACGGCCAATCCTTTAATCTTAACAATATACCCACTTCAATGATTGAACGTATAGAGGTTTATAAAGGCGTATTACCTTCGCACCTTACGGGCGATTATGCCGGTGGAGCCATAAATGTTGTTTTGAAAAAAGATGTGTCTCAAAATAACATCAATTTAGCAACCTCTTATGGTTCTTTCAACACTTCACAATCTGATGTTGGAGTAACCTTTCGCGAAAAGAAAACAGGACTTGCTTTTAGAGGGGCTGCTTTTTACACTTATACAGATAATAGTTATGAAACTTGGGGAAGATCTACAACCTATGTTAATTATTTAGGTCAAATTACAAGACCTTATCGCGCTAAACGATTTAATAATACTTATAAATCGCTAGGAGGACGTTTTGAAGTTGGATTTACCGATACCAAATGGGCAGATCAATTTTTTGTAGGCTACAACGGTTCTAGCAACTATAAAGAAATACCGCATGGAACAACAATGTCTGTACCATATGTGGGAAGATTTAACGAAACCGAAGCCCGCGTTATATTACTTAATTATAGCAAAAGAAATTTTCTAACAGAAAACTTGGCATTAAAAGTAAATGCCGCTAGAAGTTATCGCAGTACGTTTTTACAGGATACTGTTGGAATAGCTTATAACTGGGATGGCACCCAAAGGGAAGTTATTGAATATGGCGAAAGAGTGCCTCTTAAAACGCTTCTTGGCGGACAACAAGGTGAAAAAGTTATTTCGAACACCGATAGAAAAATTACCAATATACGAACAAACTTGGGGTATTTGGTAGCCGATAGACATCGTTTATCTTTAAACCATAAGTATGAAGCAACAGATAGAGAAGACGAAGATTTATTAAATGAAATAAATCAAGATTATGCCACAGTAAGTACAATATCTCAAAATATAATTTCTATTAATTATGAAGCGGAAACTTTTAATAGAAAGCTAAAAACCAATTTATTAGGTAAATATACATACAATCACACAAGTCAAACAGAGTATGATATTACAACAACCGATGGTGTAAATTCTATAGTAAGAAAAGATACAATTGCAACTAACTCTAATTTTGGTTATGGTGGAACGTTGTCTTACAATGCGGTTTCCGATTTATACGTTATCGCATCTACCGAAAACTCGTATGTATCGCCTAGTGAGCGCCAACTGTATGGATCTCCAGAAACTAATATTCTTCCAAACACACAATTAAGCCCAGAAAAAAACATTAATTACAATTTAGGTTTTCGTTTGGGAACTTTAGAATTTAATAAGCATAAAGTATCGGTTTATTCAAATGCTTTTTGGCGTAATGGATATGATAAAATTACACAACAAGCTGTTGATGAGTCTGAGATTGAAGAAGAAGCAGAAGCAGATATTCAAGTAACTCGCTATGTAAATCTTGGTAAAACACAAGCGCGAGGTTTCGAAGCCGAAATTATCTACATCTATAATAACAGATTAAATACGTCTTTAAATTTTTCAAAATTTAATAATGTATTTAAGCAAGAAGTCGACGAAAACAACAATGCACATTCTCTATATGGTCAACAAGTTCCTAATGAACCCTTTTTTACTATTAACGGAAATGTTCAATACAGATTCAATAATATTTTTCAAAAAAAATCCATTTTAAACACCTATTACACAATTGGTTTTGTGGGAGAATATTATACAGTTTGGGGGCAACCAGAATGGTCTAAAACACCGAGGCAAGTTTCACACGATGTTGGCATAAGTTATCGTTTTCCGTCACAAAAATTAATAGCAAGTATAGATGTAAAAAACCTGTTTAACGCAGAAATCTATGATAATTACGCCATACAAAAACCAGGAAGAGCTATCTATTTCAAATTAAATTACATAATCAGTAAATTTTTATAATCAAAATCAATTAATCATGAAAAAAAATCTATTTAAAATAGGATTATTAAGTATAGCTATAGCTTTTAGTAGTTGTAGTAATGAAGATGATCAACCAGGAGGAACAACTGATCCAGATCCAGTTGATGAAACCCGATATATTACGTTAACAGCATCATTCCCAGACGATGAAGGAACTGGAGGTAATGGTGGTACTCGCGCATACGGTATTACTGTAGAAAATGCAGAGGATCCAAGTTATATTGTAGATCTTTTAAAATATGAAAATGGATCCTTTGTAGAAGGTATTGGTTTAAAATCTAGCCGTACTGCTCGTGTACAAGGTTCTGCCGATGGTAAATACTTATACAACATACAATACACAGGTACAGAAGGTGGTGTATTTAACAAATACGAAGTTGGTGAAGGTGGAGACTTTGAAGAAGTAGGTTACGAATTAAATACTGCAGCTATTTTAGGAACAGCGCCACGTTGGATGAAAGCAGCTGAAGGAACTGGTATTGGTGTTTATGCGAGCTCATACGATGTAGAGTATGAAGGAGAAGATGGAAATTACACATTTTTAAGTGCAGATAGTGAAATAAAAATTGCAGTTCTAGATTTAGATAATACAGCAATTACTAATACCGCGATATTCGATTTTCCTTGGACAGACGAAGAAAGAGCCGCTGGTTACAATGTAGGGCGTGTAGATGTACCTATTTTAAACGCTGCCCAAACTAAATTATTTATTGGATGTAGAACAAGAAGGTATGACGTTGATGCAACTCCTACTTTAGATGAAGATGGTATACCAGAATGGCCTTATGGTGAAATTGAAGGTACTAAAACTTTAGTTTTAGATTACCCTTCATTAAAAAATCCTACAGTTATTACGTCTACAAATTCAACAGCAGTTAATAACTCGTATCGTACTATGACACAATATGTTGGTACAGATGGACATGTTTACCAAGCAACAGCTACATCTGGAGCAGATATTTTACGTATTAGTAGTGCAACTAATGACTATGATCAAAGTTATCATTTCGATTTAAACGAAGCTATTGGTGTTACAGATGCATCTATAAAAGCTTGGAGATATGTTAAAGATGGAATTGGTATTGTGCTTTATACATTAGCCGATACAGCTGGTGGATACCTTGCTTTAATCGATTTAAACACCCCATCGAACTCTGTTAAATTAACTACAGATGTTGAAACAGACGAGGATTTAGAGGCTACCTTAGGTCAGTACCAATATATCGGTCTTGTTGGAGATATAGCATATGTGCCATTAACGCCATCTGGTAAAGAAGGTAATATTTATGTTATAAACACATTAACAAAAGAAATTAGTAAAGGTGCTACGTTAAAAACTATTTCTGGTAGTTATTATTTAGCAGCCTATTAAAAAGCACTTTTTAAGTCATAAAAAAAGCTGTTCTTGTTTTTAACATGAGCAGCTTTTTTTTATAAATATATAAACTAAAACGGTTAGTCTTTCGAAATTTCTCGTACTCTTAAAGTGTTTACCATACCTTTTTCTTGAATAGGCATCGATGCTAAACTAATTACCATATCACCCTTTTTAACATAACCTTGTTCTTTAGCAATACGGTTAATATCTCCTACTGTTTCATCTGTACTCACAAACCTATCGTAATAAAAAGCTTTAACACCCCAAAGTAAACTTAAACGAGTTAAAATACGTTTGTTTGATGTAAATACTAAAATATGGCACGATGGTCTCCAAGCCGAAATTTGAAAGGCTGTGTAACCACTATTGGTTAACGTTGAAATAGCCGTTGCATCAATTTCGTTAGCCATAATAGCAGCGTGATAACAAATAGATTTTGTAATAAAACGATTGGTACGAATATGTGGTGGTAATTGTGGTACTTTAATTAATTCAGAATCTTCTACATTCTTTAAAATACTTGCCATTTTTTGAATAACCTGCACCGGATATTTACCTACTGAAGTCTCACCAGAAAGCATTACCGCATCGGCACCATCCATAACCGAGTTAGCCACATCGTTTACTTCTGCTCGGGTTGGTGTTAAACTAGTAATCATGGTTTCCATCATTTGGGTAGCAATAATTACAGGTATTCTGGCTTTTTTAGCGCGAAGCACTAATTCTTTTTGAATTAGTGGCACTTCTTCTGCAGGAACTTCTACCCCTAAATCGCCACGAGCTACCATTAAACCATCACAATGTGCAACAATCTTATCAATGTTTTCAACAGCTTCTGGTTTTTCAATTTTAGCTACAATAGGAATTTTATAATCGCTATGTTTTTCAATTAACTCACTTAGTTGTTTTAAATCCTCTGCATGACGAACAAATGATAAAGCAATCCAATCTACATTTTGTGAAATTGCAAAAATAGCATCATCAATATCTTTTTTTGTTAAAGCAGGTTGCGAAATGTTGGTGTTTGGTAAGTTTACACCTTTTTTCGATTTTAAAGGACCACCTTGAATTACCTTAGCTGTAACTTCACTTTTATCGTCTGTAGAAACGACTTCAAAAATTAGTTTACCATCATCTAAAAGAATGCGTTCACCTGGTTTTGCATCTTGTGGAAAGCTTTTATAAGTCATGTAAACACGCTCTTTTGTGCCTTCAAAACGCTCACCAGTTGCAAAAACTATTTCATCTCCTGGATTTACTACAACTTCTTCTTTCATTACACCAACACGGAGCTTAGGTCCTTGTAAATCTGCTAAAATGGCAGCTGTAAAACCGTATTCCTCGTTAAGCTCACGTATCATTTTAATACGTTCTGTAACATCGTTATAATCGGCGTGAGAGAAATTTATTCTAAATACATTTACTCCAGCTTCTAACATACCTTTTAACACATCTTTGGTACTTGTTGCTGGGCCTAATGTGGCTACTATTTTTGTTTTTTTATTAATTGACATTAGCTAAAAATTAAATGTTCTTTGGTTTTTATTTGGCTAGCACTTACGCTATAAGCTGTTGCTATTTGCGATATTTTTAAAATATTGTTTAGTAATAATTTTTGTTTGTTGCTACTAAATTCAAAATCTATCTTTAAAAAATAGTTAACGCTTTTATGTTCTGGTAATAAAAAAGTTGTTTTTACTACCTTTTGTGTATAATCGAATAATGAATTAATATCGGCATCTTGGTCGGTTTCTGTTTTACAAATATTAGAAACTAAATGCCAAGATACTTGTTGTTTTTCATCATCCCAATTATAAATTGGATAAGTAATGGTGCCCTTATTAAATTTTAAATCGGATTTTTTCCGCGTAAGCGATAGCCCTAAATGTTTATTTAAAAGATACGCCAAACGATAATCTTCTATATTACAATGTATAGCTATTAGGGTGTATTCTGCCTCGGCAAAATCGTCATCTAAAATAAGTTTGTGAATCGCCATAACTTATTATAAAACATGGTAAATATAAGGTTTATAATGATGCGTTTTGTTAAGAAACCATCAATCTTAACTACAAATTATACTATAACGTTATAGTTTTATTCTTTAAACCGAATTTGGTTTTGAAATCTTATTTTGAAGTGCAAAAAAGGCGCGTTTCGATGCTTTTTCTTCGGCTTTTTTCTTCGATGTTGCTCGGGCTTTCGAAATAACTTTATCGTTTATTGATAGTTTTACCGAAAAATGCCTAAGTTGGTCATTTCCTGTATCGTCGTAAACGTTATAATTAAAGGTTTTCTTTTCTTTTTGGCACCATTCAATTAACAAGCTTTTGTAGCTTATAACTTTACCTTCAAGAGTTTCTATGTCTACATAAGGAATAATAACACGCGTGTAAATAAATTTTTCGCAGTATTTATAGCCTCTATCTAAAAAAATGGCACCTATTAAAGCTTCGAATAAATTACCATGAATATTATCGCCAAATTGCCCTTGCGGAATTTTACTTTCTACCAGGTTAATAAGTTTAAGTTCTTTTCCTAACTCGTTTAAATGTTCACGGCTTACAATTTTAGATCGCATTTTGGTAAGATAACCCTCGTCGCCACTTGGCACTTCAAGATATAAATGTGATGCAATAACCGAGCTCAACATAGCATCGCCTAAAAATTCTAAACGCTCGTAATTTATGGCATTGCCTTTACTGTCCTTTAAATTCATTGAACGGTGTGTAAAAGCTACTTTATAAAATTTTACTTCTTTTGGTTTAAAGCCTAAAATTTTATGTATTTCCATAAAAAAATTCCCGTTACGTTTAAAACGGGAATTTAATATGTTACGAATGTTTTTCATTCGGGATTTAATCTATTTTCTTGAATAATACACAGGCGTTATGTCCACCAAATCCAAAGGTATTACTCATAGCAACTTTAACGTCTCTTTTTTCAGCTTTGTTAAGTGTTAAGTTGAGTTTAGAATCGATATTTTCGTCTACAACTTCATGGTTTATTGTTGGAGGTATAATACCATGTTCAATGGCTAAAATTGAAGCAATAGATTCAATAGCTCCTGCAGCACCAAGTAAATGGCCTGTCATAGATTTTGTAGAGTTAATATTTATATGCTTTGCATGGTCTCCAAACACTTCAGTTATCGCTTTAAGTTCGGCCACATCTCCTAAAGGTGTAGATGTACCGTGTGTATTAATGTGATCGACTTCTTCGGGTTTCATACCTGCGTTTTCTAAACAATTGCGCATTACCGCCATAACACCAATACCATCTGGATGTGGTGCCGTCATGTGATGTGCGTCTGATGACATACCTCCACCTACAACTTCTGCGTAAATTTTGGCACCTCTAGCTTTAGCATGCTCATATTCTTCAAGAATAATTGCGCCAGCACCTTCACCTAAAACAAACCCGTCTCGAGTTCCATCAAAAGGTCTTGAGGCTGTTTCTGGGCTATCGTTTCTTGTAGATAGTGCATGCATAGCATTAAAACCGCCCATTCCCGCAATGGTAACAGCAGCTTCACTACCTCCAGTAACAATTACATCACAATGCCCTAAACGTATATAGTTTAAAGCATCAATCATGGCGTTTGCCGATGATGCACATGCCGATACTGTGGTATAGTTTGGACCCATAAATCCATTTTTAATGGATATGTTTCCTGGGGCTATATCGGCTATCATTTTTGGGATAAAAAATGGGTTAAAACGTGGTGTTCCATCGCCACTGGCAAAATTTAACACTTCGTTTTGAAAGGTTTCTAAACCACCTATTCCTGCACCCCAAATAACACCAACTCGCAATTTGTTAACTTCGTCAAGGTTTAGCTTAGCATCTGCGATGGCTTCATCTGAAGCAACCATGGCGTATTGCGTAAACCTATCCATTTTACGAGCTTCTTTTCTATCAAGAAAATCTGTTGCGTTAAAGTTTTTTAATTCGCAAGCGAATTTTGTTTTAAACTTTTCGGTATCAAAATAGGTTATAGGCGCAGCACCACTTTTACCACTAATAAGGCCTTCCCAATATTCGTCTTTGGTATTGCCAATAGGTGTTAAAGCCCCTAATCCTGTGACTACAACTCGCTTTAATTCCATAAAGTAAATTTACTTATTTTGCTGCTTCTATGTAAGAGATAGCCTGACCAACTGTTGCAATGTTCTCAGCTTGATCGTCTGGGATTTGAATATCGAATTCTTTTTCAAACTCCATTATTAATTCTACAGTGTCTAAAGAGTCTGCTCCTAAATCGTTAGTGAAGCTAGCTTCAGTTACTACTTCGTTTTCATCAACTCCTAATTTGTCTACGATAATCGCTTTTACTCTTGATGCAATGTCTGACATAATTTTTTAATTTAAGGTTTTAATTAGTTGGCAAAAATAAAAAACTTTATTTTAAAACACATCTTTAATTTAAAAATGTGAATCTAAATTTAATAAAATCATTTTAAGTAATTCAATTTTACCTACTAATTGTTAATAATTATTCTTTTTTTTGTTGAAGTAATTTTAACATTTATAGTCTGTTTATGAAACGTGTGGTAATTTTTGCGTCCGGAAGTGGTACTAATGCTGAAAATTTAATTAAGTTTTTTCAAAACAGCGATAATGCTTCTGTTATTCAGGTACTTACTAACAATCCTCATGCCAAAGTTTTAGAGCGTGCAAAAAAGCTTAAGGTGAGCGCACTATCGTTTAATAGAATGTCTTTTACCCAAACCAACGATGTGCTTAACATTTTAAAAGCCAATAAACCAGACCTTATTATACTGGCAGGTTTTTTATGGAAATTTCCCGAATTTATTTTAAATGAGTTTGAAAATAAGGTAATAAATGTGCATCCTGCTCTGTTACCAAAATTTGGAGGAAAAGGTATGTATGGTATGAATGTACATAAAGCTGTGGTTGAAAATAAAGAAACCGAAACAGGCATTACTATACACTATGTAAACGAAAATTACGATGAAGGCGCCACTATTTTTCAAGCCAAATGCGATGTTTTACCTGAAGATACGGCAGAAGAGGTTGCAGTAAAAATTCATAAGTTAGAAATGGAGCATTTCCCCAAAGTAGTAGAGAAACTCTTGAATAAATAAGAACTTGAATTTGTGAAATTCGCTTTCGCGGAAACTAAAAATGAGTAAAAAAAAGAAGAAATATTATACCGTTTGGAAAGGCCATAAAACTGGTGTTTTTGAATCTTGGAACGATTGTAAAGCGCAAATAACTAATTTTGAAGGTGCACAATACAAATCGTTCCCAACATTTGATGCTGCGAAAAAAGCTTTAAACGGTAATTATTTTGATTTTGTTGGAAAAAATAAAAATTTTAAAAGTGCGCTCTCTGAAGTTGAATTAAAAAAAATTGGTCAACCTAACTATAATTCCATTGCTGTAGACGCTGCTTCAAGCGGAAACCCCGGAAAAATGGAATATCGTGGTGTTGATACTAAAACTAAAAAGCAGCTTTTTATACAAGGTCCTTTTCAACAAGGCACCAACAACATAGGTGAATTTTTAGCTATTGTTCATGGGCTAGCACTTCTTAAAAAAAATAATAGCAATAAAATACTTTACACCGATTCGCGAACCGCGATAAGTTGGGTAAAAAAGAAAAACTGTAATACAAAATTAGAACGTAATAATAAAAACAAACCGCTTTTCGAGTTAGTAGACAGAGCCGTTACTTGGTTAAAAAACAACACTTACAATACAACCATTGTAAAATGGGAAACCAAAGCCTGGGGCGAAATTCCTGCCGATTTTGGTAGAAAATAAAAAAGGGGAAAATCCTCTTAAAAGTTTCATCTCCTTATTTTAAATTTGAATAATAGCATTATTATGACACATTAAATTTAAAGAGGTCACTTTTATTTTTCAGCAAAAACAATAGTGCCTAATTTTATTTTTAAAGCATTATATTTGCACAAAATTATCAAACCTATTCATGGGCAAATTAGTAATAGTAGGTACGATAGCTTTTGATGCTATTGAAACACCTTTCGGTAAAACCGATAAAATTCTTGGTGGAGCAGCAACTTTTATTGGCCTTGCAGCTTCAACATTTGGCGTTGATGCTACAGCCGTTTCTATTGTTGGAGACGATTTTCCAGAAGATTATTTAAAATTACTTTCAGATAAAAACATAGATTTATCTGGAGTAGAAATTGTAAAAGGAGGGAAAACCTTTTTCTGGAGCGGACGTTACCACAACGACATGAACTCTCGCGACACTTTAGTTACAGAACTTAACACTTTAGCGGACTTTAATCCTGTGGTTCCAGAAAACTATAAAGATGCCGAAGTAGTTATGCTTGGAAATTTACATCCTTTAGTGCAAGCAAGTGTTTTAGACCAAATGACGACAAAACCTAAACTTGTTATTTTAGACACCATGAATTTCTGGATGGATTCTGCTCTAGAGGATTTACACAATACTATTAAACGTGTAGATGTTATAACCATAAACGATGAAGAAGCACGACAGTTAACCGGTGAATACTCGTTAGTAGTTGCAGCAAGAAAAATTCATGAAATGGGACCTAAATACGTTGTAATTAAAAAAGGCGAACATGGCGCATTATTATTTCACAATAATGAAGTGTTTTATGCACCAGCTTTACCTTTAGAGGAAGTTTTCGATCCAACAGGCGCAGGCGATACCTTTGCTGGTGGATTTGCTGGGTATATTGCTAAAACTGGAGATACCTCTTTCGAGAATATGAAAAAGGCTGTTATTTTTGGATCAACATTGGCTTCTTTTTGTGTCGAAAAATTTGGCACCGAGCGTATGCTTAATTTATCCAGTGCAGAAATACATAAGCGTCTCCTGCAATTTAAGGAACTAACGCAATTTGAAATAGAATTAACATAAATAAACGCGCTCTAAAAAGAGTGCGTTTTTTAATTAACACAAAACGCAAACGACAATTGTTTTTTCATTAAAACAAAAACTTAATTTATGAGTGATTTTTTAAAACACGAATGTGGTATAGCCATGATAAGGCTATTAAAACCTTTAGAGTATTACAAAGAAAAATACGGAAGTGCATTTTATGGTGTAAATAAAATGTACCTCATGATGGAAAAACAACATAACCGTGGGCAAGACGGTGCAGGCTTTGCAAGTATAAAACTAGATACTAAACCTGGAGAGAGATACATTAGTCGAGTACGTTCTGTAGCACAACAGCCTATTCAAGATATTTTTGGGCAAATTAACGACCGAATAAACAACGAGTTTAAGTTACATCCGGAATATTTAGACGATGTTGCGGCACAAAAAAAGAATATTCCATACATTGGAGAAGTTCTTTTGGGTCATGTACGTTACGGTACATTTGGTAAAAATAGCGTGGAAAGTGTACACCCATTTTTACGCCAAAACAACTGGATGCACAGAAACCTTATTATGGCAGGAAACTTTAACATGACTAATGTTAAAGAGCTTTTCGATAACTTGATTCAATTAGGGCAGCACCCAAAAGATTATACCGATACCATAACTATTATGGAGAAAATTGGTCACTTTTTAGATGATGCTGTAAGTAAAATATATAAAGACCTTAAAAAGGAAGGTTATAATAAACAAGAAGCATCGCCGCTTATTGCAGAGCGATTAAAAGTGGCCAAAATACTAAAGCGCGCTGCAAAAAACTGGGACGGAGGTTATGCTATGGCAGGTTTAATTGGCCATGGAGATGCTTTTGTTTTGCGCGACCCAGCGGGAATTCGTCCAGCGTATTATTATAAAGATGATGAAGTTGTAGTAATTGCATCAGAGCGTCCAGTTATTCAAACGGTTTTCAATGTAAAATTCGATGATGTAAAAGAATTACAGCCAGGACAAGCCATTATTACAAAAAAATCGGGCGAAATGAGGTTAAAACAAATTTTAGAACCTCTTGAAAAGAAATCGTGTTCGTTTGAGCGTATTTATTTTTCGCGCGGTAGTGATGCAGAGATTTATCAAGAGCGTAAAATGCTTGGTAAATTAGTAATGCCAAAAGTTTTAAAAGCTATAAATAACGATACTAAAAATACGGTGTTTTCGTATATTCCTAATACGGCAGAAACCTCGTTTTATGGCATGGTTGAAACAGCCGAGAGTTTTATTAATCAGAAAAAAACCGACGCTATTTTAAAAGGGCAACGTTCTATTTCGGCAGAAAAAGTTACTGAAATATTAGCTGAGCGTGCACGTGTTGAAAAAATAGCTATAAAAGATGTTAAATTAAGAACTTTTATTACAGAAGATAGTAGTAGAGACGATCTTGTTGCACATGTTTACGATATAACTTATGGTGTTGTAAAGCCTAGTGATAACCTGGTTATTATAGATGATAGTATTGTTCGCGGAACGACCTTAAAAAAGAGTATTTTAAAAATGCTTGATAGGTTAAACCCTAATAAAATAATTGTTGTATCCTCTGCACCGCAAATTCGTTATCCCGATTGTTATGGCATCGATATGGCGAATTTAGAAGGTTTAATTGCTTTTCAAGCAGCTTTAGAGCTTTTAAAGGATAATAACCAATATAGTATTGTTGATGAAGTTTATAAAAAATGTTTAGATCAAACCGATTTAGCCGATAAAGATGTGGTGAATTTTGTAAAAGAAATTTATGAACCATTTACTGATGAACAAATATCTGATAAAATAGCTGAATTGTTAAATGACGAAAGTATAAATGCCGAGGTTAAAATTATTTTTCAATCTGTAGAAAACTTACATAAAGCCTGTCCAGAACATTTAGGGGATTGGTATTTCACAGGAAATTATCCAACCGTAGGTGGTAATCGTGTTGTTAATAGGGCTTTTATAAACTTTTATGAAGGCAATAAAGAAAGAGCATATTAATTTAATTATCTATAAAAAATCACCTATAAACGGATAAATTCGTATTTCGTCTAAAAATAGTTAGATTTAGTTAAATTAGAAATAAATTAGTGTCACCATAACATAAGTAGGTTAAGTTCATGGTAGATTTGGGGCAAAAAAAGGTGAACAGCTGTTCGCCTTTTTTTATGTAAGATTGTTACTTTTTACGACTTTTTTAACCGTTAAACCTATATTTTTACTTCCTCTCGTTTAAGCTAATTAATATGCGGTTTAACTAAAATATTTTAAAAGAAGATTTTACAATTATATTTTTGATTCACCATAACATAAGTAGGTTAAGTTTATGGTAGATTTGGGGCAAAAAGGTGAACATTCTTGTTCACCTTTTTCATTTTAAAAAACTAACTAATTCTAAACTAACCTCTATTTTTTATTTTTTTATTATCTGAGATTTATCACTTAATCCTTCAATATTAATTTTAGGGTTTCCATAAACATATACATTACTCTTTCCTTTTGCATATAAGCTCAAATCTTTATTGGAATACACATAAATGTCAGAATTACTGGAACCGTTTATTTTAGCATGGGTAACATTTAAATCTTTTGCTTTAATATCGGTCGATCCAGTAGCAATTAAATTTAGGTGTTCGCAATTCCCCTCAATATCCAAATCGGCACGATCGTTTACAACTATATCGAAATTAGTAGTAGATATATTTCCCTTAACCAACGCTCCATCATTTAAACCCATAGTAAGGTTATCGCCTCTGTAAATTAATTTTCCATTAGAGTTACCTTGCATATTAATCGATAAATTCGCAGAAGCCACATCTAAATTATACTTCGAATTGTTAAAAGTGGCTATGGTAAGTGAGTCGGACTGAATTAAATTCTGTCCTTCTAATCTCGCGCCTTGCGACAAATTAATTTGATTTAATTGTGCCGATGTTAAATGAATTTCTAATTTTTTTGAAGACGAAACATTCATGGTTGTATATAGCTTTAAAATGCTATCAACAACCTCAATTTTAATAATATCAACTAAATTAGAATCGGTTTTTAATCGATATCCTGTTGCTCCAGTTTGCATAAGTGATACCTCTAAGCCATCGGCGATATCAAGTTGTGAAAAGGCTGGTAAGTTTTCGTAAACCTCAATAACCTCTTTATTTCCTTTTATCTTTTCTTTTTTTTGACCAAATGCTAAACCTACCGATAACATTGTAATAAAAAGTAAATATTTCTTCATTGTAACGATTTTATTGAATTTTTAAATAGAGCGGTTATTTAAAAAAAATATAACCGCTCGAATTAACTAGTAATCTTGCTATTAACAGTCTTACCTTTTTATTTGAGTGTGTGTGTTTATATTTTAAAAACTTAAAATCTTTGCTCTTACTACATTTTAGACACAGCTAAAATTAAAAGTCACTATTAGGCAAAAAAAACGCCTAAACTTTAATTTAGGCGTTTTAAAATGTTATGTTTTAAAGCTTATTTAGCCTCGGCGTAACGTTTTTCTACTTCGTTCCAGTTAATTACTTTAAAGAAAGCATCGATATAATCTGGACGACGGTTTTGGTAGTTTAAGTAATAAGCATGCTCCCATACATCTAAACCTAAAATTGGTGTACCTCCACAACCAACTCCTGGCATTAATGGGTTATCTTGGTTTGGTGTAGAACAAACTTCTACTTTACCACCTTTATGCACACATAACCAAGCCCATCCAGAACCAAATTGTGTTGCAGCGGCTTTACTAAAAGCTTCAATAAAAGCTTCTTTCGATCCAAATTCTGCTTCAATAGCATCTTTTAATTCGCCAGAAAGGTAACCTTTATCTTCTGGGTTCATTACTTCCCAAAATAAACAGTGGTTGTAGTAGCCACCACCGTTATTTCTAACAGCACCGTTACTTAAGTCTAATCCAGTTAAAATATCTTCAATAGATTTTCCTTCTAAATCTGTACCTTCAATAGCAGCATTTAATTTAGTAGTATACCCGTTATGGTGTTTTGTATGATGTATTTCCATGGTACGTGCATCAATATTTGGTTCTAAAGCATCGTACGCATATCCTAGTTTCGGTAATTCGAAAGCCATAATTTTTAGTTTTAAATTATTAATATTTAATTTCATTCAAATTTACACATAAAAGCGGGTAATAAAAAATAATATATTGTTATGAAATCATTGATAGTTTTTATCTTGTATGCAAATTACCTTTATGCAAAACAAACCAACTTTTACAATATATAATGCCTCAGCGGGAAGCGGCAAAACCTTCACCTTGGTAAAAGAGTATTTAAAAATATTACTGGCATCAAACAATTTATTTTTGTTTAAAAATATTTTGGCCATAACTTTTACTAACAAAGCTGTGGCCGAAATGAAAGAGCGCATTATAAATACGCTTAAACAGTTTGCAGATAACTCTATTTTAACCCAGCCAAACGATATGTTTCTGGCTATTCAAAATGAATTAAACTTAGACCAAAATAACCTTCACGAAAAAGCAAAGAAAATATTAAACCATATTATGCACAATTATGCTGCATTCGATATTTCAACTATCGATGGTTTTACACATCGCATAATTAGAACCTTTGCTTACGATTTAAAATTACCCTTAAATTTTGAAGTAGAATTAGACCAAAACAGCCTTTTAAATGAAGCTGTAGACAGTCTTATTGCTAAAGCTGGAACAAATAAAGCGTTAACCCAAATTTTAGTTGATTTTGCCATTGAAAAAGTAGACGATGATAAAAGTGGCGATGTTAGCTTCGATTTTAATAAAATTGCAAAACTACTTGTAAATGAAAATGATGCAGAATATGTAACAAAGCTTAATAATAAAACTTTTGATGATTTTAAAACTTTAAAAAATCAATTAATAAAAGACATAAAATCTACCGAAGAACTAATTAAAGAAAATGCTCAGGAAGTTTTAAAGTTAATTGAAAGCGCTGGTTTATCGCATGAAAATTTTTCAAGAAGCACACTACCAAATCATTTTATGAAAGTTTTAAATCTAGATTTTTATAAGATTTACGACAATAAACTTGAAGAAAATTTAGCCGAAAGAAAAGGTATTTATACTCAAAAATTAGATGACACACTTAAAACTACTATCGACAACTTATTACCTGAAATAGAAAGCTATTATAAAGTAATTAAAGCTGCTGTTTATAATCTAAAATTCTTAAAAAACTTCTACAAAAACATAACACCGCTATCGGTTTTAAGTGCTATAAATAAAGAGTTAACAGAACTTAAGGAAGAGCAAAACAAAATGCTAATTTCAGAATTTAACACCTTAATTAGCAAAGAAATAAAAAAACAACCTACACCTTTTATTTACGAGCGTTTGGGCGATAAATTCAACCATTTTTTTATCGACGAGTTTCAAGACACCTCTACCATGCAATGGGAAAATTTATTACCATTAATTGGCAACTCGTTAGCTACCCAAGTTGGCAGTAGCATGCTAGTTGGCGATGCTAAACAAGCTATATACCGTTGGCGCGGTGGTAAAGCTGAACAATTTATCAATTTATTTAATAAAACTAATAAGCCATTCCCGTTTATAAATCAAAACGTTGAGAAACTCCCGAATAATTTTAGAAGCTACAAAGAAATAGTAAGTTTTAATAACGGTTTTTTTAATTACTTAGCTACACAAACCTTTAGTAACCCCGTTTATAGCGAACTTTTTAGTAACGCACATCAAGATATTAGAATAGATAACAAAGGTTATGTAGAGCTTAATTTTCTAGACATATTAAAAGATGATGACAGAGACGAAGTTTTTGGTATTGAAGTTTTAAACACCATAAACAATTGTTTAAAAAACGGTTACAGCCAAAGTGATATTTGTGTTTTAGTTAGAAAAGGAAAAGAAGAAAGAGCATTAGCAAAGTTTTTGGCCAAAGAAAAACACCTTAAAATTATTTCAGCAGACGGTTTATTAATTCATAATTCACCCGAAGTTGTTTTTATAAATAACATGTTATGGTTATTACTTCAACCAAAAAATAAAGAAATAAAAATTGCCATTTTAAACTTTTTATCAGATCATTTTAATATTGAAAACAAACACGAATTTTATACAAACTATATTAACCTAGACAGCACAGAGTTCTTTGAAGGTTTCGAAAAATTTGGCATTTATATAAACAGCAAACAACTTATTGAATTACCACTTTACGATTTAGCAGAAACTATTGTAAGAAGTTTTAATTTGGTTGAAAACTCTAACGCTTACATTCAATTTTATTTAGATGTTGTTTTAGATTTTTCCCAGAAAAAAGGATCAGATATTTCAGCTTTTTTAGAGTATTTCGATAAGAAAAAAGACAATTTAAGCGTAGTATCGCCCAAGGGTCAAAACGCTATTCAAATCATGACCATTCATAAATCTAAAGGGTTAGAATTTCCGGTGGTTATTTTTCCTTACGCAGATTTAAACATTTATGAAGATATAGAACCTAAAGAATGGTATAAGCTTGATGCCGAAAAATATAACGGATTTACACACAGCTTACTCAGTTACACTAAAGATTTTGAATATTTTGGAGAAGAAGGTAATCAAATTCATAATCGCCATCAAGCGGAATTGGAGTTAGACAGTATTAATTTATTATATGTAACATTAACACGACCTGTCGAGCAACTTTATATAATCTCTAAAAAAGATATTAATGCAAAAGGAGAAGTTAATATTAAAAATCATTCAGGATTATTTATAAGCTATTTGCAATATCTAGGTTTATGGAACGATTCGCAATTATTATATTCATTCGGAGACAAATCTAAAACATCTACACACAAGGAAAAGCTAGACTCAACTATCGAACAGCGTTTTATTTCAACCGCAAAAGAAGATCATAATATTAAAGTGGTTACCAAATCGGGCTTACTTTGGGATACCAACCAACAAGAAGCGATTGAAAAAGGGAATTTAGTGCACGATATTATGGCTAAAATAAAAATTATTGATGATGTTGATTCTGTTTTAAACGAGTTTATAAAAGCTTCAACCATAACTAAAAACCAAGCAGAATATTTAAAGTCCGATATTTTCAAAATTATCAATCATCCGCAGCTAGAACAGTATTTTAACTCCAATTCAACTATTTTTAACGAACGTGATATTATTGATAAATACGGAACTATTTTACGACCAGATAGAATAGTTATAAATTCGCAAAACGAAGCTACTATTATAGATTACAAAACGGGTGGCGAAAACAAAAAACACCAACAACAATTACAACTCTATCAAGATGTTTTAGAAGACATGAATTTTAAAGTAAATGAAAAAATTCTAGTCTACATAAACCAAGATATAAACGTAACCGTTATTTAAAACCCAAAACTATGTACGGAGAAATTAAAGAATATTTAAAAGAAGAACTTAAAGACATAAAGAACAACGGACTTTTTAAAGAAGAACGTATAATAACATCGGCTCAAGGTGCCGAAATAACATTAAACACAGGCGAAACTGTTTTAAACTTTTGTGCCAATAATTATTTAGGCTTATCGTCGCACCCGGAGGTAATTCAAGCTGCAAAAGATGCTATGGACACACACGGATTCGGGATGAGTTCGGTAAGATTTATTTGTGGAACACAAGATATTCATAAAGAATTAGAAGAAAAAATCGCGCATTTTTATCAAACCGAAGACACTATTTTGTATGCTGCAGCTTTCGATGCTAATGGTGGTGTTTTTGAGCCCCTTTTATCTAAAGAAGACGCCATAATTTCAGATTCACTTAACCATGCCTCTATTATTGATGGTGTTCGCCTTTGTAAAGCGGCGCGTTACCGTTACCAAAATAATGATATGGTAGATTTAGAAAAACAACTTATAGAAGCAAATAAAAACGGAGCGCGTTTTAAAATAATTGTAACCGATGGTGTATTTTCTATGGACGGATTAGTTGCTCCATTAGATAAAATTTGTGATTTAGCCGATAAATATGACGCTCTAGTAATGATTGATGAATGTCACGCCGCTGGGTTTATTGGCAAAACCGGACGCGGAACACTTGAAGAAAAAAACGTATTAAACCGCATAGATATTATTACGGGAACACTGGGTAAAGCATTAGGAGGTGCAATGGGTGGCTATACAACCGGCAAAAAAGAAATTATCGAAATGTTACGCCAACGCTCTAGGCCTTATTTGTTTTCAAACTCATTAGCTCCGGCTATTGTTGGCGCATCAATTAAAGTATTCGATATGCTTGAAAACAACACTGAACTTCGCGACACATTAGAATGGAATACCAATTACTTTAAAAACGGCATGAAAACAGCTGGTTTCGATATAATAGATGGAGATTCTGCAATAGTTCCAGTAATGCTTTACGACGCACAACTATCTCAAACAATGGCTAATATGCTTTTAAAAGAAGGCATTTACGTAATAGGATTCTTTTTTCCTGTGGTTCCAAAAGAAAAGGCAAGAATTCGTGTACAGTTATCTGCGGCGCACACGCAAACACATCTGGACAAAGCCATATCCGCGTTTATAAAGGTAGGTAAAGCCCTTAAAATCATCTAAGGCCAGTATTAAGTATGTATAATTAACTGTTTTTAACTATTTTTTTTATATTTGTTTTGTTAATTACTTTTAACAACTTACTTTTGTTCACAATTAACACTTAAAAATTAAACTTTTGAATATGAAAAATCTTAGCAGATTATTATTAGCTATGTTGCTAGTTCTTGGTTATAGCAATGCTAATGCGCAAGACCAAAACAATCCTTGGCAAATTACTATTGGAGCAAATGCTGTCGATGCTTATCCTTCTGGAGATGGTGTAGTAGGTGATGCTCAGTTTGGTGAAACTATTTTCGATGAGTACTTTAACGTAAGTGATCACTGGAATATTTTACCTTCTTTATCAACTATTTCTGTATCTAAATACATTAAAAACGGTTTCTCTTTAGGTGTTACTGGTTCTTTAAACAAAATTGAAAGCTGGGGAGATGTTCCTGGTTCAGATCCTGAAGTTGTAAATTCAGAAGATGATTTATCTTACTACGGATTAGATGGTACAATTAAATATAATTTCTTAGAAGGAACTACTTTAGACCCATACGTTGGTGTTGGTGGTGGTTACACTTGGATTAATGAAATTGGTGCTGGTACAGTAAACGGTACTGTTGGTTTAAACGTATGGTTCACAGAGAACGTAGGTTTAACACTTCAGTCTGCATATAAGCACGCTTTCGAAGATTATTTACAAACGCATTTCCAACACACAGCTGGTATCTCAATTAAATTTGGTGGTACTGATACTGATGGTGATGGTATCTACGATAAAGATGATGCTTGTCCAGAAGTTGCTGGTTTAGAAGCTTTCAATGGTTGTCCTGATACTGACGGTGACGGTATTGAAGATTCTAAAGATGATTGTCCTAACGAAGCTGGTTTAGCTGAGTTAAACGGTTGTCCTGATACTGACGGTGATGGTATCGCTGATAAAGATGATAGCTGTCCTACAGTTGCTGGTTTAAAAGCTTTAGCTGGTTGTCCTGATGCTGACGGTGACGGTGTTACTGATGCTGACGATGCTTGTCCAGATGTTGCTGGTCCTGCTGCTAACAAAGGTTGTCCTTGGCCAGATACTGATGGTGATGGTGTGTTAGATAAAGATGACAAGTGTCCTGAAATTAAAGGTACTGTTGCTAACGCTGGTTGTCCTGAAGTAACTGCTGAAGTTCAAAAAACTTTAAATGAGTACGCTAAAACTATCTTATTCGATACTGGTAAATCTTCAATTAAAGCTCAATCTGAAGCTGTATTAGGTGATATCATCAGTATCTTAAAAGAATACCCAACTGCTAAATTTACAGTTGAAGGTCATACTGATAGTGTAGGTAGCGAAAAATTAAACCAAAGATTATCTGATTCTCGTGCTAACTCTGTAAAAGAATACTTAGTAAGCCATGGTATTGATGCTTTCAGATTATCTTCTCTAGGTTACGGTGAGTCTAAACCAATCGACACTAACAAAACTAGAGCTGGTAGAGCTAACAACAGACGTGTTGAAATTAACTTAGTAAAATAATTTTACTGACTTAATTCTTAAAATAAGTTTTATAAAAACGCATCGGGTTTCCGATGCGTTTTTTATTTTTATACTATGACTACTTTTATATTTGATGTTTTAAACGACCTGCAAACAAATAACATTGATATTGCAAATACAACCTTTATCTTACCAAGCAAGCGCGCTGGTTTATTTTTAAAACACCAAATACCGAAAGTTGTAGGTAAAACTATTTTCGCGCCTGAAATTTTGAGTATTGAAGAGTTTGTTGGCGAACTATCGGGTTTAAAAACCATAACCAATACAGAACTACTTTTTAATTTTTATACAACCTATTGCGAATTAACACCAGATAAACAACGTGATTCTTTTGAGACTTTTGTTAAATGGGCACAAATTTTATTGCAGGATTTTAACGAAGTAGACCGTTACTTAATTCCTCAAGAAAAAATTTTTAATTATTTAAGTGCAATTAAGGAAATTGAAAGTGATCATTGGTCTATAAGTGAAAACAAAAGTGATTTTATAAAAAACTATATAAATTTTTGGAACCAATTATACACTTACTATAAAAGCTACACAGAATTATTAATTGCTAAAAACATAGGTTATCAAGGTTTAGTTTACAGAGAGGCCGTTAATAATTTTGAAACGTATTTACAGCAAAACCCAAATAAACAACATGTGTTTTTAGGATTTAATGCTTTAAATACGGCCGAAGAAACCTTAATACAAAAATTATTAGAACTAAACCAAGCCAAAATTTATTGGGACACAGATGCTGCTTTTATCAATACTAAAAACCATGATGCGGGTTTATTTATAAATCAACATAAAAAAAACTGGAAACACTTTAAAAACAACCCTTTTAATTGGATAAAGGATAATTATAATCAGGAAAAAAACATCTCGCTTTTTGCAGTTCCAAAAAATATTGGCCAAGCAAAATATGTTGGATCTATTTTAGAAAAACTGAAAGAAACAAACCATAATCTTGAGAATACCGCTGTGGTTTTAGGTGACGAAAATTTATTGGTTCCTGTTTTAAATTCATTACCTGAAAGTTTAAATGAATTAAACATCACAATGGGTTTTCCATTAAAATCTATTCCTTTAGCTTCAATATTCGAGAATTTATTTCATCTGCATAAAAAAGCTAGTAACGATTTTTATTATAAAGACGTTATTAAAATACTATCTCATCAATTTATAAAACCACTATTTTATTTTAATGATGTTGACTATGCTTCAAAAATTATTGAAACTATAGACAGCAACAATATTATATTTATCAATAAAGATAGATTATTAACAATAAGTGAATCAAAATTCGATGCTGTAATTAATATGCTATTCTCCAACTGGATGAATAACCCAACAACTGCACTAAACAATTGTACAGAGTTAATTCATATTATAAAAAATCATCTTAATTTAGATAAAACACAGAATACGTTAAGCTTAGAATATTTATTTCGATTTAACGAACTATTTAATGAGCTAACAAGATTAAATAACGATTACAGCCACATAAAAGACATATCGGCGCTTTACAGTATTTATAAAGAGCTTTTAAGCAGCAATACACTCGATTTTCAAGGAGAACCATTACAAGGCTTGCAACTTATGGGTATGTTAGAGTCTCGTGTTTTAGATTTTGAAACTGTAATAATAACTTCGGTTAACGAAGGCGTGCTTCCTTCAGGCAAAAGCAACAATTCTTTTATTCCGTTTGATGTTAGAGTTGAAAATAAATTACCTACGTACAAAGAAAAAGATGCTGTTTACACCTATCACTTTTATCATTTATTACATCGTGCAAAAAATGTGTATATTCTTTATAATACAGAACAAGACGTTTTAACTGGAGGTGAAAAAAGCCGCTTAATAACACAACTTGAACTTGAAAATATTCATGAGCTTAAAAAACATGTAGTTGCGCCAAATGTACCTGTAATTCCAGAAAAACTAACAGTTGTAAAAAAAACAGAAGCACTTACAAAATCTATTTTAAAAGTAGCTGAAGATGGTTTTTCACCCTCATCTTTAACTAATTATATTCGTAATCCAATTGATTTTTACTATCAAAAAATATTAAAAATTAAAGAGCACAACGATGTTGAGGAAACCGTTGCAGCAAACACCTTAGGTACAGTTGTACATAATACTTTAGAAGATTTTTATAAACCCCTAATAAATAAATTCTTATCAGTAGAAATCATTCAAAATCTAAAGAAAAATATTGAAGAACGCGTTACTTATCACTTTAAAACGGAATACAAAGAAGGAGACATTGCACGTGGCAAAAACCTAATTATATTCGAAATTGCTAAACGCTATGTTTTAAACTTTCTAGATTTAGAAATAAAAGAACTAAAGTCTGGAAAAAAAATAAAAATTATAGCTATTGAAGCCGATAATAATGTTAGTATTGATATTCCAGAACTAAACCAAACAGTAAAGCTAAGAGGAAAGGTTGATAGAGTTGATGAATACAATGACGTTATAAGAATTATAGACTACAAAACAGGCAAAGTAGATCAAGGGCAAGTTGAAATTATTAATTGGGACGATTTAAATACCGATTATAAAAAATACAGTAAAAGTTTCCAGATACTTTGTTATGCTTATATGATGGCTAAATCACAACCATTAAAATTCCCGATTGAAGCTGGTATAGTTTCATTTAAAAATTTAAGCGCTGGTTTATTAAAATTTTCTACAAAACCATCAACCCATTCTAGAAAAAAAGATAGTTTAATTACAGAAGACACACTTTCAGAATTTTCAAAACAACTAAAACAACTTATTTTAGAAATTTGTAATCCAGAGATAGATTTTACCGAAAAAGAAGTTTAATTATGCAAATTATTAAAAATATAGCTGTTGAAGGCATTCATGGAAAACCTATAGTAACTGATGTGTTTTTCAATAAAAATACTACCAAAAAACCCGTAACTATATTTTGCCACGGTTACAAAGGTTTTAAAGATTGGGGAGCATGGAATTTAATGGCAGAAAACATAGCTAAAGCTAATGTGTTTTTTATAAAATTTAATTTTTCGCATAATGGCGGTACGTTGGAGAAACCTATAGATTTCCCAGATTTAGAAGCTTTTGGAAATAATAACTACACTAAAGAATTAGACGATTTAAAATCGGTTATCGATTGGCTATTTAACAACGAAGATTTTAAAAATGAAGCCGATTTAAGCCAAATTACCTTATTCGGTCACAGTCGAGCAGGAGGTATTGTAACCATTAAAGCAGAAGAAGATACTCGTATAACAAAGGTAATCTCCTTAGCAGGAGTTGCAGATTATGGCAAACGCAGCGCTACAACAGGTGATTTAGAACAGTGGCAAAAGGATGGGGTAAAATACATTATAAACGGTCGTACAAAACAAAAAATGCCACATTACATACAGTTTTATGAAGATTTTATTCAAAATGAAGAACGCCTAACTATAAAACGAGCTGTGAGCAATTTAAAAATACCATATTTAATTATTCATGGAAATGAAGATACAAGTGTTTTAATTGATGAAGCCTTTAGTTTAAAAGAATGGTGCAATCACAGTGAATTAAAAATAATTGATAAAGCTAATCATGTATTTAATGCGAGTCATCCTTGGGAAAAAACCGAACTTCCTAAAGAATTGAAGGCGGTTGTAACATTAGTTCTTGATTTTGTGCAAAACTAAAAAAGCTTCCAATTTCTTGGAAGCCTTAGTAACACTAGTGGAGAAGACGGGAACGTAATGACCTTTTTTAAAGAAAAACACAAAGACTTTAAAAACCTAAAAAAACCTATCGAATTTACTTAAATTACAGTATATAAGGGAGTTTTAAAGAGTAAAACCAAATTAAAACGAATTAAACCAAATAAAATTATTTTCGGTACAAATTACGGACAAATTACGGACAACTCAATTTCGATAAAATAAAAGGGCTATATTTGTAATGTTCAAATTTTACTTTTATGGCATCAGTCAAATATAATGTTAGGGGAAAATCCAACCCCTCTAAAATATCAATTCGATTAGTAATTGATAGGCAAACAGATTTTAAACTTACAACCCCGTTACTAATAAATCCCGCATTTTTTAATAACAAAACGGGCAAAGTAAGACAGTTAACCCACTTTAAAGACAAAGACAAAATACAAAACCAGTTACACGCTTTACAAACTTTCGTTATTGACAATTACAATAACACTATTGTAAAGGGTGGTTTTATTAGTTCAGATTGGTTAAAAAACTGTATCAACACTCATTTTAATTTAATTGAGGTTACAGACTATAATTATTTAATAAATTATTGTACTTACTACATTGAAAAGTTAAGAACTAAAACAAATGATAAAACAGGTACTTTGGGCGTTTCTAAGGCGACAATTTCAAAGTATAGTACTATTAAAACAAAGATTTCCGATTTTGAAAAATACAAGCGTAAAAAGTATCGTTTAAACGATGTTAATTTAAAGTTTAAAGATGCTTTTTTAAACTACTTGTTAGACGTGGAAAAATTATCACGTAACACCGTTGGTCGTTATATAAGATTTTTAAAAACAATTGTTTTAGATGCTAAACAATTAGGCTATAAAGTAAGCCCCGAACTAAATCAAATTAAAGGTTTTAAAGTTGATATTAAAAAAATATACCTAAACTTTGACGAATTACAAACCATTGAAAACACTTACTTTGAGGATGAACAATTACAAAGTGCAAAAGATTGGTTAATTATAGGTTGCTATATAGGGCAAAGAGTAGGCGACTTATTACAATTAACTTCTAATAACCTAACCACAAATGGAAAACTTGACTTTATAGAATTGGTACAACAAAAAACCAAAAAACGAGTATCTATACTAATACATCCAAAAGTTCAAGATATTTTAAATACTAGAGGGGGTCAATTTCCACCAACGTACAGTAAAAATATTGATAGTGCTAAAACCATTTTTAACCGTTTAATAAAAAAGGTTTGCTACAAAGCAAAGTTGACAACTATAATTGAGGGCGGTCTTATTAACCCAAAAACCAACCGAAAAGAAAACGGTCATTTTCCAAAATACAAACTAATAACATCGCATATATGTAGGCGTTCTTTTGCAACCAACCATTACGGGGATATGCCTACACCTCTACTGTTAAATATTACAGGGCATAGTACCGAAAAAGAGTTTTTAAACTATATAGGCAAAACCAATATTGATTATGCCGAACAAATGGCAAAATACTGGAATATACAAAGCCAAAAGCAACAAAAGGAGAGCGTTTTAAAGGTCGCTAAATGATAATTTAAATAGCATTTAAATGAAAATATTAGGCTTAGAAATACCTAACGGGGTTTATCAGTCTGCACGATATTGTATGTATGTAGATAAGCCAAACAAAGAACTTCAAAAAGAGTTAAATAAAACCTATTATATTGAAAACAAAACCAAAAGACTTAAAAAAGTAAGGGAGTTATTGAAAAATAATAATGATTTTAAATTAAATACTCATGTATCTAAATCTAAAACAATAAACTGGGAAAATTACGGTTTTGAAAGTTTAGAGGAATTTATTAAACTTAAAAACCAAAATATGTTTTTTGGTAACTGGGTTGAAGTAAGTAATAAAAGAGCTTTAGAAATTGAGGTTTATATTTTGGGTTTATATGATAACGCTAGTAAGATATTTGGTAAAAATAAAAGCTCGTTTGATACAATTTGTTTTTTAATCGACGAACAATTTAAAGAACACAAAGATGTTTTTGATGACCCTAAAAGCGATATTATTTATAGAACACAATACAATCATTTAATTTATGACTTATTACAAAAAAAAATTAATGAGTTTGTAAACATACCGATTGACGATATTCGAGAAACATTAATTACAAAAAAGCCTTTGGTGTGGAATGCAAAAAAATCTAGTATTGGCACTTTGTTTGGAATGTTGCATAATGCTAAAATTATAGATGGGTCAAAAACTGACATGATAAGGGGGTTAACTGCTATGTTTGATAATTTGGTAGAAAGTAGTGTTAAGGACAATGTAAACCTTAAAGTTTACACCGCCGAAAACAAGTGCTATTATGATGAAGAAACGGAAAACAACGCAAACTCATGGGTGGAATATTTAAAAACAAGTACCACAAAATAAAAATTGTTTTAACTATATAAATAGTTATTTAAGCCCTTATTTATAAGGGTTTTTTAATACCACAAAATAAGCACTCCATATATTTGAGGTGTTTCAAGGGTTTTACTTCTTTTAATTCTTTGCACCATACAAAACGATCAACGTATGGAAACGCAAAGTAAAATTATCAAAACTGAAATACAGGGCTTAGATGCAAACACCCTGTTATCTCGTTTCGAGAAAATTCAAAACGGCATTTTAGAACTTCAAAAAGCCGTACAACCTCAACCCGAAACCGAATTATTAACCCGTCAAACCGTTGCGGAGTGGCTTAGTATTTCCTTACCCACGCTTCACGCATGGACTAAAAACGGTATTCTTAAATCTTATCGAATTGGAAACAAAATAAGGTATAAGAAAAACGAGGTTTTAACAGCCTTGCAAACTATTAAACATAGTTAGCAAGATGAAAAAGGAAATTGTAAAAAATTGCATGGATTCATTAGCGGGTTTTGATTTGTGCGAATGGCGCGAACAAAAACAAACACTTATAAGTGTAATTGATGTTTTAAGGAATTACCCCAAACCTCACACGAAAAAAGAAATATGTACCAATACCAAAAATTTGGGTGCATACCTTTTTATCAGTAATTCTCGAAACGCATGTAAGCTGTGTATTAACGGCTTTATTGGTAGTTGTGAGGCCTATCAATTAGTTAGCAAAAATTTAGAAAGTGCATTAAGTTTATTGATTGATTAATGATTGACGGTGTAAAAATAGATGTGCCTAATTTAACTGGGAGCGAGTGGCTTAATTGCCGTTTGTTAGACTTCTACACATACACCAATACCAAAACAGGGGAGTTATTAGACGGTACAATAGTGGCAAAGTATAAAGGTCTTAAATTCTTTATAACGAAGTCTAAAAAATACCAAAATAAAACCTATTGCAGTATTCAAGGCTCTTTACATAAATACTTTAATAAAGGAAAGCATAACGCAAACGATTTCACATTGTACCACTTGCAAAAAATTATCGCAGAATTAGAGCAAAAATTTAGTGTAGAGCCTAAAACGGCAATATTAAGAAACTTAGAATTTGGTGTAAACATCAATACAACAATAACCGTCAATGAATTATTAAAGAACCTTGTTTGTTATGGAAACTACACATTTGGAACTCTAAAAATTGAGAGGGTAAAAGTTGGTAAGAATATTAGTCAACAAAGAACAGAGTTAAAGATTTACGATAAGGGAAAACAGTATAATTTGGAAGTTAAAAACCTTACTCGAATTGAATTAGCCGTTAAAAAAATGGAGTTCTTAAAGGCTTATAACATAACAACTCTTTCGGATTTAGTCAATATTAATAAAATAAAGCCTTTAGGTGGTCTTTTACTGTCTTACTGGGATGATGTTATATACTACGATAAAAAAGTTAACTGGAAGCAATTGACACCTTTTGAGCGCAAAAAGTTGTTATACTATGCAACACCTCGAAACTGGGAAGATTTCGACCGAAAACAAAGGTACAGAGCAAAAAAGCATTTTAAAGAGTTAATGCATTTTTATAGCACCTCAAAAACGCACCAAGATATTGCTCATTTAATAGCCGAAAAAACAGAAATATTAACAGCTTCTTTTTGTCCACAAATTAACCACGATTTACACCCAAAAGAAACGGCTCTAAATGTCCACGAATTAACCGTTAGAATACACAGTTACAATGTGGACAAAAACAATACTAAAATGAGAAACAAAAAAAAGGTCGAAAATCCTACCAAAAAAAGACGTGTTTGCTGTGTTTGCAAAACAAGTATTTCGCACAAACGAACCGATGCAAAATATTGCTCTAAAAAATGTAACAATAAAGTTAATGGAGTAAAACGAACGAAACGAAAACAACGCATTAGACAAACAGAAATTAAGTTATTAAATAAGCTTATTCCAATCCTTTATAAAAATAAGCTAGAACTAATAATTACCTATAAAACCGATGAGGGGATTTATTCAGATAGCTTGCAACAAAAAGAGATACTAACGACGAAATTTTGGGTTTCTAAAATTAAAACGGTTGTTGTTAATGGGTATCGTAAAAACTCTAAAACCATATTGTTAACTGAAAGTAGAGCGAAAAAATTAATAATAATCGTTAATAAGTTAAATGTCAAAAAATTAGATAATGAAAAACGAATTTAATATTAAAAAAATGATAATTAATAACGGGGGGTATGTCGGTTTGCCGTTTCCTAACCTAAATTTTGAAAACTTACAGCCCGATTTATTAACAGTTGGAGAGGCTATAAAAGGCAAAAACATTTTAGGTAAACCTTTTTTTATGGACGTTACAATTGATGGCGTTCGCTTGCCAAATGAGCCATTAATAACAATTTCTTCAAAAAAAAATATTGTAGAAACGGCACTAATTGGTAACGAACGAAAAGGAACTGTAAAAGAATTTATTTCTAATGACAATTATAAGATAAAAATTGAGGGGGTTTGTATTGACATGAAAAACCCTAAAAGTTACCCAACAGAACAGGTGCAAAATATTATTGATTTAGTGAGTAAAAATATACCCGTTTCAATAAGTAATAGTATTTGTGAATTATTCCAAATAAATGAAATTGTCATCAAAAATTATAGTTTTCCTAATATGCAAGGTAAGCCATTTAGTCAAGGTTATATTTTGATGTGTGAGAGTAACGAGGATTTTTACGCAATTAAAAAAAGCTTACAATGAGGAGAAAATTAACTAAGCATCAAAACCACAATTTAAAACAAAGGTTTATTGCAGATTTTCAAAGCGGAAAAGTTAGCGTTACCCTATTGGCTAAACAATATAACGTTGATAGGCGTAAGCTTTTAAAATGGAAACATGAGATTTTTGGCAAGGGAAGTTTAAAACAAAAACGAATGTTTCAAATGAGCGTTTCGGGGATTCCTGCAAAGGTTATAGCAGATTTTTTTAATACTCATGTGTTTCAGGTGCATAGGGCTATAAGGAATGAAAAAAAGAACCTTTAAAAGTTAAATAAACACCTTAAAAAGTCATGTTTGTTTTAGGGGGGCGGTTAATTGATTAAACAACTTTTAAAGTGCGTTAAGACAGCTTAAAAAAGTACGTTAAAATCGTAATATTTTTTGTTTAAATATTATAATTTAATGATATATAAATATGCTTAGTATTGTAATTTAATATAAAAAATTAATGAATTCAATTAACACAAAAAAAGCTTTTAACTATTATTGCATGGGGCTAAACAGTAAAGAGATTGCAAAATTATTAGATTGTAGTTATAGGACAATTCAAAATTACATGAGTTCTGAAAATTGGAAAGATAAGAGGAAAAAAAAATAATATATATCTTTATAGCGGATATCTAAGGATGACCCCGAAATAAATTTATGCTCTTTATACTAGTTATAAATCATAGATTCAATTTTAAGCCTTTATGTCATTTGTAATGATTAAAGGCTTTTAATTTTAATTAGAGTATAATAATATTAAAATTATGCCTCGTAAAAAGGATTTAATACAGCTTAGAAATTTAAATATTAAAAAACGTTACAACGAAATTTCGTTGAAAAATCCAAAATGGAAACATGAGGCTGTAGTTTTAGAGCTTGAAAAAACTTTTTTTCTTACAAGTAGAACAATTACAGCAATTTTAAACAATGAGGGCAATTATGGCAAAGATTGAAATTTGTTTTAATTTAAATTTATAAAAGTGTAATTCCTGACAGACTGTATTTGTTAAGGCAATGGCTTTTTTTTTAAACACTTCTTTAATTAGAGGTGTTTTTTTTATTTTTATAATTCCTAAAAGTAAAAACATTGAATTACAATAAAGATTTTTTGCCCGTTTGGTATGGTGGCGGTTTTGGAAACACCCGCAACGCTCGTTTTTACAGCGTAGGACACCTAAGCTTTTCGGGCTTCATATTTTAATATTATGAATTATGGTTTTAGTTAACAAGCCTTTAGAGGGAATTAATTATTTTTTCGATTCTGTAATTAGTACAGATGAATTTGTAACTTATATTAAAAATTTACAAAATGCCTATTTAATGCTACATCTAAACGATGAAGATAACTTGTATAGGCTTGAAATTAAAGACGGTCATTATTGGTTAAATAATTTTATTGAAGTCTTAGTTAACAAGCCTTTAGAGGAAATTAATTATTTTTTCGATCCTGTAATTAGTTTAGATGAGTTTGTAACTTATATTAAAAATTTACAAAATGCCTATTTAATGCTACATCTAAACGATGAAGATAATTTGTATAGGCTTGAAATTAAAGACGGCCATTATTGGTTAAATAATTTTATAGATACATTAGTACAATCATACTTAAATTAAAAAACGCTACACTTAATTAAAAGTCTAGCGTTTTTATGTGTTCAAATTTTACCTTAAGTCGGTAAGATATACCAAAGGTAATAATTTGTTTTAATACTGGTTAAAAAAACTCGTTTTTGCTTCGTTTCGGTACATATTACGGACAAACACCAAAACAAAAAATCCTAAACATTTAATTAACAGATAGTTAGGATTTTATATTGTGGAGAAGACGGGATTCGAACCCGTGACCTCTTGACTGCCAGTCAAGCACTCTAGCCAACTGAGCTACATCCCCATTTTAACATATATTTGTTTTAACTTCTGTTAGCAAACAGAAAAATTAAAATAAATTTGCTGTAAATGTAAACATTTTTCATGATTAGAAAAGCAAAAGTTACAGATATTGATAGGTTATTAGAAATTACAAAAGCATGTGCAGCCAACATGATTGCACAAAATATTTTCCAGTGGAACGAGTTTTATCCTAGTAAAAAACCATTTTTAAACGATTTTAATCGCGACGAACTTTATGTTTTAGAAATAGACAATAAAGTTATGGGATGTATAACTATTTCAACACTTATGGATGAAGAATACATGCCAATTAAATGGCTTACTGCAAATAAAAACAACATTTATATCCACCGTTTAGCCGTCCATCCAGAAGCTCAAGGAAAAGGTTATGCTCAAAAACTTATGAATTTTGCTGAAAACTATGCGAAAACTAATCATTTTGCTTCGGTAAGATTAGATACCTTTTCACAAAATCCAAGAAATGTAAAATTCTACGAAACCAGAGGTTACCAGCGCTTGGGTGATATCTTTTTCCCTAAACAAAGTGAATTTCCGTTTCACTGTTTCGAACTAGTATTGTGAGCGCAGATATAAGTTTTAAACATATAAACAAACTAGCAATTCCTGCATTAATTGCGGGTGTTTCAGAACCTATTTTGTCTTTAACCGATGCTGCTGTAGTTGGAAATATTTCAGAAAACGCAACCGAATCGTTAGCAGCCGTTGGTATAGTAACAACATTTTTATCTATGCTTATATGGGTTTTAGGGCAAACGCGTAGCGCTATTTCTTCTATTGTATCTCAATATGTTGGTGCAAATAAATTAAACGAAATTACCAGCTTACCAGCACAAGCCATTTTTATAGTTACCTCAATAAGTGTTTTAATTATTATTGGTACATACCCATTTGCTAGAAGTATTTTTAAGCTTTATAATGCCAGTAATTTAATTTTAGAGTATTGTATAGACTATTATCGTATACGAGTTTTCGGTTTTCCATTTACACTTTTTACAATGGCTGTTTTTGGGGCTTTTCGTGGTTTACAAAACACGTTTTACCCTATGATAATAGCCATAATTGGTGCTGCCTTAAATATAGTTTTAGACTTTATTTTAGTTTACGGAATACCCAATTATATTAGCCCAATGTATGTAAATGGTGCAGCTTATGCCAGCATTATTGCTCAAATAATTATGGCATTATTATCGGCTTACTTTTTACTAACAAAAACACCAATAACTTTAAAAATAAACTTTCCTTTTAACAAAGAAATAAACCGTTTTTTATTAATGGTTTTAAATTTGTTTATTAGAACAGTAGCTTTAAACGTTACGCTATATTTTGCAAGTTCCTACGCAACAAGTTACGGCGCTAATTATATAGCGGCTTATACTATTGCCATAAACTTATGGTTTTTAGGTGCTTTTATTATAGATGGTTACGCCAGCGCCGGAAACATATTATCGGGTAAATTGTATGGCGCCAAACAATATAATTTACTTATTAAATTAAGTAATAAACTCATAAAATATGGTGTAATTTTAGGATTTACCACCGCTATTATTGGTGCTATTTTATATTATCCTATCGGAAGAATTTTTACAAACGAAACCCAAGTTTTACAAGCATTTTACTCTATTTTCTTTGTAATACTAATTATGCAGCCTTTATGCGCATTAGCTTTTATTTTTGATGGCATGTTTAAAGGCCTTGGTAAAATGAAATACCTTCGCAATGTGCTTTTATGCGCAACCTTTTTAGTGTTTTTACCTATACTTTTTTTACTAGATTATTTCAACTTTAAGCTTTATGCCATTTTTATAGCGCTAACCATTTGGATTATAGCACGTGGCTTACCCTTAATAGTTAAATTTAGACAACTATTTTTGCCACTTGCTAAAAACAATTAAATTTACTCAAAAAACAAACCTATGGATTTCATGTCTTTTATAAGTGGTAATGGCTTATTTCTACTTTTAGCATTAATTTTAATAATAGTTTATATAGTAAACCGCATAAGAAAACGCTAAATTATCGCGTTTTTAGCCAACCCGTAATACTAAAACGTTGTGTATTTACAGGCTTAACCTCGTGTTCAATAATTTGGCTTTCAAAAATAACCACGCGCCCAGGAAACGGATAAATAGTTTTTTCTTCATTTTTTAAATAGAGCACCAATTCGCCACCATTTTCGGGCAACCAACCATCTTCGTTTAAATAACACACAAACGAAAGTTTACGCCTATCATCATTCTGGAAAGTATCAATATGGCGTTTGTAAAACGTGCCTTTAGGATAAATAGCATAATGAAATTCTTTAAACAACACGCCTAAAAAACACGTACGGTTTAAATACCCAATCAAATCATTAATTTTAGCAAAAAACAAGCCTTCGGCAGCATTAGCCATAAGCTCATCAATCCAAAAAATTAAATCACCACGAATCGATTTTATAATGTTTTCATTCGTTCGATTTCCAATGGCCGCTTTTTTAAAATCGTCTTCTGTTTTTCGTTTTAAAAGTGAATCTCTAAGTAATTCAACTTCATTGTTCGAGAAAAAATCCTCAACAATACAATATTGTTGCTTCGCTAAATCCTCAATTATTTTTTCATAAAGCGAATTTTCAACAAAATCAATAGCCTCAAACAAATGGCTCATAAGCAAATAGAAATATAAATCTATCCACCGCGGATAAAAGTGCGCAAATGTAATCTAAAAATCGATTCGTAAAACAAAATGAATATCTTTGTGACAAATTATATTTTCTAAGCAATATCATGAACAACCATATTCGTATTACCAAACAATTTTCGTTCGAGACCGGTCACGCCCTTTACGGTTACGATGGTAAATGCAAAAACGTTCACGGTCATAGTTATAAACTTTCCGTAACCGTTATTGGCACTCCAATTTCAGATCCTAACAATGTAAAATTTGGTATGGTAATAGACTTTGGTGACCTTAAAAAAATTGTAAAAGAAGAAATCGTTGATGTGTTCGATCATGCCACCGTTTTTAACCAAAACACGCCACATGTAGAGCTTGCAAAAGAATTAAAAGACCGCGGCCACAACGTACTACTTGTCGATTACCAACCCACAAGCGAAATGATGGTTATCGATTTTGCAAATAAAATAAAAAAGCGCCTACCAAAGCACATTAGTTTACATTCGTTAAAGTTGCAAGAAACAGACACCTCGTATGCCGAGTGGTTTGCTTACGATAATATTTAGGGCGTTACCACAAGGGTCGGGCTTTCGCAAGTCGCTCTTTTCAAGGAGCTCCAACAATTGCTCAATCCCTAACGCAAAACTAGCAGGTAGTTAAAAAAAGCCAAAACTCAAAAAAAGCTATATTTATAACATGCAAATACCCGAAGGAAAAAAAATATATTTCGCTTCCGATAATCACTTAGGCGCACCAACAAAAGAAGCCTCGCGACCACGCGAAAAAAAGTTTGTAGCCTGGTTAGACGAAATAAAACAAGATGCGGCAGCTATTTTCCTTTTAGGCGATTTATTCGATTTTTGGTTCGATTATAAAACCGTTGTACCAAAAGGCTTTACAAGAACTTTAGGCAAACTTGCCGAAATTTCCGATTCTGGAATTCCAATTTATTACTTTGTTGGTAACCACGATTTATGGATGAATGGCTATTTTGAAGAAGAATTAAACATTCCTGTTTACCACAAACCCAAAGAATTCACTTTTAATAACACCACTTTTTTTATAGGACATGGCGATGGTTTAGGCCCTGGCGATAAAGGTTACAAACGCATGAAAAAAGTGTTTACCAATCCGTTTTGTAAGTGGTTGTTTAGGTGGTTGCACCCCGATATTGGCGTAAAACTAGCTCAATATTTATCGGTAGAGAATAAAATGATTTCGGGCGACGAGGATGCTAAATTTTTAGGAGAAGATAACGAATGGCTCGTGCAATATTGCAAGCGCAAAGAAAGCCAAAAACATCGCGATTACTATGTGTTTGGACACAGGCATTTGCCGCTAGAAATTTCTATTGAAGACAAATCAAAATACATAAATCTAGGCGATTGGATTATTTATTATACCTACGGCGTTTTTGATGGAAAAACATTTCAATTAAATAAATACGAGTAATATTCTTTTAATAGAACAAAATTACTCCAACAAAGCTTCAAGAGTATATTCATCTATTTGGCCGTCGGGAAACAAATTATGTTTCGTTTCGAAATCTATAATAGCATTTCTAGTTTCCGATTTAAAAATTCCATCTAAAGGTATGTTATACCCTTTTTTTACTAGTAATTTTTGTACTTCATAAACAAAGGCGTTTCCGCCACCACCATAATTAAGGTTTTCTTTAGGAATACTGGACATTAACCGATTTTTATATTTTTCGGCATTTAATTTTTTATTGTAAGCCTCAACAGATAAGCCTTTCAATTCAAAATTCTGAACATCCGCATTATTAAAACCTTGATTTTTTAATTTTTTAGACTGCTTCAATAGGGCTTCGAAATATTTAACTTTTGCAAGTTTTTCGCGGTATTGGTTTACTGCATATTCTGTTTCTTTATTGTCGTTTTCAGGAGATTTAACATCTATTTCGTTAGCACTCCATTGCATTAAAACATATCCGTTTAGGTTTTCAACTGCATTAAAATAATTGTGAACTATAGTTTTATTGTAATAATCTAAATCTATGTTTTCACTGGTTTTGTAGTTGGACGTTTTAGGATGAAACCTCTTGTAATCCTTGTATTCGTTATACCCAAAAATTGCGATAATAACTACAAGAATGGTGATAAGAATTTTTTTCATTTGCCTATGCTTTATACACAAATATAGGTAATAGTTTTTTTATTTATAGAGCTAAAAATACGTCTCTTTTAAGTTGTTTTTTAAAGGCCTTAAAAACAATTTAACTATTGTAAATTATATGTTTAACAAGTTGTTGCAAAACGGGAATAGTATTGGTTTCAAACCAAGGGTTTTTGGTTAGCCAAAATCGGTTTCTTGGAGATGGGTGCGGTAATGGAAAAAATTTAGGTAAATAATGGTTGTAGTTTTTAACCGTTTCGGTAAGTGTTTTTTTTGCCGATTTACCCAAGTAGTAATTTTGAGCATACATACCAATTAATAGCACAAGTTCTACCTTGTTTAGCTCGTTAAAAAGTAATTCGTGCCATTTTGGAGCACATTCTGGACGCGGCGGTAAATCGCCAGTTTTTCCTTTTCCGGGGTAGCAAAAACCCATAGGTATGATCGCAAAATTTTCGGGATTGTAAAATTTGTCGGTACTAACATTTAACCATTTTCGTAATTGCTTACCACTGGCATCGTCCCAGGGAATGCCAGAGGCGTGTACTTTTGTGCCAGGAGCCTGCCCAATAATTACAATTTTAGATTCTGGATGTGCAATTACAACGGGTCTTGCTCCTAGTAATAAATTTGGTTCGCAAATTGTGCAGGATTTTATGTTTTTTAAAAGCGTTTGCATATTAATAATTACCTAAAAGGATTATTAAAAGACGATGAAAATTTTATAAAAAACATAAAATGAGAGGATGATTTTTTAGGAGAAGTAAAAATGATTTACAATTACAAGTTAAAAAAGCATTTTACTTTTCTACTAAAGCTTCTACTTTAAAAACTAAACCTTCAAATCCGGTTTTCATAAAATTTCTAATATTTTGGTGCCCAGTTCCTGTTGGGTCATTTAAAACCTCATCGAAATAATATTTACCAAAACAGGCTAAAGTTTCTGCTTTAGTTAACTCTTGTGCTTTTGCAAAAGCAAATAATTTACAAGACCCAGAGTTTTGCCCTTCTTCGTTTTGTAAATCTCCGTTTATAAAAGCTGTTGGTGTAAAATTATAGTTAGCCTCGATAGTTTCCATGGTTTCAGAAAAATCGATAGCTTCTGGATTGTTTTTTAGTTTCGTTTTAAAAGTCTCTATTTTCATTACAATTTAAATGTTTAATTATTTTTTTCCAGCTGCAATAATAACAATTTCTCCTTTAGGCGGCTTGTTAGTATAAAACTCTAAAACTTCTTTTGCTGTGCCACGTATGGTTTCTTCAAACATTTTTGTAAGCTCGCGAGATACAGAAACTTGCCTATCTTCGCCAAAATATTCGCAAAAATGCCCAAGCGTTTTTATTAATTTATGTGGGCTTTCGTAAAATATCATGGTTCGTGTTTCTTCGGCTAGTAAATTTAAACGCGTTTGCCTTCCTTTTTTTACTGGTAAAAAGCCTTCAAAAATAAATTTGTCGTTTGGTAAACCACTATTTACAAGAGCTGGCACAAATGCTGTTGCTCCGGGTAAGCACTCAATATCTATATTATTTTCTATACATGCTCTTGAAAGTAAAAAACCAGGATCGGAAATACACGGTGTTCCGGCATCGCTAATTAAAGCAATGGTTGTTCCTGTTTTTAGTTTTTGAATAATATTTTCAACCGTTTTATGCTCATTATGCATGTGATGTGATTGCATATGAGTTGAAATTTCGAAATGCTTTAGGAGTTTACCTGAAGTTCTGGTATCTTCGGCAAGTATTAAATCGGCTTCTTTTAAAACCTCTATGGCTCTAAAGGTAATATCTTTTAAATTACCTATGGGTGTAGGCACAATGTACAGTTTACTCATGTGTTAGTGATTGTAGTGGCATCCTTTTTTTATTAAATAAGCTTTAATTGTATTTAAAAAAAATAGAACATAGAATAATGCTTATAAGCGCAAATGTATTACAAATAATAAAAAAAGATATAACGGAAAGCACGACCGCGCTCGCGATAGCGTTTAAAGCGTGGTAACACCCAAAAAATTAATTAAACTTAGCTTCTATTATTTCTAAAAAACGATCTTCAAACTCTTCTTTTCCCTGCCAATTATTGTAATCTGGCTTTATCATTGTTGTAATAAACTGTTGGGCTTCTGTAAAGGTTTCGGTGGTGTTTAATTGAGAAATTACCCGATCGTAATCTTCACTTTTACCGTTAAATAGTTTGTTTATAAAGGCTATTTTATCGTTTAAACCTATGTTTAATTTATTAATGTTTAATTTATCGTTTAACGATTTTTTTTCAAATGAAACACTACTTGTTGCTTTTGCTACTGGTTCGAAAACTGGGGTTTCTTTAAAACCTGCTGTAATTTCGTCGAAGTCTGGTTTTGCAAGAGGTTCATCTATTTTATCTGGCATTAGCGTTGCCATATCTTTTATTTTGTGTATGGCGTGCTCCATAATATCATCTTTATTATCTTCTTCGTCTTCCAGTTTTATGTAAACCTTATCTTCAACCTCAATGCTATCGCTTATTTTGTTGTTAAAAGCGCTGTCTAACATTCCAAAAAACGATGAATTGCTGCCTATACTTGGCATGCCTGCTTCGGCATTTTCTTCGGCAAATTTTAAAACCGAAAGTTTTTCATATAACACCGCAACCTGTTCGTGCATTTTTTTCACATCTTCTCTTCCTTTAAGTTTTAATATTTTATGTGCAATGCTAATGAGTTCAGCTTCTAACTTCTTCTTCATTATTTTATTTTTTAATTGTTATTAACAGGTTTTTGTTTTTTAATAAATTTGCGCCACCTTTATACAAACGAAAAATCGATTTGTTTTAGTGTTAAATTTACAAAATGTTTCTTGAAAATACAGTAAATCATAAAGAACAATTTGGTTGGATTGAAGTTATTTGCGGTTCCATGTTTTCTGGTAAAACCGAAGAGCTTATTCGCCGATTAAAACGTGCACAATTTGCAAAACAAAAGGTTGAAATTTTTAAACCTGCTATTGATGTACGTTATGATGAAGAAATGGTGGTTTCTCATGATTCTAACGAAATTCGATCTACGCCTGTACCCGCCGCGGCCAATATTCCTATTCTGGCCGATGGCTGCGATGTTGTAGGTATTGATGAAGCCCAATTTTTCGACGACGAAATTGTGCGTATTTGCAACGATTTAGCTAACAAAGGCATTCGTGTTATTGTCGCTGGCTTAGACATGGATTTTAAAGGCAATCCGTTTGGGCCAATGCCTAATTTAATGGCCACTGCAGAGTATGTTACCAAAGTTCATGCGGTTTGCACTAGAACTGGTAATTTAGCTCAATACAGCTACCGAAAAGCCCAAAGCGATAATCTAGTGCTTTTGGGTGAAGTTGAAGAATACGAACCACTTAGTAGAGCTGCTTATTACAAAGCCATGTCGCGTGATAAAATTCGTAATATAAAGGTAAACAATCCAGAGGAAATACCGACTTCTAATTCTAAAGACACTAATGCCGACAGCAAATGAAACGGTGCTTGAAATTGACTTAAAAGCACTACAACATAATTTTAATTACCTAAAATCTAAACTACATAAAAACACTAAATTTTTAGCAGTTGTTAAAGCCTACGCCTATGGTAATAATGCTGAAGAACTTGCTAAATATCTTGAAAATTTAGGTGTAGATTATTTTGCAGTTGCTTATACTAACGAGGGTGTTGCACTCAGAAACGCTGGAATAAAAACACCTATTTTAGTGTTACACCCGCAAGCAGTAAACTTTAGTAAACTAATAGAATATAAACTAGAGCCTAATTTATACAGTCGTAAAATTTTAAACGAGTTTATTGAATTAGCACAAACTGAAAAATTAATTAATTACCCAGTACACCTTAAATTTAATACTGGATTAAATAGATTAGGATTTTCTGTAAATGATATATCTTATTTAGCTGAAACCTTAAAAAAAACGGATGCTATAAAAGTAAAATCGATGTTTTCACATTTGGCAGCCAGCGAAGATTTAAATGAAAAACCTTTTACACTAACCCAAATAAATAGTTTTAAAACTATTACAGATAAGCTGTCTAATTTAATTGGTTACAAACCAATTTTACACTTATGTAATACTTCTGGTATTTTAAACTATCCTGATGCACACTTTAATATGGTGCGCAGCGGCATTGGCCTTTATGGTTATGGTAACTCCGTAAAAGAAAATCAAAATTTAAAACCAATAGGCACTTTAAAAACTATTATTTCGCAAATTCACACTTTAAAAAAAGGAGACTCCGTTGGCTATAATCGTGGTTATATTAGTAATGGTGTGTTAAAAACAGCTACTTTACCAATTGGGCATGCCGACGGTATTGGTAGGCAATATGGTAACGAAAAAGGATACGTAATAATTAATAACCAAAAAGCACCAATAATAGGCAATGTTTGTATGGATATGATTATGGTAAATGTCACCGACATAGACTGTAATGAAGGCGATGAGGTTATAATTTTTGGCCCAAATAATACTGCTGAAAAATTTGCACAAACCGCTAATACTATATCTTACGAAATTTTAACATCCCTCTCGCAACGTATTAAACGGGTGTATTTATATTAAATTTTAACATTTTTTTAAATATTTTATTTAATTTAGTAGTTCACTAACTATTAATAAAAATTTTATCATGTTAAAAGAGTTTAAAGAATTTGCAATGAAGGGTAACCTTATAGACATTGCAGTTGGTTTTGTTATGGGTGCTGCTTTTAAAGAAGTAGTTACATCTTTTACAGGAGGAATTGTATCTCCTCTAATTGGTTTATTATTCAATACAGACTTTAAAGATTTAAGATTGAAATTACAAGACGGAGAATTAAACGAAGCTGGAGAAATGGTAGGCGAAGTTTATTTGGAGCACGGACAATTTATTACTAATGTTTTAGATTTTATTATTGTTGCATTTGTAATGTTCTTAGTTGTAAAAGGTGTTAACAAATTAAAGAAGAAAGAAGAGCCAGCTCCAGAAGCTCCTGCAGGACCTAGTCAAGAAGATTTACTAGCTGAAATTAGAGATTTGCTAAAAAAATAACATAAAGTTTAATAAATAACAACCTGTTATTTGTTGTTAAAAGACCTTATTTTTAATTAAATAAGGTCTTTTTTTATGTATTTTTGCCTCCACATTTTAAACTAAACATTAAAAAAATGAAAGTAGCTGTTGTTGGTGCCACTGGTATGGTAGGCGAAGTGATGCTAAAAGTTCTTGCAGAACGTAATTTTCCTGTTACAGAATTAATTCCTGTAGCTTCAGAACGTTCTGTTGGTAAAAAACTAAATTATAAAGGTGAAGATTATACCGTTGTTGGTTTAGAAACTGCTGTTTCTATGAAACCAGATATTGCGTTATTTTCAGCCGGTGGAGATACTTCTTTAGAGTGGGCTCCAAAATTTGCTGAAGCAGGTACAACTGTTGTAGATAACTCTTCGGCTTGGAGAATGGATCCTTCTAAAAAATTAGTAGTTCCAGAAATTAACGCCTCTGTTTTAACTAAAGAAGACAAAATTATTGCCAACCCAAACTGTTCTACAATTCAGTTAGTTATGGCTTTAAATCCGTTACATAAAAAATATAAGATGAAACGTGTTGTAGTTTCAACTTACCAATCGGTTTCTGGTACAGGTGTAAAAGCTGTACGCCAATTAGAAAACGAAATTGCTGGTGTAGAAGGCGAAATGGCATACCCTTATCCTATTGGTAGAAATGCTTTACCACATTGCGACGTATTTTTAGATAACGGATACACAAAAGAAGAAATGAAATTGGCGCGTGAGCCACAAAAAATAATGGACGATAAAACATTTTCTGTTTCTGCAACAGCTGTTAGAATTCCTACTGCTGGTGGACATAGCGAATCTGTTAATGTAGAATTTGAAAACGATTTCGATTTAGCCGAAGTTCGTCAATTATTAAGTGAAACTCCAGGAGTTGTTGTACAAGACAATACGGCTACAAACAGTTACCCAATGCCTATTTTTGCTCACGATAAAGATGAGGTTTTTGTTGGACGTATTCGTAGAGACGAAACGCAACCAAACTCTTTAAACATGTGGATTGTTGCTGATAATCTTCGTAAAGGCGCCGCAACCAATACTGTTCAAATTGCTGAGTATTTGGTTGAAAAAGAATTAATATAATTAAGGATATTAAGTTCCATTATAAACATAAAAAAAAGGCACTTTTAAAAGTGCCTTTTTTTATTTCATATACGATAAAAATTACTTGTTATCGCGTAATTTTTTCACACCAAATGCAGCTGCTCCTAATACTAAAATGCTTAAACCACCATCTAATGGCACAGAATCTTGCTTTTTAGGTTTCTTAGTTTTAGGTTTTTTAGGTTTGTGTTTAGATCCACCATGTCCATGACCACCGCCACCAAAAGCACTTACATTTACACTAAATAATAAAGCAGCAAATAAGGTAGCTGAGAATAAAATTGAACGATTTGTTTTCATAATGTTTAATTAATGTTACTGTTGTTAAAATTAATAGCAATGTAAATGTATATTTTATTAAGGTGTCTGTTATTTTTTTTCGATGAAGTTAAAATTTTAAGGCTTAAAACACCTTCGGGTTACATTTTACGGGATAAAACATGTTATTAATCCGATAAAAAGATTGGTGATTTAGACCTTATTTTCTTTATTTAAACTTCGGTTTAATAAGCCCATAGCAACGTATAAAACCGGAGAAATTAAAATTTCTTGCACATTATGAGCAAAGCTTTTTAAGGCGCGAGGTATTTCAATTATAAACCAGTCTATTAATCCTAAACTTGTAATAATAATTAAGCCAGAAACGTGCACTAAATGCCAAATAGTGCTCATCCAAGATTCTTTAATCTTTCCTAAATGATATGTGCCTATAAAGTATACAACTATAGTAATTCCGAAGCGTATTAAATGGAAGGTTAATTTTGGTAGTTTCATCCATTCTTGATTCTCAGTTATAAAGAACAAACCGTTCCATGAATAGACGATAACAATAAGTATTAAACCAGCAATAAAACGAACTTTATCCGATTTGTAAATTTTCATTTTTAAAACTAATTTTTCTAGAAAAGTACATCCAAATTAAAAATGTACAAGTATAAACAACGGCTTTGAATAAGTAGTGGTGGGCGAAATCAAAATACGCATGATAATATTCTCGAAGATAAATTAAGCCCATACATCGTAGTATATTAACAAAGTCAATAATTAGTATTCCTAGAACAATGTATAAAAGTTTTCTCTTTAAACTTGAAGGCATGCATATTATAAAACCAATAAATAATATCATTAGTTCTAGACCATTACAATTATCGGCAATATGCAATACCAAATATCCATTATGAAAAATTTGAGAAGAGATACCCCCTTCTACCAATTCGTCTCCAATATAAAACGTCCCTACATTACGCTCTACGGTAAAGCCGCTCATAGGACTAAAGTTGTTTAATAAATACGTTGAGGCTTCGCCAACATGTTTTGTTAGCGGATAGTCTAAGGTTTTAGTATGAGAAAAATAGAAACCGTAAAGGAGTTTCCAAACTACAAAAAACAATAAGGCTTTTCCTAAGAAAAGCCTTACAGGTTTGGGTATGCTTTTTAGTGAGTCTTTAATGTTTAGCATTTTTTTCGCCTCTTAATTTGTACGCGCCAAAAGCAGCAGCTCCTAATACTAATATTCCCATACCACCATCAATTGGTACAGAGGTATGCCCACTATTATTTTGAGATTGGTATTGGTACCATTTATCCATCCAATTACCGGAACTGCCGGCAAAAACATTGGTTGTTAAACTAAGTGCAAAAATAACACTTAAGGTTGCGATACTGTTAGGTAATTTTTTATTTTTCATGAGTTTGAGGGGATTAATTAATAGCGATGTAAAGTTATAAATATTTGTTAATTCTAAATTGTATTAAATAACATTTTTCGATAAAAACTACTAATCATTCTTTAAAATACAACGAGTATTCGTTTAAATACTTATTTTTTCTTTTAAAGAGATATGATAAAATTACTTAATAGCTATACGTATTTCTGAATTTTTAATAACGGTATGTGAAATATTTTACTGAATCCATTTGTTTAATTCTTCGAATAAATCTTCTTTTGAAACAGGTTTAGTTAAATAACCAACACAGCCTTTTTGGAAGCATTTTTCTTTTTCTTCTGGCATTGCGTAAGCGGTTTGCATTACAATTTTAGCATCTGGATTTATTGCTAAAATTTTATCCAAGGCGTCAAAACCATTCATTTCTGGCATTCTAATATCAAATAATAAAACATCAATTTTAGGTGTTGTTTTATAAATATCGATTGCAATTTTTCCATTTTTTGCGAATAGTAAATTCGCGCCTGTGTTTTTAAGTGTAATTTTAAAAAGTAGTTGTATTAGTGAATCGTCTTCTGCGATTAAAATAGTTTTTCCTTTTAAAAAATCGGTATCATAAAAACTAGAAATTTTCTTTTTATTGGTTTTTAAAGTACCGCGAGTTAAAGGAATTGTAAATTCGAATAAGGTGCCAACGTTGTATTCAGATTTTAAGGAAATTTCGCCATTTAATAGCAGCACTAAACCTTTACAAATAGCTAGTCCTAGTCCTGTACCACCATAATTGGTGTTTTGATCGTAGTTTACTTGTTTGAATCGCTCAAAAATTTCGTTTTGTTTGCTTTGTTCAATACCAATTCCTTGGTCTTGCACAAAGAATTTAATGTTGTTCTCTACAATATTAAAGCCGAATAAAATTTCTCCATCGTTTGAAAATTTTAAAGCGTTGTTTAATAAGTTTGATATGATTTGTTGTAATCGTTGCGGATCTGTTATTACCACCAAATCTTTGTATTCTTCTGGAACGTGTACTTTTAGGTTAATATTTGCTTTTTTATATCGACTAACTTTTAATTGATTGTAAGTAATTTCTAAGTTATTAATAAGGTTTGGAAGGTGAACAGGCTTAAATAGAATTTTTAAATCGTCGGATTCTATTTTTGCAATATCAATAATATCATCAATTAAGTTTAAAAGTTGTTTTGAATTTCCATCGATTATTTTAAGATATTTAAGCCGGTCTTCTGTAGTTAATTGGTCGTTCTTTAAAAGCTCAGAAAACCCTAAAACACCGTTCATAGGAGTTCGTATTTCGTGGCTCATATTAGCCAAGAAATAGTTTTTATGCGAATTGGCAAGTTCTGCTTCTTTTTTTGCTTTTATTAGTTCCTGTTGAACTATTTTTGATTCTGTAATATTCTGTGCTACCCCGCGTAAGCCAATAATATTTCCTTTTTCGTCTTGGTCGGTTTCCCCTCGAGACCAAATCCATCTGTTTTTACCAGTTTCGGTTTTTAAATTTAATTCAATCTCGTAAGGATTACCAGTTTTAACTGTATTATCAACGGCAGTGTTAAGTTGTTCCCAGCTTTCTGGAGTTAAAATAGCTTCCGTTTCTTCAAAGGTTGGAGGTGGTAATTTAGGATTCCAATCGAATATTTTAAATAATTCTATGGTCCATTGTACATCTCCCGTTTCTAGGTTTAAATACCAACTACCAATTTCAGCTAACTCTTGTACTCGAGTTAGTTCAGATTTACTTTTTTTAAGAGCTTCTTTTTGGTTATTAAGTTCGGTAATGTCTGTAAATGTTGCTGCAAATTCGTTTTTTCCGGGTGAAAAAATATGCACATAATAATGTTGATTGTTTGCGGTGAAGTTTTTTATAAATTGTTCTTTAGCTGATAGTGCAGCTTCCTTAAAACTATCTGTCCATAAGGAGGTGACGGGTTTGGTATATGGTTCTAAATCGGTAAAATTTAAACCTATTACGTCTTTTGCTTTTAATCCTAAAATGGTTTCAAAAGCAGGGTTTATATCGATTATTTCAAGTTCGTTAGGATTATCTTTAGTTAATTTGCCGTGTAAAAAGCCTTCGTTTAAATTTTCGAACAGTCTATGATATCTTTGTTCGGTACTAGCAAGTTCTTTTTCTGCTTCTTTTAAATTGTTTATATTATCTAGAGTAATTACAACACCATTAATTTTTTTTGAGGCGGTGATAAATGGACTAATACGTTGTAAGTAGTAATTATCAAACTTATCTACAACTTGCTTTTCTACAGTAACTAATTTTTTAAGAACAAGTTTGGCATCAACAAGTATATTTTCACGTGTTTCTTCACTAAAGTTTGATGTGAAGCTCGATAAAGGTCGACCGTAATCGGTTTCTCTTAGGTTAAATACTTGTTTTATTGCTGGTGTAAATTTTCGTATTCGTAAATCGGTATCTAAAAACAACGTGGCTATATCGGTATTATCTAAAAGATTGGTAACGTCGTTGCTTAAATTGGTTAATTCTGAGTTTTTTTCTTGAAGTTCAGAGTTTACGGTGTATAATTCTTCGTTTACAGATTGTAATTCTTCATTAGTACTTTGAAGTTCTTCGTTGGAGGCCATCAGTTCTTCGTTTGAAGACTGTAGTTCTTCATTGCTAGTTTCAAGTTCTTCAATAGCATTTTGAAGCTCTGTTTTTACAAATTTCAGTTCGTTTTCTAAATCTTCTAAACGTTGTGTTGATGCCTCATTTAAATCAATATTTTTTAATGTTAGTGGCTTATCAATAGCGCGGTCGTTACTAAATTCAATTAAATAACAATTATGAAGTTCGTTAGTGGGTTTATGAAACGTTAAATCGAATGTTATAAAACTGTTTCCTTTTTTATTTACAATATCTTTAATTAAAATATCTTTTTTATCCTTATTTAGTCGTCTAATACCGTTTCTAATAATAGATGCAATTTCTGGGTTAACAACGTTTAATAAGTTATTTTGAAAAACACCCTCGGTATGGGATAGTCTTTTACCGGCATCGCCTTTAATAAATAAAATATTATAATCGGCATCAATAAATATGGATGCTGGGCTATTTTTAGTTCCTAAATATTTATGAAAAATATACTCAGGGTTGTCTTTTTCATAATTATAACTTCTATTAGAAGGTTTTAAGAGTGTTGAATTATGGGCTAAGGAAGGGAATCTTTCAACTGGATTGTTTTGGGTTGATATGTGTCTTGTATTTGATATATTTTGAAAAATTTTCCACTTTACGTCAATAGCTTCAAAATGCTTTGATACTTCGCCCAACGACTCACTACTGCCTAAAAATAAATACCCTAATTTATTTAAAGCAAAGTGAAAGTGGTTCATTACTTTGTTTTGTACTTTATTATCTAAATAAATAAGTAGGTTTCTGCAAGAAATTAAATCCATTCTTATAAATGGAGGATCCTTAATAAGATTGTGATTAGAGAATACAATTTTTTCACGAATACGTTTAATAATTTGTACTTTGTTTCCTGTTTTTAAAAAATATCGATCTAAATAAACGTTATCTATTTCATTTACAATATTAACATTATAGGTTCCCGCACTTGCAATAGCTAAGGCTTTAGGGTCTATATCTGTCGCGAAAATTTTATAATCTATGCTTAGTTTGGTTTGGCGTATGTAGTCGTCAATTAAAATAGCTATAGAATAAACTTCTTCACCAGTTGAGCAACCAGCAATCCAGATTCTAACAACCTCTGAGTTATTTTTTGCGTTACAAATTTTGGGGATTACTTTTTCTTTTAGAGTGGTAAAAGCAACAGGGTCTCTAAAAAAACGAGTTACGCCAATTAAAAATTCTTCTTTTAGTATTTGTTTTTCGGTTTCGTTGTTGTTTAAAAAAACAAGGTAATCGTAGATTTCATTTAAATTGTTAATATTCATACGCTTTTCTAAGCGTCTTAAAAGTGTGTTTTTTTTATATTCTTTGAAATTTACACCGGAAAATTCATAAATGGTTTCAAGAATATTGTCAATTAAGGTTTCGGTGGTAGATTTGGGGTTAAAGCGTTCTTTAAGCAATGGGGCGGCAATTGGGGTTTTAGTAAATAACTCAGCTATTTCTTTAGGATTTAAAATGTAATCGATCAAATTAGTTGCAATGGCAGAATTAGGCATGCCATTAAATTGTGCCGTAATAGGGTCTTGAGCGATTATGGTGCCGTTGTTTTCTTTAATAGTTCGAATACCTCGTGAACCATCTGAACCTGTTCCAGATAAAATAACACCAGTGGAGTGTTCTTTAAATTCTTCTCCCAACGTATGGAAAAAAATATCTATTGGTAAATTTAAGTTGTTTTTAGGGCCTTTATTAAGCAAATAGAGTTCGGACCCTTTTATATGTAAGTTTTTATTACGCTGATTTAAATAGATGCAATTTGGTTTTATTGTTTGCTTATCTTCTGCAGTAAAAATGGGCATTTTAGTATACTTTGCAAGCAATTCGGGCATTAAGCTTTTAAAGTCTGGCGAAAGATGTTGGATAATTATAAATGCCTTACCAGTGTTGTTTGGTATGTTTTTAAACAAGCTTTGTAAAGCATCTAAGCCTCCGGCAGAAGCACCAATGCCAACAACTTGTAAACTAGAATTTTTTTTGGTCATAATTAGGGAGAACTAGCAAACTAAATTAACATATTATAACCAATTAATTCTTCTTTTTTTTTAGAAAGACTCGGAGGTTTTAAAAGATTAACACTTTTTTAAAGTTTACTAGTAGATTTATCGATAAAAATTCATGTCGTCTAAATACTTCCAAACATTTGTTGGTAATAATGGTTTAATGTTTTTGCTGTTTTTTATGGCATTTCGAATGTCGGTAGAGGAGATTTGCATAATTGGAGCTTTAACCGAGTGAATTTTTTCGTGATTAAGCAAATGCTTAGGGGTGATGTTATCTGAAATTCTTGGATATACGTATATGTGATGATTTTCTAAAATAACATTATAGTTTTTCCATTTATGAAAACTCTTTAGGTTGTCTTCGCCCATTATTAATGCAAATTCATGTTTAGGATGCTTTTCTTGTAGGTAGGCAAGTGTATTTACGGTGTAATTTGGCTGAGGTAAGTTAAACTCTATGTCGCTGGGCTCTAGTTTATCGTACTCTTCTGTGGCTAGGTGCACCATTTCTAGTCGTTGGTAATTATCTAGTAAACTACTTTTCTTTTTAAAAGGGTTGTGGGGTGTAACTACAAACCAAATTTTATCTAAGTCGCTGTTTTCTGCTAAATGGTTGGCAATTATTAAGTGTCCAATATGTATGGGGTTAAATGAGCCAAAGTATAAACCAATTTTCATTAATTACGAGTTTATAAAGTTGCTTACTAAGGTTTCGGCTTCGTTTAGGGCTTTCTCTAAATTATCGTTAACAATTATGGTGTCGAATAAAGGTGCGGTTGCTAATTCTGCCGAAGCTTTTGCCACACGCATGTTAATTTTGTCTTCGCTTTCGGTTTTTCGTTTTTTTAGTCTAATTTTTAATTCGTCAATACTTGGTGGTTTTACAAAAATAGCCAAAGTCGCTTCTGGAAATTTTCGTTTTATTCGCAGGCCACCAGAAACATCAATATCAAAAATAACGTTTTTACCTTGTGCCCAAATACGTTCTACTTCAGTTTTTAAAGTGCCATAAAAGTTGTCGCGATATACTTCTTCCCATTCTAAAAAAGCTTCATCTTTAATTTTGCTTTTAAAATCTTTAGCCGATAAAAAGTAGTAGTCTTTACCATCTATTTCGGTGCCACGTTTTTCTCTCGAGGTTGCAGAAATTGAAAACTCTAAATTTAAAGTATCTTGTTTAAGCAGATGTCTTACAATGGTTGTTTTACCCGAGCCAGATGGTGCAGAAAATACAATAAGTTTGCCTTGTGTTTTTGTTTGTTGTGTCACGTAAATAGTTTTTTAAAGCACATTCAATAATTGTTCCTTAATTTTTTCTAGTTCGTCTTTCATTTGTACCACAAGCTGTTGCATTGGTGCATAATTACTTTTAGAGCCAATGGTGTTAATTTCTCTGCCCATTTCTTGGCTAATAAATCCAAGTTTTTTTCCGTTAGAATCTTTGGAGTTTATAGATTCTATAAAATAGTTAAGATGATTTTTTAAGCGCACTTTTTCTTCGGTAATATCAAACTTTTCGATATAATAAACCAGTTCTTGCTCGAATCTGTTTTCGTCGTATTTTTCTCTTAATTCCTCAACGCCTTTTAATAAGCGTTCTCTAACGCCCTCAACACGCTCTGGATCCATTGCTGCTACTTGTTCTAATAGGTTCTCTAGGGTTTTTATGCGTTGGTTAAAATCTTGCTCTAACACTTGGCCTTCATTAAGGCGGTATTTAACTAAATCGGAAACGGCATTATTAATTTCGGTTTGTATTGCTAACCATTCATCTTCATTAATTTCCTCTCTAACGGTATTTAAAGCGTCTGGGAAGCGCACTGCCATTTTAAGAAGTTCTACCTCGTTGGCATCAACAACTTGTTTTAGTTGTTCCATGTATTGTTTAACAACAGGAGTGTTTATTTGTGTAGAAGAATCATCGGCGGTGGCTTCAACGTATATTGAAAAATCTACTTTACCACGAACTAATTTATCGGCCAATAGTTTTCGAATACTTAGTTCCTTTTCTCTGTAAATCGACGGCATTCTTGCATTTAAGTCTAAGTTTTTACTGTTTAAAGACTTAAGTTCTATAGTGATTTTTTTTGTTGGTAATTGTAAAACAGATTTTCCGTAACCTGTCATTGAATAAATCATAAAGCTATGTGTTAAAGATTACAAAGGTAATTAAAAGTATAACTTTAGAAAACAGAGATTTTTATTCAGTTTAAAGAAATTTTATTATTCGTAAATATTGATATTGGTATTTTGTTTAATGTTTAATTTTTAATATTTCAATTTAGTAATTTCATAATAATATGAGTTATCTTCATTTTTAAATCTAAAATTAAGTATAATTACGTAGTTTTTACTTATATTTGTTTTGTAAAATACGTAGTTATGAAAAAAATCATAGTAGTAGGTAATGGAATGGTAGGTTATAAATTTTGTGAAAAATTTGTACAGCAATCAACCGATAGTGCTTTTAAATTAACTGTTTTTGGCGAAGAGCCTCGTCCGGCTTACGATCGTGTTCATTTAAGTGAATATTTTGAAAATCAAGACGCCAAAGCATTAGAAATGGCTCCTGCTGAATGGTATGTAGAAAATGGAATCGATTTGGTTACAAACGAGCGTGTGGTAGATATACATCGTGATTCTAAAACAATTACCACATCAAAAGATAGAACCTTTACTTACGATTATTTAATTCTTGCTACAGGATCTTCACCTTTTGTGCCGCCAATTAAAGGTGTTGAGAAAAAAGGGGTTTTTGTTTACAGAACTATTGAAGATTTGGAAGGCATGCTAGCTTATGCTGCAGATTTAAAAAAGACTAATCCAGATGCTAAAGCGGCTGTTTTAGGTGGTGGTTTACTTGGTTTAGAGGCTGGTAAAGCTGTTTTAGATATGGGCTTAGAACCACATATTGTAGAGTTTGCACCTAAACTAATGCCAAGACAATTAGATTCTAGAAGTAGTAAAGTGCTTCAGTTAAAATTAGAATCTATTGGTTTAAATATTCATTTAAGTAAAGCAACAAATCAAATTTTAGGAGACGATGCCATTGTTGGAATGGAGTTTGGTGAAGACGATGTTTTAAATGTTGATATGCTAATTGTTTCGGCAGGTATTCGCCCGCGTGATGAACTCGCTAAAACATGCGATTTAGAAGTTGGTGTTCGTGGCGGTATTGTGGTTAATAACAAAATGCAAACCACCGACGAGAATATTTATGCCATTGGTGAGGTAGCCTTGTTAAACCAAATGATTTATGGTTTGGTAGCTCCTGGTTACGATATGGCAGATATTGCGGTTAAACAAATTTTAGGAGATGTAAGTGCTGAAATGCCAGAAGAAATTGATATGTCTACAAAACTGAAATTAATTGGTGTAGATGTAGCGAGTTTTGGAGAGCCTTTTATGCCAGCATCAAAAGGACATTCAATAATATATGAAGATAAAACGAAGTTTTTATATAAACGTATTAATGTAAGTTTAGATAGAAAAACACTTCTTGGTGGAATTTTAGTTGGCGATGCTGCCGATTATAATATGTTACACCAAATGTATATGAATAGTATGGCTATTCCAGAAGAGCCAGCACAATTAATTTTACCAACTAGCGATGGGGCTGCAGCCTTTGGCGATGTTATGGATTTACCAGACGATGCACAAGTTTGTTCCTGCGAAAGTGTAACTAAAGGGCAAATTTGCGGCGCTATTGAAAGTGGTGAAGCTAAAGATTTAGCCGATGTTGTGTCGTGCACAAAAGCAGGAACTGGTTGTGGTGGTTGTAAACCAATGGTTAAAGATATTACCGAAGCAACTTTAAAATCTTTAGGTATTGAGGTTAAAGATTCTATTTGTGAGCATTTCGATTATAACCGTCAAGATTTATATAAAATTATCCAGGTTAAAGGTTACCAAACGTTTAACGAGGTTTTAGATAATCACGGAAATGGTGGTCATGGTTGCGAGCTGTGTAAGCCTGTAGTAGCATCGTTAATGGCAAGTATTCATGCCGATACCGCGAATAAGGAATATGCTATTCAAGATTCAAACGACAGATTTTTAGCCAATATTCAGCGAAACGGAACGTATTCTGTAGTGCCTAGAGTTCCTGGTGGAGAAATTACACCGGATAAGTTAATTGCACTTGGCGAAATAGCTAAAAAATACGATTTATACACAAAAGTAACGGGTGGTGTTCGTATCGATTTATTTGGTGCAACCTTAAATCAATTACCATTAATTTGGAAAGATTTAATAGCGCATGGTTTCGAGAGTGGTCATGCTTATGGTAAATCACTACGTACTGTAAAAACCTGTGTAGGTTCTACTTGGTGTCGTTACGGTATGGACGAAAGTGTGAGTTTTGGTATAGAGCTAGAAAACCGCTATCGTGGTATTCGTGCACCGCATAAAATTAAAGGTGGTGTTTCTGGTTGTATTCGTGAATGTGCCGAAGCTCGCGGAAAAGATTTTGGTTTAATTGCTGTTGAGGGCGGTTGGAATCTTTATGTTGGTGGTAACGGTGGTGCAACACCTAGACATGCCGAGTTATTTGCAGAGCAAATTGATAACGAAACCGTAATTAAATACTTAGATCGTTACTTAATGTTGTACATGCGTACAGCAAAACCGTTACAACGTACTGCTGCATGGCAAGAACGACTAGAAGGCGGTATAGAATATTTAAAAGAAGTTATTATAGAAGATAAATTAGGTATTGCAAAAGATTTAGAAGAAGAAATGCAAACCTTAGTGAATAAGTTTGAATGCGAATGGACACAAGCTGTTAACGATCCAGAAATGATGAAACGTTTTAATCATTTTGTAAATAGCAAAGAAGAAGACGATAACATTGTTTTCGTGCCAATGAGAGATCAAAAAATGCCAGAACCTTGGAAATAATAATTACAGCTAAAAACACAAAACATAAACATGATTACAGTTGCTAAAAAATATAAAAGCGTAAAACCAGACGAGGTAAAAGTTTGGTTTAAAGCGGCGTCGGTTAACGATTTTCCAAAAGATGGTGGTGCTTGCGTAAAGTATAAAGATTTACAAATAGCCGTTTTTAACTTTGCTAGATTAAATACTTGGTTTGCTACGCAAAACTTATCGCCAGAAAAAGAAGAAATGGTGTTAAGTCGTGGCATGATTGGCGATCATAAAGGAACGCCTATGGTAGCTTGTCCTTTACATAAAAAATTATTTTCTTTAGTAGATGGCACTAATTTAAATGGCGATTTAGATCCTATTGCAACATATCCTATAAAAATTGAAGAAGAAAATGTGTATATTGGCTTTGCAGACTAATATTTAAAAACACATATGAAGCCTACTAGATTTGAAACCGCAATAGCATTAATAGATAAAAAAAACGCAGAAGACACAAATGTATATACAACCAATGGATTAAATTTTCCAAAGGAATTATTGTATTCGCAACGCATGTCGCAAAAATTATTGCAATTTAAACCTAATGCTTCAAGAGCATTGCAATTAGCAGCGCGAGCACAACACATTTGTCGTTGGAAAATAGATAGGAAAGAATATCCAATGGATCGTGTTGGGTATTTAAAATGGCGGGAGGCTTTAAAAAAAATGCATGCCGATTTAACTGAAGAGATTTTAAAAGAAGTAGGTTACAACGATGAGTTTATTAAACGAGTAACCGACTTAATAAAAAAGAAACTAATAAAGAAAAACGAAGAAACGCAAATACTAGAAGATGTTATTTGTTTGGTGTTTTTAGATTATTATTTCGAAGAGTTTGCCGAAAAACATTCCGATGAAAAAATAATTGATATTCTTCAAAAAACATGGGTTAAAATGTCTGATGAAGGCCATGAAGAAGCCTTAAAAATTAAGTATTCAGAAAAAAGTTTGGCGCTTATAAAACAGGCTTTAGCATAAATTTAAATTATAAATATGAGTAACAACGGCAACACATTGGACCAACGTACCTTTGGTAAACTAAGCCGGTTGTACATTATTGCGTTAACAGTAATTGCGATATCTATTATAGTAAGTCAGTATTTAGTTAGGCGGCATCTTAATACTCAAGAAAGCGATTCAACAATTATTAACGTTGCAGGACGGCAACGTATGCTTAGCCAAAAGCTTACAAAAGATATTTTAAAACTTAACTCAGCTAAAAATTTAGATGTTCAGCTTCAATTAAAAAACCAAATAAAGCAAACCTTAAGTCTTTGGGAAACATCGCATTATGCTTTGCAAAATGGTAGCGATAGTATGGGCTTGCCGGGAGACAACAGTAAGGCTATTCAATTAAAATTTCAAAAATTAAAACCTGTTTTTTTAAGTATTAGTAATGCTTCTAGAGGAATTATTGCTAAAATTGAAAAAACACCTCCTCTGCCCTTAAGTCAATACAAGTTTGAAATTGAAACTGTTACCAATGCCGAAGGTGAATTTTTGGTTTTAATGGACGACATTGTAAATCAATATGATATTGAGGCAACTAAAAAAGTAAATTGGTTACGCCAGTTAGAGACAATAATTACGGTGTTTACCTTGGTGGTTTTATTATTAGAATTTCTGTTTATTTTCTGGCCAACAGCAAAAAATATTAGAGCCACTTTATTCGATTTAATTAATGCAGAACGAAATGCTAAAAAAATGGCAATTGAAGCCGATGAATTAAGTATCGCTAAAGAAAAATCAATTAAGGAATTACGAGCGTTAAATTATGCCATGGACGAAACTTTGCTTTTTGCAAGAATAACCCCAAGTGGTTCTTTGGTGCACATGGGTAAAAAGTTTTCTAAATTGTTTAGAGTTTCTCGTTTTAGTGTGTCAAATTCTTTTGCCGAAATACTTTCAATTCACGAAAATGAGCAATTGGTAATTGAAAATATAGTAGCGAAATATAAAAAAATTGGCTGGCAAGGCGAAGTGAAAGCAACTACTAAAGAGGAAAAAGATATTTGGCTAGAAATGGCTTTTATACCTTTTAATCCTTCCGAAGATAAATCTGAGTTACTTATAATTGCTTCAGATATTACGTATAGAAAAGAAGCGCAACTTGAAATTGAACGTTTAACCAAGCAAGGTTTCGACGAAAAAATGAGTCATCAAAAAGTCATTTCAAGTCAAATTATAGAAAATCAAGAAAAAGAACAAAGCCGTATAGCTAAAGATGTTCATGATGGGATTGGGCAAATGCTAACAGGTTTAAAATATAATTTAGAAAGTATAAATTTAAACGATACCGATAAAGCAGCGCAAAAAATAGAATACTTAAAAGAGCTGGCGTTAAATATTATAAAAGGCGTTCGCACGGCAACTTTTAATTTAACGCCTCCCGAATTATCCGATCATGGCGTTGTACCTGCCATTACTAAATTAATACAGGAACTCTCTAAGCTTACTAATAAAAACATTCAAATTTTTAATAAAAGTAATTTTAATCAGCGGTTAGATTCGTTAGTCGAAATAAACATATATCGTATTGTTCAAGAGGCAGTTAATAACGCTATTAAGTATGCAGAATCTTCATATATAATTGTGTCTCTTGCGCATAGTGAGAATATACTAAGTATTGTGATAGATGATAACGGTAAGGGGTTTAATCCTAAAAAAGTAGAAAAAGTAAAAAATGGAGATGGTGGTATGGGAATGACTTTTATGAGAGAGCGTATAAAATTTATTGATGGTCGCTTTTTTATATCATCGGAGGAAGGAAAAGGCACGCGGGTAACGTTAAACATACCGTTGCCCAAAGAAGTAAATAAGGAAAAATTAGTAAATTTACCAACAATATAAACTAAGCTAAGTTATGGATGTTATAAATGTGGTTTTGGCCGACGATCATGTGTTAGTTCGCGATGGTATAAAGGCTTTGTTAGAAGATCAAGACGGTATAAATGTTGTTAATGAAGCATCAGATGGTGTAGAGGCTTTAGAAATAATTGATAACGAACAACCGCACGTTTTAATTGTAGATATACGTATGCCAAATAAAAACGGGATTGAAGTTGTTGGGGAGTTAAAACAAAAACACCCTAAAGTAAAAGCTTTGGTGTTATCTATGCACGATTCCGAAGAATATGTACTAAAATCTATTCAGGCTGGTGCCGATGGTTATATGCTTAAAGGAGCGAGTAAAGATGAGTTTTTAAAAGCGCTTAATACAGTGGCCTCTGGAGGTAAGTATTTTACAGGTGAAGTATCTGCTATTTTGCTCAATAATTTTGTTGGTGGAAATAATACTGAATCAGAAATAATAGTACCAAAACCGCAAATAGCAAAAGAAGATCCTTTTAAATTAACTAAACGCGAAAAACAAATTTTAGAACTAGTGTTGCAGTTAAAAAATAATAAAGATATAGCTAAAGAGTTAGAGATAAGTAAACGAACCGCCGAAGTACATCGCTTTAATTTAATGAAGAAATTAAACGTTAAAAACCTCATGGAATTAACAAATAAAGCAAAGGAGTACGAACTTATTTAAGGTAGTATAAACTTAATTTTTAGCGATTTGTATTTTTTTAAGTATAAATCGCTTTCTTTTTGTCATATTCTTAAAAAGTAAAATTTCTTATTGTAAATATCATATTAATTTAAAAATACGTATAAAGTACTTAGAAAATTAAGTATTTATACGTATTTTTGATATGAGTTATATTTTTATTTTTTAAAATAAATTCACATCAAAATTTACCTTAATTTAGAAGAAAGCCTTTGTTATGTTAAAAAATGAAATTAAAACAACCTGTTCTTATTGCGGTGTTGGCTGCGGAATTGTAGTTAAAAAAGATAATAACGATAAGGTATTTGTTGAGGGCGATAAAGATCATCCTGTTAATAAAGGTATGCTTTGTAGTAAAGGTATGAATTTGCATTATGTTGCTAACGATACTTCCGATAGAATTTTATATCCAGAAATGCGTTGGTCTCGTTCTCATCCCAGAGAACGCGTAAGTTGGGACGACGCACTCGATAGAGCAGCTAGTGTTTTTAAAACCATGATTAAAAAATATGGTCCAGATAGTGTTGCTTTTTACGTTTCAGGACAAAGTTTAACCGAAGAATATTACATAGCAAATAAATTAACAAAAGGCTTCTTGGGAACCAATAATATCGACACAAACTCTCGTTTGTGTATGAGTTCTGCCGTGGTAGGTTATAAAAAAACTTTTGGTGAAGATAGTGTTCCTATTTCGTACGAAGATATTGAGCTTGCAGACTGTTTTTTAATTACTGGGGCAAATCCAGCTTGGTGCCATCCTATTTTATTCAGAAGGATTGAAAAACATAAAGAAGAAAACCCGAACGTTAAAATTATTGTTGTCGATCCGCGAAAAACCGATTCGGCAAATTTTGCAGATATTCATTTACAACTTATTCCAGGAACCGATATTATTCTTTACAATGCTATTGCACGTTGTATATACGAACGCGGTTTAATAGATGAAGATTTTATAAATAATTACACCGATGGTTTTACAGCTTATAAAGAACTCATTTTTAAAACTTCGGTTAAACAAGCTTCTAAACTTTGTGGTGTTCCCGAAAAAAGCATTCGTAAGGTTGCCGATGTAATAGGGCTTTCAAAAGGTTTTATTAGCATGTGGGCAATGGGGCTTAACCAAAGCGTTGTAGGAACCGATAAAAATGTATCGCTCTTAAACTTATCGCTAATTACAGGAAATGTTGGTAAGCCGGGAGCAGGTCCATTTTCATTAACTGGTCAGCCAAATGCCATGGGCGGGCGTGAAGTTGGCGGTATGGCAAATTTGTTGGCTGTACATAAAGATTTGGCAAATGCAGAACACCGTCGCGAAGTCGCTCAATTTTGGGGTGTTGAAGATATTTCACCTAAACCAGGACTAACAGCTACCCAAATGTTCGATGCTTTAGAGTCGGGTGAATTAAAAGCCATTTGGATTGCATGCACAAATCCAGCAGTTAGTTTACCAAATTCTCATAAAATAGAAAAAGCTATGGCAAACGCTAAGTTTGTTGTGGTACAAGATATATCTCATAAATCGGATACAACAGAGTATGCCGATTTGTTGCTTCCTGCGGCCGGATGGTTGGAAAAAGAAGGAACAATGACGAATTCTGAACGCAGAATTTCGTACTTGCCTAAAGAAATTCAAGCACCAGGCGAAGCGCGTCCAGACGTTGAAATTTTCTGCGACTTTGCGCAACGCATGGGCTTTCGTGGATTTAATTATAACAGTGCCGAAGAAATATACGATGAATATTGTAGCATGACTAAAGGCACCAATATTGATGTGTCTTTTCTTAATTACGACAGGTTAAAAACCGAAGGTACATTCCAGTGGCCAGTGCCAGAATACAGGCATGCAGGAACACCGCGTTTGTTCGAAGATAAAGTGTTTTATACCCCATCGAAAAAAGCGATTTTTAACGTGCCCACTTCCGTAGAAAATACGGCTGTAAAACCTAATGGCGATTTTCCTTTGGTTTTAACTACAGGTCGTGTGCGTGACCAATGGCATACCATGACCAAAACGGGTAAAGTAGCTCGATTAAAAACGCATTATCCTAAGCCTGTATTAGAAATTAATCCTGTAGATGCCTATTTAAATAATATAAAAGAAGGCGATATTACACAAATAACTAGCGAAAATGGCGAGGTTCGTGTGCGAGCAAAGGTTACCAAAAATATAGCTAAAGGTGTCGTGTTTTTACCAATGCACTGGGGAAAACAGTTGCAAAACACTCTAAATAGAGCTAATAATTTAACGCACACTGTTTTAGATCCAAGTAGTAAAGAACCCGATTTTAAATATACCCGCGTTAAGGTCGCTAAATATAAAAAGCCAAAAGATAAAATTATAATTGTAGGTGCAGGTGCTGCGGCATTTAGGTTTGTGCAAAATTATCGTGAATTAAATGAAGCGGACGATATTCACGTATTTTCTAAAGAGCCTAATTTATTTTATAACCGTGTGCTGCTTCCCGAATATGTAACCGATGAATTAAGTTGGGAGCAATTACTTAAAATTAAGAAGCAAGAACTTTCTAAACTCGATATTAACGTGCATCCTGAAACGTTTATAGTCGAAATAAACCAGAAAGAAAAATACGTAATAGATAGTAATAACGAGAAGCATAATTTTGATAAACTTATTTTGGCCACAGGTAGTCGTGCCTTTGTGCCGCGTGATGTTCAAATAGATTTGCCAGGGCGTTTTACCATGCGTAACAAACAAGATGCCGATGAGTTTAAAGCTTATCTCGATGCTACAGGCTTGCCGCCAGAAGAGCAACATGTTGTAATTGTTGGTGGTGGTTTACTTGGTTTAGAATTGGCTGCTGCCATGAAACATAAAAACGCTAAAATTACTATTATCCAACGTGCTTCACGATTAATGGAGCGCCAATTAGATAGTATTTCGAGTAAATTATTATCGCTTGATGTGCAAGAACGTGGCATTCAAATTTATTTTGATAACGAAGTAAGCACGGTTTTCGACGATGAAGATACAGGTGAATTAAATATTACCCTAAAAAGTGGTAAGTTTTTAACTGCAAACGCCATTGTTTATGCTATTGGAACTATACCAAATGTTGAAATAGCTCGAGAAAATGGTATTTTATGCGGAAGAGGTGTTAAGGTAAATCAACATTTACAATCTTGTAATCCAGATATTTTTGCCATTGGTGAAATTGCCGAATATAACAATCAGTTATTTGGAATTACCTCGGCGGCCGAAGAGCAAGCTAATATTTTAGCCAATTATATTGCCGGCGATTTAGGGTCGTCGTATCACGGTTCGGTACTTATGAATATTTTAAAATTCAACGATTTAAACTTGTGTAGTATAGGAGAAATTAAAGTGCCTGAGAACGACAATAGCTACGAAGAAATTATTTTTACCGATATAAAGAAACGCTACTACAAAAAATGTATAGTAAAAGACGATTTACTTATTGGAGCGGTTTTAATGGGAGATAAAAATGAATTTGCTGAGTTTAAATCGATGATTGAAAGTAAAATTGAAATGGCCGAAAAGCGAGATACTTTACTTCGTGGCGCATCAAATACAGAACCAGTAAAAGGGGAATTAGTGTGTTCGTGTAGTCAAGTAGGTGTTGGTAATATTGAAGAAGCGATTCGTGGCGGGTGTGTAGATTTTACCGAATTATGTAATTCTACTGGAGCCGGTTTAGGCTGTGGTAGTTGTAAAACCGAAGTGCGAGAAATTCTTAATAACTCTAAAGTATTAGCGTAATGATTGAGCCATACAGATTACGAATAAACGGCGGTGTATTATCGCCAGGAGAATTAAAATATATATGCGAAGCTGCAGAATATTTAGGATTAGATGCTATTTCCTTTGGGTCTCGTCAGGATATTATTTTCCCCGAAGAAATCGATGAAAGTAAATTTAGCCAATTCGATAAAATAAAATTTGTAAAACCAAAACGCGATGGTGTAGAAAATTTATCATCATCCTATGTGTCGGCCGATATTTTACCGAGCACTTCATGGTTAACAAGCGATCGCTATTTGTACATAATCGAGCAGTTTAAGCATAACCTAAAATTACGCGTAAATGTTACCGACCCAAAGCAACGAATGGTACCATTATTTACCGGAAATGTAAATTTTATTGCATCTGAGCATGAAGATTACTGGTATTTGTTTATTCGATTACCTGGTTGGAAAAAAACACAAATGTATCCGGCGTTAATTTATAGTTGGGATATGGATAAAATTGAATTGGCCATAGAAAATGTGCTTCAAGAAGATCCAGAGAATGTGGAAACCATTTTTCAGTTGGTTAGCGATGCTGTCGATACCAATAACAGAACAGTAGATAAACCGCTTGAAGTGCCGTTTTATCCGTTTCCTTATTACGAAGGCATGAATAGGATTGGTGATAAATATTGGTTAGGGTTATATTGGAGAAATAACCGTTACGATATAAAATTTTTAAAAGCACTGTGCGAAATATGTGCAGAAAATAAAGTTGGTAAAATATCTATAACACCATGGAAAAGCTTTATTGTTAAAGGAATTCCATCGGAATCGAAATTAGACTGGGAAAAGTTATTAGGCCGTTTTGGAATTAATGTTCGTCACTCGATGTTAGAAATGAATTGGCATTTACCAGTAAACGATAAAGAGGCTTTAAATCTTAAAAAATATTTAGTTACAAATTTCGATCAAAACGATATTAGTACCTATGGTTTAACGTTTGGAATTACAAGTTTCGATAGTACAACATATAACTTCACTTCGATAGTAATCGAAAAAAATAAAGCACCAGAATCTGTAGGCGATTTTGTAATTCGTGACACCTATAATTTGCTTTATGCTAAAAATTTCGATCCAAATACAAGAGAGTACATTGTGCATGTTCAAGATGTTGACATGGTTGAACTCCCAGGATTGTTAATGGAATTAAGTAAGTTATACTTTGAAAATTTAGGAAATGAAAGTGTTGATGATGAAGCAGATATTGTGATTTCTGAAACTTTAGAGGAAGCTGTATTTCAATGTAGTGAATGTTTAACGGTGTATAACAAAATTTATGGAGATGTTACACAAGACATTCCACCAAATACAAGTTTCGAGAATTTACCAGTTACTTACCAATGTTCGGTTTGTGAAGCTCCTAAATCGAGTTTTGAAAAAAGGACTTTAGTTAGTAAAATTTAATCGGGAAAAGGATTGCAGCCTGTCGGTTTGAGGTTTTTAGTTAGTTAAAACTTAAGAAGTAGTGAGAGGCATTCTCAATTTTAATTGTTTAAAATATTACTTAAACCGGCATTTGCTATCCTCCTATGGTTATCATGCTTCTATTTTTGGAGTGAAGCTGAGGTTTTTCTAGTTTTTGTAAAGTGTCCATCCCACCACGTATTTTAAACTTGGCTTCTATGGCTTTTTTAATAACAGGTTCTATAGATTTTCCTTGGCGAAGTGTTGTTAACAAGTCAGATTCTTCAGCAGAAAATAAACAATTTTTTAACTGGCCATTTGCAGTTAATCTAAGTCGGTTACATGAATCGCAAAACGGATTGGTAACAGAACTTATAATGGCGAAACTTCCTTTATAGCCTTTAATTTTATAGTTTTTAGAGGTGTCGTTCGGGGCATCTTGTAATCTTAAAATATCATTTTTGTTAAATGCTTCTTCGGCATATTGCATAACTTCAGCATAAGATATCATTTTACTTTTATCCCATTTATTACCATCAAAAGGCATAAACTCAATAAATCGAACAGAAATAGGCAGGTTTTTAGTAAATTTTATAAATTCTACTATTTCATCTTCATTAAAGTCTTTCATTAAAACCGCATTAAGTTTAACATTAAAGTCTTCATTTATAAGTTTTAAAATGTTGTTATAAACTTTATCGAAATTATTGCGGCGCGTTATATGTGTAAATTTTTCCTTGTTCAAAGAATCTAGGCTTACATTTATGTTTTTTACACCATATTTTTTTAAATCATCAATAAAACGATCTATAATTACTGCGTTTGAGGTGATGGATAATTCCACAGAAAGCGACGCTAGTTTTTCTAAAATGGTGCTAAAATCTTTACGCACTAGAGGTTCGCCACCGGTTAATCTAATTTTGGTTACACCATGATCTACAAAGGTTTTTGCGATGGTGTACACTTCTTCGTAGGTCATTAAATGACTTTTAGGCGATAAAGGTACGCCAGCTTCGGGCATGCAATATGTGCAGCGTAAATTGCACCTTTCGGTAAGCGAAATGCGTAAGTAGCTGTGTTGCCTATTAAATTTATCTGTTAGTATGTTTTTACTTTCGCTCATTTCTTTAATTGTTGAGTTGTTTAATCTTGAATTATTTAATTCTTGAAACGCTTAATCTATTAAACATTTGCACGACTAAACATTTTAATCATGTCGGGCACCTCTTAAAACTCCAAATACATGCTGCACCGATGGGAAAATAGCGTCCATAGATTCTTTTGCACCATTGGTTGATCCTGGAAGCGCTATAACCAAGGTGCTTCCAATAGTTCCAGCAACGCTTCTCGATAACATGGCGTATGGCATACGTTGCTGGCCGTAATTTCTAATGGCTTCTTCTATTCCTGGAATTCGTCTATCTAAAATAGGTATTAGTGCTTCTGGTGTTACGTCTCTTCCTGAAAGACCTGTGCCACCAGTGTAAATCACCATGTCAATCCCCATATTTTCATAGCTTTTTACTTTATTTTGAATGCTTTCAAGCTCATCAGGAATAATTACGTATTCTGAAACAGTAACTTCGCAAGTTTTTAGCTTTTCAATAATGGCTTTTCCTGCTTTATCTTCTTTATGTCCTGCCGATATACTGTCGCTACAAACTACAACGGCTGCGGTTAAATCTTTCCTGAATTTGTTTTTAAAATCAGATTTTCCTCCTTTTTTCTTTAGGAGTTTGATAGCATGAATTTCTATGCCTTTATCAATTGGTTTTAGCATATCGTACATGTTTAATGCTACAACGCTGGCGCCGTGCATAGCCTCAACTTCAACACCAGTTTTATAAATGGTTTTTACCGTGAAAATAACATGAATATCTAATCCGTCAATTTCATATTCAACACCGGTGAACTCAATAGGTAATGGGTGGCAATCGGGTAAAATATCGGGTGTGCGTTTTACACCTAAAAGTCCCGCAGCTTTACTCATGGCAAATACATGGCCTTTTGGCACGGTGTTGTTTTTTATAGCCTCTATAGTTTCTGGTTTACTAACCTTAACGGTTGCTTGGGCTATGGCTGTTCTAAGTGTTGTGTTTTTATGAGTGATGTCTACCATTTTATTATTTTGTATTGTATAATTTTTATTGATTATTTTTTGCTTGCTGTTTTTCTTGAAGCAATGAAAATAGAGGTCAATTCGCTAGATTCTTTCAATAAATAGTTGATTTTATTTTCTGAAATTTTAATTGTTCGTCGCGTGTAAATTCTAACCAAAAATTTGATTCATCAACCTCTTCTATTACTATGCTTATTTTAGCAATAAAACTAGCTTTTGATTGCGCAATACAGGTTGCTCTATAATTAGCAGCAACCGATGTTGAGCATCTAATTAACTGTCCTTTTATGTGATTTGCTAAATATGTTTTAGGTAAATACTCAGTCAATTTAATGCAATTATGAGCAAAAATTTTTGTACGTTTTTTTAGGACTTCTTTCATAATAATCAATAATTATTAGTCAATAATCAATTATTAACTTTCCATTGATGCGATTGGTCTTCGAAAATTTCTTTGCCAAAAACGGGAACATGTGCTTTTATTTCTTCCACAACATATTCTAAAGCTTCAAAAACTACTTTACGGTGTGGTGCAGAAACAAAAACAAATAGGCAAATTTCTCCAGCTTTTACTGTCCCTAAACTGTGGTAAATATGCATGCAAGTGAGTTCAAATTTATTAAAAGTGGCTTCACGGATATCATGAAATTTTTGGTTTGCCATGTCTTGGTAAGCTGTGTATTCTATGGCTGAAACTGTTTTGTCGTCAACTTTATCGGCACGCACTTGACCAAGAAAAATATTATGTGCGCCAATGCTAGTTTTACTTTGGTGCTTGTAAATGCTATTTCCTATAAATTCTGATGAAATAGGGCCTTCTTTAAATACGTTTTTTATGGTTTTATTTTTCATATGTTTTTTTTGAGTTTGGCTATTCTTCCGCGAAAGCGAAAAAAATAAATTATTTATCCGCCTGCAAAAGGAGGTAATAGTGCGATTTCGGCTCCAGATATTTTAGTGTTTAACGAAACTAATTCTTGATTTTGAGCAATTTGAAAGCCTAAATCTTTTAGTTTAATATATTTTGCTTGAAGTGTATTTAATACATCGGCAATTTGATTGCCTGAAACCTCAAGAGTTTCTTCGGTTTTATGGGTAACTTCCACTATTTGCCCGAAATATTTAATAGTTATTTGCATTTTTTATAGCGTTAAATTCGTTAGGTGTATTTATGTTGGTTGTGGTTTGTTGTTCGTTGTTTTTTAAAACTATTTGTTTTGTTTTAAGCGATTTTAAAACCATTTGCAATCGTTTTTCATTGTTTTGTAATGCGTTTTTAAAAGTGTTACGACACGATTTTTTGTACAACCCAATTAGTGGCATAAGTCTGTTGTTGCTTTTGGTTAAAACAGCATCAAAATCGTTAGGTATTTCATTTAATAGTTTTTGTAATATTTCGGTTTTAATTAATGGAATATCGCAGCTTAAAATTAAGTTCCACTTGGTTTTTGATGCGGCTAAGCCTGAATAAATTCCTGCTACCGGACCAGAGTTTTTAATGGTATCTTCAACTCTTTGGCATTTAAAAACATCGTAGTCTTTGTTGTCTGAAACAATAAGAGTTTCAGAAACTAATGGTTTTAATGCGTCGATACTGTGGGAAACAAAATATTTGTTATTCAGTTTTAAAAACCCTTTATCGGTTCCCATTCTAGAGCTTTTTCCGCCGGCTAAAACAATGCCTGTTATGTGGTTTTTGTTAATCATTTTAAGTTAAAATCAATTTAAAACAGGCAATTATTAGTACAAAAGCTAAAATATGGCGTAACCTTTTGTTGTTTAGTTTTTTGCTGCCAAAATAGCCTCCTAAAGTTCCGCCAATTAACGCAATAATAACTAGTATAAATGATTCGGATTTAATGGTAACACCGCTACTAATTTGCCCAATTAATCCAGATGCAGAATTTACCCAAATAAATAGTGCTGAAACTGCTGCGGCTTCCTTCATTTTACCCCAATGTAACAGTAAAATTACTGGGGTTAATATTATGCCGCCTCCAATACCTATTAAACCTGAAAAAAAACCGATTATGCCACCAAAAATAAGTCCTTGCCATAGTTTTAACGGTTTTATATTTTCTTTTTTATTGCCAAAAACATTAAGCATTTTTAAGATGGCGAATACGAGTAGTATGGCTAATATTTTCTTGTATATAGAAGCGTCAACTTCAATGGTTCCGCCTAAAAATGCACAAGGAATGGAGGTAATGGCGAATGCTAAAAACAGCTTTTTATTAAAATGTCCTGCTTTAAAATAATAGTAAAACGATATGCCGGCCACAAATAAATTAAGAAGTAAAGCGGTGGGTTTCATAGTTTCTGGAGCAAAAGAAAATAAGGCCATTAATGCTAGATAGCCACTTGCTCCACCATGTCCTACACTTGCGTATAGAAATGATACAATTGGTAGTATTGTAAGGAAAATATATATGTTTTCGGTTTGAAGCATTTTATAAACTATCTATTTTTTGTATTTGCTTATCCAAAAAATCCCAGCAATTTTGGTTTATCTCATCAAAAGCAGTAATTAAAGATTTGCCGTAATCTGTTAATTCGGCACCACCGCCACCTTTGCCGCCAGTGCTATTTATGGTCACAGGTTTTTTGGCTGATTTGTTTACAGAATCTAAAAGCGTCCATGCCTTTTTATATGAAATGTTTAACGATTTAGCAGCTTTCGAAAGTGACCCTGTTTGGGCTATAGCTTTTAATAATTGTACACGACCTTGACCAAGCAGCACGTTGTTGTCTGCTTCAATCCATATTCTACTTTTAATTTTATAGCTCATGTTATTAAGGTTTAAACAGGGAGTAAAATGGTTTCTACGGTGTCGTTTATTTTTATTTCAGAAATATTTTCTGGAATAAAAACTAAAGCATTTGCTAAGGCAAAAGTTTGAAGCATTGATGAGTTTTGACCTTCAAGAATTTCTACTTTTCCTTCAGAATATATCGCTTTTAAAAATTGCGGACGATCACCTTTTTTTGTGAAGTTACAGTTTGATATTGCTTGTTTTCTTGGTAATTCTATTTCGCTTCTGTTCATCATTTTTTGTAATGCGATATAAACGTACACATAAAAACAGCTTAATGCGGCTGCCGGATTTCCGGGTAATGCAAAAATAGAGGTGTTATCTTTTTTTCCGAAGAATAAAGGTTTCCCTGGTTTTTGTTTTACTTTATAAAAATGCTCTTTTACATTTAATTCATTTAAAGCTTTACCAACAAAATCGTAATCGCCAACAGAGATGCCGCCGGTAATTATTACCAAGTCGTTTGTTTTAATTGCTGAATTTAAGAGTTGTAATGTTTTTTCGTAATTGTCTTTAACTTTATGAAGTGTAACGTTGTAAAATTTTAAACCATATAAAGCGGTTTGAAGCATTTTAGAGTTGCTCTCGTAAATTTGTCCGTGTTTTAGTGGCGTTCCGGGTTCAATAAGTTCGTTACCAGTTGTAATAATAGCAATGTCTGGTTTTTTAATTACTGAAACTTCGGTGATTCCTAGAGACGTTAAATAACCAATGGCAGCTGGGTTTAATTTGATTCCTTTTTTTAAAGCAATGTCCCCTTTTTTTACCTGCTCGCCTAAAGGGCGTATATTGAGTTGTTCATTAATTTGATGGTCAATTTTAATTTGTTTGCCCTTTACTACAATTTTCTCTTGCATCATTATGGCGTTTGCTGTGTCTGGAACAGCCGCACCAGTAAAAATTCTAACGGCTTCACCTGGTTTTAAAATCGGTTGGTGTTGGTCTCCGGCTTTAACTTCATCAATTAAATTATAAGTTAAGCTATCGTGTAGGTTTAAGGCATAACCATCCATGGCAGATTGCCTAAATGGTGGCATGTTAATAGGGGAAATTAAGTTGTTTGCTAGAATATAACCATTTGCTTTTTCAATAGGTTTTATTGTTGTTTTAAAGCTGGGTGTAATACTTAATTTTATTTTTGAAATAGCATCAGTAATAGATATCATTTTTTTTCGTTGTGTTTTTGTAAATATAACGCTTTTTTGAAGTAGAGGTTGTTTTGTGTGCTTTTTTTAGTAAAAAGCCTTTTAATATGGGTGTTAATTTTGAATTTCATAAATAAGACTCTTTCTATTTGCGTATTTTGTAAAAATAAGTATAAACACAAAAAACTAAGTATAATTACTTATATTTGATATTGAAAAATAGTTATTTATAATTTTTAGTTAAACTTGTGATGCCTACCACTTCTTCAGTTATTAAAAAAAGAGCAGCTTTTGATGTGGGCTGTGAAGTGTGTGAGAATTACAATTGTTTAATAAAAAAAAATTTGCTTTTAACAGCAGGTTCTGATGCTTTGTTAAAAAGAAGTATACGCTGTAAAAAAGGCCAGCAATTTATTATAGAAGGCGCTCCTGTTAACGGGTTGTTTTTTGTTTTAAAAGGAAAAGTAAAGGTTTTTCGAACCGGTATTAATGGAAAAGAGCAAATAGTGCGTTTTGCAAAAGAAGGTGAAATTATTGGTCATAGAGGGTTTGGTACAGAGGAATACTATTCTATTGGTGCCATAGCAATTGAAAATACTGTTTTGTGTTATTTTTCAAAATCGGTTTTACAAGAAGCTTTATTGTCTAATGCGAAGTTAGCTTACGATTTTATGATGTTTTATGCAGATGAATTAAATAGAAGTGAATCTAAAGTTAAGTCTATTTCTCAAATGACGGTTAGAGAACGAGTAATAGATACTTTGTTGTATATTCATAGAAAATTCGGCGTAAATAAAGGTTATTTAGATGTTGTTTTAAGTCGAAAAGAATATGCAGATCATGCTGGAACAACAGAGGAGCAGGTTATTCGTGTGTTTTCTGCTTTAAAAACAGAAAAGTTAATTTCAGCAAGTGGAAAAAAAATAGCAATCAACGATATTCAAGGATTAAAAAATGAAATTAGTGAACATAATTTTTATTTAGATAGTTAACTCACTTTTGCCAACAACTATAATTAAAGCTGTACTTTCTTGTGCGGCTTTTTTTGTTTTAACAGTTTTTTGATTAATATTTTGACATCTTATAATCTGTTTTTTTACAGCTTTTTACTTGTTTAAAAAAAAGTGAATAGCATGTAATTTCTCATACTTAGTTTTAAATAGTCATTTTAAATTTGTTAAGTATAAATACGTATTTATGCTTAATCAATTTATGTATTGTTAACTAACTTAAAAATATTATGGAGCAAAAAACAGTAGCACTTGTGCAAACCTCGTTCGAGAAAGTAAAACCTATAGCAGCTACAGCGGCTGACATTTTTTATACTAAACTTTTTGAATTAGACCCAAAGTTAAAACCGTTATTTCCTAATAGCAGTGAAGCTATGAAGCAGCAAGGAAATAAATTAATGACCATGTTAGGTGCTGCCGTTGCTGGGTTAAGTAATCTAGATGCGTTAATTCCTGTGCTACAAGATTTGGGTAAACGTCATGTTGATTATAACGTAGAGCAAAGTCATTATGATACTGTTGGGGCAGCATTACTGGGAACATTAGAGGTTGGACTTGGGGATGATTTTACATCGGAAGTGAAAGAAGCTTGGGCAACTGTTTATGGTACTATGGCAGATGTTATGATTAAAGCATCTTATTAAAAAGCATACAATAAACTAAAAATTAATACAATGAAAACTTTTTATAAACTAAAATTTATATATCCATTATTGGCTTCATTTATAATTGTGTCATGCGGTGGTGTTCCTGAAGAAAAAGCAGAATTACAAGGTGAAGAAAATGTTTTTTCTGTTGAAGAAGTTCTAGAAATGGTGGCAAAAGAGAATGATGTAACCCGCACACTATATACTAAAGCTATTGTTGGTAAAGGTAAATTACAAGGTATGAAATTTGATGAAGATTGGCGAAAAGACAAAGTAGAAGCGGGGCCATTGCCAGCATTGTTTTTGCGTGGTGTAGCTACAAGTATTAAACGCGGTCCTGTGCCTTTAGGCTTGTACTTAGGGTCAGATCACCCTGTTAACGCAGCTAATAAATTTGAAGGTAAGCAAGCGGAATTATTTGAAGAAATTAAACAAAACCAAGAGCCGCAGTTTTTTTATGACGATTCCCAACAGTTGCACACAGCTATGTTTGCAGATTTGGCTAGTGCCGGAGCTTGTGTTTCATGTCATAACGATCATCCACAAACAACAAAGTCCGATTGGAAACTAGGAGATGTTATGGGAGCAACCACTTGGCAATACCCTAAAGATTCGCTTACATATAAAGAAACTATCGCTGTCTTAAACTCTTATGCAAAAGGTACGGTTGATATCTATATGGAATACTTAGATGAAATTGAGCATTTTAAAGAAAGTGAGAAGCCTGAAATTGGTAATAAGTGGCCTCAAGATGGAAAATATTTGCCAACTGCAGAAGTGTTTTTAGATAGTGTGAAAAAATTATCGTCTTACGAGACTATGAAACACTTAGTTTCACTAAACAAAAAATAATTTAGTTAAGTATTCGGTTCACGTCGGGAATAATTCATTTTTTCAATCTGTTTTTATGGCATTAAGTAAAACAAGCATTTTAGGTATTATTTTTTTCTTAGCTTTTGTTGTTCAGTTTCTTTTTAAACTCAATTGGGAATGGTTGTTTCAATTGCAGCAACAAGAAATGTACAAAAGATGGACGGGTTTACTTCTTGCTATTTTTGTGTTGTTTCAATGGTTGTTGTCGTTGGTTAGGACGGTGAAAAGTTTAAAGAAGTTTGCAGTTAATATGCAAGAAATTCATAAGTGGCTTGGTGCAATTAGTCCGTTGTTGTTTTATACCCACAGCATAAGATTAGGCTATGGGTATTTGCTTTTGTTGTCATATTTTTTTCTTGCTAATACCGTATTGGGGTATTTTAATTTAGATGTAATTAAAAAAAGCGGAGAAATTTATTTTAAAGGCTGGATGATTGCGCATGTTGCACTTTCTTTAATAATAACCATACTCATGGTGTTTCATGTTACAATGGTGTTTTATTATAAATAAGCTATCAAATGAAATTAGTAGTAAAAGAACTTATAAAAGAAACGCCTGATGCTTTAACAGTGGCTTTTAAAAACGGAAATTTTTTTAAAAAATTAAGCTATAAACCTGGACAATTTCTAACCATTCATGTGCCAGTAAGCGGGCAAGTGCATAAACGAGCTTACTCGTTTTGTAGTAACCCTTATACCGATAAGGATTTAAAAATTACTATAAAACGTGTTGAAGGAGGCTTAGTTTCAAATTATGTTCACGATAATTTAAAGGTTGGTGATAAATTAAATGTAGATAATCCCGCAGGAAGTTTTTGTGTATCTCCAGAAAAAAGTAATAAAAAACAGTATGTGTTATTTGCTGGAGGTAGTGGCATAACCCCTATGTTTTCAATAATAAAATCTGTTTTAACCGAGGAGAACGATTCTAGCGTGCTTTTAATTTATGCAAATCGAAATTTAGAATCTATTATTTTTCATGAGGAAATTAAACAAGTAAAAGCTAATTATAAAGATAGATTTAATGCGGAGCATGTTATTTCTAATTGCGATGCTTGTGGTGAAGGGTACCATAAAGGGCAAATTACCAATGGGCTCGTAAATCAGGTTTTTGCTAAATATAGTTTGGATTTTGGTAATTATGAATACATGATTTGTGGTCCAAATGGTTACATGGAAAAGGTAAAAGAAATTTTGAAAGAAAATGGAATTACTCGAGAGCAGATTAAACTTGAGGTATTTAAAGCTCCAAAAGTTAAATTAACTGGAAAAAATTTACTCAGCGAAGTAATTTTAAAACTAAAAGGGGAAGAATATAATTTGTCGGTAAGAGGCGATAAATCAATACTTCAGCAGGCATTGTCTGATAATGTGGTAATACCTTATTCATGTAGGTCGGGTATGTGTTCTTCTTGTAAGGCAAAATGTCTTGAGGGTGAGGTAAAAATGATTGATGGTCATATAATGCCTCACGAAGAGGTTTCAGCAGGAAATATTTTAACCTGTGTATCGTATCCGGTAAGTGAAAAAGTTGTTATAGAATTTTAAAAAAATATAGTTCATGTTTAGTATAAGTCCATTAAGAACAAGGCAAGTTATAGGTGGGATAATAGGTTTAGTTGTTGGGGCTTTAGTATTCGTTTTGCTTTCCTTGGAATCTAATGAGGAGTATGTTTCTGTTGGTCCGATGAATACAGGACATGAAGAGCTTTCGTGTTTTGCTTGTCATGCAGATGCTAAAGGTAATTTAATTCAGCAAGTACAGTCAAATACATCTCATGCTTTTGGTTTTAGAGAAGAAGGTGTAGATTTTGGAACACAGGATGTAACTGCGAATAATTGTTTAGAATGTCATGATAGGCCAAACGACAGACATCCAATTTATCGATTTTCAGAGCCACGATTTAGTGATGCTATTAAAAATATTGATGCAACCACTTGTGTAACGTGTCATTCCGAGCATCATGGGGAGCGTGTTACTTTAGGTAAAATTGATTATTGCATGAATTGTCATCAAGATTTGTCTGTTGAAAGCGATCCATTGGATATATCTCATAAAGATTTAATTGCTCAAGAAAAATGGGAAACATGTATCCAATGTCATGATTTTCATGGAAATCATAGATACGAAGTACCAACACAAATGAAGGATACATTTTCCTTAAAATTGATTAGCAACTATTTAAAAGGAGGTAAAGATCCTTACGGAATGGATAAAAAATACACCGCACTTTCTCAAGAAGAATGGTTGAATAAAAAATAATATTTAAAATTTATCTATTTCATACAAATTTCATTCTTGAAAATAAGAACAGTTGTTTCATGATTTTACGTATATGTATGGGGGTTTGTTTTGGTGTATTTTAATTTTTAAAATGTTGATTTGCAATAATTTTATAAAAAAAACATGTTTTCTCGCAGGTTGTTAAAAGTATAAAAAGTTGTCAATTCGTCATTAAGTGCATACATACGTGATTTTTGATTCTGCCTTATTTATTACAAATGATTTAAATGAAGGCATTAGGTACAGAATTAGATGTTGTATTTAAAAAGGCGTTTAAAGGTTATGCTTTAGTTACAGGTTATTCACACATGTTTGGCGCAGACGGTATGTACGATTTAAAAGGTATTACAGAAGATGCGTGTTTTAGCACTCAAAACTGGGCTTGGGCTATGTTAGTTATTAAGCCTAAGTTTTTAAACTAAGCAGTTAAAAGTTTTGGTGGTTAACTTTTTTTATTAAAGTTAATTTTATTGGTGAAAAAAAGGATCTCAACTTGAGGTCCTTTTTTGTTTTTATATAGTTTTAGTTGTCTATAAATTAAGAGTAATTTACTTATATATAATATATTCATGATTTCTTAAAACTTTTTTATGCTAAACCGATTCCTTATTACTCTCTGTGTGTTATTTAATTCAAGCCTGTTTTATGCACAATCTCTTGACGAAAGTTATACAATTTTAAATGTAGAACCATCAAAAACCGATGCTAGAATTGCAAATTCTAATACGCCGCATTTAATAATGTATAATCAAAAACAAAAGCAAGGAAAATTATTATTGTTTTTGCCAGGTACAGGCGGAATTGCCACAAAGGGACCTAAGCAATTATTTGCGGTTGCTGTACAGCAAGGGTATCATGTTATTAATTTATCTTATATCAATAGGCCCGCAGTTGCTCAAATTTGTAAAGGTGAAAATTTAGCAAAAAACAGGAAATGTACCGAGGAATTTAGAACAAGAAGAATTTATGGCACAAATAAATTCGATTTTATAGGTGATGCATCTTACGATGCTATTGAAAACCGATTTACTAAGCTACTTATTTATCTAGCGAAAAATGATAAAAATACAAATTGGAGTGCTTACTTAGAAGATGGTAAACCAAAATGGAGCGAAATAGCGGTTTCTGGTCAGTCGCAAGGAGGTGGTATGGCTGCTTTTATTGCAAAAACAAAAAAGGTAGCTAGGGTAATAGATTTTTCTGGAGGTTGGGATTATTCGGCAAAAAATAAAATTGCCGATTGGTATTTTTACGAAAGCGTAACACCGTCGCATTTATGGTATGGTACTTATCATGCTACAGAGCCAAAGGCAAAAACTATTCACGAAACTTATGAGGCTTTAAATATTCCAAAAGATCATATATATGCGTTCGATTTACCTGTTCCTGAAGGTAAAAGAGGGCATTCCAATGGCGTGCGAAATATTGGGTATGCACCACAATGGATTGAGCTGTTGGGTAGTGGGGATTAATATTTTTTTAGCAGGCCAAATTTTTCTTAAAAGAAATTATGAGATGTACCTTTCTAACATTTTTTTACTTTTCATTGTTTTTTGTTAGTGCTCAGCATAATGTAGAATTAAATAATTATGTTTTAAAAGAGGAGAAAGTAGCTTCTTTAATAAAGGAAGGTCTTTTTGAACAGGCCTTGCTTTTAAATATAGAAATAGTTGAGGATGCTAGAAAAGAAAATAATCATAAAATTGTTATTAGCGGATATGCTCAAATAGCTAATATACTTTGTATTTTCGGCGAACACCTCGAAAGTTTGAGGTATTTAGAATTGGCTGAGAACTCTTTTGATAAAAATAAAATAAACGATTTTAGGTTAAAAGTGCGAATTCTTGCTATTTACGGCAGAAATTTCGCTGCTCTTAAAATAAATAACAAATCTTTAGAGTACTATAATCGCGGTGTAGAAATAGTAAAAACTCAAAATTTAGATAGAAAAAAATTGCTGTCTATGCTGTATGTAAATAAAGCAGATGTATTTTTAAACACACCATATCGGTTAGACTCTTCTTTGGTTTATTTACATAAAGCTATTAGGTTAGATAGTACTTCTTTTAAGAATGCTGTTGTTGCAAATTACTATTTAAAACAAAATTTAAATATCGACTCGGCTAAAATTTATTTAAACAGAAGTAAAGCCTTGTTTTATGAGAATAAGAAGGCGGTAACAGAGTATCAAAAATCAATAATTCTTCAGGCAGAGGCTAATTTTTATAAGGCTACTGGTGCGTATTCAAAAGCTATTTATTTTTATGAAAAGGCTTTAGCTATCTATACTAAAATGAATAAATATATAGAGATTAAGCTATCGTATAAACTTCTATCCGAAACTCACGAAGAATTACATAATGAAGAGTTAGCGCACGAATATTTATTAAAATATGCCAAATTCACAGATAGTATAAACGCAAAGTATACAAAAAATGTAGATTCGGTTATTAATAACTTTTTAGAAGAACAAGAAACTAATTATAAGGCAAGCGAAAAAAAATTAAGCTTAGCATTAATATTAGCGGTTATTATATTTTTTGTGATTATCATTTCAATTATATATTACTTTAGGGTAAAAAAGCAGCGGATTATTTTTGAAAAAGAACAAGAAATAGAGCTTAAACACTTGGAAAGCGAAAAATTAAAAGAAAAATTAAATGAAGCTTTTAATGATGTTGTTCAACTTGCCAAAAATAACGATCCGGCTTTTTTAACTCGTTTTCAAGAAGTTTACCCAGAAGTTTGCGAAAAGTTATTACTGCGCAACTCTAAATTAGTAAATACAGAATTAATATTGTGTGCAATGATTTGGCTTAATTTCTCTTCAAAAGATATAGCATTGTATACAAATGTTCAGCCCAAAACAGTACAAACCAAAAAGTATAGATTAAGAAAAAAACTTAACATTCCCGAAGATGAAAACGTGTATACTTGGTTAAGAAATATTTAAAAATTTATAATTTTTGTCACAAAAAAAGTATTTTTTTAAGAATTAAACATTGATTTTCCCTAAGTAGTGTTTTATTTATTGAATATATAAAATATCGATTTGTTAAAATAAAGACTAAATTTTGTTATATACTTAAAAGTTTAGTTTTACACCTAAGTGTAGTATAAATGTAACCCTTGTAAACGCCCTAAAATGGGCGTTTTTTATTTGCTTTATAAGAAACTGTTAAAAATAGTTAAATACTAACGTCTTATAAATCAATAAGTATTTGTTAAAACCAATCGTGTATGAATTCAAAAATTACCAAGTTATTTATTTTATTTCTTACCATTCAATTTGTCGCTATCCAAAGTGCGTTTTCTCAGGAAATAACAATTTCTGGAAAAGTTATAGATGGTTCAGGAATTCCGTTTACTGGGGTGAATGTTATAGTTAAAGGCACCAATACAGGGACTTTAACAGATTTCGATGGGAATTACTCTATTAAATCAAGTAAAGGTCAAGTTTTAGTCTTTTCATATTTAGGTATGAAAACTGAGGAAGTAGAAGTGGCAAAATCTTCAATAATAAATGTTAGTTTATACGAAGATGCTCAAGTTTTAAATGAAGTTGTTGTAACTGCAATGGGTATTGAACGTGCCGACAGAACATTAGGATACGGTGTAAGTACTGTAAAATCGGAAGATTTTGAGGTGGCAGCAGAAACAGATGTTGTACAAGCCTTACAAGGAAAAATTTCCGGAGTTAACATTACAGGACAAGGAGGAGGTATTGGCGCTTCTTCAAAAATAACTATTCGTGGTGTTACCCGAATTAGTGGTTCAAATAGTCCGTTATGGGTAATAGATGGTGTTCCTATTTCAGATGCAAATGATTTTACGAGTTCAAGAACAACAGGTTCAGTTGATTATGGAAACAGAGCACAAGATATAAACCCAGATGATATAGAGTCGTTAACCGTGTTAAAAGGCGCATCTGCAGCCGCACTTTATGGTTCAAGAGCATCAAACGGTGTTATAATTGTAACTACAAAAAGAGGAAAAGAAAAAGGCTCATTAACATATAGTTCTACAATACGTTTCGATAGTCCTTTAAGATTGCCAGATTTTCAAAACACTTATGGTCCTGGTACGCAGGGCGCTTATAGCGAAATTGATGGAGATAACTTACAAGATGTTTCTCCTGGATGGGGGCCTTTAATTTCAGAAGGAGGTAGTTATACCGATTATGCTGGTAATTTACAAACATTTGAGTCTCACCCAGACTTGCAAAAAGATTTTTATGCACTAGGAATTACAAAAGTTAATAATTTTTCTGTTTCTGGATTATCAAATAAAGGGTCAAGCAATTACAGGTTAAGCACTTCATATTCTTCTAAAGAGGGAATTATTCCGGGATCGGAACTAAATCGATTAAATATAGCTTTAAAGTCAGGTACAAAATTGTTTGATAATTTAAAATCTGATTTCAGTCTTAACTATATTAATTCTGATGTTGAGGGAGCTGTAGCTCAAGGAGGCAACGATCCAAATGTTCTTATGGGAATTGTTAACCGTTTACCAAGAATTACAGATGTAAACGTATTTAAACCATGGAAAGCCGAGAGTAATGATGAGCAGTTAGCGGCCGTAGATAGCGATGGAACGAATAACCCTTATTGGATAATACATGAAAACCAAAGAACTAGCAGTACAGAACGGTTTTTTGGTAATATAAGTTTAGATTATAATCCTTTAAAAAAACTATCTCTACTAGGGCGAGTTGGGTACGATACTTATAATACAACACATTTTTCTAACAAACATAAAGGTACCATTGGTCTTCTTGATGGAAACTATACAGAAAATCATATTAGCAGAAATGAGTTAACATTAGATCTTTTGTCGACTTACGATGATACTTTTGGAGATATTGACTTTACAGCAAGGGGTGGTGTGCAATGGAATCAAAGAGTTTTTAGTTCCATAGGAAATCAAGGCGTTGGGCTAACAATTCCAGAATTATTCGATCCAGGAAATGTTGATACAAACATACCTTGGAAAAATTACTCGAAACGACGAATTTTAGGAGTGTTTGGCGATTTAACATTTACTTACAAAAAATGGTTAACATTAAATGCTACAGCCAGAAACGATTGGTCTTCAACATTACCGCAAGGAGGTAATAGTTATTTTTATCCTTCTATAGCATTAAGTTTTGTTTTTACAGATGCTTTTAATGTTGATAGCGATATTTTAAGTTATGGAAAAATTAGAGGAAACTGGGCCAATGTAGGGAGTGATACAGGAGCTTATCAATTGGACTTTTTATATTCTCCTCAATCTAGTTTTTTCGGACAATTTAATACAGGAGGAACTTTTCCTTTCGACGGTCAATTAGCATTTTCAGGCCCTAATACATTACCTAATGTAAATTTAAGACCAGAAAATCAAGCCAATTACGAGCTGGGGGTTGAATTAGGCTTCTTTAAAAACCGATTTAATATTGATGCGACTTTTTATAAAAACGTAACTACCGATCAAATTATAGCATTGTTGGTTCCTTCTTCAACAGGATATAGTACTTCTATGACCAATTTAGGGCAAATTTCTAACACAGGATTCGAACTTGAAGTTAGTGCTAAAATTATTAGGTATAAAGGTTTTAGGTGGAATTTAAATTATAATTTTTCAACCAATGAAACCATAATTGATGAGTTAGGTGAAGGTATTGATAAATACACAATGGCTTCGGCATTTAATGGTCTTGTTGTTGGTGCAGAAGAAGGAGAATCTATTGGTATTTATGGAAATAGATTTGCTCGAGCAGTAGATGACAGCGGAAATACCATTGAAGATATGATATTAGTTAACGAAAGTGGAGTTAGGTATGAAGGAGATAATGAGCGTTTAGGTAATATTTTTCCAGATTTTACTATGGGGCTTACTTCGGTATTTAGTTACAAAGGTTGGAGTTTATCTACCACCTTCGATTGGAAAGAGGGCGGAGTACTTTATTCTCAAACGGTTTCATCTCTTAGAACCTCAGGATTGGCTGCAGAAACAGCTGTAGATAGAGAAACACTGTTTGTTGATAGCGAAGCCTTTATGGATAATGGTGATGGTACATATTCTGAAAACACAATACCAATATCCAGTGTTCAAGAATATTGGAGTAGTTATTCGGCCAATAGAATTCATGAAAGTAACACGTTTGATGCCACATATATTAAGTGGCGAGAGTTAGGTTTATCTTATTCTTTTAATAAAAAACAACTAAAATCTTTGCCATTTAGTTCTTTAAGGCTAGGTGTTCAAGGTAGAAATTTAGCCATTTTTAATACGAGTATTCCTCATATAGATCCTGAAACTAATTTATTTGGTTCCGGAAGTAATGGTGGTGCCATTGAATATAATGGAGTACCATCAACAAGAAGTGTTGGTTTCAATGTTCAAGTTAAATTTTAAAATTATTGTTAGTTATGAAAAATATATTCTCCAATATAAAATTTGAATTCTTATTTATTTTTATTCTAATTTTTTCATTAACCTCTTGCGATAGTGAGTTGGTTGATATTAATGAAGATCCTTTAGCAGTAACATCTGTTCCTCCAGAACTTTTGTTTCCAGAAGTATTGGTTAACTTTTCTTCGGTAAGGTCAATTGAATTTGCGGGTTTAAATATGCATGCACAACAATGGTGTGGTAGCGGAGGAACTTGGTTAAGCAGAAGTCGTTATGTTTTAGGTGTGCCTTCTGTAAATAATGGTTGGACAACATGGTATACTACCTGTTTAAAAAACTTATCTTTAGTAGAGCTTTTGGTTGAGTCCAACAATCCTGAAAATCAATATATAACAGCGCAAGCTAAAATTTTAGAAGGTTTTATTTACTCCAATATTACTCAGGTTTGGGGCGATGTGCCATTTACCGAATCTGTAAATCCAACAGACTACCCTTACCCCAATTTTGATTCTCAAGAGGTTGTTCTTGAGGGAGTCGTGTCTTTAATGGATGAGGGTTTAGCCATCTTAGAGCAAGATATGGATTCAGATATCATAACCGATTCAGATTTGGTTTTTAAAGGAGATAGACAAGCATGGATACGTTGGGCAAATTCTATAAAATTAAAAATGCTCATGTTTATTGCTAATAAAAAACCAGAAACAGTTAGCTCTCAATTGCAAGATTTAGTTAGTGAGCCTATGATATATACCAATAGTCAAGAAGCTAAGTTGTCATACACAACAGAAATAGGGAACGAAAACCCTAAATATAGGTTTATACAAAATTATTGGGGAGGAAACATTAATTTGTGGTACGCAGGAAGACCGCTAGTAAATTTAATGAACGAATTAAATGATCCACGTTTATCTACATATTTCGAGCCTAATGTTAATGGCGTTTACTTAGGGAAATGGCAAGGTTATACAGGGTTTGCTTCAATATCTAAAATTAATGCGAACAATATTTTACCCGATACTCCAGACAGGTATTCAACGGCATCCGAAACATATTTTTTACTGGCAGATGCAGCGGCGAATGGATATGTTTCAGGCGGTTTGTCTCAAGCAAATACGTGGTTTATTCAAGGGGTTACATTGGCGCTTGATTACTTTGATGGTTCTTTAGGAGAAATTTCTCAAACAGATAAAGATAATTATATTGCTAGTTTTCCTGATTTATCGACGTTAAGCACAGATGAAGCTTTAGATTACATAAATGACCAGCATTATATTTCATTATTTAACAATGGTCTTGAAGCTTGGAATCAGTGGAAGCGAACTAAAAGTGTTGAGCTAGATGTTCCAGCTAATGCAGGAGCAACAGAAGTTATTAGACGTTACACATATTCCACAAACGAAGCAGGATCAAATATTAATACCCCCCAAGGATTAACCTTGTTTACTAATATGTGGTATGAAAAATAAGTAACTAATTTTAAAATAAAAATGTCTATAAAAATAAAATTGTTGACTTAAAAAGATATAGTATATCAAATTATATGAGAATTTTAATCCTAATTATTTGTTCTTTTTTTTCCATTCAATCGTGTACTAAGGTAAAAGGTAAATCGAATACTAAAGAAATATTACAGGTAAAACAACCCAACATCCTTTTCTTGTCTATTGATGATTTAAGACCAGATTTAGGTGTTTATGGTAATACCGAAATTAAAACACCAAATATTGATGCTTTAGCAAAACAGTCTATGGTTATGCTAAATACGCATAGCCAGTCGGCCGTTTGTGCGCCTTCACGAGCCAGTACAATGTTAGGGTATCGCCCAGATTCTACAAGAGTTTGGCATTTAGGCGATAAGTTTAGAGAAATAAACCCTAACGCCGTAACCATGCCTCAATATTTTAAAAAAGCGGGTTATTATACGGTAAATATTGGGAAAATATTTCATAATTACATGCCCGATTCTGTGTCTTGGGACGAGCCAGATTTAAAGCCTTACCCATACAATACAAAGCCTTATAAGAATAGAGATGCAGAAACCTATTACTACTCTCCTGAAGCTTTAGAAATTCAAAAACGAGATAGAGAAGCACTGTTAGAAAAGCGAAAAGGAAAAAAGGTTTATGGTGATGGCTGGAATCGTGGACCTGCAATTGAAAGCGCCGATGCGCCCGATTCATTGTATTACGATGCCATGCAAACCCAATTAGCATTGCAAACCATAGATAAAATAAAGGATAAAAGCGAACCGTTTTTTCTTGGCTTAGGTTATTTTAGACCGCATTTACCATTTGTTGTGCCAAAAAAGTATTGGGATTTATATCCAAAAGGCTCTGTTTCTCCAGCGGCAAATCCAAAACTTCCGGAAAATGCACCTGTTATGGTGTCAAATTCAAATTACGAGCTACGTGCTTATAATCATCCGCATAAAATTGGAAGGCCCGAAGATGAACCTTTACCAGAAGATTATGCCGACACCCTAAAACGCGGCTATTTCGCAAGTGTAAGTTTTATTGATGCTTGCGTAGGGAAATTAATTGAAGGATTAAAAGAACGCGGACTTTACGAAAATACTATTATTGTGTTGTGGGGCGATCATGGTTGGAAACTAGGCGACCATAACGGATGGGGAAAAATGACTAATTTTTATATTGATACTCATGTGCCTTTAATAATAAAACAAGCCCATCAAAAAGAAGGAAAACGCATTGAAGCGCTTACCGAACTTGTTGATATTTTTCCAACACTTTGCGACGTTTCGAACGTAGGAAAAGCTAATTATTTTCAAGGAACAAGTTTAACGCCTCTTTTTGAAAACCCTGAATTGGAATGGAAAGATGCTGTTTTTTCACAATTTCGAAGACGTGCTAAGGTATCAAAAGATGGTAACGAATACATGGGATATTCTATGCAAACCAAAACCTATCATTATATAGAATGGTATACTTGGAATAATGAAACCAAACAAAAAGGAAAATACGCTGCAAGAGAACTATATAATCATGATGTAGATCCAACCGAAACGGTTAACGTCGCCAATTATCCTGAATATAAAAAAACAGTAGAAGAATTATCGGTAAAGCTAGCTGAAGGTTGGCGTGCTGCAGTTCCTAAAATTTAAAAAATAAATGAATTTAAAATTAATTAAACTAAGTGTTGTAGTACAATTTCTGGTAATTCTAGTTGCTTGTAATGGCGAAAAAAATGTAAAAGCAGAAGTTACCCAGGAAAATAATAAACCAAACATTCTTTTTATTCCTATAGACGATTTACGGCCAGAATTAGGTTGCTACGGGAACGATTTGGTAATTTCGCCAAACATAGACAAGCTTGCAGAAAATGGTGTTGTTTTTAATAATGCCTATTGCCAGCAAGCGGTTTGTACACCTTCTAGAACCAGTTTGCTAACAGGCTTAAGACCAGATTCTACTCAAGTTTGGGATTTACGCACACATTTTAGAACGAATTTACCTAATGTGGTCTCTTTACCTCAGTTCTTTAAAAACAATGGCTATTATACCGTAGGTTTAGGAAAAACGTTTCATAATACACTTCAAGATTCAATAGCGTGGAATGAGTATTTGCATGTAGACGGATTTCCTTTTGATCCGGATGCCGTTTATGTAAATCACGATAATATTGTCGAGCAAAAAGAACTAGAATTAAAACGTTTAAAAAATGGTAAAGCAAAGTTCGATAAATACGGTTTTATTTATTCTAAAACACGATCTAGCGAAATGGGAATTTCAGAAGACGATGCCTATTACGATGGTGCGCAAACAACCCTAGCTATTAAAAAATTAAAGGCTTTAAAAAACAGTAAAACACCATTCTTTTTATCTGTTGGGTTTTATAAACCGCATTTACCATTTAATGCGCCAAAAAAATATTGGGATTTATATGATAGAGATAAAATTCCGTTAGCAAACAATCAATACGCTCCAAAAGATAGTCCAGAGTTTTCGATTCATGGCGATGCCGAATTACGTGGTTATGTAGATGCTAAAAATAATTTACCAAAACCTAACGAGGCCCCTTGGGATGAAGATAAACAACGCGAATTAATACATGCATATTATGCTTGTGTTAGCTATATTGATGCTCAAATAGGTAGGTTGTTAAATGAGCTTAATCAATTAGGTTTAGCCGAAAATACAATAGTTGTACTTTGGGGCGACCACGGTTGGAAATTAGGAGAACATAATGGTTGGGGTAAGCAAACCAACTACGAAATAGATACGCGAGTACCTTTAATTATTAGCGGAAATGGTGTAAAATCAAAAGGAAAAACAAGTCATGCATTAACAGAGTTTGTAGATGTTTACCCTACGCTATGCGATATGGCAGGTTTTAGCGTACCAGAACACCTTCAAGGTTTAAGTTTAAAACCTGTTTTAGAAGATTCTGAGGTTACAATAAAAGATGCCGCTTATAGTCAGTTTTTATTAGGAAGGTATGGGCCTCCAGAAGCTCGTAAGCAAGAACGAATGGGTTATACCGTTAGAACGGACAGATATAGATATGTGGAATGGTACACATGGAATAAAAATAAAAATGTACCAGAACAACTTATTGCGAGAGAGCTTTTTGATCATGAAAACGACACTCAAGAAAATTATAATATTGTAAATAACCCTGAACACGAAATTTTAATAAAACAGCTTTCAAATAAACTAAAAGAGGGATTTACTTTTTAATACAATAAGCTTTTTATGTTTAAAAAATATGTTTCTGTGCTTTTGTTTATAAATGCAGCTTTATTTGTAAACGGAATACATGCTCAAAAAAATCAATATAAAAATAAAATGAAAACATTAGGTTTAATTGGTGGCACATCATGGCATTCTACAATAGAATATTATAGTGCAATTAACCAATCTGTAAACGACTATTTTGGTAATAACACCAACCCGCCGTTACTAGTTTATACACTTAACCAAGCTGAGGTACATCGTTTTCAAATAGAAAATAAATGGGATTCTATAGCGCATATGTTAACCCAAGGCGCTAAAAGTTTACGAAAGGCTGGTGCCGAAGCTGTTATGTTTTGTGCAAATACACCGCATAAAGTATACAATCAAGTTCAGGAACAGTTAGATTTTAAAGTGATTCACATAGCCGATGTTACCGCGCAGGCCATTCAAAAAAAAGGTATAAAAAAAGTATGTTTTATAGGTACTAAATATAGCATGCAAGAAACATTTATAAGCCAAAGGTTACAGGAAAATGGTTTAGATGTTTTAGTACCAGAATCGGAAAGTGTTATTAACGAATTACACCGAATAATTATAGAAGAACTCACTTATGGTAAGATTAAAGAAGAATCTAAAGCTTATGTTATAAGCATTCTTAACGGTTTAATAAATAAAGGAGCCGAAGGTGTAATTCTAGGATGTACAGAGTTCCCTCTAATGATTTTTAAAGACGATTTAAGTGTTCCTATTTTCGATACTACAAAAATTCACGCCATGTCTGGTGTAGAGTATATTTTGGGAGAATAAACTTTATTACTTTTTAATAGCTATGCAGATAATTTGTTGCTTCAATAAAATCTGCTAAAAAAGAAAACCTTAGTAAATAGCTAGGTTTTTTTATTGGTTTTCTGTTAATAATAGTCATGTTAAAAATACCCTATAATCTTGTTAGTTCAGTAATGTGCAACACTTTTAGTGCACATATATGTTAATTTATGCATAGCATAATTTATGGCAACTCGCTAAATATGCCTTATGCAACAAATGTTTTATTAAGCGCTGTATTTGTTTTAAAGATATTTTTTAATTCTGAATAGTTTTATATCACTTTAACCAACTGAATTAAAGGAAAGCTTATTTCCTTAAACAAATTATTCTTTATGAAATTTAAACTCAAGTACAGTAGTATACTATGTGGCATCGTTTTATTGGCATCTTGTAACACAAAGCCAAAAAACAAAATAGAAGAACCAAAACAGAATATTGAAGCAAAAATAGATAGTATTTTACCGCTTTTAACCTTGCAGGAAAAAGTAGATTTATGCCACGCCCAATCTAAATTTAGTACAAAAGGAGTAGAGCGTTTAGGGATACCCGAAATTTGGATGTCCGACGGTCCGCATGGTGTTAGAGCCGAAATAAGTTGGGATTCGTGGGATTACGCAGGTTGGACTAACGATTCAATTACCGCATTTCCGGCATTAACCTGTTTGGCGGCAACTTTTAACCCAGAATTAGCTGGCGAATATGGATTTAATTTAGGCGAAGAGGCTAGGTACAGAAAAAAAGATGTGCTTTTAGGTCCTGGAGTTAATATTTACAGAACACCATTTAATGGTAGAAATTTTGAATATTTAGGCGAAGATCCATTTTTAGCCTCAACATTAGTAGTGCCTTACATAAAAGGTGTTCAAAAAAATGGGGTTGCAGCTTGTGTTAAACATTATGCTTTAAACAATCAAGAGCATTGGCGTGATGTTGTTAATGTTGAGGTTAACGATAGGGCTTTACACGAAATTTATCTACCAGCATTTAAAGCAGCTGTTCAAGAGGCCAATGTTTGGGCTATAATGGGAGCTTATAATAAATTTCGAGGGCAATACACTACACATCACGAGCTATTAACTAACCAAATTTTAAAAGGAGATTGGAAATATGATGGCGTAGTAATTAGTGATTGGAGTTCTGCACATAGTACCACAGAAGCTGCAAACTATGGATTAGATATTGAAATGGGAACGGGAACAGATGGTTTAGGTTTTACTACAGAAAACCATTATTCTAAATACTTTTTAGCCGATCCTTTTCTTGAAAAACTAAAAAGTGGAGAGTTGTCAGAAGCGGTTTTAAACGATAAAGTTAAACGGGTATTAAGATTAAGGTATAGAACTAATTTAAGTAAAAATAGACCATTAGGAAAAGCAAATAATAAAGAGCATCATGAAGTAGCTCGAAAAGTAGCTACAGAAGGAATAGTGTTACTTAAAAATGAAGATAATTTCTTTCCTATAAAAGATAAAACAGGATTAACCATTGCGGTAATTGGAGAAAATGCCACACGATCTATGACTGCAGGCGGAGGCTCATCAGAATTAAAACCTAAATTCGAAATATCTCCATTAGAAGGTATTAAAACGCGTTATAAAAATGCTACCGTTTTGCATACAATGGGTTATGAAACAGGGCGTTCGGAGTACGATGTAGTGCACCCGCCAACTTTAAATCAAGACTCATTAAAGGTTGAAGCCATTAAGCTCGCCAAAAAAGTAGATATTGTATTATTTGTTGGAGGTTTAAATAAAAGTCATTTACAAGATTGCGAGGGCGATGATAGGCAACAATATAATTTGCCATTTGGTCAAGAAGAACTTATTAACGAAATAGCTCAAGTAAATAAAAATTTAGGATTTATTTTACTTACAGGAAATGCTATTGAAATGCCTTGGTTAAACAAGGTTAAAGGTTTGTTAGAATCTTGGTATTTGGGCAGTATGGCGGGTTATGCCATTGCAGATGTAATTAGCGGAGATGTAAACCCATCAGGTAAATTACCGTTTACAATACCTGTAAAAATAGAAGATAATGCGGCTCACTTTTTTGGATCCGAATCTTACCCAGGAATTCAAGATCCTCAAAACGACATTTCAAAAAACAATAAACCATCATTCACGCAAGAATATAAAGAAGGAATTTTAGTGGGGTATCGTTGGCACGATACAAAACATATAACACCACGTTATGCATTTGGTTATGGGTTGTCTTACACATCATTTAAGATAGAAAATATTATTACAGATAATAATACTTATAATCAAAATGATAAAATAACTATTACTTGCGATGTTACAAATACTGGAGATGTTGCTGGCGCAGAAGTTATACAGGTTTACATTGGTAAATTAAATTCTAAAATAGAACGGCCACTAAAAGAATTGAAAGGTTTTGCTAAAGTTAATTTAGAAAAAGGCGCAAAACAATCTGTTTCTATAACTGTAGATGTTTCAAAGCTAAAATATTATAACGAATCAAAATCAGATTGGGATTTTGAAACAGGAGAGTATCAAATATATGTTGGTAATGCTTCAAATAATATTTCCAAAGCGCTTAAAGTAACTATCAATTAATATTTGTACACACATTATGGGTAAAAGTATAATTATTGTTTTGCTTTTTTTGCTTTTTCAAGGCTGTAAATCACGTAAAAAAGAAATAGTTGTAAGTAACAAACTTAAGGCAGAATTAGAATATAAAATACCAGCTCAATTAGGTGAAGGCGCTTTTTGGAACTATAAAACGCAAGAGTTGTATTGGATAGATATTGAATCTGAAACGTTTAATATCTACAATCCAAAAACTAAAAATAATAAAGTATATAATACTAAAAGTAAAATAGGCAGTGTAGTTGCTATTAATGAGATTGAAGCGTTAATAGCGTCAGAGGATGGGGTGTATCGCTTAAACCTTAATTCAGGTGAGCGCACCCTTTTTTCTGACTTAAAAAAAGAGCTGGTTGGCAGTAGGTTAAACGATGGTAAATGCGATCCTTCGGGAAGGTTTTGGGTAGGCTCTATGCATTTTAAGCAAGAGCAAGGAAGAGCTAATTTGTATATGATTAATGCTGAAGGTAAATCTTTAAAAAAGAAACAAAACGTAACCATTTCTAATGGTATAGTTTGGACTTCAGATAAAAAAACAATGTATTATATAGATACACCAACTTCAGAAATAAAAGCTTACGATTACAATAATGAAACGGGCGAAATTTCAAACGAAAGGGTTGTTGTAACTATTCCTTTAAAATTAGGCTTTCCAGATGGTATGACCATAGATGAAGAGAATATGCTTTGGGTTGGTATGTGGAATGGTAATGCGGTAATTCGATTCAACCCAGATACAGGCGAAGTTTTACAAACAATAGAAGTTCCTGCGCACAATGTAACATCCTGTGCCTTTGGAGGCGAAAATTTGGATGTGCTTTACATAACCACGGCATCGGTTGATATGACTGATGAAGAACAAAAGCAATATCCGCTCGCTGGTTCAGTATTTAAAGTTGTTACTGGGGTAAAGGGTGTAAAGTCTTCATTCTTTAAAACCAATAACTAAACTAAATACTACCATGAAAAAAATCTTATGTATCATGCTGTTCGCTATGTTTTTTACTTGTGAAGAAAACAAAACAAAAACATCTAAAAATACTAAAGAAGACCAATTTATTAGCGAATTACTTTCTAAAATGACTTTAGAAGAAAAAATTGGTCAAACTAATTTACGCGGTACTTCCAGCAGAACAAAAATGTTACCAGCAGCATTAAAAGATGCAGTAAGAAATGGAGAAATAGGAGCCTTTTTAAACGTAATGAATTTAGATTATGTCGACGAGCTTCAAAGAATAGCTGTTGAAGAAAGTCCAAATGGTATTCCATTAATTTTTAGTAGAGATGTTATTCACGGTTTTAAAACTATTTTTCCAATTCCGTTGGGTATGGCGGCAAGTTGGGATGCTGAGGTAGCAAAAAAATCTTCTGAAATTGCAGCTTACGAAGCTTCGGCAGTAGGAATAAGGTGGACATTTGCGCCCATGCTCGATATTTCCAGAGACAGTCGCTGGGGAAGAATTGCAGAATCTCCAGGTGAAGACCCGTATTTAGCAAGTGTTTTAGGTAAAGCTTATGTTGAAGGCTTTCAAGGCGAAGACTTAAGCGATTCTACAAAAATAGCAGCTTGCGCTAAACATTTTATAGGCTATGGTGCAGGCATAGGTGGTAGAGATTATAATACTGTAGACATGAGTGATCCACTACTCAGGAACGTGTATTTGCCACCTTTTGAAGCGGCTTTAAATGCTGGGGCAGCAACGGTAATGACCTCGTTTAATGAAATTAATGGTATTCCAGCTTCAGGAAACGAATTTTTATTAAAACAAGTACTTAGGGAAGAGTTAGGTTTCGATGGGTTTGTGGTTAGCGATTGGGATTCAACTAAAGAAATGATTGCGCATGGTTTTGCCAAAAACAATAAACATGCTGCAGAATTATCGGCTGTTGCGGGAATGGATATGGAAATGACTAGTAAATCTTATGAAAAACATCTAAAAGAATTAATTACTGAAGGTAAATTTTCTGAAGTAGAACTAGATGAGTTTGTCAAAAATATACTTCGCGTAAAATTTAGATTAGGATTATTTAAAAATCCATATAGAAATAAAGATCACACTGGTAATTTTTATGCAGAAAATCATTTAACTGAAGCTAAAAAAGCCGCAATAAAAAGCACTGTTTTATTAAAAAATAACAATGCTATTTTACCTTTAAACACAAACAGTAAAGTAGCAATTATTGGTCCTTTAGCTAATGCACCACATGAACAATTAGGAACTTGGACTTTTGATGGAGAGAAGGAATATACCATTACTCCATTAGATGTGTTTAAAGAAAAAAGTTCAAGTTTTATATTCGAAAAAGGATTAACACACAGCAGAGACAAAACTAAAAAAGGATTTAAATCTGCAAGTAAAGCTGCTAAACAAGCCGATGTGATTTTGTTTTTTGGTGGTGAGGAAGCTATTTTATCTGGTGAAGCACATAGTAGAGCAAATATTGATTTACCAGGAGTTCAAGAGGAATTGATTAACGAATTATCAAAACTAGATAAACCTTTAGTTTTAGTAATTATGGCAGGACGACCAATTTCAGTTTCTAACATTTTAGATAAAACTGATGCTGTTCTTATGGCGTGGCATCCAGGAACTATGGGTGGCCCTGCTTTACACGATATTATTTATGGTGTGGCAGAACCTGAAGGTAGATTGCCTGTGTCGTGGCCAAAAACAGCAGGACAGTTACCGTATTTCTACAATCATAAAAATACCGGAAGACCAGCTAGCGACGATCAGTTTGTTGGAATAGATGATATTCCCATTCAGGCGTGGCAAAGTTCGTTGGGTAACGATTCTCATTATTTAGATGCTGGTTTTACACCACAGTTTCCGTTTGGTTATGGTTTAAGTTATTCAAAATTTGAATACAAAAACTTGTCGGTTTCAAAAGACACTATCAATTTTAATGAAGATTTAACTGTAAAAGTTACCGTGACAAATACTGGAAATAGAGCAAGTAAAGATATTGTTCAGCTATACACTCAAGATGTAGTTGGAAGTATTACAAGGCCAGTTAAAGAGTTAAAGCGTTTTCAGCATGTTTCTCTAAAACCAGGAGAATCTAAAGAAGTGAGTTTTACTATTTCTTCTGAAGATTTAAAATTTGTAAATCATAAGTTAGTTAATGCAGCCGAAGCGGGTGATTTTAATATTTGGGTTGGGCAACATGCGCTTAGTGGTTTAAAAGGCTCTTTTTACTTAAAATAGTAGTTAAGCTATGATAGATTATAATCTCATTCTAGCTGTATTTGCAGGCATTGCTATTTTATTGTTTTTAATTCTACGGTTAAAAATTCAAGCCTTTATAGCTTTACTCGTAGCTAGTATTGTTGTGGGTATTGTAGCAGGTATGAATCCTACAGATATTACAAAAACTATTCAAGAAGGCATGGCTAGTACTTTGGGTTTTGTAGCCATGGTTGTTGGGTTAGGAGCTATATTTGGTTCTATTTTAGAGTATTCTGGTGGTGCAGAAGCTTTAGCCAACTTTCTTTTGAAAAAATTTGGAGAAAAAAATGCATCATGGGCGTTGGTAATTACAGGCTTTTTTATTGCTATTCCTGTTTTTTTTGATGTGGCGTTTATTATTCTTGTTCCGTTAATTTATTCGTTACAACGAAAAACTAAAAAATCGATATTACTTTATGCTATTCCTTTATTGGCTGGTTTAGCAATTACACATGCGTATATTCCGCCAACTCCTGGGCCAGTTGCGGTTGCAGATATTTTGAAAGCTGATTTAGGATGGGTAATATTATTCGGATTTGTAACGGGCATACCAACGGCAATAATTAGCGGGCCAATTTTTGCCAAATATATTTCAAAGAAAATTTATGTTGCTGCACCAGAGGTTAATCTTATTAAAAACGAAAACGAGAAATACCCAGCAGTTGGTTTAATTTTAGCAATTATTGGTATTCCTATTGTGCTAATTGTTGGTAATACAGTTTTAAATAGTCCGTTGTTTTCTAATAATGCTATTTCAAGTAATTTAAAGTTATGGTTAAAAATGCTTGGGCATCCTTTTACAGCTTTAATATTAGCGAATCTTATTGCTTGGTATTTATTAGGCATAAAACGAGGAGCAAAAAAAGAGGTTTTACTAAAACTTAGTACAAAATCTATGGAGGCTGCCGGAATTATTATTTTGTTAACTGGTGCTGGTGGTGTATTTAAACAAATGCTTGTAAATACAGGAACAGGAGAAATGTTAGCTGTTTATTTTGCTAATAAAGGTATTAGCGTTTTGTTTTTTGCATTTTTAGCAGCTGTGGTCGTTCGTGTATTACAAGGGTCTGCAACGGTTGCTATGATTACCGCAGCAGGAATTGTATCGCCATTATTAGCGGCAACAGTTTCTGAGATTGATAAAGCTTTGTTGGTTTTGGCTATTGCATCAGGAGCTTCAATTTTTTCTCATGTAAACGATAGTGGTTTTTGGTTAGTAAGTAAATATCTTGGCTTAAATGAAAAGCAGACGTTTAAAAGCTGGACCATGATGATAACGATTATGGCTTTAGTAGGTTTTATAACTGTTTTTATTTTTTCTTTAATTTTTTAAAACCTCAATACATTGTAAGTAATCGTTGTTTTTTGCGGCAAGAATATGTTTTTTGCTATTAATACTAATTTCTTTTAAATCTTTAACATCGCCACTTACATAAAATCCGCTTTCTGAAACAGGAATGCTTTTAAATTTCCCTTTTCCATTACCTTTTAAAAATAAACCAAAACTGGCATCGTTTCTTGGGGTTTCTACTTCTGAATTATAAAGATTTCCAGCTATAAGTGCGTCTAAATTTCCATCGTTATCATAATCATTAACCAAGATGCCATTTATGCTAGAAAATTGAGCTTCAATAGGTAATTCGTGTGTAATAAATTTACCGTCTTTATTTTCCAAATAAATACTAGCAAACGATTTTACTTGGTAGTGTAAAGCGTTTTCTAAGTTCTTTTTTCCGTAAACATCAATAAGTTTGGCTTGCGAAAATTCATCGTAATTTTTAAACTTTTGTTTAATTCCTGGGATTTGTTCAGACGAGCATTGTCTACCTCTAAGCGGATATTGTTCACCGTCATTGTAGTAGCTTAAAACAATGTCTTGCTTTTTATTGTTATCAAAATCATTTGCATAAATATCGAATGTTTCATCTTCAGTAGCTTTGTATTTATAGTTTAAACCGTTGTTGCCAACAATATAATCTATATCGCCATCGCCATCAAAATCACCTTGGTTAATGCTCCACCACCAACCAGTGGAGTTTGCATTTAAACCATAATTTTCAGACACATCTTTAAAAATACCTTCAGAATTCATAAAGATTTTAATTGGCATCCATTCGCCCACAATAATTATATCGTCCCAAGAATCGTTATTAAAATCGGTAATTATGGCGTTTGTAGCCATACCTAAATCTTTAAAAAATGGGGCAACTTGTTCAGTTTCATTTTCAAACTTAATCATTGAGTTTTCAGATACATTTTTTAATAAGTAACTAGACGCTGGTGCAGGGTATTTCCCTGGAACTTGTCTGCCTAAAACCAATACGTCTTTTTTGCCATCTTTGTTGTAATCTAACTCTAAAACTTTAGAACCACTGGAGTTAAATTTAGGCAAAGCATTTGTGGTTTTGGTAAAGTTGCCTTTGCAATTATTAGTGTATATTCTGTCTTGTAATAGGTTTGAGTTTTCGGCATATTCGTAACCACCACTAACCACGTATAAATCTAAATCACCATCATTATCGGCATCAAAAAAGAGTGCTCCTAAATCTTCAGATAATTTATCTTTTTCAATATCTGGAATGTTTTGTTTTACAAATCCTGTTTGGTTTTGTAAATATAAGCTGGCAGGTAAGCCAAAGGAGCCACCAATGAAATAATCGTCCAATCCATCATTATTTACATCAGCAATGGCTAAAGCTGGACCAAGAGTTGACATTTTATGTGGTAAAAGCACTTGTTTATCAAAATCGTTTACATCGTTTTCAATATGTTTATGAAAAACAATGTCTTTTGAAGTTGAAAATAACTTTTCATTAGAAGTTGATTTTTTTACTTCTGAAGAATTAGCTTCTGAAAACTCTAAAGTTAATTCTTGGTTTGTCTTTACATTTTTAAGTGTTTGAATATTTCCATTATGCCAAACAACTTTTAAACTGTCAATTTTTGAAGCATTGTCCAAACCAAAGTGTAATTTGGGTGAAACCGAAGATTGAAACCCACGAGTTAAGGTTAGTTCTTGTACTTGAGTTGTATTTTGGTTGTATAAATAAATACGGTTTCCTAAGCCAAATTTATTTGAAGCTTGCCCGTTAAACTTTATTTGTAAGTAGTTGTTTTGGTTACTTGTGTTTTCAAAAATTGAAGCTTCTTCATCAATGTTATTAATTATAATCTCTAAATCGCCATCGTTATCTAAATCGGCATAAGCAGCGCCGTTAGAAAATCCTTTATGTTCTATTCCCCAAGTTTTATTTGTTTTAGTAAACGTTAAATTTCCTGAATTTTTAAACATGAAGTTATCTATTTTTTCAGAAGGAATCATTTTGGTTTTTTCTAACAGAGAATACTTGTCGTATTCTTGCTTTCCTATTTTTTTAAAGAAATCTTTATTGTTTACCTCTCGTCTTGTTCCGTTGGTAACAAAAAGGTCTTTAAGTCCATCGTTATCAAAATCGGCAATTAATGGTCCCCAACTCCAATCTGTTGATGAGGTTCCTGATAATCTGGAAATATTAGAAAATTTAGGAATACCATTTTCGGAATACCCAGAGTTTAATTGTAAATTGTTTTGCATGTACTGGTAGTGAAAACCGTAAAGTATAGTTTCGTAAAAAAGCCTTGGATTCATGCTGGCCATATTTGCTTTTTGACGGCGGTTGTTATTAGAATCCATATCCACTTGAAAAATATCTAATAAACCATCGTTGTTTATATCGGCTACATCAATTCCCATTCCGTAAAAGGCTGTTTGGTTTGTGGCGTCTTTTATTACTTCGGTAAATGTACCATCATGATTATTAATGTATAAAAAGTCTGGAATACTATAATCGTTTGATACATATAAGTCTTGCCAACCATCGTTATTAATATCTGAAGCAGAAATACCTAAAGAGAAACTGTAGTTTTTAACACCAGCTTCTTGGGTAACATTAGTAAATGTATGGCCATCGTTTCTGTATAATTTATCTGATTCTTGCATGGTAACATGATCCATTCGGTTTTTATAAATCATGTTTGGAACCGATGTTTTAGATATAGGATAATTGGCTACATATAAATCTAAATCGCCATCATTATCGTAATCAAAAAAAGTAGCCTGTATAGAATTGGCAGAGTCGTTAATTTTATATTCTGAAGCTTTTTCGGTAAATGTTAAGTCTTTATTATTTATAAAAAGTTGGTTGTTTTTTACGCCATCTTTTCCTGCTACAGCGCAATAAATATCTAAATAGCCATCGTTATTAATATCGGCCATAGTAACGCCTGTATACCAACGATTATCTCCAGAAATTTTAGCTTTTAAGGTTATGTCCTCAAATTGTAAATTACCTTTATTTAAGTATAATTTATTGTTGGCTTGGTTGCCTGTAAAAAAAATATCATCTAACCCGTCGTTATTAATATCTCCTACAGCGACGCCGCCACCCATATAAATTGAGGGGTAAGTAAAATAGTTTAACGAATCGGTTTCATGTAAATTATTACTAAAAGTAACGTTGGTTTCTTGTGGTGTTAATTTTTTAAATAATGTAGCATTAGTGATGTTATTTTTTTTTGATTGACACCCAATAAATATTAATAAAAAAGGAAAGATAATTTTATGCATTACTTTAATTTTTACATTGAAACATAAAATAATATAGCAGTATGAAAAACTTCCATACTGCTAATATTAAACTAAAAACTAAACGAATTTTATAAGTTTAGTAACCAGGGTTTTGGTCGGCCTCGGTTAATTTTGAATTTTTATCTATTTCGTTAATTGGAATAGGAAATAAATCGTTTTTAGAGGTGTAACCAGTTCCTGCTAATTCGGTTGAGGCTCTTCCCCAACGTACTAAATCCCAGAAACGTTGTCCTTCGTGTGCTAATTCTAAGAATTTTTCGTTTACTATAGCATCAAATAAATCGTCACCAGCTAAGGTTGCGCTAATATCTGCTAAACCAGCTCTATTTCTAATTTTATTTAATTCTGTTCTTGCCTCGGCATCTTGTCCATTTTGGTTATAAGCTTCGGCTGCTAATAATAATACCTCGGCATAACGGAATAATCTAAAATTAGTGCTATAATTTAGTTCTTTAACACCATCAGGACTTGTGTCTTCGTCTTTAGTGGCGTATTTTATTCTTATAGAACCTTCGTAATCCCAAATTTCACCTCCAGTAGCAGCTGTAGCATCAACAGAGCCACCTGCAGCTATAAGTTCTTCCTCAGTCATTAATGTTGCTGCTTTTCTGTTTACGTCTCCGGCTGTATCAAAGGCATTTGCCAATTTTTCGGTTGGCAAATTAAAACCCCAGCCGTTAATTAAATTAGTTCCAGTAAGGTCGAAAATACCATCACCACGAGGCCCCATAAGTTGAATGTGTAGGTTGCTTTCGTTACGGCCTCCCCATTCTAAATTACCCCAGTCTCTTCCTGATGTTGAAATAAATCCTATTTCTACTAAAGACTCAATGCCAAATTCATTATTTATACTCCAAACATCTTCGGGGTTAGTTTCTAAATCGTGTGATGGATTAGCAATTACGCTCTCGAAGTACGGTATGGCTTCATCATACTTTTCTTGAAATACTAATACTTTTCCCATTAAAGCTTCTGCAGCACCAGAGGATACTCTAAAATAATCGGTAGCAGATTTGTCTTGTAAATCTGAAATAGCATCAATTAAATCGCTTTCTATTTGCGCATAAATTTCGGTTTGAGACGTTTTTTCAATTCCAAAATCTTCTGCATCTTCAAGAATTGTAAGTCTTAAAGGGATGTCTCCGAACATGGTTGTTAATTCAAAGTAACACCAAGCTCTAAAAAATTTAGCTTCTGCAATTACGCGATCTTTATTACTTAAATCACTGTCTTGAATGTTTTCAATTACAATGTTTGAAAGCGCAATGGTTCTGTAAAACAAATCCCAAATACTTGTTATAGAGGCGTTAGATGATACTACATCTGTATAATCGTCAATATCTTGTAATTGTTGTTGGTCGCCAGAGTTTCCGCCTGCTGCGTTAGCATCGTCGCCTGGTAAAAGTTTTACAAAAAAGGCGCTATGCCAATCTCTACTGTAATTGTATTGCATTAAATCGTAAATACCAATTAAAGCTTCTTCTACATTGCTTTCGTCTTGGAAAAACGTATCTATATCTTCAACTCCAAAAGCGGGGTTTGTTGTAAAATCGTCGTTACATGATAGTATTCCTAAAAAACAGATGGAAATACATGTTAATATTGTTTTTTTCATAATTTTTCTTTTTAAAATAAGTTTAGTGATAAGCCTAGTATAGCTCTTGCAGCGGTTGGGTAAAACCCTCGATCTATACCAACGGAGTTAAAAGAAAAGTTACCAATTTCAGGATCTAAACCTTTATATTTTGTAAATGTAAAATAGTCGTCTAGAGATACGTAAACCCTCAAGTTTTTTAATTTAGAGTTTTGAATTATGTGCTGAGGTAATGTATAACCAAGTTGAATTTGTTTTATACGCATATACGAGCCGTCTTCTACAACTAAATCTGTGTCGTAAGAACTTATTACATGTTCAGCGCCAGGTAAACTTGCGTTATCGCCCGCTTGTTGCCATCTGTCGGTATAAAAATGTAATGGCTTATTTGTAATAGGTCTGGATGGTTGGTGGTAGGTAGACATAATATCGTTACCTAATGTGCCTTGAAATTGTAAATTAAAATCTAAGGCTTTGTATCCTAAGGCAATGTTGCCACCAAAAAGCACATCTGGATGCGGTGTGCCTATAAATGTTTTGTCTAGGTTGTTTACAGTGCCATTGCCATCGTTGTCTACTAAAATAACTTCTCCTGTATTTGGGTCTATACCATTGGTTTTGTAACCATAAAAATACCATGCAGGTAAGCCTTCTGTAAAACGTGTTACACCATCAGGATTTTGTGGAGCACTAGCACCAACTAATGAAGTACCTTCGGGAACAAGCTTAATTTCTTTTACTTCGTTTTTAAGTGTTGAAAGGTTTAAGTTAATATCGTAGGTGAACCCTTTGCTATTAGAATCGGAGTAACCGATTTCAAACTCGAACCCACTATTTTCAATGGTTCCGCCATTAAAAGCTTCAAAGTTAAAACCTGCAGAACCTGGTGTTATTAAACTTCCGTCTGAAACTAGTAAGTCTCTTGTGGTTTTTATATAATAATCTGTTGAAAAACGCAGTCTGTTGTTAAAGGCTCTAATATCTATACCAAGGTCTAATTGTTCTGATGTTTCCCAAACTAAATTAGAGTTTCCGTAACCGGTAATTTGGGCACCATTGTTGCCTTCGTAAACAATGTCTTGATTTAAGTAACCTTCGCCAATTAGTGTTATACCAGTAATGTCTGAATTTCCAGGCAAGTTAGCCTTACTACCATTTTGCCCCCAGCTACCTCTTAGTTTTAAGTAACTTATTTTAGAGTCTTCGTTCCAGAAATCTTCGTTAGATACTACCCAACCAGCAGAAAAAGCAGGGAAATAACCTGTTTTATTTTCTGAAGGGAATTTATCTGATGTGTCTGCTCTATATGATGCTTCAAAAAGATATTTATCGTTAAAGTTATAAGATAATCTTCCATAAAAAGATGCTAAATTATCTAAATAAGGAAATGCATTATATTCTATTTGCCCTGGTAGTGAGTTGTCGTAAAAATCGAATCCAGTAAAATCTTCTACAGGAATAGAGAATGTTCTTGAAATGATAGTATTGGTATCTGAATCTTCAGCAGAATAACCAACTAAGGCTTTAAAATTATGATTTCCAAAAGATTTGGTGTATGTGGCAAAGTTTTCCCATAACCAACGTCTGTTTCTTAATCTGGTTTGCGACCCTGTATAAGAAGTGTTCGCAGCCTCTGAACTTACATAATAAGGATTAACTGTATTGCGGTTATCTGTATTACCACGCTCGTAACCATAGCGTGTAGTTAACTCTAAACCTTCAATAGGTTTTAAGGTTAAATATACTGTTGATAAAAACTGAGACCCAATAAAGTTTGAAATGTTTAATTCGTTAGCGTAAGCCACAGGATTTATAACCTCTCCTGTTGAAAAACTTGGATAACCATATACACGACCATTACCGTCTGTAATTAAAGGTACATTATTGTTGTTAGATCTATCAATTACATCTTGAGGAACTTCTCCATCATTGTAAAAAACAGGTGTTAGCGGGTCTATAATTAACATGTTTTGAATAACACCTCGAGTATCACTATTTTCAGCAATACCAAATCTATCTCTAGATGATAACGACATGTTACCGCCCACTTCCATCCAATCAGCTAATTGAGACTTTAAGTTAAGTCGCATTGTTGTACGATTAAAAGATGAATTATCTCCAGCTACAACACCATCTTGTTTTAAGTTTGATGCAGAAAAATAAAATGAATGTTTATTTGTGTCTGTGGCTCCAGAAACATTTACATCAAATCGTCGTGTTGGTGCGCTTGAGAATGTTTTGTTAATCCAGTTTGTATTATAGCCATTGTCTTCAACCGAAGTTATGCCTGCTTCATTCATGTATTCAACAAACTGTGAAGCATTCATTAGTTCCATGTTTGTATTAACCCATTGGGTACCAAGTTGAGTATTAAAACCAACTTTTATACCGCCTGTTCTCCCTCGCTTGGTAGTTATAATTACAACACCATTTGCACCTTCTGTACCGTAAATAGCTGCAGAAGCGGCATCTTTTAAAATTTCCATGTTAGCAATATCGCCAGGAGCAATATCTACTATAGATGAAGTTTTCATGCCATCTACAATATATAAGGGGCCAGAGTTACCGCTTGAGCCTGTACCACGAATTCTAATTTGTGCTCCAGAACCTGGTGCCCCAGATGATGACATTACGGTTACACCAGAGGTGCGACCTTGTAAAACTTGCTCTACACGTTGGTTTGATGCGCTTTGAATGGCTTTAGTATCAACACTTGAAATAGCACCAGTTAATAAACTCTTTTTTTGCGTTCCGTATCCAACTACAACAACTTCGTCAAGCTCTGCAGTATCTTCTTCTAATACAATTTCTAAGTTTTTTTCGCCATTATAAGTTATTTCCTTAGTTTGATAACCTAAATAAGAAAAAATTAAAACATTACCTGTGGTAATTTGTAGTTCAAATTTTCCATCAAAATTAGTAACGGTTCCTTTGTTTGTGTTTTTAACCAGAACATTCACACCTGGTATAGGTATACCTGTATGGTCTGAAACTGTTCCAGAAACCGATTGTGCATAAGTAATACTTCCTATAAAAATAAATAAAGGCAGTATTAACTTTTTAAGTAATCTGTTTTTCATAAAGTTTAGTTAGTTTTAAATTATTTGTTTTAGTTAAAGCACATAGGTTATAAGAAACAATAAAAGCCCTATAATACAGATTATTAATAGTACTTCTCCTGCTCGTTTATGCCTATTGGTTTTTAACATGGTATACAAATGTTGAAAAAAAATTAAACTATAATTAGCATGCATAAAGCAAGTTTTACAAATTTTGAAGCAAACCTAATTAAATTAAGTGTTTTGCTACATTTGTAACATGTGGTGCAACAAGTATTATAAAGTTTAACTTGTAGTTTATTAACTTTTTAAGTGTTGTATTGTGTTTTTATTTCTGTTGGTAGTACACCAAAATGATTTTTAAAACATTTTGTAAAATATGAGTGCGATGAAAACCCTGTAGCATAGCAAACCTTGCTTATGTTTGTTTCTCCTAATTCAAGAATTTGTTTCGCTTTTTGAAGCCTTATATTTCTTAAAAATTCGGTTGCAGTTTGGTTTGTAAGTGCTTTTATTTTTCTATAGAATTGACTTCGGCTAAGGCTTAAATGTGTTGCAAGTGCTTCAACATTTAAATTAGGATCACTTATATTTTCATTTATATGATTTAAAACTTTTTCTATAAACTCTTTATCTATGGGTGGTGTGTTTGTGTTTTTTGGTAGTTCGCTAATTACACTAAAATATTTATTAAAAATTAATTGTCTGCTGGTTATTAATTGCGATAACCTGAGTTTTAATAAACGAATATTAAATGGTTTTACCATATAGGCGTCTGCTCCGGTTTCAATGCCTTCAATTCTGTCGTCTATTTTCGCTTTGGCAGTAAGCATTAAAATAGGTATGTGGCTTGTGCTTAAATCGCTTTTTAGTTGTTTGCAAAACTCTAAACCATCAATTTCTGGCATTACAACATCTGTTATTATTACATCGGGAAAGGCTTCTTTTGCAATTTTAATACCTTCTTTACCATTGGCGGCTACCAAAACTTTATGTTGACTGCTAAGTTCTAGTTTTAAATAATCTCTTAGTTCGGTGTTGTCTTCAACTATTAAAACTGTATGAATTTTATTTTCTGATTCAATTTCATCTATGTCTTCTTGAATATTTACAGATGGAACATACGAGAATTCATCTTTTTTAAGGTATTCTGAAGTTTCATCAAGTACTATTTGGTCGTTGTTAAAATGACTGTTACCTGCTGGAAATAATATTTTAAAAGAAGTGCCAACGCCAATTTCGCTGCTTACTTTAATTTTACCTTTATGTAATTTCACAAAGCTTTGCACAACTTCTAAACCTATTCCTGTTCCTCCAATGTAAGACTTGGTTTGTCTTTCAACTTGATAAAAACGATCGAAAATTTTATTTACTTCTTCTTTTTCTAAACCAGGACCACTATCTGAAATTATAATTTCTACGGCGTTCACTGTTGTTTTATCGGTAACTAAAGGTAGTAAGTAAGGTTGTTCTGTGGCAAGTAAATCTATATTAATTACACCACCAGAAGGTGTTATTTTAACGGCGTTTGAGAGTAGATTAAATATTATTTTTTCCAACATTTCTAAATCTGCCCACACGCATATATCTGGGTTATCGGCATCTACACTAATAATAATATTTTTGCTTTTGGTTTCTTCTTCAAAATAGCCAACAATATTTTTTGTAAAATCTATTAGCTTTATTTTACGCGCTTTAACTTTAATTTTGTTAAACTCTAGTTTTCTAAAATCCATGAGCTCGTTAATTAACCTATAAAGCCTATCTGTGTTTTTATTAATTATGGCGTGTTTATGCTTAACATGTTCTGGTAGGTTTAGTTTGGTGTCATGAATTATGGCTTTTAACGGATTCATGATTAAGGTTAATGGAGTTCTAAATTCGTGAGAAATATTTGTAAAGAATTGTATTTTCTTTTTGTTTAGTTCGTCTTGTTGTTGCCTTTTTAGGCGCTCGTTTTTTATAAGTTCTTTTTCTTTTATTCTACTTTGGGTTAATCTATTTAATAAATAAAAACTTAATATAATAAGTGTAATATAACCCATTATTGCCCAATTGGTTTTCCACCATGGAGGTAATATTTTTACATGAAGTTGCAGAGGTTCTTGGTTCCAAACGCCATCGTTGTTAGAGGCTTTTAGTTTAAAAATATAGTTGCCGTGATCGAGATTTGTGTATGTTGCACTTCGTTTTTGCCCAACGTCATTCCAGGTTGTTTCGTAGCCTTCAAGGTAGTAAGCATAGTTGTTTTTTTCGGGTCTAGTGTAATTTAAACCTGCGTATTCAATTGTAAAAACAGATTGTGTGTTGGTTAAAGTAATGCTATCTGTTTCTGCAATAACTTTAGTTAATGGTGATTTGTTTTGGTTAGGAGTTACGGTTTCGTTAAATAGTTTAAAATCTGTTAAATGTAGAGTGGGTACATTATTGTTAAACTGTAATTTTTTTGGATTGAAATAATCGATACCTCTATAGTTTCCAAAATATAAGGTGCCATCTTTGTCTTTTAGTGCGGCACCAAAGTTAAAATCGTTGGATAGTAAGCCATCGTTGTAGGTGTAGTTGGTAAATTCATTTTTTTCAATGTTTATTTTAGTTAATCCGGAGTTACCGCTTATCCAGATATAATGATCATCATCTTCAATAATAGAAGCTACATTTTCTTCAACTAAACCATTAGATTTATTGTACCATTTAAAGGTATTGTTTGTTTTGTTATATAAACATATTCCGGCACCTCTTGTGCCAATCCATATATTTTGTTTAGAATCTTCAAATAAACTTAAAACGTAATTTGCATCAATAGAGTTGTTAAATACTTTGTTTATTTTTTCAGACAAAGCTAGGACTTGTTTTATAGAAGAGCCGTTTCTTTCAACTTTAAATAAGCCATCTGTAGTAGCTAACCATTGGTTGTTATCAGAATCTAAAAATATTTTTAAAATATTAGCGCTACTTATACCGTGTTTTATAAAAGCATCAGGCTCGAAATTAACGATTTCTTTTGTTTTTGGATTAAAAATATGAATACCACTGTAAAACGTTCCTATGTTGATATTACCGTTAGTGTCTTCAGAAAAGTTCATGATAATATTCGACTTTAATCCTGAATTTTCTTTGTTATAGTTTATAAATTTTTTTGAGTCTTTTCCTAAAAAAAATACGCCCTTGTCCCAGCTACCTGCCCAAATATTGTTTTGAGAATCTTTAAAAATAGATATAATGTAATTTGATGTTAAGCCAGAATAATAATTAGTATCTGTGGTGTTTATATGTTTTATTTTTTTGGTTAAGGTATTGTAAATATCTATGCCGCCGCCATCGGTTGCAATCCATAAATTGTTGTTGGAATCATTTACAATGCCCATTACAGAGTTGGTTTTTAGCGAGTTATTGTTGTTGGGAATGCTGGTGATATCTTTAAACTTATCGAAAAGCTTATCGCTAATGGCTACACCGCTATTGTAATAACCCATCCAGATTCTATCGTTTTTATCTATAAAAAGTTTCCAGATAGAATTATGTAAAATATTATTGTTTTTAGAGCTGCTCTTTAAATGTTTAATGACGCTATTATTTTTATTTAAATGAATAAAGCCATCATTTTCAGTACCAATAATTATGCTATTGTCTGGTAATTGAGCAATAGACATTATTTTATTTTGTGTACAATTAATAGATATAACTTTTGCGATGTTTTTGTGTTCGTTTAATATGCATTTATAAATGCCTTTACCAGATTGAAAGCCAACCCAAAGATTTTGGTTGGCATCAACAAAAAGTTTTGAAATTTCATTTTTAAAATCTTCTAGGTTTTCAGAAGCATTTTCAATGTCAATAAGTTTGTTGGAGGTAACATCTATTTCCTTTAATCCAAAATTGGTGGCTACATAAATTTTATTATTTCCAGCGTGTGATAAACTGTTTATTTTTAGTTTTTTACTTTGTTTGTAATAAGTAGAATTTGCAATTTTTGTTACATTAAAAGTGCTTGTGTTTACTTTGTAAATACCATAACCAACAGTGCCAACATATAAATTATTTGAGGTATCCTGTGTAATAGAACTTATAATGTCTTTATTGGGGTTGTTGGTGTTTAAAACAATTCTATTAAAATTGTCTTGTTTGTTATTGTATACATTTAAACCATTTTCGGTGCCAACCCATAATTTTTTATCGGAATCTATAAAGCTACATGAAACTCTGCTGCTGCTTAAAGATGTAGAGTCGTTTAAAACATGTTTGTAAGGAATGTAGTCTATACCATTAAATTTGTATAAACCCGTAGAGTTCGTTGCAATCCAAATAAAATCGTTGTGGTCTTGAATAATATCAGTAACTCCAGCTTTTGGGATGCCTTCTTTTATGCTTACAAAATTAAAATTTTGATAAGTATTTTGCGCCCAAGAAAGGTTTAAGTTTATAGTTAGTAGTATTAATAAACGCTGTAAGTTGTTCATACAAAAGCGAATTAGTTTAGTTAGTTGATTAAAGATAAAAATAAATATTATTAAATCTTGACTTTGGTACTTTTGATGCATGCATTGCAAGTTATGTTGCATAATCGTTAAAAACATAGAGAAGAATTTAAAAGAAAACACCTATTTAAATAAAAATATTTTAAAGTGTAAAAACAAAAACCACAACTGTTAAAACAATTATGGTTTATGTTTACTAAAGGTTTGAACACTTTTTTAATTTTACAAACATGTAAATATGTTTCAGTTTTTGTTTGAATTATTTTTGATGTTTGCGAATAATAACGCTACTACAGAACAAAATGCTCTGAAAAAAAATTTAATTGCTGGTTTGGGGAATATGGGCAATCAATACGAAAATATAAGACACATTATCATTAAAAGCTATAAATTCCTAATTAAAGGGTAGAACCGAAATAATATATAGTGCATTTTCTTAAGCAGAATGGTTGAAAAAACAACCTTTTATTAAACTTTCCTGTTCCTTTCAATAAGCTTAAACAAATTTTGGTTGAAGGCTTATTAATAAGCCTTTGTTAATGATTTGTGTCGTTTTCTGAAATCTTAAGCATTTATTTTCTACGTATTTTTTTAAAAATTAAGTAGGTTTTAAGTGTTTTTATAAGTAATTTCTTGAAACATATTCTTCTTGATTTTTATTTTATATTATTGGTATACTGATTATTATAAATAAAACATGTTTTTTGGCAGGTTATTAACTGTGCAAAAAGTTGTCGATTCATGGTTAAATGCATACGTAGTTTGTAATTCTACGTATATCTTTGTTAAAAATAAGTATTCATACTTAGTTAACTATAAAAACTAGAATAATAATGAAATCACAATTAATTAAATTAACAAGTCTTGCAGCACTTTCCTTAGTTATGTTTGCTTGCGGAGGCAAAGATTCTAAAAAGAAAGCTGAAGAAGTTGCGGCTGTAGCCGAAACATCTAAAACCAAGGCATTAGAAATTGAAAAACCACAATTAACATTCGGTTTTATTAAATTAACAGATATGGCGCCTTTAGCTATTGCTAAAGAAAAAGGTTTTTTTGAAGATGAAGGTTTATTTGTTTCTGTTGAAGCACAATCTAACTGGAAAAACGTATTAGACCGTGTTATTGATGGACAATTAGATGGTTCGCATATGTTAGCAGGTCAGCCAATTGCTGCTGGTGCAGGTTTTGGTCGTCAAGCAGATTTAGTGACGCCATTTTCAATGGATTTAAATGGAAACGGTATTACTGTATCTAACGATGTTTGGAGTAAAATGAAGCCAAATGTTCCAACTGGAGAAGATGGAAAACCAGTACACCCAATAAAAGCTGAAGCTTTAAAACCAGTAATTGCCGATTATAAAAATTCAGGTAAAGCATTTAAAATGGGTATGGTATTTCCAGTTTCTACACACAACTACGAAATTCGTTATTGGTTAGCTGCTGCTGGAATTCACCCAGGAATGTATACCGCAGAAAATGTGCAAGGGCAAATTGATGCTGAAGTTTTACTTTCTGTAACACCACCACCACAAATGCCAGCAACTTTAGAGGCGGGAACAATTTACGGGTATTGTGTAGGTGAGCCATGGAACCAACAAGCAGTATTTAAAGGTATTGGAGTTCCTGTAACTACAAACTACGATATCTGGAAAAACAACCCAGAAAAGGTGTTTGTAATGACAAAAAAGTTTGTTGAAGAAAATCCTAACACTGCAATTGCTGTAACTAAAGCATTAATTCGTGCTGGAAAGTGGTTAGACGAGCCAGGAAACAGAGCAGAAGCCGTAAAAATATTGTCAATGTCTCAATATGTTGGTGCAGACGAAGCGGTATTAGCAAACTCTATGACAGGTACTTTCGAGTTTGAAAAAGGTGATAAGCGCGAAATGCCAGACTTTAATGTATTCTACAAATACAATGCAACATATCCATTCTATTCAGATGGTATTTGGTTCTTAACTCAAATGAGACGTTGGGGTCAAATTCCAGAAGCTAAACCAGCAGAATGGTATGCAGAAACTATTAAAGATATTTACAGACCAGATATCTGGAAAAAAGCAGCAAATCTTTTAGTTGAAGAAGGACATATTCCTGCTAGCGATGTGCCAACAACAGATGGTTATAAGCCAGCAACAACAGATTTTATAGACGGTAAAACATATGATGCTAAAGATCCAATAGCATACATAAACAGTTTCTCAATTGGAAATAAAGATAAAGCAGTACAATAAGCTGTAAAAAAGTAAAGTGATTTTATTGGTTTGTTATTCCTGATGAGGATTATCTCCAATATTTCAGGAATTACAAACTATAATGGTCGCTTAAACTTAACTATTTATACTTAAACACAAACCAATAAAATCAATAATCATGAGTCAAAGTTTAACATTAAATAAAATATCCAAATTCGTAGGGTTAGGATTTTTATCAACGCTAAAGGACCTGTTTACAGGAAAACTTGAAAAACAGGATTATATTAAGTTTTTAAGAAAATTTATTGTTCCAATATTATCAATATTTTTATTTATAGGAATATGGCATTTAGGAGCAAAAGCGTTATACAATAAGGAAGCTGAGTTTAAAATTGAAAAAGCTTTAACCGAACAAGGTCAGGCAGCAGCAGATGCTTTAAAAGCTTGTATAGCTTCAGGAGATATTAGTTGCCAGCCAAATACTTTACCATCGCCATCGCAAGTTTGGGCGTCGTACAATTCGCTTTTAGATGATCACTTTTTAATTAGAGCAGATAAGTTGGCTTTTAAAGAAAAAACAGCAGCTTTAAACGAAAAACGTGTGGCAGAAGGTAAAGATCCTATTGTTTACACCGGACGACCATCGTTTGTAGATCAAATTTTTAGAAGTTTAAAAACGGTATTTGCCGGTTTCTTTTTAGCCTTATTAATTGCTGTGCCTTTAGGAATATTTATAGGTTTAAGCCCAACGTTAAAAAGTGCTTTTAACTGGTTTATTCAAATATTTAAGCCTGTATCTCCAGTGGTTTGGTATTTATTAGTGTTCATGATTGTTAAAACTTTACTTATAGATTCTAGCGAAGATAGCTCGTTTACCATTTCGTTTATTAGTGTAGGGTTGTGTTCTATGTGGGCCACTTTAGTAAATACAGCAATGGGAGTATCTACGGTAGATAAAGATTATATAAATGTTGCTAAGGTTTTAAAATTAGGACCTTTTCAAAAAGTATTTAAGGTGGTTTTACCATCGTCGTTACCATTAATTTTTACAGGTTTAAAAATTACATTATCTGTAGCGTGGATGGTTTTAATTGCTATTGAGTTATTAGCACAAAGTCCTGGTTTAGGTTTATTTGTTTGGGAAGAGTTTCAAAATGGAGCTAACGATTCTAACGCCAAAATTATAGTTGCCATGTTTGTTATTGGTATTATAGGTTTCTTGTTAGATCGATTAATGTTGTTTATACAAAATACGGTGTCTTTCGATAAAACAGACGCAATTTAATTGTTGGTTTTATTGCAAACCGATAGTTAGTAATAAAGTTTAAAATTTTGTAGAAATCTCGTGTTAGGGATTGAGGCGGCATCCTTTTTTATGTCAGTTCTAGTGTGCAGCGATAGCGAAACGCTAGAACCAATAAAAAAGATATAGCCGAAAGCCCGACCTGGAAGGGAACACCCAAAACTTAAATAAAATGGCATATTTAGAATTAAATAATATAAATAAAACATATGGTACTGGCGATAATGCTTCAGAAGTATTATCGAATATAAACCTAACCATAGAAGAAGGTGAGTTTGTGGCTATTGTTGGGTTTACTGGAAGTGGTAAAACAACTTTGGTAAACTTAATTAACGGGCTTATTACGCCTACATCGGGCGAGGTGCTTTTTAAAGGGCAAAAGGTTGAAGGTACTAGCCATGAGCGTGGTGTAATTTTTCAGAATTATTCCTTATTACCATGGTTAACTGTGGGGCAAAATGTATATGTGGCGGTTAAAGAAGCTTTTCCTAAAAAGAGCAAAAAGGAGTTGCAAGAGTTGGTGGCCGAATATATTGAAATGGTAAGTTTAACACCAGCAATTAATAAACGTCCAAAAGAGTTGTCGGGTGGTATGCGCCAGCGTGTATCGGTTGCAAGAGCTTTAGCTATGGATCCGGAAATGATTATTATGGATGAACCGCTAGGTGCGCTTGATGCCTTAACGCGTGGAAATTTACAAGACGAAATTTTAAATATTTGGAGCCGTAACAAGCGTACCGCCCTACTTATTACAAATGATGTAGATGAAGGTATTTATATGGCAGATCGCATTATTCCGTTACGTCCAGGGCCAAAAGCAACTTTGGGTCCTGAATTTAAAATTGATATTGAAAGACCTCGCGATAAAACCGAGCTTAACGATAATGCTAATTTTAAAGAAACCAGAAACGCCATTATTGAATATTTAATGGATATAGGAGATTCTCGCAAAGCGGAAGCGAATGCACCTATTGAATTGCCAGATTTACAACCAAAAAGTTTTGTAGGACGTTTTTAAAACCTTGAAATTATGATAACTCAAACACAAAATATAACAGAAAACGGCATCATTTTTCCTTCGGAAGATGTGATGCTAGACTTAAAAGATTTAAAGAAAGTTTACCCAACACCAAAAGGTGATTACGTGGTGCTAGAAAACTTAAATCTACAAATTAAAAAGGAAGAGTTTGTTACTATAATTGGGCATTCAGGTTGTGGTAAAACAACTATGCTTTCCATGATAGCAGGTTTAAACGAAATTTCTGGTGGTAATATTTCGGTTTTAGGAAACCATATTAAAGGTCCCGGTCCAGATCGTGGTGTTATTTTCCAAGCGCCAAGTTTAATGCCTTGGATGACGGCCTTACAAAACGTGCTTTTAGGTGTAAACCAAGTGTTTCCTCACGCTACCAAAGCACAGCGTAACGATATTGCAAAATATTATTTACAAAAAGTAGGTTTAGAAGATGCTTTTAATAAGCGTGCTAGCGAACTTTCTCAAGGTATGCAGCAACGTGTTGGTATTGCCAGAGCATTTGCTATAAAGCCAAAAGTATTGCTTTTAGATGAGCCTTTTGGAATGCTAGATTCTTTAACTCGTGGCGAATTACAAGATATTTTAATTGAAATCTGGAATAAAGAAAAAATTACTGCCGTAATGATTACGCACGATGTAGATGAGGCTATTTTTCTTGCCGATAGAGTGGTAATGATGACTAGCGGTCCTCGTGCAAAAATTGGAGATGTTTTAAGTATAGATTTTGAGCGCCCAAGAACACGAAAAGCTGTTTTAGAGCACGACGATTATTACAAATACCGCAAACATTTAATTGACTTTTTAGAGCATTAAAAAAACTAACAAAAAATATAAACTAACACAAAACGTAAAATAATCAAAAAATGAAAAAACAAATAATAACTCTAGGACTATTATTTTTAGGTTGCTTACAAATAGCTAATGCACAATTTACTTTAGATGGTGAATTTAGACCACGTACCGAATACCGTCATGGTTTTGGTAGCTTAATTGCAGATGAAGCAGAACCTGGTTATGGAATTTCAACAAGAATTAGATTAAATTCTGGCTACAAAACTGAAAAATATAAAGTATTTATTAGTTTACAAGATGTAATGGTATGGGGAGAAAATCGTCAGATTTTACCAGATGATGAAAATAACTCGTTTGCAGTATTTCAAGCTTGGGCAGAATTACAATTAGGAGGCGGATGGTCTACTAAATTAGGTCGCCAAGTGTTATCTTACGACGACCAGCGTATTCTTGGTGGTTTGGATTGGGCACAACAAGGCCGTAACCACGATGCCGCCTTAATTAAATATGCAAAAGAAGGATTTAAACTAGACTTTGCCTTTGCTTTTAATCAAGATTATGATAACCCAACGGGGTTTGTGTCTTCTGGTACAGAATATAACACAACAGGATTTTTCTCTTACAAAACCATGCAAATGTTACACTTAAGCAAGGCTTGGGATAAATTTTCAGGTAGCTTATTACTTATGAATAATGGTTTTCAAGAATATGAAGACGATGGTGTAACTGGAGATGGCACAAGTAGTTTATTAACAGTTGGTACACATTTAAAATATAACGCTGGTAAACTTGGTTTAGCTGCTAACGCTTATATTCAAACAGGAGACAGGCAAAATGAAGTTGCTGTAAAAGGTGCATTCGATGTAAGTTTAGATGCTACTTTTAAGGCTTCAGATAAGGTAACTATAGGTGCCGGTGTAGAAGTAATAAGTGGTAACGATGCAGACGCAGGCGAAACTGGAGCATTTTTTCCATTGTATGGTACAAATCACAAGTTTAATGGGTTTATGGATTATTTCTACGTAGGTAATCATGCGAACTCAATTGGATTAGTTGATATTCACGCAAGTGCAAACTTTAATTTAGGAAAAGGATCTAGTTTATTAGTTAAATTATTAAACTTTAGCGGAGAGCAAGAAATTACTGAAGGAGAAAAAGCATTAGGTACAGAGTTAGATATTGTATTTAAAAAGGCGTTTAAAGGTTATGCTTTAGTTGCTGGATATTCGCACATGTTTGCTGCTGATGGTATGTACGATTTAAAAGGTATTGCTGAAGATGCTGCTTCTAGCACTCAAAACTGGGCTTGGGCTATGTTAGTTATTAAGCCTAAGTTTTTAAACTAAGAGTAGCAAAGTTAAAATTATTTAGATCAATATGATGTAAATTTTATTTGGGTTGAAAAAAAGAGAACCTCATTTTTATGAGGTTCTTTTTTATGTTTTTAAGTGAAAAAAGGGATCAAATCGTAATGAAATGATCCCTTTTTTTATTTTGAATATTTTGCTAAACTTAATGTAAGGCAACTAAATCGCCACTAGCATCTTTAGTTGGTAAATCAGATTTACCCATAAGGTAAATATCAACCTGTCTTGCAGCTTCTCTACCTTCGGAAATCGCCCAAACAATTAAGGATTGTCCACGACGCATATCGCCTGCGGTAAAAATGTTTGGTACATTAGTTTGGTACTTGCCATAATCTGCTTTATAATTAGATCTTGCATCGGTTTTTATTCCTAATTTTTCGGCAAGTGTAGCTTCTGGTCCTGTAAAACCTAAGGCTAACAAAGCTAAGTCGCAAGGCCAAGTTTTTTCGGTGCCTTCAATTTCTATTAATTGTGGGCGTTGTCCAGGTACCATTTTCCACTCAACATTTACTGTTTTTAAAGCTGTAAGTTTACCGCTTTCGTCAGTAACAAATTCCTTAGTGTTAATTAGCCAATTACGCTCCACACCTTCTTGATGAGAAGATGAGGTTTTAAGTTGTAAAGGCCAAAACGGCCACGGTGTAGTTGGCGAACGGTGTCCTGGTGGTTTTGGCATAATTTCAAAATTCACCACCGATTTTGCACCTTGACGGTTCGAGGTTCCAATACAATCCGATCCCGTGTCTCCACCACCTATTACAATTACATTTTTATCTGTAGCTAAAACTTGGTTTTCAACTTTTTTACCAAAAACAACTTTGGTTTGCTGTGTTAAAAAGTCCATGGCTTGTACAACACCATCCGCATCAATACCTGGTGTTGGTAAACTACGACGTTTTGTTGCTCCACCACATAATACTACAGCATCAAAAGCTTTTAACTCTTCTGTATCATAATTTACACCAACGTGTACATTTGTTTTAAACGTAATACCTTCTGCTTCAAGAATAGCAATACGGCGGTCTATAATACCTTTTTCCATTTTAAAATTAGGAATACCATAGCGAAGTAAACCTCCAACTTCATCATCACGTTCAAAAACTGTAACTGTGTGTCCTGCTCGGTTTAATTGTTGCGCAGTGGCTAACCCTGCAGGTCCAGAACCAACAACAGCAACTGTTTTTCCAGTTCTTGTTTTTGGCGGTTGCGGTTTTATCCAGCCTTCTTGAAATGCACGTTCTACAATGTTTTTTTCAATGTTTTCAATTGAAATTGGATCTTCAATAATACCTAATACACAAGCTTTTTCGCATGGAGCAGGGCATAAACGTCCTGTAAACTCCGGGAAATTGTTTGTAGAGTGTAATATCCAAGAGGCTTTTTGCCATTCGCCTTGGTGCACCATATGGTTAAAATCTGGTATTAAATTACCTAGTGGACAACCACTATGGCAAAATGGAATACCGCAGTCCATACAACGTGATCCTTGTTTGGTTATTTCTTCCTCGTTTAAAGGTACTGTAAATTCTTTATAGTGCTTAACGCGTTCTTCAACGGGTTTGTAAGCTTCATCTTGTCTTTCAAATTCTTTAAATCCTGTTACTTTTCCCATGTTATTAAGCTATTTCTAATTCTTCAAACATTTCTTCTTCGGTCTCTAAGCGTTTTAATGCTTTTTTGTATTCAGTAGGCATAATTTTCACAAAATTGGCTAGGGCTGTACTCCAATTTTCAAGTATTTCTTTACCACGGTTACTATCTGTATAAAGAACGTGTTTTTCAATCAATGCTTTTAAATCTTCGGCATCTTGTCCTACGACGTCTTCAAATTCTATAGTTTCTGTGTTACATAAGCCATTTACAAATTTGTTGTCTGGGTCGTAAACAAATGCCATACCACCACTCATACCAGCAGCAAAGTTTCTTCCTGTTTTACCAAGAACAACTACTTTACCACCTGTCATGTACTCACAACAGTGGTCTCCAACACCTTCAACAACAGCTGTTGCACCAGAATTTCTTACAGCGAAACGCTCTCCAGCGATACCGTTTATGTAGGCTTGCCCGTGTACGGCACCAAATAAACAAACGTTACCAACTATAATGTTTTCAGCGGCTATAAAATCGGCTTCTTTTGGTTTTTTAATAATAAGTTTTGCTCCAGATAATCCTTTACCAAGGTAATCGTTGGTGTCTCCTTCTAAAGTAAAAGTTAATCCGTGTGCTCCAAAGGCTCCAAAACTTTGACCTGCTGATCCTTTAAAGTTAATATTTAAAGTGTCTTCTGGCAGACCTAAATGGCCGTATATTTTTGATATTTCGTTACTTACAATAGCTCCAACCGTACGGTTTGTGTTACGAATTGGGTATTGTAATGTCATTTTTTCTTTTCGATATAAAGCTCTGTGAGAATCTTTAAGAATTGTAAAGTCTAAAACATTTTCTAATTCATGATCTTGTTTCTCAGTATTTTTAATAGTCATGTGCTTGTAAGCAGTTGGTCTATATAAAATACTTGATAAATCTAATCCTTTAGCTTTATAATGTTTAATGGCTCTGTTTGCATTAATTTTATGAGTTTGACCAACCATTTCGTCAACGGTTCTAAACCCTAATTGCGCCATAATACCACGTAATTCTTCAGCAATGTAATAAAAGAAGTTAATAACGTGTTCTGGTGTTCCTTTAAAGTTTTTACGTAACTCTTTATCTTGAGTTGCAATACCAACCGGACAAGTATTTAAGTGACATTTACGCATCATTATACATCCAGAAGCAACTAATGGTGCGGTTGCAAATCCAAATTCTTCAGCACCTAAAAGTGCAGCAATAGCAACATCGCGCCCTGTTTTTAACTGTCCGTCACACTCTACAACAATTCGGCTACGTAAATCGTTAAGTACCAAAGTTTGTTGTGCTTCAGATAAACCAAGTTCCCAAGGTAAACCAGCATGTTTTAATGATGTTAGAGGAGATGCTCCTGTACCACCATCATAACCAGAAATAAGTACAACATCGGCTTTTGCTTTTGAAACTCCGGCAGCAATGGTACCAACACCAACCTCAGAAACTAGTTTTACGTTAATTCTAGCTTCGCGGTTAGCGTTTTTAAGATCGTAAATTAATTGTGCTAAATCTTCAATAGAGTAAATATCATGGTGTGGAGGTGGTGAAATTAAACCAACAAAAGGTGTAGAGTTACGTGCAGAAGCAATCCATGGTAAAACTTTTTCACCTGGAAGTTGCCCGCCTTCACCTGGTTTTGCACCTTGCGCCATTTTTATTTGAATTTCTTTGGCATTGGTTAAGTAGTGAGATGTTACCCCAAAACGGCCTGAAGCAACTTGCTTAATGGCTGAGTTACGGCTATCTCCATTCATGTCTGGATGAAAACGTTTTCTGTCTTCTCCACCTTCTCCAGAATTAGATTTACCTCCAATACGGTTCATGGCGATAGCTAAATTTTCATGAGCTTCACGAGAAATAGAACCATACGACATCGCACCTGTTTTAAAACGCTTTACAATATCGGTCCAAGGCTCTACTTCTTCAATCGGAATAGGATCTAAATTATCAAATTCAAATAAACCACGAATGGTCATTAAATTTTCAGCTTGTTCGTTTATAGCTTTAGAGTAAACGTCGTAACTAGCTTGATCGCTAAGCCTAACGGCTTGTTGTAGTTTAGATACGGTTGTTGGGTTAAACAAGTGGCGCTCTCCATTTCGTCTCCATCTGTAATCACCACCAATATTTAAACTTAGTCGTTTATCTATTTTATTATCTGGATACGCTAATTTATAGCGTTCGTTAATTTCTTTTTCAATTTCATATAAGCCAATACCTTCAATTCTTGATGCGGTATAAGGGAAATATTTTTCAACAAATGAAGAATTGAAACCAACAATTTCAAATATTTGAGAACCTCTATAAGAATGTAGTGTAGATATTCCTATTTTGTTCATTATTTTAAGAAGCCCTTTACCAATAGCTTTATTAAAGTTTTCTACGGCTTTATCTTCATCCATGTCTTTAATAAACCCTTCTTTAACCTGCATACGAATAATTTCGTTTACCATGTAAGGGTTAATTGCACTGGCGCCATAACCAAATAAAGTTGCAAAATGATGTGGTTCGCGTGGTTCGGCAGATTCAATAATAATATCGAAATACGAACGCTTGCGTAATCGGTTCATTTGATGGTTTACATAGCTACACGCTAAAAGTGCAGGAATTGGAGCGAAATCTTGGTTTACACCTCTATCTGAAAGAATGATAATGTTTGTGCCACGATTTAAAGCTTTTTCAACCTGAACGATAATATCATCTAAAGCATCTTCAAGCCCGTTTAAACCTTGTGCTTTTGGATAAAGCATATGGATGGTTTCGGCTTTAAAGCTTTCAATGTCGATAGTTCTTATTTTTTCTAAATCGGCATTAGAAATTACAGGGTTTTGTATGCGTAATTTTCTACATTGGCGTTCTGTAATGCTAAAAATATTACGGTCTTTACCAAGGTTTAAACTAATATCGGTTACAATTTCTTCGCGAATACCATCTAAAGGCGGGTTGGTTACTTGTGCGAATAATTGTTTAAAGTAGTTTGATATAAGCTGAGGTCTATCTGAAAGTACAGCCAAAGGTGTATCAATCCCCATAGAACCCAGTGCTTCTTTACCAACAACGGCCATTGGTGTAATTACTTCTTGAATGTCTTCGAAGGTGTAATTAAATAAACGTTGTCTTGTTTTTATATCAATAGTTTCAATTGGGCAAGTTTCGTTAGTGTACGGTACATCGCGTAAATGTAGGCGTGTTTTGTCTAACCATTCTTTGTAAGGGCGTTCTGAAACTATTTTGCTTTTAATTTCTTCGTCGCTAATTATGCGGCCTTCATTCATATCAACCAAGAACATTTTTCCTGGTTCTAATCTACCATGTTCTTTAATATCTGATGCTTCAACATCTACAACTCCAACTTCCGAAGACATGATTAGTTTTCCGCTTTTTGTAACGGTATATCTAGATGGGCGTAAGCCATTTCTATCTAATAAAGCACCAATATAATCGCCATCTGTAAATGGTACAGAAGCAGGACCATCCCAAGGCTCCATAATACAACCGTTGTACTCGTAAAAGGCTTTGCGATCTTCAGACATGGTTTTGTGTTTTTCCCATGCTTCAGGAATCATCATCATCATAATTTCTGGTAGAGAACGACCGGTGTGGGTTAATAATTCAACTACCATATCCATAGAAGCAGAATCGGACTTTCCTGGTAAAATTATAGGGAAAAGTTTGTGTATTTGTGGTCCAAAAACATCACTTTTCATTATTTCTTCACGTACACGCATTCTACTTACGTTTCCACGTAAGGTGTTAATTTCACCATTTTGACACATGAAACGGAATGGTTGAGCCAATTCCCATGTAGGCATTGTGTTGGTAGAGAAACGTTGGTGTACTAAAGCTAATCTGGTAACAAGGTCTATTTGTTGTAAGTCGGTATAATAAGGGCCAATATCTTTTGGCATAATTATACCTTTATAAATTAAAGTTGTAGTTGATAAACTAGGAATGTGAAAATAATCACTTTCCGATATTTTCGACTTTCTAATGGTGTGTTCTGCTATTTTTCTTGCAGCATACAGTTTGGCTTTAAATGTAGCCTCATCAATATCATCGTTTTTCCCAATAAAAAGTTGTTCTATAATGGGTTCTGATGCTCTTGCTATTTCACCAAGTTGAGAAGAATCTACAGGTACTTTTCGCCAACCTAGAATAGAAAGGCCTTGTTGTTTAATTTCTTCTTCTAAAATGTTTTTACAAAAGGTGTGTTGATTGTCGTTTTGAGGTAAAAATATCATACCTACAGCGTACTCTCTAAAATCAGGTAAACTAAAGTCGCATACACGTGTAAAATATTCATGCGGAATATCAATTAAAAGACCAGCACCATCACCGGTTTTTCCATCGGCACTTACACCACCTCTGTGTTGCAGTTTTACTAGGATTTCTAACGCATCATGTATGATCTGATTTGTTTTTTCTCCCTTTAAATTACATATAAAACCAGCGCCGCAATTTTCGTGTTCAAATTCGGGCGAATATAGTCCTTGTTTCTCCAGCATAGTCAGCAAATTTTGGATTAAAAAATAGAGTTGAATAGCTAAGATAGTTACAACATATTAAATAGCAATAATGGGGGTTTCATTATTTCGATTTTTATGGCGAAGTGAAGTTAAAAATAATTATCTGCTAATATATAAGGTGTTTTTTGTTAAATATGTAATCGTGGTTTTGTTAATAATATATAGGTATAAGTGTTATTATGATAAAAAAGCAATAATTAAACAGCTATTATCATATAATTTTTTGCGAAAAATTAGCAAAAACTCAATTTCAGACTTTGTTAAAAAATCAAAAAATCAAAAAATTTCCAAAATACCTCTAAAAAAATAGGGTTAAAATTAGAATATTGATAAAAGTAACGGAATTACCCCTATTTTTTATGGGGGTTATAACTTTTTGATATAGATTTACCTCACTCTTAAGAAAAAATTAACTAATAATTAAAACTAAAAATGAAAACAATTATGAAAAAATTTTTAACACTTTCATTACTTTTTGTAGCGGCTTTAGGATTTGCGCAGGAAGAGGAAACTAGTAAACTTAGTATTAGCGGTAGTGTAGATGCATATTACCAAACTTATTTAACTGCTCCTGATAATGAAGGTGTATCCTTTGGAACTGCTTTCGCTGGAAAATCTGGTTTTGCTTTAGGTATGGCGAATGTTATTCTTGGTTACGAAGGTGAAAAAGCTGGTGCGGTTGTAGATTTAGCATTCGGACCAAAGGGTACAGGTGCTACGTTAGTTGAATCTGATGATTTTACTAATGGAATCGTAAACCAAGCTTATGTTTACTGGAATGTTTCAGAAGGAACAACACTTACATTTGGTAGATGGAATACCTTTTTAGGTTATGAGGTGATAGCTCCAGCTGGAAACTTTAACTACAGCTGCTCTTACTTATTCTCTAGTGGGCCATTTTCTCACATGGGTTTAAAAGCTGATTTTGCTTTATCTGATGACGTAAGCTTAATGTTAGCTGTTACTAACCCTTGGGATACTAACGATATATCTATGACTGGTGAGTATGCTTTAGGTGCTCAATTAGGATTCTATGGTCAGTACTTAAACTTATACTATGATAGTGGTAAAAACGAAGGTTTAGGTTTCGAAATTGATTATACAGGTGGTTTCGATGTATCTGATTCTTTCTTCTTAGGAATCAATGCTGCTTACAACGATAACGATGGTGCTGGTTTTTACGGTGCTGCATTATACCCACAGTTAGCAACTTCTGATAGCTTCTCAATTGGTTTAAGAGGTGAATATTTCGCATTACATGGTGATGGTGATGATTTACCAAGCGTATTCGCAACTACTTTAACAGGAAGTTATACAGTTGATAACTTAATAATTAAGCCAGAAGTTAGACTTGATGCATTAACTAATGTTGATAGCGGAGAATTTTACGGAAAATTCTTAGATAACGATGGTATGCCAAGCGAGAGCTTAGCTGCATTTACTTTAGCTGCAATTTATTCTTTCTAACTCAAACATATTTAAACCCATGCCCGTTTTTATAAACGGGTTATGGTGTTTAATAAACAAATTTTACTAACCATTAAATAAATAAATTATGTCAATGTTAAACATTCCTTTATTTTTTCAAGATACTGCTGCTGTAGAAGGCGATATGGGTATGCTTTGGATGTTACTATCCGGTATTCTTGTTTTCTTTATGCAAGCAGGATTTACTTTAGTTGAGTCTGGTATGACGAGATCTAAAAACGCGGTAAATATCGCAATGAAAAACTTTTTAGATATTTGTGTAGGTTCAATTACTTTCTGGCTTGTTGGTTACTCTTTAATGTATGGAGATACGTCAAACGGATGGTTTTTCTGGGGCGGATTCATGCAAGGTGAAGGTGCCGATTTATTCTTCCAAACAATGTTCGCTGCAACAGCTGCAACAATTGTATCTGGAGCTATAGCTGGTAGAACTAAATATACTACGTATATTATTTTCTCTTTATTAATGACTGCTGTTATTTATCCAATTTCTGGTGGATGGCAATGGCAAGGCGATGGCTGGTTAACTAAATTAGGTTTTATCGATTTCGCTGGATCTTCAATTGTACACTCTGTTGGTGGATGGGCTGCTCTAGTAGCTGCGTTTATGGTAGGTCCTCGTATTGGAAAATATGTAGATGGTAAAGTATTACCTATTCCTGGTCACAACCAAATATTAGCAACTTTAGGTGTTTTTATCCTTTGGTTAGGATGGTTTGGTTTTAACGGTGGTTCTCAATTAGCTTGGGGTGGCGACGATGCTACTGGAGCGTCAACTGTTGTTTTAATTACAAACTTAGCTGCTGCTGCTGGTGGTTTAGGTGCTTTAATTACAACATGGATTTGGTACGGTAAACCAAACTTAGCACAATCTTTAAATGGTGCTTTAGCTGGTTTAGTTAGTATTACTGCTGGTTGTGGTAACATGACTGCTGTTGGTGCTTTACTTGCTGGTTTAATTGGTGGTGTAATTGTAGTATTCTCAATAGAATTTATAGAGAAAAAACTTAAAATAGATGATGCTATTGGTGCTGTTTCTGTACACGGTGTATGTGGTGCATGGGGTACTTTAGTAATCGGTCTTTGGGGTGTAGATGGCGATGCTGGTATTGGTTTATTCAATGGTGGTGGTGCTGCTCAATTAGGTGCTCAAGCAATTGGAGTTTTAGCTTATGCTGTATGGGCAATTGTTTTATCTGCAATTGTACTAGGTATTTTAAAAGCTACTTTAGGATTACGTGTAACTGAAGAAGAAGAAATTAAAGGTCTTGATATTTCTGAGCACGGTTCTATTGCTTACCCAGGAAAAAGAGTTCGTGAATTCGAAGAATAGTAGAATAATCCCTTTAAATATTTTACAGAAAAAGATGCCTTATTTTAAGGCATCTTTTGTTTTTTATGCAATTGTTTAAATTTTTTGTATCTCGGGAGTAATCTTTTTTAAATCTTCATATTAATTATCTAACTTGAGTCGCTAAATAAAATATATACGAAACTAATTATGAAAAAAATTGAAGCAATTATTCGTAAATCCAAATATCGTGCGGTAAAAGAAGCCCTGCACGAAGTTGGTGTAAATTTCTTTTCCTATTGGGATGTAACTGGTTTGGGTAACGAAAAAACGGGACATGTTTATCGTGGCGTATCATACAGTACAAGCGATATTCAACGACGTTATTTATCTATTGTTGTTAATGATGATTTTGCGGATGCAACGGTGCAAGCCATATTAAATTCTGGAGCTACAGGAGAAGTAGGAGATGGGAAAATATTTGTATCTCAAATTGAAGAATGTTACAGAATTCGAACAGGAGAAAAAGGCGGCGATACTTTAAAATAAACAACTAAAACTAATTAACTAAAAATGGAAATATTTACAACAAATAATGTATGGATGATGGTCTGTACAGCACTAGTCTTTTTTATGCATATGGGTTTTGCTCTGCTTGAAATAGGTTTAACTAGGCAAAAAAATACAATAAACATATTATTTAAAAACATATTTATAATTACCGTAGGCTTATTGCTATATTGTTTGGTAGGTTTTAATTTAATGTATCCTGGAGAATTTAATGGGTTTGTAGGTTTCGCAGGATTTGGTTTAGATGCGCCGTTAACAACCGAAGGTGCACTAGATTTAACTTATAACGAAGGTTATACGTATTGGACAGATTTCTTATTTCAAGGCATGTTTGCTGCTACAGCGGCAACTATAGTTTCTGGTGCTGTTGCAGAGCGTATGAAAATTTTACCATTTATGCTATTTACGCTTGTTTACGTTGGTTTAGTTTATCCAATTGTTGGATCTTGGCAATGGGGTGGTGGTTTCCTTTCTACTTTTACTATTGGTGAAACAGAAGGTTTTTACGATTTCGCAGGTTCTACTTTAGTGCATTCTGTTGGTGGTTGGGCTGCTGTAATTGCGGTTTGGTTGCTTGGAGCAAGAATAGGAAAGTTTAATAAATATGGTAAACCAGAAGCTATTCCTGGGCATAACATACCGTTGGCAACTGGTGGTGTGTTAATTTTATGGTTAGGATGGTTTGGATTTAATGGAGGTTCTGTACTTTCTGCCGATCCAGAATTAACGTCATTAGTATTAGTAACTACTTGTTTGGCTGCTGCTGCAGGAGGTGTTGTGTCGATGTTGGTATCTACAATCATGTTTAAAAATTTAGATTTAACTATGTTTTTAAACGGAATATTGGGTGGTTTAGTTGGTATAACGGCAGGTGCAGACCAAATGAGCCCTACAGATGCTATTTTAGTAGGAGCTATTGCTGGAGCATTAATTGTTTTTGCTGTTAGTTTAGTAGATAAACTAAAATTAGATGATCCCGTAGGAGCTATTGCAGTGCATTTGGCTTGTGGTATATGGGGAACTTTAGCGGTTGGAATTTTTGGTGCAAAGGCAGGTATCGATCAGTTTTTAATACAATTGGTTGGTGTGGGTTCTTATGCTATATTTTGCGTTATAAGTGCCTTTATCATCATTTTTACACTTAAGAAAACTATGGGAATTCGGGTTTCTGAAAGAGAAGAGTTGGAAGGGTTGGATGCTCATGAACATGGTATGGATGCCTATCCTGACTTTAGAATGAATGAGCACTAAATAATTTTAATATGTATTTTTACTTGTGCTTTTTCTGATATTTTAAATTAAAGTACACGTAAAAAAGTCAATAAAAAAAGGATGTAAGTTTTAAATTTACATCCTTTTTTTTATGATTTAATTTTAGAAGTTTAAGCCGAGTTTCTACTGGCATTAATGTTTCCAAATAATGATCGAGTTACTATTTTTTCGAATACTTTACGTTCTTCATTATCCGCAGGAACGCCTTGTCTGTCGAAATTCTGAATCTTTTTAAGTGCATACTGTTGTATGGTTAACAATGGTAATACAATAGATTCTCTAACTTGAATTGAAGCTTTTCCAGCAGGTTCGTTTTCCATTAACTCGTTATAACCTGTTAGCTTTAATAGCAAACGTTTTGTGGTTAAATATTCTTCGTGTATAATATTCCAAAACGCTCCGAATTCTTCGTCTTTCGACATATATTTGGTTAAATCGAAGAACGATTTGGTTAACGACATCATACTATTTTCAAGTAATGTTTTAAAGAACTTAGAGTTTTTGTATAACTGTTCTACTTTATGGAATTCGCCATTGTCTTCGTACTTCTTTAAAGCAGTACCAACACCGTAAAAACCAGGAACGTTTTGCTTTAATTGGCTCCAAGATCCTACAAAAGGAATGGCTCTTAAATCTGAAAATACTAGTTTGTCCGATTTTCCACGTTTCGATGGTCTACTTCCAATATTGGTTTTGGCGTAATACTTTAAAGTACTCATGCGTTCCAAATATGGAATAAACATAGGGTGGCTTTTAAAGTTTTTATAGGTTTCATAACTGTTATTGGCTAAATCGTCCATAACAAGTGTATCTTCTTCCGATAAGTGGTTGCTGCCACCAATTCTATTTTTTAAACCAGAACTTATTAATTGCTCTAGGTTGTAACGCGATGAATCTAAGGTTCCAAAGTTTGAGCTAATGGTTTGTCCTTGTATGGTAATTTGTACTTCTTTGTCTTCAATAGTTGGACCTAACGACGAGTAGAAGTTATGTGTTTTACCACCACCACGTGCTGGTGGTCCGCCACGCCCATCAAAGAATATGGCAGTAATGTCATACTTTCTCGACATTTCGGTTAATAGCTCCTTAGCTTTGTAAATACCCCAGTTTGCCATAAGGTAACCACCATCTTTTGTACCATCGGAGAAGCCAAGCATTATGGTTTGTTTGCTACCACGTGCTCGTAAATGCGCCATGTACGCTTCATTGGTATATAATTGCTCCATTACTTTTGGTGCATTTTCAAGATCTGGAATCGTTTCGAAAAGCGGTGCAACATCTACAGTTAATTCATCTTTAAAACCAACCATTTTAAGCATAGCAAATAATTGCATAACGTTTAATGCCGTTTGGTTGTTACTAATTATGTAACGGTTTGCACCTCGCTCGCCATTGGTTTGTTGAATGTTTTTAATTATTGAAATGGTTTTAAGGGTATTACGTACCATTTCATCTTCAAAAGCATCTAAATCGTGCACATCATCGTTGGCTTTTGATAAGATTTCAATTTGTTCAGCTTCCGATAAATCGTGATAATTATTAGGGAACGATGAGTTTCCTTTTTCAATTAAATGATCGATTACCGTGGTAAATACCGAGTGGTGAATACGACTATCTTGACGAATATCAAGCGTTGCAAAATGGTAACCAAATAAATGAACACGGTTTATTAAGTTGTTTAACTCGCTTACGTATAACGATTGATGCTCGCTTATTACTACATCACGAATACTTAATAGTTCTTTTATAAACTCTTTTGATGTTAATGTTTCGCTAGTAATTTGGTTAATACTATAGTTGTACATAATGTTTTCGAGCTTTATTACGCGCTCTTCAACACCTCTAAAAGTAAGTTTACGTCTTAAATCTCTTAAGTCGTTATAGTATTTTCTTAAAATAGCTTGTTTTAGTTTAGCTGCTACTTTTAAGGTAGTATCTGGTTTTACAAAAGGGTTGCCATCTCGGTCGCCACCTGGCCAGAAACCAATATTTATAATTTCGTTGTGTTTTTTACTGTCGTCGTAAATATTTTGTTGAATGTAGTTGTAAATATCTCCAAACGATTTATAAAACACATTTTCTAGATACCAAATTAAACTTTTAGCTTCTTGATATGGCGAAGGCTTTTCACGTTTAAAAAATGGCGTTTTTCCTAATTGCCCAAATAGGTTGTTAATTTTGTTTAGGTCGTTGTCTTTTATGGCTTCTGTTAAATCTGTAATAATTCCTAAAACAGAACCTGGATAAAATTGTGTAGGATGTGCTGTTAATACAATACGCACTTTAAATTCTTCAAGATACTTTTTAAGTTCTTCTAACTTATTTTCAGAACTTGCAGTTTCCTTTAAGTTACGTAATGTACCAATACCTTCCATGTTATTTACTACAGGGAAAGCGGCGTCTTCAATAGCATCAAAAAGTACCACTTGGCGCTCTATGTATTGTATAAAACGAAATAGTAAATTTATTTGACTTTCCTCACTTCGACGTGCTTGGTATTTTTTAAAAAAGGTTTCTACAATAGTGGTTGGGTCATCACCTTGTTTAAACCCTTTTTCACAAGTTTCGTGAAATAAAGGTAAAAGGACACCGGTTTTTGTAACGGTATCGAAAGGTAACGTCATAAATATACTATTGTATATTTGGTATTTTGATAAAACACTTTGGTTAAATCGGATTAATTTTGGCTCTACAGACATATTTTCTTTTTCTATTGAGAATGAAACATAAAAGTACTAAAGCTAAAATTAAACTACGAACGAAACCCTAAGTTTTATTAATAATTTTAATTAATTAACGCTTAATCTTTTTTTGTTAAATAAATATCTGTAATTATTAAAATAAGTTGAAAATAATTCATTTTCGTTTGGTTTCTTGCTTAGGCTATTTTAAGCGTTTTATCGTTGCTTGAGCTATAGCAGTTGTAAATTTTTTCAATAAGGGCATCTTTATCAATAGGTTTAGTAAGGTAGTCGTTCATGCCTAATTGCAGTGCCTTGGCTTTAGTTTCGGGTAAAGCATCGGCCGTAACCGCAATTATTGGAATATTCACTGTATTATTACCAATACCTCCTTTTCGTATAATTTCGGTGGCTTCATAACCATCCATAATAGGCATTTGTAAATCCATTAAAATTAGGTCGTAAATATCGGTTTTTAATGTTTCTAAAGCTTCATGACCGTTAAATGCAATCGCAAAAGAAATATTGGGTTCGGTGTTTAAAATTTTACGCATTACCATTTGGTTAAGTTTGTTATCTTCAACTACCAGAATATGTAAAGGTTGTTTGTTGCTTTTTGGAAGATTTAACACGCGATCTTTTGCGGTTGTTTGCAATGGTATGTCTATAAAAACATCGGTGCCAATGTTTTCTTTGCTTTCAATAGTAATTTGCCCGTTGTAAAGTTCTATAATTTTTTTGGCAATGGTTAACCCTAAACCTATACCTCCAAATTGACGTTTATGGTTAAGTTTCATTTGACTAAAACTATCGAATATGGATTTTTTAATTTCTGAATTTATTCCAACGCCAGTGTCTGATACTTGTATTGAAAAACGACATTGGTTGTTAGGTTGTTTTAAACAGGTTACTTTAAAATAAATACTGCCTTTTTTTGTAAATTTAACAGCATTCGATAACACGTTGTTTATAATTTGAACGAAACGTTTTTCGTCGGCAATAACCTGCGATGGAATTTCTGGGTCCATTTCAAAATTATAATCTAAGCCTTTATTTAAAGCTTCGGTTTTCCAGTTATTACTAATTTGATTTATTTTTATGGAAGGACTAAACTTTGATGATTCTAATTTAAGTTCGTTTTTTTCAATTTTTTCAAAATCAAGAATATCGTTAACATTGCTAAGTAAGCTTAATGATGCATTTTTAATAATTTCATAGGGCATTCTGTCTGTTTTATTTTTTAACTCACCTAATTCACTTTCGGCAATGCCCATTATCGCATTTATTGGAGTTCTTAATTCATGACTCATATTAGACATGAAATAGGTTTTTAACTGGCTAATTTCCTGAGACTTGTTTAATGCTTCTTCTTGCGATTTTTCTTTTTCTAAACGTAAATTTCTAATTAAGTTAGTCATTGAAAGCGATAGAAAAATAACTTCGAATCCTGAACCAAATTTGGCACTGTTGAGTGTTAAAAAGTTATTAGGTAACAAGCTTAGGTTGTTCATTACAAAACCTAATAAGCCAACAACTAAAAAGAAAATACCAAACGAGAAAAACGGGTCTATTTTTATACCCTTAAATCGCATTGTAAAAGAGGTAACTAATATTAAGACTAAACTAAATAAGCCATTTAAATTGCTTAAAGGATATGCTAATTTTAAAGTGTGTTGGTTTATAAAAAGCATAATAAAACAAATACCTATAAAGGCGTAAGCGATGTTGAAGGCTTTAACAAACCCTTTTAAGTGTGTATTTAGCTCTAAAAAATATTTACAGTATTTTAAAAGAAAAAAGTTTGAGAATAGCGCTGTTATTAATACTAAGCGGTCGTTTATGTAGCCTCCTTGTGTAAAAATATATTCATGTAGCAAACCATCTAATGCGGCTTGCATTAAACCTATAGAAAGGACATAAAAACCATAGTATAAAAAAGTATTTTTTTTAAGACTAGAATAGAAAAATAAGTAAATTATAGTTGCTAAAAATAGCAGACCATAAAACAACCCAAGGAATAATTGTTGTTTGTAGTTTAAAAGTAAAAATTCTGTTTCGTTATAAAGATTTAAGGGTAAATTTATAGTTTCGCCGTCGCTAGATAAATGAATATATACCTCTTGAACTTCATTTGGAGGAAGGTTTAATTTAAAAATTGTAGAGCGGTGTTTAATTTGTTTTTCGCTTACAGGAATTTTATCACCGCTTTTTAATAGGTTAATTGAAGCCCCATTAATTTGGTATAAGTTGGCCACATCGGTAATGGGGCGACCTGTTTCTAGGTAATACGATTTAGGATATTTGCTACTGTTGTTAATTTTAAACCTAATCCAGTAATTACTGGATGTAAAACCAACGCTGTGATAATCGGTTTCCAGATTAGAATATACAATAGATTTATTGTTACGTAAATCGTTTATACTAAAATTGGAATCGCCAACATTTGTAAATTGGGCGTACTCATACAGATTTCCTGTACTTTTTTCGGTATCGAAAACTTGTTTTTGAGCAAACAAGCTTAATCCTATAAAATAGGTTAATAGTAAAATTTGTTTCATGTTTGGGGCATTAACAGCCTCAAACCTAAACTAATTTATTTCGTTACACTCTTTTTTTAGCCTAAAACAGAATAATGGCGTTCTTTCATCGGTTTTGTAAGATAATGATTATTTAAAACCAATTAAAAATCAGCTATTTAGTTTATTTTTAAATAATTAATTACACTACTTGAAGGACAAAATAATTCTTTTTACCACGCTGAAGTAAAATAAATTTGTTATTTATTAAGTCTGCATTTGTAAGTGCGTAATCGTCTTTTACTTTCTCTTTATTTACAGAAATTGAATTTTCTTTTAAAGCACGACGCGCCTCGCTATTCGATTTTAAGAAGTTGCCTTTTTCGGCTAAGGCAGCTATCATGTCTAAACCGTTTTCAATATCTGCTTTATCAATTTGTGTAATTGGTACACCGTCAAAAACATCTAAAAAGGTTTGCTCGTTTAGGGCTTTTAAATCTTCAGAAGTCGATTTTCCAAATAAAATATTACTCGCCTTTACAGCATTATCTAAATCTTCTTTAGAGTGTACCATTGTAGTAATTTCTTCGGCTAAACGTTTTTGTAAAACACGTAAATGTGGTGCTTGTTGGTGTTCTTCAATTAAAGCCGTAATATCGTCTTTACTTAAAAAGGTAAATATTTTTATGTATTTTTCGGCATCAACATCGCTTGTATTAAGCCAATATTGGTAAAATTTGTAAGGCGAAGTACGGTTAGCATCTAACCAAATGTTGCCGCCTTCGGTTTTTCCAAATTTAGTACCATCGGCTTTTGTAATAAGTGGCCAAGTTAGGGCGTAACCTTTACCGCTATCTATACGCCTAATTAATTCTGTTCCGGTAGTAATGTTTCCCCATTGGTCGCTACCACCCATTTGTAAAGTACATTGTTTTTCGCGGTAAAGTTGTAAAAAATCAAACCCTTGAACCAGTTGGTAAGTAAACTCGGTAAAACTCATACCTACAGAAGCTTCAGACGATAAACGTTTTTTTACCGAATCTTTAGCCATCATATAATTTACAGTAATGTGTTTACCAACATCGCGAATAAATTCTAAAAACGAAAAGTTTTTCATCCAATCGTAATTATTCACAATTAATGCGGCGTTTTCAGCATCGCTATCAAAATCTAAAAAACGAGATAATTGTTCTTTAATAGCGTTTTGGTTATGTCTTAAAGTCGCTTCGTCCAATAAATTACGTTCGGCCGATTTTCCTGAAGGATCGCCAATCATGCCGGTGGCACCACCAACAAGCGCAACAGGTTTGTGGCCAGCTAATTGAAAATGCTTTAAACCCATAACACCAACCAAATGGCCAATGTGTAAAGAATCTGCAGTAGGATCTATGCCAACATACGCCATACGCATAGCTTCCATTAAATGTTCTTCGGTGTTTGGCATAATGTCTTGTATCATGCCTCTCCAAGTTAATTCCTCAACAAAATTCTTTATCATGTTCTCCTATTTTTTAAAACTACCGCAAATATAAAAATACACTTATAAATACGCTTTAAATCTTAATAATTCTTTACATTCGTTATATGATTTTAGTAACAGGAGGAACCGGTTTAGTAGGTGCGCATTTACTTTTTAACTTGGTAAATAATAACCAAAACGTGCGCGCTATTTACAGAAACGAACGTAAGTTTAGTAATGTAAAAAGCGTGTTTTCTTGTTATACAAATGATGTGGATGCGTTATTTGATAAAATTGAATGGGTTGAAGCTAATATTTTAGATATTCCAACTTTATCTGAAGCTTTTATAAATGTAACGCATGTTTATCATTGTGCTGCGTTTGTAAGTTTTGAGCCCAACAAATATGATGTTTTAAAGAAAACTAATATTGAAGGTACCGCTAACGTTGTAAATTTAGCTTTGCAACACAGTATTAAAAAACTGTGTTATGTTAGTTCTATCGCTACTTTGGGAGACGAGCTTAATAATAAACCCATAACAGAAGCTACCATTTACAACCCTGAAAGCGATAACAGTGTTTATGCCATTACAAAATATGGTGGCGAAATGGAAGTTTGGCGTGCAACCCAAGAAGGTTTAAACGCGGTAATTGTAAACCCCGGTTTAATTTTAGGTCCTGGAATTTGGCGATATGGTACAGGTAATTTTTTTAAACGAGCCCAAAAAGGAATTTCGCATATTACTTCTGGAACCGTTGGAATTGTTTCGGTTAACGATGTCGTTGCTGTAATGATAGAGTTAATGGAACGTAATATTGTAAATGAACGTTTTATTTTAGTTGCCGAAAATTGGACTTATAAAAAGCTATTGCAAGGTTTGGCAAAATCGGTTAATGGGAAAGTTCCAAAAACCATGGCTAAACCATGGCTTTTAAATTTAGCATGGCGTTTCGATTGGTTTTTTAGTAAAATTACTGGTAAACGAAGGCAGATAACAAAACATCTTGTAGAGTCGTTAACAACAGAAACGTATTATAGCAGTTATAAAATAAAAGAAACTATTGGCTACGAGTTTGCTTCGGTTAGCGAAACCATTACCAAAATAGGAGCTATTTACTTGAAGCAGGTTTAATTAATTTAACCTTTTCAGGGCTTGGTCTTAAATTTTTTTTGAGTTTAGCACTTAAAATGGAATCTTTATTTAGTGTCGTTTTCGATTTATCTACTTTTTCTGAAAATGCTATAGAATCTTTAGTTTCTTGAATAGCAATTATGGAATCTTCCTCTTTTTTGGTGGCATTTTTCCATTCTTCTGCTTCTTGTTTTTTAAAAACTTCTTTTAAAGCTTCAAGACTATCTTTTACTTTTTCGTAAATAGCCTTGTATTCTTCTACATGAAATGCGTAATAATTATTGCTTAATGCAAACTGGGAGCTATCAATATTATGTTTCTTATAAACAAAACTTGTAATATCTACACCATTTTCTCTCATTATCCTTTTTTCAACCGAACTCGATGCTCCTATAATTTTAGAGTCGATTAAAATATCGACCATTTTTTCCTTAGAAATTAGGTTTTCAGGTTTTTCGGGTTCCTGTTTATTATGGCACGCCATAAAACCTAAAATACTAAAAAGTGCTATGCAAGTTTTTAATTTCATCGGTTAAAAGTTAATCGTTTGGCATGTTTTGTTTCGCTAAACTTGGCGTTGTGATATACTAAATTACCATTTAAAATGGTATGTGTTATTCTAGATTTAAAGGTTGAACCCTCGAAAGGCGACCAACCACATTTGTATAATACGTTGTCTTTGTTTACAGTCCATGGGTTATTTAAATCTACCAAAACTAAATCGGCAAAATAGCCTTCTTTTATATAACCACGTTTTTCAACTTGAAACAAAATAGCAGGGTTATGACACATTTTTTCTACAATTTTTTCGATAGAAATTTTACCGCGGTGGTGCATTTCTAAAAGCGCAGGTAAGGCGTGTTGTACTAACGGGCCGCCCGACGGTGCTTTAGTATAAACGTTTTGTTTCTCGGTTAAAGTATGTGGCGCATGGTCGGTTGCAATAACATCTATACGATCGTCTAGTAATGCTTTCCAAAGTTTATCGCGGTCTTTAGCGGTTTTTACAGCTGGGTTCCATTTAATAAAAGTACCTTTTTTATCATAATCTTCATCTGTAAACCATAGATGATGAATACAAACTTCGGCTGTAATTTTTTTGTCTTTTAATGGAATTTTGTTCGAAAATAATTCAGTTTCTTTTCCTGTTGATAAATGAAAAACATGTAATCGTGCTCCTGTTTTTTTAGCTAATTCAATCGCTTTTGAAGATGATAAGTAGCATGCCTCTTCACTACGAATTATTGGATGATATTTAATAGGAATATCGTCGCCAAATTTTTCAATGTGCGCTTCAAGGTTTCGTTTTATAGTGCCCTCATCTTCGCAGTGCACTGAAATTACCAAATTGGTGCTTTTAAATATTTTTTCAAGAACTTCGGGGTCATCTACCAGCATATTTCCTGTCGATGAACCTAAAAATAGCTTTAAACCAGCAACGGCTTTTTCATCTAACTTTAAAATTTCATCTAAGTTATCGTTGGTTCCGCCAAACATAAATGAATAATTAGCGTACGATGATTTTGCAGCTATAGCAAACTTTTCTTCAAGCTTTTCAATGGTAGTCGTTTGTGGCTTTGTGTTGGGCATTTCAATAAAAGAAGTTATGCCACCCGCAATAGCTGCTTTACTTTCGGTTTCTATATTTGCTTTTTGTGTTAAACCAGGCTCTCTAAAATGCACTTGATCGTCGATTGCTCCAGGAAGTAAATATTTGCCTTCGGCATCGATAATTTTTACATCGCCAGATTTTGCACTTATCGAGCTATCTATTTTTGTAATAATAGCTCCTTCAATTAAAACATCGCCATTAAAAATAGTACCTTCATTAACTATTTTAGCATTTTTTATAAGGGTAGTTTGTGCAGTTGTCATGTTGTTTTATTTTGTGAACAGGCTTTTTATTTTCATAGATATTACTCCAAAAATAGCTTCGTAAATAATACCTCCGCTTAACTTACTTTCGCCTTTAGTTCTGTCAGTAAATATAACAGGAACTTCTTTAATTTTAAATTTTTTTAGGTAGGTTTTAAATTTCATTTCTATTTGAAAAGCATAGCCAATAAACTTAATTTTATCAAGATTTATAGTTTCTAGTACCTTGCGTTTGTAACATACAAAACCGGCTGTTGTATCATGAATTTTCATGCCGGTAATTAAACGCACGTATTTTGATGCAACATAGGATAGTAAAACACGACCCATAGGCCAATTAACTACATTTACTCCTGTTACGTAACGTGACCCAATAGACATGTCTGCCCCATCATTATGGCAAGCTTGATACAATTTTGGTAAATCGTTAGGGTTATGTGAAAAATCGGCGTCCATTTCAAAAATATAGTCGTAATTTTTTTCGATACACCATCTAAATCCATGAATATAAGCGGTGCCTAATCCCGATTTTTTTTTTCTTGTTTCTAAAAAAAGCCTATTTGGGTAGTCGTTTTGTAAGGCTTCAACTTTTTTTCCAGTTAAATCGGGTGAGTTGTCATCGACTACAAGTATATGAATTTCGTTCGATTGACTAAAAACAGCTCTTATAACAGCTTCAATATTTTCAATTTCATTATACGTAGGAATAATTACTACAGCCCCAATCATATTGTTATGCTTAACTTCAAAATAAATTTTAGCAAATGTAAGCTATTCAAATTTTATTTTTTTTAAATATTCCTTAATAAAAATCATTCTAAAAAAAATGTGATAATTTTATAGCATGATTAGACCCATTGTTTCACACGAATTATTTACCATACTACTAACCATAGGTTTAATGGTGATTGCTGCAGCTAGAATGGTATCGCCAAAGCGATTTGAAGATTTTGTTATTGTTTTAATAAATAATAAATATTTAAAAATATATTCGCGCGACCAGAAGTTTTTAGATAAGTTTGATGGACTTCTTTTTGGAAACCTAATTTTATCGCTATCTGTATTTTTCTATATATTCTATCAATTTTTAATAAATAGTGCCGAGGTTTCTGTTAATACAATGTTTAAACTTGCGGTTGGAATTACGGTATTTATTTTAATTAAAGTGCTTTTAGAACGATTAATTGCTAGTGTTTTTCAAATAGATAAGTTGATCGATTTCTATCTTTTTCAAAAAATTACTATTAAAAATTTTTTTGGCTTAGTTCTATTACCTATTAATGCACTTTTACTTTATACAATTAAGCCAACCTTAAATACATTTTATGTAATAATAATTTTAATGTTAATTATTAATTTAATAGGGCTAATTGCTTCATTTAAAACCTATCTAAGTGTAATAAAAAATAACTTATTCTATTTTATTTTGTATCTTTGCGCACTTGAAATTGCACCCTATGTAATTTTATATAAGGTGATTTTAGTTAATAACAATATTTAATTGCGCTTAATATGAAAGTGAAAACCATTTTAGTATCTCAACCAGAACCTAAAATAGAGAACTCTCCTTACTTTGATTTACAAGAAAAACAGCGTGTAAAAATTGATTTTAGACCTTTTATACATGTTGAAGGTGTGTCTGCAAAAGAAATTAGACATCAAAAAATCGATTTAAGTAATTATACAGCTATTATTTTAACCAGTAGAAATGCTGTAGATCATTTTTTTAGAGTTGCCGAAGAAATGCGTTTTAAAGTTCCAGATACTTTAAAATACTTTTGCCAAAGTGAAGCTGTGGCTTATTATCTTCAAAAATACGTGGTTTACAGAAAGCGTAAAATTTATGTAGGTAAACGTACTTTTGCAGAACTTACACCACTTATTAAAAAGTATAAGGACGAAAAATTCTTATTACCCAACACCGATAAGGTAAAACCAGAAGTACCTCAAACACTTGATGCTTTGGGTGTAAATTGGAAACAAGCTACCTTTTATAAAACGGTTGTAAGCGATTTATCTGATTTAGAAAATGTAACTTACGATGTTTTAGTGTTTTTTAGCCCTTCTGGAATTGAATCTTTATTTAAAAATTTCCCAGATTTTAAGCAAAACGACACACGAATTGCGGTGTTTGGAAATACCACTATTAAAGCTGTTGAGGAAAAAGGTTTACGTGTAGATATTGCTGCACCAACACCAGAAACACCATCAATGACTATGGCTTTAGAAAAATATATTGAACAAGCTAATAAGGCGAAGTAAATAGTATTTAATAAAACATATTAAAAAAGCTCGATATAAATCGAGCTTTTTTGTTTTAGTTAGTTTCTTCTTCTTCTTTACTTAATTTTATAACCTCGTCTATAACAATATCGCTTTGGTTGTAAACCTCATTAAAAGCCCCATTACCAAAAAGTTGGTCGGCAAAGGTAGCTTTAATGTATTGTTTAACTTCATCATGATATGCAACAAAAGTAATTTTTGCTTGCGTGCGCAGGTTTAAATAATCTTGGAAAGCAAAAACTAAATCGTCGCTAACCTCGAAGTTTTTTATAAAATCTGTTCTCGACATATTATCGAAAGCATGTCGGTCTTGTTCTAATTCCTCAAAAACAAAATTCCCAAAAAAGCCACGGCGTTTTAAAAAGGACAAAGTTTCGTTTTGCATACTTGTATCCAGAGGTACAAAAACATCGGGAATTATACCGCCGCCGCCATAAACAATTTTGCCGCCCGGTGTTACAAATTTTAGAGAATCGTCAACATGAATTTTATCAGGGTCTAGCAGTTCGCCGCTATCTAAACGATCAAAATATTCGTCGTAATAATCTTTATTGCCGTGGTCGTAAGGGCGTTGTATAGATCGTCCTGTAGGTGTGTAATAGCGCGATACAGTTAATCTTACAGCGCTGCCATCTCCTAAATCCATTTCGCGTTGTACTAAACCTTTACCATACGATCGGCGTCCAACAATAGTGCCTTTATCGTTATCTTGTAAGGCGCCAGCAACAATTTCGCTCGCCGAAGCACTATTTTCATCAATTAAAACAAAAACTTTACCGTCTTCAAAATCACCTTTATTGGTAGCGAAGCTTTTTTCAATATCGCCACGTTTGTTTTTTGTAAACAAAATAAGTTTATCATCTTCTAAAAACTCATCAACAATTTGTTCGGCAATGCCTAAAAATCCGCCGGGGTTTTCTCGTAAATCTAAAGCAATTTGTGTTGCACCTAAAGCTTCAAGTTTATTTAAGCCGGCTTTAAATTCTTTATATGTCGATTCGGCAAATCGGTTAATTTTAATATATCCTAAGCTTTCTGTAAGCATGTAAGCCGCATCAACGCTAGCAATTGGTATGGTGCTTCGTTTTACAGTAAAGTCTAATAATTCGGGTTCGCCACGACGATAAACCTTTAAGTTAACTTTCGAGTTTTTTTCGCCTTTTAGTTTTTTAACAATTTCAATATCCTTCAACTTATCGCCAAATAAAGTATCGCCATTAGCCATAATAATGCGATCGCCACCTTGTATTCCGGCCTTGGCACTAGGGCCATTTTCTAAAGCACGAATTACAGCAATGGTATCGCGATAGGTGTAAAAGCTAATACCAATACCAACAAAATCGCCTTTCATTTCTTCGGCAACACGTTCCATATCTTCTTTCGGGATGTAAACCGAGTGCGGATCCAGATTGTTTAAAATGCCATTAACCGTAACATCAACAATACTATCGGTATTAATATCGTCAACATAATCGTATTCAATATAATCAATAAGTCGGTTTAGTTTATCCTTTTTGCTGTTTTTGGAGAATAATCTATCGGGAGAATCTGTAAAATTTAGTTTTCCACCAATAAAAATACCAGCCGCAATAGCAGCACCTAAAATTAAGGGCAAGTATTTTTTTTGGTAACTCATTTAAGCCGTTATATCTTCAATATGTTCAATTTCAACGCCGGCGCGCTCTAAAAATTTTAAACCCGAATCGTCTTTATAAGCCTTATGATAAACTACTTTTACAATACCCGCTTGATGAATTAATTTACTACATTCCTTACAAGGCGAAAGCGTTATGTAAAGCGTAGCGCCTTTGGCCGATTGTGTAGATGCCGCAACCTTTAATATGGCATTGGCCTCGGCGTGTAAAACATACCATTTGGTGTAACCTTCGTCGTCTTCACAAAAATTCTCGAAACCCGTTGGTGTGCCGTTGTAGCCATCAGAAATTATCATTCTGTCTTTAACAATAATAGCACCAACCTGTTTGCGTTTGCAATACGACAATTTACCCCATTCTTTGGCAATTCTTAAGTAGGCTTTATCGTATTTAAGTTGTTTGTTTTTTGGCATTAAAATTAAATTTGGGCGTTACCCACAAGGGGTCAGGCTTTTCGCTATATCTTTTTATGCAATAAAGTTATAAACTTACAATTAAGTATAAGTTTAGCATAAAAAGGATGCCGCTGCAATCCTTAACGCAAAAACACTATAACGAATATACGTTGTAAGTATTTTAAAAACAACGGAAGTTAGTTAAACTTTTTATAACGATTAAGCTAAATAATCGCTATTTAAAATCATTGGTATTACCAAACCAATTACAATGGCCGATAAAACCATAACCCAGTCGCGCTTAGAAAACCGAAACAAAGTTTGCACTAAATACCCTAAAAATAGTACAACAAAAACAATAATAACTTGTGCAAGTTCTATACCCAAAGCAAACTCTAGTAGTAAAATAAGTTTGTTATCCGAGTCGCCTAAAAACATTTGAAACTCTCTGGCAAAGCCTAATCCGTGAATTAAACCAAAAAATAAAGTTGATAAAAACAACACGCCAACTTTTTCTTTTTGAGCACCTTTACCAGCAGTAAAAACATTGTAAAGTGCCACAATAAAAATTGAAACCGGAATTAAAAACTCTACAATACTCGCATTTACACTTACAATTTTATAAGCTGCCAAAACCAGAGATAACGTATGGCCAAGAGTAAACATAGAAACTAAAAGAAAAACGCGTTTCCAATCTTTAAACAAATAAGGAACGGTTAAAACAATTAGGAATAAAACATGATCGTAAGCATTTATATCGAGTACGTGGTTAATGCCATACTCAACATTAAACCAAAAATCCTGAAGCATATTAAATTAATTTAGGGGTTGCTCAAATATACAATTAAAACTATATTTTTCTGTTAAAAAATTACGGCTTGTAGGTTTTGCTAAGTTGTGTTAACATTTCCTCGGTAATTTCATCTAAATTAAATTTATGTTTCCATTTCCAGTCTTGTCTTGCATACGAATCGTTAATGTTTTTTGGCCAACTGTTTGCAATTTCTTGTCTATAATCGGGTTTGTAACTTATTTTAAATTCTGGTAAATGTTTTTTAATACTATTTGCAACGGCTTTTGGTGTAAAACTTATGGCAGATAAATTGTACGACGATCTTATTTTTATGGCGGTATGTGGAGCTTGCATAATATCTACGGTGGCTTTAATGGCATCGTCCATAAACATCATAGGTAATTCGGTGTCTTCTTTTAAAAAACATTCGTATTGGTTGTTTTTAATGGCTTCGTGATAAATTTCAACAGCATAATCTGTGGTGCCACCACCAGGCAAAGTTTTCCAACTTATAATGCCTGGGTAACGTAAACTTCTAACATCTACGTCGTATTTATTAAAATAATACTCGCACCAACGTTCGCCAACTTGTTTGGTAATACCATAAACTGTTGTTGGTTCCATAACCGTGTATTGCGGGGTGTAATTAACAGGTGTTGTAGGCCCAAAAACGGCAATGCTAGATGGCCAAAACACTTTTTTAATAAACTTGGCGCGGGCAAGGTTAAGTACATTAAAAAGAGTACTCATATTTAAATCCCAAGCTTTCATCGGGTATTTTTCGCCAGTGGCACTTAGCATTGCGGCCATTAAATAAATAGTATCAATGTTATATTTTTCTACACAAATTTTAATGCTGGCGTAATCTTGAGCATCAACAATTTCAAAAATACCAGAATTTACTATAGTTTCGTTACGGTAACTTATGTCGCTGGCAATTACATTTTGGTCGCCATAAATAGTTCGTAATTTAAATGTTAATTCCGAACCTATTTGTCCGCCAGCGCCAATAATCAATATTTTTGAACTCATTTTTAATGTGATTTATGAAAACTTTTCAAAAATAATAAGATTTTAATGAAAATAATATATTTATATTTCAATATTTTTTATTTATCATAACACTAAAAAACAACACTATAAAAACGGCTATTGCGTTATATTTGTATTGTAATTATATTAATTGAAAATGAATTTTAAAGGTTTCATCATTATATCTCTGTTACTTGTTTTTATATCTTGTAAAAAGGATTCTGAAAACAAAGAAATTACACAGGAAGAAAAGGAAAAACATGTGCACTTAGTAACCGAGCAAGAAGTTACCAAGTTAAAATATGTAGATTTTGCATTAGATTTAAAAACCGAAGAGGCTATAAAAGACTGGAAACCTTATTTTGAGTTAAGCGATGTTATTAGTAAAGTAAAAGTTGGAGATTTAGGTTTTTTTATGGCCGAAGAAAACGAAGTAAATTTACTGTTAACAAACTTAGATAAAACTATTCCCGATGCTGTAAATAGCCCTTCGATAACGGCGCGAATTTTAGTTTTAAAAACAATGATGTTAAAGCTTAAAAGTTTAGCTAATTTGGATACCAGAAACAGGGACGAACTTTTATTGGCAATTAAAGAATATTTAACGGCGTATAGTAATGTTAATTATCAAATGAATAAGAAAATTGAATTCGATGTTCGGAATATTGAACGCCCGTAATTTTTAAACCATAAAACATAAAAAAAGCTCTATTTTTAAATAGAGCTTTTTAATTTTATTACCTCAATAATTAATTTTTGGTTTGCTCTTCTTGAGCTTGTAAGGCCTGTTTTTGGCGCAATAATTCGGTTTTTGTTAACTGAATTAAGTTAAAGTTTGGTGCCGTTTTTAAGGCAGCATCCAGAATATCTACAGCGGCATCAATATTGTTTTTTCGGTCTTTATTAAAAGTATTTAAGGCGTTTAAATACATAAAAGCCGATTTTAAAGGTACTTCGTAAGGTTGTTGGGTTTCAAAAAATGCTTTTTTCATATCGTCTGTTGCATTTGCTAACCCATAATTTATGTGTTTTTCAATTTCAGTATTATTTTGGACTGTCATATTAAGCTCGGCTAAATCGTAGGCAAGGTAGGCGTTTGGTTTACGATTAAACATTTCTTGAAAGTGTCCAATTGCCAATTCTGGTCGCTTTAAAGCTTTAAGCGAAACAGCTTTTACTTCTAAAGCAATATCCGAATCGGCTGCATTTTTTTCAAAACCAATGGTGTTAATTGCTTGTCGGTATTGATTTTCGCTCATGTAAATATAGGCAAGGGTATCTTTTCTGGCTTGCGAAGGTTGTAATACATTTAAATGCGTCATGGCATTAACAATACCTTGTACATCGCCTTGTAATTTCATTTGTTTGTAATAAGCCTCGTAGTGTTTTAATAAATCGGTGTTGGTTTGTGCATTTAAGCAAACAGTAAATAACACTAAAACTATGGTAACTAATTTTTTCATTGTTCTTATTTAATTTTTCGTGCGCCAAATCTAAAAAAATATATGCTTTTTTTGTTAAAAGATGCGTAATTATTTCTTTTTTAGGTAAATAACCAGAGCTATTTTAAATTAGGTTTTATAGTTTTTTTCTATTAACAGACGTCTTTTTAATATATAAACATCATGTTTATAGTGAGTTACAGTGTTGTTTTTTAGGATGTTTAAAAAAATATACCTATATTTAAGTTTACTAACTATTTAAATAAGACTAATTATGGGAATTAAAAGTTTTCGAGGCGCAAGGCGGATGCAGACCGCAACTATTGATGAATCACCTTTAACGGTAAGCGATTATATGACCACTAATTTAATTACATTTTCGCCAAACCAAACCATTGAAAGTGTAATGCAAGCCTTAATAAAAAACAGAATTTCTGGAGGGCCAGTTGTAAATGAAAAGAATGAATTAATTGGTGTAATTTCTGAAGGGGATTGTATAAAGCAAATTAGCGAAAGCCGATACTATAATATGCCTATGCATGATAGTACTATTGAAAAGCATATTACTAAAAATGTTGAAACCATCGATGGTAATATGAATATTTTTGATGCAGCTAAACGTTTTTTAGATGCTAAACGACGTCGTTTTCCAATTGTTGAAAACGGAAAGCTTATTGGGCAAATAAGCCAAAAAGACGTGCTAAAAGCCGCTATGCAATTAAAAGGACAAAACTGGAAGTAAAGTAGTTTTAAAACATTGTAATAAGTTGAATTGAAAGCCTGATAAACTTTTAATTCAACTTTTTTTATGCTCTTGCTTTTGGAGAGTCTGTAATAATTAGTTTGTGTGTTTCGCTGCTTTCTAAAGTTGAAATTTTTGAATAATTGTAACCTTCAATAGGTTCGCTTAACGATTTTAATTTCGAGATGCCACCAACAGTTATAGTTTCTCCTATTTCTATGATGCGCTCTGTATATTTTAAACTCTTGTTAATGCCAAACCAATTTTTGTTTTCTACACCTAATGCTTTTAAAACGCCCTCAAAATTTTGGTCAGGTTTATTAAAAACGCCCGATTGTACTTTATGGTCCTGTTCCATGTACAATAGATAATTGTTTTTTGTAGGCTTTACCATAATTTGTTCGCCTTTAGCTTCAATAAAAAAATCTTGAATGTCTTCTTTTTTTATTAAGGTTCTCCATCGGGTGTGTTTACCATTACTTACGCGTTGTTTAACTTCAAAAACGTAAGCAATACACGGTCGTTTAGTGTATGGTGCGATAAAAGGTTTGCTAACTTGTAAAACAGTTCCCGATATTTTTGTTGGTTGGTTCGTTTTAAATTGTGTTGACGATTTTGGCGTATATGTTTTTAATTTTCGCAATACCGTGTTTTTAGAATTAAAATAAGTAGATGCAATTATTGTTGCAACGGTGATAATAAAAAAAATGATAATGATTGTAATTTCGGCCATGTTTTAGGTTTATATGTCACGTTACCTTATTCGCGCTTAACCAGTAAAAAGTACTCATTTTCTAATTCTAAATAACCTTGGTCGTAAACAAAATAATAAATACTACCTTCTTTAGTGGTGTAAATACTGGTAAAATAATTAAAGTCGAAACCTTCTTGGGTAAGTTTTTTTCTGGTGGTTTTAGTTTTTCCGGAGGTGTTTGCTGTTTCTAAAATGCGCCAATTTTTGCGTAAGCGGTTGTTAATGTTTCGAATTAAGTTTTTACTGTCTTTATTTATATTGTTGTTGTATGCGTTACGACAGTAGTCACTGCAAAATTTTTTATCGCTTCGGCCAATGAGCTTTTCGTTGCATTCTAAACAGGTTTTTTGCATAAAGGTTAAGTTTTACTTAGGTCTAGCTTGGTAGTTACTGTTTTAGAGTTTATTTAGTATAAAGATTTTGGTGTTCTTCTGGAAATAATTTTTCTAAAATTAACGGAAGTAATAAACAGGTAATTCCAATAATTGACTTCATTTCAAAATTAGGAATAAAGTTCATTGCTATTAAAAATATACCGCAAATTAGTAGCGTTAGTTTAATTATTATTTTATTTACAGACCATGAATAAGCCAAAAATACAATGCCTATTAAACAAAACATGATAGTATTAATGGTGCGATTAGTTTCAGCTGAATATGCAACGAACCAATTTGAAATTTTAAAGATTAAAATTACAACTAATAAAATTCTAAAAATTAAGACGTAATAATTATTTAAAAATTTAAAAATCATATTGTTTTATTTACGTTAAATGCTTTTTCGTTTAGTTTTCTTCTTTTTTACTTTCAAGTATTTATGGTGTGCAATTATAGTTTTATTGTCTGGAATTCCTGTAATGTCGACATTGTAACCAAGTGTAATTAATTTTTCTTGATATTTTTCCATTTTTAGCTTTTGTTGTTCCCGAGCTAAAAGATCTTTTTTGGTTAGTTTCTTATTTTCTAAATCTTTACAATTTACTTCTTTCCATTCCAGTTTCTTTTCATAATGAAAGCATTTGGCGTAGCATTTTCCGGGTGTAAAGTTAGGTGGAACATCAAAATTTTGAGCCCTTAAATTTAAAACCGTAAACAAAAGTATTGGTACAATTAAATATTTCATTTGTTTTAAGTTCAGCAAAATAGCTTCGGGCTTATATTTATAGGTTAAAATAAAATACTAAACTCTAGTAAATATAATAAAATTGTACGAAATAACTGTGTTTTAATCGTGTGGCGTTAAGCGAAAAATTAATACTAAATTCTGAAATCGTTTTTTAAAATGTATTTACTTTTTTTTTTATTAATGATTCCGTAAATGATATTAACTAGGAAAATTAATTGTGCGAATAGGGTGAGTAAAACAAAAAGTAAAGCAATTATGGTTATGTTATCGTTAAAGCTATGTTCGGTATTTGTGACTTTATGTAATTTCGATAATATCCACGCTGTGCAAATGCCACCAAAAGTGAGTATTATGTGAATTTTGTTTAGCGATTTCGATAATTTTAATTTTTGCACAAGCCAATAAGTAGCTGCTATAATTATAAAAACGATTGAAATTGTGATAGCTAAATACAGATGGTCTATTATAAAATATGTGGCATGAATATTAAAATCTGCAGAGCCATTACTTAAAATGCCAATTAGCATAATTACAGGAATAGCACATAGAAAAGCAAGATGAGGTTTTTTAAATAGTCTGTTCAAAATACTTATTTTACTCTTTTACCTCTGTGTAACCCGGTAAACCATGTAAACATTTTAAAATTTGATTTTCACCTGGTTCTCCGGCATGATAATGATAACCTCGGATTTCGTCGAAATGCCCGCCACATTCATCTAAATCGGTAGGTTTGTTTCCATTTTTATCTAAAAGCCCATATATGCCAAAGCCATCGATAGCATACCCAATTAGAGGTGCATGTGCGTCGTTTTGAGCAATTTCTTTAGTCGATCCTGTGGCAGCGTGATAGTGATAACCTCCATGCGGATTTACGTGCCCACCATGATCATCTAAAGGAGCAATGGTGTGTGCGGCTAATATGGCATGAGTTGGCGCCGGCGGGTCGTAATTTACACCGTTAAAAGCAATGCCTATACCGCCTCTTCCAAAACTTTGAGTGGTTTTTAAGTATGTTGGGGTTGCTGGAATTACAAAAGTGGTGACTTGATCTTTAAAATATTCGGGTAAGCATTCCACGCAATAATTATTATACTTTTCTTCTACATCGGGTTTTGCTGCTGCCAAACAACCTTCTTCGGTGTTGGTAACATTTATGGTTCCATCTTCACGATATAGTTTCCATTGGTTGTCACTATAAAATTCGTCTAGATTTGCAATAAAATGTCCCGAAACATCATAAACTTTGTCATCTTTAAACCAAATTCCAGCTTTTTCTATACCATCGTCTATATGCTTTGGGCACCAAGGTCCCATAGTGTGTTCTGTGGCTTGCGAATGGGTTGTTATTACATAGCAAAGGGTTTCTACGCCACTTAATTCTATCGTTTTAGTTTGTATACCATCAATAATATTTTCTGCAATAAAATAATCTTTATTTACAGGAATTACTTTTACCGAACTATCAATGTTGTTCGATAAATTTTTAGAGGTGTTTTCTTGTTGTGGTGGTTTGTGGTTGTGATTTTTTTCGGCATGGTTAAGTTCTTCTAAAGTTAAAACACCGTCGTTGTTACTATCTATATTTTTAAAATCGTTTGCGAGTGGGCCTTTGGCTTCAGTTTTAGATATTTTTCCGTCGTTATCACTATCCATTTCTAATATTAATTGCGACGAAGATGGTTTAGGGCCATTAGGTTGTTGTGGCTTATTTTTTTCTTGATTTGATTTGCAAGAAATTAATAATACCAAACTTATTATTGCAATTATGATGTTTTTCATTTTTTGGATTTTCTTATTTAGCGCTTTGTTTTTTATTGAAAATAATCTCAACACAGTTGCTTTAAAATTAAAATACGATGATTTTTGTTCAAAACATTTTTGTTGTTGGCCAGAGCTAAATATACTAAAAATGGATAGAAGAACTATTGTTTTTACTATTGATTGTGGTCTTAATTTGCTAAGTTTTTACTTTAAAAAATTTTGATTGAGAAGAAGCCTAAAACTTGAAGTTGTATTTTGTAGTTTTTCGTTTTATTTAGCTTGGTATAATTCTGTTACCTGTTTAAAGTTAGTAGTATTATTTATTTCGAAAAAATAGTTCGATTGCCATTTTTGTGTGCGTTCTGCTTGTTTACTTTTCGGGATATCCCATGTTGGATAAACGCGAAACCCTCGTTTGCCTTCTCTGTTTTTGGTTGAGATAATGCCTTTATTAATAAGCACAGACTTAGGAAAAACAAACTGCCCAAAACTACTGTTAGCGCTTACATTTACAATGTAAAAATCAATATTGTCGTTAACATTAAAAGGTTCAATAATTCCGCTTTTGTTTCTTTTCCAGAAGGTTACAAATTGCCCAACTTTATTAGGTGTTATTTTAGCAGTTCTACTTAAAACTTTTAGTCCGTTAAGTTCAAACCGACATGCTTGATAAGCTTTACCCTCTTTTTCTATTTTAAAATTCGAAATGTTTAGTGCACATGCATCGTAAATTTGGGTTTTAATTTGTTTCAGGTTTTTGTCCATTTTTACTTTTAAATCTGGCTTTTTTAATGGGTATAATATTGTCGTATTTTAGTGGATTTTTCGAGTGATTTTAGTAACAAATTAGCAAATAAAAACCGAATATAAATCCGTAAGCATTTTTAGAAGTAAGCAAGAACAAGCAATTACTTATAGCCATTGTGGGCCACAGTATTTTTATATTGTCAATCGAGGTGATTTTGTCATTTTAAATATCTCTCCTCTTTTTGGATTTTGTGATTTTCTAATTATAAAATAGATCAATGATGATATTATTAATGTTCCTACTATTAGTGTTCCTATTGTTCCTAAGGCTTCTGCAATCCAAACTATTATTTGTTTTAACCAAGCTCTTCTTCCAGCAATTCTTATACTTTCCCCTTTTTCTATTTGCATAGCAGATATATAAGTCACAACAATAAGAATTCCAGAAATCCCAAGAGTTATGAGTTGAGGAAGAATTTGTTTAAAGATTGAATAATCTTTTATTTCAATTCGTTTTAGCTGGGCTTTTAAATAAGATTTAATTTCTGAATATACAATTTTGTCTACTTTAAGAATTTCTTCAGGGGTTTTGTCATCTTTAAATCTAAAATCAATCGTAAAGTCAGTATCAATAAAAACTATTTCTTTCAAATCTTCGTATCGGATACTTTTAATTATTCCTAAATTTTTTGTGTCAATTAGTTGATTAATATCTGCATCTTTGTTTTGGTCAGTTAACCAAATAGATTTTTCAGTAGGGATTAAATATTTATCTTTAAAATCAGATTCTGAAATTTTCCAATTTTTCATGTTTAGTTCGTTTTTTTTATTGTACACAACGGTCTGGTATAACCGTTAGTTAAGGGTTAAATTAGCAATTCCTAGTAGATTCGGACGCAGTCGAATCGGCCTAATTGCACTTATGCATTGTTGTACATAGTTATTTTTCATTCAGTTCGTTTCCGTTCCATTTGTATTTTTTCAAAACATTTTTTGATTTCAATTTGAAAGTTGGGTTATCATTCTCCTTTATCATTTCATCTTGAAATTCTGTCAACTCAATTGTGTCGGATTCAGCATTGAAAACGTAATCTATTGTTTTCATTTCAAACTCGTAATCTTCTTCTTCTATTGTTGGAAGTTCAATTAGTTTTTTGTTGTTAGTTACAAAAAAATAATACTTTGAAGTATCACAATAACAAGCACATTGGCTAATAACTACACGAATTATTTTATTGATATTTTTAAAGTCAGTTGTTATGAACTCCTCAACTTTTGAGTCATTTTCGTAAGTTTCAATAAAAACTTCAATTTCCTTAAGTTTATTTCCTATACTGTCGGTTATATAAATTTGAGTGTTTCCATTGAACTCTTCGCTTGATGAAAACATTTTTTCAAATAAAGACGTGTCATATTTAGTCAATATGAATTCTTCTGATTCAGTATATTCTTGTCCATGAACCAAAAATTGGAATAAGAGTAAAATTGATAATATGATTGTTCGTTTTTTCATAATTATGCCTAACGTGTTTGTGTGAGTTAGTTACGTTGTTTAAGCACTTAATTTAGCAAATAAAAACCGAATAGAAAATCTGCAAGGATTTTCGTAAGTAGGTTAGAACCAGCAATAAATTATATACTTTGTTAGCTATTGTATTTTAAGTTTAAAAGATTTTCAAATAGCTTTTGAGATTTATTAATCAATTTGTCAATTAGTTTGCTGTTAACTATTACGAAGGTTACTATGTCTTGCTTTTTATCTATAAATTCTTCATATTCACAGTCAAAAGAGTCATTGTTTTTTATAAAATTCACTAATTTTTTGTCATCCATTTTAATTATATTACCTGAATGAACTAAATTATTTCTAAGAGATTTACATTGTAATATATATTCCCATTCGGCATTTACTGAGTTAAAATCAATATTTGTGATTTTTTTTAAATAGTCTTTACATTTTACAAAGTCATTATTCCCTTTTAAATCAGTAACCTTAAAAGTTTGGTTTTTTATGGTTGCTAAATCATTACATAATCTTTTTAATTCTCTTTCAATTACAGAGATAACTTGAGTCAAAAAAGAAACTCTAAAGTTGTGAGGAAATAGTCTAGCTATATCGTGATATTTTTCAAATTTGTGATAACTCTCTGTACTAATTAAATCTAAATATTTCTCGTACTTTTCACTATCATTCATTTTGTCATTAATATTAACTTCATTGATGTTTGCTTCAAGCTCTTTTTTCTGAGTATTTAAGAAAGTTTCAATTAGATTTTGGTATTTTCGTAAATCTTCAAAAATTATATGATAAAGGGATATGTCGAATTCTTTTCGTATCATTTTATATAATAGCTAACGGTTAGACTATGAGTAGTTGTGTGGTTTAGCGATTAACTTTGCAAGTACACGCCAAACTGAAAATCCGCGAAGATTTTCAGAAGTAAGCAAGAACAAGTACTTACTTATAGCCATTGTTGCCAACTGGCTTTTATTCTAAATGTTGTTGTAATTCCGTTTTATATTTTAATAATTCTGTTTCTACTTTGGTGACAATCTCTTGTACTTTATCCCATTCTTTGTCCAAAACTTTCATTACTTCACTTTCGTCTGCTCCGATAAAATCCTCAACATCGAATTTCCAAGTATGAATAAAATGAACAAGCCATTTATTTCCTCTTGGTTTTTTTGCTCCTTCAATGTTACTCATTGCTTTCTGAAAAATATCGTGAATTTCTGGGTCGCCTGGTGAAACAACAGTTTTAAAAACAATTTTTTTCTTGCTCCAGAAATAGTCAATTTCAAAAAGGAAATTTTCTTTTAAAGGCCACCCTTTTCCTTTTTTTGGAATTATTTTGTCAAGTTCTGAAGTCAGAAATCGAGCGTAGCCTTTATGTTTTGAACCCATTATCCAACCACTATTCTCAATTTTTTTAACAAAAATCGGATAAAGTTCAGATGCGATATCTGACTTATGTTCAAAAACAAAATCAATGAGTTCACGATGGTTTTTATAAATTTTATCTGCAAGTTCGTTTAACTCATCGTTTTTCATAAGTTCTCGTTTTATTGTTGTTAAATAGTCCGAAATATATTGGTTCACTCCATTGTTTAAAGAGTTTCCGTGAATTTTTAATATTCTGTCAGATTGTTCTATAATTTCTTGATAGGAATATTTTGCATAATATTCCCTTTCCGTTTGGTCTGTTGGTAATTCACCAATTGGTGTTAAATAGACAAAAACTTTCTTTTTAGACTTAAAATTAGAATTTACAATTTCTCTGTACTTCGTAAGTTGGTTAGAATGGTCTTTACTATCAATTTTGTTTTCTATACAAATTACCAAAGAATCAAAAATCAATAGTAGGTCTATGTTTTTCCATTCTCTTCTTATCTCTACGTTGTTAAAGTTCAACTCTTCAATTTCAAATTCATCAAGTTCGGTTGCTACATCAGAAGTCGAAATTCCACGTAAGAATTTGGTCAAAAATAATTTCCCAAGTCCGTGATTTCCATTTGGGTCAAGCAACCAGCCTAAAAAATTTGAATGTCGGATTTCAGTTCTTGCGACACCTAGAATTTGGAAAATATTAGGCGTTTTTAATTGAAGTTCGAGTTTGTCGAAATCAATATCATTTATCAGTTCTCTGTATTTTTCTCTTACGTTTATTTCGGTCACGATTGTTTTTTCAGCTTGTTGCCAACGTTGATGTGTAAGGAACGTTGCGTGTTTGAGTGCGAGGATTTTCCGAAGGAAAATCAGAAGCTAGCAAACAAAGCAACGACCAAACGGCTTAACTAAAATAAGCAATGTTTTTTACACGGTGTTGGCATTAGTTTTTATTCTTTTTGTCCAAACCAATTTAAATTATTTTCATAATCGGCTTCTTTACTTTTATATGTTCTGTAAACTTGCTTAATTAAAGTTGATTTTAGTATCTTTTTGATTGAGTCTATTTGAGACTCATTAATATTTTTGTCGGCAATCAAGTTAAATCTTAAGAAATTTTTGAATTCATCACGTGAGTTATTTTTAAACTCAATTACTTCATTTTCCAAATTGTTTAGGTCGGATGATAAATCCGTTTTGACAGCTAATTTGTTATCCTTATTATAACCAGCATAAATATTGAAATTCAAATTACCAGGGAAGCCTATTCGAACTAATTTAGTTTGTTTTGTAGGTAATTCAATTTTCAAACCGAATATTTTTTTTAAAAAGTCAAAGGGATTTTTAGCTTTACTCAATTTAGGTAGTTCAATTATGGTATCTCCTAAAGCTTTGAGATATAAAAATCTATTAGATTTATCTAGTTTATAAGAATAGGTCAATTGCTTTTTAGTAGTGAGTCCTTTTATATTTGTTAAGTAAATTTTGTCTTTATTAACTTCCCATTCTTGCGAAAACTTTCCTAACATTTCATCATAGATTATAAGGGAATCATTATAAAATTGAAACTCTACAAAACCATAGTTTTCATTGCTATTTGAATACCAATTTCCAATTAATTTTTCTTTCTGTTTTTTAGAAGAACAACTAATTAGAAATATTAATATGAGGTATGTTAAAATGTTCTTCATTCAAATTAATGGCAACTTATAATAACAATAAATATAAAAAATTCCTACAAAATAGTTTTTAAAAGAGCTTTTATTTTAAATTAATTAAGCCGATGTAAACGACTACAAACATTTACAAACGAACACAAATGTTTAATAACCGTTTATAATTTTATTCCAGTTGCATCTTTGCCATGTCGTTATACAAAACACGATAGTATTAACTGTTTAACATTAAAAATTAAAATTATGAACACGCTTAGAAACAAAGTACAGTTGATTGGGAACTTAGGAAACAATCCAGAAATTATTAATCTAGAATCGGGTAAAACATTAGCTAAATTTAATATGGCTACAAACGATAGCTACACCAATAATAAAGGCGAAAAAATAACCGATACCCAATGGCACGCAGTGGTTGCTTGGGGTAAAACGGCACAAATAATAGAGAAATATTTAAGTAAAGGTAATGAGGTAGCTATTGAGGGTAAATTAACGTCACGAAGCTACGAAGACAAACAAGGAAACAAACGTTACATTACCGAAGTGGTGTGTAGCGAACTACTTATGTTAGGCAAATAAAATGCCCTTTAAAATTTTAAAGCCTGATTTTTTAAAATCAGGCTTTAATTAACTAATTAACCAAAATTAATAATCTTTCTTTTTTTTCGCATTTCTTTTGTCGGAAATTTAATGTCACCTTACAAACAATTTAATTTTTTTTAAATTTTATTTTTTGCCAGTAGCCATCGGCTTGTGCTTGCAGTTTATCAGAGCCCGCTTTTTCCCACGATTTTAAGGTGTTTATACCCCAAGAATTATAAAATAAATAGAGTTTGCCGTCTTTAATTTGATAGGTTTCTGGGTCTACCCCAACTTTTTCGCCTTTCTCTGCTATGGCATAAGCGCAATAGCCTCCATATTGCGGGATATAACGTTCCGGGTCTTGTTTAAACTTTTCTAAATTTTCTGAGGAACTAAATTTAAATTTTGCCCCATTGTATGTGGTAGTTAGCTCTTTTTTGCCTTCAACAGGAGTGTCTTTAAAATAGGAAACCACGTCGTAACCTTCGGCTACGTAACCTTTTTTTAAGTTGTAATCTATTTGTTGTGCTTGTAATGAATATATGCTCAAAAAACAGAGTGCTAAAAATAATTTCATTTTAATATTTTATTAGTCAGTCTTGGTTCAATGCAAAAACTTACAGAACTATTAAAATACCATAAGGTTGCAACCACGAATATCGGAGTTATCGAAACGCCCAATAATTTCTATGTCGCCATTAGGTTTTATTTTTCCTAAATCTTGGGTAGCAATAAAGGCGCAGGAATTAATATTAGCTAAATCAATAACATTAATGCCTCCGGTTTTTCCGGCGCTTTGTATGGTTAAAGCATCTTCGGTGTCGCGTGTAAGCACATGCATCCATGGCGGACAATTAAAAATACCGCGACCTTTGGAATAGGCTTGACTCAATAACTCTGTCATGCCATACTCGCTGTGTATTGTGTTTACGCCAAACCCTTGTTTTAACAGTTCGTGTAATTCTGCTCTAATAAGTTCTTTTCGGCGTCCTTTCATGCCTCCGGTTTCCATTACAATTGTGTTTTTTAGTTTGAATTGATGCTGTTCAATTAAATCTAATAACGCGAATGAAACGCCAATAAGTAGCACTTTTTTGCCTTCGGAATTTAGTTTTTCTAAGGTCGTTTTTAACTCGGAAAGGTTATTTAAATAAAAGCCACTTTCAGGGTGTTTTGAGGCGTTAATCATATAATTTACCATATAAATTAACGACGAGCCTGTGCGCTCTAAATACGAAGGAAGTAAACCTAAAATTACGTAATCGTTTACGTTGCCATAAAAATGATCGAAACCCTTGGTAAAACTTTGTTCGTAAATATTCAAATTGGTTACTAAGTGTTTACTAGTTGCACTTCCTGTTGTTCCCGAACTTGTAAACGTGGTCTTTATAGTGTCGCGACTACTTAAAATATCGTGGGTTTTAAAAAATTGAATGGGTAAAAACGGAATGTCTTGAATGGTTTTTACACTACTTGGGTGTTTGTACAACAAATCGCAAAACGAACGATAAACCTTGTTTTGCTCAAACTGAAATTTAAAAACTTTTAGAGCCATGTGCTCAAAGGCCTCTTTAGAGTTTATATTAAAAATGTCTTCAGGGTTTATCATAAGTAATTTTTCACCATTGCAAAAGTATATAAAATAAAAAAGCGCTACCAATGGCAGCGCTTTAAAAAAGATGATGTAGTAAAATTATTTTATGACTAATTTTTTAGTCGAAACAGCATCGTTTTGACTTACTTTCATAACGTAAATACCACTTTTTAAGTTAGAAACATCAAGTTGGTTGTTTTTAACAGTATTGCTTAAAACTTGTTTTCCTAATAAATCAAATACAGAAACAGTCATAGTATCGTTGCTAGCACTTAAAATGTTTACATAACCTAAATTGGTTGGGTTAGGATACATATCGAAACCTTCAATTTGGTTTTTGCTAAGTGATAATGCCGCACAGTTAGATGTTGGTCTTGTTCCTAACGTAGGACAATTTCCATTGGCTTCAAGGGCTACATTTGATAAGCTCCATGATGAATACCCATCAGCTCCATCATCTAAATATTGAATTCCAATAAATACTTCAGTTCCTGAAATTCCAGATAAGTCGATGTCATAAAACCCACTATCAGTAATAGTTTGAGAAGTAGTCCATGTTGATGCCGACGGACAATTAGCATATGTTGAAGTATAAGCTATAATTAAATCTGTTGTCCCGAATTGTTCCGAAGCATTAAGTGCAAGATTTAAATCGGTTACACCTGTCATATCTAACGGACCAAATATTAGCCATGTTTCAATATTTTCTGCACAACCAGAACCACAATAACCGTTCATAGAATATGTTCCATTAGTTTCTGTCCACTCGTCGTTGTCAGTGTTTGCAGTAACAGTAACTAACTCAAATAATTCGCTACCTTCACTTAAATCGAAACATGCTGGGTCGCAAATATCAGAGCCAATAGTTCCGCTAATTGTGGTGCTGTCGCAATCTCCACCGTTTAAAGTAATATCCCAAGCATCACCTTCAGATAATCCTGTAATTGTAATGGTTCCATCTGTGACAGAAGCAGGATTGTCACCTCCAATAGCTCCCCCAGAAGTAGTTGAAACCGAAGTGATTCCGGAATCATCTCCTGTATACGGAATATTTACTGTAACTGTATCATTGTCATCGCCAAGTGTGTTTGTTGTACAAACAAAAGTAGCGGTTCCTAAGGAAACGCCACATGATGATGGTGCTCCAATCCAACTTTTAGGATCGAATCCAGCAGGTGCATCTTGTGCTCCTGAACCAAAGCCTTGGTCGTTGTCGCTAATCCATTCGCTTTCTGTCCATGTAGCGTTTGGAGCAGTTACCGTAGCTGCTCGTTCTGCTCTTCCGTCTTCAAAATTTTCGGTAATATTAGCATTATTTACGTCATTGCCTGGTATTCCAAAAATATCAATTGTGGCATCCGATGCATCAAAAATAGCTATTTTGTCATCACCATTACTATCGGCGGCACCTCCAGTTGAAGTACTTATGTCTGGCGCAAAACCATAAACAGCTTCAAATTCTGAAGCATTTGGCGAAATTATTGCAAATTGCCCAACGTTTAATGTACCTATTGAAGATAAATCTACACCACTTGTTTGTGGGTCTGTATTCGAATTTGTCCATCGTCTAAGCTCCCAGCCATTTAGATTTACCGAGCTTGGTCCAATACAATAAATTTCAACAAATCTTGCCCCAGCATTATTGTTTGGGTCTGCAAGCTCTGTAATAATAACTTGCCCAAAAGAAGCAAACGATATTAAACTTGTAAGTAATAAAAAGTAAAGTTTTTTCATAAAAAAAGAGATTATTTAATTTAAGCTAAAACTATTATTTACTTAGGTTCAAGCCAAAAAAAAACAGCCGTACGGCTGTTTTTTAACTATATGATAATATTAGGATTATTTTATTACTAATTTACGAGTTTCGCTAACGGCACCCTCGGTAATTTTGAGAATATACACACCACTATTTAAATTAGAGATGTTTAATTCCTTTCCAGAAAGTACAACAGAGTAAACACGTTTGCCTAAAACGTTGTAAAATTCAACTCGTTTTTTAAAATTGTATTTAGTAGAAATATTAATGTAAGCCTTACCACTACTTACTGGATTGGGGTAAATAGTTAAGCCCTCAATATTCTGCGAGGCAACCGATGCTAATTTTGCATCACTTTGCGCAACACCATATTGGGTTGTAAAAAACGCCAGAACAAATAGTAGAATGTAAACGTAGTTTTTTTTCATAGGTGCTTTTAGATTAAGTAAAATTACTAAATTCTTACAAAAGTGATGCCAAAAAACTGTTAAAGATTTGATTCATACGTCGAAACACATGGTTTTCTTAAGTAAATTGTTACCTTAATGTTATTAAATCTGTACTTTTAATAAAATTATGTTATTAGTTTTATATTTGTTCACACAAAAATAGCAGTACGTTATAATGAAAAAAAAGGACATAAAAATTTTGCTTGTTGATGATGAGCCAGACATTTTAGAAATTGTTGGTTATAATTTATCCAGTGAAGGCTATCAAGTAATTACTGCCGAAAACGGAAGTGAAGGTGTAAAAAAAGCAAAAAAAGAACTTCCTCAATTAATTATTTTAGATGTGATGATGCCAGAAATGGATGGTATTGAAGCTTGTGAAATGATTAGAAAAATCCCCGATTTAAAAAACTCTATTATAACTTTTTTAACTGCTCGTGGTGAAGATTATTCTCAAGTTGCTGGTTTCGAGGCTGGTGCCGATGATTATATTACCAAACCAATTAAACCAAAAGTGTTAGTTAGCAAGGTAAAAGCATTATTGCGCCGTTATAAAGAAGAAGATGTTACCAATACGGTAAAAGTGGGTAGTTTAGTAATAAACCGCGATGAGTATAAAATAACTTCGAAAGGAAAAGAAATTGTTTTACCTCGAAAAGAATTTGAATTATTATCTTTACTAGCATCAAAACCAGGGAAAGTATTTAAAAGAGACGAAATTTTAGATACTGTTTGGGGTAACGAAGTGGTTGTTGGTGGTAGAACTATCGATGTTCATATTAGAAAATTAAGAGAAAAACTAGGCGACAAAAGCTTTAAAACAATAAAAGGAGTTGGCTATAAGTTTGTAGATTAATGCGAACAAAATTTAAAAAATCATACAGGTTTGCTTTGTATACCTCGTTATATATAACTGTATTAACAACACTCTTAGCGAGTGTTTTTTTATTGTTGTTTTACGAGTTAAAGTGGTATTTTTCAGTTGGTTTTGCCTTAACGGTTTATGCTTTCTGTTTTATTATTATTCAGTTTAGGGTAGAGCGATTTATTTACAAGCGAGTAAAAAAAATATACGACGATTTAACACTTTTAGAGTCTACAAATTTTCGAAAAGGATCCATTACTACCGATATGCGAACCTTAACCGAAGAGATTGATAAGTTTGCCAAAGACAAAAAAATAGAGATTGAATCGCTTAAAATTCGTGAAGAATACAGAAAAGATTTTTTAGGCAATATTTCACACGAACTAAAAACACCTCTTTTTACAGTTCAAGGTTATATTTTAACGCTTTTAGATGGCGCAATGAACGATGAGGGAATACGCGAAAAATACCTAGAACGAGCCAGTAAAGGTATTGAGCGACTGGGGTATATTGTAAAAGATTTAGACATGATTACCAAACTTGAAGTTGGTTATTTAAGTTTAAACACAGAAACTTTCGATATTATTGAGCTAGCCAAAAGTGTTTTCGAAATGCTTGAGATGAAAGCTGCAAAGAAAAAAATTACGCTAACATTCGATTTAGATTATGCTAAACCTATTCTTGTAAAAGCCGATAAGGAGCGTATTCAGCAAGTTTTGGTAAACTTGGTAGTAAATTCTATTAAATATGGAAGAGAAAAAGGGACTACCGAAATTAGCGTAGAAAATCTTATTAAAAACAAAGTAATTGTTCGTGTTACAGACAACGGAGAAGGTATTACCTCAGAGAATATACCAAGGCTTTTTGAGCGCTTTTTTAGGGTCGATAAAAGTGGCTCTCGAAAAGAAGGAGGTTCTGGTTTAGGTCTATCAATCGTTAAGCATATTATTGAAGCTCACGACGAAAAAATTTATGTAGAAAGCGAGTTTAACGTTGGTAGCGAGTTTTCTTTTACTTTAGAAAAGGCTGAAACAATTCAGCAAAATCAACCTCAAAATTAAAGGCTTTTAACCCTTTGTAAAGCGCCATTTGTTCTAGTTTTTTTAAGGTGAAATCGTCCTGCTTGCAACTTGGTACTAAACCTAATTCGGTTAGTCGTTTAGCTAAATATTCTTGCTCAAATTGCCCGGGTGTTGGTATAAAAAAGGCTTTTTTACTAAGTTTTGCTAAGTCCATTACCGTCGTGTAGCCCGATCGTGAAATTACCAATTCGCTCTCGTTAATAGTTTTTTCAAGTAAACTCGAGGTCATAAAATTGTAAATGGTAATATTTCCGGCAGTTTCAATAACTTGTTCGCGTTCCATTTTACCTTTTACAAAAACAACTTGTCCTTTAAAATTTTTAAATTCGCTTAGTAATTTTTCTTCAAGTAATGTGCGCTGAGGTTCTGGTCCAGAAATTAAAACCATAACATCGTTTTTTATTGCGGCCTCGGTTTTTTTAAATCGGCTTAAAGGCCCAATGTATTTAGTGTCTATTTCAAAGGACTTTACATGACCAAGTTTTCCGCTTAAATTAAGGCTTCCGTTGGTATCTGGAACCCAACAAACATCAAATTTTTTTATTATTTTCTGATGAATTTTTGTGCTAATCCAAGTGGTATTTCCGCTTAAAACATTCAGTTGATGCGTAATAAAAATAGAAGGTACTTTTTTACTTCGAACGCCTAAGCGATTATCTGAAATTATTCCGTCGATGTTATAGTCTTCAATAATAGAATTAATAACTTTTTTCTCGGCTTTAATAGCTTTTAAAAGTTTGGGGGAATTTTTTAAAATCTTCAGTTTAAAATATTTGCCTTTTTTTGCATAAGTTACTTTATACGAAGGCAGCTCTAAAGTGGTTAATTCTGGGAATTCTTTTTGCAATAACGAAAGCGCCACACCATCGCTGGCAATTATGGGCTCAAAACCAAAATGTATTAAGGCATTTATAATAGGTATGCAGCGTGTAGCATGACCTAATCCCCAGTTTAAAGGAGTAATTAAAATTCGTTTCTTCATAAATAATTTAATTCACCTTAAATCAATTGTTCACTAATTTAAGCTGAATTTTAATCTAAACAAAATTAAGCATATTTTAAGCGCTGAATATTTCCTAAATTTTATGAAATACAATTAAATACTAATTTATTGTTAAGCAAATTTTTTAAATAGAACAACTCTGCCGTATTTTTGCAAAATAATTATTATCTGATAAAAATTTAATTAGGTGGGCAGTAAAAATAAATTGAAGCGATTTAGAGAGAACGAAACCTTTAACAATGTAATTCAGCCAACACGCGATGAACTTGTTAATGCCGAATTTAGCTTAAAAGGCCATTGGAGTAAAAATCAATTTAAAAACAATAATCCTGTTGTTTTAGAATTAGGTTGCGGTAAAGGTGAATATTCGGTAGCCTTAGCAAAAAAATATCCTAATAAAAACTTTATTGGTATAGATATTAAAGGCGCTCGTTTTTGGCGCGGCGCAAAAACAGCAGTAGAAGAAGATATAAACAATGTCGCTTTTTTGCGCACCCAAATTGAATTAATTGAGTACGCTTTCGCGGAAAATGAAGTAGACGAAATTTGGATTACTTTCCCAGACCCACAAATAAAATATAAACGCACGAAACACCGAATGACTAACGCTGCTTTTTTACAGCGATACAAACAGGTTTTAAAACCAGAAGGTATTGTAAATCTTAAAACCGATAGCGAGTTTATGCACGGTTACACACTTGGTTTATTACACGGTGCTGGCCACGAAGTGCTTTACGCTAACCATAATGTGTATAAACAAGAAGGAAGCCCTGAAGACGTTACAGCGATACAAACATTTTACGAGTCGCAATATTTACAGCTACAAAAGCCTATTACTTATATAGCATTTAAAATTAAATAGGTTTTGAATATAACTTTTGTTTTTTTACTAGGTTTAGTAGCCGCCTTTATTGCAGTTTTGCCTCCAGGTATGTTAAATATAACGGCGGCCAAAATTAGGTTAAAAGAAGGCTTAACTAGAGGTGTTATGTTTTCTATTGGAGCTGTTTTAATTGTGATTTTACAAACCTATATTGCTGCAATTTTTGCACGTTATTTAAAAATGCACCCTGAGGTTATTAGTGTGCTGCAAAAAGTGGCCTGTGCTTTATTTATAGCTATATCACTTTATTTTTTTTTAGTAGCCAAATCTGGGCCTAAAAAACAAGAAAAAAAACCTAAAAGTAAAAGTAAACATAGTCGGTTTTTTCAAGGTGTTTTAATGTCGGCTTTAAATGTGTTTCCTATACCTTTTCAGGCCTACATGACAATTACTTTGGCATCGTTTGGTTGGCTAGATTTTAGTATTTCTAATATTGTAGCTTATGTTTTAGGTACCGCTTCCGGATCGTTTTTGGTGCTTTATTTGTATATGGCTTTTTTCGATAAAATAAGTGAAAAACAGTTTACGTCTCAAAAAAACATGAATTATATTATTGGTGCTATTACCGCGATTATTGCTATTATTACTTTAATTAATATTATTAAGAAGATGTAATATGAAACCAGAAACACTTAATTTTTTCGATAAGGTTTACGAGGTAGCTAAACAAATACCTTACGGAAAAGTTACAAGTTATGGTGCTATTGCAAAATATTTAGGTGCCGCTAGAAGTGCCCGAATGGTTGGTTATGCAATGAATGGTTCGCATGGAAAAGATGTACCAGCTCATCGCGTAGTAAACAGAAATGGTTTGCTTTCTGGAAAACATCATTTTGAAGGCACAAACTTAATGCAACAGCTTCTAGAAAGCGAAGGTGTTGTTGTTATCGATAATCACGTTCAAAATTTTAAAGCTGTTTTTTGGGATCCTTCGGAAGAATTATAAGCTAATAAATTCCAGTTTAAAACGAAAAACCAGCGCCTAAACTTACCATAGAAAAGTTTTGACTGCCAATTTTTAAATACTCGTAACCGCCGTAAATTTTGTATTGATTAATGTAGTAGTTTATAAGTGCATTAAACTTATTAACGGTGTTTTGATTTACTAAAGTTTGGTTAAAACTGCTTTCAATACTAATTGGTTTGCCTAAAAATACTTCGGCGCCTAATCCGTAAGTAAAGCCGAAACTGTTTACCTCGCCATCAACATATGATGCGCCAACACCCCACCAGCCATCAAACGCTTTTGTTCTAATACGGTGGTATTTTCCTAAAGCGGTATAAATAGCTAATGCGTCGTGTCCAAAATTGGTGTTGTTTTCCCAAAGTTGAAGGTAGTTTACTTCTAAGGCTAAACGATTAAAAAAACGCATATCAATATTTAAATGATTGCCTTTTAATTTAGGATTAGCAAAAATATATTTCGTTGAAATTGTGGTGCGTCCAATGGCCGAATTATCGTTCCATTCATAACTGTAATGTCCTGTGTTTGGTTCAAAATAAACACGCTTCGTTAATATAGCATCATTGTTTTTACTGTTAATTTCAAATGGGCTTTCAAATAATACACCGTAGGCGGTGTAAGCAAATAAACCTATAAATAATTCGGCAACAACTTCGCTAAAAAATGAACCACTATCGCTACTTGAGTTGTTGTATTCATTACTTTGGGTGTAATAGCCCACAGGTTGCTCTTGTTTTTTTAAGCTTTCTTCGGCTTTTTCAATTTTGGTTTGAGATTGAGAAAAATTAAAGCTCAAAATAATTAATAGAAATAACGCGTATTTTGTTAACATTTTGGTTGGGTTTTTTGTGAAATTTCTTGCACACAAATCATGCCGTTTTATATAAATATTTTACATAGTTATATCAATAAAACTTTTTAATTCAGTTTTAGGCTTCAGTCTTAAATGCGTATATTTGCTTTTTCTGAATTATGCTTTACAAAACGAATGAAACTCAATAAAAACGATATACTTAAAGCCTTAGAAACCATTACAGTGCCTGGAGAAGGCCAAAACATGGTGGAAAGTGGTGCCGTAACAAATGTGGTAACTTTTGGCGACGAAGTTATAGTAGATGTAACTATAAAAAACCCAAGTTTACAAGCTAAAAAACGCACCGAGGTCGATATTTTAAAAACCATACACGATAAGGTTTACGAAAAGGCTAAAATAAAAGTAAATATAAAAGTGGTTGCACCTGCAAAACCACAAACTAATGTTATTAAAGGAAATCCTATTCCGGGAATTCAAAATATAGTAGCCGTGGCATCTGGTAAAGGTGGCGTTGGTAAATCTACAGTAACAGCAAATTTAGCGGTTAGTTTAGCAAAAATGGGCTTTAAAGTTGGCGTTTTAGATGCTGATATTTATGGGCCATCTATTCCAATTATGTTCGATGTAGAGGCGGAAAAACCTTTGGCGGTTAATGTAGATGGTAAATCTAAAATGAAGCCTATAGAAAATTATGGTGTAAAGGTATTGTCTATTGGCTTTTTTACACAACCTAATCAAGCTGTAGTTTGGCGTGGTCCAATGGCAGCAAAAGCATTAAACCAAATGATTTTTGATGCACATTGGGGCGACATAGACTTTTTACTAATAGATTTGCCTCCAGGAACAGGCGATATTCATTTAAGTATTATGCAGTCGTTACCAATTACTGGCGCGGTTGTTGTTAGTACACCACAAAATGTGGCTTTAGCCGATGCCAAAAAAGGGGTTGCTATGTTTCAACAAGACAGTATACAAGTTCCTGTTTTAGGAATTATTGAAAATATGGCGTATTTTACACCAGCAGAGCTACCAAACAATAAATATTATATTTTTGGTAAAGAAGGCGCTAAAAATTTAGCCGAAGACTTAAACGTACCATTTTTAGGGCAATTGCCTTTAGTACAAAGTATTCGTGAGGCTGGCGATGTTGGTCGTCCAGCAGCATTACAAACCGCAACACCTCTTGAAAAGGCTTTCGAAACAATAACTAAAGAAGTTGTTCAAGAAGTAGTAAAAAGAAACGATAATTTACCACCAACTGAAGCCATTAAAATAACAACCATGGCAGGTTGTTCGGCTGTTAAAAAATAAGATATGACAACAGAAGAGTTAAAAATAAATATTGAAAAAGCCTTAGATGAAATTCGCCCGTTTTTACAAAGTGATGGCGGCGATATTTCCCTAATTTCTATAGAAGATGAGAAGCTGGTAAAAGTACAATTACACGGCGCTTGTGTAGGCTGCAGTGTTAACCAAATGACTTTAAAATCTGGTGTAGAAATGACCATAAAAAAGCATGCACCTCAAATTGAGGAAGTAATAAATGTTGAGGCGTAAAATAAAACCCCAATAATTTATAAAAAATTATAAGCAAAAGGCTTAATTGAATAAAAATGAGAATTCTTAAAACTTAGTTTTTTAAGGATTCTTTATTTTTTTTGTAAAAACTTGTAAAATTATAGGTAAAACAGATATAAGTTTAATTTCAAGCTTTAAATTTGTGGCATAAAACATGCTGTTTACAAAACATAACAACACATTTTAAAATGAGCGACGTAAATATTAAAATAACAGATAGAGATGGCGTTACACACGAAATTGTAGCACCAACAGATATGGCTATGAACTTAATGGAAGTGGTACGATCTTACGAGTTGGCACCAGAAGGAACTATTGGTGTTTGTGGTGGTATGGCTATGTGTGCGTCTTGTCAATGTTATGTGCTTAGCGATACAGAATTACCAGAAATGGGAGACGATGAAGAAGCTATGCTTTCTGAAGCTTTCGATGTGCAAGACAACAGCCGTTTAGGTTGCCAAATACAAATAACACCAGAAATGGAAGGCTTAGAAGTTGAATTGGCTCCAGAAAGTTAAATTGTTTTTATTTATTCTAAATAAATAACTATATTTGCCGTCATCTTATGGAAATTGATATAAAATATAGTTACGATATTAAGGCGCTTACCTTTTGTAAGTACGTTTTAACTGCGCCTAATAAGCAGATTAATTTAAGTTTTCCTCAAATTCTTGAATTAAGACGTAACATTAATGAGTTAACGCAATTTTCATCTTTAGAAAGAATTGTTAACAACGAAAATTTTGTGTTATTGTTTGTTGCAGATAAACAACACTTGCTCTATTTAGAAATTCCAGAATTACTTCATTTAAAAGAAGAATTAGAGTTGTTTTTTCACGCTCCTGCTTCTATATTAGTTTAAATTTATATTTATTTAGACTTTGTATAAATTTTATTTATACTTACTGGGTGCTTCAATTTATTTTAACTTTGTAATAAAATAATTAGGTATGAACACAGCAGTAAGAAAACAAATGTCTATTCACCCAGAGGTAATGGATATGTTAAATAATCAAATAGGAATGGAAATGAAAGCATCGGCTGCTTATTTAGCAATGGCTTCTTGGTGCGACCAACGTGAACTTTTAAACAGCAAAGCCTTTTTTTACAAGCAAGCTGAAGAAGAAAGAGAGCACGCCATGAAAATATTTAAATTTGTTAACGATAATGGTGGTGCGGCTATTTCGCCAAATGTAACAGGAGTTAATAACGAATTTGAAAGTTTACGATCTATTTACGAAACAGGTTTAGAGCACGAAATTAGTGTTACCGAATCTATCTTCAAAATATTTAAAGCAGCAAGAGAGAAAAACGATTTTATAACCGAAGTATTTATGCAATGGTTTGTTTCAGAGCAATCTGAAGAAGAAGATAGTTTTAGAAGCATTCTTGATATTTTCGATTTAATGGAAGGTATGCCGTTAAAAATGATTGACGAACGTATTCCTACAGAATAAAATTATTTGTAATTCCGAATTTAATTCGGAGTTTTTAAAAATGTTCCTAGCTTGTCCACCAAACTAGGAACATTTTTTTTATTTCGCCATTAGGTTGCTTCATCCAAAACATGGTTGAGAATTTTTCGGTAAAATAATTTTCAGCTAAAGCTTCAAATACATCAAAATTGGTCCAATCTACATGAGGTTCAGGTATAACTAACCAGTCTTTTTTATTTGGTATGTAAAATTTACAATCCGTGAAGTTTTTCAAATCTAATTTTGAAACATAATACCCAACAATACAAGCGTTATTTAAAGTTTTTAAAGTAACATTGTTATTAAACGGTATAAATAATTGTGCTTTAAAATATACTTGCTGTTCTATGTCTTCAGTATTTAATCCCAAACTATTTAAATAAGGTTGGCAATGCAATGAATGCAGTAAAGGAAGCTGTTTATTTTTTAATTTATCTAGTTTTTCAATTAGAGAATCTTTTCTATTAGGTCCAATAAAATGATGAATTTCGCTGTTACCAACAGACGCATCATACAAATAAAATTTATAGATAATTTCTAAATGAATAGGCTTTTTGTTTTTTAATAACAAGCAATCTAGTTCGCCTAAAGTAAGTTTGTTATTTTGAATTTGAATATTTTCGGCTAAAACAGAAATACTTTTTTCTTTATGTAATTGAAATGAAACGAGGCGTTCAACATATTTTCCTAAACGGAGATTATTATTTATGTAGATATTTATTTTTGAAGCGTTTTGGGCAATATTAAACTGTTTTAAATTAAAAATAGTCTTGCCTTCCCAAAGTGTAGGCGTATTTAAAAAACCTTGATAATGTTTTTGAAGCATTTAAGTTAATCAGTTTTATAATCTTCTAACTTTCTTGGTCCTTCTAATAAAACACGAACTATTTGTAAAGTGCCATCGTCTTTAGTGGCAATTTGCCATTTTATAAGTGAAATTTTGCCGTTTTCAATTTCAATACCTGTAATGCTTCTAGGGTGTACGCAGCTACCATCATTAAAAAAAGCGATATCACCAGGTTCGGGAAATCGTGGTCTGTGTGTATGCCCAACAATGGTGAGTAAATTATTGTTGGCTGCAATCCATTTTTTGGTTCGTTTTTCAACCTTTATAAGTTCTGTGTAGTTTTTTGCCGGACTTGTTGGGTCTGCAATTCCCATAACGTTTAATGGTTTCCATAAAATACGTACTAAAAATCGGCTCCATTTCCAGAATAAAAAATTCCACCAATCGGCTTGATGACCGTGGGTTAAAAAAAGTTCTTGTCCGGTTCTGCAATGTTTTAAAATAATAGCTTCGTTATATTTTAAATCTTTAAAAAGTGGAACATCTTCACCAATTTTAGGATCGAAATACGTAGATAAATATTTTTTCACATAGCTCTCATTTCTATAAACCATATCGTGGTTACCCCAAATCATGTGTAATTTTTGCTCTTCATGAAATTGTTTCATAAGCATATACACATTTTTATGAGCATTTAAAATGGAACTGAAAGAAAGATTTTCCCATAGTTCGTCCCCATCACCAAGTTCGCAATAATTAAAGCCTTCTGCATAATAGTGTTTTAAGGCATGAAAATAAATGTTGCGGTTGTTAGCAAAATCGTCTGCAAAACTATTGTCGCCACGGTGGCAATCGCTAAATAGTATAAATTTGCTGTTATCGTCAAATTCTACGACTTTAGCATTTTTATAGGCGTTATCTAATCTCTTTTTCGATGAAAGATTCATTAGTTATTTGTTATACAGTAAATGTATTAAAAAAGTGACTAGTCTTTTAGTTTTTCTTGAACTAATGGTAATAAATGTTCTACAAATTTAGTGTAGGCTTTGGTTGAAGGGTGAAGCCTATCGGTTGCTACTAATTCTGGGTTTTCTAATCCTTTTCTTGTTATGTCGGTAATGTTTAAATAGGTAATGTTGTTATTACTACAATATTGCTTGGCAAAATTGTTGTATTTATCTATTGCTTCGGAGATTAATTTATTTCCTTCGCCAAAAGGTGTAAACGCATAATCTGGAATAGAAACCACAATAACGTTTAATTTATCTCCATTTGCATGCTTTATTGCAGTGTTTACTAACTGCGGAAATTCGTTTTCGTAAATTGAAAAAGGCTTGCCTTGATATTGGTTGTTTACACCAATAAGTAAGGTTACTAAATCGTATGTGTTCTTCAAGCTTTCGTTATCAATGGCATTAATTAAGTTGGTAGTAGTCCAACCGGTTGTTGCTACAATTTTTAGTTTTACTTGGTTTTTATTTTTAAAACGAAATTCTAAACTATCTTTTAGCTGAGTTGGGAAGTTACAAGTTTCACAAACGCTTTCTCCAATGGTGTAGCTATCGCCCAAAGCGAGTATTTTATAGTTTTTCTGAGTGGCTGTGGTATCGCTATATGTTTCAAAAAAATCGTTTTCGGTTAAAGCTGAATCGGTATTACTACAACCCGAGACTAAAAACGACATTAGCGTTAAAAGATATATCATTGTTTTCATATTTAGCTTTTTAAAAACATACGAGTAAAAAGCTATTGAGGTTTTATTTAAAGGCGTTAAAGCCGGTAATATCTAAGCCTGTAATAAGTAAATGGATGTCGTGCGTGCCTTCGTAGGTTATTACACTTTCTAAATTCATCATGTGTCGCATAATACTATATTCACCCGTAATACCCATACCTCCTAGCATTTGGCGCGCTTCTCTCGCAATTTTTATGGCCATATCTACATTGTTTCGTTTCGCCATAGATATTTGTGCCGAGGTTGCTTTATTTTCGTTACGTAAAACACCTAAGCGCCACGTTAATAGTTGCGCTTTGGTAATTTCGGTAATCATTTCTGCGAGTTTTTTTTGTTGTAATTGAAACTGCCCAATAGGTTTGCCAAACTGTATGCGTTCTTTACTGTAACGAAGTGCCGTGTCGTAGCAATCCATAGCTGCACCAATAGCGCCCCAAGCAATGCCATACCTAGCAGAATCTAAGCAGCCAAGAGGTGCGCCCAAGCCCGATTTATTTGGTAGTAAATTTTCTTTGGGTACTTTAACGTTATCAAAAATTAATTCGCCAGTTGCACTTGCACGTAACGACCATTTATTGTGTGTTTCAGGGGTTGAAAATCCATCCATACCACGTTCTACAATTAAACCATAAATTCGGCCTTCTTCATTTTTTGCCCAAACTACAGCTATTTGAGCAAAAGGGGCATTACTAATCCACATTTTAGCACCATTTAATACATAATGGTCGCCTTTGTCTTTAAAATTAGTTACCATGCCGCTTGGGTTACTACCGTGGTCTGGTTCTGTTAAACCAAAACAACCCATCCATTGGCCACTTGCAAGTTTTGGTAAATATTTTTGGCGTTGCGCTTCGGTGCCGTATTTCCAGATTGGGTACATAACTAACGACGATTGCACCGATGCTGTACTGCGTACTCCAGAATCGCCACGTTCAATTTCTTGCATAATTAATCCGTAGCTAATTTGGTCTAAACCAGCACCGCCATATTCCAAAGGGATATATGGACCAAATGCGCCTATTTCGGCTAACCCGGAAATTATTTGACTTGGGAATTCTGCTTTTTGTGCATATTCTTCAATTATTGGAGAAACATCGCGTTTTACCCAATCGCGAGCTGCTTGCCTAACAAGTTTATGCTCTTCGGTAAGTAATTCGTCTATGTTATAATAGTCGGGTGCTTCAAATAAATCTGGTTTCATAATTTTTAAAATTATTCAGGTTTCTAACAAATTTATTTAAAATATTTAACAGAAAGGGGCTTATTTTGTGAAATATTTAATTTGGTTGTTGGGGAGTTACATTTTTAAATAAAACTCTTTAGTTAATGCAATATATTCTGGGGTATATACATGTCTTTCGGTTTCAATAATTAAAGTTTCGGTTTTAATGTCTGATTCTGTAAACGAAAATTCTATTAAGCTTCTTTTTATTTCGGAAGTCGGATTGCCCTTAACATGACATATTCTAACAGGTGAAAGTTGGTAATTTGATGCAAGCTCTATAAAATGCGCTTCTTCCTTTTTTGGTATTATAACCGAGAATATACCGTTTTCAGAAAGTAATATAGCGACACTTTGTAAAAGATGTTCAAAAGGCATCGCATCTTGAAAACGTGCTAAATCGCGGGACGGGTTATTGGTTTTAAAATCATCAGAATAAAACGGAGGGTTGCAAACAATTAAGTCATATTCGTCTTCAATTTCATTAGTAAACTCTTCTAAAGAGGCATGGTAACAAAATAAACGATCGCCCCAAGGAGAATGCTCGAAGTTTTCAACACATTCTTCGTATGCTTCATCATCAATTTCAAGGGCATCAATAACTTCGGCAAAGCATCGTTGCGCTAAAATTAAAGCTAAAATACCGGTTCCAGCTCCAATGTCTAAAATTGAAAACGGTTGATTTTTAATGGAAGCCCAAGCACCGAGTAAAACCGCATCTGTTCCTATTTTCATTGCGCTTTTATCTTGATTAACAGTAAATTGTTTAAATACAAAAGGAGTGTTGGCCATTGTTTTTTTTGTAAAATTAAGTTAAAAAAGTAAAAAAATGTTAAAAAATATAATTAGGTAATCCAAATACAGTTATACAAGCGTATATAAATTTAAACATACTGCAAACTAAAATAAAGTTATAAGCTATGAGATACGTGAAAAAAATATTGGGACAACTTAATGATTTATTGTTAGTAAATTTTGAAGTAGAAAAGGTTTACGATGAGATTGTAGATGAGGTGAAGGATGATACGTTGCGCAGGTTTTTTAGAGAAAGTGCAATAGAACGAAATGAGTTTAGTAAACTTATTAATAAAGAAATTGAATCTTTAGGTGAAACTCCTGAGCGTGTTGGAGCCTTAAGTAAAAACTTTTATAAGTTAAAAACTAAGTTTAAAGGTTTGTTAGATGTTGAAAATGAAAGTAAGTTAATTGATGAAATCTTTATGTTAAAACAAGCAAGTGTAAATAAGTATAACGAAGTATTAATGCAGCCTCACTTGCCGTTAAAAGTATGTAAAACGTTGGTGAAACAGCGCGATAGTATACAAGACACGTTGCGTGTTTTTAAACGCGAATATGCTATTGTTGCCTAAAATGTATTTCAAAGCGGCTATATTATTCTATAAATAAGCTAAATGAAAGTATAAAACCTTGAACATTTAATAAAATTAAGCTTTATATATGACATATATTTTAATTTCAAGACGAAAACAATGAGATAAATTAATTATTGTGAAATATTTTTTATCACTATTAGTTTATAGCGTTTTTTCTTAACTTAGAATTCTCCTAATTATTAAAAAATAACCAAAAATGCCTTGGCATTTTAAATATCAACTAGGTCGTATGAAAAATACAGAATTAATTAATAAGCAATTAAACCGTTTACTTACCTTAAACTGCAAGGCAGAAAAAGCTTTTTTAGATGTAATAGATATTGTTGACAGCACTGTAATAAAAAACTTTTTACGTGTTTCTGGTTACGAACGAAAGCAATTTATAAAAGCCTTAGATTCGGCTATTAGACAAAAAGGCGGTGTACCAACTTATCCAGACAACATTATACCCAGCCTAAATAAAAACAAATTAAGACAAATTATATCCAAACGAAATAAGCTTAAAATTTTAACCGAAATTGGTAGAATGCAAGTTGTAGATATTGAGAAATATCAAAAAGTACTTAATAATGTGGATTTTCCGGAGCAATTAGAAAAGGCACTTAAAAATCAAAAAAATACTATTGTTAATTCATTATATGGTATTGAAGTTCACAAGGATTTATTCGCTAGACAATTTGCCGTTTCATAAAAAATTATGCTAAAAAATGCATTTCATCGATTTTTTTAGCGTTTTAAAGAGTTTTTTTGTCGAATATTTTAGTCGGTTTAGTTGAAAATTGGTTTAGATTATTACTTTAGCTAGTACCAAATCTAATTTGTTAATCTTTTTTTCGAACTTAAACCTACTTAATATGAAGAAATCTCTAGAAATTACAGCGTATCTTAATAAATTACTAAGTCTAAATTTTAATACCGAAAAGGCGTTTTTAAATACGGCTGATGCTATTGAAAGCGAATCGGTTGCTAAATTTTTAAGATTACTCGGGCACGACCGTGGTCAATTTATAAAAAAGTTAGATGCTGCTATTCGAGACCAAGGGGGAGTACCAGAATATCCTGAAGTTACCACACCGTTAATGATAGGCTACGGGTTGAATGAAATACTTAAAAATATTAAATCATCAAGCGACGAGGTTTTTATTTTCTCAGAAATAGGTAAAATCCAAATGATGGATATTGAAAGATATCAAACTGTTATTAATAAGTTTGACTACAACGAAAAATTAGAGTCAACGTTAAAAAAACAAAAAGAAAATTTAGTAATGACGCTTTACGCTATTAATGTGTATAAAGATTCTTGCTCAAGAAATAAAGTTGCAGTATAAACTGTACTTACAAATACAAATCTATTAAACCATCGGGAGTGTTTACTTCGATGGTTTTTTGTTTTTTATCAACTTTTACAATAAACTCGTCGTTCATTGGGATTAAAATTTCTTTGCCGTTTCTGTCAATTTCAAAAAGCGATTGCGCTGTAGAGTCGTTTACGGCTTTAATAATTCCTACTTCACCAAAGTTTTTATCGGTTACAGTAAAGCCAATAATTTCATGAAAATAAAATTTGTCATCGTCTAATTTAGGAAGTAAATCTAAAGGTAGATATAAGTCGCATTTTAAAATTGAATCGGCGTCAGCTTCAGAATTTACATCTTCAAATTTTAAACGAAGCAGTTCTGTTTTGTGTAATTGCGAATGTTCTACAAAAAATGGAATTAAGTTGTTTTTCAGTTCTAGAAATACAGCATCTAAGTTTTCATAAATGTCTGGTTCGTCGGTATCAAGTTTAGCTAAAACTTCGCCTTTAAAACTGTATTTTTTAACAATTTTTCCTAAGTAGAAACAATCTTCTTTTTTCATAAAAAAGGTCTTCTTTTTCTATTTCCGCCCATGCGGAAATCTTTTTTTTTGAGAAATTTATTATTAGTTTAAATTCCCACTTTCGTCGGAATAAAAAAACTCCGATACAACGTACCGGAGTTTAAAAGTATAAAAAAATTAATGTTTTTTATTCTTCTTCGTTGCTAGCTTCAGCTTCAACCTCTGTACTTTCTTCAGTTGCTTCTTCAACAACAGGAGCAGCGGCAGCAATTCTAGCTTCGTTTACAGCTTTTTCTGCAGCAAGAGCTTCAGCTTTAGCTTTAGCTTCAGCTTCGCTTAAACCATCGGCTTTAGCTTGTACTTTAGCTTCTTTTTCTTGTAGCCAAGCGTTGAATTTTTCTTCAGCTTGCTCTTCGGTTAAGGCACCTTTTGCAACACCACCAGCTAAATGCTTTTTAAGTAAAGCTCCTTTATAAGATAAAATAGCTTTAGCAGTATCGGTTGGTTGTGCACCGTTTTGTAACCACTTTACAGCACCATCAACATCTAACTCTACAGTTGCAGGGTTTGTGTTTGGGTTGTAAGCACCTAATTTTTCTAGGTATTTACCATCTCTTTTTGCGCGTGCATCGGCAGCAACAATCCAGTAATAAGGTTTTCCTTTTTTACCGTGTCTTTGTAATCTAATTTTTACAGGCATAATAATTAATTAATTGAGGTTCTCGACCTCGGGTTATTAATGAGGGCGCAAATATACTCTAATATTTTTAATTTTCAAGCATTTAACTAAAATAATAGGAAAACCGGCGATGGTGTTTTTACGTCATGTAAAAAGGATAGTTGGCCATTGTTTTGGTTTATTTTAAAAACCGAAATGTTATTACTACGGCGGTTGGCCACAAGTAAAAATGTTCCGGTTGGGTCTATAGTGAAATTTCGCGGCCAATCCCCTTCAACCGAAATGTTCTGAATTTTTTCTATTGTTCCAGTTTCTGTATTGCGATTAAATACCGCAACGGTGTTTTCTCCGCGATTTGTAACGTATAAATATTTCTGGTTTTTAGATAGATGAATGTCGGCGCTAAAGTTTTCTTCAGTTGTGTTACTCATTAATGTAGTGTCTAAATCTATCGTTTTAAAATTTGAATCATCTCTTTTTATACTGGTAATTGAGTTTTCGTATTCGTTAATTACGTATATAAATGTTCCGTTTTGCGATATGGTAAAGTGTCTAGGACCTGGATTGCCAACTGCATTCACAATGGCTTCAGATTGTAATTTATATTCACCTTCATTTAAAACGTATTGATAAATGGCATTCCTTCCTAAATCTGCCACAAACAACTCATTTTTATAAAATTGGGAGGAGTGGGCATGCGATGTTTGGTTTTTGGCGTTATGATTAAATACTTGTTTAGCTTTAGTTAAGCCTCCATCTTTATTTATTTGATATAATGATACCGTACCACCGTTATAATTGGTGTTAGAAATTAATGTGCCTTCTTCGTTTATAGTAACGTGACAAGGCGATTTCCCTTGGCTATTTTGAGTGTTAATTAAAGTAAGTGTGCCGTTTTTGTTTACATTAAAAGCAGAAATAAAATCGGGTTGGTCTGGATTGCCTGACCTATTAGCTGTATACAAATGTTTTCTGTTTTTAGAATACACCATATAATTTGGGCTACTTGTTTCGGCTGCCAACTTTTGGTTTGTTAATGCTCCTGTTTTGGTGTTGAATAAAAAATGGTAAATCCCCTTACTATCTTTAGTTGTAAATGTGCCAACATACAATGGAATGGTCGATTTTTCTGCATTAATAGTTGTTGATGTAGTTTTACAAGAGTAAAGAATTACAATTAAAAAATACAGCCAAATAGGTTTCATAAATACGGGTTTTTTCAAATTTAATGTTTTCGGTTTAAGTTGTTAATGTGCTCTTAAAGATATTATAAACCTTGTTAAATACCTTGACATGGCCTTGCTTATTAAGTATCTTTACTATGAGTTTAAAACAAAAGCCTATGGTTTTATAAATAAAAGCTCAGGATGTAATTAATATTTAATTGTGTTTAATATTGATTGCATGAACTAAAGAATCGAAAGATTTTTTTGAAAATGAAACGCAAGAAATTTAAATGAAGAATTAGAATTATGAAGTACACAGAAGAAATTTCGAACAAATTAAACGAACTTTTAGTAAAAAATTACGATGCCGAAAAAGGTTATTTAAATGCCGCAAATCATGTTGATGATACCAATTTGAAAATATTTTTCAGACGTCGAGCTACCGAACGTAGCGATTTTGCAAAACAAATTCGCACCGAGATTTTAACCTATGGTGAAGAGCCAAAAGAATCTGGTAGTTTTACAGGAACGGTGCACCGCAATTGGATGAGTTTAAAATCCTTATTTGCGAGTAACGATGCTGAAGCTATTTTAGAAGAGGCTATTCGCGGCGAAGAAGCTAGTTTAAAAGAATATAACGATATTTTAAAAGATAGAATGTTGCCACCAAGCATTGATGCGATGTTGGTTAGTCAAAAAAATGCGATACAGGCAGCAATAAATAGTGAAAAGTTAAAAGAACAATTAGTTTCATAAACTATTTGGTTGGTTAGTTAGTTTGAAAAAACGCAGCTCGATTAATTTTGGGTTGCGTTTTTTTATTTCCATTGTAACGATTCCATGATGCGCTTAATATCATTTTGTAAATATTGAGCTGCCGGATAAATGGAGTCGTAATTTGGTTTCGCATAAAAATAAATAGATCCGGTTAAAAAGTGGTTTGTACTATCGGTAACGTAAAATTGTGCTGGAGAAGCAACGTTGCCTTTAACTTCCGATAGCATTCCGTAAACTTTTCTTTTATTGTTTTCGTAGGGATAAGCAGGAATTTCGTCCGCTTTTTGGGTGTGCTCTAAAGTAAATTTTTGAGCATCTTTTAAAAAGTCGTTTAAGTTCTTAGTATTGTTTTCTATGGCTTTGTAGGTAATAAAAATGGTGCCTTTTAATGCTGGATATTCTAAATTAACGCCATAACTTTTGGTTGTAGATTGTATTGGTTTTAGCGTTGTTTTTTCGGCTAAAAGATTTTTATCGAACGTGAATGGCAGATTTAAACTATCGGTAATGTATTGAGGTTCCGGGTATTCTAAACGCAATTCTGCCTTTGGTTTTGGTTTGTAATCTTCGCTGCAAGAAAAGCAAATAATAATTATTAATAGGTAGGCAAATTGTTTCATTACAATATGGTGAACTTTACTAGTTTTATACGTTTTTTATCCATGGATTCTATAGTAAAAACGTAGTTTTCAAAATTTATTTTACTGTTTAGTTTTGGGAAACTACCCGATATTTCTAAAACAAAACCAGCTATGGTTTCAGCTTCACCCTTGTTTTCTTCAAAAAGGCTGTCATCATCAAGCTTAATAATTTTATAAAGATCTTTTAAGGCTGTTTTTCCTTCAAAAACAAAGTTGTTTTCGTCTAGCTTAGAGTAGGTTAAATCTTCATCATCGAACTCATCACTAATATCGCCTACAATTTCTTCAATAATATCTTCTAAAGAAATAAGTCCCGATGTACCGCCATATTCATCAACTACAACCGCTAAATGCACTTTTTTTTCTTGAAATTCGGCCATTAAATCGTCTAGTTTTTTGTTTTCGGGCACAAAAAATGGCTCGCGTAAAAGGGTGGTCCAATCAAATTGTTTTCTGTCAATATATGGCAGTAAATCTTTAACGTAAAGGATGCCTTCAATAGTATCAATATTGTCTTTGTAAACGGGAATTCTGGAGTAACCGTTTTCTATAATTTCGGGCATAATATCGGCATACTTTTGCTCGATGTTCAAGGCGAAAATATCAATACGAGGTCGCATAACTTGCTTGGTGTCTGTGTTACCAAAGGACACAATGCCTTGTAGAATTTTGTGTTCTTCTTTGGTTGTATCTTCTTCACTAGTTAGCTCTAAGGCCTGCGAAAGTTGGTCTACACTTAGGTTCGATTTTTGCTTACCCAATTTGTTGTGTATTGCCAGTGTAACACTGCGCATTGGTAAACTTATTGGCGATAAAACCACATCTAAAAAACGAAGCGGATACGCCATAAAAGTTGCAAATTTTAGGTTGTTGCGGCTGGCGTAAATTTTAGGTAAAATTTCTCCAAATAGTAAAATTAAAAATGTAACCACAACCACTTCTAAAATAAATTTTAATTGTGGGTTTGTTACACCACCAAACATAAAGTCACCCAAAAAAGCGAACAGAATTACCACGGCGATATTTATAAAATTATTGGCTACTAAAATGGTTGCTAATAATTTTTTAGGACGATCTAGAAGATTTAAAATAATTTCAATGGGTTTCGAGGTATTGGAGGCTTGTTCTTCTAGTTCGGTTTTACTTAAAGAAAACAAGGCTACTTCGGCACCAGAAATTAATGCAGAACAAAGTAAAAGCAAAATTAATAATGCAAAGCCAAATACAATTGAGAAATCAATTGCTAAAAACGTGAGTTGTAAACTGGCAGGGTCGGGATCCAAGTAGGGTTAATTTAGTTAAACTTAAAAAGGAAGATCGTCATCATCAGCTTCAACCGGTTCAATAGGTTTTGCTTGAGTTGGTTTAGCTTGTTGCGGTGGCATACTCGATGCATTTTCACTTTCATTTTTTGCTGTAAGGAAGGTAAAGTCGGTACATTGAATTTCGGTAGAATACCTATCGTTGCCTTTTTCGTCTTGCCATTTTCTGGTTTTTAAACGACCTTCAATATATACTTTGTCGCCTTTGTTTAAATATTTTTCACAAATTTCGGCGCCTTTATTTCTAACTACAATATTATGCCATTCGGTATTGGTAACGCGTTCGTTAGTTTGCTTATTGGTGTAGGTTTCGTTGGTTGCCAATGGAAATCGACCTACACAACCGCCACCTTCAAAATAGTGCATTTTCACTTCATCTCCCAAATGGCCAATTAGCATAACTTTATTTAAGGTTCCAGACATAATAATATTGTTAAAGACAACAAATGTAGTTATTTGTGTGTCATTTTTAAAATTAATAAAAAAATATGATTGTAGGTGTTAAACTAAATCAAAATTAAACGATTCAATAAAATTTCCAATCAGTATAGGTACGGGGTACTTATTAATGTCTTTTACATAGATAGTTTCTGTCTTTATATTTTCGACCGTAATAATCCAGAATTTGGTATATAAGTGTTGGTGCGATAATTTATGTATAATAGGTTCATCATTATATAGTGTAAGCTCAAACTTTTTATTATATAATAAGGTGTTGTTTTTTAAAGCGTTTCTTAATGTTTTTTCGTTGGTGCTTTTTTCGGTTTCAATTAATGGAAATTGGTAAAGGTTTTGCCAAATGCCTTTGCCTGTTCTTTTTTCCAGTACAGTTTTACCATCGCTACTTATAAAAACTAAAAAATTAAAGTGCTTCTTTTTAGCCTTAGCTGTTTTAGTTTTTACTGGTAATTGGTCAGTTTTCTGCTTGCTTAAAGCGAGGCAGCTTTGGTTTAGTGGGCAATTTTCACAATCTGGATTTTTTGGTGTACACTGTTTAGCACCAAATTCCATAATGGCTTGGTTAAATGTTGCTGGTTGTTTTTTATCTATTAGTTCTTGTGCAAGTATTTTAAATTCTTTGGCTCCTTTAGAAGAGTTTATAGGTGTATCTATATTATAATATCTCGACAATACACGATATACATTGCCATCTACTACAGCAGTAACTTCGTTAAAGCAAATGGAAGCTATTGCACTTGCAGTATAGTCGCCAACACCTTTTAATTTAATAATATCTTTGAACGTATTGGGGAAATTGCCTTGTAATTCGTTAACAATATATTTGGCAGTGCTGTGTAAATTTCGAGCTCTAGAGTAGTAACCTAATCCTTGCCAAAGTTTTAAAACCTCACTTTCGGGTGCTTTTGCTAAGTTAAAAATAGTTGGGTATTTGCTTACAAAAGCTTCATAATATGGTAACCCTTGCTTTACTTGTGTTTGCTGTAAAATAATTTCTGAAAGCCATATTTTATAGGGATTTTGGGTTTCTCGCCAAGGTAAACTTCGCTTATTTATTGAGTACCAATGTATTATTGTTTTTGTGAAATTCATGAGTTCTTATATAACCATAAAACAAAAATAAACGTTTATGATATTAAATTTTAGTGAATTAGGTTTGAAATATTGAATATTTAATTCCTATATTTGCATCCCTTTAAAAATTAATAGTAACCCAAATAAAAAAATTTAAGTATGACTAAGGCTGATTTAGTAGCAAAAATTTCTGAAAAATTAGGAATTGAAAAAGGTGATGTACAAGCAACAGTTGAATCTTTTATGGATGAGGTAAAAACATCATTAGAAAGTGGAGACAATGTTTATTTAAGAGGTTTTGGAAGTTTTATAATTAAAACTAGAGCAGAAAAAACAGGAAGAAACATTTCTAAAAATACTACTATTAAAATACCTGCTCACAATATTCCTGCATTTAAGCCTGCAAAGGTTTTTGTTGAAGGTGTGAAAACAAATGTAGACGTAAAGTAAAACAATACGCTGTGTCTTGTAATTTAGGAGATACAGTTTTAAAATAATTATTAATTTATAAAAGACACTATTTATGCCAAGTGGTAAAAAACGTAAAAGACATAAGGTAGCGACGCACAAACGTAAAAAACGCAGACGCGCTAACCGTCACAAAAAGAAAAAATAAATCGAAAAAGTAGTTAGTGATTGACTACTTTTTTGGTTTTTAAAAAACTAAGTTCTTTGAAATGAGTTCATTTGTTTTTAGCGCTTTTTAGTTAAAGTGTGTTATTGAACTCCACGGATAATTCCCAATATTCTCGATATATTTTATTATTTGTCGAGATAGGGACCTGTGAAAAATATTGTATAATCCATCTGTTACACTTTAGTGTAATGGATTAAAATTAACAACATGGATAAAGAATTGATTATTCGATCTAGTTCCGAGGATGTTGATTTTGCCTTATTAAAAGATGGAAAACTTATTGAATTACAAAAAGACGAAGGCGAGAACAAGTTTTCTGTTGGTGATGTGTTTATAGCCAAAATTCGAAAAACTGTTCCGGGTTTAAATGCCGCATTTGTTAATGTAGGCTACGAGAAAGATGCGTTTTTGCATTATCACGATTTAGGCCCAAAATTACCTTCCCTTTTAAAATTCATAAAACGTGTAAGCACAGGTAAACTAAAAGATTTCTCTTTAAAAAATTTCCCATTTGAAAAAGATATTGATAAGGGCGGTAAAATTGTAGACGTCCTAAAATCAAATCAATCGCTATTGGTACAAATTGTAAAAGAACCTATATCTACAAAAGGCCCAAGAATTAGCTCTGAGCTTTCTATTGCTGGTAGATATATTGTTTTAGTGCCTTTTTCTAATCGCATTTCTATTTCTCAAAAAATAGAAGATAAAGAAGAAAAAGATCGCTTAAAACGATTAGTAAAAAGTATTACACCTCAAGGTTTTGGGGTAATTGTACGTACCGTAGCACAAGGCAAAAAAGTAGCCGAACTAGATAAAGATTTACAAAATTTGCTTAGTCGCTGGACGGCAATGAGTAAAAAGCTACATAAAGCCCATCATCCAACAAAAGTATTAGGTGAAATGAACAAAGCCTCGTCTATTTTACGAGACATTTTTAACGACACCTTTACTGGAATAACAGTTGATGATGAAGAGCTTTATTATCAAATTAAAGATTATTTGCAAGAAATTGCACCTAAAAAAGAATCAATAGTTAAATTATATCAATCAAACATTCCTATTTTCGAAAAATTTGGTATTGAACGCCAAATTAAAACCTCGTTTGGAAAAACCGTGTCTATGGCAAAAGGCGCTTATTTGGTAATAGAACATACCGAAGCCTTGCATGTCGTAGATGTAAACAGCGGAAACCGATCTAACAAAGCCAATAACCAAGAGGAAACAGCATTAGAAGTTAATTTATTAGCTGCTACCGAGATAGCTCGTCAATTGCGTTTACGCGATATGGGTGGTATTATTGTAGTAGATTTTATTGATATGACAAATGCTGAGAACAGGCAAAAATTGTTTAGTCATCTTCGTGATGAAATGAAAGATGATCGCGCTAAACATAAAATTTTGCCACCAAGTAAATTTGGATTGATACAAATAACAAGGCAACGCGTACGCCCAGAATTAGAAATTAAAACTCGTGAGGAAAATCCTAACGGGGTTAATGGTGCCGAAATTGAAGCTCCTATAGGCGTAGTACAAAAAATAACGCATGACCTTGAAAAACTATTTAAAAAAGACTATAAAAAGGTGACCTTAAACACACATCCTTTTATAGCAGCCTTTTTAACAAAAGGCTTTCCATCTGAGCGTTCTAAATGGTTTTTAGAACACAAAAAATGGGTGAAAATTTTACCAAGAGATGCTTACACATACTTAGAATATCATTTTTTCGATAAAAATGGTAAACAAATTAAATAACCCGAAACCCGCAGCTTTTATTAGTTTGCGGGTTTTTTGTTTTTAAGTAATCTTTAAAAACTTATATTTGTCAATATAAACCTACTTGTTATGAATGTTTTATGTCTTATAACTACGCAATACTCGAATATTTTAGCCATCGGTTAATTTTTATTACAACACTTTTTTCTTCCTAAAAACTTATCATATGCAAAAAATCTACCTTGTCTGTTTTGCTTTATTAATTGGTTTAAATTTGTTCTCACAGAATTTTAGAAGTTCTTGGAACACAAACAATATAGAAGTAAGTTCCTCGGCAGATTATCAAATTACTATACCTACAAATCCAGCATACACATACAATTATACTGTAAATTGGGGCGATGGCAATACAGATACCGGAGTAACCGGAAACATTACCCATGATTATGCCACTCCAGGAAATTACAACATTGAAATTAGTGGAGATTTTCCAGCGATTTATTTTAATGATGACAATACCAACGACAAACTAAAAATTATTGAAATTTTAGAGTGGGGTTCGTCCATACAATGGCAAACCATGGAAAATGCTTTTTACGGCTGTGAAAATTTAAATTTCGATTTAATTGATTCTCCAGATTTAAGCCAAGTTACTACCTTAAAAAATATGTTTAGAGAGTGTACTTCATTTAACGGCATTGTAAACAATTGGGATATTAGTACCATAACAAATTTATCTGGTATGTTTTATGAATGCGATACTTTTAACAGACCACTAGATTTATGGAATACAAGCAATGTAACTGATATGTCTGAAACCTTTTATGGAACTAATAATTTTAATGAACCTTTAGACAATTGGAATACCGCCAGAGTAACTAACATGTATAGAATGTTTCGTTCTGCAAGTCGCTTTAATCAAAATATAAATAATTGGACTGTAAATAATGTTACCAATATGTCTGGCACGTTCTCTTATGCCAACAATTTTAACGAACCCTTAAACAATTGGAATGTTGCTAATGTTACAGATATGTCTAATATGTTTGATGGTTCAGACTTCAATCATCCTATTGGTAATTGGAATGTAAGTAATGTTACTAACATGTCTGGAATGTTTAGGCACGCCGTTTACAATCATCCTTTAGAGAATTGGGATGTATCTTCAGTTGTAGATTTCTCTGAAATGTTTCAAAGACATAGAACTTTTAATCAACCTTTAAATACTTGGAATGTTAGTAATGCTACCGATATGTCTGGCATGTTTGACGGTTGGATTTGGGGACAAGTTTTTAACCAACCCTTAGATAATTGGAACGTAAGTAACGTAACTAATATGAGTTACATGTTTAGAGACAACACTGCTTTTAACCAAGATATTAGCGGTTGGAATGTAAGTAATGTAACCAACATGGCGGGGATGTTCGAGGATACTTCCGTTTTTAATCAAGATATAAGCTCTTGGAACGTTAGTAGCGTAACTAATATGCAAGGGATGTTTCAGCAAACAGATGCTTTTAACCAACCTCTAAATAATTGGAATGTAAGCAATGTTTCTAATGTCTCAAACATGTTTTCTAACGCTGCAGTATTTAATCAACCCCTAAACAATTGGAGTTTAAACAATGTAACCAATTTTAGTTCCATGTTCAACCTTGCAATTGCTTTTAACCAAGATATTAGTAATTGGGACACCTCTGGAGTTACCAATATGAGCAATATGTTTAACGGTGCAACATCGTTTAACTTAAATATTGGACCTTGGAACATAGCCGCTGTAACCAACATGACTAATATGCTGTCTAATAGTGGTATTTCTCAAGAAAACTACGATAATATTCTTATAGCTTGGTCTGTACAAACCGTTCAAAACAATGTTTCTCTTGGAGCGACCAATCTTCAATATTGTGATGCTCTCAACCAAAGACAAAGTTTAATAGATGATGATGGATGGGCAATTACCGGTGATGCCGTGAACTGTTCTTATGTATTGTGTACCGAAATTACCATGCCGCATTCTAGCGATACAGCAACACCAGCAAATAGCGATATTCGTTGGGATCCTGCCCCTAATGCTACAGGATATAGAATTACCTTGGAAATAGAACGCGGTGGCGTAAGAAGTTATGCTACTATTGGAGGAAACATAGCAAATAATTATGATGTAGGCAATGTAGTTGGTTTAGATTTCACTAACGAATTTCAAGCAGGAGATACGGTTTTCGTTACCGTAGTACCTTATAATGATGAAGGACCAGCAACGGGTTGTACAGAAACAAGTTTTACCGTTGTAGAGAGTTGGGTTAACAGAACCGATGTTTTTAAATTTACCATTGACACTAGAAACTTGGATACTGGTTCTACTGCTGCAAACCAATATAGAATAGAACTTAATGATGGTTATCCTGACTATTTAACATACGACTTTAATATTGATTGGGGAGATGGACAATATGATAATAATGTAACTACAGATATAACACACACCTATTTAAACCCAGGTATTTATACCATTGCAATCATTGGAGATTTTCCTGCGTTTTATCACGACTCTAGTAATAGAGATAATGACAAACTTATCTCCATGGACCAATGGGGTAACCAAGTTTGGCAATCTATGGAGCAAGCATTCTATTACTGTGAAAACATGGAATATAATGCCACAGATATTCCAAATCTTACCCAAGTTGAAAATATGAGCGGAATGTTTGTCTCATGCGACTTATTTAATAGTGATATTAGTAATTGGGATGTTAGTAATGTAACTAACATGTCTAGCCTCTTCTTAGCTGCAAATTCTTTTAACCAACCCTTAAATAATTGGAACATAAGTAATGTTACCAATACATCTGCTATGTTTTTTGGAGCTAATTCTTTTGATCAACCACTTGACAATTGGGATACAAGCAATGTAACCAATATGTCAAGAATGTTCAGACAGGCAACTGTTTTTAACCAAACTTTAAATAACTGGAACTTAAGCAATGTAACCGATACATCACAAATGTTTAGCTATACGGATGCGTTTAACCAACCTTTAAACAATTGGAATGTAAGTAACGTAATTAATATGGAAGAAATGTTCCATAATGCTGAACTTTTTAATCAAAATATTGATAGTTGGGAAGTAACCAACGTTACTAATATGGCTGGTATGTTCAACTATGCACCTAGTTTTAATGAACCGCTAAACAGCTGGAATGTTTCATCGGTAACCAATATGGCTTCTATGTTTTCTGGTGCTGATGCTTTTAACCAACCATTAAACAATTGGGATGTTTCCAATGTAACAACCATGGCCTCTATGTTTAATTCTGCCGATAATTTTAACCAAAATATAGATAGTTGGAATGTTACCAATGTAACCAATATGTCTTACATGTTTAACAATGCTTCAAGTTTTAACCAACCACTAAACAGTTGGGACGTAAATTCTGTAGTAAACATGTCTTCAATGTTTCGAGGTACAACAGTATTTAATCAGCCTTTAGCTAACTGGGATGTAAGTGCAGTAGCAAATATGAGTAATATGTTTGAAGAAGCTTCTGCATTTAATCAGCCATTAAATACCTGGAATGTAAGTTCGGTTACTTTAATGCCTTCCATGTTTGAAGGTGCCACGGTTTATAATCAAGAAATGGATAATTGGGATGTAGCCGTTGTTACAAATTTTGAGGCTATGTTTAAAGAAGCTTCAGCTTTTAATCAACCCTTAAATTCTTGGAATACAGGTGAAGCTTTAACTATGGAAGCTATGTTTTATGGTGCCACAGTTTTTAACCAACCTTTAGATAGTTGGAACACAACGTTTGTTACCTCGATGGAAGACATGTTTAGGGAAGCGAGTGCCTTTAACCAAACTTTAAATTCATGGAACGTAGCGTCGGTTACAACTATGGAAAGCATGTTTCAAGAAGCCATAATGTTTAATGGTGATATAGATAGTTGGAATGTAAGAGCAGTAACTACCATGGCCGATATGTTTAACGGTGCATCAGCCTTTAACAAGCCTTTAAATAGCTGGCGGACAACTAATGTTACAACAATGGATAGAATGTTTCAAGAAGCCATTGCATTTAATCAACCTTTAAATCAATGGTTGTTTGGTAACGTAACCATGCGCGCCATGTTTCATGATGCTACTGCTTTTAATCAATATTTAGGCGACTGGGATGTTAGTGGCGTTACCGATATGAGAAACATGCTCGACGATACCGCGCTAACCAGAGAAAATTACGATAACACCTTAATTGCTTGGTCCGAACAAAATTTAACACCAGGAATTACCTTAGGCGCCGCATCACTATTATATTGCGATGCCCAAGATGAGCGTCAATCAATGATAGATACTTTTGGCTGGACAATTAATTCAGATATTTTAGATTGTCCAATTCCAGAATGTACACAATTAACCTCGCCTTTAAGTGGAGCTACCGATGTACCAGTTAACACCAATATAACTTGGGAACACGCACTTTATGCCGAAGGCTATTATTTAACCGTTGGAACAAGCCCTGGTGGAAACGATATTTTAGATAATGAAGCTGTTGTTAATGAAACTTTCTATGAGTTTACAACAAACTTTAATACCGGCGATGTTATATACATAACCATTATTCCGTATAATTATGTAGGGAATGCGGTTGGCCCTTGTACCGAAGAAAGCTTTACAATTTCAAATAACGCTGCATCGGTACCAGAGTGCACTACCTTAATTGAACCTATAAATGGCGCAACAGATGTAGAAGTAACGACTGATTTAATTTGGAATGCCATATCTAATGCCGATGGTTATAAACTATCTGTTGGCACAACATCTGGAGGCACAGATTTAGTAAATAATGAAGATGTTGGAAATGTAACTGAATATGATTTTACCACAGATTTACCAGAAGACACCGATATTTTTGTAACCATAACACCTTATAATGAAGAAGGTGATGCTACAAGTTGTACCGAAGAATCATTCAGAACTAAATTTATACCTATTCCTCCAGCATGTACAACATTATCTAATCCGTTAAATGTAGCAACAAATATCTCGACAACAACCGATTTAACTTGGAATACTATAGCAGATGCAACAGGCTATTTAATTAGTGTTGGTACAACATCCGGAGGTGTAGAAATTGTAAACAGTATTGATGTTGGCAATGTTACAAGCTATACTTTTTCTGAAGAATTACAAGAAAACAGAATCTATTATGTTCGTATAACACCTTATAATAATGTTGGTGATGCCAGTGGGTGTTCCGAAGAATCTTTTACCACAGCCGCAGCACCAACAGCACCTAGTTGTACAACATTAACAAGTCCATTGAATGGCGCAACCGATGTTTCAGTAGCTACCGATTTATCTTGGACTGCAATTACTGACGTGACTGGTTACAGATTAACCGTTGGCACAACATCTGGAGGAAATGATATTTTAGATAATGAAAATGTTGGCAATGTTTCAACCTACGATTTAGCTAACGATTTACCAGAAACCACAACCATTTACGTCACCATTACACCGTACAATGCGGTTGGTGATGCCACAGGTTGTTCCGAAGAAAGTTTCACTACGGAAACACTTCCAACTGCACCAACATGTACAACATTAACAAGTCCGCTTAACGGTGCAACCGATGTTTCAGTAGCTACCGATTTATCTTGGACTGCCATTACCGATGCGACTGGTTACAGACTAACCGTTGGCACAACGTCTGGCGGAAATGATATTTTAGATAGTGAAGATGTTGGCAATGTTTCAACCTACGATTTAGCTTCAGATTTACCAGAAACCACAACCATTTACGTAACCATTATTCCTTATAATGCGGTTGGTGATGCCACTGGTTGTTCCGAAGAAAGTTTCACTACCGAAACACTCCCAACAGCGCCAACGTGTACAACATTAACAAGTCCGTTAAATGGCGTAACTGATGTTGCTGTGTCTACAGATTTATCGTGGACTGCCATAACCGATGCGACTGGTTACAGATTAACCGTTGGCACAACGTCTGGAGGAAACGATATTTTAAACACTGAAGATGTTGGCAATGTTTCAACCTACGATTTAGCTAACGATTTACCTGAAACTACAACCATTTACGTCACCATTATTCCATACAATGCGGTTGGCGATGCCACTGGTTGTACTGAAGAAAGTTTCACTACCGAAACACTTCCAACAGCGCCAACGTGTACAACATTAACAAGCCCGTTAAATGGTGCAACCGATGTTGCTGTGTCTACCGATTTATCGTGGACTGCCATAACGGATGCGACTGGTTACAGAATTACCGTTGGCACAACTTCTGGAGGAAACGATATTTTAGATAATGAAGATGTTGGCAATGTTTCAACCTACGATTTAGCTAACGATTTACCTGAAACTACAATCATTTACGCCACCATAACACCGTACAATGCGGTTGGCGATGCCACTGGTTGTACCGAAGAAAGCTTTACGACGGAAACACTTCCAACAGCACCAACGTGTACAACATTAACAAGTCCGTTAAACGGTGCAACCGATGTTGCTGTGTCTACAGATTTATCTTGGACTGCCATTACCGATGCTACGGGTTACAGATTAACCGTTGGCACAACGTCTGGTGGAAATGATATTTTAGATAATGAAGATGTTGGCAATGTTTCAACCTACGATTTAGTTACCGATTTACCTGAAACCACAACCATTTACGTGACCATTACACCTTACAACGCGGTTGGCGATGCCACTGGTTGTACCGAAGAAAGCTTTACGACGGAAACACTTCCAACAGCACCAACATGTACAACATTAACAAGCCCGTTAAATGGCGCAACCGATGTTGCTGTGTCTACCGATTTATCGTGGACTGCCATAACGGATGCGACTGGTTACAGACTAACTGTTGGCACAACGTCTGGAGGAAACGATATTTTAGATAATGAAGATGTTGGCAATGTTTCAACCTACGATTTAGTTACCGATTTACCTGAAACAACAACCATTTACGTCACCATTACACCTTACAATGCGGTTGGCGATGCCACTGGTTGTACCGAAGAAAGTTTTACGACAGAAACACTTCCAACAGTTCCTGGTTGTACAACATTAACAAGTCCGCTAAACGGCGCAACCGATGTTGCTGTGTCTACAGATTTATCTTGGACTGCCATTACCGATGCGACTGGTTACAGACTAACCGTTGGAACTACTTCTGGAGGAAACGATATTTTAGGTAATGAAGATGTTGGCAATGTTTCAACCTATAACTTAGCTTCAGATTTACCAGAAACCACAACCATTTACGTCACCATTATACCTTACAACACGGTTGGAGATGCCACTGGTTGTACTGAAGAAAGCTTTACGACGGAAACATTGGCTACAATTCCAGATTGTACCAGATTAACAAGTCCTGTAAATGGAGAATCTGATGTTTCTGTATCAACAGATTTAAGCTGGCAAGCCATTGCAGAAGCTACGGGTTACAAACTTACTGTTGGTCTCACTTTTGGTGGAAATGAAATATTAAACAATGAAGATGTTGGCAATGTAACAACTTATAATTTGGTATCTGATTTGCCAGAATCTACAGAAATTTATGTAACAATAATACCTTATAATTTAGTTGGAGATGCAACGGTGTGTACAGAAGAAGCATTTATTACTGAAACCTTTCCAAGCGAGCCAATTTGCGCAGCTTTAACCAGTCCAACAAACGGCGCAACCGATGTTTCGGTAGCAACCGATTTTAATTGGGATGCTGTTACTGACGCTACTGGTTATAGACTTACTATTGGAACGACTTCCAATGGAAACGATATTTTAGATAACGAAGATATTGGTAATGTAACAACCTTCAATTTAACTTCAGATTTACCTGAAAACTCAACCATTTACGTTACTATTACACCATACAACGCTGTTGGCGATGCTGTAAGTTGTACCGAACAAAGTTTTACTACAGAAGTATTTCCAACAATTCCAAATTGCACGGAGCTAGTATCGCCATATAATGGAGAAACAGAGGTTAGTACAGATACTTATTTGGAATGGTCTGAAATTAGTGATGCTACGGGTTATAAATTATTTGTAGGAACCACCTCTGGTGTTTACGATATTTTAGATAATGAAGATGTAGGTAATGTAATATCCTATAGTTTAAGTAGCGATTTACCTGAAGGCACACAAATATATGTTGTAGTTATAGCTTATAATGATGTGGGGGAAGCTATTGGTTGTACAGAGACTTTATTTACAACTAATATAACCTTAGCAGAATCTAAATATGGGTTCTCGCCTAATGGAGATGGTTTAAATGATTTCTGGGAAATAAATGGGATTGAAAACAGTCCAAATAATGTGGTTAATATATACAATCGTTGGGGCGATTTAGTATTTACTATAGCAAATTATAATAATTCTAGTAATGTTTTTCGAGGTGAAGCCAATAGGCTTAAACAGCTAGGGGCTGGTAAACTACCAGATGGAACTTACTTTTTCGAAATTAAGGTTTCTGGAACACACAACTTGAAAAAATTAAAAGGATTTGTAGTTATTAAACGCTAAAAAAATGAAAGTAAATACCAAATACATATTATTAATATTAGTTTTTATTGTGGCTAAAGTAAATGCACAACAAAGCCCGTTATTTGCCGAGTACAATTATAATCCGTTTATTATAAATAGTGCATACGCAGGATTAAGCGGTAATACCGAAATTACTTTAAGTAATAACGGATACTTTGGAGGTTTCGATGGTGCTCCAAGAACACTTTCTTTTAGTGGGCACGGAAGTTTAAACAACGAAAAATTAGCTTTGGGAGCAGGAATTATAAGAGATGAATTTGGTGTTACAAAGTCTACAAATGTTTTTGCTGCGTTTTCGTATAAAATATTTTTCGACTTTAAAAGTAGTCGTCCGTATTGGCAACATTACTCTCGAAATGTATTATCTTTTGGTTTAACTGCAGGTTTGCAGCAATTTCAAGATAATTTAACAGAATTAAATATAAATAATGATCCTGAATTTGCGAACGATATTAATAGCAGTATACCAACTCTAGGATTAGGTTTTTTATACAATAACGCTTTGTTTTATGCTGGTTTTTCGGCCCCCAATGTTATAGGCGATGCATTGGCAAGTGAGCAAGTGGTGAGGTTGTCTTCTCCTGTTTATGGTTACATTGGATATCGGTTTTTTAGCAATAAGTTTGATAATATAATGATTAAGCCCAACATACTTATTAAGTATGAAAACGGCGCACCATTACAAACCGATTTTAACGTCTCTGTTAGTGTTAGAAATAAGTTTGAGTTTGGTGGTGGTTATAGAACATCGTCAAGTTTTAACTTGCTAGCGGGACTTTATTTAGGGAACCATTTGCGCCTTGTTTACAATTATAATTTAGCTACCAATAATTCACCTTTAGGTAATAGTTACGGTATTAATTTAAGTCTGAAGTTTGGAGAAGGCTACAAGTTGTAAATCGTTTCTTGTTAATTTTTAAAATCTTAGAAATTATCGGTAAAACTGCACTGTTCTTAACGATTTAATAACCTAACAGACTCATGGTTTAAATACATTTGCCCTTTCCCTAAATAAACCAATGGCATTTAATTTTTACAAATCTTACAGATTTAAAATTGTTTTTTCCTTTCTTATAGTAATTGCAGTTACTCTACTTTTGTTTGTAAGCTACAATTATTTTAATTCGAAAACTTTAGAATTACAAAAGCTAAGCAATTCTATTTACGAGTTAGAATCAGACTTTAGTAACAACGAAAAATACTTTCTTTCTTTTTTATTAAACGGTTATAAATCACCTGAGTTTTACAATAATTATAAGGAGAAAAATATTGATGCTTTTATAAATAAAATTACGCAACAAAAAGACAGCTTGATAAATATATCGAGGAAATTAAATGCGAACAAACTTCTTACAAACAGTGATTTAGTAGATAGTTTAAAAACAAAATTTGGCCATTTATACAAACTATCTGAGCATATAAAACATGAACGTTTTTTACTAGGTTATCACGACTACGGTAAGATAGGACATATGCGTAAACTTATACATGGTATTGAAGCATCTCGAAACCTTCCCGTAGATAAAATTTTACAGTTGCGCCGTCATGAAAAAGATTTTTTATTGCGTAGCGACAGTTTATACATCAATCAGTTTAATAGTTTAGCAAGTAAATTAATTGAAGAAAATCCAAAATTAGTTAGTCTAAAAAATTATAAAAACTTATTTAACGATGTTTCTAAACTGTATTTTAACATTGGGTACAATTCTAATAAGTCTCACGGATTGTGCGCTAATATTTTGGCAACTAACAAAAATATCCTTTCCGATTTAAATGAAATAAACACGATTAGTAAAGCCGAAATAGCTAAAAAAAATGCCGGCACTTCTATTTTTATAAAATCATCTATATCGGCAATTCTGCTTTTTATGGTTTTGTTAATTTTATACTTATCTCAAATTTTAACGCGCGATTTAAAGCGTTTAAAAGTATCGATGCATAAGTTTATAAAGTCCGATTTTAAAGAATACGATTTTAATGTTGATGAAAACTCCAAAATTTTAGAAATCGATTTTCTATACAAGGCTTACGATTTACTAAAGGAAAACTTACTTAAAAATATTGATGGCTTAAATTTAACAATTGAAGAGTTAGAACGCGCTACTGCCTATAAATCGAGCTTTTTAGCTAATATGAGCCATGAAATTCGAACACCTTTAAACGGAATTATTGGTGTTTTAAATTTGATAAACCAGACTAATTTAAACGAAAACCAAGTAAAACTTCTCGAAATAGCCAACCACTCATCGAGCCATTTATTAGGTTTGATAAATTTAATTTTAGATTACTCAAAAATTTCGGCTGGTAAAATGGAATTAGAATATATTCCGTTGCAAGTAGAAGAGGATTTAAGTAAAATTATCAAAATTTTTGATTTTCAAGCGCAAGAAAAAAATATTGATCTTTTATTTGAATATAATAAAGACAAAAACGCATCCGACTTCGTTTTTGGCGATACCATTCGCTTAAATCAGATTATAATTAATCTTTTAAACAACGCCTTAAAATTTACAGAAACGGGTTACGTAAAACTAAAAGTAACTCAAAAACAACTTAATGCAAACACCGATACTTTTTTGTTTTCTGTAAAAGATACAGGTATTGGTATGGAAAAGAGTATGAGCGATAAAATTTTTCAGGCTTTTGAACAAGAAGATTTGTCGACCACACGAAAATTTGGCGGTACAGGATTAGGACTTGCAATATCGAATGAATTGGCATCGCTAATGAATGCCGAATTAAAATTTGAATCGGAAAAAGGTGTAGGTACCGAGTTTTATTTTGAGTTGCAGTTAAAACGCACCTCGCAAGACAGCTCGCTTATTCCTAAAAATAATTTTATATCAAACCTAAACAGTAAAGGTGAAACTATAAAGGTTTTAGTTGTTGATGATAACAAAATGAACCAAAAGGTACTGGCTTTAATGCTTAAAAAGTTTAACATTGAAATAAATTATGCCGATAATGGTGTAGAAGCTATTGAAGCTTTTAAAAACGGTGCTTTTCATATGGTATTTATGGATATTCAAATGCCAATTATGGATGGATTAGAAGCTACAAAAAATATAAAGCAAACCGAGATTTTTAAAGCTAATCCCATACCAATTATTGCAGTTTCGGCTAGTGCTTATACCGATGATAGAAGACAAGCTAGTCAAGCAGGGATAGATGATTTTATATCGAAACCCATTGAATTAAAAAACCTCCAAGATATATTAATTAAATATTCCTTGAAGGTTTAAAATTTAAAATCCTGTTTTGTTACGGCGCCGGATTAGGTATTTCGTCGTGTACCGCATTTATTTGTTTTAAAATATCGTCGTTCAAGGTAACCTCTATGCTTTCTATATTTTCTTTTAATTGATTCATTGTAGTTGCTCCAATAATAGTACTAGTTACAAAAGGTTGTTGGGTAACAAAGGCTAAACTAAGTTGAGCTAATGTTAATCCTTGCTCTTCCGCTATTTTTAAGTATTGTGTAGCTGCTTTTGTGGCATTAACACCACTATAGCGTGAAAATCTTGGGAATAGTTTTAAGCGCGCATTGTCTTTGGCTGTGCCTTTTATGTATTTACCAGAAAGTACACCAAAAGCCATGGGCGAGTAAGCTAGTAAACCTACGTTTTCTCTTAAAGATACTTCTGCTAAATCGGTTTCAAAGCTGCGAGTTAATAGCGAATAGGCATTTTGTACGGTTTTTATTCGTGGTAAATTGTGAGTTTTAGCTTCTTGCAAATAACGCATGGTTCCCCAAGAATTTTCGTTCGAAATACCAATATGTTTTACTTTACCTTGTTTAACTAAGGCATCTAAACTGTGAAGTACTTCATTAAAATTATCTTCCCACTGGGTGTCTAGTTTAAAATTTCTCACCCCAAAACGATTAGTATCGCGCTCTGGCCAGTGCAATTGATATAAATCTAAATAATCGGTTTGTAAACGTTTTAATTCTAAATCTATAGCTTCGTTTATAGCTGCTTTACTAAAACCATTGGTGCGAATATGCGCGGTATAATCGCCTGTTCCAGCAATTTTTGAAGCTAAAACTACTTGATCTCTTTTTCCTGATTTTTTTAACCAAGTTCCTACAATTTCGCTTGTACGACCGCTAGTTTCTGCTGTGGCTGGTACTGGGTATAATTCGGCAGTGTCTATAAAATTTATACCATGTTCTATAGCATAATCGAGTTGTTTGTGGCCTTCGGCTTCGGTGTTTTGGTTACCAAATGTCATGGTGCCTAAACATAATTTACTAACTTTTATATTGGTGTTTGGCAGGGTTGTATATTTCATTTTACTCCTTTTGTCATGCTAAACTTAATTTAGCATTTTATTAATTGAATTTTTTAATTATGAAGGGATTCCGTAATGTAGTACGGAATGAGAATTATGTACTGTTATTTTTAGAAGATAAAGATAAAAAAACCTTTCAGTTGTTGTTTAACTGAAAGGTTTAAAACTGTGTTAAGGTTTGCGTTAGGGATTGCAGCGGCATCCTTTTTTGTGCATAAAGGCACAAAAAAGATATAGCGTAAAGCCCGACCCTTGTGGTAACGCCCTAATTATGTTATTCGTTTAATAGCTGCGAAAGCTCGTCTAATTTTGGTGTTAAAATAACCTCAATTCTACGGTTTTTTGCTCTGCCTTCTGGCGTACTATTTGTTGCTACTGGTGCAAACTCACCACGACCTGCTGCGGTTAAATTCTCGGGGGTTATTTGCGGATTTTCGCGTAAAATATTTACAATAGCAGTGGCGCGTTTGGTGGATAAATCCCAATTGCTTGTTAATGGCCCGTTGCCAGAATAGGGTACGTTATCGGTATGGCCTTCAATTAAAACGGCGATGTCTGGGTTGTCGCCTAAAACGTTTCCTAGTTGTTGTACAGCACGACGCCCTTCGGTACCAACAGCCCAACTTCCTGAACCGAAAAGCAATTTGTTTTCCATGGATACGTAAACTTTGCCATCGCGTTGTTCTATGGTTAAGCCTTTGCCTTCAAAATCGGTTAAGGCATGCGAAATGGCATCTTTAAGTGCGCTCATTGCAGCATCTTTATCGGCAATAACTTTTTCTAATTCGGCCACGCGGTTAGAGCGTTCGGCTAAAGCGTTTTTTAAATTTTCTAAACGAGCGCTTTCTGCAGCAAGTGCATCTTCTTTAGCTTCGAGTTGTGCTAAGAGCTCTCTGTTTTTTTCTGAGTTTTTAGCAATGGCTGCCGAACTGTTTTTTTCTAAAGCTTCGTAAGAGGCTTTTAAAGCGTCTAGGTTCGCTTTAGTTGCTGCATAATCGGCTCTTAATTGGTCGCGTTCTATTACGGCTTCGTTGTATGCCTTTTTTAGTTGCTTTAATTCGTTTTCGGCCATGTTTCGAGCGCTTTCTAGCATTTCATTGTCGGTAGAAAGATCTCGGTTTTCTTTTTTCAAGGCATTGTATTTGTCTTCGAGTTCTTTGTAAATTTTTGGTGAAACACATGCGGTTAAAACTACCGCTAGAAGTAACAAAATGGAGATTTTTTTAAGCATGTAAAATAAAATTAAGTTGATTTGAATTGTTTATTGGTTTATTTCTACTAAAATAGGGCAGTGATCGCTATGAACTGCATCGGTAAGTATAACGGCTCTTTTAATGTTTTCTTGTAAAGGTTGCGAAACCATGGCGTAATCTAATCGCCAACCCTTGTTGTTTGCTCGCGCATTGGCACGGTAGCTCCACCAGCTAAACTCTTGCTTTTCGGGGTTTAAATAGCGGTAAGAATCAATAAATCCGCTATCAATAAAATTCCCTAGCCACTCGCGTTCTTCGGGTAAAAATCCCGAAACACCTTTCATTTTTGGGTTGTGTATGTCTATTTCTTCGTGACAAATATTGTAATCGCCACAAATTATTAAGTTTGGTAGGCTTTGTTTTAAATTGTTAATATAGTCTTGAAACATATCCATGTATTCAAATTTATGGCTTAAACGCGCGCTATTTGTTCCCGATGGCAAATACAAACTCATTACCGAGCAGTCATCAAAATCGGCGCGGAGGTTTCTACCTTCAAAATCCATTGACTCAATTCCTGTGCCATACTCAACATGTTTGGGTTCAATTTTACTTAAAATAGCAACACCGCTATAGCCTTTTTTTTGTGCGCTAAACCAATATTGGTATTTGTAACCAGCATTGGTAAACACCTCTAAATCGAGTTGTTCTTTAAGGGCTTTAATTTCTTGTATACAAATAACATCGGGATTCGCGGCTTCTAGCCAGGTTATAAAACCTTTGTTTAATGCCGCGCGAATACCGTTAACGTTATAGGAAATAATCTTCATAATCGAGGTGTTTACAAACAATCCAGAATTAAATTGGTTGTTTTATTTAAAAAGTTTAATGTTTTAGCTAAAATAAATAATACGTTACTTTTACACTATTAAATTTTATGAGATTTTAAATTTTCTTCTGGTTTTAAATTGAAGTTGTTTTTTCTATTTAGTTAAACAGTAGTGATTTAAGAGGTGTTTTTAACCTTGTTAAAATAAAAAGAAACAAAATAATTTAATTTGTTTTTAGTTTTAGTAACTAATGAAATTAACTGTAGCTGCTTTTATGTTTTTGTTCGTGTTTTGTGGTTTTGCACAGAATAACACATCTAATTACAGAATTAAAAAAGTGGCTGTAAACGATACTATTTTAATAGATAGTGTTAGTATAAATTCCAATTACTTTTTTTTGAAAACGAAAGCTGAAGTTTTAATGGATACAGCGATGTATTCGGTTAATTTTACGAAGGCTATTTTAACTTTTAAGCAACCTGTTGAAACCGATTCGGTTATTATTGAATATTTAAAATTCCCTGAATTTTTAACCAAAACCTATCAGCAACTCGACGAAAGTATTATTGTTGAGAATACCAATGTTCAAAATCGGTTATATAAATTTACCCAAAGCAATAGCGAGAATACTTTTGTTCCTTTTAATGGATTAAACACTTCGGGAAGCATTGCTCGTGGCGTTACAGTTGGTAATAACCAAAATTCTGTTTTAAATAGTGAGTTAGATTTACAAATTACGGGTAAATTAAACGATAAAGTATCCTTGCGAGCTTCTATTCAAGATGCTAATGTGCCTTTGCAAGAAAGCGGGTATAGCCAACGTTTAGATGAGTTCGACCAAGTATTTATAGAGCTATTTAGCGAGCGTTGGCGCGTACGTGCTGGTGATATAGATTTGGTAAACAACAACTCGTATTTCGCTAATTTTTCTAAACGTGTGCAAGGTTTAAATATTAATGTTGATTTAGGTGATTCTGGTAATGAAACTAATATTTTTGCGGCTGGGGCGGTGGTTCGTGGTCAGTTTACTACTAGCCAATTTGTAGCGGAAGAAGGCAACCAAGGCCCATATAAATTGCAAGGTCAAAATGGCGAATTGTATGTTTTGGTTGTTTCTGGAAGCGAAACAGTTTACGTAAACGGTATTGCGCTTAAACGTGGAGAAAGCGAAGATTATATTATAGACTATAATGCCGGTGAAATTATTTTTAATTCTACTTTTCCTATAACTTCCGAAATGCGAATTACTGTAGACTATCAGTTTAGTGATAGAAATTATTCACGTTTTATAGCATATGGTGGAGGTGAATATAGAAGTGATAAATTTGAAATCGGAGTTTCGGTGTATTCTGAAAATGACTCAAAAAATCAACCACTACAACAAAACTTATCTCAAGAGCAAGTGGCAATTCTTGCCAGTGCAGGCGATAATGAAGATTTAATGGTTTCGCCATCTGAAACGGAACAAGAATACGACGAAAATCGTATTCTGTACAGAAAAGATATTGATAATGGCAATGAGGTTTTTGTGTATTCTAACAACCCAGAAGACGAACTGTATTTAGTAACTTTTAGTTATGTTGGCGAAAACCAAGGCGATTATGTTTTAATAAACAGTAATGCTATTAATAATATTTACGAATTTGTAGGTGAAAATTTAGGCGATTATGCACCTATTACGAGGCTTATTGCGCCCACAAAACTGCAAATAGCTGTTGTAAACGGTAGTTATATGCCAACCGAAAAAACACAAATTAATTTTGAAGCTTCAGCAAGTAAAAACGATTTAAATTTATTTTCTAATTTAAATGATGATGATAATAATGGTTTCGCAGGAAAGGTTGCTGTTAGCCAAACGATTGTTGAAAGAGATAGTGTTTTAAATGTCGATGCCTTTGTTGATGCCGATTACATTTCGAGTAATTTTAGAAACGTTGAAGGTTTATATTCTCCCGAATTTAATCGCGATTGGAATTTAGATGTTACCAACATTACAGGTATTGGTTTTGGGCTAGGAAACCAAACCTTAGTCAATGCGGGAGTTAATGCATTAGTTAATAAATATGGATTGGCAAATTATACGTTTCAACATTTAAGTTTTTCCAACGGATTTAATGGAAACAGGCATATATTAAATGCACAGTTTGCCTTTAATAGGTTTTTGGTGGTTTCAAATTCGAGTTATTTAAATTCAAGCGCTACTTTAAACGAATCTAAATTTTTGCGTTCTTACAATCGGTTAACTTATAGTATGAAGAAAAGTTGGTTAGGTACAAAATTTTCGGTTGAAGATAACCAACAACGCGACCAAGTAAATCAGAATTTAACCGATTTAAGTCAGCGATTTAAATCTTACAATGTCTATTTTGGAGTGGGAGATAGCACCAAGGTTTTTGCAGAAATTGGTTATAAACATCGTGTAAACGATAGTGTTAAAAATAATAGTTTGCAACGGGTAAATACATCGAATACTTATTATTTAAACTCTAAATTAATCGAAAATAAACACACTAATTTAATGTTATTTGCCAATTACCGAAAGCTAGATTATGATGATGAAGCTTTTGAAGATGAAAATTCGGTAAACTCGCGCATGCAATTTACTCAACAGTTTTTTAAGCAAATGGCACAATTAAATTTAAACTACGAAACTAATTCAGGTAGTATTGCAGAACAAGATTTTACATATGTTGAGGTCGAACCAGGGCAAGGTAGTTATACTTGGCTCGATTATAATAATAACGGCATTCAAGAACTTGAAGAATTTGAAGTTGCACCGTTCGCCGATCAAGGTACTTATATTCGGGTACTGTTACCTAACCAAGTTTATCTTAAAACGCATCAAAATAAGTTTAGTGGTACACTATCATTAAACCCTGCAACTTGGTCGGTTAGTAAAAATAAATTTAAAAAGATTGTATCTCATTTTTATAATCAAACCAGTTATTTAATCGATAGAAAAAACCTGCGATTTGGAAACTCATTTAAGTTGAATCCTTTTGAAAAAGATGAAGAAAACCAATTAGGTTTACAGCTTAATTTTAGAAATGTGTTCTTTTTTAATCGTGGTAAACAGCGTTACACCACATCGTATACGTTTTTAGAAAATACCACTCAAAGTTATCTTTCCGTTGGGGCATTATCAAGTCGTATACGAAGCCATCAATTAAACTTTAACCATAAAATTATGGAAAGTTGGTTAATTAATTTTTTATCTGCACACGAGAAAAACGAAAGCGAAAGCGAAAACTACTCCAGTAAAAATTTTAATATAAATCAGTTTCGAATTAATCCAAAAATATCCTACTTGTTTGGTGGTAATTCTAGTTTCGATTTGTTTTATCAGTATACAAATAAGAATAATATTATTGACGATTTTGAGCGTTTAGAGCAACAAAAATATGGAGCATCCTTTAGTTTTGCTAGTAGTGCAAAAAGCGCGTTAAATGGTGAGTTTAATTATTTTTCTAATGCTTTTAAGGGCGATGCTAATACACCAGTAGCTTACCAAATGTTAGAAGGACTACAACCAGGAACTAATTTTACGTGGACACTTTTAGCTCAAAAAAAAATGACTAAATATCTCGATTTAAACTTTAGTTATTTTGGTAGAAAAACAGAAACGAGTCGTATTATTCATACTGGAAATATTCAGTTGAAAGCTTATTTTTAAAGTTGGGTATCAATAGCTTTAAAAACAGATATAATTGAATGTACGGCTTTAATGTAAAATTCGGGGTGAATATTTTCGAAGTCGTCTGTAGGTTCGTGGTAATCTTCATGGTCTTCAACTCCAAAATACAAAAACGGAACGCCTTTTTTGTAAAAGTTGGCATGATCGGACGAGTACGTCCAGTTTTCTAAATTGTCGTTAGCATCGTGCCCTATAACTAGTTTAAATTGTTCGCTGTTTTTGTAATTGTTAACGATGTTTTTAAAACGATTATGGGTGTCTGTTCCTACAACAAACAACTCTTTTTTATCGCTTCGACTTACCATATCAAGATTTATGTTTACAATAATATTTTTAAGCGGAATTAAAGGGTTTTTTGTAAAATAATATGAGCCTTTTAAACCGAGTTCTTCAGCATCTAAAGCGGCTAAAATTACAGTATGTTTTGGAGGGTTATTTTTAAAGTACTCGGCAAAGCTAAAAAGTGCGCCAATGCCTGAAGCATTATCGTCTGCACCGTTATAAATTTCGTTGCGTTTAATACCTTCATGATCGAAATGTGCTGTAATTACAATATATTTTTTTTGTTTCGATGTGCCTTTTATATAGCCTAAAATGTTTGTAGCTTGGTATTGTTTTACACCTTTCGAAAATGTGAAATTCTGTCTGTATTTATTGGTTAATGGTTTTACTCCAAGAGCATGAAATTGATTAATAATGTACTTTTTAGTTTTTTCTGCTCCTGGTGTTCCTGTTCTTCTGCCCTCAAAAGCATCAGATGATAATGTTTTTATATGTTTAAGCAGTTCCTTTTCATTAAACCATTGTTGTTGAATTTCGGTTTGTGAATGGGTTAAAATTCCTGTGAAAAATGCTAGGATAATTATGCAGAGTTGGTGTTTCATTTCGTTGTAAATTGGGGTATATTAAATGTTATATGAAATTTTTATGCCAAATTGCATAGTATAAAAAAATAAAAGTAGCTAAAAAAAATAAAAAAAGCTCAAGTAAGTTTTTACTTGAGCTTTTTTATAAGAGTATTTATTTTGGCTGGTTAAGAAACCGAAGCTTTCATTAATTCACGGTTCATTCTTGCAATGTTTTCTAAAGAAATTCCTTTAGGGCATTCAATTTCGCAAGCTCCTGTGTTTGTACAGTTACCAAAACCTTCTAAATCCATTTGAGCTACCATGTTTTTTACACGATCTGCAGCTTCAACTTGTCCTTGTGGTAAAAGTGCATATTGCGATACTTTAGCACCAACAAATAACATAGCAGACGAGTTTTTACATGTAGCAACACATGCACCACAACCAATACATGTTGCAGCATCCATAGCTTCATCGGCAGCATGTTTAGAAATTGGTAATGCGTTTGCATCTTGTGTGTTTCCAGAGGTGTTTACCGAAATGTAACCACCAGCATGTTGTATTCTATCAAAAGATGTTCTGTCTACAACTAAATCTTTAATTACTGGGAAAGCAGCAGCTCTGAATGGCTCAATGGTAATAGTGTCACCATCTTTAAACATACGCATGTGTAATTGACATGTTGTAACGCCACGATCTGGACCGTGAGCTTCACCATTTATATACATAGAACACATACCACAAATACCTTCACGACAATCGTGATCGAAAGCAACAGGTTCTTCGCCTTTTGCAATTAACTGTTCGTTTAGAACATCCATCATTTCTAAGAAAGACATGTGTTCTGAAATTTCGGTAACTTTATAATCTACCATTTGACCCTTAGTGTTAGAGTCTTTCTGTCTCCAGATTCTTAATGTTAAATTCATTTGTTTTAGTTTTTGGTTGTTAGTTGCTCGTTGTTAGTTTTACAGGAAACTAATAACTGACAACCATCAACTATTTATATGAACGTTGTTTCAGTTCGATATCGTTAAACTCTAATTCCTCTTTGTGCAATACTGCATCGGCAGGTTCGCCTTTGTATTCCCAAGCAGCAACATAAGCATAGTCACTATCGTTACGTTTAGCTTCTCCTTTTTGTTCGCCATCTAACTCAACAGACTCTTCTCTAAAGTGTCCGCCACAAGATTCGTTTCTGTTTAGTGCATCTTTAGCAAAAAGTTCACCAAGTTCTAAGAAATCAGCTACTCTTCCAGCTTTTTCTAGTTCTGGGTTCATTTCGTTTGCATTTCCAGGTACAGTTACGTTTTTCCAGAAATCTTCACGAAGTGCTTTTATTTCGGCCATAGCTTCTTTTAAGCCTTGTTCGTTTCTAGCCATTCCGCATTTATCCCACATTATTTTTCCTAATTTTTTGTGGTAATAATCTACAGAGTGTTCTCCTTTATTATTAATAAAGAAATCGATTCGATCTTTTACTTCTTTTTCAGCTTCATCAAATTCAGGAGTATCTGTTGGAATTTTTCCAGTACGAATTTCATTAGATAAATAATCACCAATTGTGTAAGGCAATACAAAGTATCCATCGGCTAAACCTTGCATTAATGCAGAGGCACCTAAGCGGTTAGCACCATGATCGGAGAAGTTAGCTTCACCAATACAGTATAAACCATCAACAGTGGTCATTAAGTTATAATCAACCCAAACACCTCCCATTGTATAGTGTGTTGCAGGATAAATCATCATAGGCGTTTCATACGGATTCTCATCTACGATTTTCTCGTACATTTGGAATAAGTTTCCGTATTTAGCTTCTACTATTTTCTGACCTAATTCGTATACTTTTCCTGCTGAAGGGTTTGTAATACCAAGAATTTTAGCTTGCTCTTTACCGTATCTTTCAATAGCTGAAGCAAAATCTAAATATACAGCTTCACCAGTAGCGTTAACACCATAACCAGCATCACAACGTTCTTTAGCGGCACGCGATGCAACATCACGAGGTACTAAGTTACCAAAAGCTGGGTAGCGACGCTCTAAGTAGTAATCTCTTTCGTCTTCCGATAAATCGGTTGGTTTTTTCTTGCCTTCACGAATAGCAATAACGTCTTCCATGTTTTTTGGCACCCAAATACGTCCGTCGTTACGTAAGGATTCCGACATTAACGTTAATTTAGATTGGTAATCACCAGAACGAGGAATACAAGTTGGGTGAATTTGTGTATAGCAAGGGTTAGCAAAATAAGCTCCTTTTTTATGAATTTTCCATGCTGCAGTAGCATTAGAACCCATAGCATTGGTAGATAAGAAATAAACATTTCCGTAACCACCAGAAGCAATAACTACAGCATGAGCTGAATGACGCTCAATTTCTCCTGTAATTAAGTTACGCGCAATAATACCACGAGCTTTTCCGTCTACTTTTACAACATCTAGCATTTCGTGACGGTTAAACATTTCTATTTTACCACGGGCAATCTGTCTGTTCATTGCAGAATAAGCGCCTAATAATAATTGCTGACCAGTTTGTCCTTTAGCGTAAAATGTTCTAGAAACAAGTACTCCACCAAAAGAGCGGTTATCTAAAAGGCCACCATAATCGCGAGCAAAAGGAACGCCTTGAGCCACACATTGGTCAATAATATTTGCCGATACTTCAGCTAAACGGTATACGTTAGCTTCACGCGAACGGTAATCGCCACCTTTTACAGTGTCGTAAAATAATCTGTAAGTTGAATCGCCATCACCTTGATAGTTTTTGGCAGCATTTATACCACCTTGCGCTGCAATTGAGTGTGCACGACGAGGTGAATCTTGATAACAAAATGCTTTTACGTTATATCCTAATTCGGCAAGAGTTGCAGCTGCAGAACCTCCAGCTAAACCAGTACCTACAACAATAACATCTATAAGACGTTTGTTTGCAGGGTTTACCAAATCAATTTTGTCTTTATAAGTTGTCCATTTATCTTTAATTGGACCTTGAGGTACTTTTGAATTTAAAGCCATATTATGTAAGATTAATGGTTAAAATGATGATAAAGTGCTATAAAAATAAATCCTAAAGGAATTATTATAGAATACGCTTTACCAATGTTTTGTAAAGTTTGTTTTCTTCCAGCCGTTGCTCCTACAGATTGAAACGCCGAGGTAAACCCGTGTAGTAAGTGTAAAGCTAAAAACACAAAAGCCAATACATAAGCACCAACACGAATAGGGCTTACAAATTTATGAGTAAGCTCCTCGTAGTAACGAAACCCTTCAACGCCGTCTAGCGTTCCAGACCAATCGCCTTGAATGTATTTTGTGTTAATTTCAGGAATCCAGAAATCGATAAAGTGAAGCACGATAAAAGCTAAAATAGCTGCACCACTCCAAATCATATTTCTACTCATCCAAGAAGAATTTGCGGCACCATTATTTTTTACATAAGCAACACCTTGTGCCTTTTTGTTTTTAATTTCTAAAACAAAACCCATGATGAAATGAAACACTACACCAAAAATTAAAACCGGTTGTAATGCAAATTGAACCATAGGATTCGTTCCCATAAAATGCGACACTTCATTAAACGCATCAGGGTTAAAAACAGAAAGTAAATTAATTGCGAAGTGTTGTAGTAAGAATACCATAAGGAAGAATGCCGAAAGTGCCATGGCAACCTTTCTTCCTATCGAAGATTTAAAAAATCCGCCCATTATTTTGTTAGTTTATTTATATATAACAAAGGTAAGGCTCAAAGCTATTTTTAACAAGCATTAAATGGCATTTTACTGCGTATTTAGAATGATTTTAAAGAAGATTATGCCCTGAAAAACTTACATTATGTTAAAAGCTTAGTAAGCCAAATAGCTTTTTGTAGCTTTGTGTAATTACAAAATTTAATTTCTATTTTTATTATGAAATATTTACCTATTGATAATGAGTTGTTTATAAAAAACAGAAAAAAGTTTGCGGCTAATATGAAGCCGAAAAGTTTGGCTGTTTTTAACTCTAATGATATATACCCAATTAGCGCAGATAGTACCTTGCCATTTCAGCAACATCGCGATATTTTTTACTTAAGCGGGGTAGACCAAGAAGAGAGTATTTTGGTAATATTTCCAGATTGCCCAAAAGAAAAACATCGTGAAATTTTATTCCTTCGAGAAACTAACGAGCATATTGCTGTATGGGAGGGCGCAAAACTAGACAAAGAAGCGGCTTACAAAACCAGTGGCGTAAAAACGGTGTATTGGTTACAAGACATGGAAAAAGTAATGTTTGAACTAATGACACAATGTGATACTGTTTACATAAATACAAACGAACATTATCGTGCAAATGTAGAAACCGAAACCCGTGAAGATCGATTTTCTAAATGGTTAAAGCAAAAATATCCAGCTCATAGCGTTGCCAAAAGTGCTCCTATTTTACAACGATTACGTTCGGTAAAGGAGTCACAAGAAATTGCTTTAATGCAGCAAGCTTGTGATATTACTGAAAAGGGATTTAGACGGTTGTTAAATTTTGTAAAACCCGGAGTTTGGGAATATGAAATCGAGGCAGAGTTATTGCACGAATTTATTAAAAATCGATCTAAAGGTTTTGCATACTCGCCAATAATTGGTTCTGGAAATAACGCAAATGTGTTGCATTATTTAGAAAATAACAAACAATGTAAAGCCGGGGAATTAATTTTGCTTGATACAGCCGCAGAGTATGCAAATTATTCTAGCGATTTAACTAGAACCATTCCTGTTTCTGGTACGTTTACTAAACGACAAAAAGATGTTTATAACGCGGTAAACAATGTAAAAAAAGAAGCAACAAAAATGTTAATTCCTGGTACTATTTGGGAAGATTATCATGTTGAGGTTGGTAAAATAATGACTTCTGAACTTTTAGGTTTAGGTTTGCTAGATAAAGCTGATGTGCAAAATGAAGATCCTGATTGGCCTGCTTACAAAAAGTACTTTATGCACGGAACGTCTCATCATATTGGTTTAGATACGCATGATTACGGAATTTTAACCGATCCAATGGTACCAAATATGGTATTTACTGTAGAGCCTGGAATTTATATTCCTGATGAAGGTTTTGGTATTCGATTAGAGGACGATGTGGTAATTCAAGAACAAGGAGAACCTTTTAATTTAATGAAAAATATTCCTATTGAAGCTGATGAAATTGAAGACATTATGAATTCATAGAAAAACAAAAGGGATTGCAAAAGCAATCCCTTTTTTTCTCCACGCTAGCTTAGTGATTTACAGAGTGACTAATTCAAATAAATAATTATTTAGCTTTTGTAGTGTGGTGATTTTATTGTTGGTATCAATTAATAAAGAAATGTTGTTGTTGCTTCCTCCATAAGAAATCATTCTTATTTTAACATCTTGTAGTATTTGAAACAATTTAAAAGTTTCTTGGTGGTTTACTACTGCATGTCCAACTAAGCAAACAATACTTTGGTTATTATCAACTTCTACAGTTGAGAATTTTTCTAATTCGTTCAGTATTTTTTCTAAATTTTTATCATCGTCTATGGTTAATGAAACAGCAACTTCCGATGTGGTAATCATGTCGATAGAGGTTTCATAAACTTCAAAAATTTCAAAAACACGTTTCAAAAAACCATGGGCTTGTAACATTCTGCCCGATTTAATTTTTATAGCAGTAATGTTATCTTTCGCAGCTATAGCTTTAACACCGTTTTCTGAGGTTTCTTCAGATATTAATGTGCCATAAGCTTCAGGATCCATAGTGTTTTTTAAGCGTACAGGAATTTGATCTTTTCTAACCGGCGAAATGGTTTGCGGATGTAATATTTTAGCTCCAAAATAAGCTAATTCTGCAGCTTCATCAAACGACAGGTTAGAAATTGGTTTGGTGTTTTCAACATGACGTGGGTCGTTATTATGCATCCCATCAATGTCGGTCCAAATTTGTACTTCTTCAGCTTTTATTGTGGCTCCAATTATTGTAGCTGTATAATCGCTTCCGCCACGTTGAAGGTTAGAAATTTCATCTTCAGTATCTAAACAAATAAAGCCTTGAGTTATGTAAATTTCAGCTTCACCAGCATTTTTAATTACTTGGTTAAAGTTTTCTTTAATGTAAGCAAAGTCAGGTTCCTTGTGCTCATCAATACGCATAAAATCTAGAGCAGGAAGTAAAGCGGCGCTAATACCTTCTTGCGCTAAATAGCTGTTAAACATATATGTAGATAATAGTTCGCCTTGAGCCAAAATTTTATTTTCTAAAGCTAATGTATGTGTTTTGTAAGTGCATTCTATTAAAAAATCGAACACATCATTTACATAACTTTTTACATTGTAGTTTAAAGTTTTTTCTTGTAACAACTCGTTAATAGTGGCTGTATATTTTTCATGAAGCGCATTAATATGTTCTAAAGCTTCATTAGAATTTTTTTCCGAAATAAATTGAGCAATTGCAACTAAAGCGTTGGTAGTTCCAGACATAGCCGAAAGCACAACAACCTTTTTTTTGCCATCGTTAATTATACTTTTAACGTTGCTCATGTTTTTTACCGAACCTACAGAGGTTCCTCCAAATTTCAATACCTTCATTTTCAATTAATTTGTTGGCTAAATTAAAACTCCTTTTATAATTTTCTATGTTTTTAATAAAAAAAAATTATTTTTACACAAATTGTTAAATAATTAACATGAAAACAGTATCTAATTGTGTAGAAGATATTTTAATATCGCAACCTTATCTTGAAGAGGCGCTTTCAAGAAACATTATTAATTTTAGTGCTTTGGCTATTGAGTTAACCGAGCCAATAAGCAAAATGTTAAAAAAAGATGTAAAGCCTGGAGCTATAATGATGGCTTTAAGGCGATATAACCCGCCAGTAGCTTTGTCTAACTCTATTAAAATGAAGCGGGTAATACAAAATTTAGGCGATATTACCGTGCGCTCCAATCTTACCGATTTTACCGTAAAAAATTCTGATACTATAATTGATAATCATGCTAAAATTCTAGAACGAATCAATCAAGAATCTAAATTATTTTACACCTTTACACGTGGTATTCATGAAAGCAATATAATAATATCCAGTAGTTTAAATGATTTTATAAAAAGTCAGTTGCAAGGTGAAACTTTTCTGGCAGTTCAAGATGGGTTAACGGCCATAAGTATAAATTTACCCAAGGACAATTCTAAAATAGCAGGCCTATATTATCATTTTTTTAAGCGCTTAGCTTGGGAAGGTGTGGTGCTTTACGAGGTTATTTCTACAACTAACGAGTTCACTATATTAGTTGAAGATGAATTTGTAGACAAGGCATTTACTGCCATTAAGAAAGTAAAAGCATAAATTTAAATGACTTTTATTTACAAAGAAGCTTCAGTTTTTTACACAGATTCTGGTAAGGGTGAAACCTTGGTGCTGTTGCATGGGTTTTTAGAGCACAGCGGTATGTGGGAAGATTTTATACAAGAACTTAGTAAAAAAAATAGGGTAATTTGTGTTGATTTATTGGGGCATGGTAAAACCGATTGCTTGGGTTATGTGCATAGCATGGAGCTCATGGCGGAAACTGTATGTGCGGTTTTAAGGCATTTAAATATTGCTAAAGTTAGTTTGGTTGGACATTCAATGGGTGGTTATGTTGCTTTGGCTTTCGCCGAAAATTGGCCAGAAATGGTTTCGGGTTTGTGTTTATTAAATTCTACAGCTGAAGCAGATTCAATTGAAAGGAAGCAAAACCGCACACGTGCTATTGATACGGTAAAAAACAATCATGAACTTTTTATAAGAATGGCTATAGCCAACTTATTTTGGCCAGAAAACCGAAATCGGTTTGCAAACCAGATAAAGGAAACAATAAAAGAAGCCACCAAAACTCCTCTGCAAGGTATAATTGCAGCCTTAGAAGGTATGAAAATAAGGCGAGATAGACAGCATGTTTTAAAAAATGCATCTTTTAAAACTTTAATTATAGCAGGAGAAAAAGATCCTGTTTTATTCTACAAATCTCTTTTACGTCAAGCAGAAAAAAATAATTGCGCAATAGTCTCATTTCCAGACGGACATATGAGTTTTATCGAGAATGCTTCAGAATTACTGAAAACAATAACGCATTTCGTCGAAAAAACATAGCGTTTTATCGTGTTTTTAAATATTTTTTGTAGATTTAGATACCAAATCCAAATACTATGAGAAATTATTCACCTATTAGAGCAGCGCTTATGCCCCGAATTTACTGTAATGTTTTTGGGCATGACTACCATGTAACAAAAAAAGTAACACGTCACGTAAAAGAGTATCGATGTTCTCGCTGCAAGAAGGAATTAACCACAAACAGTAATGGCGATTTAACCGCGTTAACACCTAAATTTAAGGAGATAAACGAAGTTTTAGAGAAAATTCACTCAGTACGAAATAAACGTTTGCAGGATAAATCTATCACTTCATCGATTAGCTCGCAAGTGGTATAATTTTTTTAGTCTTTTTTATTAGTTTAAAAGTCTCTAATTAACTAATTAAAAAGATTTTGATAGCGAATGAAAAACCTTCATTGTAAAATCTTTGGGCACCATTACCAAGTGTCTAGAGAAGTTACTTTACATGTAAAAGAGTATACCTGCAAAAATTGCGGTAAAGAACTAACCACAAATAGCAACGGCTATCTTGTTGAGCTAACACCAAAATATAGAGAAATTAATGATGTGTTAGCATCGATGTTTATAAAACGTCACGGACATCTTCCAACTACAACCGAAACCACCACACCACCACTAATAGTAGGTAATTTAATTAGCTTTAGTCATTAAAATTTTTCCAGCCTTGTGCTTTTAAAGGAATTTTTGTGTCTGCTCTGGTAATTAAATGTAATCCTTCTTTTTCTTCCTTAATAAAACCAATAACACTTAAATTAGGGTTGGCTTTTATTTTAGGGTAATCGTCTTGCGATATAGTGAAAAGTAATTCATAATCTTCACCTCCGTTTAAAGCAACGGTTGTGCTGTCTATGTTAAATTCTTCGCAAGTTGAAATTACTTGAGGGTCTAAAGGTAGTTTGTTTTCGTATAAATCGCACCCTACTTTGCTTTGTGTGCATAAATGCATGATTTCAGAGGATAAACCATCACTAATGTCAATCATAGAAGTAGGTTTAACATCCAAATCACTTAAAAGTTTTACAATATCTTTTCTGGCTTCTGGTTTTAATTGGCGCTCAATAATGTAAGTATACGGTTCTAAATCTGGTTGATTATTAGGGTTTACTTTATAAACTTCCTTTTCCCGTTCTAAAACTTGTAAGCCCATATAAGCCGCACCAATATCGCCACTTATCACCAATAAATCGTTAGGTTTAGCTCCGTTTCTGTAAACTACTTCATTTTTGTCTACTTCGCCAATGGCTGTAACCGAAATTAATAAACCTTTATTAGAGGATGTTGTGTCTCCGCCAATAACATCAATATTATAAATTTTAGCAGCTGTTTCAATACCTGCATAAATGGCTTCTATGGCTTCTAGAGGAAAACGATTAGAAACAGCAATAGAAATGGTAACTTGTGTTGCAGTAGCATTCATAGCATAAACATCAGATAGGTTTACAATTACAGATTTGTAACCTAAGTGTTTTAAAGGCATGTAGCTTAAATCAAAATGCACGCCTTCTACCAATAAATCTGTGGTAACAACAACTTGCTTTTTAAAATTTAATACAGCGGCATCATCACCAATACCTTTAATTGTAGAACTGTGGTTTATCTTAAAGTTTTTGGTTAAATGGTCAATTAAACCAAATTCACCTAAATCGCTTAACTGTGTTCTTTGCTGGTTTTTATCTTCTATCATAATGCAAAAATAAGAAGCTAATTTTGTTTTTTATCATAATTATGCCATTAACTAAAATGTATGGGACTTATTTCGAATAATAATAAAGTTTCTGTTCCTAAATTTCATTTTTGATTTTCTATTGTTGTGATCTACTTTTTTAGTACAAAAGTTTTGGAAGTGGGTAGGCATTATCTGTACCGGTGAGGATGACTTTATCAATAACTTCCATAAGTGTGTAATCACGACAACTTCGTTGTAAAAAAATGAAAATAATAATTTTATAGGTAATGATTAGAAATAGTATAAGGTTCTCATGTCCTGCTAAATAGGTTAAGTTTTTTGTGGTTCGGTTAGAAATAACAAGCTTTACCTATTAAATCCTGTTAAATTTAAAATTTTGGAGACGTGTTAAGAGCTAATCTATAAAAAAAAGCTATAAAACTATATAGTAATATAATGTTAGGTTATGTTGAAATACACGTCTTAAATTGTATATTTGCACTCAATAAAAAACAATATGATAAAAGTTTCTGAAACAGCAAAAAAGAAAGTTATTGAGCTTATGAACGATGACGGCTTTAACCCAAGTACAGACTATGTGCGTGTGGGTGTAAAAAGCGGTGGTTGTTCTGGGTTGTCTTACGATTTAAAGTTCGACAAGGAAAGCAATGACGATGACAAGGTTTTTGAAGATAATGGTGTAAAAATTATTGTCGATAAAAAAAGCTTTTTGTATCTTATAGGTACAACTTTAGAATATTCAGGAGGTTTAAACGGAACTGGATTTGTGTTTAATAATCCAAACGCCAACCGCACATGTGGTTGTGGGGAGTCGTTTTCATTATAATAATTAAGAAAGCATTATGTCGAAATATACCGAGGATGATTTAAGAGAAGAATTAAAAACCAAAGAGTACGAATATGGTTTTTATACAGATATAGAATCTGAAACATTTCCTGTTGGGTTAAACGAAGATATTGTTCGTGCTATTTCAAAAAAGAAAGAAGAGCCAGAGTGGATGACCGAATGGCGCTTAGAGGCTTTTAGAGTTTGGCAAAATATGGAAGAGCCAGACTGGGCGAATGTTAATTATGAGAAGCCAGATTTCCAGGCTATTTCTTATTATTCTGCACCAAACAGTAAACCAAAGTACGACAGTTTAGATGAGGTAGATCCGGAGTTGTTAGCAACTTTCGAGAAGTTAGGAATTTCTCTAGACGAGCAGAAAAAATTAGCCGGAGTCGCTATGGATGTAGTGGTAGATTCTGTTTCTGTGGCTACAACTTTTAAAAAGACTTTAGGTGAAAAAGGAATTATTTTTATGAGTATTTCTGAAGCGATAAAAGAGCATCCAGAACTTGTAAAAAAATATATTGGTACAGTTGTACCTCAAAAAGATAATTTTTACGCCGCTTTAAACTCTGCTGTTTTTAGTGATGGTAGTTTTTGTTACATACCAAAAGGTGTAAAATGCCCAATGGAGCTGTCTACATATTTCCGTATAAATCAAGCCGGAACTGGTCAGTTTGAAAGAACTTTAGTGGTGGCAGACGAAGGTAGTTACGTAAGTTACCTAGAAGGTTGTACAGCCCCAAGTCGCGACGAAAACCAGTTGCACGCAGCGGTTGTAGAGTTAATTGCTTTAGATGATGCAGAGATAAAATACTCAACTGTACAAAATTGGTTTCCAGGAAATGCCGAAGGTAAAGGTGGTGTTTTTAATTTTGTAACCAAACGTGGTTTATGCGAGAAAAACGCAAAAATTTCATGGACGCAAGTAGAAACTGGTTCTGCTGTAACCTGGAAATACCCTAGTTGTGTGTTAAAAGGCGATAATTCGGTAGGAGAATTTTACTCAATAGCGGTTACAAATAACTACCAGCAAGCCGATACCGGTACAAAAATGATTCATTTAGGCAAAAACACTAAATCAACCATTATATCAAAAGGTATTTCGGCAGGAAAATCGCAAAACAGTTACCGTGGTTTAGTTCAAGTAAATTCTAGAGCAGAAAACGCACGTAACTTTTCACAATGCGATAGTTTGTTAATGGGTAACGAATGTGGTGCACATACGTTTCCATATATCGAGGCTAAAAATAAATCGGCTAAAATAGAACACGAAGCAACAACAAGTAAAATTGGTGAAGATCAAATTTTTTACTGTAACCAACGTGGTATAGATACCGAAAAGGCTATTGCATTAATTGTAAATGGGTTTAGTAAAGAGGTGTTAAATAAATTACCAATGGAGTTTGCTGTTGAGGCTCAAAAACTATTAGAAATAAGTTTAGAAGGTAGCGTAGGATAAATTTTAAATACACACTTTGTAACGTTAAAGTGTTTGTGGAATTAAGTTTTCAAAATGAAAAAAATCATTTATTTATTATTTGTGCTTATCGCTTTTACAAATTGTAAAAACGATGCAAAAACTAAACCAGAAGATGTGCCAGTAGCTACCGATAAAAGTAGTGGGCGTACAGAAAAGCAAAGCGATGGTTTAACCTTGTTAAAAGGTGAGTTTGTTTATTTTGGAGATGCCGCAGTATTGCAAACACATAACGAAATTTATGGAGTTTATGTTACTGATAAAATGCTAGAGCTCAATGCAAAGGCAAAACAATATAAAAGGCAGCCAACCGATATGGTTGATGTTATAATTAGAGGAAAAATTACAAATAAAAAAGACGATAAAATTCTTTGGGAAAATAAAGTTGAAATTGTTGAGATAATTAATGTTTCTAAACCAAAGGAAAGTAGCAACGTTGTAAAATTAGAACAATAGGATGTTAAAAATTAACGATTTACACGCAAGTGTTGAGGACAAGGATATTTTAAAAGGCATAAACCTTGAAGTAAAACCAGGAGAAGTTCACGCTATTATGGGGCCAAACGGTTCTGGTAAAAGTACGTTAGCTTCTGTAATTGCAGGAAAAGAAGATTATGAAGTACAGAAAGGATCAATTTCTTTTAATGGAGAAGCTATTGAAGAGTTAGATGCTGAAGAGCGTGCTCACAAAGGTGTCTTTTTATCGTTTCAATATCCAGTAGAAATTCCTGGAGTTTCAGTAACTAACTTTATAAAAACAGCTATAAACGAATCGCGTAAAGCACAAGGTTTAGAAGAAATGCCTGCTAAAGACATGCTAAAACTTATTCGTGAAAAAGCCGATTTATTAGAGATAGATCGTAATTTCTTATCACGTTCTTTAAACGAAGGTTTTTCGGGAGGAGAGAAAAAACGTAACGAAATTTTCCAAATGGCTATGTTAGATCCAAAATTGGCAATTCTTGATGAAACCGATTCTGGTCTAGATATCGATGCACTTCGTATTGTAGCAAATGGTGTTAACAAACTAAAAAGTAAAGACAATTCTGTAATTGTAATTACGCACTACCAACGTTTGTTAGATTATATTGTTCCAGATTACGTACACGTACTTTACAAAGGTAAAATTGTAAAATCAGGTACTAAAGAGTTAGCTCACGAACTTGAAGCTAAAGGTTACGATTGGATTAAAGAAGAAGTGAACGCTTAAAAAGTAAACCAGTCTCAGTATGAGTAAACAGTACAGCTGTAAACGGAAAACTGCCACTGTAAACTAAAAAAAATGGATTTAAAAGACAAATTACTATCATCGCATTTAGTATTCGAAGACCGTTCAGATATGGGATCATATGTGAATAATTTACGAAACGATGCTATAAAAGTATTTCAAGAAAAAGGCTTTCCTAGTAAAAAAGATGAAGCCTGGAAATACACCTCTTTAAACAAAGTTTTAAGCGAAGACTATTGCGTTTTTCCAAAGCAAGAAACCGCTTTAGAATATAACGATGTAAAAAAATATTTTATTCACGATATAGATACTTATAAAATTGTATTTATAGATGGTAAATATTCATCGCACCTATCGCAAACCACACACGAAGGTATCGATGTTTGCCTAATGTCGTCAGCGTTATGTAAACCAAAATATCGTTTGGTAATAGAAAATTATTTTAATAAAGCCGCAGAAAGCGATAGCTTATCAGCTTTAAACACGGCATTTTCAAGCGAAGGCGCATACATCCATATTCCAAAAAATAAATTGGTAGAAAAACCAATTCAAATAATACACTTCTCAACAGGTAACGAAGCAGCAATTATGTTGCAACCTCGTAATTTAATTGTTGTAGGCGAAAATTCGCATGTTCAAATTATAGAACGTCACCAAAGTTTAACCAATAATCCGGTATTAACTAATAGCGTAACAGAAATTTTCGCAGCAAAACGTGCTATTGTAGATTATTACAAAATACAAAACGATAACGCCAATGCATCGTTAATAGACAATACGTTTATTAAGCAAAAGCAAAGTAGTTTAGCCTCTGTACACACATTCTCTTTTGGAGGTAAGTTAACACGTAACAACCTTAATTTTTATCAAAATGGAGAGCGTATCGATTCTACACTAAAAGGAGTAACCATTATTGGAAACAAACAACATGTAGACCATAATACGCTAGTGCATCATATCGAGCCAAATTGCGAAAGTCATCAAGATTATAAAGGTATTTTCGACGAAAATTCAACAGGTGTTTTTAACGGTAAAGTTGTTGTAGAAAAAGAAGCGCAAAAAACAAATGCATTTCAAGCCAACAATAACATTTTAGTAAGCGATAAAGCTACTATTAATACCAAACCACAACTAGAAATTTTTGCAGACGATGTAAAATGTTCACACGGTTGTACCATTGGTCAATTAGACGAAAGTGCTATGTTTTACATGCAATCGCGCGGTATTCCTAAAAAAGAAGCCAAAGCATTATTAATGTTTGCATTTAGTAACGATGTATTAAGCTCGGTAAAAATACCAGAGTTAAAACAACGCATTACAAAAATTATAGCCAATAAATTAGGAGTAAGTTTAGGTTTCGATTTATAGTCCTAAAAGCATTTTTTAGTATTTAATTTTTTTTTGAAGCTAATCCCGCTTTCGGCAGTCGCTTCCCTATCGGGCGGGCTCCAACAAATGCCTCAATCGGGGCTAAACACAACATCATGTTTAAAGTAGAAAATATACGAAAAGATTTCCCAATACTGTCCAGACAAGTAAACGGTAAACCTTTGGTGTATTTCGATAATGCAGCAACATCGCAAACACCACAGCAAGTTATAGATGTAATTGTAAATTATTACTCAAACTACAACGCTAATATACATCGTGGTGTGCATGCTTTAAGCCAAGAAGCAACCGATTTATACGAGCAAGCACGATATAAAATACAAGCACATTTTAACGCTAAACATGCCCACGAAATAATTTATACTTCAGGAACTACACATGGTATAAATTTAGTAGCCAACGGGTTTTCTGCACTCTTAAAAAAGGGCGACGAAATTATAGTATCAGCTTTAGAGCATCACAGTAATATAGTGCCTTGGCAAATGCTTTGCGAGCGTACAGGAGCCAATTTAAAAGTAATACCAATGAACCAAAATGGTGAGTTGGAAATTAAGGCATTCGAAACGTTATTAAACCAGAATACAAAGCTTGTTTTTGTAAATCATATTTCAAATGCTTTAGGAACAATAAATCCTATAGATCATATTATAAAAAAAGCACACGAAGTTGGAGCAGCTGTTTTAGTTGATGGCGCACAATCTAGCCCGCATATTAAACCAGACGTTCAAGCGTTAGATGTCGATTTTTATGTAGTTTCAGCCCACAAAATGTGTGGTCCAACAGGTGTTGGCGTATTGTATGGTAAAGAAGATTGGCTTAACAAATTACCACCATACCAAGGAGGAGGAGAAATGATTGCCGAAGTAACTTTCGAAAAAACTACCTATGCAGCTTTACCACATAAGTTTGAAGCAGGAACACCAAATATTTGTGGTGGCATAGCCTTTGGTGCAGCCATCGATTATATGAATGCGGTAGGTTTCGATGCTATTGCAGCATACGAGCATGAACTTTTAGAATATGCTACAAATAAACTTTTAGAAATAGAAGGTTTAAAAATATACGGTACTTCAAGACATAAAACATCGGTAATTTCATTTAATTTAGAAGGTATTCATCCCTACGATGTTGGTACTATTCTCGATAAGTTAGGGGTTGCAGTTCGTACAGGTCACCACTGCGCTCAACCCATAATGGATTATTTTAAAATTCCAGGTACCGTGCGAGCTTCATTTGCATTTTATAACACAAAATCTGAAATAGATATTTTAGTTGAAGGTGTTAAAAAAGCAAAAATGATGTTGAGTTAAATTTCATTTATAATTTGCTATTTTCTTTAACAAGCTTTAATTAAATTGCATTTCCGCATTGAATTAACATAATTTTTAGAAATTTGTAAGTTTTTTTTGTTAAAAAGTCATATCTTAACAGGCGACTAATTCAAATTATTTACGATGAAAAAATTATTTTTTAGTATGGCTGCTTTGGCCTTAATGCTTACAGCTTGCGATGACGACAAAACTGAAATTTCTACAGAACAAGAGATTGATATGAGTGACTTCTATCTCTACACAGATAGTAGCGAGTTAACAGCAAAAGCTTCTAATGTTAAAGACGAGTTAAAAAACTGTTATTCCATGAATGTTTTGAACAGGCAACTGGATGAAAATCCAGGCTTGGCAAAAAAAATGTATGATGTTGAATACCACACGAGACAATTTATTGCTGCAAAAGGCAAGCCTTCCAACCCAGGAAATGGAAATGGTGGAAACGACGGTGGTGGAGAAGACCCAACTCCAGATAACTTAGGTATCATAAACATTCCTGTTAATGTTATTGTTGTTTATAGTAATGCTGATGAAAATATTAGTAATGCTCAAATTAGTTCACAAATAGCTGTACTTAATGACGATTTTAGGAAAGCTAATAATGATGTAAATGAAGTGCCAACAGAGTTTGAAGGGTTAGCCGCAGATAGTGAATTTAGCTTTACTTTAGCAAACACATATAGGTATGCAGACTCAAGAACGTCTTGGGGAACCAACAATGCTGTAAAAAGTGCTTATCCTCCGGTATCTCCAGAAACACATTTAAATATCTGGGTTTGTAACATTGGTGGTGGCATTCTGGGTTATGCGCAATTTCCTGGTGGTAACTTAGCTACTGATGGTGTAGTTTGTTCGCCGCAATTCTTTGGAACTACAGGTTATGTGCAAGCTCCATTTGATAAAGGCAGAACAATGACTCACGAAGTTGGACATTATTTAAATCTGCGCCATATTTGGGGTGATGGGAGATGTAAACAGGACGATTTTGTTTCAGATACCCCTTCTTCTGATGGGCCAAACTATGGTTGTCCGTCTTATCCAACGGTTAATTGTAGAACAAACGACATGACCATGAACTATATGGACTATGTTGATGATGCTTGCATGTATATGTTTTCAGAAGGTCAAAAAGTTCGTATGAGAGCAATTTTTGCTCCAGGTGGTGCTCGTGAAAGTATGTTGCCTTAAATCATAAAAAAAAATATAAAGAATTTTAAAGGCGCCAACTTTGGCGTCTTTTTTGTATCTTATTTTTAAAAATTACTTATGAAACTCATATCAGTCTTTTTGCCTTTAGTCATTTTAAAATGCTGCTGGGGACCAACCGATTATCAATTAATGCTCGACAAACAAAACAGCAATTCTATTTTAATCGATTTAAATAATAGCTTTAATATCACTAATTTAAATGGTAGCGATATAACGGCTCATGGATTGACTATAAGTTATAATAGCGCATCGAACACCGTTTCTGGATTTTCAGGGTGTAATCAGTTTTCAGGAAATTACACCATAAACGAAAACGCGATTAATTTTAGCAATATAATATCAACTAAAAAAATCTGTTTAAATGATGCAAATGCCATTGAAACTGAATTTTTAAAAACTTTCAAAAATGCCAATGCTATTTTATTTAGTGATAACGGGTTTTCTTTATTCAACAAGAAAAAATTGCTGCTAAAAGCCTTTAAACAAGAGCAGATTTCAATTGATTATACTGTTTCATCAAGAGGTTTTTTTAAGGAAGTTTTAGTTAATGCACAATCGGTATTATTAACTCAAAAGCGTGGTGGTTCTTATAATAAAACATCAATTTCACAACAAGACTGGGAACGTATAAAAAATACTTTAAAAATTATTAAAATCGAGGAAATTTCAGAATTGAAAGCGCCAAGTCATAAATATGCCTTCGATGGTGCGGCATTAGCTCATTTAAAAATAACGAAAAACGGAAAGACGTATCAGTCGGCGCCTTTCGATCATGGAAATCCACCAGCAGAAATATCTAATCTCGTTAAAGAAATCTTATCTCTTTCAGAAAACATTGAATAGCATTAATTCTTGTTGTATTTTTGTATTTAAATTCATGTTGTAAAGCAGGGTTTTAGCGAAACCTTTTCATTTTCAAAAAATAAAATTGAAATCTTTCAACTTAAAAAATTGTACACGTGACTATAGAAGAAATACAAAACGAAATTATAGACGAATTCTCAATGTTTGAAGATTGGGAAGAGCGTTACCAGTACATGATAGATCTTGGTAAAGATTTACCTTTAATTGACGACCAATATAAAACCGATAATAATATTATAAAAGGTTGCCAAAGTAAAGTTTGGGTACATGCAGAAATGAATGATAATAAAGTTGATTTTACTGCCGATAGCGATGCGATTATAACTAAAGGTATTATTGCTATATTAATTCGTGTATTTTCTAATCAACACCCAAAAGATATTATTGAAGCTAACACCGATTTTATTGATAAAATTGGGTTAAAAGAGCATTTATCGCCAACGCGCGCTAATGGTTTGGTTAGTATGGTAAAACAACTTAAAATGTATGCTATTGCATACCAAACACAACTTAATTAAGTTGATTTGTTGAGCCGTTTATTTGTTAAGAAAACAATTAAACGTATTAACAGATAAACAAAAAAACATTTAATAAAATGAGTGATTCAACAATAAACACCGCCGAATTAGGAGAAAAAATAGTAAATGTTTTAAAAACGATTTACGATCCTGAAATACCTGTAGATATTTACGAGTTAGGTTTAATTTACGATGTATTTGTAAATGAAGATAACGACGTTAAAATTTTAATGACGCTTACAACACCAAATTGCCCAGTAGCAGAAACTTTACCACAGGAGGTTGAGGAGAAAGTAAAATCGCTTAATGAGGTAAACAATGCAGAGGTTGAAATTACTTTCGACCCGCCATGGACACAAGAGCTTATGAGCGAAGAAGCCAAGTTAGAATTGGGTATGCTATAAAATTTAAAGCATGGTTAATCGTGGGCCAAGGTCGTTTAAAGATAGTAAAAGAAAAAAAGTTGACTTAAAAACATCTTTTAATGCTTTAGTTTACATTCCGCGTTTCTTTAAAGAAATTTGGAATGTAAATAAAAAGCTATTTTTACTTACAGCATTTTGCAGACTAATAGCCGCATTATTGCCTGTTATTATTTTATGGGTAGGTAAATTAATTATAGATGAAATAATTTACCAAATTTCTTTAGAGGTTACAGACTATTCACAACTTTGGGGTTACGTTGGTTTAGAGTTTGGTTTAGTTATTCTTTCCGATTTAATAAGTAGAGCCGTTTCACTTACAGATGGTTTGTTGGGCGACCAATACAATATTGCCACTTCGGTAACTATTATTCGAAAAACCAATCAAATAAATATAAGTTTATTAGAAGATGCCGAATTTTACGATAAACTAGAACGTGCCAGAACACAAACAACAGGCCGTGTAGGTTTAATGTCTAATGTTTTAGGGCAATTACAAAGTGCCATTTCTATAACCACTTTAGTTGGTGGTTTGGTAATTTTCGATCCTTATTTAATTATTTTACTGGTTTTAAGTATAATTCCTTCGTTTATAAATGAAATTCGTTTTAGCCAACAGCAATACTCTTTGGCTAGAAGTTGGACATCAGAACGACGAGAACTAGATTACCTACGTTTTATTGGTGCTAACGATAAAACAGCTAAAGAAATTAAGCTTTTTAATTTAACCGACTTTGTTGTAAATCGTTTTAAAAATCTATCTGAAGAATATTTCAAACTCAATAAAAAACTAGCTGTAAAGCGGTCGGCATTAGGTTTTCTGTTTAACGTTTTAGGCTCCTTAAGTTATTATGGTGCTTATGTTTTTATTATTTATCGTGTACTTTCTGGAGCGATAAGTTTAGGCGAATTAACGTTTTTATCAGGATCTTTTAATCGTTTAATGAAGAATTTACAAGAGTTCTTCTCCAAATTTACACGCATAGCAGAAAGCGCACTTTACTTAAAAGATTATTTCGATTTTGTAGATATTTCGGTAAAACCAGAAGTTAACGAAGATTTACCTTTACCTAAAGAAATTAAAGAAGGTTTCGAGTTTAAAGATGTTTATTTTCATTATCCAGAATCTGAAAAAGACATTTTAAAGGGCATTAATTTTACCCTTAAAGCAGGCGAAAAAATGGCGTTTGTTGGCCAAAACGGAGCGGGAAAAACAACGTTAACAAAATTGTTATTGCGTTTTTACGAGCCAACTTCAGGAGAAATTTTATTAGACGGCATCAATATAAACCGTTACAAAAAATCGGAATATCAAGCTTTTTTTGGAGTGATTTTTCAAGACTTTTTTAAATATGAATTTACTGTAAAAGAAAATATAGCCATTGGAAGTATTACAGAATTAGAAAATCAATTAAAAATTGAAAATGCGGCCGAACTAAGTTTGGCGAGTGGTGTGGTTAGCGAATTAAAATATGGCTACAACCAGCGTTTGGGTAAGCGTTTTTCTAATGGGCAAGAGCTCTCTGGCGGACAATGGCAAAAGGTAGCTTTGGCACGAGCTTACATGAAAGATGCCGAAGTTATTATTTTAGACGAGCCAACATCGGCTCTAGATGCTAAAGCCGAAAGTGAAGTTTTTGGCCGATTTATTGGACTAACAGAAAGTAAAACAAGTATTATTATTTCACATAGATTTAGTACCGTAAGGCAAGCCGATAGAATTTTGGTTTTACAAGACGGTAAAGTTTTAGAAATTGGAACTCACGATGAGTTAATGCAGAATAAAACGTTATATTCTGAACTCTTTTCCCTTCAAGCAGAAGGTTATCAATAACAAAAAATATGGCATATTATGGCAGATGAAATTATAAATCGCGTGGCGAATAGTAAACTAGTTACATTAGATTTAGAAGATTTTTACCCTAAAGGAACGCGTGTTCTTTTCGATATAAAAGATTGGCTTTTTGAAGGTTTTGTGCTTCGAGAAAAAGATTTTAGAACACAGGTAAGCGAACACGATTGGTCGCAATACAAAGATAATTATGTAGCACTAACCTGTAGTAGCGATGCTATAATTCCGGGTTGGGCATATATGCTACTTAGTTTGCATTTAGAGCCTTTCGCAAAAAAAACAATTGTAGGCAATTTAGGAGCTCTAGAAACTTCAATTTACCAAGACATTATAAACGATTTGGAGGTATCTGAATATACAGATAAACCTGTAATTATAAAAGGTTGTTCTAAAAAACCTGTGCCTCAAAATGCTTACATCATGCTTGCCAATAAGGTTAAAAAAGTAGCGAAATCAATAATGTATGGCGAAGCTTGTTCTTCGGTGCCGCTTTTCAAAAAAAAATCCTAAAATTTAGTGACTCTAAACTAAATCGAGGGTCATAACCGTATATTTGTATAAACTTTCAAAATAAAATTTAAACTTAAATGAAAAAAGTACTAGTATTAGGATTGTTGTTTTTAGGAGTTATTTCTACAAACGCACAAACTAAAGAAGAATTACAAGCACAAAAAGCAGAAAAGCAAGCAATTGCTGATAAAGCTCAAGGCGAAGCTAATGCTATTCAAGCAAAAATTGATGCCTTACCAGGATGGAGAATTGGTGCTTTTGGTACCATTGGTGGTAGTCTATCTGGTTTTAATAACTGGTATTCGCAATCGGCTCCAAATTTAAATTCAGGAAATATTGGTTTTACATTTAATGCGTTTGCAAACCAAATCCAAGACAAGTATTTCTGGAGAAACTCATTAACTTCTAACTTAAGTTGGATTAAGTATGATGACAGAGATGATGCTACAGACAATGATAGCTTTGAGCCAGCAACAGATATCTTTAACATATCATCTTTATATGGTTATAAATTATCTGAAAAATTAGCAGTTTCAGCTTTAGCTGAATACAGAACGACGTTATTAGAAAACTTTAACGACCCTGGTTATTTAGATGTTGGTGTTGGTATTACATGGACGCCAATAACAAACCTTTTAGTTGTTGTACACCCATTAAACTACAACTTTGTTTTTGCTGATAACGATGCTGTTTTCGAATCGTCTTTAGGTGCAAAAATAGTTGCTGATTATACAAGAAAAATTGGTGCAATAAACTTTAAAACAAACTTATCTGCTTTCCAAAGCTACAAGTCTAGTGACTTATCTAACTGGACTTGGACAAACTCTTTTAGCTACACGTTATGGAAGAAAATTGGTGTAGGATTTGATTTTGGTTTAAGAGACAACAAACAAGAAGCTTTAAACTATATTCAAACACTTGATGCTGCAGATGGTGGTGATGAAAATGCTACGTTTGATAGTATTGACAATAAATTACAAACGTATTACACAGTTGGTTTAAGCTATAGCTTCTAATTGAAAAAGAAATAAAAAAACAGGAAAAAGCCTCTTACGTTGTAAGTGGCTTTTTTTTATTTTTAGGGTAAATAAAACCGTTATGAAAGCTAAGCATAATAAAGATTTACAACACTCCGATTATAGAATACGAAAACTTATAGGTGTTCTAGGTCTTTTTTTGCCAATTTTAGTCTATTTTTCTGGTGGCGAATTATTGGCATCTATAAGTCATTATTATTATAAGCCACTGCCTTCTTTATTTTTCATAATTATTTTATCGGTTTTTGGTTTGTTTTTGTTGTCGTATAAAGGCTATAAATTCGATTCTAAAACAGAAACTATAAGCGACGATATTTTAACCAATATTGGTGGTATAGCTGCATTAGTTGTTGTTTTTGTACCAACGTGTTGCAAAGAAAGTTTAAGTGCGAGTATTGATATTATTTGTAGAGATGAAAACTACCCGTTGTTAGGTCACGGCAACACATTTAAAAACACAATACATTTAGTAGCTGCAGGAGTTTTTATGTTTACTATGGGGTGGATGTCTAAATTTAAATTTACAAGAAGCTCTAACGATGTTAATAATACTATTTATAAAATTTGTAGAAACTTAGTCTGGGCATCAATAGCATTAATTGTTGTTTTTATTGTTTTAGAAGATTACGACATTGTGCTAACCAAATATTATGTGTTTATTTTTGAAACTACAGCAATAATTCCCTTTGGAATATCTTGGCTTGTTAAAGGCGAAGTTTTAGATAATGTAAGTGATATGTTTACTAAAAAAGAGAAGTAATTAATCTTTACTTCTCATCATTTGAATTAAAATTTTTCACTTTTTTCTTCTTACCAAATAATCGTTTTAAAAAGCCATCTCGTTTTTCTGGTTCGCAGTTTAAATCTTCAATAACTTTAGAATCTGGTTTATCAAATCTACTTTTAGTAATAGAATTAAATTCGGCATTTGCATTTAATTTTTGATAAAATTTTGCGAAAATTGGTAATGCGGAATTAGCGCCTTGGCCTAAGCCTGTGCTTTTAAAACCAATGCTATGGTTGTCGTTTCCAACCCAAGTTACGGTAACCAAATTAGGTGTTAAGCCAACAAACCAGCCATCTTTATTGTTTTGGGTGGTTCCTGTTTTACCAGCAATATCGTTTGTTAAACCATAAGTATTTCGTAATCGAGAAGCCGTTCCAGAGTTTACTGTAGCTTTCATTATTTCTAGCATCACTTCTTTTGTGTAATCGCTAAAAGCTTCAGTTTTATTTATTTCTGGTTTAAATTCAGCAATTAAATTACCATGTTTATCTTCAATTCTGGTTATGGCATACGGTTTAACACTGTGTCCGTTGTTTAAATAACTAGCGTAAGCTCCGGTTAATTCTTTTAAATTAATTTCGGCAACACCAAGCGCTAACGATGGTTCTTCTGGAAGCGTTTTAGTAATGCCTAATTTTTTAACTTGATTAATAACTTTAGGAATACCAACTTCGTTAAACACCTTAACGGCAATTGTGTTTATAGAGTTACTTAAGGCTTTTTCTAGGGTGTAGTTTATGTACGGATCTTCTTCTTTGCTACCAGAATTACTCGGCGTCCAATTATCGTAATTTTTATAAGTAACCTCAGAAAGTGAAAAATAAGTACATGGTTTCATACCGTTTTCAATGGCTGCGGTATAAACAAAAGGTTTAAATGTAGAGCCAACTTGCCTTTCGCTTTGCGATACGTGGTCGTATTTAAAATAGCGATAATCAATACCGCCAATATAGGTTTTAATGGCACCAGTTTTTGGTTCAATAGCTAGCATGCCGGTATTTAAAAGCTTCAAATAATGCTGTAAACTATCAATAGTCGATATATTTTGAATGGTGTCGCCTTCCCAATTAAAAACTTCCATATCGCGTTTAACCGATAAAGAATCTATTATTTGCTGATGAGATAAACCTTTTTCTTTTAAAATTTTATAGGTTTTATGCTTTTTTATTGTGGCTTCAAGTAAAGCTGAATTTTTTTTCCAAAGCGAATTTTTTCCATAGGAAGCTTCAAAAGCAGTTTGTAATTTGGTTAAATGCGATGCCATAGCGTCTTCAGCCAAACGCTGCATATCTGCATTTAAAGTGGTGTAAACTTTTAATCCATCTTTATATAAGTTGTATTCGGTATCATCAGCCTTATTAATGGAGTCTAAAATTTGAGTGAGCTCTTGCTTAACTTGTTCTCTAAAATATGGTGCAATACCAACGTCGTGGTTAAAAGAATGGTAGCTTAAATTTACATCGTGTTTACTTAAAATATTTAGAGAGTCCTGTGGTAAATAATTGTATTTCACCATTTGATTAAGCACCACATTTCGGCGCTCTTTACAACGCTCTTCATGCAATCTTGGGTTGTAATAATTATTAGCTTTTAGTGTGCCAACAAGCAATGCGGCTTCGTTTTGTGTTAATTTTTTAGCCGATTTGTTGAAAAACTTTTGTGCTGCACTTTCTATGCCGTACGTATTATCGGGAAACGGAACGGTATTAAAATACAGTGTTAAAATATCGTTTTTAGAGTAGATTTCCTCAATGCGTTTGGCAATTATAGCTTCTTTAAATTTATTAACTATGATGCCCACAATTGGGTAATGCTTGCGTCCAAATAGGTTTTTTGCTAATTGTAATGTTATGGTACTACCACCCCCAGCCGATTTATCGCGAAGCAAAATACTTTTTATAAACACGCGCCCTAAACTTACATTATCTACACCGTCGTGTTCGTAAAATCTGGCATCTTCGGTGGCAATTAAAGCTTGGATTAAATGTTCTGGAAAATCTTCAAATTCTAGAGGTTGCCTATCGTAAATGTAATATTTGCCTATAAGTTTTTTATTAGAATCTAGAACTTGAGTAGCTTCTTCTTGTTTAATAGAACTTAAGTCCTCTTTTGTTGGTAGTTTACCAAATGCGCCTAAATAAATGCTAAAGTAAAGCCCGATAAAAAATAAAATAATTACTCCAATACCAATAAAACTAAACTTTACCCACTTCTTTTTTAGGAAAGCAGTTAGTTTAGTTTTAAAGCGGTTTATGTCTTGGTTTTTAGGCGTCGTCTGCATCTAATTCGTTGTAGTCTGGATATAAAAAATGGTTGTACGGAAAACGTGTTACGTGAATTTCTCTAACTTCATCGTAAACACGTTTTTTAAAATCGTCAAGATTCTTTTTATTTAACGCAGAAATAAACAAAGCATTGTTTCCAATTTTGTTCATCCAGGTGCTTTTCCATTCTTCAAGCGAGTAATGCTTTTCGGTGCGTTCGGTTTCTAAATCGTCCTCATCAAGCGGTTCAGCTTGGTAAGCATCAATTTTATTAAAAACCATAATGGTTGGTTTGTCGCTGCTTTCTATTTCGCCTAATATTTTGTTTACCGATTCTATGTGTTCTTCAAAATTAGGATGCGAAATATCAACAATATGCAATAGTAAATCGGCTTCTCGAACTTCATCTAAAGTACTTTTAAAGCTATCTACAAGCTGGGTTGGTAGTTTACGAATAAACCCTACTGTGTCGCTTAATAAAAAAGGTAAATTTTGTATAACAACTTTACGAACTGTAGTATCGAGTGTTGCAAAAAGTTTGTTTTCGGCAAATACTTCACTTTTACTAATAACATTCATGAGTGTAGATTTACCAACGTTGGTGTAACCAACAAGTGCCACGCGAACCATTTTGCCACGGTTTCCACGTTGTACGGCCATTTGCTTATCGATGGTTTTTATTTTTGCTTTTAGTAAAGCTATTTTATCGCGAACAATACGTCTGTCGGTTTCAATTTCGGTTTCACCCGGACCGCGCATGCCAATACCACCTTTTTGGCGTTCAAGGTGCGTCCACATACCTCGTAAACGAGGTAATAAATACTCACATTGCGCCAATTCTACTTGAGTACGAGCATAACTCGTTTGCGCACGTTGGGCAAAAATATCTAGAATTAAATTAGTTCGGTCTAGAACTTTTACGTTAAGTATTTTGCTAATATTGCGCTCTTGAGCTGCCGAAAGTTCGTCGTCGAAAATAGCAGTTCCTACGTCGTTTTCTTCTATAAACTGGCGCACATCTTCCATTTTACCGCTTCCAATAAAAGTTTTCGAGTTTGGCATGTCCATTTTTTGCGTAAAGCGTTTTACGGCATAACCACCGGCGGTAAAAGTTAAGAATTCTAATTCATCTAAATATTCTTTAAGTTTAGTTTCATCTTGGTCTTTAGTAATAATTCCAATTAAAACCGCTTTTTCTAAAGTAATATCTTTTTTCTCTATCATATATGTAAAATATAAACAAAGTTAATCAATTGTTAGCACTTATATTTTTATATTTTTGAAGTTAAATTTTTATTGATGAGCGACATTTTTGATGATATCCCGGTGAGAAACGATTTGCAAACTATTGCATTTTATAACCTTGAAAATTTATTTGATATACACAAAGATAGAAATACTCATGATAGCGATTTTTTACCAACCTCTGTAAAACGATGGACACCAAAACGCTACGATAATAAACTTAGGAAATTAAGTTACGCCATTTCTAATATAGGAAAGCGCGAAACCGGTAAAAACCCGGCTATTGTTGGTTTAGCTGAAGTTGAAAATGCCACAGTTATTCAAGATTTACTGAATTATAAACATTTAAAAGATTATAATTACGGATTTGTACATTACGATTCGCCAGACGAACGCGGTATTGATGTTGCCTTAATTTACGATAAAGCTAGTTTTGAAGTTTTACATTCTGAAACGTATAGCGTTTTACTTAGAGATGAAGATGGTTCGCCAGATTATACCAGAGATATTCTTTTGGTTTCTGGAAGGTTAGATGAAGAAAAAGTACATGTTATTGTAACGCATTGGTCATCTAGACGTGAAGGACAGAAAGAAACCGAGTATAAACGTATGGCATCATCAAATAAAGTGGCCGAAATTATTACTAAGCTAAAACAAGAGAATGAAGATGCAAGAATTATTGTTATGGGCGATTTTAACGACGAACCCGATAATAAAAGTATTAAGAATTTAGTTGATAATTTCGGACTTTATAACCCTATGGAAACTTTACGATCTTTTAGTCGCGGTACAACATATCATCATAGAAAATGGAATTTGTTCGATCAAATTATGTTTACAACCAATTACTTTAAAAACTCGAATAATGAATTTGAATTTTTTAAAGCAAATATTTTTGATGAAGATTTTTTAAAAACCTTTAGTGGTCGTTACAAAGGGTCGCCTTTTAGAACTTATGTTGGTAAAAAATATAATGGAGGTTATAGCGATCATTTTCCTGTTTATACGGTTTTTAAGAAGTAGTTTTAATCTACATAATCAACACTTATCTCATCTAACTCATAAATACCATCAAACGAATCAATACCGCCTCCAGTAAATTTAAAGGCGATGTATAGTGTTCCGGCTTGGCAGGATAAATCTATGGTTCCAGAATTAAACCAAGTCGCAAAAGAATCGGTGTCTTGTACAATGTAAGCATCAGCAAAAACACCCCAATTTGCAGTGGTAATTGTAGCTTCGTTGCCATCCCAATCTTGTGAATATAACACTTCCATAAAACTACTATCGGCTAAACTATTTGAAGTTTTAAAGCGAAGTGTTTCACCATCGTGTTCATCTAAATTTATAGCTGGTGTAATTAACCAGCCTATGTTGCTTACATCGCCAGAACTGGCACATTGAAATCTGCAAGAACGCCCCAAAGATGCATTTGATGAGGTTGATGAGTAGCCTTCCCAAGCTTCGGTTCCGGTTTCAATGTAATTCGTCCAACCTTCAATTTCAACAAAGCGGTTGTTACTTTGGTCTTCAAAATCTTGGTATAATAAATTGCTAGCGCCTAAAGTTTCAGCTAATCCGCATTCCCATTCTGCAGGATCACATCTATTAGTGTTTTCAAAATTAACGTCTTCAGAAGAATTTACAATAAGCACATTAAAATCATCACCAAAATCTCTAGAAAAAACTCCTGTGATATGTCCTTGACCTTGCGGAACGACTAAAGCATTAAAATCGGCAAATGTACTGGTTTGTAAAAAGGTAGATACACCAGTTTCACAGCTTTCTAGTAGCCTAAAACCGTCAAATTCATCGAAGGATTCAGCAGAAAAAGTTCTTCCCTTTTCATACCGATTAAGTTGCATGTTTTCTAATTTAATAAGCGTATTTAAATCGGCACTGGTTAAGGTTTCAAAACCTGCTATTTTTGGTGAAATATCTGCGATTTCGTTAGTTCTTAAAATGATATCTTGATATTCTGATGCTTGAATTTGTTCGACTTCAGCAGCATTACCTTTGCCAATTGTTATAACACCATTAGATTCTCCAAGGGTTAAATCGTTCATTTTAACATAAATCTTTTGTCCTATTTGGTAGGTGTCACTTAAGCTGCTGGCGTTTATACTAATTGAAAACCCTAGCCTTGGGTCGTTATCTGGGTTGCTATCGTCTGTTTTATTTTGAATGATGAGTTCTTCGAAAAAATTACCATATTTATCGGTTGAAATTACATAGCCTTCAATATATAAATCGGTATCGCTATAAATTTTTGCGGTTGAATTTCCGTTGTTTACCGCTTGTTCGTAAAGCGATTTTATAGCCGAAAATGTGGTGATGTTGCTTTCTGGAATTATAGGGTCTTCTGTAGAAATATCTGGAATACTAAAATCTTCATTATTTACACAGGTAAATAGAAAAGCGAATAGTATTGCGGGGATTATTTTTTTCATCTTTTTTAATATGTTTTGATATCATGCTGAACTCGTTTCAGTATCTCATTTCATCTGAAACAAATTCAGGTTGACAATGAATTTATCATTTATTTATTGCCAATTATTGGCTAAAAACTAACATTTAAGTTTAAAAAGTAGGTGGTGCCACGACCGTACCAATATTTCGATCCAAAAACAGGCGTATCAAGTGCTTTATCATCTCTAAGCTCTCTGTAATTGGCATTTCTACCTTGTTCAAAACCACCTGTTTTATAAATTTCGTTTAAAACATTGTTAATGCTAGCAAATAAGCCAATGTAATATTTGTTGATTTTCCATGATTTTCCGCCAACTAAATTCACGACCATATAGTCATCAAATTGTTCTTGTTTTAAAAGTGCTCTCGCTATGGTTTCATTGTAATCGTTAAAAACGTTGCCATCAAAATCTGTGTTAAAATTTGATGTTCTTGTTAACGGACTTACATCAATAAATGTGTTATTGAAAAAGTTTGCAGATGCGCCAAACCACCAATAATTGGGGTCGCGATACTCGAAACCAGCAGAGAAAGCTTGTTGTGGGCCAGAAGCTAAACGGTAATTTTTTAAATAGGCCTTTCCAAAGTCTTTAAAGCCGTTAATAAAACCGGCATTTTCGGCATCTTCATCTGGTTCTGTAGAAAGGTATAAATCGGGGTTGTTGTTATATGTGAATTGACCAACCGATGCGACACCTTTTAATTTGATGGTTGGCGTAACTTGGGCTTCAATACCAAACTCTAAACCTAAATGTTTTTTATTAATGCCTTGAAGAATTTCTTGAACAAAAACCGAATTATCGCCACCAATGCCATCGGCAAAATAGAACGAAATTTCGTTAGCATTATTAATATTTGTATAATAACCAGTAAGTTTAGCTTTAGCAATGGGCGACCTGAAAATATAACTTACATCGATAGAGGAAATCTGTTCTTCTGAAATATTAGGTACTGTATTATGGTTTTCTCTAGAGTTTGTATAAGTGTTTTGAATAGTTGGTGCTTTGGTAATATAACCAGCATTGATATCGAAAACATGTTTGCCAGAAAGTTTATAGGTTAAACCGGCTTTTAATCCAAAACCAAAAAAGTTAAGCATTTCGCCTTTACCTAAAGAATTATCTGGAAAACCGCCATTTTGGTATAATCCTTCTCTTTGATAACTAGTGCTTTTGGTATGTAAAGCAGTATAAAAATCTACTTTGCTATAACTGAATTGTGCTTGCGCAAAACCACCTATTTCCTTTGATGAAATATTATAATGGTATTTAAACTTGTCGCCCTCGCTTACTAATTTATTTGGGTTTTGTAAATCGTTTTGAGCTTCATTGATTGTAGTCGCGTAGGCATCAACATTTAAGTACGTTTTTGCACCTAATAAATCTAGAACGCTAGCAAAGTTTTCAGATTTTAAAGATTTAAAGTTTAAACTAGCGTTTAAAGTAATATGTTCGTTTAACACTTTGTTTAAGATTGAATTTATGTTGATTTGTGTGTCATCAACTCGGTCTTCATATAAGGCGTAAATAGCATTCCCACCATTTGCGGTGTTTGTAATATTAGCATTGTAAAGCGCATTCCAGTTTATTTGTCCGTTATCTTGAAATTCGTTTAAAGCTAAATACGCATACTCTAAATTATCAGGAAAATTACGTTCAAAATAACTTGGTAGCTTTTGGTAATACGTTGGGCTTGGGTTACTGCCTCCACTTTGCGGAAAGTTGTTAACTAAATCGGTTCCGTTATAGTCTAAACGACTATTACTTAATTTACCAAATTGGTAACCAATATTGGTGTTTAGGTTGGTTTTGTTATTTATTTTCCAATAATGACTTATAATAAAAATAGGTTCGTTTACCTCTTTAATTCTTGAATTTCGCTTTTCGCCATTTTGCCAACCCCAATATTCGTTGTATTTAATGCCTTTTAAATCGTAAACTTCTTGTGTGTTGGGTGATGATTTTCCTCTTCGGTTAGGCGTGTAAATAGCTGCTAAATTTAAACTGTGTTTGGTGTTGAATTGCTTTTCTAAAGATGCAAAAAATGAATTGGCGCTATAATTTGTAGCGTCTTGATAACCTTCGTTTCCCCAACGCCTGCCAACGGAAGCAGTATAAGCCCAGTTGTTTTTTAGTAAACCAGAAGCATGAGTAGCCATTAACCTATTGGTGTAACTTCGGTTAGAAGATGAGTAAGTTAACCGGCTTCCTGGTCGAGCTTGAGAAGGGCGAATATTAATATTTGTGCTTCCTAAAACACCACCAAAAGTATAATTTGAAGGAGCTAAACCAGCGCTTAATTCTTGGTTTCTTAATACATCATTAATACCGCCCCAATTACTCCACTGTGGCCTGCCGTTAAAAGTTTTGTTCATTTCAATGCCATTAATTAAAACAGAACTGTTGTTAGAATCTAATCCGCGAATGCGAAAAAAGGAAGCGCTATACTCGAAAGCCGCTGTGCGTTGAAATATATCGAGCGATGATGCTAGCAGGCCAGAAATATTGTCGGCTCCAGAAAAATCATCATTCAATTCATCATCGGTAAGTGAAATGGTGAATAAATCGGTTGTTTGCGAAGTGTCTTTTTCTAAGGTTATGCCAGAGAGATCTAATGTTTTACCTTCATTAATGATAATTGGAATGCGTTTATCTAGATATCCTGTTTTAGAAATTTGCAGCATTTGTTCACCTAGGGGCAGGTTGTTTTCAAAATTAAATTCACCATTAAGATTAGTAAGTACAAAGTCATTGGTGGCTTTAATGGTAATAGTAGCGTTTTCAATGGGTTGGTATGAATAGCCGTCAAGAATACTGCCTTTAACTGTTGGGTTCTGGCAATATGCTGCAAGCGAGAAAATTCCGAAAAGGAGCGGTATTATAAGGGATTTAGTTGGCATACAAGAAATTTAAATGTAGGAAAATTAAATTTGTTTTGAAATAAATTCACTCATTTTTTGTAATATAGTTTCTATGTATTTGAAGTTTTTAAAAAGATATTTTGGGGTTGCTGTATTATATTTCTTGTTAACTAATTCATTTTCAGTATTTAGTCAAACAAAAGATTATAAAATTCATACTGTGGCTTTTTATAATTTGGAGAATTTATTTGACACTATAAACGACCCTAATAAATTGGACGAGTACAGTCCTATTATGGAATTAAAAGCCAACAAGTCTTTTATTTACCAACAAAAAGTTAAAAATATGGCAAGGGTTTTAGCCGATATTGGTAAGGATGAAACTCGAAATTCGCCCGTAATTATAGGATTATCGGAAGTTGAGAATAAAAGGGTTATTGAAGATTTGATTATGGATTCGCTCCTTGTAGATAGAAATTATGGGATTATTCATTTTAATTCGCCAGATGCTCGTGGTATTGATGTGGCGCTTTTGTATCAAAAAGCATTTTTTACACCTATTTCAACAAGTTCACATGAACTTAAAATATATGATAACAAAACGCAAAAACGTGTATTTACAAGAAATCAGTTATTAGTTTCTGGAAAGTTAGAAGAAAATGATATACATATCATTGTAAATCATTGGCCCTCTCGAAGAGGAGGTGAAGCTAAAAGCAGAGCCAAAAGAGTAGCCGCTGCAAAATTAACTAGGCGTTTAGTCGATTCCTTACAAGTTAAAGACCCTTATGCAAATATTTTAATAATGGGTGATTTTAACGATAACCCAAACAATACGAGTTTTAAAAATGTTTTAAAAACGAAAAGAGATAAAAACAAGGTAGCTTTTAAAGGTATTTACAATCCTTTTGAAAATTACTTTAAAAAAGGAATAGGAACAACGGCTTATCGAGATTCATGGAGTTTATTCGACCAAATTTTGTTAACAAAACCACTTCTTGAAAACGATTATAGCTCATTTAAATTTTACAAAGCCGGTATTTACAATAAGCAATATATTATTCAGAATTCGGGTAAATATAAAGGCTATCCATTTAAAAGCTGGAGTAATGGTTTTACAAATGGATTTAGCGATCATTTTCCCGTTTATGTGTTTTTAATTAAAGAAGTCAAAATTAAAACATAAAAAAACCGACTTAATTAGTCGGTTTAACTTTTTTAACCTAACCAAGTACTCCAAGGTATTCTTGATAATAATAAAACAAGTCCAAGCGTGTAAAAAATGGCGATGAGTTCAAATTTCCCATGAGAAGTTAATTTCTTTTTGTGTTTAGAGTATCCAATGGTAATTAAAGCAACAGCTATTATATTAATAACCGGATGCTCAACTAAATATAAGCGGTTTACGGCATCTTTCATAACGCCTCCCATACCTAATTCGGAAAACAGTTGTAATCTTGGAGAAACAAAATATAATATTAGTCCTATTAATAATTGAATGTGCGTTACAATTAATGTAAACAGCGCTTTTCTAAAATCGTTAGGTTCGTAGGGTTTATCGCTAAAGCTTTTAATTAAAGCGTTAATAGCAGCAATAGCCAAAACAATTAATACTAAAAATGCCCAATAGGAATGAACGGATTGTAAAACTGAATACATAGATTTTCTTTAATTTAAATTTTGGTAAAAGTACTAATAATTACGCGTAAAAAAACTGCTTCAAAAGGGAGCAGTTTAGGTTTAGTAAAATTATGCTTTTTTCTCGCAACATGCCATTTTGCAATCTGGTTTGCAGGCCATTTTTTCACCTTCGGTTTTTGAACAGCATGTTTTTTTACAATCGTCGCCACATTTTTTTTCAGAAGAAAAGGCATCAACGGTTTTCATGTTGCTAACCTTATAAATGTCGGCAACACTAGTTACAGTATTGGTTAATTTTTCTGGGTTTACCTTAGCTTCGTCGTACTCAACCATAGCTAATTTTTTGTCAAAATCCACTTTAGCCGATTTTACGCCATCCATTTTCGATATTTTCTTTTGTATCGTTGCGGCACAACCAATTTGGCAGGTCATTCCATCAATGGTAAATTCAGCTTTAGCATATGTTGCATTTGGATCTAATTCTTTTTTATTTTCCGAGGCAGCAACTTCAACTGTTTTCACTTCAGGTTGCTTGGTTTCGTTTTTACAGCTAGTAAAAAAAGTGGCTGTTAACACTACTATTAAAATATATTTTAAATGTTTCATTTTACGTGAAATATTAAATTAGGTTTTAGCAAAATTACAGAAAATAGGACTGGTATTATGTTTAAAAGTGGTTAAAAATTATTTAATCTGATAAATTTTCACGAAATTTAAGAGAACTAAACAGGACATTTTATGAAAAATTTATCACTACCACTACGTTTTGGGTTAGTTACTAGTGCCATTTTAATAGCTTATTTTTTGGTCTTAGCAATGGTGGACAAACACACCAACCCCGCATTTAGTTTTTTTAATGCCTTTATTACAGCTTGTGGAATTTACGAAACTATAAGGTTTAAAAAATTAGAAGAGCACGCAACTTTTACCTACGGTGAAGGGTTTAAAACAGGATTAATAACAGGTTTTGTTGCAACGGCAATATTTACTGTTTTCTTTTTGGTTTATAGTACCGAAATAAATGTCGGTTTTTTAACTGAATTATTTAAAAATATTAATGGTGATGCGTTTAATACTAGCGTCGGTATGGTAACCTTTATTGTGGCAGTTATGGGGTTTGCAACTACCTTAGTATCTACGTTTACTGTGATGCAACTATTAAAAAAATCGAAAAATTTAGTTTAAAACCTTTAAAACGTTTGTAGATTAATTAATTAGCAGTATATTTGCACCCGCTTAAATTGAGGTTTAGGCATATTTTATTTAATAATATTAATTAATATAAACGTTACGCTATGTACGCAATTGTAGAGATAGCAGGGCAACAATTTAAAGTTGAAAAAGACCAAAAAGTCTTTGTTAACCGTTTACAAACTGAAGAAGGGAAAGAAGTATCTTTCGATAACGTTCTTCTTTTAGGTGATGGTGACAATGTTACTGTAGGCGCCCCGGCTATAGACGGAGCTCAAGTTGGAGCAAAAGTCTTAAAGCACCTTAAAGGTGATAAAGTTATAGTTTTCAAAAAGAAAAGACGTAAAGGTTACCGTGTGAAAAACGGACACAGACAATCTTTAACAGAAATCGTTATTGAAAGCATTGTAGCTTCTGGAGCTAAAAAAGCTGCTCCAAAAAAAGAAACTAAGAAAACTGAACCAAAGGCAGCAGCTCCAAAAGCTGAAGCTAAAAAGGCAGCTCCTAAAAAATCATCTAAAGGTGATGATTTGAAGAAAGTAGAAGGTATCGGACCTAAAATTGCTGAAACTTTAGCTGAAGCTGGAATTACAACTTTCGCTCAATTAGCAAAAACCGATGCTGCTAAAATTTCTGAAATTATCTCTGGTGTTCGTGGTAACCACGTAACAGATACTTGGCCAGCACAAGCTCAATTAGCTGCAGATGGTAAGTGGGATGAGTTAAAGAAATGGCAAGACGAATTAGATGGTGGTAAAGCTTAATTGCAAAACCACTTAAGTATAACAATAAAACCTTAAAACAATGGCTCATAAAAAAGGAGTAGGTAGTTCTAAGAACGGTAGAGAATCAGAATCGAAACGCTTAGGTGTTAAGATTTTTGGTGGTCAAGCTGCTAAAGCTGGTAACATTATCGTAAGACAAAGAGGAAATACGCATCACCCAGGTGAAAACGTATATTCTTCAAAAGATCATACATTACACGCCTATGTAGATGGTGTTGTAAAGTTTACTAAGAAAAAAGATAACAAATCTTACGTTTCTATCGAGCCTTTCGAGGCTTAAGAAACTTTTTCTTAAGAAATTATTTTAAAAAACCCTTTCTGTTTATTCAGGAAGGGTTTTTTGCATTATTAATGGTAAATTAATATTGTAACTACATTTGAGTAAAGTGCGAGTTCTTTCTTTGAGAATTTTACACTAACCAATTGTGAATTTTACTAAAACATTTTATTTTTTACTGATTGTTGTTTTTGGCGTTAAGCTTTTAAGCGCCCAAGATATAGTGTCTAAAAATGCTATATCTAAAATTAATACAATAAAGGGTGCGCTTAATTTAGCAAAACATGAAAATGATACCTTAGGCATCGCAAAAAACTTCATTTATTTAGCTAATTTTTACAAAGATTTAGGGTTAGACAGTGAAGCCATTAAAAATTACCACAACGCACAACAGATTCACTTAAAAAAAGACACGCTTTTTGTTTATGCTAATAACAAAATTGCTTTCATTCATTTACATTTAAAACAATATGCTGAGGCTTCACAATATTCCCAGAGTAGTGTTTCAATAGCAAAATCAATTAACTATAAAACCGGTTTAGCTACAGCAAATGCTATTTTAGGAAGTGTTTACGAAAAACAAAGTAATTATAACGCGGCTTTAAATTATCAAAACGAGAGTTTACAATTATTTGAGAGTTTAAATGATAGCACGGGAATTGCATTAACAAACGAAAACATAGGAAGCATTTATGAAGATTTAGAGCAGTACGATTTAGCTAGAAACTATTTTAATAAAGCATATAGTTTTGAATCAGCAAAAACGTCAGATTTAAAAATTAATATAATTAATAATCTTGCCGATGTTTACCGAAAACAAAATCAATATGAGCAAGCTCTTAAATTAACAGAAGAAGCTTTAAACTTAGCCCAATCTGAAAATAATAAACAACAAGAAGAAAGCGCACTTAAAGATTTATCTAGAACATATGCAGAACTTCAAGATTATAAGAAAGCATACGAATACCTGAATAAGCAAAACTTAATTAGCGAACAGCAGCTTAAAAACCAGAATATACAATTGGTAAGCGCCATGGAAGTGCTTTACAATGTAAAAGAAAATGAAGCCCAAGTAGCTATATTAAACAAGCAAAATCAAATAAATAAAACACGGCAACTAGCCATTATTATTATAAGTTTAGCAGTGATTTTAGTGTTTGTTATTGGTGTAATGCATTTAAAAAAGCGAAAAAAGCAAGAGCAGAAACTATTAACATACAAGCAGCAATTATTACAAGCAGATCTAGATATTAAAACTGCCGAAGAAGCCTCATTAAAAAGAGAAATAGATATTAAAATTTCTGCTTTAACTAATTACAGTTTAAACTTAGCGCACAAAAATAAATTGTTAGCCGATATTTCTAGAACACTAAATAATTTAAAAAGCAGAAACCCAGAGTTAGTAAAAACAAAACTTAAAGATATTGTAAAAACTATTAATTCTGATTTATCAAAAGAAAATGAGTGGACAGAACTCATGGCATATTTCAGTCAAATAAATCCTAGCTTTTTTAAAAATTTAAAAACTCAAGTTCACGAAGAGTTAACATCGTCCGAAATGCGTTTATGCATGTTGCTTCGTTTAAACTTATCGTCTAAAGCCATTGCTTCAATTTTAAATATTACACCAGACAGTGTTCGTATAGCCCGATATAGAATGCGTAAGAAGCTTCCGTTAGCTTCAAAAGACGATCTACAAGCTTATATTTTAAACCTTTAGTGGTTTTTAAATAAACATCAATCCAATGTTATTGCAGTGTTAATGTTGCTATCATTTATAGGTGAATTTCACTTGTAAATTACCGTTTGTTAACATCAATTTTAGCTAAAAGCAATGTTGCCAATATAGCTTTGCATCAACTAAAATTAATCAAACAACAACATGAGGAAAAATCATTTTTTATCATTTTTAGCATTATTATTAACTTCTTTTATGTTTGCACAAAACGGAAACATTCAAGGTGTAATTACAGATAATAATGGTATTACTGTACCAGGTGCTACAGTAGTAATAGAACAATTAAAAAAAGGAGCAGTATCAGATTTCGATGGTACATTTACTTTAGTAGATATTCCTGAAGGCGATTATACATTATTAATTAAGTATTTAGGTTACGCCGATTATAACGAAAAGGTTTCTGTAACTGCAGGACAAACAATTTCTGTAGATATCCACTTATCATCAGAAAACACAGAACTTGATGCGGTTGAAATTACAAGCTATTCTATTGGTGGGCAAGCTAGAGCATTAAACACGCAAAAAAACAAAACAAACATTACCAATATTGTATCTACAGATCAAATTGGTAAATTTCCAGATGCTAACATTGGTGATGCTGTAAAGCGTATTCCTGGAATTACAATGAAAGTAGATCAAGGTGAAGCTAGAAACATTATTGTTCGTGGTTTAGCGCCACAGTTAAACTCGGTTACCTTAAACGGAAGTAGAATTCCATCTGCCGAAGGCGATAACAGGGAGGTTCAAATGGATTTAATTCCATCGGACATGATTCAAACTATTGAAGTTAATAAAGCGGTAACACCAGATATGGATGCCGATGCCCTTGGTGGTTCTGTAAATTTAATTACACGTACTTCGCCTCAAGGCTTTCGCTTATCTGCAACTGCTGGTTCTGGTGTAAATTCAATTACAGGAAAACGTATTTTAAACGGTCAGTTTTTATTAGGTGATAGAAGCGATAACGGAAAATTTGGTTGGATGGTTTCTGCATCTATCAACGACAACGATTTTGGAAGTGATAACTTTGAAGCAGAATGGACCGATGAGTTCGAATACAACAACGGCGACGAAGATAATTTAGAAGAAGTTGATGTTAATCCATACACCAACGTTTTTGAAATTAGACAATATTTAGTACAACGTATTCGCAGAAGTTTCTCGGCGAATTTAGATTACAAATTTAACGATAATAACAGTATTTATTTTAAATCTATTTACAACTGGAGAGACGATCGCGAAAATCGTTTTGTGTTAGAACACGAAATTCTTGATGGTGAAGACATTGAAGCTGGAGATTTTACAGTTGATGGCAACGGAAACTTAACCATGTTTCCTGTTGAAGCAAAACGCGAAACAAAAGCAGGTATAGATAACAACCGAAACAAAAATACGCGTTTAGAAGACCAGCGTATGTTTAACTTTAGCTTAGGTGGAAATCACTTGGCTAATAGTTTACAAATAGATTGGATGGCCTCTTATGCAAAAGCATCAGAAGAGCGTTTAAACGAACGTTATTTAGTTCACGAAAGCGAATATGCAATTAACTATAATAACGATTCTCAATTTCCTCTTTACACACCAGTTGATGCTACCGATGCAGCGTACAACAACTTTGAGTTTGGTGAGTTAACCGAAGAAAACCAATACACCGAAGAAACAGATATGAACGTATTTGTAAACTTTAAATTACCATTAAACTTATTTAATAGTGAAGACGGATTTTTAAAGTTTGGTGTTCGTGGGCGTTTTAAAAACAAAAACAGAGATAACGATTTTACCGAATATTCTCCAGAAGATTCAGCTTTCGATTTATTGGGAACGTTACCAACCAGAGATTATACAGATTCAGACTTTTTAGCTGGAAGCCAATACCAAATAGGAAGCTTTGCAACTCCAGAATTTGTTGGAGCTTTAAATTTAACCGATGCTACACAATTTGAAGGTGAAGATTTAGTTGATGAATACCAAAGCGGAAACTTTGATGTAAACGAAAATGTTTTTGCAGGTTACATCATGACAAGTCAGCAATTAACTAGCAAATTAAGTGTTTTAGCTGGTGTTAGAATTGAAAGTACAAATTTAGATTCTGAAGGTTATAGATTAACATTTATTGAAGAAGATGAAGATGCTGGTATCGACGAAGAAATTATTGTTGAAGCTGTAAGCGAAACAAATTCTTATGTTAATATTTTACCAGGTTTACATTTAAAATACGATTTAAACGACAACACTGTTTTCCGTTTCGCATGGACAAATACTTTGGCGCGTCCTAATTATGCCGATTTAATTCCAAGAGCAGAAATTATTAACGAAGACAACGAAGTGGTACTTGGTAACCCAGATTTAGATCCAACAACATCAATGAACTTCGATATTATGGCAGAACATTATTTTAAATCTGTTGGTATTTTATCTGGTGGTGTTTTCTACAAAAAAATAAACGATTTTATTTACACATACCAAACCGAAACTACCGATGATACTTATGGCGACGACACTACAGGTTATGAAGTTTACCAACCTTTAAACGGCGATGATGCTTCGGTTTTAGGTTTCGAATTTGCTTTCCAAAGAAAACTAGATTTCTTACCTGGTTTTGCTAAAGATTTTAGCGTATATTTAAACTACACACATTTAACATCTGATGCTAATGGTATTAGAAATGAAGATGGCGACGAGCGCGACGATTTAGGTTTACCAAACACAGCGCCAAATATGTTTAATGCTTCTTTAGGTTATGCAAACAACAAGTTAAGCATTCGTTTATCAAGTAACTTCTCAGATTCTTATATTGATGAAATTGGAGGAAATGCTTTTGAAGATCGTTACTACGACAAACAATTTTTCTTAGATTTTAATGCAACATATGCATTTGGTAACGGCTTGAGCGCATACACAAGCTTAAACAATATTACCAACCAACCATTACGTTTTTACCAAGGCGTTAGTAGTCGTACTATGCAACGTGAGTATTACGGGCAACGTTTTACAATTGGTTTAAAATACGATTTATTTAAAAAATAAAAATGAAAAAACTCTTATTCGGGTTTAGCTTACTGGCAATTGTTTCTTCTTGTAAAAAACAGTTGCCGGTAATTAAACCAACGGTTATTACAGAAAAAACACCAAACGATACCGACGATCCGGCAATATGGGTAAACCCAAACGATGCCTCAAAAAGTATAGTTTTTGGTACCGATAAAAAAACAAATGGCGGTATTTATGCCTTTAATTTAGATGGAAAAATTATCCATGAAAAAAGCATAAAAAACATACAACGCCCTAATAATGTCGATTTAGAATACGGTTTTAAATTAACCGATTCTACTAAAACCGATATTATTGCGTTTACAGAAAGAGAAAAGCAACAAATTCGTGTGTTTTCGGTTCCAGACATGAAACCATTAGATGGTGGAGGGTTTAAAGTGTTTACAGATGCTACCGAATTAGAACACAATGCGCCTATGGGAATTGCGTTGTATAAATCGCCAAAAACAGAAACTATTTATGCTATTGTTGGCAGAAAAGCAGGACCAAAAACAGGCTATTTATATCAATACGAATTGGTGACTGATAGTTTAGGTGTTCACGCTAATTTGGTTAGAAAGTTTGGAAATTTTAGCGGAAAAAAAGAAATTGAAGCCATTGCTGTAGATAACGAAAATGGGATTGTTTATTATTCTGATGAAGGACAATGCGTTCGTAAATACTATGCCGAACCAAGTATGGGTAACGAAGAGTTAGGTTGTTTTGGTAGCGAATATTTCACTGATGATATTGAAGGCATTGCCATTGCAAAATACAAAAACAAAGGTTTTTTAATTGTATCGAATCAACAAGCGCACTCGTTTAATATATTCGATTTAAAAACCGATGCTTTTATTAAAGAAATAAATTTAGGAACTATTGAAACCGATGGTTGCGATGTTACAACCGTGGCTTTAGGTAATAAGTTTCCTAATGGCTTATTCGTGTCTATGAACGACGAGAAAAACTTCTTTTTTCACGATTTAGCCCTTTTAGACTTAGATTAATTTTTTTTAGAAGTTAATTTTTTTGAGCCCTTTCTATTCGTAGAAAGGGTTTTTTCATTTATTCTATTTTGGCAATAATTTTTAAATGATGATGCGTGTGCATTTGTAAAAAACGCAGTGTTTGTTTCTTGTTTAATTTGCCAAATATAAAATGCTTAAAAAAACTTGTTTTAGGTAAATTTTGCAACGCACTTAAATTCGATTTTGCAGTTTCTAACTGATTACGAATGTCGTTTTCTTGTATATTTTCTGGTGGTAAAACGTATTTTGGCGCTTTGGCTTTGCCTCGTGGTATATAATTTAACTTAAACAAAAGGGCACGCCAGAAATTGAATGTCCATTTATAATCTTTGGGGTTCGATTGTATTGTCGCAGTACAAACGGCATTAAAAACCTTTAAACTGTGGTCTAAATGCCAGCCAATTGATGCTTTTGATGCTTTGGTGTTAATTAAATTAATTTGAGGTATATGGTTTTCAATTTTTACTAATTGCTGGTTTATTAAGTCTAGTTGCTTGTTGCTCATTTGCATTTTAATTTAGAAAAAGATATTAAATAAATTTGTAACTTTAGTAAATACCAACTAAAACCAAGATTGTTTAACTTAAATTGATGAGATTATGCTACCGTTTAGATCTGAAATTAGAAATTCCCCAACGCAACCTACCATCAAGATTTTTTTAGGCGATGAATCGCTAGATGCTAGAATAAAAAATCATTTAGAGCATTTTAACGAAATTGAAACCATTGAGATAAGAGAAAGTATAGGTCGTAACCGCGCCAACGAAAACCTTACCGTGTTTTTAAAAGACGAAGTCGATATTAATAAAATGAAATCGAGTATAGATTCTAGTTTGTGGTGGTATTTCGAGCAGGATTAATTTATAAGCCACGTCACTTCGAGTGGTTTCGAGGTACGAGAAATTGTATCGAGAAGTAAATATATTTTTAAAATGAAAATATCCTATGTTTACATCCTTAAATGTTCTGATAATTCCTATTACACAGGTATAACCTCTAATTTAACTAAAAGATTAGAAGAACATAAGGCAGGAAAATATGTGGAAAGTTATACTTATAAAAGAAGACCTTTGGAACTAGTATTTTACGCCGAATTCACGGATATTAGTATTGCTATTCAAACTGAGAAGCAAATAAAAAAATGGTCTAGAGCTAAAAAAGAAGCTCTAATAAATGGAGAATTTGATAAACTACCCAATTTAGCTAAGAAGAAATTTAAACATTAAAGGTTCTCGATACAATTCGCTTACGGCGAATTACTCGAACTGACGCTCGTTTGCTAAATACGTTTTGGAATTTTTATAAGTCACGTCACTTCTAGTGGTTTCGAGGTACGAGAAATTGTATCGAGAAGTTTAGATATGGTTAAAATGAGCTAAGATTAATAGGTTAAGGTTCTCGATACAATTCGCTTAGGGCGAATCACTCGAACTGACGCTCGTTTTGTATTTACGTTTTATATTTTTTTATAAGTCACGTCACTTCGAGTAATTTCGAGGCACGAAGAAATTGTATCGAGAAGTTTTCCGCGTTAGGGATTGAGGCATTTGTTGAAGCTCCCTGACGTAGGAAGGAGCGACTGCCGAAAGCCCGACCCTTGTGGTAACGCCCAAAATAAGAATAAAAAAAATCCCAAACTAAATGTATAGCTTGGGATTTTGTTTTTTAGATACTGAAAAACACTTCGACTGCGCTCAGTGTGGCATTATTCAGGTTGATACTTTTAATATCTGTAGTGTTCTGGTTTGTAAGGACCTTCTACAGTTACGCCAATATATTCGGCTTGATCTTGTTTAAGTTCGGTAAGCTCTACGCCAATTTTTTCTAAGTGTAGTTTTGCTACTTTTTCATCGAGGTGTTTTGGTAGCATATACACATCATTTTCGTATTTATCGCTATGATTCCAAAGCTCGATTTGTGCTAAAGTTTGGTTGGTAAACGAGTTACTCATTACGAAACTTGGGTGGCCAGTGGCACAACCTAGGTTTACTAAACGACCTTCGGCAAGTATAATAATATCGTTACCATTAATGGTATATTTATCTACTTGTGGTTTAATGGTATTTTTGGTATTTCCGTAGTTTTCGTTTAACCAAGCCATTTGTATTTCGTTATCGAAGTGCCCAATGTTACAAACTATGGTTTTATCTTTCATAGCTTTAAAGTGTTCTGCACGAACTATATCTTTGTTTCCTGTAGTTGTAATTACTACATCGGCAGTTGCAACTACGTTTTCTAGTTTTTTAACTTCAAAACCATCCATAGCGGCTTGTAAAGCACAAATTGGATCTATTTCTGTAACAGTTACAATACTTCCAGCGCCTTTAAAAGAGGCTGCTGTACCTTTACCAACATCGCCATAACCACAAACTACTACGCGTTTTCCGGCTAACATAACGTCGGTAGCACGACGAATAGCATCTACAGCACTTTCACGACATCCGTATTTGTTATCGAATTTAGATTTTGTAACCGAATCGTTTACGTTAATTGCAGGCATTGGTAATGTTCCGTTTTTAACACGCTCGTATAAACGGTGAACGCCCGTTGTGGTTTCTTCGCTTAACCCTTTAATTCCTGGAGCTAATTCTGGGTATTTATCTAAAACCATATTGGTTAAATCGCCACCATCGTCAAGAATCATGTTAAGTGGTTTACGGTCTTCGCCAAAAAATAAGGTTTGCTCGATACACCAATCGAATTCTTCTTCGGTCATATCTTTCCATGCGTAAACGGCAGTTCCAGCAGCGGCAATAGCAGCAGCAGCTTGGTCTTGTGTAGAGAAAATGTTACATGAACTCCAAGTAACCTCGGCGCCAAGAGCTTGTAAAGTTTCAATTAAAACAGCGGTTTGTATGGTCATGTGTAAGCAACCTGCAATACGCGCACCTTTTAAAGGTTGATCGTTTTTGTACTCTTCGCGTAAGCTCATTAAACCTGGCATTTCTGCTTCGGCTAATTCAATTTCTTTTCGGCCCCATTCTGCCAAAGTAATATCTTTTACTTTGTTTGCTACGTACGGAATTGTTTTAGTACTCATATTTTTTCTTTCTAATTTTTTTAATTGATTTGCCTTTGGGATTTAGCACTTAATTTGGTTAAATTCGCTTGCGAAAAATGCCAATACCAACTTAGGCAGTGCAAAGATAATCAATAAGTTTTACAATATTACATGCCACTTTATAAAACCATCAGCCCTAATTCACAAACTACCGTTAAAATTTGGAAGATTACCGAATCGTACGATTTTTTAATGCAAGATTTGGAGCTTAAACCAGAAACTTTAAAGCGTGTTTTAGGTATGAAAAGCGAATTGCACCAACGTGGTTTTTTAAGTGTGCGCCATTTGCTAAAAGCTTTTGGTTACACCGATGCCGATTTGTTTTACGACGAACATGGAAAGCCACATTTAAAGGATGGTAAACAAATTTCTATTACGCACTCTTTTATATTTTCGGCAGTGGTTATTAGCGATGGAATTGTAGGTATAGATATTGAAAAACAACGCGAAAAAATAAAAGTAATAGCACATAAATTTGTTGGTTATGAGGCTAATTATTTAAATGAAGCGGCTAAGGATTACGTGCAATATTTAACCAAAATTTGGTGCGTAAAAGAGTCGTTATATAAATTGTTTGCTACACCAGGTTTAAGTTTTAAACAGCATTGTTTGGTTATTCCTTTTTCTGATGATGAAGACACTAGTATTGCATGGATTGATTATGAAGGAAAAAAATACCGTTACCATGTCGCATGTTTGGAGTTTGAAGGATTTACTTTTGCCTATGCCATACAATAAAGCTTATTGAAAAAAAATATACACTAATTTGTGGCTGAAAACAAAAACATATTAAGCGGCATTAAATCTTCAATTTTTAAAGAAGACAAACTACTTGCAATTTTAATTGATCCTGATAAGTTTGTATTTGAAAACACCGCTAGCTTTATTGCAAAAATAAATGCATCAATAGCTACACATATTTTTGTTGGAGGAAGCACAGTTGAAGTTGATGCTACTGAAGCTTTAGTGAAAAAAATTAAAAATCACACTATGCTTCCTGTTATTTTGTTTCCAGGTGATGTGACGCAAATAACGAAAGAAGCAGACGGACTTTTATTTTTAAGTTTAATTTCAGGCAGAAACCCAGAGTATTTAATAGGTAAACATATTGAAGCGGTTTCAAAATTAAAAAGCACCAATTTAGAAGTAATTCCCACTGGATATATTTTAATTGAAAGCGGAAAGGAAACCGCAGTACAACGGGTAACAAATACGCAGCCTATTTCGCAAACTAATATTGATAAAATTGGAAATACAGCGAAAGCCGCCGAATATTTAGGAATGCAATTGGTGTATTTAGAGGCAGGTAGCGGAGCGAAATATGCGGTTTCACAGGAAATTATAAAAGCAGTAAAAGCTATTCTTAACATTCCCTTAATTGTTGGCGGTGGTATTCGTAGTAAAAAACAACTAGAAAGTGCTTACCTTGCAGGTGCAGATTTGGTTGTAATTGGTACCGCTTTCGAGGAAGATGAAGCCTTCTTCAGTCAAATAAAAAAATAAACACATGCAAAGTATTTTCGATTATTTATTTGGACAATACGCAGAATATGAAACCATTGATGTAGTTTTAGAAGCCATAGCTATTATTTTTGGCTTTTTATCGGTTTTATATTCTAAAAAAAATAGTGTTCTAGTGTTTCCAACAGGAATGATTAGCACCGTAATTTTTGTGTACTTGCTTTCTAAATGGGGCTTGTTAGGCGATATGATGATTAACGCTTACTATTTTATAATGAGTGTTTATGGTTGGTATATTTGGACTAAAAAAATTGATGCTGAACATGTTACTCCTATATCGCGAACTACATTTAACGAAAAAAAAATAAGTTTAGCTATATTTTTAGCAACCCTCGTTTTTGTTTATTTAGTTTATACAGCTTTTAATAAATGGACCAGTTGGGTGGCATATATAGATACTTTAACCACAGCCATATTTTTTGTTGGTATGTGGCTAATGGCTAAGCGAAAACTAGAAAACTGGATACTCTGGATTATTGGCGATGTTATTTCGGTGCCCTTGTATTTTTACAAAGGCTTTACTTTAACCAGTTTACAATATTTAGTGTTTACAATAATAGCTATTTACGGCTATAAAGCATGGAAGAAAAACTTAAACAGCAACCCGCAAACTGCATAAAAGTAGTATTATTTGGCCCAGAAAGCACCGGGAAAACAACATTGTCTAGGCAACTGGCTAGATATTATAATTCTATTTGGGTGCCAGAATACGCACGTGAGTATTTACAAAATAAATGGAATAACGAACGCAAAACCTGTGAAGCAGACGATTTACTGCCTATTGCCTATGGGCAAATGCAATTAGAAAACGAACTCGCCCAAAAAACGAATACGGTTTTAATTTGCGATACAGATTTATTGGAAACCAAAGTATATTCCGATGCGTATTATGTAGGTAGTTGCGACCCCATTTTAGAAAAATACGCGCTTCAAAACACCTACAATTTATATTTTTTAACTTATATTGATACCCCTTGGGAAGGTGACGATTTGCGAGACAAACCGGAAAGAAGGGAGCAAATGTTTAAGGCGTTTGAAGATGCATTAATTAAATACAATCGCCCGTACGTTTTGCTAAAAGGCAACAAAACAGAACGATTAGAAATAGCAGTAAAGCACATTAACAAAATTCTAAAAATTACAAACTAATGTTTACAGAAAAAGATCTCGATCAAATTAAAAACAAAGGCATTTCGCTTGAGCAGGTTGAAGCTCAAGTATCTCGAATTAAAAATGGTATGTCGTATTCTAATCTAATATCGGCAGCAACTATTGGTCACGGTATTGAGAAATACAACGACAACGACATGCAAAAATTAATTGAAAGTTATCATGCAAAACAAGATAGTTTAGATATTTTAAAGTTTGTTCCTGCTTCTGGAGCAGCAACACGTATGTTTAAATTTTTGTTTCAGTTTTTAAATAAATTTAATCCAGAAACAGATACGGTTGAAGCTTACGCCGAAGCTAATAACGATAAGCTAATTAAAACTTTTTTCTCTGGGTTAGAAAGCTTCCCGTTTTACGAAAAGGTAATGACAAAAGTTAAAGCATTAAATCCTAATTTTGATGCTTTAAGCGAAAGTGAAGCAAGCTATAAAATTGTTGAAACAGTTTTAAGTGAAGAGGGCTTAAATTATAGTTTTTTACCTAAAGGATTACTGCCATTTCACAAATATGAAACTGGAGCAAAAACACCTTTTCAAGAGCATTTAATGGAATCTAAAATATATGCATCTTCAAACGGAAAAGCCAATTTACATTTTACTGTTTCAGAAAAACATCACGACTATTTTAAGGCTGAATTCGAAGCTGTAAAAGCAGCTTTAGAAGCAGAAACAGGAATTAGTTTTAATGTAACCTATTCATATCAAAATCAAGCAACCGAAACTTTAGCTTTAACTACAAAAAACGAAATTTTTAGAAAAGAAGACGGTTCTATTTTATTCAGACCAGCAGGTCATGGTGCGTTGTTAGAAAATTTAAATGAACTAGATAGCGATATTATTTTCATTAAAAACATTGATAATATTGTGGTTTTAGAAATGAATAAAGACATTTCAAACTACAAAAAAGTACTTGCAGCAGTATTGCTGGAAGCTCAAGAGCAAGCATTTACTTATCTAAATGATTTAGATGCTGATGCCGATGAAGCAAAACTTCTTGAAATAGCTGCATTTATAAAAAGTAAACTAAACGTGGTTTTAAATGATGACTTTGACGATTTTTCTAAAGCTGAGAAAGTAACTTATTTAAAAGAGCGCTTAAACCGACCAATTAGAGTTTGCGGAATGGTTAAAAATGAAGGCGAACCTGGTGGCGGACCGTTTTGGGTTAAAGATAAAGATGGAAACACTTCGCTACAAGTTGTGGAGTTTGCTCAAATTGATGAGAAAAACTCGCAGCAAAACGATATTGTGCAAAACGCAACACATTTTAATCCAACCGATTTAGTTTGCGGTGTAAAAAACTACAAAGGCGAAAAGTTCGATTTAATGCAATACGTCGATCCGGAAGCGGCTTTTATTACTATGAAAACGCAAAACGGTATCGATATTCAAGCCTTGGAATTACCAGGACTTTGGAACGGTAGTATGGCGTATTGGAACTCTATTTTTGTTGAGGTTCCTGTTGAAACTTTTAACCCAGTTAAAACAGTAAACGACTTACTTAAACCAGTACACCAAGTATAGTGGCAATTAATGAAGACACCTTAATACAAGAACTCACTTTTAAAGCTATTCGTAGCTCTGGTAGTGGTGGGCAACATGTAAATAAGGTGTCTTCAAAAATTGAATTGGGCTTTAATTTATGGGAGTCTCAAGCTTTATCCGATCTTCAAAAACTCCGCATCGAAGAAAAGCTTAAAAACAGACTAACCAACGATGGTGTTTTAATATTGCAATGCGGCGAAACAAGAAGTCAGCATAAAAATAAAACCATAATAACACAACGTTTTTTAGAGTTAATAAAAGCGTCGTTAGTGGTTCGTAAAAAACGTATTAAAACCAAAGTGCAAAAGTCGGTTATTAAAAAACGTTTAAACAACAAAAAACGCAATGCCGAAAAAAAAGCCAATCGAAAGAAGCCAGATGTTTAATGTGTTAGGTTTCAAATAAAATCATCTTAAAGAAAAAAAGGCAATTAAATTATGAAAATTTAACATTTCGTAATTATCTTTGCGTCGTTCTCATAAAGGGGTGCTTACTTAATTCAAAATTCTGAATTCAGAATTTTGAATTAAAAAAAGGCTGAGATCATACCCAATGAACCTAGAACAGGTAATGCTGTTTAGGGAAGCGAACGTTAAAAAAATGTCTAGTAAACAGTTTTAGTGAGTGCGGTTAGTTCATCTTTCATGATCCTATTGTTAAAGCTAAATGTGAACTAAATGTTTTTACGTTCAACAAATCATTTTTTACTAACAATTAAGAATAATTACCTCTTTTTATTCGATTAATTTTTATTTAATCGAGATGAAAAACATTTTTCTTTTTTTAACGCTTTTAGTGTTATCAGTCGGCGTAAATGCCCAACAAAATCAAACCCAAAAAGATTCTACAACAACACAAAAACTCGACGAGGTTTTAGTGAGCGCGGTAAGAGTTGATGCCGATTCGCCAATTACACACTCCGATGTAAGCAAACAAGAGTTGGCAAAACGTAATTTAGGGCAAGATATCCCTACGTTACTAAACTATTTACCATCGGTAGTAACTACTAGCGATGCCGGAGCTGGTGTTGGTTACAGCAGTATTCGTGTGCGTGGTACAGATGGTACACGTGTAAATGTAACTATTAATGGTATTCCTTATAACGACCCAGAAAGTCAAGGTACATTTTGGGTAAATTTAGGCGATTTTGCATCATCAACAGAGAGTTTACAGTTGCAACGTGGTGTTGGTACATCAACCAACGGTTCTGCGGCTTTTGGAGCGAGTATAAACTTGCTTACCGATGCTTTTTCCGAAGAAGCTTCAGGTGAAATTGCCAACAGTTTCGGTAGCTACAATACCAGAAAACACACGGTAAAATTAAGTACAGGTTTACTTAACGATCATTTCGAAATTTCAGGACGTTTTTCAAAGATTTATTCCGATGGTTACGTAGATCGTGCATTTACCGATTTAAAATCATATTTCCTTCAAGGTATTTATAAAGATGATAATACTTTAATAAAAGCTTTAACTTTTGGGAATAAAGAATACACGTATCAAGCTTGGTATGGTTTAACCGCCGATGAGTTAGAAGAAGATCGTCGTCAAAACCCATACACTTACGATAACGAAACCGATAATTATTGGCAAAACCATTACCAATTACATTGGAACGAGCGTATAAATAATAATTGGTCTACAAACATTGGTTTAAACTACACCAAAGGCGAAGGTTATTTCGAGCAATACAAACCAGAAGAATCGGCAGAAGATTTTGCTAATTTAATTGAAGAGGGTTCCGATATTATTGTGCGTCGTTGGTTAGATAATCATTTTTACGTAGTAAATGCAAACGTAACCTATAAAAACTCTGGCCTAGAGTTAATTTCTGGAGGATCTTACAATACTTACTCTGGCGATCATTTTGGTGAAGTTATTTGGGGAAGCGATTTAGCTGAAGGTACAGAAATTAGAGATCATTATTACTTTGGTGATGCCAAGAAAAGCGATTTTAGTGTCTTCTCGAAAGCCACATTCAAGTTAGCAGAATCACTTACTGGTTTTGTAGACTTACAAGGCCGTTTTGTAAATTATGAAACCGATGGTTTAAATTCCGATAGAGTTGAGTTTGTTACCGATGCTAGTTTTAGTTTTTTCAACCCTAAAGTAGGTTTAACCTATAAGCCAAGTGTTAATAATAACTACTATTTGTCTTACGCTAGAGCAAACCGCGAACCTAACCGTGGCGATTTTGAAGTAGGCGTAACCGAAAACGAAACTTTAAACGATATTGAATTAGGTTGGAGACACAACACCGAAAATATTGCAGTAAGTACAAACTTGTATTATATGTTTTATCAAAATCAGCTGGTGTTAACGGGCGAGTTAGACGATGTAGGAAGCCCAATTAGAGCAACTAGTGGTAAAAGTTATCGCTTAGGTTTAGAGGTTGATGCTACCATTAAGTTTACAGACTTTTTTAACACTACAACCAATGTAGCATTAAGTACCAATAAAAATGTAGACTTTACATCTTCTATCGATGGCGAATTGGTAAATTTAGGAAATACCAATATCTCATTTTCGCCAAATGTTGTTATTGGAAATGCGCTTAATTTTTATCCAACAAAAAGTCTGCAACTAACCTTATTAAATAAATATGTTGGCGAACAGTATATGGGTAATATCGATTGGGAAGCATCGAAACTTGATGCGTATTTTATAAGCGATTTTAATGTGAATTATGTTATCAATCCTAATAAAATATTTAAATCCATTGTGCTATCGGGACTAGTAAATAATATTTTTAGCAACGAATATGTGTCTAACGGTTATTTTGGAACTTACGACGATACTTGGTCGGTACCAGGAGAAACCACAACATTAAGCTACGAAGGGTATTATCCGCAAGCGACTATTAATTTTTTAATGGGTGTAACCTTAAAATTTTAAATATTTTTTAAAGTAAACCCAAGCAAAACAATGTATATTAAAGTAAACCAAACACGTCGTGAAGTACCAGATAACATATCGGTAGAGCAACTCATAGAAATCTATAAAGTTTCAATAAACGGTATTGCTGTGGCGATTAATAATGAAGTTGTAAAAAAATCGGACTGGTCATCAACAGATTTAAAAAGCGACGACGATGTTTTAATTATAAAATCTACTCAAGGTGGATAAATAATGTTATATTCAAGGATATGTTCTACGTGAAGATAATAAGAGCCTTTAAAGAAAAAGGATCTGAAGTATATTTGTAAAATAATCAGGGAGTTCCCACGCCAAAAAAAAGCGTGGGCGGGCTTTCCGTTATATCTTTTTTGTAGAAAAAACAAAAAAGGATGCCACTGCAATCCCTAACTCAAGTTCTCGATACATTTTGTTACACTGGGTTTCACAATAATATCAAGAAGTAATTATAACAGAAATGATAGTTTTAATAGCACCAGAGCAAGACATAACAAACGAAATTGAAATACTAAACCAGTTATTTCAAGAAGGTTTGCAATACTATCATTTAAGAAAACCAAATAAAGATTATAATCAACACTGCAACTATTTAAATCAAATAGATACAAAATATCATAACCGAGTTGTAGTGCATTATCATCACAAATTAATAAATCAATATAACTTAAAAGGTATTCATTTTCAGGAACAAAAGCGAAGAGATCATATAGATAATCCTGGGCAATATTTTAAAAATTTAAATATGTTTGGTAAAACCATAAGCTCGTCGTTTCACGAACCAGAAGAATTAGAAAACTGTTATTTCGAGTTCGATTATCATTTACTAAGTCCGGTATTTTCTTCCATATCTAAACAAGGGTATAAAGGTCGCGAATTCGATGTAAATCATATCGATAAAACCATAGTAGGTATGGGAGGTGTTACAGAGCATAACCTTTCAGAATTTAAAAAGCTAGGGTTTAAAGGCGTTGGTGTGCTTGGTGGTGTTTGGCATAGCGAAAACCCATTACAAAGTTTTATAAACATAAAAAATGCCTTTAAAAACTAACGAGTATGATAAGTAAATTACAATATATATCACAAGGAAGCACACCCGACGAGCATTTAAAAAACATACAAAATGCCTGTACATCTGGTGCAGATTGGGTTCAGTTAAGGTTAAAAAATTTAGATGAAAAAATAATATTAGAAACGGCACAAAAGGCTAGAGAAATAACTGGTCATTTTCAAACGCGGTTAATTATAAATGATTACTACAAAATAGCCAAAGCGGTAAAAGCAGATGGCGTACACTTAGGTAAAAACGATGCATCAACGCTCGAAGCCAGAAAACATTTAGCATCGTGGCAAATTATTGGAGGAACAGCTAATACACTTCAAGATTGCGAAAAACTAATTTCCGAAGAAGTAAATTATATAGGCTTAGGTCCATTTCGGTTTACAAAAACCAAAGAAAAGTTAAGTCCGGTTTTGGGCTTACAAGGCTATCAATCTATTCTAGAATTGCTCAACACCAAAACCCCAGTAATTGCCATTGGCGGAATTACCATTAACGATGTGCCAGAGTTATTAAAAACTGGAGTTTATGGGGTTGCTGTTTCTGGGGTAATTACTAAGAATTTTAATAATATTTCAGCATTTAATAAAGTGTTAGGAGGTCCAAGTACACGAGAACAAGTGTATAAATTATAATTTGATTAAATTAATTGTCACCTCGAGCGCAGTCGAGAGGTCTATGGAATAAACGAAATATAAATAAGGTCTCGACTGCGCTCGACCTGACAAGAGTAAAACAATGAATCAGCAATTAACAATAGCAGACAAAACATTCAACTCAAGGTTATTTACCGGAACTGGAAAATTTAGTTCATCTAAACTCATGCAAGAAGCGCTGTTAGTAAGCGAAAGCGAATTAATAACTGTTGCTCTAAAAAGAGTTGATATTAATAATGAAGACGATGATATTTTAGCACATTTAAACAAACCTCACATAAACTTATTACCAAATACATCTGGTGTTCGTGATGCTAAGGAAGCGGTTTTTGCGGCAGAACTATCGCGTGAAGCCTTAGAAACCAATTGGGTAAAATTAGAAATACATCCAGATCCAAGATATTTACTGCCAGATCCAATTGAAACTTTAAAAGCGGCCGAAGAATTGGTAAAAAAAGGCTTTGTGGTTATGCCCTATATTCATGCCGACCCTGTTCTATGTAAACGTTTAGAAGAAGTTGGGGTGCAATGTGTTATGCCATTAGGAGCACCAATTGGAAGTAATAAAGGCTTAAAAACACAAGATTTTTTAGAAATTATAATCGAGCAATCTAACGTGCCTGTAATTGTAGATGCAGGAATTGGTTCGCCGTCGCATGCAGCACATGCCATGGAAATTGGTGCCGATGCGGTTTTAGTAAACACAGCAATTGCAGTTTCGCAAAATCCCGTAACTATGGCAAAAGCGTTTAAAATAGCTGTTCAAGCAGGTAGAATGGCATTCGAGGCTAAATTAGCTCCTGTAAAAAAACAGGCAGAAGCGAGTAGCCCATTAACAAAATTTTTAGCTGATTAGCTTTTGGCTATTAGCGTTTAGCTTAAATAGTAATGATACAAAACGACATAGCAAAAAACGAAGGGCAAAAAACTAATAGCTTCACAGAAACATTCAAAAATTACACTTGGGATGAAGTTCTTCATGATATTAATTCTAAAACCATAAATGACGTAGAACATGCATTAGCCACAGAAAAACGAGATTTAGAAGACTTTAAAGCTTTAATATCGCCAGCAGCCAAACCTTTTTTAGAGCAAATGGCTCAAATAAGTCGTCAACTCACCAAAAAGCGTTTTGGTAACACTATGCAAATGTATGCACCACTTTACTTAAGTAACGAGTGCCAAAATATTTGCACCTATTGCGGGTTTAGTTTTACTAATAAAATTCCAAGACGAACGCTTACAGATGCCGAAATTTTAAAAGAGGTTAAATACTTAAAACAAAAAGGTTTCGATCATGTGTTATTGGTAACCGGTGAAGCCAACCAAACCGTTGGTGTAAACTATATTAACAACGCAATTAAACTTATAAAACCCTATTTTTCAAACATCACTATAGAAGTACAACCGTTAGAAAAAGATGAATATGAGTTATTGATGCAAAATGGTTTGTATGCCGTTTTAGTGTATCAAGAAACGTATCATAAAGAGGAATATAAAAAGCATCACCCGAAAGGGAAAAAATCAAATTTTAATTACCGATTGGAAACTCCCGATAGGTTAGGGCAAGCTGGAATTCATAAAATTGGCTTAGGCGCTTTATTTGGTTTAGAAGATTGGCGTGCCGATATTTTTTTTACTGCGTTACATTTAAAATATTTACAAAAACAGTATTGGAAAACAAAATACTCTATTTCTTTTCCAAGATTACGCCCGCATTCGGGCGGTTTAGAGCCGAAAGTAGAAATGACTGATGCCGATTTGGTACAACTTATTTGCGCTTACAGATTGTTAGATGAAGATTTAGAACTATCTATGTCTACGCGCGAAAGTGAACATTTTAGAAATAACATTGTGCAATTGGGTATTACGTCCATCAGTTCAGAGTCTAAAACCAATCCTGGTGGATATGCTGTAGAACCAAAATCGTTAGAACAGTTTGAAATTTCAGATGAAAGAAGCACCGAAGATTTCACCCAAATGCTAAAAGACCAAGGTTTAGAAGTTGTTTGGAAAGATTGGGAACATTTTGGGTAAATCACTAAATTTACTCTATGATTCATTTAACACAGCTTATCTATATTAAGGAAGGTCAAGAAGCTATTTTTAACGAGTTTGAAAGTGTGGCTATTCCCATTATTTCTAAATATAATGGAAGACTCGTGTTACGTGTAAGACCAAATAAAAATTCTTTAATTGAAGCTAAAATAGAACAGCCTTACGAAATTCATTTGGTGGAGTTCGATACTGAAGAAGACTTTGAAAACTTTAAAAAAGACGAGGAGCGAAAACAATTTTTACATCTAAAAGAACAAGCTATCCAAACTTCAATTTTAATTAAGGGAGAGAAACTATAATTAAAACCAACAACCTCAATAAACAACTATGCTTACAACAGAAGAACAAAAGCAATACAATCGCCATATCATTTTAAAAGAAATTGGCGAAGCAGGTCAGCTAAAATTAAAAGAAGCTAAAGTTTTAGTTATTGGTGCTGGTGGTTTAGGTTGCCCTATTTTACAATATTTAACTGCTGCAGGAATAGGCACCATTGGAATTATTGATAATGATGTTGTAGACCAAACCAACCTGCAAAGGCAAGTTTTATATACGATTAACGATGTTAATAAACCCAAGGCAGAAATTGTAGCTAAACGGTTAGAACAGTTAAATCCGTTTGTGAATTTTAAGGTATTTAAAGAGAAACTTACAAAGGAAAATGCAATAAGTCTTTTTAAAGCATTTGATGTTATTATTGATGGAAGCGATAATTTTCAAACCCGATATTTAACTAACGATGCAGCTGTAATTACAAACAAACCTTTGGTTTATGGCTCTATTTTTAAATTTGAAGGTCAAGTAAGTGTTTTTAATTTTAAAGGAAGTGGTACATATCGATGTTTATACCCAACACCACCAAAACCGGAAGAATCTCCTAACTGTTCAGAAATTGGAGTTATGGGCGTTTTACCCGGAATTATTGGCAGTTTACAAGCTAACGAAGTTATTAAAATAATTTGCGGAATTGGAGAAGTTTTAGCTAATAAATTATTGGTTTTTGATGTGTTGAGTATGCGACAAATAACTTTAAAGTTTAATAAAACTGAACATGCTAATATTAAAACATTAGAAGAAAATTACGATTTTTTCTGTGGTATTGCTTCAACAGAAAACGAAATTTCTTTAAGCGTTTTAAATAAAAACAAAACAGATTACAACTTGCTTGATGTGCGTGAAAATTGGGAACGCGAACAGCATCATATTGGCGGGTTACATATTCCTTTAAATCAATTACCCAAAAGATATCAAGAAATAAACACCGATAAACCGTTGGTTGTTTATTGTAAATCGGGCATCAGGAGTAAACATGCTATACAATTTTTACAAGAAGCTTTAACTAATAATGCAAAGCTTATTAATTTAAAAAACGGACTATCAATTTAATTGTATATCGTTAAAGAGTTTCCATTTTGCTGCACGCGGTAGTTTTTTAAAGCGCAAACTAAAGTAGGGTCGTCGTTATCGCTAATTTCACCAGTTACAAAATTATAAGTATTTCCGTTGCCACAATCGTTAGTTCCAAACAGGCCATTTGGCACTAAAGCAGAACAAGTACCTGGAACATAATTTGGGTCGCTAGCATCCCAAGCCATGTAACTAGAACCAGTATTTGCAACAATAATTCCATTATTTCCAATTCCAGAAATGTAAATTGAGTTTCCTACAAAACCTAGTGTACTGTATTGGGGAAGACTTAAATTAATGGTTATATTCACGTTAATATCGAGCAAGAAATTGCAGTTTTCGTTGGTTACAGTATTGCTGCTACAACTAAATAAGAATAAAGAAATTATTAGGGCAAAGAGAGACTTCATATGTGAAAATAATTTTGGCCAATTTACAACAAAAGTAATCTGTTTTAGTACTTTATAACTGTAAAATAATTATGTATTTAAAAATTTTGTATTTTTGTTTTACAATCTCGTATATGCGGGATTTTTTTGTATGCTGTCCCGATATTTCGGGATTTTCAGCTTTTTGTATTAAGTAAAACGATGAAGTTATGAGTAAAGTATCATACTATACACCAGAAGGATTAAAAAAATTAAGAGACGAGCTTAATCAGCTTAAAGATATAGAACGCCCAAAAGCCTCACAAGCTATTGCCGATGCACGAGACAAAGGCGATTTAAGTGAAAATGCAGAATACGATGCAGCTAAAGAAGCTCAAGGCATGTTAGAGATGAAAATTTCTAAAATGGAAGAGACTTTAGCTAATGCTCGAATTATAGACGAGTCGCAGTTAGACACCTCAAAAATATTAGTGCTAAGTAAGGTGAAGATAAAAAACCAAACCAACGGTATGGAAATGAATTATACTTTGGTAGCAGAAAGCGAAGCAGACTTAGCTTCTGGTAAAATATCGGTAAATTCTCCTATTGGTAAAGGTTTATTAGGTAAGTCTGTTGGCGATGTTGCAGAAATTAAAGTGCCAAGTGGTGTTATGAAATTTGATATTGTTGAAATTTCTAGATAATTCTTCATTTAAAATTTTTAAAAAGATTCCTTATCTCTTTTGGTTTGGAATCTTTTTTATATTTACATCGATACAAAATATTCTACTATGGCTTCTATTTTCACTAAAATAATTAACGGCGAAATACCTTGTTACAAAATCGCTGAAACCGAAGATTTTTTCGCGTTTTTAGATATTAATCCCAATGCAAAAGGACATACACTTTGTATTCCAAAAAAAGAGGTTGATAAATTATTCGATTTAGATGAAGCAACATATAATGGTTTAATGTCTTTTTCAAGACAAGTAGCAAAAGCCATAGAAAAAGCTATACCTTGTAACAGAGTTGGCTTAACTGTAATTGGCTTAGAGGTGCCCCATGCACATGTACATTTAATTCCTTTGAATGCCATGGACGATGCCAGATTTACTAAAAAGGAAAACTTAACAACCGAACAGTTTAAAGAAGTCGCAGAGGCAATTAAGGCATTTTTGTAAATGACATAAAAAAGTTTTTCTAAGCGTTTTTAACCATTTAAAGTCATTGTGTTATCTGTGCTCTTTACATTTTTTTATTAGATACTTACAGAGAATTACCCAAAGAAAATTTTTGAAAAACCACGATGTAAAACCAAGGCATTGCGTATTTATTTGGTTAAAAGGAAGGTGCTCAATAATGTTAGAGGAGGTTTACCCTCTAGTTTTTTAAGCCGAAGTAAACACCAATTGCAATAGCTGTAATTATAATAAAAGCAAGTGTAATCCAAAACGGATTTTTGTAATTTAAAACCTTTTCTGGAGTATTTAGTTTTTTATGATAATCGAAAACACGCTCAATATCTTCTGTCCATTGTACAGGGTAAATAGTAGATTCACATTTATTACAACTTAAAGTGTTACTAACATTTGTAGTGGCATTTTTATAAAAACTAGTTTCTATTATTTTTTGCTTAAATGTTAAGCGTAAACCCTCATTATTAAAACAAACCGGACAGTTGTTTTTTAAAGCGATTTCAGATAATGTAATGAACGTTTCTGGCATGTTAATTGTTTCGTTTTAATTGAATTTGAATGGTGGTGCCTTTGCCTATTTCGGAATGAAGAACCTTTATTTTTCCGTTATGAAAGTCTTCAATTATTCGTTTTGTAAGCGATAAGCCTAAGCCCCAACCACGTTTTTTAGTGGTAAACCCAGGCTCAAAAATTTTATTAAAATCTTTTTTAGCGATACCTTTACCGCTATCGGTTACTTTAATCATTACGTTGTTTTCTAATTGTGAAATTTCAACAATTAATTTGCCTCGACCTTTCATGGCATCAATGGCATTTTTCACTAAATTTTCAATAACCCAACTATAAAGTTGTTTATTAAGATTTACGATAATTTCTTCGTTTGGGATCTTTATTTCAAATGTTATAAGTTTTGATGCTCTCGCTTTTAGGTAATCAAAAGAGTTTACAGTTTCTTCAACAATATTCGAAGCCTCTAAAACCGGTAGCGAGCCAATTTTGCTAAAACGTTCGGTTATGGTTTGTAGGCGATCTATATCTTTTTCTATTTCAACAATATAATCCGGATTAACGTTTTCGGTTTTTAAAATTTCGGTCCAACCAATTAAAGAGGAAAGTGGTGTTCCTATTTGATGCGCCGTTTCCTTTGCCATACCAGACCAAAGCTTATTTTGTGTTGCGGTTTTACTGCTTTTATAAAAGAAATAAATTACGGCGGCAAACAAAAAAATAATTAAAAATAAGGCTAATGGGTAATACTTTAGTTTGTTTAAAAGTGGTGAGTTTCCGTAGTAAATAGTGCTAATTACCCTTCCGTCTAATTTTACTTTTATGGGGTTATTTTCTTCTTGAAACTTTGCAATTAATTTTTGTACTGCAATAGAGTCTATAACCTTACTTTCATCAATGTTATTAAAATCGTAGCTACCATTTTCGGCAACCATAATCATTGGTGTGGTTTTATTACTGGTAATAACTTTAAGTGGCAAATTACCAAGATCGATATCTAAATTTGTGGTTTTTAATAAGTCGGTTTGAGCAAACGACCAATTTTCCATTTTAATACGTTCTTCTTCTTTAAAATGCTGAAAAAACTCGAAGGTTTTCCATAAAATAAGAGAAACAATGGCAAAAGAAGCGGTAATAATTATCCAACGAAATAAATTGCTGTGCTTGCTTAAAATCATTAACAAAGGGATTTGTTCGGTAATATAATGCAATTCTGTTAATATTATTGTTTAAGTTGTTAGTAAATCGGTTTTTAGATGCAGGCAAGAATAGTTACCTTTGTTTAAATAAATTTGCGATGCTGTCCATAGATCCTAAATCCATATCAACGAGCCAGTTACATGGTTATTTGTTGAGTGCTGTGGCACCAAGGCCCATTGCTTTTGCAAGTACAATTGATGCCCAAGGACAAGCAAACTTATCGCCATTTAGTTTTTTTAACGTATTTAGTGCTAACCCACCAGTATTAATTTTTTCTCCGGCAAGACGAGTTAAGAATAATACAGTAAAACACACGTTAGAAAACGTAGAGGCAGTAAAAGAAGTCGTTATTAATGTAGTTAATTACGATTTGGTGCAGCAAATGTCGTTAAGCAGTACCGAGTATGCTAAAGGCGTGAACGAGTTTGAAAAGGCTGGTTTAACCATGTTAAAATCAGATATAGTAAAGCCGTTTAGGGTTGCTGAATCTCCGGTGCAAATGGAGTGTAAGGTTACCGATGTTGTAAAATTAGGAAATGAAGGTGGAGCTGGAAATTTAGTAATTTGCGAAGTTGTAAAATTGCATATTGATGAGGCTGTTTTAAATGAAGAAGGTAAAATTGACCAAAATAAGATAGATTTGGTTGCACGGGCTGGAGGAAATTTATACAGCAGAGCAAAAACAGGCTTTTTTGAAATAGCTAAGCCTTTAAGTACATTAGGAATAGGGGTTGATAGTTTTCCTGAAAACATAAAAAACAGTACTGTTTTAACCGGTAACGATTTAGGTATTTTAGGAAATGTTGAGGTTTTACCAACCCAAGAAGAAGCCGCTGAGTTTTTTAAAAACTTAGCGGTTAAAAAACCTGAAATAATAGCTTACAGCCAAGTAGAAAAACATGAGTTGGCTCGTAAATTTTTAAGTTTTGGTGATGTAGATAGTGCTTGGAAAGTATTGTTAACTTAAAAAATAAATAGACCTTTGTAGCCCACAGAAAAAATATAAAAAGTAAGATAAATAAATAGTAATAAATAATTTGATTAGATGGAAGTTCAAGGAAGAATTAAAGTGATTGGCGAAACCCAAACTTTTGGTAATAATGGGTTTAGAAAAAGAGAAATAGTGGTAACGACAGAAGAGCAGTACCCACAACATATTATGGTTGAATTTGTACAAGATAAAACCGATTTACTAAACAATTACAAAGTTGGTCAACCTGTAAAAATAAATATTAATTTACGTGGTAGAGAATGGGTGAATCCACAAGGAGAGACAAAATACTTTAACTCAATTCAAGGATGGAGAATTGAGGCTGTACAGGCTGAAGCCGGTGGAGAAAATTTACCTCCAGTTCCTCCAGCAGATGCGTTTGAACCAGCTGGCGATTTAAACGAAGACGATCACGACGATTTACCGTTTTAATTAGTTTTCTAAATTATTTTTTGGAATCGTGTATAACACTTAACCTTTCAATAGCTTATTGAAAGGTTTTTTATTTTTACAAAATGTATCAACTCACAGAAGACCTTTGGTTTCCAGATCCAGATGAAGCTTATAGCGATGGTTTATTGGCAATTGGAGGCGATTTAACTGTGCCGCGTTTACTGTTGGCATACAAAATGGGAATTTTTCCATGGTATGATGTCGAACCTATTTTGTGGTGGGCACCAAATCCGCGGTTTGTTTTATATCCGCAGGAACTTAAAATTTCTAAAAGTATGCGGCAAGTACTTCGAAATGGCAATTTTAATGTAACTGTAAATAAAGATTTTAAAGAGGTGATAACCCAATGTGCCTTAGCGAATAGAAAAAACCAAGATGGAACATGGATTACCAAAAGAATGATTGAAGCATATACTAAACTACATGAACAAGGTTATGCAAAATCGATTGAGGTTTGGCAAAACAATGTTTTGGTTGGTGGTTTATACGGTGTCGATATAAAAAATGGTGTTTTTTACGGTGAAAGTATGTTCACAAAAGTGAGTAATGCGAGTAAAGTAGGATTTGTTACTTTCATTAAAAATTCTAATTATACACTTATAGATTGCCAAGTGCATACTAAACATTTAGAAAGTTTAGGAGCAAAGCATATAACCGGAGAGTCTTTTTTTAAGTTGTTGTAATTAATTATTTCTTAACGTAAATAATTAAATCTTAATTTTGATAATATATCCAATCATCGTAATATTGCAATATTCAAATTAATGAATGCAATGAGAAAATTAAGCTTTCTAGATAAGAATTTAACCTTATGGATATTTATCGCTATGGCGATTGGAGTAGGAATTGGTTATTTCTTTCCAAGTTTTCCAAATATTATTAATTCATTTAATAAAGGAACAACAAATATTCCTATTGCAATAGGTTTAATTTTAATGATGTACCCACCCCTTGCCAAAGTTAATTATGCCTTGTTGCCAAAGGTGTTTCGTAATACTAAAATACTTTCCATTTCACTTGTTTTAAACTGGATTGTTGGTCCTGTATTAATGTTTGTTTTGGCCATTACCTTTTTAAAAGATTATCCAGAATATATGGTTGGTCTTATTTTAATAGGGCTTGCGCGATGCATTGCCATGGTTTTAGTTTGGAACGATTTAGCCGAAGGAAGTAGTGAGTACGGTGCTGGTTTGGTTGCATTAAATAGTATTTTTCAAGTATTTGGTTATAGCTTTTATGCATGGTTATTTATTACCAAATTACCGCCACTTTTTGGGTTTGAAGGTGCTATTGTCGATATTTCCATAGCAACAATTGCAGAAAGTGTGGCTATTTATTTAGGCCTTCCATTTTTATTAGGCATATTAAGCCGATTAATTTTGGTGAAACTTAAAGGAGAAGATTGGTATACAAACAAATTTATACCAACCATTTCGCCACTAACTTTAATATCTCTACTATTTACAATTATTATTATGTTTTCTCTTAAAGGCGAGTTAATAGTAGAAATACCAATGGATGTATTAATAATTGCTGTGCCTCTGTTAATTTATTTCGGATTAATGTTTATTGTTGGGTTCTTCTTTACCAAAGCTATGGGGGCAACATACGATAAAACGGCTGCAGTAGCCTTTACAGCCGCTGGTAATAATTTTGAGCTAGCCATTGCCGTAGCCATTGCTGTTTTTGGTTTAAATTCAGGTCAAGCCTTTGCTGGGGTTATAGGTCCTTTAGTGGAAGTTCCTGCTTTAATATTGTTAGTAAAAGTGTCTTTCTGGTTAAAGAAAAAATATTTCGCATAAAAATTTAGTGTAAATTGCTTTAAGGCCCAATGTATTCTTTCTGAAGCTTGGGTCTTTAAATTTTAAAGCTTAAATACAGCAGAAGTTAATAAGTATAAACTATGCTTCGCAATAATATTAAAAGCTTCAAGTCTATATTCTAAACCCGTTTGAAGCTTCAAAGTTTCAGAAACTTGCCAACCAATTTGAGTAATAGTGCGTTCGTCGAATTCTGCACTGTCCTTTTTACTAAAGCTCCAAAGCCCTTCTAACGAACAAAATAAATAAGGTTCTCCAACATCTAACTTTTCTCCGTTTAACGGAAAATCTATTGCAAACCTGTAACGTTGTCTAAATATAGTTTTAGTATCTAAAATACGTTGTTCGGCTCTAAACCTATGGCCAAACCTAACCAAGTGCTTCTGCTTTTTGTAATTAAATTGTTGCGTAAACCTAACTTCGCCACTACCAGTGTTAAATAAATCTCTGTTTCTGTAATAAATTCCTAAACTTAAATCATGATTTAGGTTTAGTTTTAAAGTTGAAAAGTGATAAACATCTAATTGCTGTTGTTTATAGCTAAAGGTATTATTCTCGTTTAAAAAGTAGCGAGATCGCGCTGCAAAGTTTACACTATAATTTTTAGTTGCTTTATGGCTAACAGAAAAAGCAGATTCTCCCATAAGGGTTAAATTATTTTGGCCGGTAACCGATAAACAACCTAAAAATAAAAGGAATAAGAGAGATTTAAAATAATGCATGTTCGTACGACGCTGAAGATATAGGTCTTGAGGTTTCGAATTCGCCTGTAAACTTAAAGGTAAATTCTTTAAAAAAACGGTTTTTGTTTGATATTATTTCGGCAATAATTTCAAAATGGGTGTGTTTTCCAATAGGATTTTCTAAAATATAATTAATAAATTCAGCATCTGTTTTAGTAGACTTATTTACATATTGTTCTTGAATTTTTATAAAATTAAAGCTATCGAAATTGGTTTTAAAGTAAGTTATTATGGTTTGTAAAGCACTTTCTGGAATATGCTTTTGTTTAATAATAATTTCAATATCTTCAAGTTTACCCAGGGTATCGAACTCAATACTGTATTGCAATTTGTTATACTTAAATTTAGCTTCGTAACTTTTACGGTGTCCATCAATTTCTTTAAAATATTTTAATCTTTTTAAAGATTTTTCGGTGTTTTTTAAATAATTAAATGCTTGTTCTGGAAACCGAGAAGCAGGAATGCGGGCTTCTTTTTCATTCTTGCTTTGAGCGAACGAAAGTGTGGCACACAACAAAAAAAGTAATAAATTAAACTTCATGGTACCTAAAACAGTTAATTTCATGATCGTTTACCATACCAGTTGCTTGCATATGTGCATATACAACCGTAGAGCCAACAAATTTAAACCCACGTTTTTTTAAGTCTTTGCTTAAGGCATCACTAATAGCTGTGTTTGCCGGTGCTTCTTTGTAGTTTTTTACTTGGTTTTTTATAGGTTTTCCGTTAACAAACCCCCAAATATATTTACTAAACGATCCAAATTCTTCTTGTATTTTAATAAATGCTTGCGCGTTTGTTACCGTTGCTTTTACCTTCAGTTTATTTCTAATTATCCCAGGATTTTGTAACAATTCTTCGAGCTTATCTTGCGTGTAGTTCGCAATTTTTATATAGTCAAAATCATCAAAAGCCAATTTAAAATTTTCACGTTTTCGAAGTACGGTAATCCAACTTAATCCGGCCTGAAAGGTTTCTAAAGTTAAAAATTCAAAAATGGTAGCATCGTCATAAACAGGAACGCCCCATTCTTGGTCGTGATATGCTTCGTAAAGCGCATCGCCTTCGCACCAGCCGCATCGATGTTTTGTGCTCATATTTTTGTTGTAAGGATTAGCGTAAAAGTATGACAAATATCATCCTAATTAAAATATTAATGCGCTAAATTTGCTTTGATGTTTTGCCTTAAATTATAAATAATTATGGATTCTATAATTGCAAAAAGTTTACAAAAAGCTATTAATTACAATGCTTATCGAGAGTTAATTAAAAACTTAGCTTTAAATGAAGTAACCACAGGATTAGAGCAAAGTGATGCTTTAATAAACTATACTAAACTTAATGAAAGACGCATGAAGCGTTGGGACAAAACAATAAAAGTAAGCCAAAACCATAAAGAGGCTGTTGCTGCATTTAGCAGGTCGGTTACTTTTCTCGCTATTACCGAAAGTTGGTGTGGCGATGCAGCCCATGTTTTACCAGCAATTAATAAGGTAGCAGAATTAAACGATAATATTGATTTAAAATTGGTGTTGCGTGATGAAAATTTAGAGCTTATGGATGCGTTTTTAACCAATGGCGGACGATCTATTCCAAAAGTAATTATGATTGATAATGAAACCGGTGAAGTTTTTGATACTTATGGACCAAGACCAACCGAAGCCACTAATTTGGTTAATGAATTTAAAAGTAAGCACGGTAATTTAACACCCGAATTTAAGGAAGTTTTACAGCATTGGTATAACAAAAATAAAGGCCAAAATATTATTGAAGATATTACCGAAATTTTAAATAAATTAAGTCCTGTTACTTCCCTATAAAGTTAAATGTAATAGTTCCTATTTGGGAAGGTTTGCTTGGGTCTGGGCTAAAAACGGATTGTTTGGCATATTCTAAAGCCCGTTCTTTTAAACACTCGTTAGCCGAATTCGATGAGCTGTTTACATATGTGTTAACCACATTACCTTTATCGTTTACGGTAATGTTTACTACAATTTTACCATTTTCTTCGCATAAATAAATGGGAATGGGAATATGTACTTTTGTTCTGTTTAATAAGGAATAGCTTATGGTGCTTTTCGAATTGTCGTTACCCGATTTTTGTTTTTTAAGAAGTTCGTTTACTTTACTAAATGTTTCGAGTTCTTCCTTGTTTAGTTCGGTATCGTTTTGTTTCTTATAGCTTTGTTTTGCTGTGTTTGGTCCGTCTTGATAACTACTAAACTTAGGAACATAATCTTTAGGTGGTGCAATGGTTTTAAACGCTTGCGCAAAATGTTTGTTTTTTTTGTTTTCGTTCGATGCGCTGTTGGTACGTGCTTTACTAAATTTATCTAGTGTTTTTTGAATTTTTTCTTCTTCAGGAGTTCGCTTTTTTTCAGGTTCAAGCTCGTAATAACTCTCATTTAGTAACATTTCGTGACGCTCTAAGCCCAAATTAAAAGCTAATGTAAGTACAATAGTTGCGAATATGGAGCTGATTATTAGGGCTTTATGTTGATTTGTTAGGTTCAAATCTAAAAAATTCTGAATAAATAGGTTTCCTGAAATATACGTAAAATATTGATATATAGATGTTAATTGTTGTTAAGCTGGCTAATAAAGGCTTCAATACTTACGGCATTTTCAACATTAAAATCTCCAATTTTAGTGCGTCGTAAAGCCGATAAATGCCCGCCGGATTGTAATGCTTTTCCAAAATCGTTAGCTAGAGAACGTATGTAAGTACCTTTGCTGCAAACGACTCTAAAATTAACATTTAAATTTTCGATGGAAGTGATTTCAAATTCAGAAATATTGATGGTTCTTGGTTTAATTTCAACGGCTTCACCAGCTCTTGCAAATTCGTATAAACGTTTGCCATCTTTTTTTACTGCAGAAAAAACTGGTGGAAACTGTTCAATATCTCCAATAAATTGTTTGGTGGTTTGATGTATTAATTCTTCTGTAATATGATCTGTTGGAAATGTTTCATTTATTTCGGTTTCTAAATCAAAAGAAGGTGTTGTACTCCCTAAAACAATGGTTCCTGTGTATTCTTTAACTTGAGCCTGAAATGTATTAATTTCTTTAGTTTTTTTACCCGTACAAATAATTAAAAGCCCAGTAGCTAAAGGATCGAGCGTGCCTGCATGCCCAACTTTTATTTTTTTAATATTGAAGGCTTGACGTATTTCCCAGCGCAGTTTATTTACAGCCTGAAACGATGTCCAGTTTAAGGGTTTATCTATAAGTAAAACTTGCCCAGTTAGATAATCTTCTGCAGTTTTCATATTAATTTAATAAAGCAACTGCAATAGCAATAACACCAACTACAGCACAGTAAATAGCAAAGTAAGATAGTTTACTTTTTTTAACTAGTGCAATCATCCAGGTACAAGCAAATAGTCCTGCTACAAATGCTGCAACAAAGCCAATAGAAAGCGCAGTGAAATTTTGACTTTCTAAAGAAATATCGCCACTTAAAACATCTTTAGCCATTTTACCAAAAATTAAAGGTACAACCATTAAAAATGAAAAGCGCGCAGCTTTGGTTTTATCATTTCCTAATAATACTGATGTAGAAATAGTTGATCCGGAACGTGAAATACCAGGCAACATGGCAATAGCTTGCGAAATACCTATTAAAAAAGCATTTGCAAACGATACTTTTTTGTTGGTGTCTTTAGCTTTGTCGGCTAAAAATAATAATAAGGCAGTAACAATAAGCATACAGCCAACAAGTAAAATGTTTCCTCCAAATAGGGCTTCAAGTTGTTCTTCGAAAAATAAACCAACTATAACAGCTGGAATCATTGAAATTCCAATTTTAACTATAAACTGTAAATCGTCGTTCCATTTAAACTTTAAGGCGCCTTTAATTAAATCTAAAATATCTTTTCTAAATACAACTATAGTACTTAATGCAGTTGCAAAATGAAGAACGACAGTAAATAGTAAACTTTCTTCTGGAACGGAATTATCACCTAAAATGGCTTTACCTAATTCTAAATGGCCACTAGATGATACTGGCAAAAATTCGGTAAGTCCTTGAATAATTCCAAGAATTATAGCATCAATTATATTCATTAGTTTTCCTCAGGATTTAAAAGAATAGCATATACCTCAAGACCAAAACCAATAAGCACTAGCATAGGTGCCAAACGAATACGTCTCCAGTTAAAAATTTCAGGATTAAAAACATTTGGGTCGTCGCTGCCGCCACCAGACATTAAAATAAAACCTAACGCTATAACAGCTAAACCAATAAACATAAATTTATAGTTTTTTTTGCCAAAAACAAAAGCTGGTTTTTTGCTTTCTTTTCGTTTTTGTTCTCCCATAATTTTTAATTTTTTACAAATAAAAGCAATTATTTTTTAGTAGTATAGTTGTTCGGTTTTTAAGTTTAAAAAACGTTGTGTTGCAAAATGGGTGCTTACCCAAGTAATAACGACACCTAGGGCAAAAATAAATAGAAATAGTAAACCTATTAAAACGGGGTTACTTAAAAGTTGTAACTCAGCAAAGGTTTTGTTAAGGTAATACAATACTATAGCCATTCCTATTAATGCTACTAAAGCACCAATCATTCCCAAACGAATACTTTTCCAAACAAAAGGCCTGCGAATAAATTGTTTTGTAGCACCAACCATTTGCATGGTTTTTATGGTAAAACGTTTTGAGTAAACAGAAAGGCGAATGGAACTATTAATTAATAGTACAGCTATAACAGTAAAAATGCCACTAATTAAAAGCACCCAAAAGCTTATTTTTTTAACATTGTTATTCATGAGCTTTACCAAATCGTTGTCGTAGCTTACTTCATCAACAAAATCTTTGGTTAAGGCTTCGTTTGATATTTTTTCAAGATGTTCGGTAGTAACAAAATCTGCTTTCAGATAAACATCAATAGAGTTTTGTAATGGGTTGTAGCCAACAAAATCCATAAAATCTTCGCCGTTTTGGGCTTTCATAAATTCTGCCGCTTGTTCTTTCGATACGTACTCGGTATGTTTAACATACTCGGCCATAGCCAAACTTTTTTCAAGTTGTTTGGTTTCAACTTCTTTAGCATTGTCTTTTAAGTAAATAGTAACAACTACTTGTTCTTTAAAATGGTCAGAAACTTTTTTGGCATTCAACACCAATAAGCCCAACAATCCTACTAAAAATAACACTAAGGCAATACTTAATATTACCGAAAAGTAAGAGGAAATTAAACGGCGTTTTTGATGTTTTTCAAACGATGAACTCATAAAATGAATAAATTAATCACGTAAAAATATAAAACTAAATAACACAATGTGTTTAAAATTACGCTTTTCAATAAAAACGATAACGTGGCTATTTTGTTTTAGCTTGTTTTACTTTTTTAGGTTTGCTAACAATATAAACTCCAGCGGCAACTAACAAACAACTAAAAATTTTAATAGGGTTTATATCTTTTGCATATTCACTTTGCATAAAAACGTAAGCCAAAATACTAACAAGAATAAAGCTAACCACAGGTTGTAAATATACATAGCTGCTTGTAACCGAAGGCGCTAAGTGTTTTAAAGCAAAAATGTTAAATAAATAGGCAAAAAACGTAGTAAATAAAATAACGTAACCAATGGTTAAAACGGTATGCGCAGTAAAACCACTAAAGTTTGTTTCTAAAAAAGCATTTACATTAAATGGAAGAGAAATAGTAAAACCTATTAAAAATATCCAACTTGAAACGGTAATGGCATGATATTTTTTCATTATAGTTTTTGCTATAACCAAGTATAAGCCATAACTACATGCGTTACCAAAAATTAGTAAATTACCTAAAAACGAACTATTACCTTGTGCGTTATTACCATAAAGAATTAAGGTAACAGCTCCAATGCCGGCAATTGTAATACCTAATACTTTGTTTAATGTAATTTTTTCTTTTAAAATAAATAAACTGAAAACTAAAACTAAAACAGGGGTTGCAGTTTGTATAATAGAAGCATCGATAGGCGATGTTAAATTAATGCCATGAAAAAACAGCATTTGGTTTAAAGCACCACCAAAAAGGCCGCATAAAAAAAGTTTAAAAAAATCTTTTTTTTCAACACGTTCTTTAATAAATAATAGTTTGAGTAACCAAAATAAAAAGGTGCAACTAGCTAGCCTAATAAAAACAAATGCCGTTGGCATAATTTTATCGGGCATAATGCCTTTGGCAATAATGTAATTAGCACCATAAATGGCATTTGCACCAAAAACAGCTAAATGGGCTTGGGTATTTTTATTTATCAAAATACTACGTTTTATGCTGCGAAATTACAAATTGCTTTATTAAAGGCTTGTTTTTATAACATTAAAATTCGCTTAACATAAATGTATTGGTATTAATTGGCTCTTTTTCGTTTTAAAACGTAAATTTGCGCTTTCAAAAAATGTAGAAATAAACAGGATGAAATACAATTTCAACGACATTGATGCCAAATGGCAAAAATATTGGGCCGAAAACCAAACGTTTAAAGCTGAAAACAATAGCGATAAACCAAAATATTATGTTTTAGATATGTTTCCTTACCCAAGTGGTGCAGGTTTACATGTTGGGCATCCGTTGGGTTATATTGCATCCGATATTTATGCACGTTACAAACGCCACCAAGGTTTTAATGTTTTACATCCGCAAGGTTACGATTCGTTTGGTTTGCCAGCAGAACAGTATGCTATTCAAACAGGGCAGCATCCGGCACTAACTACCGAAGCCAACATAAAAACATACCGCCGCCAACTCGATCAAATAGGATTTTCTTTTGATTGGAGTAGAGAAGTGCGCACCAGTAATCCAGAATATTACAAGTGGACACAGTGGATTTTTATACAATTATTTAATTCATGGTATAATGTTGATGCTAATAAAGCTGAAGACATTTCAGAATTAATTAAAGTTTTTGAAAACGAAGGTAACGCCAATGTAAACGCTGTTGCCGATGAAGATATCACTGTTTTTTCTGCTGAAGATTGGAATGCTTTTTCAAGCAAAAAACAACAAGAAATTTTACTTGGGTATCGCTTAACTTATTTAGCTGAAACAGAAGTAAACTGGTGTCCGGCTTTAGGAACCGTTTTAGCCAACGACGAAATTGTAAACGGCGTTTCAGAACGTGGTGGGCATCCTGTGGTACGTAAAAAAATGACCCAATGGAGCATGCGCATTTCTGCTTATGCCGAACGTTTGTTGCAAGGTCTAGAAACTATTGATTGGACAGATTCGCTTAAAGAAAGCCAACGCAACTGGATTGGTAAATCGGTTGGTGCATCGGTAACTTTTAATGTTATTCCTAATGATGCTGTCACTTCGAGCGCAGTCGAGAAGCCTCAAATTGAAGTCTTCACCACGCGCCCCGATACTATTTTTGGTGTAAGTTTCATGACATTGGCACCAGAACACGATTTAGTATTACAAATTACAACACCAGAACAAAAAGCTGAGGTTGAAGCCTATATTGAAGCCACCGCAAAACGCAGTGAGCGCGAACGTATGGCAGATGTAAAAACCATTTCGGGCGCTTTTACTGGGGCTTATGCAGAGCATCCGTTTACCAAAGCCCCAATTCCAATCTGGATTGGCGATTACGTGCTTGCCGGTTACGGTACAGGCGCCGTTATGGCAGTGCCTTGTGGCGACCAGCGCGATTACGATTTTGCAAAGCATTTTAATATTGACATTATAAATATTTTTGATGGTGTAGATATAAGCGAAGAAGCTTACGCATCAAAAGACAATGTAAAAATTGCTAATAGCGATTTCCTTAACGGAATGAACTATAAAAAAGCCACAAAACGTGCCATTTACGAATTAGAGCAAATTGGGCATGGTCAAGGCAAAACCAATTACCGTTTACGTGATGCTGTTTTTAGTCGTCAGCGTTATTGGGGTGAGCCATTCCCAGTGTATTATCTAGATGGTATGCCACAAATGATTGATGCCAAACATTTACCAATACAATTACCAGAAGTTGAAAAATATTTACCAACCGAAACTGGCGAGCCACCATTAGGTAACGCCAACGTTTGGGCTTGGTGCACAGAAACCAATTCGGTTGTAGAAAATAGCAAGATAAATAACACAACGGTGTTTCCTTTAGAGCTTAATACCATGCCAGGTTGGGCAGGAAGTTCATGGTATTTTAACCGATACATGGATGCTGGTAATACCGAAGCCTTCGCAAGTAAAGACGCCTTAAATTATTGGAAAGAAGTTGATTTATACATTGGCGGAAGCGAGCATGCCACAGGGCATTTATTATACGCCCGTTTTTGGCAGAAATTTTTATTTGATAAAGGATTTGTGCCAGTTCCTGAATTTGCAAAAAAACTAATTAACCAAGGTATGATTTTGGGAACTAGTGCTTTTGTTTATAGAGTTGAAGGTGAAAATAAATTTATATCGAAAGGTTTAATAAAAGATGAAAAAGTGCAACAAATTCATGCCGATGTATCTTTTGTAAATGCTTCTGATGAGTTAGATGTTGAAGCTTTTAAAAACTGGAGGTCAGAATTTAAAGATGCCGAATTTATATTAGAAGATGGCGTTTACAAAGTTGGTCGCGACGTCGAAAAAATGTCGAAATCGAAATACAACGTTGTAAACCCAGACGATATTGTTGCCGATTATGGCGCAGATAGTTTACGTTTATACGAAATGTTTTTAGGGCCTTTAGAACAGTACAAACCTTGGAATACTGCGGGTATTACAGGTGTGCACAATTTCTTAAAGAAACTTTGGAAGCTGTATGCAGACGATAACGGACTAAAAGTTACCGACGCAGAACCAACCAAAGACAACTTAAAAACATTACATAAAACCATAAAAAAGGTACAGGAAGATATTGAGAATTTCTCGTTTAATACTTCGGTGTCAACGTTTATGATTGCTGTTAACGAGTTAACCCAACAAAAATGTACAAGCAAAGCTATTTTAGAGCCTTTATTGGTTTTAATTTCGCCGTACGCGCCACACATTGCTGAAGAGCTTTGGAGCCAGTTAGGAAATAGCGAGTCTATTTCTACAGTACTGTTTCCTGTTTTCGATGAAAGTCATTTAGTTGAAAGTAGCAAAAATTACCCTATTTCGTTTAACGGTAAAATGCGTTTTACGCTAGAATTACCAATGGATATGAGTAAAGATGATATTGAAAAAACCGTTATGGCGCACGAAAAAACACAAGAACAATTAGCAGGCAGAACGCCTAAAAAAGTAATTGTAGTGCCAGGAAAAATAGTAAATATTGTAGGTTAAATTTAGTTTCTATTAAACTATATGTTATTTGGGAGTTACACGTTGCGTTAGGGATTGAAGCGGCATCCTTTTTTTGAAGTATGATAAAAAAGATATAGCGCAAAGCCCGACGCCGACCTTAGGAGGTGTAACGCCCAAATTTTTATTTAAATTATACCATTTTATTATGGAAATTGTAGGTTTTGTTGCCGCATTTTTAACTACTGCGGCCTTTTTGCCACAGGTGTATCAAACCTGGAAAACTAAAGATGTTACCAGTTTATCTATGCCCATGTTAACCATGTTTTTTGTGGGTATTATATTGTGGCTAATTTATGGTATTAGCATAAACAGCCCATCAATGATTGTGGCTAATAGTATTACGGTGATTTCGGCGTTTATGTTAGTTTACTTCAAAATTAAATACGCAAAAAAATAGCCTATTTTTTTAAATCTTTCTAGTATTAATTATTGTAATTTTTAAAGTTACTAAAATTCTGTTTTTATTTTTTTTATTTTAATAAAAATGAAGTTTTCCGCTTTTTGTATTACAATATATAATTAATTCGTTGTAAATTGCTTTAATAAAATAATCTAAATTAATTATTGATGAAAATTGGTGTTCCAATAGAAATTAAAAACAACGAAAACCGTGTAGGTATGACGCCTTCTGGGGTTTTTGAACTAACCAAAAGAAACCATACGGTTTATGTGCAAAAAAATGCAGGATTTAATAGTGGTTTTTTAGATGAAGATTACATTGAAGCTGGAGCAACTATTCTAGATACTATAGAAGATGTTTACGCTACAGCAGAAATGATTGTAAAGGTTAAAGAACCTATAGCCGAAGAATATGGTTTAATAAAAGAGCACCACACTGTGTTTACTTACTTCCATTTCGCATCTAGCGAACCTTTAACAAATGCGATGATAGATAGTAAAGCAGTTTGTATTGCTTACGAAACTGTTGAAGCGGAAGATGGCTCGTTACCGTTGTTAATTCCGATGTCTGAAGTTGCAGGAAGAATGTCTATACAACAAGGAGCTAAATATTTAGAAAAACCAATTAAAGGTCGTGGTATCTTATTGGGAGGTGTACCAGGTGTTCCGCCAGCAAAAGTTCTAGTTTTAGGTGCTGGTATTGTTGGATATCAAGCGGCTAAAATGGCCTCTGGTTTAGGAGCGCAAGTAACTATTATGGATATTAACATGAAAGCGCTTAGGTATGTAAGTGATTCTATGCCAAATAATGTTATTAGTGAGTTTTCTAGCGAATATAATATTAGAAAGCATATTAAAGATGCCGATTTAATTATTGGTGGCGTTTTAATTAAAGGAGCAAAAGCACCTAAGCTTATTACTAGAGATATGCTTAAAGAAATGAAACCAGGAGCTGTAATGGTTGATGTGGCCGTAGATCAAGGTGGTTGTTTTGAAACTACCAAGCCTACAACGCACCAAGATCCTACTTATGTTATAGATGAGGTTGTGCATTACAGTGTAGCCAATATGCCAGGAGCAGTACCTTATACCTCTACAATGGCTTTGACTAACGTAACATTACCTTATGTTATTAAATTGGCAAATGATGGTTGGAAAAAGGCATGCGAAAATAATAAAGCCTTACAAAAAGGATTAAATATTGTAAACGGAAAAATTGTTTATAAAGAAATAGCTGAAGCTTTTGACTTAGAGTTTGAAAAAGCTTAGGTTTTACTTAAGAGTGATATGTTAAAACGGAAAATGCGCAATGCTATTTTCCGTTTTTTTTATTTATATACTGACAGAATATCATTTTAACAACATTGGCTTTATTTTTGTTATATTTAAATTATTAAACTAAAAATATTAAAAAAATGTTAGGATATTATATATTAATTGGAGCGATTGCCTTAGTTAGTTGGTTAGTAAGTAATACGCTAAAACGAAAATTTGCTAAATACTCAAAAACACCATTACGCAACGGGATGAGTGGTGCCGAAATTGCAGAGAAAATGTTGGCAGATCATGGTATTTACGATGTTGAGGTTATTTCTACACCAGGACGTTTAACCGACCATTACAACCCAAAAAATAAAACTGTAAATTTAAGTCAGGCCGTTTACAACCAGCGAAATGCTGCTGCTGCTGCCGTAGCAGCTCACGAGTGTGGCCATGCGGTACAGCACGCGCAAGCGTATAGTGCATTAAAAATGCGTTCTGCCTTAGTGCCTGTGGTTTCGGTTACCTCTGGTATGTCGCAATGGTTGGTAATTGGCGGATTGGTTTTAGGTGCAGCATCGGGTTCGAGTATTGGGTTTTTGGTGGCTGTTTTAGGCCTTGTTTTTATGGGAGCAGCAACCTTATTTAGCTTTATTACATTACCTGTTGAGTACGATGCAAGTAACCGTGCTTTGGCTTGGTTAAAAAATAAAAATATAGTTACACCAGACGAATATAAAGGATCGGAAGATGCCTTAAAATGGGCTGCAAGAACATATTTAGTGGCAGCAATTGGTGCTTTAGCATCTTTATTATACTGGGCGCTTCAAGTTTTTGGAGGTCGCGATTAACAAATTAAGAAATTACATTAAAGCTCTGAAGTTTTTCAGGGCTTTTCTTTTTTTAAATAGCAACTATTTTCATGCAAAATCCTTTACATTATTATAAAAAGCAAAGCGAAATTTATGCCAATAAAACGAAACAAATTACAACTAAGTTACGTTGGTTTAGTTTGTTGCGAATTTCGGTTTTTGGGTTAACAGCGTTTGGGGCTTATACAATGCGTTCGCAATGGCAAGTGGCAGTTATTTTTGTGGTTATTGGTTTGGCTGTGTTTGGTTTTTTGCTTTCAAAATACACCGATTTAAAAACACAAAAAGCTATAAATAAAAATTTAAAACGAATAAACGACGATGAGCTTAAAATAGCAGCAGGCGATTTTTATAACCGTAACGATGGTAAACAGTTTCAAGATTCGTCTCATTTTTATAGTTTAGATATAGATTTGTTTGGTCGCGGATCGTTTTTTCAGTTTATAAACCGAACCACCATTACAGAAGGCGCGCAAAAACTTGCTAATGCCTTAAAAGCGAATAATATTACAAGCATTGGCGATAGGCAGGAAGCCATAAAAGCACTTAGCGAACAACCTGAATGGCGTCAATTATACAGCGCGACATCAAGCTTAGTAGAAGTTGAAACACCAGCGCATAACATAATTAATTGGTTAAAGCAGTATAAGCCTTTTACAACGGCATTTATAAAATGGCTGCCATTGGTGTTTACAGTTTTGTCTTTATCAATTTTTGGTTTAACCCTTACAGGAATTATTTCTAGCTTAGGTTTTATTGGCTATTGGTTGGTTTTTGGCCTTGGGATTACAGGTGTTTATTTAAAGAAAATTAATGTTTTAGCAAGTAATACCAATAAAATAAGAGATACGTTTAGGCAATATACAACCTTGCTTAAATTAATTGAGGACGCTTCTTTTTCTTCGGAATTACTTCAGACAAAACAGGAGTTAATTAAGTCAAACGATCAAAAGGCTTCACAAGTTTTTAAATGGTTTTCAAAGGCTTTGGATGCGCTCGATAATCGCAATAATTTAATTGGTGCCATTTTTGGAAATGGATTCTTTTTAAACGATTTAAAAAACGCTTATAAGATTGAACAATGGATTAAAATACACGGTGCCAAAGTTGAAGATTGGTTTGAGGTGGTTTCGTTTTTCGATGCCTACAACAGTTTAGGAAACTATGTTTTTAATCATCCAGAATTTGTGTTTCCAGATATTGTAGAATCTGAAGCTGTTATAAATGCAGAAGGTTTGGGGCACCCATTACTTGATAAAAATAAGCGCATTGATAGCGATTTAGTATTAAATACCGAACAGTTTTTTATAGTTACTGGAGCAAATATGGCAGGTAAAAGTACCTTTTTACGAACCGTTTCATTACATATTGTTATGGCGAATGTTGGTTTGCCAGTTTGTGCAAATTCTAGTAAATATGCACCTGTAAAATTAATAACAAGCATGCGAACTACCGATTCGTTAACCGATGATAGTTCGTATTTCTTTTCAGAATTAACGCGCTTAAAATACATTGTTGAAACCATTAATAAGGAACCGTATTTTATTATTCTCGATGAAATTTTAAAAGGAACAAATAGCACTGATAAAGCGATTGGCTCGCGTAAATTTGTTGAAAAATTAGTAGCATCAAATGCAACAGGTATTATCGCGACTCACGATTTAAGTTTATGCGAATTGGAAAATGAGCTTCACCAAATTAAAAACTATTATTTCGATGCCGAAATAGTAAATGATGAGTTGTATTTCGATTATAAATTAAAACAAGGGATTTGTCAAAATATGAATGCTTCCTTTTTATTAAAAAAAATGAATATTGTATAAGGTGTTAATCTAAAGTTAGTTAATCTTAGTCGACACATTTTTTCCATCCAACGAAATTCAAAGAAAATAAGAAGTGTATTGTTTTAATTTTACGAAAAATAATCTCAAATACACTTCGCTATGATAATTTATTGTGTGCTTTCGGTTTTCATTATTAGCTATGCTGCTATAAGTTTAATGCTTACATATAAGGTTTGTACATCATTGAAGCAAAAGTTAAAAACAGATAAATTGTACGTACATGATAGTAGTAAAGTGAAATTGAAAAGCTTTAGGGTATTTCAAAAATATCAAACCTTAGATTTTATAAATAACTTCGAAAAATTTAACAGTTGTGCAAATTGTGCCTTAGCATCTAAAAATAGGTGCAATAAAAAATGCGAAGCTAACTTAAAGGAAATTCAAGATATTAAGTTGAAAATCAGAAAAGAAATCATTCCCTTATTAAAGCCAGCTAAATTGGGTTTAATGCGTTAATTTATTTATTTTTTCTATCATAATACTAGCATTTTCATTGTCTGGTTTTAAGCTTAGCACTTTGTAATAATTTTTTAATGCCTCTGTGTAATTTTCAGTTTTAAAATAAGCTTCGCCTAAACTATCGTAAACATTGTATTTATAAGGGTATATTTGTGAGTTCAACTTAAAAACAAATAAAGCTTTTTCTGTTTCGCCTGATCGTAAAAGGGAATAGCCATAAGTGTTAAGTTCTCTGCTTCCTTTAGTAAATTCGGCTAATCGCGGTATTAAAATGGGTGCTTCAATGGTTAAGCTATCCATGCTTTTTGTGTTTATTAAATGGTACATATAATTTGCAACGAGGTAATTTGGGCGGTATTTGTTTGTAACGCAAATATTGTAAATGTCGCGTTCAAAAGTTTCAACGGGAAATTCTACAATTCTATTTACTTCTTTGCCGTTTTTATAAAAAATAAAAGTTGGCACACGGTGAATGTTCAGCCCTTTTTCGTCGTGGTTAGGGCTTTGTTTATAGGCGTCTTCGGTATTGTTAACAGCAAAAACTTGCAATTGATTTTCAGGAAATTTGGCACGTTCTAAAACTTTATAAAATCGTGGTACTTCGCGTTTACTGTCGCCACACCAAGTGCCTAAAAATACTTTTATGTGGTAGGCGTCTAGGCTATCTTTTAATTGTTTAACTAGATCTTTATTAACAATATAATCGTTATAGTTTTTGTTAAACCAGGTGCCAAAACTATTGTGTGTAAGTCCCGTTTTGTTAATTTCTCCTAGTAAAATTTCTTTGCCGTCATTGTTAATGGTTAATTGATTTAGGTTTTGAGAAAAATTAATTTGAACACAAATTAAAAATAGATAAATAACTGCTCGTTTCATGAAAAAGTAAGATTGATGTTTCTCAAAACTAGCGTGTTAAGTTGAAGGTTTCAATTAAAATGTACAGTATGCAACCTTAATGGTTTTAACGGTTGTTTTGTTTGTACCATATGCAATATGTTGGCGTTGGTTTAATTAAAGAGGCCGTTTGTACAAAATTGTTTGATGCTTTTTTATTTCTGTCTATTTTTAATGAATGGTTATTGTAAAAAAACATATTTCTCAAATATTAGTACATCTTTTGTTTTGGTTGCTATTTGTATTTGTGTCGCTGTTTTTGTTCTCTAATTTCTATTGGAAAGAGAATCCGTTTTTGCAATACTTGGTATTATTGGTAGTTATTGTCTATTTAAACAATTTTTTATTGTTGCCATTTTTTGTTAAAAAGAAGTTGTACGCGTTTTACATATTTGTTTTTGCAGCCATTTCTTTTTTTGCAACTCAACTGTATTGTTATGCTTTTGCTCAATGTGGTTGCAGTTTGTATAAATGTTTAAGCGATTATTTATGGCAAACATTAGTGCCTTTAATTTTCTTTTCGTTTGTCTGGGTGTTATATCGTTTTATTAATGAGCAAGAGCAGGTGGAAAAAATAAAAAAAGAACATGCCGAAATGGAACTAAAGTTTCTTAAAACTCAAATAAATCCGCATGTACTATTTAATAATTTAAACACCATTTATTCCTACGCTTTAGAAAAACCAGCCGAAACGCCCGAGCTTATTTTAATGCTATCCAATAATTTAAAACACGTGTTGTACGAAAGCAATGAAACTATGGTGGCTTTAGAGAAGGAAATAGAGTTTATCGATAATTATATTAAGTTTCAAAAACTAAGAACCGAAGGTGTTAAAACCATAAAATACACGAAGCAAATGGATACGCTTCAGCATCATATCGCGCCGTTATTGCTCATAACTATTATTGAAAATGCCTTTAAACACAGTGTTTTAAATAGTGAAATTAGTATTGAAATAACCGTAAAAAAAGGAAAACTAAAATTAATTTGTGAAAACGATTTCGATAATCTAAAAAACGAAACTATTCAGCAAAAAATAGGCCTAAAAAATTTAGAAAAACGTTTAAACTTACTCTATAAAGGTAATTACGAATTGCAAGTAAATAAAATGAATAGTTTTAGTGTTACATTGTTAATTAATTTAGAATGAATTGTATAATAATTGAAGACGAAATACCGGCACAAAACATTATAAAAAATTACATCGAGAAGTTGCCCAATGTTGAAATAAAAGGTGTGTTTAAAGCAGCTATTGAAGCCAATGCCTTTTTAAACATTAACAGCGTCGATGTGGTTTTTCTCGATATTAATTTGCCCGATATGCCTGGTTTAGATTTTATAAAAACCGTTAAAAACCCGCCCAAAATTATTGTAACAACCGCCTATCCAGAGTATGCTGTAACCAGTTTCGAGCTCGATACTATTGTCGATTATTTGGTTAAACCGTTCTCGTTTAACAGGTTTTTAAAAGCCGTTAATAAAGCCAAAACCAGATTGAATCCGATTAAAGAAATCGAGGATTTAAACAACGAAGGCTTTTTTTTAAATGTCGATAAAACGCTTCATAAAATAACAATTAATTCTATTTTGTATATCGAATCGCACCGTAATTATATCACTGTGGTTACTCAAAACCAAAAATTAACTTATGTGGATTCGCTAAAAAATTGGGTAGAAAAATTGCCCGAAAACCAGTTTTTTCAAGTGCACAAAAGCTTTATTATAAACCGTAAATTTGTCGATAAAATTTCGGGAAATTTAGTTTATATAAACCAAGAAAAAATTCCTATTGGTAGAACATATAAGCAAAAACTTTTAAAACTTTTAGGTATTTAAAATTGTGTTAAAGGAGTAACTTTTTAATATGCTTCGTGTCTTAACAGAAACAATAAAATAAAATTAATTATGAAATATGTTATGTTAGCCCTTTGTTTAGGCTTAAGTTTTGCCGTAAATGCTCAAAAAGTAAAAGTAGATAAGCAAAATTTTGAAGTAAAAGGAGAGCGAATATTTAAAGATGGTGCCGATGTTACCGAAACACTAACATTAGAGAGAAAAGCGGAAATAAAAAAAGCGGTTCAAATTCAAAAAGCTGAAGAAGTAGCTAAACAGGCCGAAAAAGCTAAAAAAGAAGCTAAAAAAGTAGAAAAAAAGGAAAAATCAGCTGAAAATAAACGTAAAAAAGCCGAAAAGGAATTAGCTAAAAAGCAAAAAGCCCAATCTAATTTCGATAAGGCGAAAAGCAATTTAGAAAAAGCTCAAGAAAAGCGCACAAAATTAATGGAGCGCGGAAAATTATCGCCAGTTGATGAAGCTAAATGGGATAAAAAAATTAAAACGCTTGAAGAAAAAATGGCAAAAGCCAAAAAGAAGCTAAAATAATTCCTTCTTAAATACAATTAGTTAACGCTATTTTGAGTAATTTGTATTATGCAAGAAAAACTCGAAATAGCGTTAATTCAATCAAATTTAGTTTGGGAAAATCCTGAGGAAAACCGAATTCACTTTACGCACTACATTGAAAATCTTCCTGAAACTGTCGATGTGGTTTTGCTTCCCGAAATGTTTACTACTGGTTTTACCATGAATGCCAAAAAGGTTGCCGAAACCATGCAAGGTAAAACCATAACTTGGTTGCAAGATCTTGCAGCTAAACACAATATTGCCATATCTGGAAGTCTTGTTATTACCGAAAATGACAACTATTATAACCGATTAGTTTTTGTAGAACCTAACGGCAATTTATCCTGTTATAATAAGCGCCATACCTTCACTTTTGCAGGAGAAGATAAAATATATACCGCAGGAAATACCAAGCTTATTGTTAATTACAAAGGCTGGAAATTATATCCGTTAGTTTGTTACGATTTACGCTTCCCTGTTTGGGCAAGAAACACTCAAAATTACGAGGTATTGTTCTATGTTGCTAATTGGCCGCAATCGCGAATAGCAGCTTGGGATAGCCTGTTAAAAGCCCGTGCCATAGAAAACATGAGTTATTGTATTGGCGTAAATCGCGTAGGTGCCGATGCGCTTAATAATAACTATTGCGGTCATTCGGCGGTGTACGATGTTTTAGGTAACGAAATAGAAACCTTTAAACCCGACGAATCTGGAGTTAAAATAGTTACGCTAAATAAAAACCACATCGACGAAAACCGAAAGCGATTTCAGTTTTTAAACGATATGGATAATTTTATAATTAAGGAAAAGTGAGCGATTCTGTAACACCCCAGTCGGCTCTAATTTCAACTTCTTTAAAATGATAAACTTGCTCGGGTTGTATCCTTTTTAAGAAAACACCAGGATCATATTGTTTATTACCATTAGTGTCGTAAATAACACGGATTAAATATTTACCCGGTGTTAAATCTAAAAACTCAACATCGCCTTGGGTAGCAGCATAACGTTCAAATTTTACTTCACCTTTATTATCGGTTAACTGAAAAATTAGCGGAAATTTAGCGTTAGTTAATGAAAATCGAGCAAAACCAAAATCCGATTCCTTTTTTGTACTAATCGAGAATTGTAAAGTATCATTTTTATTATCAAAAAAATCGGTAAATGCTTCAGGTAAAATAGAAATGTTATACTTATTCTCGTAAGTTTTATCGAAACTAAAAGCGTAAGCATTCGTTAAACTATCAAAACTAGTTTTAAAATCTACATTTGCCGAATCCTTATCCATCATAGAAACTTTTGTTTCGTCTAAACTTACAAAAGGAATACTTCCAAATATTTTAAAATCTTCATCTAAACCAATGCTACCAGTTGGTGCGTTTTTTAAGGTTAACGAGTCGCGTTTTTGTTCGCTTATTCTAGTAGTAAAATCTTTTTCGTAGTCTTTGTTGGTTACTTTAAAAAGAAGCGAGTCTACTTTTAATCTTGGTTTATACCAGTAATAAAGCGTATCGGCTAGCTCGTCTTTGGTAATGCGGTATGTAAAATCTTCAGGCGTTTCAGAAACCATATTTATTTTCATGTTTTTGTGGTTTCCTTCGTAAGCAAAAGCAATTTTTTCACCTGCAAATAAACGCGGTCTAATCGCTTTAAAATCTGGCGATTCTTTAAAAAGTTTTAAAGTGTAACTACTATCGGTTGGTACGTTAATAAATGCTTTATGAAACGCTATTGCATCTGTTTTTTGCTGAAATTTATTGTCGCCATTATTGTCTTTTAAAGCCATGAGTAAATACTTTCCAGCTTTAATGTTTTCAATAGAAAAAGTAGTTAAACTATCTAAAGTATTGGTAATGTATTTGGGTACTTCTTTGTATATAATCGAATCGGTATAAGTCGAGTCCACTTCGTATAAAGCCACATTAACAAAAGCTTCTGGCTTGGTTTGTAGCGCATCAATAATTTTACCTTTTACGTTTAAGGAATCTATATAACTTCCCGTAGAAAAAACAAAACGGTAATACGGGTAAGGGTTGCCCTCGTTATTATCAACAATACTATTACCAAAATTAAAAGCGTAGGTCGTGTTAGGTGGTAACGTATCGTTAATTTTAATGGTAATTTTTTTGCTAGCCGAACCTTGAGGCACAATGTCTGGTTCGTATTTCATTGGCGGTGAAATAATAAGCTGTTTGTCTATGTTGTTAACTTTAATGTATTCGTCAAATTCAATTTCAATTTCGTTGCCTTTAAAATTGGTGGTGAAATTTTCTGGCGAAGACTTTACAATTTTTGGAGGTGTTTCATCTTTAGGGCCACCATCCGGCGAGCCACGATTGGCACAGTTAACTAAAATTAAACCAAAACTACAAGCTAAAATTAGGTTGCGAAGCGTTTTATTCATCTAACAATTATAAATTTTTACAAACCTACATAATTTTAAGGTTATAACGCTAAACTACTTTATGCTATTGCCATGGTGGCTACACTTATTTTAACATTTTCGGCTTTGGTAAGTACATTTATGCACGCTTCAATGGTTGCGCCGGTAGTTATAATATCGTCTACAAGTAAAATATGTTTGTTTTTAATTTGGGTAATATTTTTGGTAGCAAAAAGCTGTTGGTTTTCGTTCCAACGTAAAATTCTTTCTTTAGTAGTTTGCGATTTGGTGTTTGTTATTTTTACTAAAACATTCTGGTAACATTCAGCATTTAAAGCCAAAGCCAGTTGTTCTGCAAATTTTGTAACTTGGTTATAACCGCGTTTTTTAAGTTTGTTTTTATGCAACGGCACAGGTATTACGGCATCAATAGTTTGGTAAGCTTTAATTTGTTTAAGTTCGCCACCTAACCAATTACCTAAAACAAAACCAATATTTTCGTAGCCTTTGTATTTTAAGCCATGAATAAGTTGTTGCACCAAGCTTTTTTTCTGGAATCTAAAAAGTGCCGTAGCGTGTTCAATTTTAGCTCTTCCATACAGTACTTTTTTTACGGTATCGTCGTTGTTAAAATGAAAATTGGTAATAGGTAAATCGTGCCGACAGGTTGTGCAAATACTAGCTTCGTTATCGTTAAGTAAGTTTTGGCAAGCATAACAAACTTCGGGGAAAAATAAATTTACTAGGTTTTTTAGCATAATTTTTGGGCATTACCCCGTCCCGAATATTCGGGATCGTGGTCGGGCTTTCCGTTGCAATCTTTTGCTTAGGCAAAAGGATTTTCACTACAATCCCTAATGCGCTTTGTCGATACAATTCAAGTTTTCAAAAAAGATTATAGCTTTAGTTTCCTAATATAAATATTTATTAGCGAATTTGCATCAAATTTTAATAAAGAACAGTAATAGTTTATTTGGGTTTTATATTTTTGCAGAATGGCAAATCAAGACGATCAATTTAAGAAGGTTATATCGCACGCAAAGGAATACGGTTATGTGTTTCAAAGCAGCGAAATTTACGACGGTTTAAGCGCCGTTTACGACTATGCACAAAATGGTGCAGAATTAAAGAAAAACATTCGCGACTACTGGTGGAAAGCCATGGTGCAAATGAATGAGAATATTGTGGGTATCGATGCTGCAATTTTTATGCATCCAACCACCTGGAAAGCTTCGGGGCACGTTGATGCGTTTAACGACCCGTTAATTGATAATAAAGACTCTAAAAAACGATACCGCGCCGACGTTTTAATTGAAGACTACTGCGCTAAAATTGAAGCTAAAATTGAAAAAGAGGTTAAAAAAGCCGAAAAACGTTTTGGTGATGCGTTTAATAAAGAAGAGTTTTTAAGCACAAACGGCCGTGTTTTAGGATACCAAGAAAAAATAAACACTATACTTTCTCGTATGGCAAAATCTTTAGAAAACGAAGATTTAGCCGATGTTAAAGCCTTAATAGAAGAGTTAGAAATTGCAGATCCGTTAACCGGAAGTAAAAACTGGACCGACGTTAAGCAGTTTAACCTTATGTTTGGCACCAAGCTTGGTGCTTCTGCCGAAAGTGCCATGGATTTATACTTGCGCCCCGAAACGGCTCAAGGTATTTTTGTTAACTTTTTAAATGTGCAAAAAACAGGACGTATGAAAATTCCGTTTGGTATTGCACAAACCGGTAAAGCGTTTAGAAATGAAATTGTTGCCAGACAATTTATATTTAGAATGCGCGAGTTCGAACAAATGGAAATGCAGTTTTTTATTAAACCAGGTACTCAAAAAGAATGGTACGAACACTGGAAAGAAACGCGTTTAAAATGGCATTTAAGTTTAGGTATGGGTGCAGATAATTATCGTTTTCACGATCATGAAAAATTAGCACACTACGCCGATGCCGCAGCCGATATTGAGTTTAAATTCCCATTCGGCTTTAAAGAACTAGAAGGTATACACTCGCGTACCGATTTCGATTTAAAAGCACACGAAGAATATTCTGGTAAAAAACTGCAATATTTCGATCCGGAAGAAAATAAAAGTTATGTGCCATACGTATTAGAAACCTCAATTGGTTTAGATCGTATGTTTTTAGCAGTATTCTCGAATTCGTTGCAAGAAGAAGAACTAGAAAATGGCACTACTCGAACTGTTTTAAAATTACCAAGTGTTTTAGCGCCAGTAAAAGCTGCTATTTTACCATTGGTTAAAAAAGATGGCTTGCCAGATGTTGCTCGTAAAATAGTTGAAGATTTAAAATGGGATTTCAATGTAATTTACGACGAAAAAGATGCCGTTGGGCGTCGTTACAGAAGACAAGATGCAAACGGAACACCGTTTTGTATAACGGTAGATCATGATACTTTAGAAGATAACACGGTTACCATTCGTCATAGAGATTCTATGGAGCAAGAGCGCGTTAAAATTGAAGATTTACGTAACATTATAAAACAAGATGTTGATGTACGTAATTGGCTCATGAAAATGAAATAATACAATTTCGGCGAGAGCAGGAAATTTTTAAATAAACAAAACCCCGAGCAAATACTAGGGGTTTTGTTTTATAAATAATTTGTTTAAACCTTTATCTGCCTATCAATTTGCTGTTCTAAAGAAATTAACGATTCGGTTCTAGAAACGCCGGTTATTGGTTGAATTTCTTTATTAAGTATATGCATTAAATGGTTGTTGTCTAAACTTAATACTTTAATGAATAAGTTGTAATTACCGGTTGTGTAATGGCATTCTACAACTTCAGGAATTTTTTTTAAGGCATTAATTACGCTATCGCTATCGGCAGCTTTATCTAAATAAATACCAACAAAAGCTAGGGTTGAAAACCCTAAAATTTTAGGATCGATAATAAATTTTGAGCCTGCCAGTAATTGCGATTTTTCTAATTTGCGAAGGCGTTGGTGAATGGCTGCTCCCGATATTCCTACATTTCGAGCAATTTCTAAAATTGGTGTTCGGGCATCTTGCATTAGGGCGCGAAGTATTTTTTTATCGATGCCGTCGATAGTTATGGTTTTTGTTTTTTTCATACGGTTTTAAACTAAAACATAAATATAATTGTTTTGTTTTAATTTGAAACTAAAATTGCGTTAGGGATTGCAGTGGAAATCCTTTTTACGAATATTTTAAACCTAATAATTTAATATACTTTTAAGTTTGTTTTTGTTGATGGCTTGCAAAACGAGTTCGAACTGTTTCGTAAAAAGATTGTAGCGTAAAGCCCGACCCCTTGCGGGTAACGCCCAATAATGGCTAAATATTTAAGGGGTTGTATCCTAAATAAGGCACTTCTTTTTCTTTAAATACAATGCCAAAAGTGGCTAATTCGCTTAAAATGGGCGCATAAATATTTTTAGAAATGGGTATTTGCACACCAGTGGCTGTAATTTTTTTGTTTAAAATGGCAAGTGTAGCCATTGCAACGGGTAATCCAACGGTTTTTGCCATAGCGGTGTAGGTTTGGTCTTCGCCTAAAACAACCATAGTGGCATCTATTTGGTGGTTTTTTCCATTTTTTTCGTAACCAAATTTGTGATACATTACAATCATGTCTTTATCATTTTTGGCTAGGGACCAACTCTGGGTTAGTATGTTTTGAAGTATTTGTGCTGGTGTGGCGTTTTTGATGCCTACTTTTTTGGTTGCGCTAAAAATGTCGAGTTCTACTAATTTATCCCAAACAATATCATCTTGATCTATTTTTAGTTGATGCCGTAGTTTAAGTTCTACCGAATCGGTTGGGCTGTAGGGTAAAAATAAGTTGGTAAAATCGCGATAAGTCATTTGTTCGCTATTATCGATGGTGTAACTATCGTCGGTCATTCCTAAGGTTACAAACATGTTCCAGGCGCGACTAAAACCTACGCGACGCATGGTGCCGCGGTACAGTGTTTTTACGTTTTGCAAGCCGTATGCGTTTTGGTATTTTAAAGAGTCGCGATTGGCATAAACCTCGAATCGGCCAAAATTATCGATTTCTAAAAATTCGGTTCGTCTAAATAATCGGTTATACGGAATGTATTTATAAGTGCCTTCTTGTAAAAATTTGGCAGCGCCGCCTTGTCCGGCAAGCACGACGTTTCTGGGATTCCAAGTAAATTTGTAGTTCCATAAATTATTGTCGTTTTCGGGTGCCACTAAACCGCCGGTAAACGACTCGAAAAGTATTATGTTTCCGCCCGCATCACGAATGCGATCTAGAACTTGCATAGCGCTCATGTGGTCTATACCAGGATCGACACCAATTTCGTTGAGTAAAATTATGTTTTTTGCTACGGCTGCGTCGTGTAGGGCTTGCATTTCTGGGCTAACATACGAAGCTGTAACCATAGGTTTGGCATAGATAACGCAATCTTTAGCTACTTCAATATGAAAACGTGCCGGAAGCATAGATACCACAATATCGGCATTTTTTATAGCCTGTGTTCTCGATTGGTTATCGAAAACATTTAATGCTATAGCTTTCGCGTTTTTATGATTTTGAATGGCTTTTTGAGCCGTTTTTAAATCTAAATCCCCAATAGTAATGAACAGATTTTCAGCATCCGATTTATCTAGCAAATATTTTTGTAGATAAGCTGTAGATTTCCCAGAACCAATAATTAAAATCTTTCGCATTTCGGGTTTAGTTGAGTAATTTTGTGTACGCTATGTTCGAAATATTTATTTCGGATGTATCAATAAAAATAAGGTTTTGTTAAAAATAATTTATAAAAATGACTAGAAAAATTTTAATTGCCGCTTCGTTAATAGGTTTAATAAGTATTATTTTGGGCGCTTTTGGCGCTCATGGATTAAAACAACTTATTTCTGCAGAAGCTATTCAAACCTTTGAAACGGGTGTAAAATACCAAATGTATCATGCTCTTTTTTTATTGTTTGTGGCGCATACGCATTCTATTTCAGAAAAGACGAAACGTATTATTTTTTATCTGGTTATAATTGGAGTTATTTTCTTTTCGGGTTCTATTTATGGTTTAGCAACTAATAATTTGTCGGGTTTTAATTTTAAAACCATTGGTTTTATAACACCTATTGGTGGTCTTTTATTAATTTTAGCTTGGGTATTTGTTTTAGTTTCTGTATTGAAAAATTCTCAAAAAAACGTTATTTAAAAAGTTAATTTACAAATAAATATTATAGTTTTGCTTTTATAATTTAATTTTAAGTGAAATTATGGAAAGCTACAAGCAAATTACGAAAACGATTTCGTTAGAAAAGTACGGTATAAAAAATGCCCATGTACAATATCAATTATCGCCCGAAGCTTTACACGATATTTCTATTAAAAAAGGTATGGGTGTCGAAGCAAGTTCTGGTGCTTTGGTAATAAATACAGGTGAATTTACTGGGCGTTCTCCAAAGGATCGTTTTATAGTTAAGGATGCTGTTACCGAAGAGAAAATTTGGTGGAGCAATGTTAATATTCCTTTTGAAACTGCTCATTTTGATAAATTATACAATAAAGTTGTTGATTACCTTTCTGAAAAAGAATTGTTTGTTCGTGATTGTTACGCTTGCGCCGATGAAAATTATAAGCTCAATATTCGTGTTATTAACGAGTATCCATGGAGCAACATGTTTGCAAGCAATATGTTTTTACGTTTAAAGGATGATGAGTTTGATGGTTTTACACCAGAATGGACCATTGTTAATGCTCCTGGTTTTATGGCAACTCCAGAGATTGACCATACACGTCAACATAATTTTGCCATATTAAACTTTACCAGAAAAATTGCTTTAATAGGTGGTACAGGTTATACTGGCGAAATTAAAAAAGGTATTTTTTCGGCTTTAAATTTTATTCTACCTGTGTTTAAAGAAACCTTACCTATGCATTGTAGTGCAAATGTTGGAAAAGAAGGCGATACAGCCATATTTTTTGGGTTATCTGGTACCGGAAAAACAACCTTATCTACCGACCCAAATAGAAGTTTAATTGGCGACGACGAGCATGGTTGGACCAAAGAAAACACAGTATTTAATTTTGAAGGTGGTTGTTACGCTAAAGTAATTAACCTATCGAAAGAAAAAGAACCCGAAATTTTTAACGCGATAAAAAAAGGTGCTATTCTTGAAAATGTAATACTAGATGATGCTGGTACGGTAGATTTTGCGAATACATCCATAACACAAAACACTCGGGTAAGTTATCCTATTCATCATATTGAAAATATTTGCAAACCATCAATAGGAAAAAAACCTAAAAATATTTTCTTTTTAACGGCCGATGCTTTTGGGGTAATTCCACCAATATCTAAATTAACACCAAGTCAGGCGGCGTATCACTTTATTTCGGGTTATACGGCAAAAGTTGCAGGAACCGAAGCAGGTGTGGTAGAGCCAGTACCGTCATTTTCTGCCTGTTTTGGAGCGCCTTTTATGCCTTTGTACCCATCGAAATATGCCGAAATGTTAAGCAAAAAAATGGTGGATGCTGGCGTAAATGTTTGGCTGGTAAACACAGGGTGGACTGGTGGACCTTACGGCGTTGGTAAACGCATGGAATTAAAATACACACGCGCCATGATTAACGCTGTTTTAAATGGCGATTTGGGCTTGTATAACTACGATAACTACCACATTCACTCGGTTTTTGGTGTAGCGCAACCAAGATCTTGTCCGGGTGTTCCAACAAGTGTATTAAGTCCAAGACAAACCTGGAACGACGACCAAGCGTACTATACGATGGCATTTAAATTAACCAATGCGTTTAGAGAAAATTTTAAAAAATACGAAGCCTTTTGTAGCGAAGAAATTCGTCGCGGCGGGCCACAACGCTATGCGTTTTAGGTGTTGTAAAATATAGATTTTAAAAAAAAAACAAAAAATGGTGAAGTTTTAAATTTCACCATTTTTTGTTTGATTATTTAACGAAAGAATTGCTTTAAAATTAAGCTTCGTTTACTTTATCATGCACTTTAGTGTGTTTTCCGTTATTCCATAAAGTTAAAATATCGGTGGCAACATGAGCACCGCTTCCCGAAGCGATTGCAAACTGACTGCGCCATCCTGCTAATGTACCAGCTACATATAGATTTTCTTCAACAAGGTGGTCGGTGTTTTTTAACCAGATTCTATTTTTTTCGGTTGCAGCTCTTGGGTGAGCTTCAATATATTTAGTTAAGCCTTCTATGGTAAATAAATTAGTGTAACCAACAGCTATAACAACTATTTTACTAGTGTAAGTGTTTTTGTTGGTTGTAATAGTGAAATTATTGTTGGATTTGCTAACGTTTAAAACTTTTTCATTTTCAATCTGTTCAATGGCAGGGTAAAGCGTTTTTAGTTGCGTTTTACCACTTTCTAAAATAGATTCTCCTGTTGTGCCAGGTTTTAATCCTAGTACATTATTGAATAATGCCGTTTGTAAATGTGAGGTTTTTTGGTGAGCAAAAAGTGCTACTTTTTTGCCTTTAGCGAATGGCTTTTGTAACCCAGATCCTAAAACCAAAGCACACGACATGCCAGCAGCGCCAGCGCCAATTATAACCGCATCGAACATATTAGTTTTTTTCTTTTACCTTTTTCTCTATTTGTTTTGATACTCTTAAAATAGTCATTAATAAAATAACGCAAAGTCCTGCAATTATTGTTATTAAAGCAATCATGCTTTCGCCAGAAAAAGGGGCATCAGTATTTATTTTGGTGCTATTAAAAATTATAAGTCCTAAAGCAATAACACTAATTATGTATGTAAAAATCTTCATTTTAAATATTTAAACAATATCAAATAAGGCTTTAATATTGTGGGTAAAAAGTTTAACGGCAATAGCTAGTAAAATAACACCAAATACTTTTCTAATAATATTAATGCCATTTGCGCCTAAAATGCGTTCAATTTTTGCCGATGTTTTTAAAACTATAAAAATAATAATAACATTTAATATTACAGCTACAATAATGTTTTCTGTTCTAAATTCAGCACGAAGCGATAATAAGGTGGTTAAACTACCTGGTCCGGCAATTAATGGGAATGCAAGTGGGAAAACGGTTGCAGTAACAGCCGATTGTTCTTCTTCTTTATAAAGCGTTATTCCTAAAATCATCTCTAAAGCAATAAAAAATAATATAAATGCACCGGCTACAGCAAAAGAGTTTACGTCTATGCCAATAAGATTTAAAATACTTTTTCCAAGAAACAAGAAAACAATTAAAATAGCTCCAGCAATTATAGAAGCTTTTTCGCTTTGTATTTGGCCAGCTTTTTTACGTAAGTCAATTACAATAGGTATGTTGCCAATAATATCTATTACAGCGAAGAGAACCATAAATGCGGTAAATATTTCTTTTAAATTAAGTTGCATATTAAAAGGGGTTAAATTTTCGGCAAAAGTAGTATATAAATCTTAATTAATTTCATATTATTATTAACTATTTTTGCCAAAAATTTAATTTTAAAAAGTTATGTTTCAGTTAGGTAAAACTATTGTTTCTGAAGATGTTATAGAAAAAGATTTTGTGTGTAATTTAAATGCATGCAAAGGCGCTTGTTGTATAGATGGTGATGCTGGTGCGCCACTAAATAAAGAGGAAACACAAATACTTGAAACTATTTACCCAAAGGTGAAGCCTTTTTTGAGACCAGAAGGCATAGAGGCTATAGAAAAACAAGGCACTTTTATTACCACTGAAAACGAAGAACTAGAAACTCCGCTTATTAATGGTGCAGATTGTGCCTATGTTATATTTGATGAAAACAAAACGGCGCTTTGTGCCATTGAGGAAGCTTATAATCAAGGCGAAGTCGATTGGAAAAAACCAGTGTCTTGCCATTTATATCCCATTCGAGTGCAAGATTACACAGAATTTTCGGCGGTAAATTATCACAAATGGCAAATTTGTGATGACGCTTGCGAGTTAGGAGAAGAATTAGGAGTGCCTGTATATAAATTTGTAAAAGAAGCCTTAATTAGAAAATTTGGAGTCGATTGGTATGACGAATTAGAGAAAATAGCTCAAGAAAGAAACGAAAAATAACAACGTTCTATTTGTTACTTTTAATAGTTGTGTATTGAAGTTGTTTTTGAGTGTTTTTTTGAAGATAAAATCCCTTTAAAATTCGCTTGTAGATACGCTTTTTTTAGGTCTTTTTTTTAGTTGATTTTTTAGGGTAAAAATTATGGGAATTTAATTTTTTTAACTTCAAATTCCAGGTTGTCAAAATTTTTTGAAATTTAATTAACTTCAAAATTTATCAAATCCTTAATTTTATTTTAAGATTTTGAAAATCAAATAAATAAACGGTTGTTTTGTGTGGTTTTTAATACTTAAAATAGCCGTTGTTAAAAACTTGTTAACAACGTTTATTAAAACCACTTTCATTTTTAAGCACAATTATCAATCTTTGTTGTAGGCAAAAAGAGTAAAATTTTTGGTCGGTTATTTGGGAATAAAAGAGACTGAAAATTAGCTTTCGAGAAAGCCCCCAATCGATCCTCATTTTTAGGAGCACAAAAAACACATATTTTAACGAATTACTAAACTGAATAGCCAAAATTAAGCAGTTGTTCTAATGGTATTTTAGTCTGTAAATTTTAGTATTATGGAGATTACACAAATTATTAAACGAGATTACGAAACAGCACCGTTTGTTTTAAATAAGATTTCAAATGCCATAGAAAAGGCTATGATTTCTGTTGGTAATGGCTCTAAAGAAGATGCCAAAGGAATTTCCGAAAAGGTTTTACAAACTTTAATTGCTAGAAAGGCTAACGATAGTAATTATGTGCCTACCGTAGAGGAAGTTCAAGATATTGTTGAAGACAAATTAATGGGGAGCGAATTTCACGACGTTGCAAAGGCTTACATATTATATAGAAACGAACAGGCTAGAAATAGAAAGACTAATATTTTTGAAAAACGTATAAACTTAAAACCATACGAATATCCTGCGCTTAACGAATATGTTGACGCTATAAGACACTCGTACTGGATTCACTCCGAGTTTAACTTTACAAGCGATATTCAAGATTTTAAAACAAGACTAACTGTAGTTGAGCAAAATGCTATAAAAAACACCATGTTGGCTATTTCACAAATTGAAGTTGCCGTAAAAACCTTTTGGGGCGACATATACCAAAAAATGCCAAAACCAGAAATTGGGTCGGTTGGTTCTACATTTGCGGAAAGCGAAGTGCGTCATCATGATGCCTACTCTCACTTATTAGAAATTTTAGGATTAAATAACGAGTTTAAAAATCTTAAAAAGAAACCTGTTGTAATGCAACGTGTTCACTTTTTAGAAACAGCACTTAAAAATGCTAAAAGTGAAGACAACCAAGAATACGCAGAATCAATTTTATTATTCTCTTTATTTATTGAGCACGTGTCATTATTCTCGCAATTCTTAATAATTATGGCCTTTAATAAGCATAAAAATATGCTTAAAGGAATATCGAATGTGGTTGAAGCAACTTCAAAAGAAGAGCAAATTCATGGCGATTTTGGTATCGATATTATAAGAATTATAAAAGATGAAAACCCAACGTGGTTTGGCGAAGAGCATAACACCAAGGTGCAAGAATTATGCAAACAAGCTTTTGAGTCGGAAAGTAAAATTGTGGATTGGATTTTTGAAGCAGGCGAACTAGATTTTCTTCCAAAAGATGTTATAAACGAATTTATTAAAAACAGATTTAATAACTCGTTACAAAGTATAGGTATAGACAAAATTTTCGAAATAGACGAATCATTAATAGCTCAAACCGAATGGTTTGATGACGAGATAATAGGCACCAAGCATGGAGATTTCTTTGTTAAACGCTCTATAAATTACAGTAAAAGAACCAAAAGTATAACAAGCGACGACTTATTTTAAACATGAACGAACACACAAATCCAGACCTAAAAAGCGCTCACGTAGAGGCCGAGGCAGCCTCGAAATACGATGAGTTACTAAAAGCTAGAAAAGAAGCCAGACAAGAAACTGCTGCAAAACAACAACCAGAAATTAAATGGTTAACAGAGCACAGTCGTAAATTTTTGTCGTCGGGTTACCTTACCGAAGGTACAACGCCAGAAGCGCGTATTTTAGAAATTGCACAACGTGCTGAAGACATTTTGAAAATAGACGGATTTGCCGATAAGTTCTACGGTTACATGGCCGAAGGTTATTACTCATTAGCGTCGCCAGTGTGGTCTAACTTTGGTAAAAAACGCGGTTTACCAATTAGCTGTTTTGGTTCGCATGTATCAGACGATATGGGTGATATTTTGTACACACAGTCTGAGGTTGGAATGATGTCTAAACTAGGTGGTGGAACGTCTGGATATTTTGGTAAACTGCGTCATCGTGGTGCACCTGTAAAAAATAATGGTGAGTCGTCGGGTGCCGTACACATTATGCAATTGTTTGAAAAAATGGTTGATGTTGTAAGTCAAGGTTCTGTAAGACGTGGTCGTTTTTCCCCATATTTACCTATCGATCATAGTGATATTAATGAGTTTTTAGAAATTGGTACCGAAGGTAACCCAATTCAAGAACTTACTCACGGTGTAACTGTTGGTAACGAGTGGATGCAAGAAATGATTGATGGTGATGTTGAAAAGCGTTCAATTTGGGCAAAAATATTACAACGTCGTGGCGAAATAGGATATCCTTATATTTTCTTTAGAGACAATGCTAACAATAATGCAGCTGATGTTTATAGAGATAAAGGACATGAAATTTATGCAAGTAATTTATGTAGCGAAATTATGCTACCTACAAACGAAAAATGGTCGTTTGTATGTGTGTTATCGTCAATAAACTTGTTACATTACGATAAGTGGAAAGATACCGATGCGGTTGAAACCATGATTTATTTTCTTGATGCTGTTTTAGAAGAGTTCATTACAAAATTAGAAGTTTATAGAGATTCGCCAAACCGCGACGACCAGCAAACCTTCTTGTTTATGGAACGCGCTTATAACTTTGCTAAAGAAAACCGTGCTTTAGGAATGGGGGCATTAGGATGGCACTCTCTATTACAGAGTAAAATGTTATCTTTTGATAGTCAAGAAGCCTTTAATTTAAACAGCGAAATTTTTAAAACAATAAAAGAGCGTTCTGTTAAAGCTTCAGAAGAATTGGCAAAATTGTATGGAGAACCAGAAGTATTAAAAGGCTATGGGCGTCGTAATACAACTTTAAATGCTATTGCGCCTACAACATCTTCAGCGTTTATTTTAGGTCAAGTATCGCAAGGTATCGAGCCAATTTGGTCTAACAGTTATGTAAAAGATATTGCTAAAATAAAAACAACTATTAAAAACCCGTTTTTAATAAATCTTTTAGAAGAAAAAGGAATGAATACTAGTGAGGTTTGGAAGAGCATTCGCGACTACGATGGTTCGGTACAGCACCTAGACTTTTTAAGCGATCATGAAAAGGACGTATTTAAAACCTATTCTGAAATTGATCAGTTAACAATTATTTACCAAGCGGCAAACCGTCAAAACCATATAGATCAAGGACAATCTATAAACATTATGGTACATCCAGATATGCCAGTAAAGGATATTAATAAAATATATATTACGGCTTGGAAATTAGGTATAAAATCGCTGTACTATCAGCATAGTATGAATGCAGCCCAAAAATTCAAACAGAAAAAAGAGTGTACTAGCTGTGAGGGTTAATACAAAAGTGTTATGGATTTTAAAAAAGCATTTCTTTAATTAGAAATGCTTTTTTTTATGCCCTTTCTCAAGGGTTTAATATTTTACCTAAGTGTATAAATGGGTTTGGTTTTGTAATTATTAAAACAAATATCAGTGTTTATAATAGCACGTAATATTAATATAAAAAATAAGACCTGATGGTTTTAAAAACTATCAGGTCTGTTACCAGTTGGTAAATAAATGGACTAATTAAATAATATAATTAATATTTAATCTAAAATGTTTTCTGCCAAAGTAGTATCGTTATCTGCCATTAACGCAAAAAACTTATCAATGTTTGGTAAAATTATAATGCGAGTTCTTCTGTTTTTTGCTCTATCTTCTGCATTATCGTTGCTTGCAATAGGTTGGTAACTGCTTCTACCAGAAGCAATCATTTTTTCTGGAGAAACTTCATACTTTTCTTGTAGCTTTCTAACAACCGATGTAGCTCTTAAAACGCTTAAATCCCAATTGTCTGATACTTTAGCAGTATTAATGGTTCTGGCATCGGTGTGGCCTTCAATCATTACATCTAAACTAGGTTCAGAGTTTATAACATCTGCAAGTTTTTTAAGTACGTTATCGGCTTTACTGCTTAAACGGTAGCTTCCAGTGTTAAATAGCATATTATCGGCAATAGATATCATTACTACGGTTTCATTAATATCTACAGCAAAGTCTTCATCTTCGTTAATATTGCTTTCGTTTATGGCCTTTTCAAGATTGTATGCCACTGCAATATTCATAGAATCTTTAAGTGTTTTAGCATTGCTTAATTTAGCAGCATCAACGTTTTTTAAAGTGGCTCTCATTTGTGCTTTTGCGTCGTTAGAAATAAGGGTGCCATTTTCGGCAACTTCTAACTTTGCATCGCTTTCTGCCTTAAGAGACATTATTTTATTGTTGTAGTTGGCAACTCGAGCTTCAATTTTTGCAAATTTAGCTTCAAGATCTTCTTTAGCAACTTGAGTTTTTTGTAGTTGGCTTTTTATTTCACCATTTTCTTGTTGAAGTGCTACATATTTTTTCTTTGAAACACATGACACTGTAAAAATGGTTGCCAATAATAAAACTGAAAAATTCTTCATAATAATTTAATCTTAATTGTTTTTTATACTTACGGTACAAAATCAATTATAGATGTTTAAATTATTGTTTTAAGAAGAATTTAAGATATTACTTTTTAATGGTAGCTGGCTCAACAGAATTGTCGTGGGCGCTATAATATTCCTCTAAAAGTGTAGTCATAGCTTTTAGTAAATCTTTAGTTTCTAGTAAAATACTAAAATATAAAGTGGTGTTTTTAGGACTAGATTCCTCGGTTCTGGTACGCTCTACTTGTTTTTGTATTTTGTCGTTAAGTAAATCGAAAATGATTTGTTTTTTACTTAAAACTAATCCTATTTCTTCAAAAGAACGCGAGTTAAATGAAGAATTAGTTCTTTCAAAGAGGTTTTCTAAAACTTGATCGACTTCTTTAAGTTCTTTTATTTGTGTAAACTTTAATTTTTTATGATTGTTGTTTACGTGTTTATAACTTACGTTCGAAATGTACTCGAGTGATTGCGTCATGTCTTGTAAAAGGCTTAAAATAGTAATGTAAAAGTTACTTGCCTTTGCACTCGGTTCGTCTAATTTTTTAATAAAATAGAAGATATTATCACGAAGTTCTTCAATTTCGTCCGATAGTTTATTAATATTACTTTTATTTTTTTTAAGCTGCTTTAAATTATGTGTTGCTAGGCCGTTTATAGCACCGCTGTAAATTCTATTACCACGGTTTACTACATTTGCAATGTTTTTAGCACTTTCAATAATAACACCTTGAGTAGAACTACTTTCGGCTTTTTTAAGGCTATCTTCGGCTTTTTGTTCTTTAGCTTTTTTGCTGTGTACAATAGAGTTTCTAATTAAAAGTACAACGGCTATTGTAAGTAAAGCAGTTAACGCATAACCACGACCGTAAAATAAAATTAAGGCCATAACTGCGGCCGCTACGAAAGCACTTAAAGCGGTAAAAAACCAACCACCAATAACATTAAGAACCCCAGCAACGCGGTATACAGCACTTTCGCTACCCCAAGCCCTGTCGGCTAGTGAGGTTCCCATAGCAACCATAAATGTTACGTAGGTTGTAGAAAGTGGAAGTTTCATTGAAGTTGCTATTGAAATTAATACGCTTGCAACCATTAGGTTTACGGCAGCTCGAACTAAATCGAATGCAGGTATGTCATCTTTTTTTAGTAAGGTTAAAACGTCTGGTTTTTTAAACTGTTGTTCAATTTTTTGCTTGAAGGAATTAGGTAGTATGTTATTAAAACTTTCTGAAGCTACAATGCTATATCGAACAATACTACGTGATAAGAAATTAGGTTCAAAACGTTCCGACCCTTCGTCTTGGCGAGATAAATCAACCGATGTTTTTACTACGGCGCGTGCTTTACTAGAAAACCATAATGTAAGCACCATAATTATGCCTGCAATTAAAAGCAAATAAGGTTTGGTTTGCACAGGTTCGCTAAGTGCAACCATGGGGAAATGTTGGGGTAAAATATTTGTAACCGACCAAGCTTCGTAAGAATTAAACGCAGCAATAGGTACACCAATAAAGTTAACTAAGTCGTTACCAGCAAATGCAACGGCAAGAGCAAAAGTACCAACAACAATAATTATTTTATAAATATTGGTTTTTAAGGTTACCATGGCCACGTACGATAAAATGGTAAAAACTACAAAGCCAATGGCAAGAAGCGCTGGCGGATTACCGGTAATTAAAGCTTTTATGGAATCGTTCATGAAAGTGGCATTTTTTATACCTTTAATAAGGATAAAATACATGATAGATGTAATCGCAAAACCACTAAAAACAGCACCAAATATTTTGGGTTTGTTATTAAAATTGAATGATAATAATAACCTAGAAATAAATTGAATTATAGCGCCAACACTAAAAGCAACAACAACAGAAAGTAAAATGCCGAGTATAATTTCGATGGCTTTTTCATTGTTAATGTAATTGCCTATGTTTAAGATAGATTGAGAGTCATCGGCCGAAATTTTTATAATGGCAATACACACCGAAGCCCCTAAAAGTTCGAAAACAATAGAAACAGTGGTCGATGTAGGTAAACCCATGGTGTTAAAAAAGTCGAGCAAGAGTATATCTGTGAGCATAACGGCCATGAAAATAATCATGATCTCGTCGAACATAAATTCGCTTGGGTTAAAAATACCTTTACGTGCAACTTCCATCATTCCGCTAGACGACATGGCACCAATAGCCACACCCAAACTAGCCACAATCATAATGGTTTTAAACGAAACGGCTTTAGAGCCAATGGCTGAGTTTAGAAAATTAACAGCATCGTTACTAACTCCAACAACTAAATCGGCAGCAGCTAATACGGCTAATGCCACCAACATATAGATGTAAATATCTCCCATAAAACTATTAAAAATTATAGGGCAAATGTCTCATTTTAAATTGAACTCAATGTTACCGGAATGTTATGTTCTTTCTATTATACAAGTAAAATTTGTACATTTAGGTGTGTGTTATGCATATTTAGAGGATGGTTGTAAGTTAATTAAATGTTATTTTTTAAAATACTGTAAATCAATTAAATATAGATTTAATGTTAATTTAATGTTATGTGAATGTTTCTTTATTGTAAAAAATGTTTATATTTGTAAAAAAATAATCGAATAAAACCCCATATTATGAAAACAATTTTAACTTTTGCAATGGCGCTGTTTGTTACAGTTGCTTTTGCACAAAAAGAGAAAGAACTAACATTAAATGAAGAAACAAATTTAATTGATGTTGTTTATTATCATAACAACGGTGAAGTTAGTCAAACCGGATCGTTTACTTTAGAAGGAAAACTAGAAGGAAACTGGATAAGCTATGATAAGGACGGAAACAAATTAGTGTCTGCATTTTACAACAATGGAAAAAAAGTTGGAAAGTGGATACATTGGATTAATGGCAAAAAGAAATTTGTTAATTACAATAACAACGTAGCATCTTTGTAATATTAATATTAGTGTAAAAAAAGAGCCTAAAGTGTTTAACTTTAGGCTCTTTTTTTATTTAAATTTTGAAAATTTAGAACTTTAAAGAATATCCTAACGAAAATTCTGTTCCTGGTTGTCTTAAAGAAAATACTTGATTTTGTGCATTAAACGATTCGTAATGACTTTCTCTTTCATCTCCTAAAATGTTGTTTACTTTAAATGAAATAGAAGATCTTTTCTTTTCTCCCAAAGTAAAGTTAGATGTAAAATTTAAACTATGAAATGGTTGTGTGTAAATATCTGGGAAAAATCCAGTACCAACAATTTCTAAAGTTTTACCTTGAACATTATAGAATAAACCAGCTCTAATATCCTTGTCAACGAAATCGTAATCTAAACCAACATTTATTAAGTAAGGCGACATACCTTGTAAATCACGAATTCTATCAACAGTTTCGCCTGTTTTAAGCGTGCCTTCTGCCGTACGTAATTGGAATTCGAATTCAGACATTTCAAGTTCGGACTTAGTATAAGATGCGTTAGCTGTAAGCTTTAAGTTTGTTAAAGATTCGCTTAAAAAACCAAAGTTTTGACGAAATTCTAACTCAGCCCCATATACTTTTGAGTCTCCAAGATTAGCCACCGTAAATTGTGGTGATGCCGAACTTGTATTAGGCATAAATACAATTTCTATAGGGTCTTTAAATGACTTATAAAAACCACTTACAGCAATCATTTGGCCTTCTTCTCTAAATATTTCGTATCTCAAGTCGAAGTTATTAATATAACTTGGGCTAATAGGATCGTAAATTACATCACCATCAGAATCAAATTTACCAAATCCGTTACCTAAAAAGGTATCATTGGTTACAGGATCGTAAATTTGAGCACTAGAAGCTTCTTTAAAAGATGGTCTTGCCGTTGTACGAGAGTACGATGCTCTTAAGTTAGATTCTTCGGTTAATGCATAAATTAAATTAGCCGATGGGTAAAAATCTATTACATCGATAATGTTTTCTCTAGTATAAGACGTTCCATCATTTTCTTCACCTGTATAATATTGAGAATAATATTCTGTACGTATTCCTAAAACACTTTTTAGTTTTTCTGAGAAATTAAATTCTGCTGAAAAATATGTAGCACTAACCTGAGATTCTCCCTCATAAGAGTTTGATGGCTCGTAAACATTTTCTAAATTTAAGTATGTACCTTCACCAGTATCCGGAGTCCAGATGTTTTCTTCTAACAACAATAAATTACTATTTCCATTTGGAATAATTAAGTCTGTTGAAGTAAACGAGTAGTTATCAATACTAAAATCTCTAAACTTGTAAGTATGAGCACCACCAAACTTAACTTTAGCAGGCCTATTAAAAATGCTTACTTTTTTAGTAAAATCTACTTTACCAGTCCAGTTTTCTTCCGATAAGTTTCTCCATAATTGTAATGGGTAACTAGAAGCACTTGGAGAAATAAAATAATCGCCATCATCACTAATTTGTAACGGAGTAATTCTATGATCTTTATCGTAAACACCTGTAAACGTAGGGGCAAATTTCCAATCGAATGTCCAATCGTTTTCAGCTCCCATATTATGAGAACCTGCAACTAATAAATTACTAATAGAACGTTGAGTGTACAATAAACCATCTTTTACAACAGGCTCGAAGGCACCAACACCACCACTGGTATTAATTTGTTGTTCTAAGAAGTTTGAGGTTGTCTCTCCGTTTTGAATGTGTAAAAAGTTAACTTTGTATTTAGAACGACTGGTTTTATAGGTAACACCAACTAATCCGCTTAAAAGAACGGTGTTAATACTTTCCGAACCGGTACTTAATCTATTTCCATCTAGTTCGAAAATATTTTCCGATCCTGAAGTAACACGTCTAGTATAACGACCATCAATTCTTTCGTCATAAAATGTAACATCGTTTTTGTACGAAACAGCAACTTGGTAACCAACTTTATCGTCGTTTTTTAAAGCATATTGATTTCCTGAGGTAAAACCTAAATCGAAGTTAGCTCCGTTAGTAAAATTATCTGCTTTAAGTTGTTTCTCAAAACGATTTGTTAAAGTTGTAAGTAATGTTTTGTTTTCAAAAGTACCTGGAATTGGTTGGTAACGATTTATTGGTAAACTTCTTGTGCCATCGTCGAAACCAAAAATATCTGTATCGCTTCCTTCGTATTTCAGCGCTTCGCTATTAAAGTGCATACTTGGATTATAAGCAGCACCTAAAGAAATAGAATATTCAGCTTTTGTAGGGAAATCTTTTGTAATAACATCTACAATACCACCGGTAAAATCTGCTGGATGTTCTGCAGCTGCAGACTTAACAACAACAATATTATCAATAATATTTGTAGGGAACACATCCATTTGTACGGTGTTTCTATCTGGATCTAAACCAGGAATATCTACACCATTTAAAATAGATTTAGAGTATCTGTCTCCAAGACCACGAACATAAACATATTTACCGCCTTGTACAGAAACACCAGGAACACTTTTTACAGCACTAGCTACATCTCCTGCACCAGTTTTCTTAATACTCTGGGCAGACATGGCATCTAATAATGTTACCGATTTTTTTTGAAGTGCTAAAGCAGCAGATTCTGTATTACGCTTAACACTAGTTGTAATTACAATTTCGTCTAAAGCATTCGAAGCTAATGTAACATCTAAATTAGTAACCTGACCTGCGTTTATTACAACACCGCTAATTTCTTTGGTTTCGTAACCAACAAAAGAAAAGATAATAGTATAAGTACCAGCATCTAAATCCATTTGGTATTTACCGTCAAAATCTGAAGTGGTACCAGTTGTAGTTCCTTTAACCAATATATTCGCAAATGCAAGGGGCTCATTGTTATAGTCGCCGTCAATTACATTACCAGCTAAAACACCGGTTTGCGCTTGGGCAACATTAAATAATCCTATTACAAATAGAATAAGAACTATTAAAATATTTTTCATAAATGAGTTTTATAAACAACTGCTCACCTTGTGAGCAGTTGTACTTATTTTGTTAAATAATGGTTTTTATTAGAAGTCTACGTTTTCAGCTGTATAAGTCCAGCCTAAAACTGTAGTAGTTGCTCCAACTGTTTGACTCCCTTGAGTTACAGCAGTAGCCTCAGAACCTAAACCTGTTACAGTTACAGTATCTGCGTTGTTTTTAAATATGCTAGCAACATCTGTTACACCTGCTGGTAAAACAATTTCCCAGCTGCTCATAGTAACTAAACCATCGTTATAGTTTGTTGCAACACCATCGTTATCTAACTCAACATCAGAAGAATCTTTGAATCCGTAAGCGTAAACATTGTTTACATGTCCTTGTGCATTACTTCTCCAATCTGCATACTCACCGTTTGCAGTTGTAGTGTTACCAATAAGTGTTAAATCGTTGATTGTAAATTCACCATCGATTGAACCTTCTGGACCATCAATTTCTAAAGCATGATCTGAAGCATCACCTAAAATAACTACAGCGTTAGTAATAGTTCCAGAATAAGCTTGGTCGATATCTAAAGCATCATCACCTTGAGCCCATACTAATAAGTTTGAAGCGTTTACAGTTCCACCGAAAAATTCGATACCATCATCAACGTTAGCAACAACTTCTACATTATCGATAGTAGTACCTGTACCAACACCACCAAGAGTTAATCCGTTAATTTCGTTTCCTTCTCCTAATAAAGCACCACCGTGACGGATAGAAACATATTGTAAAGTACCTGAGCTATCAGCATCATCAAAAGCTTCACCGTTAGCTAAATCAGCACCGTATAATCCAAATGTATCATCGGCAGCAATACCTTCAATATTTGCAAGACCAGTATCACCTGAAACAGATATTGTAGCATTACCTAACATAATAATTCCTCCCCATAAACCTCTGTTAGCAGAAGTTAAGTTAGTACCAGAAGTTTCACCTGGCTCGATGTTATCACTTTCAGAAGTAAAAATAATTGGAGCATCAGCAGTACCAACAGCATTAATTTGAGCACCTCTTGCAACAATTAAAGCAGAAGATAAAGAACCTGTACCAGCTCTACCTTTTACAATAGTTCCTGGCTCAATAGTTAAAGTAACACCTTCTTGTACTACAACTTTTCTATCTAAAACATAAACGTTATCTGCAGTCCAAGTAGCATCAAGTGCAATACCGCCAGAGACTACTATGGTTTCATAATCGGCGTCGTTGTCACCATCGTTATCGCCATTATTATAATAATTATTTGTAACCTCCTCTATAATAATTGGAGTATCATCATCTTGTAAACATCCAGTAAGTACTAAGGCAGATGCAGTTAAAAAAGTTAAGAATGATTTTTTCATGAGTATTGATTTTTTAGATATTTTTTTGATTTAATTTTCTCAGCGCAAAGAAACCACTGTACCTTTAAAATTGTGTTACCGAAACATTAAACAACAGTAATAAAAAGGTTAGTTTAATGTTATTTAATTTGTTTTTTACGCTAAATAATTAACATTAAATTAACACTAAAAATAGGCGTATTTTTGTGGTGTTTTTCGGTAACTAAAATTTCCTTTAAAAAGAGAGGGGATCTGTTTGTGTTAGTTAGAGGTTGCCTTGTTATCGGCTTTTTCTAAAACGCTTGCTAAATCGTCGAAAGAGATGGTTTTGGCTTGCAATGCTATTTTTAAAGCTTGCTTATTAGTAGAGTTGTTGGCAACAGCTACTTCCTTATTGTCGTATCCTGCAAACGAAAAAACTAAAGTATAAGTTTTGTTTTCTAACGCTTCAAACTTAAAAGTGCCTTGAGTGTTAGTTAACATTTTTTCGCCAGTTTCCTTAATTAAAACTTCGGCAAAAGCTAAAGGTGAATTTTCAATTTCGCCATCGAATAACGCGCCAGAAATAACGTGGTTATTTTGGGCAAACATGGTGCCTGTAAAAACGAAGCTTAAAGCGATTAAAAAATGTTTCATGAGTTGAATTAAAAATTCAACTGCAAATAAAAAGCAATCAGATAAACGCAATGTTATCAAAACATCAACAAAAGTTAATTAAAAGTTTACCGTAATGTTAAGAAGGTTTTAGTCTTAATTTATTTGGAAATGTTATCTTGCTTTTATTTTACTAAAACAATGAACTGGGAAAAACTATTATCTTTAAAACGATTTGGCGATACAAAAGAACGTTTACGAATTGCGCAAGACGAAACCCGTCTGGGTTTTGAAGTAGATTACGATCGTGTTATATTTTCATCGGCGTTTCGAAGTTTGCAAGATAAAACTCAAGTAATACCACTTTCTGAAACCGATTTTGTACATACACGCCTTACTCACAGTTTAGAAGTTAGTGTGGTTGGCCGTTCTTTAGGACGATTAGCAGGAAAAAAAATATTAGATAAATACCCACATTTACAATACGATTTAGGCTATAAAGCTAACGATTTTGGAGCCATTGTTGCTGCAGCTGCTTTGGCGCACGATATTGGAAATCCGCCATTTGGTCACTCTGGAGAAAAAGCCATTGGCGAATTTTTTATAAACGGAGAAGGTAAAATATATAAAACCGAATTAACTCCTAAAGAGTATCAAGATTTATGCGATTTTGAAGGAAATGCTAACGGATTTAAAATTTTAGCCGAAACGCGCCAAGGTCGCGAAGGCGGATTAAGACTAAGCTACGCAACCTTGGGCGCTTTTACAAAATACCCAAAAGAGTCGTTGCCTAAAAAACCAACAGCCCATATTGCCGATAAAAAATACGGCTTTTTTCAAAGTGAAAAAGAAGCCTTTATCGATGTGGCCAATAGTTTAGGCTTACTAAAACGAAGCGAAACAGATATTAGTTTTTCACGTCACCCATTAACTTTTTTAGTAGAAGCCGCCGACGATATTTGCTACACTATAATCGATTTTGAAGATGGTATAAACCTCGGCCTCATACAAGAAGAATTTGCTTTAGAATATTTGTCTAAAATTATACGAAACACCATAAAACCAGAGAATTATTACGGGCTTGCCACCCGCGAAGATCGCATAGGCTACTTGCGCGCATTAGCCATTGGAAGCTTAATTGACGATGCTGTAAACGTATTTATGGAAAATGAAGACGCCATACTTAAAGGCGAATTTAACTGCGCACTACTCGATAAAAGTAAATACGAAGCTCAAATAAAAGATATCATAAAAATTAGCGTCGAAAACATTTACCAATCCAAAGAAGTTATCGACAAAGAAATAGTGGGCTACGGTGTAATAAAAACCTTGTTAACAGCTTACACGCACGCCGTAAATAATAGTTTTAAAAACCAAGCATCAAATTACGATAAGCTTATTTTAAAAACTTTGCCCGCAAGTTTGCAAACCAACCAAACCAGTTTATACAAGCGTTTGTTAAGTGTTTGTCATTACGTCGCGTCCTTGTCCGATAGTAAAGCCATTTTAGAGTATAAAAAAATAAAAGGTATTGGGTTTTAAAATCCTTTGGGCGTTACCCCGTCCCGAATATTCGGGATCGGGGTCGGGCTTTACGTTACAAGTCCTCGCAAGCTGCGGGCTTTCCACTGCAATCCCTAACGCGACCACCAAATAAGTTTTAGAACAAACTCTATGTTTTTTGAATTTCTAATTAGGCTATTTTTTTGAAAATCAGATAAAAAAGTGCTATGCAAATTTTTGAAACTCGATTTTTAAACTTTCAACATCTAAACCAACCAATCTTTGTAAGTCGTCAACACTACCATGTTCTATAAAATTATCGGGAATACCTTTAACTTTAATGGTGTTTTTGTAATTGTATTTTGCAGCAAATTCTAAAATTGCAGATCCAAATCCGCCCTTTACACTATTATCTTCAACAGTAATTATGGTGCTATAGTTTTTAAAAATATCATGTAATAACTTCTCATCAATCGGTTTTACAAAACGCATATCGTAATGCGAAACTTTTAAATCTTCAATCGATATGGTTATGTTACTTGCAATGGTGCCAACACTTAAAACAGCTAGGTTTTTTCCTTGTTTTAGTTGTTCGCCTTTTCCAATTTCAATAGGTTTAAACGGCACTTTCCAATTAAGCATATTTCCAGTTCCGCGAGGATAACGAATAGCGATGGGTTGATTTAATCCTAATTGAGCGGTGTACATGATGTTACGCAACTCAACCTCGTTTCTTGGTGCAAAAACAATAAGATTTGGTATGCAATTTAAATAGCTTAAATCGAAAACACCATGATGCGTAGCGCCATCTTCACCAACCAAACCGGCACGATCTAAACAAAAAATTACAGGCAATTTTTGCAAAGCAACATCGTGAATTATTTGGTCGTAAGCACGTTGTAAAAAGGTGGAATATATATTACAAAACGGAATTAAACCTTGAGTTGCCATGCCTGCAGCCAGAGTTACGGCATGTTGTTCGGCAATACCAACATCGAAAGCACGTTCGGGCAATTCTTCCATCATGTATTTTAAAGAACTTCCAGTTGGCATTGCAGGTGTAATGCCTACAATATTTTTATTTTGCTTAGCCAACTCAACTATGGTTTCGCCAAAAACGTCTTGAAATTTGGTGTAGCCGGATTTAGTTTTTGGTATAATTTCTCCTGTAATGGCATCAAATTTACCAGGCGCATGATATTTTACTTGGTCCTTTTCTGCTTGTTTTAAACCTTTGCCTTTAGTGGTAATTACGTGTAAAAATTTAGGGCCTTTTATGGTTTTTAATCGGTTTAATTCAGAAATAAGAGCTTCTAAATTATGCCCATCAATAGGTCCTGAATAATTAAAATTTAAGGCTTCAAAAATATTATCTTGCTTTTGTGTGCCTTTTTTAACATTGGTTAAATACTGTTTTAACGCTCCAACACTTGGGTCTATACCAATAGCATTATCGTTTAAAATTACGAGTAAATTAGCATTGGTAACTCCGGCGTGATTTAAACCTTCGAAAGCCATTCCGCTAGCAATACTGGCATCGCCTATAACAGCAATATGATGTTTATTATCTCCTTTTAATTGCGATGCAATAGCCATACCCAAAGCTGCTGAAATAGAGGTTGACGAATGCCCAACGCCAAATGCATCGTATTCACTTTCTTCTCGTTTTGGAAAACCACTTATACCGTTTAACCTTCGATTTGTATGAAAAACATCTTTTCTGCCAGTTAAAATTTTATGTCCGTATGCTTGGTGGCCAACATCCCAAATAAGTTCATCAGTTGGTGTGTTAAACACATAATGCAAAGCAATTGTAAGTTCTACAACACCTAAACTCGCTCCTAAATGGCCTTGTTTTGTTGCTACAATGTTTATAATAAACTCACGTAACTCTTGGGCAAGTTTAGGTAAGTCCTTTTGGTTCAAAAGACGTAGTTCTGTAGGTGATTGTATTTGATTTAAAATTGAATTTTGCACAACGCAAAAGTACAAGTTTGAATTTGTATTTTTGCTATGATGATAAAACCTTTTGACGATACCTATTTTATGAAAAAAGCGCTGCAGGAAGCCGAAGCTGCTTTTGATAAAGGTGAAATTCCTGTTGGTGCTGTTATTGTAATAGAAGACAGAATTATTGCCCGCTGCCATAATTTAACAGAAACCTTAAACGATGTTACGGCCCATGCCGAAATGCAAGCTATTACGGCTGCAGCAAATTTTTTAGGCGGAAAATATTTAAAAAAATGCACACTGTATGTTACTTTAGAGCCTTGCCAAATGTGTGCTGGAGCTTTGTACTGGAGTCAAATAGGAAAAATTGTTTATGGCGCTCGCGATGAAGAACGCGGCTGTATAAATTTAAACACTAAGTTACACCCAAAAACTAAAATGATTGGTGGCGTTTTGGCTGAAGAAGCATCTAGGTTATTGAAACGTTTTTTTGTAGAAAAGCGTAATCTTAATTAATATATTTTGTCAGGTTGAGCGCAGTCGAAACCTAATTGATATTTTTGTTGCGAACCTTTCGACTGCGCTCAAGGAAGCAATTGCCTGTTTTATATCGAACTCAAGTTAAATAGTCTATTATAATATTGGTGGCTGCGTTAGCGATGGAATGGCCTGTTTGAGCTCACCGACGTAGGAGGTAGCGAGTAATGACAGCGCGACCCTTGGGTAACGCCCAAAAAAATAATTAAAGTTTACGTTTGTCGCCTTCGCGTTTTCGCATGGCTTCTAGGTTTTCTTTGGTAAGCATATAATCTTTTACATCTTTATCTTTCCAGTGGCGATAAGAAAACATTGGGATGACTACAAAAAATAAGGCAACTACGCCAAAACCTATGAGCTTTTCGGAGTAAGGGACTTGTAAAACGAAGCCACAAATAATGCTTGCTAATGCTGCAAAAAAGATGATGCCTATTAAATACTTCATGCTATTAATTAAGATTTTGTAAAATTAATTAATTCTCGGCGATATACCGTAAGTAGTTTGGATTTTGACACAAAGCCCATGTATTTATTGTCTTTTATTACGGGTAAATTCCAAGCGTTTGAGTCTTGAAATTTCGCCATAATTTTTTTCATGGAATCGTTATTGTAATCGATTATATCGGGCGGGTTGTGCATTAAGTCTTCAACAAATGTAGTGTTGTAAAGCGATTGATTAAACATGATGTCTCGAACATCATCTAATAAAATAATACCAACTAAAGCATTATCATCGTCGACCACCGGAAATAAATTTCTGGTAGATTTTGAAACGCCTTCGTGAAGCATATCACCTAAACTCATTTCTGGTTTTAAGGGAACAAAGTTGGTTTCTATAACTCTGTTTATATCTAAAACCATAAGCACGTTTTGGTCTTTATCGTGGGTCATTAACTCGCCACGTTGTGCTAGTTTTAATGTGTAAATAGAATGTGAAATGTAATATTTTGTTATAGCAAACGATATGGCCGATACCAACATAAGCGGAACAAATAGTTCGTAGCCACCGGTAATTTCTGCAATTAAAAATATAGCAGTAAGTGGAGCATGTAAAACGCCTGCCATTAACCCTGTCATACCAATTAATGTGAAATTGGATTCTGATACGTGAAACCCAAAACCAATGTTGTTAATTATTTTAGCGAAGGCATTACCCAAAGCGCTTCCCATAACCAAAGTTGGAATAAATACACCGCCAACACCGCCAGCACCAAAAGTGGTTGTCATGGCTATAGCTTTAAATATTGAAATACCTAAAAGCAATGCAATTACAATCCAGATATTATTTAAATCTAACTCGAAAGGTGTGGTGCCAATAGCGGCAAGATGATCGCCTTTAAGTAAGTTGTTCATTATACCATAACCTTCACCATAAAGCGGTGGAATAAAATACAAGATGGTTCCGATTGCTAAACCGCCAATAAGTAAGCGTTTTGCTCTGCTTTCAAATTGTTTGAAAAAATTGGTAATGGCGAAAAACACTTTTGAAAAATAAACCGAAGCAAAAGCAGTAACTAAACCTAAAATGATATAGAAAGCGATATCGTTTATTTGAAATTTATCGGTTAACTCGAAACGCAATAAAAAATCGGTACCTAAGAAAAAATAAGAAGTTATTACCGCTGAAACTGATGCCAACAGCAACGGAATTAAAGATGCAAAAGCAACATCTAAACTAAATACTTCAACAGCAAAAATAATGGCGGCAATTGGTGCTTTAAACATACTTGCCATAGCTCCGGCGGCGGCGCAACTAATAAGCAACATGCGCGTATTTGCATTTACGTGTAATAAACGTCCTAAGTTAGAACCTAAAGCTGATCCTACACTTACGGCAGGACCTTGTAACCCAACCGAACCACCAAATCCTGCAGTTAGTGGTGCTGTAATTAGTGATGCATAAATATTATATCTGGGAATGATGCCTTTTAATTTTGAAATGGCATGTAATGTTGAAGAAATACCATGGCCAATATGCTTTTTTAACCAAGTTTGTTTTATAATATAAACCAATAAAAGACCTATAATTGGAAAAATAAAATAGAGCGAGTTTTGGTAGTTTTTAAATAAATCGATTTCGAAAAGCAACCTAATGTAATGGGTAATGTTTCTTAAGGTTACAGTGCCTAATCCTGCTAAAAACCCAACGATTACACTAAGAATATACACAAAATTTCGTTCGGAAATATGTTTGTATTTCCAAATTAAAAAGTTTCGTAATAGTTGGTTAAATTTCATGAAGCCTCAAACTAATTTAAAATATCGGTTCCTAAATGTTTATCGTCTTTATTCATGTACCAAACTCTTATTTTTGGCATTTTTATATTACTGATTACTTTCTCATCAAATAACAAGATGTATTCGCCATCATTTTTGCTTTCATCATGAAAAAACTGATACACTTCCATTGCATAAGTAGACTTATTAAAATAAAAATACCAAGTGTCTTTACCAACACTTTTATCGTAAGTGGCTTTTAAAACTAAGTATGATTTTCCTTTAAAGGTTTTGCTTTCTACTTTTTCATGAATAATAGTGCCTTCATCTTTAAGCTTCATAGGTAAACCGTATAGGTAAGTGTAATAGTTTTTATAAAGCAATGCGCGATCTTTACTTAATTTATTTGCTTTTAAAATGGCTTCGGAAGGGTTTTTATCCCCATTGAAAACTATAGTTACACTGTCTTTATTAATTATATATTCGGCAATATCATCTCCTACTTTAGTTTTAACTGAAAAAAAAGTATTTGGTAAATCAATATTAATACAGTTATCAATAATTTCTTTTTCAGGTATTTGCATGGTTATTTTTAAGGAATCGGAAAACGTTTCCCAGTTTCCTTCTGGATCGTGATACGCAATGGCTTTATCTAACAACTCGGTTCCTTTTATATCTTGAGAAAAAACGACTAATGAAAATAAAAGTGTAACACATTGTAAAAGTTGTTTCATGGGTTTAATTTTTTTCAGTTTGTTTTTTTCAGTACCAATTAAAAGTAATAAAAAATCCTGCATTTGCAGGATTTTAAAAATTATGATTTTAAATTAAGTTTTAAGCTTAATTCTGTGAGTTGCTCATCGTCTATTGGTGCAGGTGCATCAATCATAACATCGCGACCTGCATTATTTTTAGGGAATGCAATATAATCGCGAATAGTTTCTTGGCCGCCAAGAATAGCCACCAATCTATCTAACCCAAAAGCTAAACCACCATGCGGAGGCGCACCATATTGAAATGCATCCATTAAAAAGCCAAATTGCGCTTTAGCTTCTTCTTCTGTAAATCCTAAATAATCGAACATTAAAGCTTGTGTTTCTTTATCGTGAATACGAATAGAACCACCGCCAATTTCGTTACCATTTAAAACTAAATCGTAAGCATTTGCTTTAACCGCACCCGGATCTGTTTTTAATAATTCTATTTGTCCTGGTTTTGGCGATGTAAATGGGTGATGCATGGCGTGGTAACGCTCGGTGTCTTCGTCCCATTCTAAAAGTGGGAAATCAATAACCCAAAGTGGCGCAAATTCGTTTGGTTTACGCAAACCTAAACGCTCTGAAAGTTCCATGCGTAAGGCACTTAATTGTGCGCGTACTTTGTTTTTATCACCAGAAAGCACACAAATTAAATCGCCTGGTTTTGCACCTGTAACTTCGGCCCATTTAGCTAAATCGTCTTGATCGTAAAATTTATCTACCGACGATTTAAAGCTTCCATCATCATTATATCTACAATAAACCATACCTAAAGCTCCAACTTGCGGACGCTTTACCCAGCTTATTAATTTATCAATTTCTTTTCTGGTGTAACTATTTCCACCAGGAACAGCAATACCAACAACTAATTCGGCATTATTAAAAACTCCAAAATCTTTATGCTGAGCTACTTGGTTTAATTCGCCAAACTGCATGCCAAAGCGAATATCTGGTTTGTCGTTTCCGTATAAACGCATAGCATCATCGTAAAGCATTCTTGGAAATTTATCGACTTCAACACCATTAATTTCTTTAAGTAAATGGCGCGTTAAACCTTCAAAGGTGTTTATAATATCTTCTTGCTCAATAAAAGCCATTTCACAATCAATTTGTGTAAATTCTGGCTGTCTGTCGGCGCGTAAATCTTCATCTCTAAAACATTTTACAATCTGGAAATATTTATCCATACCACCAACCATAAGCAATTGCTTAAATGTTTGTGGCGATTGTGGTAAGGCGTAAAATTGCCCTTCATTCATACGACTTGGCACTACGAAATCGCGAGCGCCTTCTGGCGTAGATTTTATTAAATATGGCGTTTCAACCTCAATAAAACTGGCATTAGACAGGTAATTTCGAACTTCTTGAGTTACTTTATGTCTAAAAATCAAGCTGTTTTTTACTGGGTTTCTTCTAATATCTAAATAACGATATTTCATACGAATATCTTCGCCACCATCTGTTTTATCTTCAATTGTAAATGGCGGAAGTTTAGCTTTGTTTAATATAGTAAGGTCTGAAACAAGCACTTCAATATCACCCGTTGGAATATTTGGGTTTTTAGAAGCCCGCTCTTGTACTTTTCCCTTAACTTGAATTACAAATTCACGTCCAAGTTTTTGGGCGGTTTCCAAAACTTTTTTATTTGTTTGCTCTTCATCAAAATATAATTGAGTTATCCCGTAACGGTCTCGCAAATCTACGTAAACCATAAACCCTTTATCTCTAACACCTTGCACCCAGCCTGCTAAGGTTATTTCTGTATTTGTATGTGATGCTCTTAATTCACCACAGTTATGACTTCTGTACATATCGAAATTTTAATCGTGCAAATTTAATGAAGTAAAATGACTAAGTAAACAAAAATCCTCAACATATGTTGAGGATTTTTTGCTATCAATCAAAATTTTCAATAGGGATTAAAATTATAAACTTTACTCCTTACGCAGCAACACGATCTTTAAATAACCTCATTTTTAACTTAGTTATTAAAAAGAATAAAATAGGAACTATTATTAAAGTTAAAAATGTTGCAATTAATAAACCGTAAATTACAGTCCACGCTAATGGTCCCCAAAACACGACATTGTCTCCACCCATATAAATATGTGGGTTAAACTCAGAGAACAAGGTAAAGAAGTTTATGTTTAAACCAATGGCTAAAGGAACTAAACCTAAAATAGTAGTAATGGCAGTTAAAAGTACAGGACGTAAACGTGCTTTACCCGCTTTAACAATACACTCGTATAAATCGTCTATGTTTAAATAGGCATCTTCTGGTAAATCGAGTTCTAATTTTTTACGATCAATTAATAATTGGGCGTAATCGAGTAGTACCACACCGTTATTTACAACAACACCAGCAAGCGATATAATACCAACCATAGTCATCATAATAACAAACGAGCTGCCAGTAACTACAATACCGCCAAATACACCAATTAAACTTAAAAATATAGCCAACATAATAATAGTTGGTTTAGAAATAGAGTTAAATTGGAAAATTAAAATAAAGAAGATTAAACCTAAACCAGTAAAGAAAGCCCCCATTAAAAAGGCCATTTGCTTGTTTTGCTCTTCAATTTGGCCAGTATAGTCTATTTTAATGTTTTCTGGTAAGTTCTCGAAACTTTGCATTTCACTTTGAATTTGACTTACAACAGCACCAGCATCTGTAAAACCAGGAGCTAAAGCCGAATATACGGTAACCACACGCTTCGTGTCTTTATGCTTAATAGCACTAAATCCTGAAGTGTTTTCGGCATGAGCAATGGCCGAAACTGGCACTTCACGTATTTGCCCACTTGCCATATCTCTAAAAGTGATTTTCTGGTTAAATAAGGCACTTGTGTTATAGCGGTTTTCTTCATTAAAACGTACATAAATGTCGAAATCGTCACCATCTTCTTTGTAAATGCCAGCTTTCGAACCAAAAATAGAGTTACGTAGCTGTTGTCCAACTTGCGAAGCACTTACACCTAATTCACCCGCTTTTTCGCGGTCTACAACTACACGCATAACAGGCTTGTCCTTGTTAACATCAATTTTTAATTCATCGACTCCACCAACGTTTTTACTGTTAATAAACTCGCGCATACGTTCTGCGGTAGTAATTAATTCGTTGTAATCGTCGCCTTCAATTTCAATGTTAATAGGCGCTCCAACTGGCGGACCGTTATAATCTTTTTCAACTGAAATTAAAACACCTGGGAAAATACCAACTAATGCTTTTTGTACTTTTTGACGAAGCAACTCACTGTCTTCGCCTTCGCGATATTTAAACTCGCGCATAGAAGCCGTTATTTTTGCTTTGTGTGGCATTTCTGCAGCCGAACCACCATCGGTTTGTGGGTTTCCGGCGCCTTCACCAACTTGCGAAACGGCACTTTCTACCATAAAGTTATAATCACCATTTTTATATTGATTATCATCTAAAACATCGTAAACAATGGATTCAATTTCTTTTGTAATGGTGTTCGTTTTTTCGATAGCTGTTCCTTCAGGATATTCAATGTAAACAATAATTTGATTAGGAATATTATCTGGGAAAAACTCCACTTTGGTGCGTTGCATACCAAGTGATGCTCCAAATGCGATAAACGAAAATATAAGTAATAAAAAGGTGCCTATGGTAAAAAAGTAAGGACGACGCCCTTTAAATGCACCACGTAATTGGCGTTCGTAAAAATTTTCTAGCTTAACTAAAGTTTTGGTTTGAAAATTATTTGCCCATTTACGAAGCAATAACCTGTAAACCCAGAGCATAATAGCTGTAAATACCATTAAAGCACCTAAGCCACGATAATCGCCACCAAAAATTATTACTAATAAACCAATACCTGCCATAATTCCTGTTAAGGTAATTATGCTTTTTAATGGCATGTCTTTATCTTCAATGCTCATGAAATTTGAAACTAATACTGAGTTGAAGAAAATAGCAACGAAAAGTGACGAACCTAAAACTATTGATAAGGTTTGTGGTAAAATTTTCATGAATTCTCCCATAATTCCTGGCCATAAACCTAACGGAATAAAGGCTGCTACAGTTGTTGCGGTAGAAATAATAATAGGAAATGCAATTTCACCAATACCTTTTTTTGCAGCTTCAATTCGGCTCATGCCTTCTTCGTCCATTAAGCGGTAAACGTTTTCAACAACTACAATACCGTTATCAACGAGCATTCCTAATCCCATAATTAAACCAAAAAGTACCATGGTGTTTAAGGTGATGCCGAACATGTTAAGTATCATAAGTGACATTAACATAGACATTGGAATGGCAAAACCAACGAAAATGGCATTTTTAAAGCCTAAAAAGAACATTAAAACGGTTACTACAAGAATAACCCCGAAAATAATGTTGTTCACTAAATCGTCTACTTGACCAATGGTAACCGATGATTGATCGTTTGTGATGCTAACTTCTAGGTCCTGTGGAAAATCGTTTGCCTTGGCATTTTCAACAATGGCTCTAACTTGTTCGGCTGCGTCAACCATGTTTTTTCCAGCTCGTTTTTTAACGTCGAGCATAACCACAGGATGACCGTATTCGCGAGCAAATGTTGTTTTATCTTCTTCATGAAATGTAACAGTAGCTACATCTTTTAAATAAATAGGGAAATTGTTTTCTGCTTTTACCACAAAATTTTCTAATTCTGATGGTTTTTCAATTTCACCTAAAACACGAATAGTTCTGCGCTGTCCGCTAGCTTTTATATTACCTGCAGACATGGTTACGTTACCACCATTTATAGCATTAATAATATCGCTAAAGGTTACTTTTGCTGCCGTCATTTTATAAATGTCTACAGCAACTTCAACTTCTTTTTCTTGAGCACCACGAATGGCAACTTCTTTAATTTCTAGTAAATCTTCAATATCGTCTTGAAGAAATTCTCCAAATTCTTTAAGTTTTTCAACGGTATAATCGCCAGAAATGTTAATGTTTAATATTGGCATTTCTTCCGATAGGCTCAACTCGAAAACATCGGGCTCAACTTTTGCACCGTTAAAGGTTGGCCAATCTTCGCCTGCTGTTTCGCTTTCTATTTCGTCTTTTACCTTTTGTTTTGCTTGTTCTACGGTTAAGTTTTCATCAAATTCAACAATAACCATCGAGTAATCTTCGGTAGATGTTGAGGTAATTTCTACAACATTACTTACTGTTTTAAGTTGATCTTCTAACGGGTCTGTAACTAATTTCTCAATATCTTCGGCAGTGTTACCAGGAAAAATAGTACTTACGTATATTTTGGTTTCGTTTACTTCTGGAAAGTTTTCGCGTGGCATTTCGAAAAAGGCCGAAACACCTAAGTAAAATATAACCGCAATAAGTACATACATTGTGGTTTTATTGTTGATTGCCCAAGAGGACCAGGAAAACTCTTTATTGACTTTTTTCTGATTATCAGTCATAATTTTAATAGGTAATTAATAAGGTTATTAAATGGTTATTACCTTAACAGGTTGGTCGTCTTTTACACTTCTTGCACCTTCTTCAATAATTTCTGTGCCTTTTTTAACACCGGAAAGTACTTCTATTACATCGCCTTGAGTTTTACCTGTTTTAATAATTACTTTTTTGGCAACACCTTGGTTATTGTCATCTTTATTCTCAACAATATAAATGTATTGTTCGCCCTCTGCGTTTTCTGAAATTATACTTTGCGGAATTAAAATAGTGTCTTCGTTTGTATAATCGTTAATTTTAAGTTTTGCCGTTAAATTTGGTTTTATTGTTGCGTCTTTGTTTGGAATAGCAACTTCAACTTTAAAGGTACGGTTTGCTGGGTTTATAAAATTTCCGGCTTGTCGCACTTTGGCGTCTACGGTTTTTCCTAAAATTGGAAACTCCACTTTCACGTCTTTACCAACAACAATATCTGATACATAACGTTCTGGAACATCGGTTTCAATATACATATTGCTTAAATTTACAATACGAAATAATTGCGATTGCCCAGGAGCAACAACAGAACCTTGCTCGGTTATAACATCGTCTATAGTTCCCGAAAATGGTGCCTTTACTACGGTTTTTGCAACTTGCTGCTCTAACTGGTTTACGGCTTCTTGTTGTGCTTCGTAGTTAGATTTAGCTTGTAAAAACTGAATTTCGCTACCAATTTTTTGGCTCCATAAACGCTCTTGACGCTCGAAAGTAGTTTTAGATAATGCCGTTTGAATTTTAAGTTGTGCCAATTGTTGGCTTAGACCGCCATCATCAATTTTTGCTAGTGTTTGTCCCTTACTAACATGTTGTCCTTCTTTTACATATACTTTTGATAGTACACCCGAATATTCTGGAAAAATAACCAGATTTTCTTTGGTGTCTACACTTCCTTGTAGTTCTACATAGTGTGTAAACGTTTCGGATTTTGCTGTAAAAGTTGTAATAAGCGGTATTTTTTCTTGAGGATCGAGCGCTTTAATTTTTGCTTGTAATTGCTTTAATTGTGTTGCAATTTCTTGAGCAGATGCGTCTAGTTCGTTTTTCTTTTTTCTAATAAGCGTTAAATCGTTTGTTGCAATAATATCTTGAACAGACTGATTCTTGTTACCACCACATGATGCTAAAAGAAGGGTTACTAAAATTAATTGTAAATATTTCATCGTGGTTATTGTTTAAGGTTTAATAGGTTTGTTAATTCTGCTTTTTTGTTTATTACATCAATAATAGCTTGTAAATATTCTTGTTGTATGGTGTAAAGTTGTGTTTGTGCTTGTCTTAAATCGAAGCTGCTTGCAATACCTTCGCGGTATTTTATGGTGTTTTTGCGCTCAATTTTTTCGGCTAAGGCTAAGTTTTTTTGTTGGTTTGCATAAGTTTCAATTGCTAAATTATATTCGTTTTTAGCGTTTTTTACTTCAATACTAAGCTGGCTTTCTTTTTCAATTAATTCGTTTTTAGCAATCTCCCATTCAATTTTTGCTTTTTGTCGTTTTGCTTTATTACCAAACGAACTAAATATAGGAATGGTTAAACTTACACCTCCAATAGATGAGAACAACCAGTCTTGCTCTTTTTTAAGAAAAGTAAATTCGTTACTAATACCCAAATAACTAGCGTTAACAAATGCGTTTAATTTTGGTAGTTGTTCCGATCGTTCTAACTTGTATTCTAACTCTTTGCTAACAACTTGGTTAGCCGAAATTTTATAATCGATATTATTAGTAATAGGCTGGTTTTCGCTAATTAGGTTTAGTGAAATGTTGTTTGTTACTAATACTTCTAAATCGTCTGTTAAAACAATGTCGGCATTAATATCTAAACCTAAAAGTACCTTTAAATAACCTTTAGAAATATCGTGTAGGGTTTCTAGATTTTTTAATGTAATTTCTAAACCGGAAAGTGTAATTTGTAATTGTTCAACATCTTCTTCCTCGGTTAAACCGTTTTCAAAAATTTTAGTGGTTTCGTTTAAATTATCTTTTAAAACCGAAATATTATTATTGGTAATTGCAATACTTTCTTTTGTTAATAAAGCATTGTTGTAAGCGCTAATAACGGCGGTAACAATTTCGTTTTCTGTTTTTTCTTTTGCGTTTTTAGAAATTTCTAAAAATACTTTGTTCGATTGTAACCCAACAACATATCCGCCATCAAACAATAATTGATTTAGCTGAATAGCCGGCGTTAATTGATGTTTAGGAAAAAGAAAACGAAACGGGTCGTCTTCTGGTAAACTATTAACATCGAACGGTGTTTTTACATAAAGTTGATAATCTACAGAACCATTAATTTGCGGTAAACCTAACGCTGTAGTTGCTTTAACATCTTGTTCGGCGGCGTTTATGCTTAAATTGGCATTTTTTATGGTTCTGTTATTTTCTTTGGCATAATTTATAGCTTCTTCTAAGCTAAAATTATAAGAGTTGTTTTCCTGCGCATGTATGCTGGATGAGAAAAACAACACGATTAATAAAATTGATAATTGTTTCATTAAATGTTATTTTGATTGATTTGTAAGTAGTTGTTTAAATATTCTAGCCCTTTAGGTGTACAGATGCCCCGTAAATGGTATTCTAAGAAATTATTCATGAGTATTTTTGTTGAAAAGTTTTCGAGCGGAAAAAGAGATTTATCTTTTAAACCCATTATACTGTTAAAATAAATTTTAGAAATAAATTCCGAATTTAGTTCAGGTCTAAAAAGCCCTAAGTTTTGTCCTCTCGTTATGTTTTCTTGCACACAATTATCCATAACACACATTTGTTTTTGCTTAATGTTGTGGTATATCTCTGGATAGTATTTTTCTAATTGGTATTGAGGCGAAGACTTTTCGTCTTTTAAATTATGCATTAACACTTGCTTAACCTCGTAAATTTCATCAATGGGATTTTTTTCTAGTTGGCAAACGTTGTTTATTCCAGCCGAAATTTTTTGAAATAGTAGTAACACAGATTCTTCAACCAAAACCGTTTTATTTTTAAAGTACTGGTAAATGGTTTTCTTCGAAATACCTTGTGCGTTGGCTATTTCGTCCATTGTAACACTTTTAAAACCATAGTTTAAAAATAAATCGCAGGCGGTATGTAATATCTTTTCTTTCATAATTATTGGGCAAAATTACAACAGGAAACTTTAAAAACAAAAAAAGTTTCCTGGGTTTTACGTTTTTTTAACATTAAATTTAATTTGCTGCAATATTATAGCGGTTTTTAATTTATTTTAGCGCCATGCAATCTATAGACGACTACAGAGATCAATTTGTTTCATTTTTAAACAAATTTGTTGCAAAAAAGCAACCGGAAAACCTTTATAATCCTATAAATTATATTTTACAACTAGGAGGTAAGCGCTTAAGGCCAGTACTAACACTTATGACTGCCGATATTTTTGGTGGTCATTTTAAAAAGGCTTTAAATGCTGCTTTAAGTGTTGAGATCTTTCATAACTTTTCCTTAGTGCATGACGATATAATGGACGATGCACCTTTGCGTCGCGGGCACAAAACCGTTCATGAAAAATGGGATGTAAACACAGGAATACTTTCTGGAGATGCTATGTTAATAATGGCATACCAACTTTTCGAAAATTACGAAGCTCATGTTTTTCAAGATTTAGCAAAGTTATTTAGTAAAACAGCGCTCGAAGTTTGCGAAGGGCAACAGTACGATGTCGATTTCGAAACTAGAAATGATGTTACCATTCCGGAATATTTAAAAATGATTGAATATAAAACAGCCGTTTTGGTTGGTGCAGCCATGAAAATGGGAGCTATTGTAGCAAAAGCATCTACAAAAGAGCAAGATAATATTTATGAATTTGGTAAAAATTTAGGGATAGCTTTCCAGTTACAAGATGATTATTTAGATGCCTTTGGTAATCCGGAAACATTCGGTAAGCAAGTGGGGGGCGATATTATTGAAAACAAAAAGACGTATTTGTATTTAAAAGCAATCGAATTTTTAAATGATAATGATAAATCTGAACTGGAAACATTATTTTCTTCTCAGCCAGAGCAAGTAGACGAAAAAATTGCAACCACCAAACAATTGTTTGAAGCTTCTGGAGCAGCTCAGGCAACCAAAGAAGCCATAAAAACTTACACCGAATTAGCCTTTAAAAACCTGGAGTGTTTAAATATTACCGAAGATAAAAAAGCGCTTTTAAAAGCTTTTGGTAATAGTTTAATGAATAGAACAGTATAATGCAATTACCAGCTACTTTTGAAGATTTAATGGCCCAGGCTTCCGAGCTTAACTTATATGCAAAATTAGTGCAACAGCTTAATAAGGATTTTCTTTTGGCTAATATTGATTTAGGATTTAACGATGCTGTTTTACCATCGAGTTTAAAATTGTTGTTGCATGAAACAGTTTATAAGCTTATAAAAGAAAAATTCTCAGAATATTTAAACCTACTTTATATTATAGATGTATCTGAAGATGCCGTAAAAGCATTAAATGGAGATGATGTTTTAAAACTATCAGAAGAAGTTACTTTTTTAATTTTAAAACGCGAATGGCAAAAGGTTTGGTTTAGGCATAAATATGCTTAAAAATAGACCCGAATAAACGGCATCCACGCATTTGCATAAATACTTTTGCTGTTATTGTAAAGCATATCGTAGCGCACACCAAGTGTAACATTATTGCTTCGGTAACTTTTTGTTGTCATTCTATTAAAAATTTAACAGTTTTATTGTATTTGTAAATAATCTTAAAATATAAGATATAAATATAGTTAAACAAAGCCCTTATTTTACTAAAAGTTGTATTTTTGAAAAATATTTTTACTAAACCTACAAGGTATTAAATAAAACAATGGATAAATATTCCTTTTTAAATGCAGCTCATACAGCATATTTTGCTGAATTATATGAACAATATTTACAAAATCCCGATGCCGTAGAACCTAGTTGGAGAGCCTTTTTTCAAGGTTACGATTTTGGAAGCGAAAACTACGGAGTTAACGGCGAAATAATTGAAGGTGTTAGCACACAAATACCAGAACAATTACAAAAAGAATTTCAAGTTGTAAAATTAATTGATGGGTACAGAATGCGTGGGCATTTGTTTACAAAAACAAACCCTGTACGCGATCGTCGTACTTATTCACCAACTTTAGATTTACAAAATTTTGGTCTTAGCGAAAACGATTTAGCTACCGTTTTTAATGCTGGCGAAGTATTGGGTATTGGTGCACAACCATTAAGTGTTATTTTAAAACATTTAAACAGTATTTACTGCGATTCTATAGGTGTAGAATACATGTATTTGCGTAATCCGGAGGTTATTGGTTGGTGGCAAGAGCAACTTAACAAAAATGATAATCAGCCAAGTTTTTCTGCAGAAACAAAAAAATACATCTTATCTAAACTAAACCAAGCGGTTACTTTCGAAAACTTTTTACAAACCAAATATGTTGGTCAAAAACGATTTTCATTAGAAGGTGGCGAGTCTTTAATACCAGCAATAAGTAACGTTCTATTTTATGCATCTTTAAAGTATGATGTAAAAGAATGCGTTTTAGGTATGGCGCACCGTGGGCGTTTAAGTACATTGGTTAATATTTTTAGAAAACCAATGCGCGAGTTATTTAACGAGTTTGATGGTAAAGATTTTGAAGACGAAAACATTGATGGAGATGTAAAATACCATTTAGGTTTAACTTTAAATAAAACCTACCAAAATGGTAAAAGCATTAAAATGAACTTAGTGCCTAATCCATCACATTTAGAAACTGTTGCTCCAGTAGCTGAAGGTATTACAAGAGCAAAAATAGATAATGATTATAACGGAGATGACTCGAAAATAATACCAATAGTTGTTCATGGAGATGCAGCTATTGCAGGTCAAGGTATCGTTTACGAAGTTGCACAAATGAGCCGATTAAACGGTTACAAAACCGGAGGTACTATACATATTGTAGTTAACAACCAGGTAGGTTTTACAACCAATTATTTAGATGCCCGCTCAAGTACATATTGTACAGACGTAGCCAAAGTAACCTTATCTCCAGTTTTACATGTAAATTCTGATGATGCTGAAGCTGTAGTTCATGCCGTAGAAATGGCTTTAGAGTACAGAATGCGATATAAAAAAGATGTTTATATAGATTTGTTAGGATATCGTAAATATGGCCATAACGAAGGTGATGAGCCAAGATTTACACAACCAGCATTGTACAAATCCATATCAAAACATCCAAACCCGTTTAAAATATATTCTGAAAAATTAATTGCTGAAGGAACTATAGATAAAGGTTATGTAGATGGTATTGTGACAGAATTTAAAGAAACTCTTGAAAGTGAATACGAAAAATCTAAAGAGGCCGACTCTTCAAAAGTTCGTGAATTCATGGAAGAGCGTTGGGAAGATTTTACCAGAAGAGGTGTTGATGCTATGTTACAGGAGGTAGAAACAACCTATCCAAAAGATAAATTAGAACACATATCAAAAGTAGTTTCTACAGTTCCAGAAGGCGTAAAGTTTTTAAGAAAAGCAGAACGTATTCTTGAAGGACGTAAAAAAATGGTTTTTGAAACCGATACTTTAGATTGGGGAATGGCCGAAACTTTAGCCTACGGATCTTTAATGGAAGAAGGCTTTAACGTGCGTATATCTGGTCAAGATGTAGAACGCGGAACATTTAGCCACCGCCATGCTATACTTCGAGATGAAAAATCTGAAGAACGAATAAACTTATTAAACACAAATCCAGATAACAAAGGTGAAATGTATATTTTCAATTCCTTTTTATCTGAATATGGTGTACTTGGTTTCGATTATGGTTACGCCATGGCAAACCCAAACACATTAACCATTTGGGAAGCGCAGTTTGGAGATTTTAGTAATGGTGCACAAATAATTTTCGACCAATATTTATCGGCAGCAGAAGATAAATGGAAAGTTCAAAACGGTATTGTAGTATTGTTACCTCACGGTTACGAAGGTCAAGGTTCAGAACACTCTTCAGCAAGAATGGAGCGTTACTTACAACTTTGTGCCAACGATAACATGATTGTAGCCGACTGTACCACACCTGCCAATTTTTTCCACTTATTGCGTCGCCAAATGAAACGCGATTTTAGAAAACCGTTGGTTGTGTTAACGCCAAAAAGCTTATTACGCCATCCAAAAGCAGTGTCTTCTATTAACGAATTAGCAGCAGGAACCTTCCAAGAAGTTATAGATGATACTATCGAAGCTTCAAAAGTTAAAAAATTAGTATTCTGTACAGGTAAATTTTATTATGATTTATTAGCAGAACGTGAAACTTTAAATAGAGAAGATGTTGCATTAGTAAGAATAGAGCAGCTGTTCCCGCTTCATTTAGATAAAATACAAGAAGTAATTAATAAATATCCAAATGTAGAAAATTATGTTTGGGCTCAAGAAGAACCCAAAAATATGGGAGCTTGGAGTTTTATGGCAGAACGCTTAAATATAGTAAAACTAGAAGTTTGTTCAAGACCATATAGCTCGGTACCTGCACCTGGTTCAAGTACAAGAGATAAAAGGAGACAACGCCGCGTAATTGACGCTGTTTTTAATAACGAAGAAATAAAATAAACGAAAAATACGACTTAAAAATTAAGACCAATGATTTTAGAAATGAAAGTCCCTTCTCCAGGGGAATCTATTACTGAGGTAGAAATAGCAACATGGCTAGTAGAAGATGGTGATTATGTTGAAAAAGATCAAGCCATTGCTGAGGTAGACAGTGATAAGGCAACATTAGAATTACCTGCAGAAGTAAGCGGAACCATTACATTAAAAGCGGAAGAAGGTGATGCTGTAGCGGTTGGTGCTGTTGTTTGTTTAATTGATACAGATGCTGAAAAACCTGAAGGAGGTGAAGCGCCAAAGACTGAAGCTAAGGAAGAAGCACCAAAGGCTGAGGTTACAAAACCAGCAACTGCTGAAAAAACATATGCAACAGGAACAGCAAGTCCTGCTGCTAAAAAAATATTAGCCGAAAAAGGTATTGAGGCTTCATCGGTTTCTGGAACAGGAAAAGATGGTAGAGTAACAAAAGACGATGCTGTAAAAGCAGTGCCTTCAATGGGAACGCCTACAGGAGGTTCCAGAGGAGAAAGTCGTAGTAAAATGTCTATGTTACGTCGTAAAGTAGCAGAGCGTTTGGTTGAGGCTAAAAATACCACCGCTATGTTAACAACGTTCAACGAAGTTAATATGACGCCTATTTTTGAGCTACGTAACGAATACAAGGAAACTTTTAAATCAAAACATGGTGTTGGTTTAGGTTTCATGTCTTTCTTTACTTTAGCTGTTGTGCGTGCTTTAAAAATGTATCCGGCTGTAAACTCAATGATTGATGGTAAGGAAATGATTTCCTATGATTTTTGCGATATTAGTATTGCAGTATCTGGACCAAAAGGATTAATGGTTCCTGTAATTAGAAACGCCGAAAATTTAACCTTTAGAGGTGTAGAATCTGAAGTAAAGCGTTTAGCATTACGTGCGCGCGATGGTCAAATTACGGTCGATGAAATGACAGGTGGTACTTTTACCATAACAAATGGCGGCGTATTTGGTAGTATGTTATCTACACCTATTATTAATCCTCCACAAAGTGGTATTTTAGGAATGCATAACATTATACAACGCCCTATTGCTGTAGATGGTAATGTTGAAATTCACCCAATGATGTATGTTGCATTATCATACGATCATAGAATTATTGATGGTAAAGAAAGTGTTGGGTTTTTAGTAGCTGTTAAAGAAGCTCTTGAAAATCCAATAGAATTATTGATGAATAACGATGTAAAAAAGGCTTTAGAATTATAAGTTTTTTTATTTAGAACAAAAAAAGGTGTTGTTTTTTTAAATAACACCTTTTTTTTGTTTGATGATTTTGCTAATTAATAAAAGCACATCATGATATTAAATGCAATGGTTAATACAACAATAACAACTAAACCAATAAATAGACATTTATTAATGGTATTATTTTCCTCTCCCATAAAATTTTTTTTGTTTTTTATAAAATCTTGCGTTAATATTTTTATCGCAGAGTTTTAATCGTTTCGTTAGATATATTGATTAATAACACCGTAAAGTTAAATACTTCAGTTTTTAAATAAAATAAGCAGTTATACGTATTTTAACGCAGAAGTAGTTTGTTGAAAATAAAAAAAAGACTTTAAGTCATTACAACTTAAAGCCTTTTATAATTCTCCCTAAGAACTAATTAATAGCAGGGTAAAGGTATGTTATATTAAGCTATAAAAAAATACGTACTTCTGCGTATTTTTTGATTTTTTGTAAAATAAAAAAAGACTTTAGATCATTACAACCTAAAGCCTTTTATAATTCTCCCTAAGAACTAATTAATAGCACTGTAAAGATATATTAAATTATCTTATAAAAAAATACGTACATATACGTATTTTATAAAAAATGTTTGTTTAATGTTGCCCAAATCGATAAGGATGTTGGTTTTTTATCTAAACCAAGCTTTGCAACTATGTTACTTCTATGTTTGTCTACGGTTCTAATCGATATAGAAAGCTCATTTGCAATGTCTTGGCTGGTTTTGTTGTTGGCAATGAGTTTAACAATTTTTAATTCAGATTTTGTAAGACAACCAATTTCTTTAGGTTTTTCGTTATGTGAGTTTTGTAAATACGAGGCTATTTCGTCGCTAAAATATGGCGTGTTGTTTATAACGCTTTTAATGCAGGCTTCAATTTCTTCAATTGCAAATTCTTTTAAAATATAACCATAAACATTAAAAGCTTTAGCTTGGTCGTAAAGCCCTTCTTCTTTATCGAAAGTAATTAGAATAATTTTGGTATCTATATCATTTTTTTTGCAGGCTTCGGCTACTTCTAAACCTGTCATATGTGGCATTCTAATATCTAGAATAGCTATTTCTGGTTTTTCTTTCACTATTAGGTTATAGGCGCTTTTACCATCGGTAGCACTTCCAATAATATTAAAACCTTTGGAGTTTAAAAAATCGGTTAGACCACGTAACATCAAAGGATGATCGTCTGCTATTACTATTGAATTGGTCATTAGAGAGAGGGAAATTACTTTTTTGCTATTATTATAATTTTAAATATAAATATTTCTTTTCATAATCTATAACAGCTTTGCCTTTTTTTAATATATCTGCTCCAATAATACCATCAACAGGTTGCGAGTTATGGTTTTTTAAAGCTGTATTCACATGGGTTAGGTTAAAAAGAACCAAAACTACTTTGTTATTGGTCCATTTTCCTATTTTAATTTTATTACGTTTCGACATTTTAGTGTCCATATTAGTAGCGCCAGCACCCGCCGCTTTTATTATGGAGTCCTCGGCGGTAAGGTTAAACGTGTTAACAGCTTCAAAACCAACACAAGAGTTCGACGCTCCAGTATCGAGAATAAATAATCCTTTTTCACCGTTTATAGATGCCTTTATTTCGAAGTGGTTAGTTTTTGTAAGGTGTAATTTTACCTTCGCATAACCTTTTTGTAGCAGAAATTCTTGTAAATTAGGCTGCATGTCTTTTTAGTTTTCTGCTCAAAAATACTACAAAGCGTATAATTATACTACCAATAATAATATAAAATAGATTGTCATTATCATTAGGCTTGTTTAGCTGTCCATATTAGTTTAAGGCGTCCCAATAATTGGGCGACTTTTCAGCATTTGGGATGGTTTCGTTTTTTTGAAATAAGTTCAGGCCCAAAATTACTTGATAATCTCGATTCGCTCAGTTACTTTTGCTCCATGATTATTACAGACACGCACACGCATTTATATAGCGAAGTTTTCGATGAAGACCGAAAAGAAATGATTAACAGAGCGATTGATGCTGGGGTTACAAGATTTTTTATTCCGGCAATCGATTCTACATACACCGAAAGTATGCTTCAGCTGGAAAGCGATTTTCCAGATAATGTGTTTTTAATGACGGGTTTGCATCCAACACATGTAAAACAACACTATAAAAACGAGTTGAAACATGTTGAGGAGATGCTAGCTTCTCGAAAGTTTTATGCGGTTGGAGAAATAGGAATCGATTTATATTGGGATAAAAGCACATTGATCATTCAACAAGAAGCTTTTAAGCAGCAAATACAATTAGCGAAAAAATATAATTTGCCCATTGTAATTCATTGTCGCGAAGCATTCGATGAAGTTTTTGAAGTTTTAGAAAATGAAAAAGACGATAAATTATTTGGGATTTTTCATTGCTTTACCGGAACCTTAGAGCAAGCAGAACAAGCCATTTCCTATAAAATGAAATTAGGCATTGGTGGTGTGGCCACATTTAAAAATGGAAAAATTGATAAATTCCTAAATCAAATAGATTTAAAACATATAGTTTTAGAAACCGATGCGCCGTATTTAGCACCAACGCCATTTCGAGGTAAACGAAACGAAAGTGTATACATATTAAAGGTGTTAGAAAAATTGGCAACCATATATAATGTATCTTTAGAAACATTAGCCGAAATAACCACAAATAATTCTAAAGCGGTATTTGGTATATAAATATGACTTTACAAAAACCAAACATATTACTTATTTACACAGGCGGAACCATTGGAATGATTCGCGATTTTAAAACGGGCGCTTTAAAAGCCTTCGATTTTAAAAACTTACTCGAAAAAATACCGGAATTACAACTTTTAGATTGTAACATTGATACGGTATCGTTTAGCGAACCTATAGATTCTAGTAACATGAACCCAGAGTGTTGGGCGCAAATTGCCGAAATAATAGAAGTGAATTATAATGCATTCGATGGTTTTGTTATTTTACATGGCAGCGATACCATGAGTTATACGGCATCAGCATTAAGTTTTATGTTAGAAAATTTAGCAAAGCCAGTTATTTTTACAGGATCGCAATTGCCAATTGGCGATTTACGCACCGATGCTAAAGAGAATTTAATTACATCAATTCAAATAGCATCTAAACAACAAGAAGGCATACCTATTATTAAGGAGGTGTGTTTGTACTTTGAATATAAACTGTATCGCGGTAACCGAACTACAAAAATTAATGCCGAACATTTTCAGGCATTTGCATCATTAAATTATCCCGATTTAGCCGAATCTGGAGTATATCTAAAAATTAATAACGAGTATTTGTTTCGCCCTAATTTAAAAGCAGATTTAGTGGTTAGGAAAAATTTAGATAGCAATATCGCAATCATTAAATTATTTCCAGGAATTTCTTCCGCAGTATTAAAAAGCATTTTTAGTATTAAAAATTTAAAAGCTGTTATTATAGAAACCTACGGCGCGGGTAATTGCACAACAGAAAAATGGTTTATTAATTTAATTACCGAAACAATTAAAAAAGGAATACATATTATTAATATTACGCAATGCAGTGGCGGAAGTGTAATAATGGGACATTACGAAACCAGTAGGGCGTTAAAAAAAGCAGGCGTAATATCTGGTAAAGATATAACTACAGAAGCCGCAATAGCAAAAGCCATGTACTTATTAGGGCAAAATATTACTGGTAAAAGCTTCAAAACCATATATGAAACTAACCTACGAGGAGAAATCACTTAAAATTAACTCTTAAAATTTTAGAGTTAAAATAATTTTTTGTTATTTGAGCCTCCAAAAATAAGGTGACTTAAAATAATAAAGAGAGGTGGCCGAGTGGTCGAAGGCGCACGCCTGGAAAGTGTGTATACCTCAAAAGGGTATCGAGGGTTCGAATCCCTTCCTCTCTGCTGAATTTTTATTTTTAATTGCTTTTTTTTTATATCTTTAACACTTTAACTAATAAAATTAAGAAACAAGAAACATGAAAAGATTATTTTCTATCCTTGCCATTACAGGAATGATGGTATTCGGAACTGCAAATGCAACCACAATTGCAAACACAACTGCCGCATCAACTACTGTGGTAACGGTAGCACAAGACGATGAAGCTGCTGCTGAAGAAAGCTTAACATTTCACCAAGAATTAAAAAAGCGTTTTATTGAAGGTGGACCAGAATTTATGGGAATTGTATTGTTATGTTTAATCTTAGGTTTAGCAATTGCAATCGAAAGAATTATCTTTTTAAATCTGTCTACTACAAACACTAAAAAATTAACACAAAAAGTTGAAGACGCTTTAGCATCAGGTGGTGTAGAAGCAGCGAAAGAAGTTTGTAGAAACACAAAAGGGCCTATCGCTTCTATTTACTACCAAGGTTTAGATAGAACAGACGAAGGTATCGAAGCTGCTGAAAAAGCTGTTGTAGCTTACGGTGGTGTTCAAATGGGACAATTAGAGAAAAACGTATCATGGATTTCATTATTTATCGCACTTGCACCAATGCTTGGTTTCATGGGTACGGTAATTGGTATGATTCAAGCATTCGATAAAATTGAAGCAGCTGGAGATATGCAACCTTCTTTAGTAGCAGGTGGTATTAAAGTAGCACTTTTAACAACAGTATTTGGTCTTGTTGTGGCTATTATTCTTCAAATTTTCTACAATTATATTATTGCTAAAATTGATAGTATTGTTAACGATATGGAAGATGCTTCTATCACGTTAATGGATCTATTAATTAGACACAAAAAATAATAATATAATTAAAACGAAAACAAATTATGAATTTACATAAAGTATTAAAAATAGTAGCTTTCGCTCTAGCCATTATTGGTGCTATCTTTGCATTGATGATTATGGGTTCAGAGGAGGAAGCAGCACAAGGCCTTAGCGGTAATATACTATATGTAGCTTATGCCGTATTAGCAATAGTAATTGCGCTTGTTGTAGTCTTTGTAATTAAAGGGCTATTCTCTGGCGATATTAAAAAGACTTTACTAACGGTTGGCGCATTTTTAGTAATTATTGCGATCTCTTTTGGAGTGTCGTCTGGTTCAGATTTAGACTTACAACCATTTATCCAAAAAGGTTCTGACGTAACAGAATCTACTTCTAAAACTGTTGGAGCAGGCTTAATCGCTTTCTACATTTTAGCAGTTTTAGCTATTGGTTCAATGCTAGTTGGTGGGGCTAAAAAAATATTAAATAAATAGATTATGTCAAAAAGAGCAGCACCAGAAGTAAATGCAGGCTCTATGGCCGACATTGCTTTCTTATTATTAATTTTCTTCTTAGTTACAACAACTATCGAGGTAGACTCTGGATTAAACAGAAAATTACCTCCAATTGAAGAAACTGAGCCGCCAATCATCAAACAAAAAAACATCTTTACCGTGCTTTTAAATGGTAACGATCAATTACTTGTTGAAGATGAAATTATGGAGGTTAAGGATTTAAGAGAAGCAGCCATAGCATTTTTAGATAATGGAGGAGATGGTTCTTGCGATTTCTGTAAAGGAAAAAGAGACCCAGAATCGTCTGATAATCCTTCAAAAGCCATTATTTCTTTAAAAAACGAACGCGAAACAACTTATAAAACATACATTGCTGTGCAAAATGAGTTAGTAGCCGCTTATAATGTTTTGAGAAATAAAAGAGCAGAAGCACTATACGGGAAAACGTTTACAGAAATGGAGGCTAATGTCAACGATGTAAACTGGCCTGGAAATAAAGAAAGATTAAAGGATCAACTTGAGAAAATTAAACTCGATTATCCTCAAAAACTTTCTGAAGTACAATAACATTAAAATTTAACATAAACTATGTCTAAATTTAAAAAGAAAAAAGAGGGCGGAGTACCTGCGGTAAATACTGCAGCCTTACCAGATATTGTATTTATGCTTTTATTTTTCTTTATGGTGGCAACAGTAATGAGGCAAAACACCCTAAAGATTGAAAATAATCTGCCTTTTGCAGATCAAGTTGAAAAGCTAGATAAAAAGGATTTGGTAATGTACATTTACGCTGGTAAACCAAGTGATAACTATAAACAATACGGTACTCAGGCTAGAATACAATTAAACGACGATTTCGCTAATGTGAGTGATATTGCTTCGTTTATTGCGGCCGAACGCGCATCGAAACGTGAAGAGTTAGTGCCATTTTTAACAACAGCGTTAAAGGTAGATGGCGAAACTAACATGGGTATTGTTGGTGATATTAAACAAGAACTACGTAAAGTTAATGCGTTAAAAATTAATTATACTACTAAAAAAGGTAGTGTAACTAACCAGTAATTTTACCTTCTTAATTTTATTTAAAAGGCGTTTTGAATTTTCAGAACGCCTTTTAATATTTTATAACTTATCTTTAAATTTATCCAGAGATAAACCTTACGCGAACTGTAATGAAGTATATATATTTATTTTTATTGGGTCTTAATTGTTCTTTTGGTGTTGCACAAAATGATGTTGCCAAAAAGGAGATTGATTCCCTTTATAAAGAAGATCAATTTTATGCTTCAATTACTTATAATGTATTGCATCATGTGCCCGATGATTTAGCGCAAAGCGGATTTTCTCTTGGATTTCATGCTGGTTTTATTAAAGATATGCCTGTTAATAAACGACGTACTGTAGCCATTGGTATAGGTCTTGGGTATTCAACCAATTCTTTTAACCAAAACTTGTTAATTAATAAAAACTCTGATAATACTTTTGAATACGAAATTGTTGATGAAGATGACTTTACCAAAAATAAATTTTCGAATCATTTAATTGAACTACCTATTGAGTTTAGATGGCGTACTTCTACCGCAACCGATTATAGTTTTTGGCGTTTATATGCAGGTTTTAAACTTGGCTATATGTTGTTAAATAACACTAAATATAGCGGCGATTTAGGGAATATTAAATACTCTAATATCGATGTGTTTAATAAATTTCAATATGGTTTAACTTTAAGTGCTGGTTACAATACTTGGAATTTTTGTGTGTATTATGGTTTAAATCCGATTTTTAAAGAAGCTTCTCTAAGTGATAATACAACCAGAGAAATGACAGACATAAAACTGGGCTTAATCTTTTATATTTTATAACCAGTGGTTAACTAGTATTAATTGTGGTAACAGTCCAATAAAAATACCTATTATAAGTTCTATATAGGTGTGTGCCTTAACATGAATTCTTGAAGTTGCAAGTGCTCCAAGTAATATAAACATAACGGCTAATGTGCCATTTATGTTAATACTAAAATGAATGCTTAAGGCAATAAAAAACATACATAGTCCACTTATTCCCATCATATGTAAACTAGCTTTAAATTTAAAGATAGCTAGAATTAAACATGCCATGGTAGAAATTAAAATGCCTAAAAAGAAAAAATAGAGTTCAATATCTTGCGATGGTGATAAAATGCGTTTTAAAACCATTAGTGTAATTACGCCATTTAATAATAATGGATAAATGCGTTCGCGAGTGGTTTCTAGCTTTATAGAATTAACTTTATTAAGCGTTTTTAAAAGGAAAAAAAGCAATATTGGTAATAGTACAGTAAGAATGAAAATGGCTATTAATTTTCCTTTAATAACATCGAATTGAATAAAGCGTGGTGATTTGGCGAAATAAAAAATAACCCCTGCAATTGGCATAAATAAGGGGTGTAAAACATATGAGATGCTTTTTAATAGCCTGTCCATTAAATTTTTTTACGAAGTCTAGCAACTGGAATGTCGAGTTGTTCACGGTATTTAGCAACGGTTCGTCTGGCTATTGGATAACCTTTCTCTTTTAAAATTGAAGCTAAAGTTTCATCGGTTAGTGGTTTCTTTTTGTCTTCTTCCTCAATTACGGTTTCTAGAATTTTTTTAATTTCTCTTGTAGATACATCTTCACCTTGATCATTTTTCATGGATTCTGAGAAGAACTCTTTAATTAGTTTTGTACCATAAGGTGTGTCTACATATTTACTGTTAGCCACACGAGAAACTGTTGAAACGTCCATATTTATTTCGTCTGCAACGTCTTTTAAAATCATAGGTTTTAAATTACGTTCGTCTCCCGACAAAAAGTAATCTTTTTGGTAGTGCATTATGGCACTCATGGTAACAAATAGCGTTTGTTGACGTTGTTTAATAGCTTCTATAAACCATTTTGCAGCATCTAGCTTCTGTTTTATAAATACAATCGCGTCTTTTTGCGATTTCGATTTGTCTTTAGAGTCTTTATAACCCTTAAGCATGTTGTTATACTCACGCGATACATGCAGTTCTGGTGCATTTCTTCCATTAAGCGTTAATTCTAATTCCCCATCAACAATTTTTATGGCAAAATCTGGCACTATGTGTTCAACAATTTTATTATTTCCCGCATAAGAACCTCCTGGTTTTGGGTTTAAATGCTCAATTTCGGAAATAGCATCTTTTAACTGTTCTTCGGAAATGCTAAACTTTTGAAGTAATTTGTTATAATGCTTTTTTGTAAATTGTTCAAAGGCGTTATCAATTATGGCCGTAGCTAATTCTACTTCGGCTGTTTTGTTTTTTCGTTGCAACTGTATACTTAAACACTCTTGCAAATTGCGAGCGCCAACACCTGCTGGATCTAATTGATGCACAATTTTTAAAACCTTTTCAATATTTTCTTCGGATGTATAAACGTTTTGCGTAAATGCTAAATCGTCCATAATATCGCTTAAGTCGCGACGTATATAGCCGCTTTCATCTACACTTCCTACTAAAAACTCGGCAATATCTCGTTCTTCGTCATTTAAGCGATAGGTATTTAATTGATTTTTTAGATGTTGCGTAAAGGAGGTTCCTGCCGCGTAGGGCATGGTTTTTTCTTCATCGTCACTACTATAATTATTGGCTTGGGTTCGATAATCAGGAATTTCATCATCGCTTAAATACTCATCAACATTTATTTCATCATTACCAATAGTTTCGCTATCGTTAAAATCATCGGAAGAATTATCGAAATCGGCATCTAAATCATCATTTTTGTCTTTACCTCCTTCTAGAGCTGGATTTTCTTCAAGCTCTTGCTTTAAACGCTGTTCAAAAGCTTGTGTAGGCAATTGAATCAATTTCATTAACTGAATTTGCTGTGGCGAAAGCTTTTGCGATAATTTAAATTGTAAATGTTGTTTAAGCATGTTTCGATTTAAGGTATTTGCTCTAAAAAATAAATTAAACGCTCATGTATTAATGACGAGGTTGTTTAATCAAATATATAAAAAAGCATTAAGCTTAACAAGGTAATGTACGCGACTTAAAACTCAGCATTTTGGGGTGTTCTTGGAAACGGAATAACATCACGAATATTGCTCATGCCTGTTGCAAACATTACTAAACGCTCGAACCCTAAACCAAAGCCAGAATGCACGGCGGTACCAAATTTGCGTAAATCGAGATACCACCAAAGGTCTTTTTCAGGAATATCAATGGCAGCCATTTTTTCTTTTAAAACCTCTAAGCGTTCTTCACGTTGCGCACCACCAACTATTTCTCCAATTCCTGGAAATAGAATATCCATGGCGCGAACGGTTTTTCCATCGTCGTTAAGACGCATGTAAAAGGCTTTAATGTTTGCCGGATAATCAAATAAAATAACGGGACATTTAAAATGTTTTTCAACTAAAAAACGTTCGTGTTCGCTTTGCAAATCTGCGCCCCATTCATCAATAATATATTTGAATTTTTTCTTTTTGTTGGGTTTCGAGTTTCGCAAAATATCAATAGCTTCGGTATAGCTAACACGTTTAAAATTATTTTCTATAACAAAGTTTAGTTTTTCAATTAAACCCATTGGACTACGTTCTACTTGAGGCTTCTTTTTGTCTTCCTCAGCTAAACGCTTATCTAAAAATTCTAAATCTTCTTTGTTATTTTCTAGCACATAGTTTATTACCGATTTTAGAAAGTCTTCAGCTAAATCCATATTTCCGGCTAAATCCATAAATGCTACTTCTGGTTCAATCATCCAAAATTCGGCTAAATGGCGCGATGTATTCGAATTTTCGGCTCTAAACGTAGGGCCAAAAGTGTAAACTTTACCTAAGGACATGGCATAGGTTTCGGCCTCTAACTGCCCAGAAACTGTAAGGTTGGTTTCTTTGCCAAAAAAGTCTTGTGTGTAATCTATTTTACCATCATCGGTTTTTGGAGTGTCGGCAACATTTAAACTTGTTACTTGAAACATTTCTCCAGCACCTTCGGCATCGCTACCTGTAATAATTGGTGCGTGCATGTAGTAAAAGCCGTTTTCGTTAAAATATTTATGAATGGCAAACGACAGGGCAGAACGTAAACGCATAACGGCACTAAAGGTGCTTGTTCTAGTTCGTAAATGGGCATTTTCACGTAAAAACTCGAAAGAGTGTTTTTTAGGCTGAATAGGATAGGTTTCTGGATCGGAATCTCCTAAAACATCAAGTTCTTTTACTTGAATTTCTACGGTTTGTCCTTTGCCTTGGCTTTCTACTAAATCGCCTTTTATATAAATGGCAGCACCTGTTGTAATACGTTTTAATAAAGCTTCATCAAAATTTTCGAAATCTACTACGCATTGTATATTATTAATGGTCGATCCATCGTTTAAAGCTATAAAACGATTGGCTCGAAAGGTGCGCACCCATCCTTTTACTTCTACTTCTTGTAATAAAATGTCTTGGTTTAGTAAATCTGAAACTGTTTTTGATTGCATGTAGTTAAATTTATAATGTAAATATAAAAAAAAGCTTGATTTTATAAGCAAGATTTACGCTTCTTCGTCTTCTTTTGGGATAATATTTATTGATGGCTCTCGTAATACCTCTTTGTTTGCAATATTTCGCTCTAACGAAAGTAGTAGCGAAGGTAAAAGTAATAAGTTTGATAGCATAGCAAAAAGAAGTGTGGCAGATACTAAGGCTCCTAGTGCCACAGTGCCACCAAAATTAGAAATTGTAAATACCGAAAAACCAAAAAACAGCACAATAGAGGTGTAGAACATACTAACTCCAGTTTCGCGCAAAGCACCGTAAACCGACACTTTTATTTTCCAGTGATTAGCCTGCAGTTCTTGACGGTATTTAGCTAAAAAATGAATGGTATCATCGACCGAAATGCCAAATGCAATACTAAAAACCAGTATTGTTGAAGGTTTTATAGGTACGCCTAAATAGCCCATTAATCCTGCGGTTACTAATAAAGGCAATAGGTTTGGTATTAACGACACAATTATCATTCTGCCTGAACGAAACATATACGCCATGAACAAGGCTATAAGTATTATGGCTAAAGACAGTGAGACAGCAAGATTTTTAACTAAATATTTTGTGCCTTTTTGAAAAACTAAAGCTTTACCTGTCATGGTTACATTGAAACGCTCTTTTGGAAAGACTTTGTTTACTTTGGTTTGAATATCTTCTTCTATCCGTTCCATTTTATCGGTACCAATATCCTTCATAAACGTTGTAATACGTGCGTATTGACCAGTGCTATCAACAAAATTTTCTAATAAATTTACATTTGAAGTTGAGTTTTTAGCGTACGATAAAATAAAACTATTTTCTTGCGAGGTTGGTAATTGGTAAAATTTAGGATTGCCGTTGTAATAGGCTTGTTTGCTATATTTTACTAAGCTTACTACCGATATAGGTTTGGAGAGTTCTGGAATTTCAACAATTAAATTTTCGAGCTCATCCATACGTTTTAAGGTGGACAGTTTCATAACGCCTTTTTTGCGTTTTGTATCTATTACAAACTCTAAAGGCATAATACCATTAAATTCTTTTTCGAAAAAGCGTATGTCGTTAACAAATTCTGAGTTTTGAGGCATGTCTTCAATTAAGCTTCCCGAAATTCTAATCTGGTAAATGCCAATCATACTTACTATTAACAGTATTACTGCTGTAAAATAAATCGTAATACGACGTTGTTTTACCATGCGCTCCATCCAATTTACAAAACCACCTATCCAACGTTTGTTTAAATGCTCTAAATGACGCTCTTTAGGGTAAGGTAAAAAGGTGTAAATTATAGGAATAATAAGCAAGCATAATATAAAAATAGCCAAAATGCTAAGCGATGCAACGATACCAAATTCTTTTAAAAGTTTACTTTCGGTTAAAATGAAGGTTGCAAATCCAGAGGCTGTTGTAACGTTGGTCATTAACGTGGCATTCCCAATTTTAGTAATAACGCGCTGTAACGATTTTACTTTATTTCCATGTAATTTTACTTCGTGCTGGTATTTATTAATTAAGAAAATGCAGTTTGGAATTCCAATAACAATAATTAATGGCGGAATTAAAGCGGTTAAAACGGTTATTTCGTAATTAAGAGCTCCAATAATTCCGAGGGTCCACATAACACCAATTGATACGACAATTAATGAAATAAAAGTGGCTCTAAACGATCTAAAAAATAAAAAGAAAATAAGCGATGTTACCAATAAGGCGGCTCCAACAAATTTTCCAATTTCGTCTACAATGTTTTGGGCGTTTAGCGAGCGAACATAGGGCATTCCAGATACACGAACGTCTAGACTGTTGGTGGTTTCAAACGTTTCAATTTTTTTAACAAGTTCGTTAAGAACAAAGTTTTTTCTGGCAGATGTATTTACAATATCCTTTTTTAAATAAATTGCCGTTCTAACTGTTTTAGTTTTGCTATTAAATAAAAAATTATCATAAAACGGATATTTTTTAAAGAGTTCTTCTTGTAGAGTATCAATTTGACTTAAAGAAGTAATAGAATCTTTTATAAAAGGCTGCAGTTTAAATTTTTGATTGTCGGAGTCTTTTATAAGCTTTTGTAGGTCTTTTATTGAAACAACGGTTTCAACTTCTTGGTAATCTTTAAAACTATCAGCAAGTTTATTCCAGGTATTAATTTTTTCAACTGTAAAAAAAGTACTGTCTTTTACTCCAAGAATTATAAGGTTACCTTCTTCTCCAAATATTTTTAAAAAGTTGTTATAGGTAATGTTTACCTCATGATCGTCGGGTAATAAATTGGCTTCGGTATTGCTAAAACGCATGTTTTCCCACTTGGTACTAAACAAAAATGTAACAATAACAATACTAACAAGAATTATAATTTTATTACGTAAAATTAATCTTGCGATAACGTCCCAAAAATCGGTTGTAAAAAGTTTAAACATGCTAGAATTATAAGCTGCGCAAAGGTAGAAAAAAGCAACAGATTACCTCATAACGAGACGTTAAATGTGAATTTTAAGGCCACATTATCGCTTATATTTGGTAAGTGGTAAGCGCCATAGCGATAAGTAAAGCTTAAACCAAAGCCAAAAAACAATTTATTAAGTTCGAAACCCGACTCGGTATAGCCTTTGTTTAAGGTGCCAAAGCTAATGTTATTATGCTGTTCGGGATTTTCCATATTACCAATAGCATAGCGAGAAATTAATACTACTTGTGGTTTAAACCGTTGACTTATTTCGAATGGCTTTAAAAAATGTTTAAATTGAACAGTGGTAAATTTATCGGAAAAAAACTCATTGAAATACATGGTTTCAAAACTGGTTAAACCAGCTACCGAAAAACGTTGTAAAATTGTTTCTTTTGTAATGTTGTTTGGGTAAGCATGATATAAATGGCTTAAGGGAACTTCGCCTTGTGCAACACCAGAAACTAAAGTTATTTCGGAAAAAGATTTGTTGCTATTTCCAAGCCTAAAAATACTTTTGAAATCTATTTTTGAAAAGTTAAAATCACTATTAAATACGCCTTTTATGCCTTTGGTATATTGAAGCGTAATTTTTGGATAGCCTTGTTTTATACGTGTTTTACTTTCAGAGAGTTTTTCAATTTTATTAAACGGATTCCAGTTTAAAGCTAATTTAGCATTGGTAATATCGTAATTGGTATAACTATTCCCGTTTATGTTGAAACTGTATGCATAGGTAGGTTCTATTTTACTAGCTGCAAATTCCGATTCAAAAATTAGGGTTTTATGAAATTCGTGTTCTAGTGCTATTTTTTTAGTGATGTGCTTATGAAACAAATCGATGTTAAGTAAACGAGGTTCAAAAAACTGAAAAAATCTACCATCTGTTATAAATTTGGTGCTTCCTGTTTCTTGTAAATCGTCGGTATAGGCTAAATTAATCCAAGTGTTTGTGTGTTCTGAGACTCGAAAACCTCCACCAATACTGTATTTAAAACGATGGTCTCGAAACCCGTAAACTAAATAACTATTAATGCGGTATCTCTGTGAGAATTTGTTGTTGGTTTGAAAACCTAAACCGGTACGAATACCTTCGTATTGGTTAAATTTAATAAGGTAGCGTAGGTCTAAATCTAAAAATTTGGTAGGGAAAAAACCTTGGCCTAAGTGCTGTATAAATTCTTTTCTTTTAGTAGAATCTTGCTGTATTTTAACGCTATTTTCCGTTTCAAATTGAGCATGAGATGAGAAAAAGCTGATATAGCAAATAAAAATAAAGCAGCGTTTTAGCATTAGTTTTGTTGAACAAAAAAACTGTTCTAAAAGATTCTTTGAATAAAGTTATTTCAATAATTTAAAAAAATAGCCCGAATGTTTGTGTTTCAGGATAAACTTTTAAAACAGTTTTGTATTTAGTGGTATACTATACCGTCATAATCTCCTTTTCTTTTATAGCGAAAAGTTCATCAACCTTTTTAACGAAATTATCTGTCATTTGTTGCACATCAATTTCGGCGTTGCTTTTTTCGTCATCCGAAACATCGTCGGATTTTTTAATATCGTTATTCGCATCTTTTCTTGCGGTACGAATACTAACTTTGGCATCTTCTGTTTCAGCTTTTGCTTGTTTAGCTAAATCTTTACGACGTTCTTCGGTTAATGGTGGTACATTAATAATAATGGTTTCGCCATTGTTCATTGGATTAAAGCCAAGATTCGCGTACATAATGCCCTTTTCAATTTCTTGAAGCATGCCTTTTTCCCAAGGTTGCACGGTAATAGTTCGTCCGTCTGGCGTATTAACATTGGCAACTTGACTTAACGGAGTTTGTGAGCCATAATATTCTACCATGACACTTCCTAACATAGCAGGAGAAGCCTTTCCAGCTCGTATATTTACAAATTGCTTTTCTAAATGCTTTACAGCATTATCCATAGCTTCTTTAGTTGAATCTAGTATAAATTGAATGTCTTCGTTCATAGCTTTTCTTTTATAGAATTATAAAATACGCTTTTTCAAAAATTAAGCCAAATTTATAGGTTTACTTCGGTACCTACTTTTTCGCCCGATACTACTTTTAGTAAATTTCCTTTTTTGTTCATATCGAAAACAATAATTGGCAGTTTGTTTTCTTGACTTAAGGTAAAAGCTGTAGTATCCATTACCTTTAAGCCTTTTCTTAAAACATCATCAAAGGTAATGTTGTTAAATTTAACGGCTTTTTTATCTTTTTCTGGATCGGCATTGTAAATACCATCTACGCGAGTACCTTTCAAAATAACATCGGCTTCAATTTCTATAGCACGAAGTACTGCGGCAGAGTCTGTTGTGAAATAAGGGTTTCCGGTTCCTCCTCCAAAAATTACAACGCGCCCTTTTTCAAGGTGTCGCATAGCTTTTCTACGAATAAAGGGTTCTGCCACTTCATTAATTTTAATTGCCGATTGTAAACGTGTTGGTATACCAGCGTCTTCTAGCGCACTTTGCAAGGCTAGACCATTAATTACGGTTGCTAGCATGCCCATATGATCGCCTTGTACACGATCCATACCATTACTTGCTCCGGCAACACCTCTAAAAATATTACCGCCACCAATAACTATGGCAACTTCAACACCTTTGTCGGTTATTGTTTTAATGTCATTTGCATATTCTGCTAAACGGTCTGGATCAATGCCGTATTGGCGAGTTCCCATTAAGGCTTCGCCAGATAGTTTTAGAAGTATTCTTTTGTATTTCATTTGTAGCTTTCTGAAGGTTGAGCAAAACTACATAAAATTTTTATTTTATGTACAAAAAAACCACTACCTAAAAATAAGTAGTGGTTTATAATATAGATTTAATTTCTAGAATTTTAGAAACAAAAAAGTATTAACCTACAGAAGCACGTTTAAAACCTGCGATAGCAACTTCACCATAAGAAGAAACATATTCTGCAACAGTTTTCTTTTCGTCTTTAATAAACTTTTGATCTAATAAACATTGTTCTTGATCTAAAGTTGTGTTGTCAGAGATAAAACGCTCCATTTTACCTGGTAAAATTCTATCCCAGATTTTTTCTGGTTTACCTTCGGCTTGTAATTCAGCTTTTGCATCTTCTTCAGCTTGGGCTAAAACTTCTGGAGTTAATTGAGCCATAGAGATGTATTTAGGAACATTTTTTAAAGTTTTTCCTAATCTAGCTAACTCTTCATTATCTTTTTCAATAACCGCAATTCTAGCTTCAGTTTCGCTAGCCACGTATGCAGGATCGAAATCTTTGTAAGATAAAGAAGTTGCTCCCATTGAAGCGACTTGCATAGCTACGTCTTTTACTAAAACATCGGCGTTATCAACTTTTGCAGTTAAACCAACTAAAGCAGCAATTTTGTTAATGTGTACGTAAGAACCAACGTAAGCAGCTTCTAATTTTTCAAAAGAAGTGATGTCTAATTTCTCACCAATTACACCAGTTTGCTCAACTAATTTGTCGGCAACAGTCATACCATCGAAATCTGCCGCTAAAAATTCTTCTTTAGTAGAAGTGTTTAACGCGATATCTCCTAATTGGTTAGCTAATGCTAAGAAATTTTCGTTTTTACCAACAAAGTCAGTTTCACAACCTAAAACAATGGCAACACCAGCAGTTTGGTCGTCGTTTACTTTAGCAACAGCAGCACCTTCAGATGAATCTCTGTCAGCTCTTTTTTCTGCTACTTTTTGTCCTTTTTTACGTAACACTTCGATAGCTTTATCGAAATCTCCTTCGGCTTCAACTAAGGCTTTTTTGCAGTCCATCATTCCTGCGCCAGTTGCCTGTCTTAATTTATTTACTTCAGCGGCTGTAACTTTTACTGTAGTACTCATAGTAGTTATAATTTAAAAAAGTCGTTCAATTTATTTCACAAAGAAAAGAACTAAACGACTTATTTATGTTTTGTTAATGTTATTTTATTCTTCTTCTTCGTTAGCTGCAACAGCTTTTTTAGCTTTAGGCTTTGCATCGCCTTTTTCAGCTGCAGAAGCTTCTTTTTCAGCTTTACGTTCTGCTAAACCTCCAGCGATTGCAGACGAAACGTAAGTTAAAATTTTATCGATAGATTTAGAAGCATCATCGTTTGCAGGGATAACGTAATCTACTTGACGTGGATCTGAGTTTGTATCAACCATTGCAAAGATTGGAATGTTTAATTTTTGAGCTTCTTTAATCGCGATGTGCTCACGTTTAATATCTACAACAAAAAGCGCACCTGGTAAACGAGTCATGTCGCTAATAGAACCTAAGTTTTTCTCTAACTTAGCTCTTAAACGATCTACTTGTAAACGTTCTTTTTTAGATAATGTGTTAAAAGTACCGTCTTTCTTCATTCTATCAATAGAAGCCATTTTTTTAACAGCTTTTCTAATAGTAACGAAGTTAGTTAACATACCACCAGGCCAACGCTCAGTAATGTAAGGCATGTTAATTCCGCCAGCTTTTTCAGCAACAACATCTTTAGCTTGCTTTTTAGTTGCAACGAATAAAATTTTACGTCCAGAAGCTGCAATTTTAGCAAGAGCTGCTCCGGCTTCATCAATTTTAGCCGCTGTTTTGTAAAGGTTTATAATATGAATGCCGTTACGCTCCATATAAACGTAAGGCGCCATGTTAGGGTCCCACTTACGTGTAAGGTGTCCAAAATGTACACCTGCTTCAAGTAATTCTTTTACTTCTACTGCCATGTTTGTAATAGTTTACGTTCTGTTGATTAGCAATGTTCCAATGTTATTGGCTTCATTTAGATGCTAAACTAAACCTGCTTTTTCAAGCTAGGTAACAACAATAACTGTTTTTAATTTAATCTTAAGTTTTGAAGGTTATCTCCAAAACTTAAGAATTTATTTGTTTTAATGTTTTGAAAATGTTGGAGTAACTGGTAAACAGATACTGTAACAAGTTCAGGGTAATATTAACGTTTAGAGAACTGGAATTTCTTACGTGCTTTCTTCTGACCGAATTTCTTACGTTCAACCATTCTTGGGTCTCTAGTTAATAATCCTTCTGGTTTAAGCGTTAATCTGTTTTCAGCATCTAATTCGCACATTGCGCGAGAAATTGCTAAACGAACAGCTTCTGCTTGTCCAGTAATACCACCTCCATATACATTTACTGTAATATCAAAGTTGCCATCATTGTTAGTCAAAACTAAAGGTTGCTTTACTTTGTACTGCAAAGGAGCCGTAGTAAAGTAATTAGTTAAGTCTTTTTTGTTAATCGTTATGTTTCCGCTACCAGCAGCAACATATACACGAGCAACAGCCGTCTTTCTACGGCCGATTTTGTGAATTACTTCCATTAATTAAATTCGTTTAAGTTTATTGTTTTTGGCTTTTGAGCTTCGTGTTTGTGCTCTGTACCAACAACAACTGTTAAATTACGGAATAAATTTGCACCTAATTTGTTTTTAGGCAACATTCCTTTTACTGATTTTTCAACAACACGAGTTGGGTTTTTACCATACAACTCTGTAGCTGTTAAACTTCTTTGACCTCCTGGATATCCAGTGTGACGTAGGTACGTTTTATCGTTCCATTTGTTACCAGATAACGTGATTTTTTCTGCATTGATAATAATAACATTATCTCCGCAATCAACATGAGGTGTGAAGTTTGGCTTGTGTTTACCTCTTAGTAGCTTTGCTACCTTAGAAGCTAAACGACCAAGCGGCTGTCCTTCAGCATCAACTAAAACCCACTCTTTATTTACAGTAGCTTTGTTTGCTGAAATCGTTTTGTAGCTTAATGTATCCACACTAATTGATTTTTAATTATTAAACATTCCTCTCTCAAAAAGAGTTTGCAAATTTACGATAAACTATTGGATTAGCAAATTCTATTTAAATGTTTTTTTGTGTTGAAAATCAGGCGCTTTAATCCAGTAGTGATTATCGTTATTTAACAGGTTTCATTGAAATTAATCATTTTTACATTATTAAACTCTAAGAAATAATTAAAATTTTACTAATGGTTAGTGATTTTTGTAGGGCTTTATAATTATTAAAAAGTATTTTTTAGTTAACAAAAATGAAAGATTTATTTTTTGGCTTTTAGTAGTTTTGCGCTTTTAAAAATGTAATTATGATTTCTGTAGATAATTTAGTTGTAGAGTTTAGTGGTCATACCTTATTTAGCGATGTGTCTTTTACCATTAATGAGAATGATAAAATTGCCCTTATGGGAAAAAATGGTGCTGGCAAATCTACAATGATGAAAATTATTGCAGGTGAACAAAACCCTACTAAAGGACATGTGCGAGCACCAAAAGATGCTGTAATAGCTTATTTGCCTCAGCATTTATTAACCGAAGATGATACCTCAGTTCTAGAAGAAGCATCCAAAGCATTTAGTCATGTTTTTGAAATGCGAGATGAAATGGATGCGTTAAATAAGCAACTTGAAACTAGAACGGATTACGAATCTGATGAGTACATGAAAATCATTGAGCGCGTATCAGATTTAGGTGAAAAATATTATGCTTTAGAAGAAGTAAATTACACGGCCGAAGTTGAAAAAGCCCTTAAAGGTTTAGGTTTTAAACCTGAGGATTTTAATAAACCAACTAGCGAATTTTCTGGTGGATGGCGCATGCGTATTGAGTTGGCTAAAATTTTACTTCAAAAGCCTGATTTAATTTTGCTTGATGAGCCAACCAACCATATAGATATTGAATCGGTAATATGGCTAGAAGATTTTTTAGTGAATAAGGCTAAAGCAGTGGTCGTGATTTCGCACGATAGAGCGTTTGTAGATAACATTACAAACCGAACTATTGAAGTAACAATGGGGCGTATTTACGATTACAAAGCAAATTACACCCATTATTTGCAGCTTCGAGAAGACAGAAGAGCGCATCAAATAAAAGCCTACCAAGAGCAACAAAAGTTTATTGCCGATAACCAAGCGTTTATTGAGCGTTTTAAAGGCACCTATTCTAAAACCAATCAGGTGGCATCTCGAGAACGTATGCTAGAAAAACTTGAAATTATTGAAATTGATGAGATTGACACATCGGCGTTAAAGCTGCGTTTTCCGAAAACGCAACGTTCGGGCGATTATCCTGTAACGGTAAAAGATGTATCTAAATCGTTCGATGATCATGTGGTGTTTAAAAATGCAAACATGTCGATTGCTCGTGGCGAAAAAGTGTGTTTTGTTGGTAGAAATGGTGAAGGAAAATCTACGATGATAAAAGCCATTATGGGACAAATTGATGTAGAAGGCACTTGCGCACTTGGTCATAATGTTCAAGTGGGTTATTTTGCGCAAAACCAAGCCGCACTTTTAGATGAAGACTTGACTATTTTTCAAACGGTTGATGAAGTTGCAAAAGGCGATATTCGTACGCAAATAAAAAATATTCTGGGTCGTTTTATGTTTAAAGGCGACGATATCGATAAAAAAGTTGCTGTGCTTTCTGGTGGTGAAAAAACCAGGTTAGCCATGGTGAAGTTATTATTAGAACCTGTAAACCTATTAATTTTGGATGAGCCAACCAATCATCTCGATTTAAAATCGAAAGATGTTTTAAAAGAGGCTTTAAAAGAGTTTGATGGTACTTTAATTTTAGTATCTCACGACCGTGATTTTCTTCAAGGCTTATCAAAAAAAGTGTTCGAATTTAAAAATCAACGGGTTATTGAACATTTTGAAACTATTGATGATTTTCTAGAGCGTAACCGAATAGAAAACATTAAAGCACTCGATTTATAATTTTTCACTAAAATATACTTCTATTGTGTTGCATTTGTGTGGTTTAACAGGTGTGTTTGCAATTAAGTAGTAATTTCTATTTACCTTTGTGCCGTTATGCAAGAAGAATTAAGACTTTCTAGTTGGTTACCTACCACAAACAAAGAGGTGAAAATTCGCGGATGGGAAGAACTCGACGTTATCCTGTTTAGCGGTGATGCTTATGTAGACCATCCAACCTTTGGTCCAGCAGTAATCGGACGTTTGTTAGAGAGTTTCGGACTAAAAGTCGCTATCGTGCCACAACCTAACGTTAACGATAATCTTCAGGATTTTGTCAAGTTGGGTAAACCACGTTTATTCTTCGGTGTTACAGGAGGTTGTATGGATCCTATGATTAGCAACTATAACGCTAATAAAAAACGTCGCGATAAAGATGCCTACACACCAAATGGTGAAATAGGTTTTAGACCAGATTATGCATCTACGGTTTATAGTAAAATTTTAAAAGAAAAATGGCCAGATACACCGGTTTTAATTGGAGGTATTGAAGGCTCTTTACGTCGTGTAACACATTACGATTATTGGAGCGACCAATTAATGCCAACCATTTTAGAAACCTCTAAAGCCGATATGTTGGTGTACGGAATGGGCGAACAACCACTTCGTGAAATTGTCCGTTTACTAGAGCGTGGTGTACCTTTCAATAGCATTAATACTGTTAATCAAACAGCGATTCTTATTAATGATGAAAACGATATTCCTAAAAATAAAAATTGGGAAGATGTTGAAATCGCTTCACACGAAACCTGTTTAAAAGATAAAAAGGCTTACGCATCTAACTTTAAAGTAATAGAGCAAGAGTCCAATAAATTAGCTGCAAGACGTATTTTTCAAAAGGTAGGTAATAAGATGCTGATGATAAATCCGCCTTATCCTACAATGACGGAAGCCGAAATTGATGCCTCTTTCGATTTGCCTTACACGCGTTTACCACACCCAAAATACAATAAGCGTGGACCAATTCCTGCTTACGAGATGATAAAAACGTCTATAAATATTCATCGTGGATGTTTTGGTGGCTGTAGTTTTTGTACCATTTCGGCACACCAAGGAAAATTTATAGCGAGTCGAAGTAAAGAATCTATTTTAAATGAAGTTGATAAAGTGGCGAATATGCCCGATTTTAAAGGCTATTTATCTGATATTGGTGGGCCAAGTGCAAACATGTACCAAATGAAAGGTAAAGTACAATCTATTTGCGATAAATGTGTTGCACCAAGTTGTATTTCGCCAGTAATTTGTAGCAATTTAGATACGTCTCATAAACCGTTAACCGAATTATATCAAGCGGTTGATAGTCATCCGAAGGTGAAAAAATCGTTTATCGGTTCTGGAATTAGACACGATATGTTGGTGCCAGAATTCAATAAAAATGCCGACCCAAAAGAGTTAGACGATTACACAGAAGAAGTGATGACAAAGCACGTTTCTGGTCGACTAAAAGTAGCGCCAGAACATACCAGTGACCCAGTTTTAAAATTAATGCGTAAACCGTCTTTTAGTTACTTCCATAAGTTTAAGGAGCGTTTCGATAAAATCAATATCAAGAATAAACTGAACTTACAGTTAATTCCGTATTTCATTTCAAATCATCCTGCTTGCGAAGTTGAAGATATGGCTAATCTTGCTGCCGAAACTAAAAATATGGGCTTTCAGTTAGAGCAAGTGCAAGGTTTTACGCCAACACCAATGACCGTGGCTACGGTAATTTACTATAGTGGTTATCATCCGTACACACTTCAAAAAGTAAATACACCAAAAACTAGAAAAGAAAAAGACGAACAACATCGTTTTTTCTTTTGGTATAAAGATGAAAACAAAACTTGGATTAAAAACAAGCTTAATAAATTAGGGCGCCAAGATTTACTTGATGTTTTACTTCCTAAAAAGGAAGAAAAATGGCGTAAAAATAAGCCAGGTAAAACCAAAAACACCTTTAATGATGCTGTACCTTTTAATCAACGAAAAAATAAGGTGAAGTATAAGAAGAAGCGTAGAAAGTAAATTTCAAGATTAATTATATTTCTAATTGCTTTATTGTTGTTGCTTTAAATTGGAATTTATAAAATTTAAACTAACAGTTTTCTTCCTAAATAGGACAGATCAAGGGAGATGTAAAGTTTAAGTACACACCCCTGATTCCCCTCTTTATAGAGGGGACACTCAAGCCTTTTATTTTAGGCTTAGTGTATAATTATTAGAATACGCCTTTATATTAAAGTATATATTTTTTTCTGAGCGCTATCAAAATAAAATTAAGCTAACAGTTTCCCTCATAAAAAAGAGGAATTAAAGGAGGTGTAAAGTTTAAGAACACACCCCTGATTCCCCTCTTTTTAGAGGGGACACCCCAGCCTTTAATTTAAGGCTTAGTGTATAATTATTAGAATACACCTTCATATTAAAGTATATATTTTTTCCTTATTGCTATCAAAATAAAATTAAGTTACAGTTTCCTTCCTAAATAGGAGGGATTAAAGGAGGTGTAAAGTTTAAGAACACACCCCTGAATCCCTCTTTTTAGAGGGGACACTCAAGCCTTTTATTTTAGTCTTAGTGTATAATTATTAGAATACGCCTTAATATTAAAGTACATATTTTTCTGAGTGCTATCAAAATAAAATTAAGCTAACAGTTTCCCTCATAAAAAAGAGGAATTAAAGGAGGTGTAAAGTTTAAGTACACACCCCTGATTCCCCTCTTTTTAGAGGGGACACTCCAACCCTATAATTTAAGGCTTGGTGTATAATTATTAGAATACGCCTTCATATTAAAGTATATGTTTTTTCTGAGTGCTATCAAAATAAAATTAAGCTAACAGTTTCCCTCCTAAAAAGGAGGGATTAAGGGAGGTGTATGAGCTAAAAATCATTTTAAATCTAAATTTTAATAAATGGTTAGTTCGCTTTCAAACCAATTCTTCACAATAAAAACCAAAGCTTTTAAATAGTTGTAAAATGGAATTGGGAGCGACGGTTTTTGTTTCAACTCGAAATATATTGTCACAATCTTCCAAGTCGAAATTCCAGTAATCATTTTTAGCAATTAAAGTGTTTAATACAGGTTTTAACTGTTTAATTTCACCTTTTGATGTTATAGATGTTTTAAAAACTAAAACAGAATTCATAAGATTAATTTTAGCGTTCGTAAAAGAAAGGTGGTTCAATATTTAAAGCACGCAAGTACACATAGGCTTGTCCGCGATGATGAATTTCATTATCAATAAAATAAAAAATGGATGACCATACGGTGCCTTCAAATTGCCCAAAACTTTTAATGCTATCTTGAAATTGTTCTGGTTTAATTTGAGCCCAATACGTGTTAATGTCCTCGGTAGATTTATCCCATAATTCTAAAATTTTAGCTTTTTTATTGCCGTGTTCTATGTTTTCAATTAATTGAGCGGTTTTTCCGGTGGCAATTTCTTTGGTTCCGGGAGCAGCAATTCCTAAAAGTTCCATAACCATTTCGGCAAAGGTGCGCATACCTCCAATGGAATAATTAAAGAAATTGTCTTCTGGAAAAGCTTCAATAACACGCCGTGTTAAACTACGGTGTCCTTGCCAATGTGCTAATAATTGTTCTGGTGTAATAATGGATGAAAATGTGTTGTTTACGATGGTTTCCATGATTGTAAATTTTATTGTTTTTGTTATTTGAAATCAAAAGTAAATTGGCTTGGTGACAGCTTTATGTCAGTAGTGGGAAAATAAATTTTCAAAACTTTACTGCTGACAATCACCTGTCATACACCGCCTATATTTTTGCTTGTTACAACTAATGAAATACTATGTTGAAGGATAAATTACATACAAACTTCAACCTGAAAACCTATCTTTGGGATATATGTTACAGCATTATGAGTTTAGACACGGTAAAACGGTTTGATAGAATTGTGGCCATACTTATTCAATTACAATCCAAACGTATTGTAAAAGCCCAGGAGTTGGCCGATAGATTTCAAGTAAGTTTACGCACTATTTATCGCGATATTCGTACGCTTGAAGCTTCGGGAGTGCCAATAGTTAGCGAAGCAGGTGTTGGTTATTCAATAATGGAAGGCTACCGTTTACCGCCTGTTATGTTTACGCGTGAGGAAGCAGGAAGCTTTGTGGCGGCCGAAAAGCTAATGCAAAAGTATGTCGATAAATCGTTAGGTAATTATTACGAATCGGCGATGCTTAAATTAAAATCGGTGCTTCGAGGTAGAGAAAAAGATTGGATTTCGGCATTAGAATCGCAAATAATTGTCGATCCTTCGCATAAATTATTTAACGACGATTTACCAAATGCACTAGAGGTTTTGTTTGAAAGTATTGCAGAAAAGCGTCAAGTCTATTTGAAATATCAGGCTTTAAATAATGAAACGCCAACCGAACGCTATGTCGAGCCTGTTGGCATTTATCAAGAAAGCGGGTTCTGGTATGTTTTAGCATTTTGTCATCTTCGAAATGACTACCGACAATTTCGAACCGATAGAATGCAAGGTATTAAAGCTACACAACAAAGTTTTACAAGAGAACATGTTTCTTTAGACGACTACCGAAGCAAATCGGATAATGTAGAAAAAACTAAAGTGGTTATTCAGGTAGATAAAACGGTGGTGCGGTTTATAAATAACAGCAAATGGCAACATGGTTTTGTGTCGGAAAAAATAAAAGGAAATTTTGTTGAAATGACATTTTTAACCCCTTATGTAGAACATAGCTTTTTACGCTGGTTCGTTGTGTTTTCCGATTATGCTAAAATTATAGAACCCTTAAACTTAAAGACTAAATTAAAAGATGTTTTAGAGAAAGCGATTTCTAATTTATAATAAAAATTGATGTTTGACTCTTTTAATTTTTAATTAACAAATCCTGTTAAGTCTAGGTTAATCCGTTCGTAATATTTGGTTTCGGGGAATATATCCATTAGTTTGAATGGAGAAATATTAACCCTAAAAATCACAAATGAAAATGGAAAATTTAGAGAAAAAAACCGTTGCAATTTTAGCAACCAACGGATTTGAAGAAAGTGAATTAAGTGAACCTAAAAAAGCCCTTGAAGAAGCCGGTGCCGATGTGCATATCGTGTCTTTAGAATCTGGCGAAATTAAAGGTTGGAAAAATGGTAATTGGAGTAATTCTTATAAAGTAGATAAAACTTTAGATGAAGTTTCGCAAAGCAACTACAATGCGTTAATGTTACCGGGCGGACTTATTAACCCTGATTTATTAAGACGAAACGATAAAGCCATTGGTTTTGTAAAATCGTTTTTTGAAAACAAAAAACCAGTTGCAGCAATTTGTCATGCTCCATGGTTGTTGGCTGAAGCCGATGTTTTAAAAGGACGTAAAGTAACCTCGTTTAGTTCTATTAAAACAGATATTGAAAACGCAGGTGCTCATTGGGTAAATCAAGAAGTGGTTGTAGACGAAGGTTTAGTAACCAGTCGTTCTCCAGAAGATTTACCAGCATTTAATAAAAAATTAGTAGAAGAGGTTTACGAAGGTAAGCACGAAATGCAAACTGCATAATATTAATTAAACACTCAAATAAAAAAGCAGGAATTTAGTTCCTGCTTTTTTTATATTTTATTTTTTGCTTTTTTGGCGGCAATAACGCTTATGGTTAAAATTTGAAAAGCGTGAAATAACATTACCGGAAGTAAAATAATGCCTAAAAACGATGCGTTTTGAAACAGTATTTTAGAGAACACGGTACCGTGAACTAAAGATTTTTTTGTTCCGCAAAATTGGGCAGTAATTTTATCTTCTTCATTAAATTGAAGTTGCTTGCTAATAAAACCAATTAAGAAGTAAATTGTAAAAAATAGTAGAACAGCTATTATAAATACACTAGCCAACATTGGTAAGCCTAAACCATTAAAAATGCCATCGGAAAAGGATTTTGAAAAACTTTTATAGATAATAAGTAGTATAACGCTTTTATCGAACAGTGTTAAGTAGTTTTTGTGTTTTATGGCAAAGCTTCCTAAAAACCTGTGCAGAAATAGCCCTAAAATTACTGGTGCTAAGATTTCTAAAAATAAGTTTTTATAAACAGCAACTAAACTGTAATCAGGCGTATTAGAGTTTAGAAATAATCCCATCCAAATGGGTGTAACTAAAACCCCAATTAATCCCGAAATACTAGCGTTAAAAATAGCAGCGGTTATATTGCCTTTGGCGATAGAAACCATAACCACAGACGACGAAACGGTTGATGGTAAAGCGGCTAAAAATAAAAAACCTAACCACAATGTTTTATTGGTTTCATTAACCCAAGGGTAAAAACACAAAACAATTAAAGGGAAAATTAAAAATGTTGTAGCCTGAACTAAAAGATGTAATTTCCAGTTTTTTAAACCAGCCTTTATTTTTTCTGGACTCAATTTAAGTCCGTAAAAAAAGAAAATTAACGAAACACCTATGCTTCCAATAGTGTTTAATGGCAAATCCTTTCCAGCATTAGGAAAAAAATAAGCAAATAAAACCACAATTATTATGGCAATAACAAATTTATCAATCTTAAAATTCATAAAAATTAAGCTTCAGTTATATTCTTAATTAAAGTAAGCGCAAAGCAATAATTATTTTAATTAAATCAGCTTTAATTTAATATTTATTTAAGCGTTAAAATTTCATCTTCAAGTAAAATCAATATTTTTTTATCCTTTTCGGAAAGCGTTTTCGATACATCACTCGGGTTAAAATGAAGCTTAAACGAATAAATAGCGTTTTCAAGATTACTAATATTGTAGCCAATAAATTTTAATGCTTTTTTAGGATTGAAGGCGCTGTCGATAACTACTGAGTCTAGTTTGGTTTCGTCGTACCAAATGCCATAACCACTTTCGGCAAGGGTTTTCCAAGGGAATAAAGCGCTTGGGTCTACTTTACGCCCTGGAGCAATATCGGCATGACCAATTATGTTTTGTTTTGGTATTTTATACTTTTCGGTTAGGTTTTTTAGTAGCCAAGTTAAATTGTTTATTTGTGCGTACGAAAACGGTTCTTCGCCATCATTATCTAATTCAATACCAATAGAAACGCTGTTTAAATCGGTTACATTTCCCCAGGTAGAATTTCCAGCGTGCCAACCGCGAAGTAAATCGTTAAGCATTTGGGTAATGGTGCCATCATCGCAAATTACATAATGCGAACTAACTTGTGTACGTTGTAAAGCAAAAGTTCGGTAGGTTTGTTCACAGCTTTCTTGGTCGGTGTGATGAATTATTATAAAATTAGGCTTCCGTAAACTAAAGTTTTGCGATTCTATAACATTAAAAGCTTGGGTGTTTATAGAATCCGGCTGAATATATCTTAAGCTTTTACCTAAAGTTTTGGCTTGCTTTTTATATGCTTTTTTAGATTCTTGGTATATGTTTTTGGAGCAGCTTAAAATGAGTAAAAGCACTAATGTTATTAATAAGAAAATTAACTTTTTGATGTAATAACTTGCTATAAAAGTTTTGTGTTTCAAGATGAATGTTTTTATAAATATATGTTTTTGAATGATTAATTATTCTGGTGTTTTATGAATTTATTTGCACTATCCTACAGAAAGTTTTGCAGCATCTTTCCAAAGATAGTTTGGCATAGGCTCGTTTAATTCCCAATTTATACTCATGGGTTTTGAACCATAATAGTCTTTTAAATTCCCTTCACCTATGAAAACGTAACCTTTTGTGTTTCCAAATTCATCTTTTGCTTTTTCACGAACAAAAAGTAAGATTCGTTTATTTTCTTCTTGGTGTTTTATATAGGACAGTCCTTTTCCTTTATCGGGTCTTGCAGAGTTTTGCGTTTGCCAATGAAATAGTAATTCATTTACTGCGTAATCATCATACATCGTAGTTGGCGAAAAGTTCTCTTCAGATTTTATAAGGTTGATAAAAAGTAATTCGGTATTTAAGTCTTTATTCAATGCAGTTCCTTCGCGATTAGATGATTTTTTGCTAAAACTACTAAATTTAAATGCAGCTAAAATTTGGTCTCTTGTGTAGCGATTATGTAATTTTAAAGGTTGTTTGTAAGGAAGTTTAATTGGTAGCTCTTTAAAGTCTATTTTATTTATTAAAAACTCTAAAACTTCCTTTATTTCTTCAACTAAAATGGGGTTAGTTCCTATTTGATGTATGCTTTTTTCTAAAGAATCAAAACCACCTTCTTTCTGCCAAACATCATAATGCAACATTAAAAGCATAGTTTTTTCATTGTCATTTAAATTTGAAATGCTTACCATAAAATTCTGTTTTGCAATTTTTAAAATGAAAGAGAAATAGCTTAATGAATTTGTTGACAACCATTTGTTTGAAATGGCTGAAACAATATCTTTTTCGTTTTTCGAATTAAAATTTTCTATTTTTCCTGCTAATTGACATAAACGTTTCCAACTTCCTCTTTTATAAATATATTGAATTGCAATATTATAAAATGTGCTAAAGTTTCCTATTGTTAATGGTAAATGTGTTTCGTTTTGAAATTGTTGTATTCTTTGAATTAGTTTGGTTTTATTTAATGATGTTACAGCTGTTATATTTTTAAGAATTGTTTCTTTTGTCTTTTTTTCTAAAATGATAGAGCAGCCTAAAGGAAGATGAGGAAAATCGTCTTCAACTTCTTTTTTTACAGTAGTATTTGTTTTACCAATTAATGCTCTAAACTTGTGCTCAAAATTATATTCTGGTTTAGAATTACCAACAAAATCTAAAACGGTTAAGCAGTCTTTATCTTCATGAAGTCTCAATCCTCTTCCAAGTTGTTGTAAAAATATGGTTAAACTTTCTGTTGGTCTTAAAAAAAGTACAGTGTCAATTTCAGGAATGTCAATTCCTTCGTTAAACATATCAATAACAAACAGATAATTGATTTCTCTTTTTTCTAACTTTATTCTAATTAAATCTCTTTCTTTGCTATTGTTGCTGGTTAAATAATCGGCTTTAAATCCGGCGAGGCAAAATTTTTCTGCCATATATTTAGCGTGTTCCATGGAAACACAATAACCTAATGCTCTTACTTCACGACTGTCTTTAGTATATTTTTCGAGTGCGTTAATTATTTCACTAACTCTTCTATCGTTTTCAGTGTATAAATTTGTTAATTCACTAGCAACATATTTTCCTCTAGACCATGTAATATTCGTTAAGTCAACACTGTCGGTTATTCCAAAATATTGAAATGGGCAGAGTAACTTTCTATTCATTGCTTCTGGCAATCTTATTTCTGCTGCAATCCTATTATCAAAATCTTCAAGGATATTTTCCCCGTCCATTCTTTCAGGTGTTGCTGTAAGACCAAGTAAAATTTTCGGTTGAAAATAGTCTATTAATTTTCGGTAACTATTCGCTTTTTGATGGTGACATTCATCTATGATAATGAAATCGTAAAAATCCGGATTTAGGTTGTAGTTTTTATATTGATTTTTAACAGATTGTACGGAAGCAAATACGATTTCAAAATTATTTGGAACTAAACCATCAACCCATAATTCGCCAATATTATTATTCTTTAAGATACTTTGAAAAGTAGATAATGATTTTTGTAATATTTCTTTTCTATGAGCCAGAAATAACAACTTTGCAGAAGAATTGTTTTGTCTAAAACGTTTGTAGTCGAATGCTGAAATAACTGTTTTACCTGTGCCTGTTGCGGCTACAACCAGGTTTCTATAGTGATTGTGTGTTTCTCTTTCAACTTCTAACTTTTCTAAAATTTCGTTTTGATAAGGAAAAGGTTTTATGTCAAAAAATGTTGTGTTTATTTCTTGCGGTTTGCTAAACTTACTATACTTGAGTGCACTTTGTAGTTTTTCTTTATGTATAGCATCATCAAAAATTTCAAAATCTTCACTGTGCCAATAGGCATCAAATGTTTTTTGGAATTTATTAATAACGTGATTTACTTCTTTAGTTGTAATTTTTAAGTTCCATTCTAGTCCATCTGTTAATGCAGATCGGGAAAAATTTGAAGATCCAATATATGCAGTATGAAACTCTGAATTTCGATAAAACAAATAAGCTTTAGCGTGTAACCTTTCGTTACTTGTATTGTACGATATTTTTACTTGAGTATTGGGAAGTTTTGATAATAACTGCACCGCCTTATAGTCAGTTGCACCAACATACGTTGTGGTTATAACTTTGAGTTTTCCCCCTCGTTCTGTAAATTCTCGAAGTTCTTTTTCAAGAATTATAATTCCTTTAAATTTTATAAATGAAACTAATAGGTTAATTTGATCTGCGGATAAAATTTCTTTTTTTAGTTCACTTTCCAAGGATAAACCAGAATTCCCACCAGTAAACAACTCGCTATGTGTTAGTCTTGTGTAGGGTGTTATTTCTTTTAGCCTTAAATCTAAATCAGTGTAACTTGAATCTAATTTACTGAATACAGCTTTCAGAATTTTGCCTTCTGCATCAATTAAATCGCAATCGAAATCTTGCTTGTTTATTTCGTCTTTTAATAGTTTTAAAATTTTATTGGCAATCTCAATTTGCAATTCAGGCTTTCCTTTAATGAGTTGGAAAGCATTGTTACAAGCTATTGCTAAATGTGTCGAAAGAACTCTAGAAGCTTCTTCTTTATCAATTTTATTTTTTTTATATAAAATTTTTCATCATCAAGAAGATTTAATTTTTCATTTATAAGTTGTGTAATTAATGCTTCGTAAATTCCTTGATTCATAATGATAAAAATTCTTTTAAAATTGGAATATCGGCTTCAGCCCAATCCAAATCTAATAATTCTTCTTTTTTTGCTAAAACATAGTTAGCATGTTCTTTAAGTATTAAACTTCCGGAATTGTATTTAGCAATAAAAGGAATTAATTTAATTTTAAAATCGGGGTATTCATGTGTTACCGGTGTTAATCGCTGCGTAACATGTATTTCAATATTAAGCTCTTCTTTAATTTCGCGTTTAATACAATCAATTTCTGATTCGTTAGGTTCTATTTTTCCACCTGCAAATTCCCATTTTAATGGTAGCTTCATTTTTTCGCTTCTTTGAAAAGCAAAAACTTTCTCATTTTTTAAAATGATAGCGCAAGTAACTAAAATAGTTTTCATTTTAATCTTATTTACAACCCAAACTCACGCTCAATCGATTCTACGGTGCGTTGTAAAAATTTCGGGGCATTAAAACGATAAGCAAAATAGAGTTGTGCATGGTTTCTATCGTTAATTGTACTTCTTGTAGAGCGGTAGTTTATGTTGTTGCTCTCAAAAGTAAAAGTAGCACCGGCAGCAACACGCTCGTTGGTAAACCCAAATTGTAATCTAAAATTAAATCCGCGGGTAAAATAGGTTTCTTTATTAGTATCGTCTTTCGAGAATCGCATACCAAATTTAGGACTAATAGCGGGTGTTACAAACCAATTTTGGTCTACACACCAGGTGTAATAATAGGCGGGCGATAATGTGAAATCGGAATTATGCTGAACCACTTTATCGCCATCAATAAAATCTGAAATACGATTGTATCTGTAAGTAAAACTTGGAATAAAACTACCTGAACTTTCTCGTTGCCATTCATTAAGCTGAAACAAATGTTTATACGAAAAACGGTCGTTTAATAAATAGCCAGCAGAAAACCTATAGCTTGTAGATTTAAGGTCTGGAAAATCTCTATCTGGATTTTGGAAATCGATGTTTTGAGCATAGAACCCTTTAATTCTGCTAAAATCTGCACCTAAAACCCATTTGCTTAAAAACAGATTAAGTTTGGCTTCTAAAAATTTTGATTTTCTATCGCTTTGCGGTGGCGAAAACCCAAAGCCTAAACCTAAAAATTTATAATTTGCCGATAGTTTTGTTCTTAAATCGTTGGTGGCTTCAATGGTGTAGCGCTCGTTATTTATGTCTTCATTTACCGATAAAATTTCTGTTTGGCGGTTTATAGAAACTTTGGTAATTAAATAGTCGTTTAATTTTACAATATCTTGGGCGTTGGCTTTAGTAAAAAAAAGCAAAGACATTATAAAACAAGCGCTGTAGGTTTTCATAAATGGTTTTATGTTTAGTGAGCCTCTAACCAGTTGTTTCCAGTATCTAATTCAACGTCTAAAGGAACAGCTAATTTATAAGCGTTTTCCATTTCGGTTTTTATTAGGTTTGAAACTTCTTCTAGTTCTGGTTTATAAACGTCGAAAACCAATTCATCGTGTACTTGTAACAGCATTTTAGTTTTATAGTTACCAGCTTCTAATTTATTGTAAATAGCAATCATAGCTAGTTTAATAATGTCGGCGGCACTACCTTGTATTGGTGCGTTAACAGCATTACGTTCTGCAGCGCCACGAACCACACCGTTTCTGGAATTTATATCTTTTAAATAACGGCGACGACCTAAAACGGTTTGTACATAACCATGATCTCTTGCAAAATCTACCTGTTTGCTTATGTAGTTTTTTAACTTTGGGTAGGTTTCGTAATAGGTATCAATTAATTCTTTGGCTTCGCTACGCGATAAATCGGTTTGGTTACTTAAACCAAAAGCTGAAACGCCATAAATAATACCGAAGTTTACGGTTTTTGCGTTGCTACGTTGTTCGCGAGTAACATCTTCAATAGGTACATTAAACACTTTTGCAGCGGTTGAAGCGTGAATATCTTCACCATTTTTAAAAGCTTCAATCATGGTTTCTTCTTCGCTTAAAGCGGCAATAATGCGCAATTCTATTTGGCTATAATCGGCAGCAAGAAGCGTGTAATCTTCGCTTCGCGGAATAAAAGCCTTTCTTACTTGGCGACCGCGTTCGGTACGAATAGGAATGTTTTGTAAGTTGGGGTTGTTACTACTTAAACGACCAGTAGCGGCGACAGTTTGCATATAATCGGTATGTACGCGACCTGTAGCTTCTTCAACTTGTAGTGGTAAAGCATCAACATACGTGCTTTTTAGTTTGCTTAAACCTCTAAAATCGATGATGTTTCTAATAATTTCGTGGTCTTTGGCCAAATAACTTAAAACATCTTCGGCTGTAGAATATTGACCCGTTTTGGTTTTTTTAGGCTTGTCAACCAATTTCATTTTTTCAAATAAAATAATGCCTAATTGTTTTGGTGATGCAATATTAAACTCTTCTCCGGCTGCTTCGTAAATACTTTTTTCAAGTGAAGCGATATCGTTGTTAAGTTGTTCGGCTAATGATGCTAAAAAGTCTTTATCTAAATTAATACCTTCTAATTCCATAGCTGCTAAAACACGCAATAGCGGAATTTCAATATCATCGAACAACGTTTGTGTGTTGGCTTCGCCTAATTCGTTTTGAAAATGTTCTTTTAATTGAAGGGTAATGTCGGCATCTTCAACAGCATATTCGGTTTGTTTTTCTAAAGGAACATCGCGCATGGATAACTGATTTTTCCCTTTTTTACCAATAAGCTCTGTTATAGAAATTGGTGTATAATTCAAATAGGTTTCTGCCAACACATCCATATTATGGCGCATATCTGGGTTAATTAAGTAATGCGCTAACATGGTGTCGAACAATTTGCCTTTAACAGATATGTTGTATTTAGCTAAAACTTTAATATCGTATTTTAAATTCTGACCAATTTTTTCGATGGTTTCACTTTCAAAAAACGGACGCAATTGCTCGATAAGTTCTTGTGCTTCGGTTTTATCTTCTGGAAAAGGTAAGTAAAAGCCTTTACCAACTTCCCAGGAAAATGCAATGCCAACCAATTCCGCAGTTAACGGATTTAAACCCGTAGTTTCGGTATCGAAACACACCGAGGTTTGGTTCATTAAATTTTTAATAAACAGCTTTGTTGCCATTCCAGAAGCTATGCTTTGGTAAAAATGACTTGTGTTGTCGGCAGTTTTTCGGGTGTGAGATTCCGAACTCGTTTCGGTATCAGTGCTATTAACATCGCCACCAAACAAGGAAAATTGACCAGCTCCTGCAGTTGAGGTTGTTTTTTTAGACTTCTCGACTGCGCTCGAAGTGACATTTTGATTTGTTGATGAACTTGAACTTTCAGTTTCTTTTGTAAAGGTTTTTACAAAGTTATCGGTTAAGCGTCTAAACTCTAATTCTTGAAAAATGGCTTTCACAGCTTCAATATCTGGATCGCACATTTCAAAATCTTTTTCATCAAATTCCACCGGAACATCAAGCATAATGGTGGCTAGTTTTTTAGAAAGTAACCCCAATTCTTGGTTGGCTTCAACTTTCTCTTTCATTTTACCTTTAAGCTCATGAATGTTTTCAAACAAACCTTCCATACTACCATAAGCTTTAATAAATTTTTTGGCTGTTTTATCTCCAACACCTGGTAATCCTGGAATATTATCACTGGCATCGCCCATCATTCCTAAATAATCAATTACTTGTAATGGGTTTTCAACTTCAAACTTTTTTTGTACTTCGGGAATGCCCCAAGTTTCGTAACCGCCGCCAAACGATTTTGGGCGATACATAAAAATATTTTCTGAAACTAACTGCGCAAAATCCTTATCGGGTGTAACCATAAAGGTGGTGTAACCTTGTTTTTCGGCTTTTTTACTTAGAGTTCCAATAACGTCGTCGGCTTCAAAACCTTCTTTAACCATAATTGGAATATGCATGGCTTTTAAAATGTTTTGAATATATGGTACTGCCACTTTAATAGCTTCTGGTGTTTCGTCGCGATTAGCTTTGTAAGCCTCGAACATTTCAACTCTATCGGCACTTCCACCTTTATCGAAACATACCGCTAAATGGTCTGGACGCTCGCGTTTAATAACATCTAAAAGCGAGTTCATAAAACCCATAATGGCCGAAGTATCTATACCTTGCGAATTAATTCTAGGATTTTTTATAAAGGCATAATACCCACGGAAAATTAAAGCGTAAGCATCTACTAAAAAAAGGCGTTTTTTATCTGACATTTATTTGAATTTGAAAGTACGTAAAACTACGAAATCTAGAAAAGATTATAAATTAATTGAATTGCAATTTGTATTTTTAAGATAAATAAAATTTATAAGCTTTGAAAAACCCCTATTTACAACTTTTTAATTCACAAAAAGAAAATCAATTTAACATAGGAAATACCAATTATAAACAACGTATAAAAAAACTTAAAACATTAAAGGTTGCCCTTGAGAAAACCTATAAACAAGACATTAGAGAAGCGCTTTACGCCGATTTTAAAAAGCCATATATAGAAACCGATTTAACAGAGCTATATCTTGTTATTAAAGAAATAAAAGTTGCCATTTCTAACCTAAAATCTTGGATGCGTAATAAACATGTAGGTACGCCATTAGCGTTGTTAGGCACAACCTCATGGATTAAATACGAACCTAAAGGTGTTTGTTTAATTATTTCGCCATGGAATTATCCGGTTAATTTAACATTTTGTCCTTTAGTTTCTGCAATTGCGGCAGGAAATACGGTTATTTTAAAACCTTCTGAAATGACGCCAAATACCTCGCGTGTTATGGCAAAAATTGTAAAAGATGTATTTAATGAAAACGAAATTGCTTTGGTTGAAGGCGATGTTGAGGTTTCTAAGCATTTATTAAAATTGCCCTTTAATCATATTTTCTTTACAGGTTCGCCTGCTGTTGGTAAAATTATTATGGAAGCGGCATCAAAACATTTAGCTTCGGTAACTTTAGAACTGGGAGGTAAATCGCCTACAATAGTAGATGAAACAGCTAATGTGCAAACCGCTGTTAAAAGCATAGTTTGGGGTAAATACTTAAATACTGGGCAAACCTGTATAGCTCCAGATTATGTTTTGGTACACGAAAGTAAAAAAGAAGCTTTTATTGAAGCTTTTAAAATGACAATGGATAATTATTACTCAAAAAAACCTGAAAAATCTAAATCCTTTGGGCGCGTTGTAAACGAAAAACATTTTAAACGATTAACCGGTTATATTGAGGCAGCAAAAGAAGACAAAGCTATAATACACAAAGGCGGAAACTACAATGCTAACGATAATTATATTGAACCCACACTAATCTCAAAAATACCAGAAAGGAACCCGTTACTAAACGAAGAAATTTTTGGACCAATACTTCCCATAAAAACCTATAAAAATTTAAATGAAGTTGTTAGTTATATCAATTCAAAAGCGCGTCCTTTAGCGCTTTACATGTATAGCAAAAGTAAAAAAAACACCAACTATGTTATTAAAAATACACGATCTGGTGGTACTTGTATAAATAGTACCGAAATACATTTTACAAATCATGAATTGCCATTTGGCGGCATTAACAATAGCGGAATAGGTAAGTCGCATAGTTATTTTGGGTTTAAAGCCTTCTCTAACGAGCGTGCTGTTTTAAAAAGTTATTGGTCGGCACCATTAAAAGTATTATTTCCACCATACACAAATTTTAAGCAAAAAGTAGTAGACTTTACTATAAAATGGCTTTAAAACCCTTAACATTTAGTTAAATAGAAATACAGCTTTCTGTATTAGGTTTTATTACTGTTATCTTTGCTAAAAAAATTAAGCATGACACGTTGGATTATATTTTTAATTCTATATATACTAGTAACCATTTACGGTTTTCAAGCCCTAAAAACCGTAGTAAAAAATAACTGGATTTACTATGCGTTTTTTGCAGTAGCGTTATTGGTTTTAGGTAATTTTTTATATCAGTTTTTATCAGCTTCAGAAGGTCGTGTTTTAACACCTGCAAAAAGTTATGCTTTTGGTTTTTTGCTTGCTTATTTAGCATTTAACCTTATAATAATTCCTATTATGTTTGGCGAAGATATAATTAGGTTTGTTATTGGTATTTACGACAAATTGTTTGCAACCAAAAGCAATTTTAATTTACCATCCAGACGTAAATTTATAAGCCAGATAGCTTTGGGTTTAGCAGCTATTCCACTAGCTTCTATTTTATACGGTATGTATCGTGGTAAATATCGTTTTCGCGTATTAAATTATACACTGTATTTCGAAGATTTACCAGAAGCCTTCAATGGTTATAAAATAACTCAAATAAGCGATATTCATTCCGGAAGTTTCGATAACAGAGAGAAAATAGAATATGGCGTTAATTTAATTAACGAACAAAATTCTGATGTTATTCTATTCACTGGAGATATGGTGAATAACAAAGCTAGTGAAATGGAGCCCTGGCAAGATCTATTCTCTACATTAAAGGCTAAAGATGGTGTTTTTTCGGTGTTAGGAAATCACGATTATGGCGATTATGTAAACTGGAAAACAAAAGAAGAAAAAGGACAAAACCTAGAAGAATTAAAACAACTTCAAAAAAACATGGGTTTCAATTTATTACTAAACGAAACCAAATTTTTAGAAAAAAATGGCGAACGACTCGCTTTAATTGGTGTAGAAAATTGGGGGAAAGGCTTTAAAAAAGTGGGTGATTTAAACAAAGCCGTACAAAAGGTGCAAGCAAACGATTTTAAAATATTAATGAGCCACGACCCAACACACTGGGAAGAAGAAGTAATAAATGCCGATTATCATTATCATTTAACCCTAAGTGGGCACACACATGGTATGCAATTTGGTATAGAAATACCAGGTTGGATAAAATGGAGTCCTGCCAAATGGAGATATAAACACTGGGCAGGTATTTATCAAGAAAAAGGCCAATATATAAACGTAAACCGTGGCTTTGGTTACTTAGGTTATCCTGGTCGTGTTGGTATTTGGCCAGAAGTAACTGTAATAGAGTTAAAACGCGGTGCAAAACCCGCCTAATTGTGTTATAAATCCTTATATTTGTTCTATTAAAGCATAAATTTATGTCCAAATTTGGTGAACTTATAGATGTTGAAATTCCGGTGCTGCTCTCCTTTTATTCGCAAACCGAAACAGAAGAGGTATCAACAATCCAGCAAAACCTTCACGATGTTGCCTCAACCTTAGGTAACAAGGTAAAAGTTATAAATATTGATGTTGCCAAAAATAAAGATTTAACCGAAGCACTTCGTATTAAAACCCTACCAACGCTAATAATTTACAAGCACGGTGAAATGAAATGGCGCCAAAGTGGCGAGCAACAAACCAGCGCAATAATTAGTAAAATAGAAGAATATATTTAAAGTTTTTTGGGCGTTACACCTCCTAAGGTCGGCGTCAGGCTTTACGTTACAAGTCCTCGCAAGCTCCGGGCTTTCCACTGCAATCCTTAACGCGGGCTATCGTAATTAAAACATGTTAGAATTTATAATAACAACCTTAGCCGAAATTGGGCTTCTTCGCGAAGATTTCAAGCATCAAAAACGCATTCGAGCAAAAGAAAAGCAAGATGGTGTAAAACGACCATTTCAAAAATATGCCTTGCAACCTAGTGTACTTTTATTTTTATGTTGTTTTGTATTGGTTGTAGCAAGTTCACAATTATTTTTTACCTACCAGCGAAAATTTGTTTTTCCTAAAAAAACGAAAAAAGAAATCGCAGAAATGAGTGCGAGAGCCGAATCCTATAAATCACATTTCGGTAAATATCCTGCTACAATAAACGAGCTTATTGCTAATAGCCCCATGAGGCAAAGTTGGAAAACCGATGCTTGGGACAGACCATATCAATATATAGTTACCAACAATGGAAACAAATTTATCATTATTTCAGCTGGTCCCGATGGAAAGTTTAATACCAACGACGATATTGCATCAAAATAAAAGTACTAAAAAGTATTTTCTACTTTACACCATTTAAACAATAGCTTCAAAAGTAAACCCAAGTTTAGCAAAATGTGCTAAAACTTTTGGTAATGCAAATTTCATGTTTTTTTGTGCTTTTATACTATCATGAAACACAATTATGCTTCCACTTTTGGCTTTTGTAATTACGTTGTTTAAGCAGGTTTGCTTACTTATGTTTTTATCCCAATCAAACGAAATAACATCCCACATAATTATTTTATAACCCAAGCTAATAAGTTGTTTACCTTGTTTGTTGGTTATTTTCCCGTATGGCGGACGAAATAAATTCTTAATTCTTGATTCTGAATTCTGAATGTGGGAGTCTATCGTTTTTTGCGCTGTAAGTGTATTTTCTAAATATAATTTTGTTGAGGTTTTCCAGCCTCTTAAATGGTTTTGTGTATGGTTGCCTACTGTGTGACCTTCAGCAAGTATATCTTTTAAAATTTCGGGATGTTTTTTAACATTATCACCAATACAAAAAAAGGTAGCTTTGGCTTGGTATTGTTTTAATGTTTTAAGAACCCAATGAGTTATTTCTGGAGTTGGGCCATCATCAAAAGTTAAATATAAAACCCTTTTAGCTGTAGGTATGTCCCAAATATATTTGGGGAACATTTTTTTTACAACCAAAGGGGTTTTAACAGGTATTATGTTCATGCCTAGTTAGTTTGTTGTATCTATAGGCAGACTATTTGTTGAGTCTAAAGGCAAATCTAATTCGGTTTGTACTTCGTCTTCAGTGATGTCTTCATCACCATAAAAATATTTAAATGCTCTTAAATGGTTGTTAAAAACTTCGCCTTCTTTTTCTGCAAATTCCAAATCGTTTGCAACTAATACATCTAATAAAGATTTGTAGCGTTGTATATCGGTATAAATATCTTCAAACAAGCGCTCTTGCATATCGATTTTTAAACTGCTGTAATAATTTAAGTTTTCTTGATATTTTAAAGCAACTTGTTTGTATAAATCTCTAGCTTTTTCCTGGTTTCCAATCTCGTAATAGGCGCTAATGTAGGGCTCTAATAAGGTATAATAACCGAAATAATTAACGGGCATATTGTTCATAGCAATATCGGCTATTTCTTCGGCCTTTTTTGGCTTGTTCTCGTTAATTAATTGCTCAACCAAACGAGCTAAATTACCACGGTAGGTAATAGAATTTTTACGCGTTTCTGGGTCGTGGTAAATGTTTGGGCTTCCGCTGTTACCCCAATCCCATTTTTTTACCTTTTCGTACATTAAATCGGCATCAACACGTCCCATATCAAACGGATTATTTCTATCAACTTCAGTTTTAATGGGTACTAATTTGTAGCACATACCATCTAGTTGAAGGTAGTCTTTCATCCATAGGTAATCGTCGTCACCAAAACTTCCTCCTGTGAAATAAATAGGGCGGTTCCATTCGTTATTGGCAACAATGTCTAACATAAGCAAGCGGTTTTTGTAAAGAGCTCCGCCTGTTACCTCAATATCAATATAAGGTACAATAGCTTCGGCATCTTTTGCTTTTACAATACCAGATTTTAAAGCATTTATTTTATTAACAGGTATGCGTAAATGTGGTGTTGGCATGTAAGTAGCTGTAAGATCTTGACTTCTTATGTCTGTAACATCATATCCTTTTTGCTCTAAAACATATTTATATTTTGTTCTTGGGTTGTCGCTTTGTACAAAATCTAAAAACTTATTAATATTTAGCGTGTCTTTAATTACATTTTCAATTACAATATAATCGTTGGTGCCATATTGATAGTTTTTATGTTCTAGTTGCGATGGTATTGGGTCGCTTTCGTAAGCCTTTCGTTTCATTTGGTCTATATACCAATCGGTTTGAAATAAACTCGTATTTACAACACGCACATCGGTACGGTAGCCTTCAATTTCTTGGGCGTACCAAAGGGCAAACGTATCGTTATCTCCAATGGTAAATAATATGGCATTTTCTGCACAAGAATCTAGGTACATTTTAGCCATGGCATTGGCGGTGTATTTCTCCGATCTGTCATGGTCGTCCCAGTTATTAGCAGCCATAATGGTTGGTACTAAAACCAAACATGCCACACTAATGGCTGGGGCCAGTAATTTTGAGGTTACTTTTGTTTTTAACGCATCAAAAATGGCATAAACGCCAAAACCTATCCAAAGGGCAAATACGTAAAATGATCCTACAACCGAGTAATCGCGCTCTCGAGGTTCAAACGGACGAACATTAGTGTAAACTTGAATAGCTAAACCAGTAAATAAGAAGAATACTAGCATAACCCAAAAGCGTTTTCTGTCTTTATTAAACAGAAAGAAAAAGCCAATTAAACCTAGAATTAACGGTAATAAATAATAAGTGTTTCTTGCCTTGTTGTTTTTAACATCGCTTGGTAAATTGTCTTGTGAGTAGCCTAAATGCCATTCGTCTATAAATTTTATGCCTGTAATCCAGTTTCCGTGGTTGTCGTAGCGACCTTGCACATCGTCTTGTCTTCCAGAGAAATTCCACATGAAATAGCGCCAGTACATGTAGCCTAATTGATACTCGAAAAGGTAAGCAATGTTACTAGCTATAGATGGCTTTTTAATTTCTATATTACTTTTTTCAGCCTTTAAAAAGTTGTTGTAATCTTCGTAATCTACATTACCTTGAGCAACTTGATTTTTAAATTCACTAATTTGAGCTTTGTATTGGGTAATTTGATTTAAGGCGTAAGCGTTGGCTTGCTCTTCAGGTAAGCCTGCGTTTGATGCCGCTCTATAAAAATCGTTTTGTAAGCCTGGTTTTACTTTAAAATCTAAAAATCCAGAAAACATCATGTAATTCTCGGCATGTTCGGCACTCCACATACGTGGTAAAATAGATGCATGTTTCGAGTTATAATTTTGCTTAGCATTTTTGTAATCGTTTACAATAACATATTCTCCTTTTTCTTCATCTTTTTCATATTTAGGTTTGTCGTCTATGTATGGATTGTTATCATCTAAATAAGCATATTGGTCTGTAAATTGTGGGCCATAAAACAAGTGCGTTTCTGGGTATTGCTCTAAGTTGTAATATGCAAGTAATTCACGAGCACTCGACGGGTTGTTTTCATTAATAACCACATTGGCATTGGCACGAATAGGTAACATTAACCATGTTGAAAAACCAATAATTACAAAGGTTAAACATAGTACGGCAGTGTTTAAATGTACATAACCTTTTTTTCTGGTGAATCGTAATCCATAATTAATTAGTGCTATTAATACAATTAATGCAATTATAGAACCAGAGTTAAACGGAAGCCCAATACTGTTCACAAAAAATATTTCCGACATAGAAAATATTTTTAGAATGTTAGGTGCTAAGAGTTTAAATATGAATAATAAAACGGCAACCGAAACCGCATTAGCAATAATAAAGTTTTTTACAGTAACGGTTTTGTAGTTTTTAAAGTAGTAAATAAGTCCGATAGCTGGAATAGTTAATAATCCCATAAAATGCACACCAAACGATAAACCGATAACAAAAGCAATTAAAACTAACCAACGGTTGCCACGAGGGGTATCCATATCTTGTTCCCAGCGAAGTCCTAACCAAAATAATGCCGACATAATTAGAGTTGCCATCGCATAAACCTCAGTTTCAACGGCGTTAAACCAAAACGAATCGGTAAAAGTAAAAGCTAAACTACCTACTAAACCGCTTCCTAAAATGGCGATGGCTTTAGGTTGGGTAATTTCGGTGTTGGTTTCAACAAGTTTTTTTAGCAATAAAGTAATGGTCCAAAACATAAAAAGAATGGTGAATGCACTCGATACGGCACTCATCATATTCATCATCCAACCTACAAGTTCGTTATTACCAAAAGTAAATATAGAGAAAAAAGCACCCATCATTTGAAAAAGTGGCGCTCCAGGTGGGTGACCAACTTGTAGTTTCGATGAGGTTAAAATATACTCGCCAGCATCCCAAAAACTTACCGTAGGTTCAACTGTTAAACTATATGTAATTAAAGCGATTAAAAAAGAGAACCAGCCTAAAATTGTGTTCCATTTTTTAAAGTTGAATTGTGCCATTTTTATGTGTTTAATTGCTTTGGCGAATTTAACAATAAATACGTTACAGCAAATATTTTTAAGTAAACGTTAAGTTTTAACTATTATTTTTTTAAAAAAAACTTGTAAAAATAAAACTTTGTTTTAAATTTGCACCCTCATTACACGAATGGCCTATGGTGTAACTGGCAACACGTTGGTTTTTGGTACCAAAGAGTCTAGGTTCGAGCCCTAGTGGGCCAACAAATACAGCCTTAATTATTTCAATAATTAAGGCTTTTTTGTGTTTTAAAACTAGTATTAGTTGGTTTTACTATTTTGAAAATAAATAATTTGTTCAGGGTTTTGTTTTAAAATCCTTTAAAAATCAATAAAATATTATATATTTGCAGCGTTGAAAGGCGAAAAAACTAAATGAGGGGACGGAAAGTCCCCTCTTTTTATACTAAAAAATGTTGCGAACAAAAGCTTTAGAACTACTAGAAGGCGCGTTGCAAGAACGTACCGATTTATTTTTAATTGATTTTACTATAAATACCGAAAATCATATTAAAGTGATTATCGATGGTGATAACGGTGTTTTAGTAGAAGATTGTATTTTTGTAAGCAGAGCCATTGAGCATAATTTAGATCGCGAAGAAGAAGATTTCTCGCTCGAAGTTATGTCGGCAGGCGCCACTGCGCCGTTAGTGCATAACCGTCAGTATAAAAAAAATCAAGGCCGAACGCTAAAAGTAAAAACGGCTTCAAACGAAATTGAAGGCGAGCTTACCGAGGCTAACGATACCGAAATAACCTTAAACTGGAAAGTGCGTGAGCCAAAACCAGTAGGTAAAGGTAAAGTGACAGTAAAAAAGGAAGCAAAAATTCCTTATCAAGATATTAAAGAAGCAAAAGTTATGATAAAATTTTAATTGAGTTATGGAGAATGTCGCGTTAATAGAATCTTTTTCAGAATTTAAAGATGATAAGCTAATTGACAGAGTTACGTTAATGGCAATTTTAGAGGACGTGTTTAGAAGCGCCCTTAAAAAGAAATATGGAGACGATGATAATTTCGATATCATTGTAAACCCGGATAAAGGCGATTTAGAAATTTGGAGAAATAGAATTGTTGTAGCCGATGATGAAGTTGAAGACGAAAATCAAGAAATATCATTAACCGAAGCGCGTAAAATTGAACCAGATTTTGAAGTTGGTGAAGATGTGTCTGAAGAAGTAAAGTTAATCGATTTAGGTCGTCGTGCTATTTTAGCATTACGTCAAAACTTAATTTCTAAAATTCACGAACACGATAACACTATTATCTATAAGCAATTTAAAGATTTAATAGGAGAAATTTATACAGCAGAAGTACATCATATTCGTCACAGAGCAGTTATTTTGTTAGATGATGAAGGTAACGAAATTGTACTTCCAAAAGATAAACAAATCCCATCGGATTTCTTTAGAAAAGGAGATAACGTAAGAGGTGTAATTGAAGCCGTAGAGCTTAAAGGTGCAAAACCAGCAATTATTATGTCTAGAACATCACCTTTATTTTTAGAGAAATTGTTCGAGCAAGAAATACCTGAAGTTTTCGACGGTTTAATTACCATTAAAAATGTGGTTAGAATTCCTGGCGAAAAAGCAAAAGTAGCAGTAGATTCTTATGATGATAGAATCGATCCTGTAGGTGCTTGTGTAGGTATGAAAGGGTCTCGTATTCACGGTATTGTACGTGAATTAGGAAACGAAAATATCGATGTAATTAATTACACTAATAACCTGCAATTATTTATTACTAGAGCTTTAAGTCCTGCGCGCGTAACATCTATTAAATTAGATGAAGAAAACAAACGTGCCGAGGTCATTTTAAAACCAGAAGAAGTAAGTAAAGCTATCGGTCGAGGCGGACACAATATTCGTTTGGCTGGTCAATTAACTGGTTTCGAAATTGATGTGTTTAGAGAAGGTGCAGAAGAAGACGTAGAACTAACCGAATTTTCAGATGAAATTGAAGGTTGGATTATTGAAGAGTTTAGTAAAGCTGGATTAGATACCGCAAAAAGCATTTTAGAGCAAGAGGTAAACGATTTAGTGAAACGAACAGATTTAGAAGAAGAAACTATTATCGACGTTATTAGAATTTTAAGAGAAGAATTCGAAGAATAACATATATATTTGAGTATTTTAAAGGCAATTTATGGCTGAAACAATAAGATTAAATAAAGTATTACGCGAACTTAACATTTCTCTAGATCGTGCTGTGGAGTTTTTAGACTCTAAAGGTGTCGATATTGAGAAGCGTCCCACTACAAAAATTTCGGAAGAAACATATAAGATTCTTTCCGATGAATTTGAAACCGACGCTAGCAAAAAAGTAAAGTCGCAAGAAGTAAGTGAAGCAAAGCTAAAAGAGAAGGAAGATTTACGTATTAAACGTGAAAAAGAACTCGAAGCTAAGCAAAAAGCCCAAGATGAAGCCCGCGAAGCTCAAGAAAAAGCGCGTCAAGAAGCGCAAAAAAATGAGGTTGTTAAAGCAGCAAAAACGCTTACTGGACCAAAGCAAGTTGGTAAAATAGATTTAGAGCCTAAAAAGGTTGATAAAAAACCTGAACCACAAGCGCCTAAAGCTGAAGCACCAAAACCAGAGGAAACCGCTAAAAAAGCACCAGAAACACCTAAAGTTGAGGCTGCAAAAGAGGTTAAGCCAGACGTTAAAACAGAAGCGCCTGCAAATCCTAAAGAAGCCGAGGCTCCAAAAGCAGAAGCGCCTAAAACAGATATTTCGGTTTCTGGTGGTCGTGTTAAAACGCAATACCAAAAACTTACGGGTCCTAAAATCGCAGGAGATAAAATAGATTTATCGCAATTCAATAAGCCAAAAAAGAAAAAAGACGATAAAAAAACCGATGCCAAAGATGGTGCCGGAGCTCAAAATAAAAGAAAACGCCGTAGAATTAGTAAAACTGGTGGCGGTGCGCCGAACGATAATAGAGGCGGAAATAATAATAACAGAAACGATCGCTTTAAAGGTAAGGGACGAGGCAGAACTGTAGTTAAAGAAGAGCCTAGCGAAGAAGATGTTAAAAAACAAGTACGCGAAACGCTTGAAAAACTCCAAGGGAAATCTAATAAAGGTCGTGGTGCAAAATATCGTAGAGATAAACGTGACCAACATAGAGATCAAACCGAAAGAGAATTACAAGCAGAAGCAGCAGAAAGTAAAACACTTAAAGTTACAGAGTTTGTTACAGCTAGTGAGGTAGCAACCATGATGGATGTTGGAGTAACTCAAATTATTTCGGCGTGTATGTCCTTAGGAATGATGGTTACTATGAACCAACGTTTAGATGCTGAAACTTTATCTATAGTTGCAGATGAGTTTGGTTATAAAGTAGAATTTGTAACTGCCGATATCGAAGAAGCAATCGAAGAGGTTGAAGATAAACCGGAAGATTTAAAATCGCGTGCGCCAATTGTAACTGTAATGGGGCATGTCGATCATGGTAAAACATCGCTTTTAGATTACATTCGTGAAGAAAATGTAATTGCAGGCGAATCTGGTGGGATTACACAGCATATTGGTGCTTACGGTGTTCAGTTAGAAAATGGACAAAAAATAGCATTCCTTGATACACCTGGTCACGAGGCCTTTACCGCTATGCGTGCTCGTGGTGCTCAAGTAACAGATATAGCTATTATTGTTGCTGCTGCAGACGATGATATTATGCCGCAAACAAAAGAAGCCATTGCACATGCTCAAGCAGCTGGAGTTCCAATTGTTTTCGCTATAAACAAAATTGATAAGCCAGATGCTAACCCAGATAAAATTAAAGAAGGTTTAGCTAATATGAATCTTTTAGTTGAAGATTGGGGTGGTAAAATTCAATCACACGATATTTCAGCTAAATTTGGTACTGGTGTTAACGAATTACTTGAAAAAGTTTTACTTGAAGCCGAATTGTTAGAGTTAACAGCTAATCCTAATAAATCAGCTACAGGTACTGTTGTTGAAGCATATTTAGATAAAGGTCGTGGTTATGTGTCTACTATTTTAGTACAAGCCGGTACGTTACGAATTGGAGATTATGTGTTGGCTGGTCAACATAGTGGTAAAGTAAAAGCCATGCATGATGAACGTGGACACGATGTTGCAGAGGCAGGTCCATCAACTCCAGTTTCTATACTTGGTTTAGATGGTGCGCCACAAGCAGGTGATAAGTTTAATGTATTTGAAGACGAACGTGAAGCGAAACAAATTGCAACAAAACGTGCGCAGTTACAACGTGAGCAATCGGTTAGAACACAACGCCATATTACACTTGATGAAATTGGACGTCGTATTGCATTAGGAGACTTCCAAGAGTTAAATATTATCCTTAAAGGTGATGTGGATGGTTCTGTTGAAGCGTTAACAGATTCGTTCCAAAAACTATCTACCGAAGAAATTCATGTAAATATTATACATAAAGGAGTAGGTGCCATTACAGAAAGTGATGTGTTGTTAGCAACAGCTTCCGATGCTATTATTATAGGGTTTAATGTGCGTCCTGTTGGAAATGCAAGAAGTATTGCAGATAAGGAAGAAATTGACATCAGAACATACTCCATTATTTATGATGCTATAAACGATCTTAAAGATGCGATGGAAGGTATGCTTTCTCCAGAACTTAAAGAAGAAGTTACAGGTACGGCAGAAATTAGAGAAATTTTCAAAGTGTCTAAAATAGGAAGTATTGCCGGATGTATGGTTACAAATGGTAAAATACTTAGAAGCTCTGGCGTAAGATTAATTCGTGATGGTGTAGTCGTTCATACTGGAGAATTGGCTTCATTAAAACGATTTAAAGATGATGTAAAAGAAGTTTCAAAAGGATACGATTGTGGTATGCAGATTAAAGGCTACAACGATATTAAAGAAGGAGACATTATTGAAGCTTTCCACGAAGTTGAGGTTAAAAAGAAATTGTAATCTTTTCGCAACTAGTATAAAAATAAAAAATCAATCATTTTGGTTTTACAAAGGTCGGAAGTATATTCCGGCCTTTTTTTGTATGTAAGTTTTAAAAAATGCTTTTAGCCTTTAAAGAGCATGAGTTTCTCCTCTAAAAAGAGGGGAGTAAGGGGTGTGTCATGATTATGGAATTAGTTTCCTGTATTTAACAATGTCAAATAAAAATCACGTATGTATAAAAGTAAAAACAACACAATGTATTGTTAGAATTTAAACCAAAAAAAAGCAACCAAGATAAAATCTCAATTGCTTTATAATTTTCGATAAACGGTTTTACAGTGTTTTAACCTTTCTTAGGTTTAAAAATAAAAGCGCTAGGAAATGTTTTTTTAATCGATTTTAAAGCGCGGTCGGCTTCTAATCTTGTTCTAAAATTTCCAGCCCAAACCTTAAAATTAGGTGCTTCAAATTGTAATGTTGGATGCCAAGACCCATATACCTCGCTAAATTCCTTTTGTGCGGTTTGAGCACCATTCCGGTTTCCAGAATATACTTGTATTTTGTAGCGTTCAGAATCGGTTTCGTTCGTGTTAATTTCTTTTTTAAGCGCTAAAAGCTCTTTAATTTTTGGGTCTTCATTTATGGTGATAGTACCGTTTTGAGCAAATAAATTACCCTTACTAAACGCTAAAATGCTAAGAGTGAATAAAATCACTTTTGGGTTTAATACTTTCATTACTAAATAGGTTTATACAAATGTATACGTTATAAATTAAATTACAGATTATATTTTATTTAGACTCGCTCTAAATTAATAATTAACACATAACGAACATTTCTAAAATCGACTTTAAGTGTTACTTTTGCGAGAGATTTTAATTGATTTATTCTTTTTCAGTATAAGAAAAAATCATACCAAAGTTTAGAAGTTAATTCAACCAATAATATGAAACAGGTGATTCACCGAAAATTAAGTAAAAACATTCTTCGTTCTAGCTTAATTATTTTATTAGCGTTTACAACTGCTCTTTCAGCGCAAGAAGGAGATCCAGCAAAAGGAAAATCATTATTCAATGCCAACTGTGCAGCTTGTCATCAACTTGATAAGAAAATGACTGGTCCAGCTCTACGTAAAGTTGAGCAACGATTATCGGATGAGCAAGGCTTGGATAGGGAATGGATTCATGCTTGGGTTCGTAATAGTTCTGGGGTTATTAAGTCTGGAGATTCTTATGCAAATAAGATTTATAACGAATACGGCGGTGCTGCAATGACTGCCTTTCCTCAATTGTCAGATGACGATATAAATAACATTTTAGCGTACACTGCCGAAGAAAAAGCTGCGCCAGCACAAAATGCGGCTGTTGCGGTTTCTGCCGCGTCAGATGGCGGTTCTACAAATGGTGTTACGAACGAAATTATTTTAGGAGCTTTAGCGGTATTATTTATTTTACTTGCTTTAGGGCTTTATTTAGTGAATAAAACCTTGCGTCGTTTCGCGGTTGCTCAAGATATTGAGTTGCCAGAAACAGCTAAAAGAACACCACTTTGGAAAGCGTTTGTTCAAAATCAGTTTTTAATGATTGTTGTAGCAATTTTCTTTTTACTGTCTAGCGCGTATTTTGTTTATGGTTACTTGTCTCAAGTAGGCGTAGATCAGGGTTATCAACCTGTACAGCCTATTCATTTTTCACATAAAATTCACGCTGGTGATAATGGTATCGATTGTAAGTATTGTCATTCTTCGGCGAGAGTTAGTAAAACTTCTGGTATACCATCATTAAATGTCTGTATGAACTGTCACAAGTCAATTTATGAATATAATGGAGAAACTTCTCCTGAGTATTCTAAAGAATTTTACGATGGTGAAATTCAAAAGCTTTACGCTGCTGCGGGATGGAGTGACGCTGATCAAAAATATACAGGAGAATCAAAACCGGTAAAATGGGTTCGTATTCATAATTTACCAGATTTCGCATATTTTAATCATTCGCAGCACGTAACTGTTGCTGGAGTAGAATGTCAAACTTGTCATGGTCCAGTTGAAGAAATGGAAATTATGTATCAACATGCTCCATTAACAATGGGATGGTGTATAAACTGTCACCGTGAAACTAACGTTGCGGTTAAAGATAATGCTTACTACGAAAAAATTCACGAAGAATTATCGAAGAAGTATGGAGTAGATGAGTTGACGGCTGCTCAAATGGGTGGTTTAGAGTGTGGTAAATGTCATTATTAATTAACAAGAAGTAATTCAACTATATAATATGTCATCAAACAAGAAATACTGGAAAAGTGTTGAAGAGCTAAACGAGAATAGCTCTATTGTTGAGACGCTAAAACAAAACGAGTTTGTAGAGGAAATTCCTACCGATGAATTTTTAGGTGATAAAGAAACATTAGAGGCGACTTCTACGACACGACGCGATTTCTTAAAGTATATTGGTTTTAGTACAGCCGCAGCTTCATTGGCAGCGTGTGAGGGACCAGTAAAAAAATCTATTCCTTATGTTGTGCAACCAACGGAAATTATTCCTGGTGTAGCTAACTATTATGCAACGACTATTGCAGATGGGTTTGATTTTGCGAGTGTTTTAGTGAAAACGCGTGAAGGTCGTCCAATTAAAATTGAAAATAATGCCCTTGCTGGTAGTAATGGAAATGCTAATGCAAGAGTTAACGCTTCGGTTTTAGGTTTGTACGATAGTTTACGTGTTCAAACACCTAAACAAGGTGATAAAGCTATTTCTTGGGGAACATTTGATGCCGAAATAACTAAGAAATTAAAAGATATAGCTAAGGCTAATAAAAAGATTGTTTTATTAACACAAACTTATGCTAGTCCTTCTACAGACGCTTTAATTTCAAAATTTAAAGAAAAATACGGGAATGTATCTCATGTAGTTTACGACGCCATTTCGGAGTCAGCTGCGTTAGATGCTTACCAAGCGAAATATGGAGAACGCGGTTTAGCCGATTACGATTTCTCTAAAGCCATGACTATAGTTTCTGTTGGTGCAGATTTTTTAGGTGATTGGCAAGGTGGTGGATTTGATTCTGGCTATGCTAAAAACAGAGTGCCAGATCATGGTAAAATGTCACGTCACATTCAAATCGAAGCTAATATGTCATTATCTGGTGCTAATGCCGATAAGCGTATTCCTGCAACACCTACCGAACAAAAATTAGCTTTAGCAAAATTATACAGCTTAATAGTTGGTGGTTCAGTTTCTGGAGATTTACCAGAGCATATTGATGCTGCTGTTAAAAATGCAGCTGCCGAACTTAAGGCTGCAGCTGGTAAAGCTGTGGTTGTAACTGGTTTACAAGATGTGAATGCTCAAACTTTGGTTTTAGAAATAAATCAAGTGTTAGGTAGTAAAGCATTTAAACCAAGTACCCCAATTAAAACAAGACAAGGTAGTAATGCTGAGGTAGCAGAATTAGTAGCCGATATGAAGGCTGGTAAAGTTGCTGCAATTATTATGAGTGGTGTAAATCCTATTTATACCCTTCCAAATGCTTCAGATTTTGCTGAAGGTTTAAATAAAACAGAACTTTCTGTGGCGTTTTCGTTAAAAGAAGACGAAACATCTTCTTTAGTTAACTTTATTGGTGCTGCACCTCATTATTTAGAATCTTGGGGTGATGTTGAGCTTAAAAAAGGACATTATGCCTTAATGCAGCCAACTATTCGACCATTATTTGATACTAGACAATTTCAGGACACTTTATTAAAGTGGACAGAAACGGAAGGATCTTATCACGATTTTATCAAGTCTACTTGGAATACTAGTATACTTGGAGGCTCATCATTTAATCAGGCTTTGCATGATGGTGTGTTTATAACTTCTGTTTATGCTGCTAACGGTGAATCATCTAAAACAGTTACTACAACCGAATCTACTTTAAAAGATAAAAAAGATAGAACTTGGGTTGGAGGTGTTATACACGGTGCAGCTGTTGGTTTAGGGATTAAAGATGAAGATAAAGACGAATACCTTTCAACAACAAAAACTTCTACAGTTTCTACGGGAAGTGCTACTATAAACGGAGTTAATATAGTAAGTGGTGTAGCCGCTGCTAAAGCTTTAGCATCTTCTGCCAAATCTAATGGGTTAGAATTAGTTTTATATTCTAAAACTGGCATGGGTGATGGACAGCAAGCTAATAACCCATGGTTGCAAGAGTTTCCGGACCCGATTTCTCGTGTATCTTGGGATAACTACTTAACAGTTTCTAAAAGTGACGCTGAAAAATTAGGGTTAGAAAATGTACATGTAGCTACTGGTGCTTTAGATGGTAGTTATGCCGATGTTACTGTTAACGGAACTACCGTAAAAAATGTGCCGGTTTTAATACAACCTGGTCAAGCTAAAGGTTCTGTTGGTATTTCATTTGGTTATGGTCGTAAATTAGGGCTTAAAGACGAAATGAAAACTGGTGTTAATGCTTACGAGCTTTACGCTAATTTTGAAACTGTACAGGATGTTACCGTAAAAGCGGCATCAGGAATGCACGAGTTTGCTTGTGTCCAGTTACACAATACTCTAATGGGGCGTGGTGATATTTTAAAGGAAACCACTCTTGAAATATTTAATACAAAAGATAAATCGCATTGGAATCCAATACCAGTTGTATCTTTAAATCATGAGGAAACGCCTGTAACATCTCCAGAAGTTGATTTATGGGATGAGTTCGATCGTTCTATTGGGCATCATTTTAATTTGTCAATCGATTTAAATGCATGTACTGGATGTGGTGCTTGTGTTATCGCTTGTCATGCAGAAAACAACGTTCCTGTTGTTGGTAAAGAAGAAGTACGTCGTAGCCGTGATATGCATTGGTTGCGTATAGATAGATATTATTCTTCAGATGATACATTTGAAGGTGATAATGAAAAGAAAGATGGTTTCTCTGGTTTATTTGGAGATAATGGATCATTAGGTGGATTTGGTGAGATGGAACATCCAGCCGATAATCCTCAGGTATCTTTTCAACCTGTAATGTGTCAGCATTGTAACCATGCGCCTTGTGAAACGGTTTGTCCTGTAGCGGCAACATCGCATGGTCGTCAAGGGCAAAACCACATGGCTTATAACCGTTGTGTTGGTACACGTTATTGTGCAAACAACTGTCCTTATAAAGTACGTCGTTTTAACTGGTTCTTGTACAACGGTAATGATGAGTTCGATTATCATATGAACGATGATTTAGGACGTATGGTATTAAACCCAGATGTTGTTGTTCGTTCTCGTGGTGTTATGGAAAAATGTTCTATGTGTATTCAAATGACACAAAAAACTATTCTTGACGCCAAACGTGATGGTCGTGTAATAAAAGACGGTGAATTCCAAACGGCATGTTCTGCAGCTTGTAGTAGTGGAGCTATGATATTTGGAGATATTAACGACAAGGAAAGTAAAGTTGCAAAACTTAAAGAAGATAACCGTATGTATCACTTATTAGAGCATGTGGGTACTAAACCAAATGTTCAGTATCAAACTAAAGTGAGAAATACAAAGGAAGCATAAATCTAAATTAAAGAATCAATTATATAATTATGGCGTCTCATTACGAAGCACCTATTAGAAGACCTCTAGTAACAGGCGAAAAATCATACCACGATGTAACTGTGGATGTTGCTAAGCCTGTTGAGGGAAGAGCAAATAAACAATGGTGGATTGTTTTTGGAATTTCACTTGTAGCCTTCCTTTGGGGTATTGGATGTATTTTATATACCATATCAACAGGTATTGGAACTTGGGGTTTAAATAAAACCGTAGGTTGGGCCTGGGATATTACAAACTTCGTTTGGTGGGTAGGTATTGGTCACGCAGGAACACTTATTTCTGCAGTACTTTTATTATTCCGTCAAAAATGGAGAATGGCAATTAACCGTTCTGCAGAAGCAATGACGATTTTCTCGGTTGTGCAGGCAGGTTTGTTTCCTATTATTCACATGGGTCGACCATGGTTAGGGTATTGGGTATTGCCTATACCAAATCAATTTGGTTCGTTATGGGTTAACTTTAACTCGCCATTACTTTGGGATGTATTTGCGATTTCAACATATTTATCGGTATCATTAGTTTTCTGGTGGACTGGTTTATTACCTGATTTTGCTATGTTACGTGATAGAGCAATTAAACCTTTCCAAAAGAAAATTTATGCTTTATTAAGTTTTGGGTGGTCTGGACGTGCTAAAGATTGGCAACGTTTTGAAGAAGTATCTTTGGTACTAGCTGGTTTAGCAACTCCGCTTGTACTTTCTGTACATACCATTGTATCGTTTGACTTTGCTACATCGGTTATACCAGGATGGCATACTACAATATTCCCACCTTATTTCGTTGCTGGTGCGGTATTCTCTGGATTTGCTATGGTAAACACGCTTCTTATCATTATGAGAAAAGTGTGTAACCTAGAAGATTATATTACTGTACAGCACATTGAGTTAATGAACTTAGTAATTATGATTACGGGTTCTATTGTTGGTGTGGCTTATATTACTGAGTTATTTATTGCTTGGTATTCAGGTGTAGAATACGAACAATATGCATTCTTAAACAGAGCAACTGGTCCTTACGCTTGGGCTTACTGGATGATGATGTCTTGTAACGTGTTCTCTCCGCAGTTTATGTGGTTCAAAAAGTTAAGAACAAGTATTATGTTCTCGTTTATCATTTCAATTGTGGTTAACATAGGAATGTGGTTTGAACGTTTCGTAATTATCGTAACATCATTACACCGTGATTATTTACCATCTTCATGGACAATGTTCTCACCAACTTTTGTTGATATTGGTATTTTTATTGGAACAATAGGTTTCTTCTTTGTATTATTCTTATTGTACTCAAGAACGTTTCCGGTTATAGCACAGGCAGAAGTAAAGACGATTTTAAAATCTTCAGGACAAAAATATAAGAACCTTAGAGAAGCTGGTAAAAGCTTAGTCGGTACAGGTGCTGACGCTAGAACATCAAACCTTGATGGAACTGTTGAAGTTAAAACCGAAGTAGCCGAGGTATCAGAAGAAGAAAAAGCAGAACGTGTATCAAGTCTTTTAGGAACTATTGGTTCTTTTGATGCTGCAACACAAACTGCCGACGATTTAAAGAAAATAAGTGGTGTTGGACCTAAAATGGAAGAAGTTTTAAATAGCATTGGTATTTATACCTTCCTTCAAGTTAGTAAAATGACCAAGAATGAATACGACTTGTTAGACAGTATTACAGGTTCTTTCCCAGGAAGAGCGGAACGTGATGATTGGTCTGGTCAAGCTAAAAACTTAATAAACTAAACATAGTCAATGGAAGCTTCAAAAGTTATTCACGCTATTTATAACGATGACGATGTATTAATGTCTGCAGTTAAAAAGGTACGCGCAGAGAAACATCACATAGAAGAAATATATACACCATTTCCAGTTCATGGGCTAGACAAGGCTATGGGATTAGAAGGTACAAGAATTGCAATTTGTGCGTTTTTATACGGTTTGGTGGGTTTAACCGTGGCAATTACGATGATGAATTTTATCATGATTGAAGATTGGCCACAAAATATTGGTGGTAAACCAAGTTTTAGCTATATAGAAAACATGCCGGCTTTCGTACCAATTATGTTCGAGCTTACCGTGTTTTTTGCAGCGCATTTAATGGTAATTACTTTTTACTTACGCAGTAGAATGTGGCCATTTAAAAAAGCCGAAAACCCTGACCCAAGAACTACTGACGATCATTTTTTAATGGAAATTGGTGTTCATGGTAACGAAGATGCTTTAGAAACTTTATTAAAAGAAACTGGAGCGGTAGAAATTAAATTAGTTGATAAAGCCCATTAATATAAATATGAAAAGCTTAATTAAAATAATAGTATTGGCAGTTGCTTTTGTAGCTGTATCATGTAAAAAAGATTCTGCGCCTAACTACCAGTTTATGCCTAATATGTATGAATCTGCAGGTTACGAAACTTATGGTGAAGCTGCCTTTAAAAATGGAGTTGAAGCGCAATTACCTGCCGAAGGTTCTATAGCGAGAGGTTTTGTTCCTTTCGATATAGAAAATACAACCGATGGTTACAATTTAGCAAAGGCTACTTTAAATAGTCCTTTAGATTCAACTCAAGTAGATTTAGAAAGAGGTAAGGCATTATATAATATTTATTGTGGTATTTGCCATGGTACCAAAGGAGATGGTCAAGGAAATCTTGTTAAAAGAGAAAAAATCCTTGGTATTCCTAGTTATGATGATGCTGGTAGAGCCATTAACGCAGGTAGTATTTATCATACAATTTACTATGGTAAAAATGCTATGGGTTCTTATGCAAACCAATTAAATGAAGAAGAGCGTTGGCAAGTTGTTAGCTACGTTTTAAAACTTAAATCAGATTTAGAAAAGTAAGATAAGTTTAGATATGTACACATTTTCAAGTAAATTAAAGATATTTTCTATCGTTCTAATTATTTTAGGTGCGATAGGTGTTGGAATTGGTTTTTCCACGTCTCATAAATCTTTTGAAGAAGTTGAAACCTTACTTGCAGAAGAATCACATCACGGTGGTCACGGTGAAGCTGATACACATCATGCACCAGCACACGATGCACATGCCAATGACGCGACTCACGATGATGCACACGGTGAGCATCACGCTGAAGCTGAACATGGGCATGTAGATGAGCATACTAAACATATTGAGCATGTTCAGCATCAAATAGCAAATCGTCCTTGGTCTGCTTTATATGTTGCGGCTTTTTTCTTTATGATGATCGCTTTAGGTTGTTTAGCATTTTACGCTATTCAAATCGCATCTCAAGCAGGTTGGTCACCAGTATTGTTTAGGGTTATGGAAGCTATTACTGCATATTTATTACCTGGTGCTATAATAGTTTTAGTTATTGCTGCGGCATCACACTTTATTGGTCATAATAATATATTTATCTGGATGGATCCGGAAGTTGTAGCTCACGATAAACTAATACAAGGGAAATCTGGATGGTTAAATATTTGGGGTTTCATTATTAGAGGAATAATTTTTATAGCAGGTTGGAGTTTATACCGTCATTTTGCGCGTAAGTTTTCAATTGCTCAAGATACGGCCGAAGATAAAAGCAACTTTAAAAAATCTTTCCGAATTGCAGCTGGATTTTTAGTATTCTTTATTTATACAGAATCTATGATGTCTTGGGACTGGATTATGAGTGTTGATCCGCACTGGTTCTCTACTTTATTCGGTTGGTATGTATTCGCTAGTATGTTTGTTAGTGGTATTACTGCTATTGCTTTAGTAACCTTATATTTAAAATCTAGAGGATATTTAGAATTTGTAAATGCGAACCATTTACATGATGTAGCTAAGTTTATGTTTGCTATTAGTATTTTCTGGACTTATTTATGGTTTTCACAGTTTATGCTTATTTGGTACTCAAACATACCAGAAGAAGTAACATACTTTATTTCGCGTTTTAACGATTACCAATTACCATTCTTAGGCATGGTGGTTTTAAACTTTGTTTTCCCAATATTAATGTTAATGAATGCAGATTATAAGCGTATGCCTTGGTTTGTCGTTATGACAGGTATTGTTATATTGTTTGGGCACTACATCGACATTTTCAACATGATTATGCCTGCAACAGTGGGAGACAGATGGTCTATTGGAATTCCTGAAATTGGAGCTATTTTGCTTTTCGCTGGATTATTTATATATGTAGTATTTACAGCATTAACAAAAGCGCCTTTGCTTGCTAAAGGGTATCCACTTATAAAAGAAAGTGAAGAGTTTCATTATTAATTAAGATATAAATAAAGACGAACGGAACAATGACTGCTTTATTAACAATTATAATTTTAGTATTTATATTAATTGCCATTTGGCAAATGGTAAAGATTTTCGATTTAGCTCAAGCAAAAAACGAAAATTCTCAAATAGCTACCGATAAGGACAATACACTTAACGGGTATTTAATGATGGGCTTTTTAGCTTTTATTTATATCATCACGATAGTTTGTGTTGTTAAATGGGGCGATTTACCATTATTATCTAATTCAGCATCGGCACACGGTCCTACTATCGATAATTTAATGGCTATTTCTTTAGTTATTATATTTTTAGTTCAAATTATAACACAATTTTTATTACACTATTTTGCTTTTAAATATAAAGGTGAAAAAGGAAGAACAGCGCTGTTTTTTGCTGATAACAATAAGTTAGAAGCAATTTGGACTATTATTCCTGTGATTGTGTTAGCTGGTTTAATTATTTATGGATTAAATACTTGGATTAACATTATGGGTGTTGATGAAAGTGATGATCCAATAGTTGTAGAGTTATATGCACAACAATTTAACTGGAAAGCTAGATATGCTGGTGCAGATAATACTTTGGGTAAGGCAAATGTACGTTTAATTGATATCGATAAGGCAAATATATTAGGTTTAGATGAAGCTGATCCTAATGCACAAGATGATATTATCACTACCGAATTACATTTACCTGTTGGTAAGCCAGTATTATTTAAAATGCGTTCTCAAGATGTATTGCATTCTGCTTACATGCCTCACTTTAGAGCTCAAATGAACTGTGTTCCTGGTATGATTACACAATTTGGTTTTACACCAACTGTAACTACAGAAGAAATGCGACAAACTCCGGAAATAATAGAAAAGGTTCAGAATATTAATAATATTAGAGTTGAAAAAAGTGAAGCTTTAATTGCTAAAGGTGAAGATGCTTTAGAACGTTACGAGTTTGATTATTTATTACTTTGTAATAAAATTTGTGGTACTTCTCATTACAACATGCAAATGAAAATAATTGTTGAAACTCAAGAGGAATATGACGCTTGGATTAAAGAACAAAAGGAATTTAAAAACTCTCTAATTAACTAATAACTAGATTTAACAAGATATAAGATTATGTCAGCACACGCAGATACTCACGAAGAACACGGACATCATCATAAAGAAACCTTTATAACTAAATACATTTTTAGTTTAGATCATAAAATGATTGCAAAACAGTATTTAATTACTGGTACAATCATGGGTATCATAGGTATTATGATGTCTATTATGTTTCGTATGCAAATTGCATGGCCAGAGCAACCAAATGTTTTATTTGAGGCTTTATTAGGAAAATGGGCACCAGATGGTGTTATGGATGCAGATATATATTTAGCTTTAGTAACAATTCATGGTACCATTATGGTATTCTTTGTATTAACGGCTGGTTTAAGCGGTACTTTTAGTAACTTATTAATACCATTACAAATCGGTGCGCGTGATATGGCATCAGGTTTCTTAAACATGGTGTCTTATTGGTTATTCTTTTTATCAAGTGTAATTATGGTACTGTCGTTATTTGTTGAAGCTGGACCAGCAGCAGCAGGTTGGACAATTTATCCTCCGTTAAGTGCATTACCAATGGCCCAAGGTGGTTCAGGTGCAGGTATGACACTATGGTTAGTATCAATGGCTATATTTATTGCATCGTCCTTATTAGGATCGCTTAACTATGTAGTTACTGTTTTAAATTTACGTACAAAAGGTATGTCTATGACAAGATTACCTTTAACTATATGGGCGTTCTTTATTACGGCTGTAATAGGTATTATTTCGTTCCCTGTTTTATTATCTGCGGCATTATTACTAATAATGGATAGAAGTTTTGGTACATCTTTCTTCTTATCAGATATATTTATTCAAGGTGAAGTATTACACTACCAAGGAGGTTCTCCTGTTTTATTTGAACACTTATTTTGGTTCTTAGGTCACCCAGAAGTTTACATTGTATTATTACCAGCATTAGGTATAACCTCAGAAATTATTGCAACAAACTCGCGTAAACCAATTTTTGGTTATCGTGCGATGATTGCATCAATCCTTGCTATTGCGTTTTTATCAACAATTGTTTGGGGTCACCATATGTTCGTATCAGGAATGAATCCTTTCTTAGGTTCAGTATTTACTTTTACAACATTATTAATTGCAATACCATCTGCGGTAAAAGCATTTAACTATATAACGACCTTATGGAAAGGTAATTTACAAATGAATCCGGCCATGTTATTTTCTATTGGTTTGGTGTCAACGTTTATTACTGGAGGTTTAACTGGTATAATTTTAGGTGATTCTGCTTTAGATATTAACGTTCACGATACGTATTTTGTAGTAGCTCACTTCCATTTAGTAATGGGTATATCTGCATTATATGGTATGTTTGCAGGTATTTACCACTGGTATCCAAAAATGTTTGGACGTATGTTGAATAAAAATTTAGGTTATATTCATTTTTGGGTAACGGCAATTTGTGCTTATGGCGTGTTTTTTCCAATGCATTTTATAGGAATGGCAGGTTTACCACGTCGTTATTATACGAATAGTAATTTTCCATTATTCGATGATTTAGCTGATGTAAATGTTGTTATAACCTTATTTGCAATTGTTGGGGGAGCATTTCAATTAGTATTCCTTTACAATTTCTTTTCTAGTATTTTCTACGGTAAAAAAGCAGAAAAAAATCCATGGAAATCAAATACATTAGAATGGACAACTCCTGTAGAGCATGTTCATGGTAACTGGCCTGGAGAGATTCCACATGTTCATCGTTGGGCATACGATTATAGTAAGCCTGGGCATGATGTAGATTTTGTTCCTCAAAATGTACCGCTAAAAGACGGAGAAGAAGAGTTACAACACTAACTTTTTCTTATATTTATATGAACCCGCTATTTATAGCGGGTTTTTTCGTTTAAAGACTTTTTTTTAGGTTGAAATGTAAATTTTTAAAAATAAATCGATGAAATGTAAATAAAATCAGTTAAATTGCAACGCTGAATGTGTTAACCCGTTGTTTTTTTAACATAATTAACATTTGTTTGGCATTTAACAATTAACAAATTAACCAAATCTATGAAAACAAAATCCCTTGTAAGGCTTCCGAGTTTAATCGGATCCTTTTTCGTGGTTTTTCTTTGGATGACATTTTCTTTAAATGCTCAATGTCCAACAGTAACAAATCCGGCACCACCTGCTATATGCGATGCATCTGGTTATACCTTTTCCGATTTACGTACAGATTATGTTACCGATGGCGGAAATGGCATTGTATGGTATGATTCAGATACCGGTGGAAATTTAATAAATAACAATCAATTAGTGCAGGAAGGTACTTATTATGCTGATGATAATTCAGGTAGTTGCGGTACGCGTCAATCTATTGTAGTAAATTTCCAAGTAAACGCTTCAGGCGGAAATTTTGATCAAATTTATTGTAGTAATGAAAATGCAACAGTTCAAAATTATATTGATGATGTTTTAAGTTCAGAAATTCCATCAGGGGGAAGCGTAGAGGTTTATAACGATCCTGAATTAACGGATCAAGCTAACACCTCCGATAGTTTACCTAGTGGTGCTAAAAGTTATTATATTGTTTTTGTAGATAATAGTGGGTGTAAAAGCCAAATTGAGGTAGGGCAAGTAGGTGTATTTGATTCCCCAGCAAATCCGGCACCTGCGAATCCCCAAACATTTTGTTCAGATACAAACCCTACAATTGCCGATTTAAACCCCGGTACGAGTGAAACTAATTATAGTTGGTATGCTAATGTTGATGGTTTAGGAGAACCAATTCCTCCAGCTCTTTCCAATGCAACAGTATTAATTGATGGTAATACATATTATATTCAAATTAATAGTTTCTTTTGTACAAGTGACGCTGTAGGTGTGATGGTTGAAATTTATGATCCTGTAGATGCAGGTTCATCTAGTACTTTAGAGTATTGTAGCGATAATTTACCGCCTGCTTTTGATTTATATGATGAATTAGGAGGTTCGCCTGAAACTAGTGGAACATGGTCTGGACCTTTAACAACATCAAATGGGTATCAAGGTACAGTCGATATTAGTTCGTTAACAACAGCTGGAAATTATGTTTTTACATATACGGTTTTAAGTAATAACGATTGTCCTGATGCTACTGCAACGGTTACAATTACAATAAACGAAACACGTTCTGCAGGAAATGCTTCAGCTGCAAATCCTGAATCTTTTTGCGAATCTAATTTACCAACAAGTTTCGACTTGTTTACATTATTAGAAAATCATGACTTAGGAGGAAGCTGGACGCAAGGAACTTTAATAACAGACCCTGTTGTTACCTCACCAATTGATTTAACTGGTTTTACTAGCGGTACATATAACTTTACCTATTTTCAAAATGTGGCTCCAAATCCTTGCCCAGAAGAGTTAACAACGGTACAAGTAATTATTTTAGACAATCCAGATGCTGGTGCCGCAATTAATCAAGTGTTTTGTGAAAATGAATTGTCTGCAAATTCACCTTTTAACTTATTTGATGCTTTAGATGGATCGCAAGATCACGATTCTGGTACTTGGACCGATGCTTCAGATAATACCATTTCAAATAATTTAGACATTACGACCTTAACAGTAGCAGGAAGTCCGTATACTTTTAATTACACCATAGATAACGGTACGTGTTCAGATACGGAACCAATAACCATTACGGTTGAAGAAGCTCCAGAATCTGGTACAGCAAATGCACCAGCTGAATTCTGTGAAGGGGCTGCACCAACAAGCTATAATTTATTCGATTTATTAGAAAACGAAGACCAAACAGGTTCATGGAGCGACGATAGTAATTCAGGAGTTTTAACAGGGAATACTGTTGATTTATCAGGATTAACACCATCAACTTATAATTTCACCTATAATGTCGATGCTATAGGTAGCTGCGACGATGTAGATGTAACCGTTAGTATTGTAATTAATCCATTACCTAATGCTGGAATACCAACACCGGGCATCTTTTGTGAAAACGATTTAGCAAGTAATTCACCATTAGATTTATTCGATCAGTTATCGGGTGAAGATGCAGGTGGAACCTGGAGCGACGATGATGCTTCGGGCGCGTTAAGCGGAAGTGATTTAGATTTAACGGCATTAATGATTGGGACTTATAATTTTACTTATACAGTAACAAATTCATTTTCTTGTACAGATAGTAGCACAGTGGCTATAACCATAGAAGAAGCTCCAGAATCTGGTACAGCAAATGCGCCAGCTCAATTCTGTGAAGGGGCCGCACCAACAAGCTATAATTTATTCGATTTATTAGAAAACGAAGACCAAACAGGTTCATGGAGCGACGATAGTAATTCAGGAGTTTTAACAGGGAACACTGTTGATTTATCAGGTTTAACACCATCAACTTATAATTTCACATATAATGTTGATGCTATAGGTAGCTGCGACGATGTAGATGTAACCGTTAGTATTGTAATTAATCCATTACCTAACGCTGGAACACCAACACCAGGCATTTTTTGTGAGAACGATTTAGCAAGTAATTCACCATTAGATTTATTCGATCAGTTAGCAGGTGAAGATGCAGGTGGAACTTGGAGCGACGATGATGCTTCGGGCGCGTTAAGCGGAAGTGATTTAGATTTAACGGCATTAATGATTGGGACTTATAATTTTACTTATACAGTAACAAATTCATTTTCTTGTACCGATAGTAGCACAGTGGCTATAACCATAGAAGAAGCTCCAGAATCTGGTACAGCAAATGCACCCGCCGAATTTTGTTTAGCCGCAATTACTGCTGGACAAACATATAATCTCTTTGATTTATTAGAGGATGAAGATCAAACAGGGACTTGGAGCGACGATGACGCTACAGGAGCCTTAACAGGGAATACGATAGCTTTAGATGCATTAAGCGCAGGTTCTTATAATTTTACATTCGATGTTGATGCAATAGGAAGTTGTGATGATGTTAACGTTACAGTTAGTATTGTAATTAATGAAACTGCGGCGCCAACTGCAAATGGAACACAAACCTTTTGTGATAGCGCAACTGTAGCCGATTTAGTAGCAACAGGAAACGGTATTCAATGGTATATTAATAATACTGGAGGAACTGCCTTAAGTGCAACTTTTAATTTAACAAGCGGACAAACTTATTACGCGTCGCAAACCGATGCAATTACAGGTTGTGAGTCCGCAGCAAGAACAGCAGTTACAGTAACCATTTATAGTTCTCCAAATGCTGGAGCACCAAATACAGCTTCAATTATTTCTTGTAATAATAATAGTAATATTGATTTATTTACAGGATTAGATGGCTCGCAAGATGCTGGAGGAACATGGAATAACGACGATAATGTTGGTTCGCTTTCTGGTAGTATTTTTGATGCATCAGGAATTGATGGAGGCGTTTACGAGTTTACATATTCCGTTGCAGCTACAGCACCGTGTTCTAGCGATAGCGTGACAATTCAAGTAACCGTTGAAGAGCCTTTAAACGCCGGAACAGATGGCACACCTTTAGATTTGTGTAGTAACAACGGTACAGTAGATTTATTTAGTGAGCTTGGTGGAACGCCAGAAACTGGAGGAATCTGGACACCTGCCTTAGCAAGTGGAACTGGAGTTTTCGACCCATTGGTTGATGCTCCTGGAACTTATACGTATTCTTTATCTAATGTCTGTGGTACCGCATCAAGTAGTATTGATGTTTCGGTTACTTTAGCTCCAAATGCAGGTTCAGACAATTCTATAACGCTATGTACATCTGATGACGCAGTCGATTTATTCGATTTATTAGGTGTCGATGCTCAAAGCGGTGGATCTTGGTCTCCTGCCTTAACAAGCGGAACTGGTGTTTTCGATCCAGCTGTCGATGCGGCCAATGTTTATACTTATACCGTATTAGCTACATCACCTTGTTCGCCAGATTCGGAAGCAAGTATTACAGTAACAGTTAATGAAACACCAACCCCAACAACAGATAATAGTACGCCAGAATTTTGTGCAGTTAACAATCCAATAGTGTCAGATTTAGATGATTTAATCACTTCAACGGGAACAATTCAATGGTATGAAGATGCTGCGTTAACAATAGCGTTAACCGGTACGGAAGCTTTAATTGATGGTGAAGATTATTATGCAACACAAACGAATAGCACCGGATGTGAGTCTGCTCAAGCGGTACAAATTGATGTTGTAATTAATGATGCTGAAACGCCAAGTTTAACCAACCCTAATGAAGAATATTGCTTAAACGATGGGCCAACCATTAGCACATTAACCAATAATTTAACTTACGATTCTAGTATTTATGGTGTTTTATGGTACGATGCCGAAATTGGCGGTTCTACCATACCAAGTATTACGGAAATAAGTAATTCAACATATTATGCAACCTTTGTAGATTTAAATACAGGTTGTGAAAGTAGTGTACGTTTGGCAGTTTCCCCAAATACGACAGCATGTGGAAAAGTTGAATTACCAGATGGTTTCTCTCCAAATGGAGACGGCGTTAACGATACGTTCGAGGTAGATAATTTAGCCATTTTATATCCAAATTTCGAAATTGAAATTTATAACCGAAACGGAAATATAGTTTATAAAGGGAATGCAAGTACACCAAGATTTGATGGTACTCCAAACCAATCACGAGTGGTTGTAAATGGCGATTTGCCAGTTGGTGTATACTTCTACATTTTTAAATATAATGATGGTGAACACGCCCCACAACAAGGACGCTTATACTTAAGCAGATAATTTATAGATAAAGCAAAATTTAATACAATGAAACATTTAAATATATATCATAAAATAGTTGCTTTGTTAGGTTTGACGTTCTTGTCATTACAAAGTAACGCACAACAAGATCCGCAGTTTACGCAATACATGTATAACATGAGTGTTATTAACCCTGCTTATGCTACGGCCGACGAAGGGATTTTAAACCTTGGCGGATTGTATAGAACTCAATGGGTTGGTATGGAAGGCGCTCCAAAAACAGGAACCTTCTTTGCGCATACACCAATAAACGAAAAAATTGAAATGGGTATTTCGTTTACAAACGACAATATTGGAGATGTTGTTACCGAAAATAATATTTATGCCGATTTTGCCTATGTTTTACCTGTAGGTTTCGAAAGTAAAATTTCATTTGGTTTAAAAGCTGGTGTAACACTTTTCGATACTAATTTTAGCGATTTCGAATTACAATCTGGTAACTCAAGTACTGATACAGCTTTCGATGAAAACATAAGTAAAGCCTTTCCTAACCTTGGTGTTGGAGCCTTCTTTTTTGGCGACAATTATTACTTAGGGCTATCGGCACCTAATTTATTTGCAACCAAACATCTTGAAGAAGATAGTGGTATAAAGGCAACAGGTGTAGAAAATGTGCATTATTTCTTTACTGGTGGTTACGTTTTCGATTTAAATCGTGATTTAAAATTAAAACCTGCATTTATGGCAAGAGCTGTAAAAGGAGCACCCCTAGCTGTCGATGTTACAGCAAACGTTTTAATTCATGAAAAACTGGAAGCCGGTATAGGTTACCGTTTAGGTGATGCCGTTAGTGGGTTAGTGAGTTTTAGGATTACGCCAGAACTTCGTATAGGTTATGCTTACGATTATACAACGTCAAACTTAGGTGAGTTTAATTCAGGATCGCATGAAATTATGGTGTTATTCGATGTTGATTTATTCGGATTTAAAGGCGGATACGATCGCTCACCAAGATTCTTCTAATTTTTAATAATAGGAAACATGAAAAAACACATTTACATATTTGCAAGCCTTTTATTAGTTAGTGGAATGGCTTTTGCACAAAAAGGAAATACAAAACGCGCCGATAAACTTTTTGAATTACGTGCATTTACTGATGCAGCAGAATTATACGAAACAAAAAACCGTACCCAAAGTGTACTTCAAAATTTGGCAGATAGTTATTATTATAACAGCAGTCTTCAAAAGGCTGTAAAAACTTATAGAGAATTGTTTTTAGAGTATGGCGATTCTATCGATATCGATTACCATTTTCGTTACGGTCAAGCTTTAAAAGGTGTTAAAAATTATAAAGATGCCGATAAGCATTTAACTATGTACTACAGAAAACCTGTAAATACAAATGCATTTATTCAATCTTTAGAAAAAACAACACCACACGTTTTTAATTTAGAACAAATTGTTAACGAGGGTTCTAGTAGCGATTTTGGTTTAACATTTTATGGAGATAATCAAGTGGCTTTTGCTTCAGCAAGAAATACAGATAATCCGGCTTATGTTTGGAACAATTTACCGTATTTAGATTTATATAATGGAAAATTAACAGACGATAATAAGCTTGTTGATATAAAACCATTTTCTGAAGCTATTAATACGAGTTCGCACGAAAGTAATGCTATTTTTACTCAAGATGGTAAAACCATGTACTTTAATAGAACTAACGAAACACGTACAAAAACTGGCGATGTAAAAATTGCGCATATTAAAATTTATAAAGCCGAATTGGTTGATGGAGCCTGGACAAATGTTACGGCATTACCATTTACCTCAGATGCTTATAGTACCGAGCATCCTGCATTAACAAAAGACGATAAAACCTTATATTTTGCAAGTGATATGCCAGGAACTCTTGGAAGTTTCGATATATACAAGGTAGCTATAAACGACGATGGAACTTATGGTGAGCCTATAAACCTTGGGCCTACTATTAATACGGTACACCGCGAACAATTTCCATTTTTAAGTGAATTTAACGTGCTATATTTTTCTTCTATTGGTCACGAAGGTTATGGTGGTTTAGATGTGTTTAGAAGTAATATGGTAAATGGCGATTTTGATAAGCCAGTAAACCTAGGAAGTTCAATAAACAGTAATTTAGACGATTTTGCTTATGTGGTTCGCGAAAAAGATAATATGGGTTATGTATCATCAAATCGTGGTGGTTTCGATAGAATGTTTGGTTTTGCTCGAGAAGTAAATCCGTTAACTATTTATCAAGTGGAAGGTGTTGTAAAAGATAAAAATAGTAGTGAATTATTAACCGGTTCTTTAGTTACATTATTCGATGAGTCTGACACTGTAATTCAAGACGCTATTGTTGGCGATGATGCTTATTATATCTTTAAAATCGAACCTAATAAAAAATATAAAATTCGAGGTACAAGAAAAGCTTATATTCCTCAAGATGTTGAGTTTTCAACCGATAGTAAAGGGAAAGTACAACACAATATTTACTTAAATTTAGAATCTTTTGCCGATGCAGAAACACGAATTAAGGAAAAAGAAAGAGGTGTTCAAGTGGAGTTAGAAGAAATTTATTTCGATTTCGATAAATGGGATATCCGTGAAGATGCAGCACAAGTATTAAACGTGTTAGTAGATATAATGAAAAAATATCCAAGCATGGAGGTTGAAGTTTCTGCACATACCGATGTTCGTGGACCAGATGAGTACAACTTAAATTTATCGAAACGTCGTGCCGCTTCTACATTGGAGTATTTGGTTAGCCAAGGCATTGATCGTGATCGTTTAAAAAGTATAGGCTACGGCGAAACCCAACCACTTAATAAATGTGTAAAAGAAGGTATTTGTAGCGACGATGAATACAATGAAAACCGTCGTTGTGAGTTCACAATTTTAAAATAACTAGAAGTTTTTAAGTAGCTTTATTTTAGCAAGAGCATTAAGCCTTTCTTCTCGATTGCTATCGAGATTGAAAGGCTTTTTGTTTATATTTGTTTAACTATTGAACTTCTTGTCATTTCAAGAAATCGCAGTTTTGCGATTAGAAATTTTATTACTAACAAAGTTCTAGTTTACACGGTAATTTTATGAACGAAAACCTAGACCCAACAAGCCAAAACTTTTCTCCTGAAGAAATTGATGTAGAAAAAAAATTGCGTCCGCTAGCATTTAACGATTTTACCGGGCAAGATCAAGTCTTGGAAAATTTACAAGTATTTGTGCAGGCAGCCAATTTACGTGGTGAAGCGCTCGATCACACATTATTTCACGGACCTCCAGGACTTGGTAAAACTACTTTAGCACACATATTGGCAAACGAACTTAGTGTAGGTATTAAAGTTACCTCAGGACCGGTTTTAGATAAACCAGGAGACTTGGCTGGTTTATTAACTAATTTAGATGAAAGAGATGTTTTATTTATTGATGAAATTCATCGTTTAAGCCCCATTGTTGAAGAATATTTGTATTCCGCAATGGAGGATTATAAAATTGATATTATGATTGAAACTGGCCCTAATGCCAGAACCGTACAAATCAATTTAAATCCCTTTACTTTAGTTGGTGCCACCACGCGATCTGGTTTGCTAACATCGCCAATGCGTGCACGTTTTGGCATACAAAGTAGATTACAATATTATAAAACCGATTTACTTACCACAATTGTACAGCGTAGTGCGAGTATATTAAGTGTTCCTATTTCTATGGAAGCTGCTATTGAAATTGCTGGCAGAAGTAGAGGAACACCGCGTATAGCTAATGCTTTGCTGCGTCGAGTTCGTGATTTTGCACAAATAAAGGGTAACGGATCTATAGATATTGAAATTGCTAAATTTGCATTAAAGGCATTAAATGTTGATGCGCATGGTTTAGATGAAATGGATAATAAAATACTAACTACAATTATAGATAAATTTAAAGGAGGACCTGTAGGTATTACAACTTTAGCAACAGCAGTAAGCGAAAGTTCTGAGACCATTGAAGAGGTATACGAACCCTTTTTAATACAGCAAGGTTTTATAATGCGCACACCACGAGGGCGTGAAGTTACCGAATTAGCTTACAAACATTTAGGGAAAGTTAAAGGTAATATTCAAGGCGGGTTGTTTTAACACCAAGTGTCATTCTGAACTTGTTTCAGAATCTCATAATTTATGAATCTTAAATCAAAATATTCACAACTCATAAAATCCGAAGCCAAACGTCTCGGTTTTATGTCTTGTGGTATTAGTAAAACCCAATTTTTAGAAGAAGAAGCGCCTCGATTAGAAAAATGGTTAAAGCAAAACATGAACGGCGAAATGCGTTACATGGAAAACCATTTTGATAAACGTTTAGATCCTACAAAACTGGTTGAAGATTCAAAAAGTGTGGTGTCGCTTCTATTGAATTATTATCCTTCAGAAATACAAAATAGCGATTCTTTTAAGCTGTCGAAATATGCTTATGGAACCGACTATCACTTTGTTATAAAAGACAAATTAAAGGCGTTACTTCATTTTATTCAAGATGAAATAGGAGAGGTTTCTGGACGTGCTTTTGTAGATTCTGCGCCAGTGCTCGATAAAGCTTGGGCAGCCAAATCGGGTTTAGGTTGGGTTGGTAAAAACAGTAATTTACTATCGCAAAAAGTGGGTTCGTTCTTTTTTATAGCGGAATTAATTATTGATTTAGAATTAGAATATGATTTACCAACAACAGACCATTGTGGAACATGTACAGCTTGTATAGATGCTTGCCCAACCGAAGCCATTGTGGAGCCTTATGTTGTAGATGGTAGTAAATGTATTTCTTACTTAACCATTGAGTTAAAAGAAAATATGCCCACAGAGTTTAAAGGAAAAATGGATAATTGGATGTTTGGTTGCGATGTATGTCAAGATGTTTGCCCTTGGAATCGATTTTCTAAACCACATAGTGAGCCGCTATTTAATCCGCACCCCGAATTACTTTCTATGAGTAAAAAGGATTGGGAAGACATTACCGAAGAAACTTTTAGGAAAGTTTTTAAAAACTCAGCTGTTAAGCGAACAAAATATTCTGGGCTAACTAGAAATATAAAGTTTTTAAAGTCTTAAATTATTAATTTTAAAGATACTTTTAAGCCTGCGTTCCAAGATTATTTTATCGGTAAGGAATTTCTAGAGCACGTTTATATTTTAAAATGTAAATCTTAAATTTAATAGTTAAACACCAATATTTAAAAGCCATTTCTTTTCTAATTTTATGTAACGAATTTGTTTTCATAGGCCTCATTTTAAAGCAAATACATGAGATTTTACTTTAAATTTACAATTTGTTAACATTGAATTTACGTTGTAAGTTGATCTAAGTGACTAGTTTGGTTTGGTTAAGACTTTTATTTATAGGGTTTTATGTGCTTTATTTTGTGGAATCGCGTTTTACTAAAGCCGTTTCTAAGGTTACGGTTTTTGGTGTAAATGCTGTGTTTTTCTTTTTAGCTTTAATTTCTTTAAAAAGTTGTTTAAATGCACTTTTTCCCATATCATAACCTGGTTGATCAATAGTAGTTAAACTTGGCGAAATTACCGACGACATAAACCAGTTACTAAAACCTACAATGCTAATATCTTCTGGTATTTTTACACCTCGTTTGCTAAATTCTGTCATGGCTCCAATAGCCACTAAATCGGTATTAATAAAAATGCCGTCAACATCATTATGGTCTTCTAAAAGTTGTTTGGCGTTTTTTTGGCCTTCTTCAAAACTCATATCACCACATTCGCATATATAAACCAACGATGGGTCGTATGTAAAACCATTATCAATCAAAGCTTTTTTATAACCTAAAAATCTATCAATAGAGTTTTGCGGTAAAAGCGCACCTCTAAAATGGGCAATGCGTTTACAACCCGTATCAATTAAATGTTGCGTAGCCATATAAGCCGCTTTTCGGTCGTCTATAATTACTTTCGAGCATTGAACCACTTTGGCAATTTTATCGAACATAACCAAAGGTTTGTCTTGCGCAATAATGGCGTTTATATGAGAAAAATCGGCGGTTCCATTAGCCAATGAAATTATGATGCCATCAACACGCTGACTTATTAATAAATCTAATTGTTTTTTTTCGAGTTCGTACGATTCGTTAGATTGTAAAATAATTACCAAATAGCCTTTTTTTTCGGCTTGAGCCACAATACCCCTTATAACATTCGAAAAAAAATGATGCACAATTACAGGAATAATTAAACCAATGGTTTTCGATTCTTTGGTTCTTAAATTTACGGCAAAGGTATTAGGCTTATAGTTTAAAGTTTTGGCAAGCTCCTTTACCATGGCTCTGGTTTTTTTACTTACGTCGGGATAGCCTTTTAATGCTTTTGATACTGTAGTTACAGATAAATTTAGTTGCTCTGCGATGTCCTTTAAAGTCGCTTGTTTCATTTAGTAATTTGTTGTTTTGTAATTTAAATTTAGTATTTATTTTTTAAATCGAAAACGTTTTCGGTATTTTCGAAAACGTTTTCGATTGTTAAAATGATATTTTTTGTGTTATTAAAATATAAATTTGACAAAAACAAGCTTGAAATATTGTTGAATAACTAAAAAAACTAAAGAATGAGAACAATTAAACTAAACGGAATTTTGATTTTTGCGATGCTGTTGTCGGTTGGCAGTTTAATGGCACAATCAATTTCTGGAAATGTAAAAGATGAAGCTGGAGTGCCACTTCCAGGTGTTAATGTAATTTTAGAAGGAACTACAAAAGGTTCGGTAACCGATTTTGATGGAAATTATACCATTTCTGGTTTAGAAAATGGAAATTATACGCTATCTGCTACTTTTATAGGTTATGCATCTTTTTCAAAAAGTGTAACCCTTAGTGGTAGTGATATTACAGTAAATATAATTATGGCTGAAGATGCCCAATCTTTAGACCAAGTAGTTGTAACAGGTGTTGTAAACCCTAAATCTAAAATTGAATCGAGTGTATCGGTTTCTTCAATGGATGTAGAGCTAATAGAACAAGCTTCACCAAGAAGTGCTGGAGAACTTTTTAGAAATGTGCCTGGTATTCGTGCAGAATCGTCGGGCGGTGAAGGTAATGCCAACTTTAATGTGCGTGGTGTGCCTATTTCTTCAGGTGGTTCTCGTTATTTTCAAATTCAAGAAGATGGCTTGCCATTAAATTTATTTGGAGATACTTCTTTTGGTAATGCCGATAACTTTTTAAGAATTGATACAAACATAGGTAGAGTTGAAGCTATTCGTGGTGGTTCGGCATCTACGCAAACCTCAAATGGTCCAGCAGGTATTATTAACATGATTAGTAAAACTGGTGCCACAGAAGGTGGTTCGGTAGGAACAACCTTTGGTTTAGATTACCAAACAAGCCGATTAGATTTTGAGTATGGAACGCCACTTGGTAACGGTTTGTCTTATCACATTGGTGGATTTGTTAGAGCGGGTGAAGGGCCAAGAGAAATTGGATACCAAGGTAATAAAGGTGGACAGTTTAAAGCGAACTTAACAAAACGTTTTGAAAGCGGTTATGTGCGTGCTTATGTAAAATTATTAAACGACAAATCGGTAATGTATTTACCAATGCCAATGTTGTTAGAGGGTAGTAACGACGATCCAACATTTTCTAATTTACCTGGTTTCGATATAACATCAGATGCAGTACACTCGACACATTTACAACAAAGTGCAGGAACATCACCATTTAGTGGCGAAAATCATGTAAACGATGTGCGCAATGGTAACAACCCAGTGTCTAAAGCTTTAGGTGCAGAATTCTCTTTTAGCTTACCAAACGATTGGAAGTTAATGGGTAAAGCAAGATATTCTAATAACAGTGGTGAGTGGGTATCTCCTTTTACAGCGGCTATTGGTACGGTTTCAGAAATGGAAACTTTAGCTAGAGATGCGGTTGGAGCAACTGGTAACTTAGTGTATGCCGATGGTGACAGAGAAGTATTTAATCCATCAAACGGATTAGCACAAGTAATCCACATGTTTGATGTTACTGTAGACGATTTAAGTAACTTCTTTGGAGATGTTAAAGTAACTAAGAAAATTGGAGATAATGTAGGTGTTACGGCTGGTTTATTTACAGCTACTCAAAACACTAAAATAGGATGGCAATGGAGTTCATTTTTATCAGAAGTTAAAGGCGGTGGTGATGCTCGATTAGCCGATTTTGATGGCTTTTCAAGAAACGGACAATTCTCTTATGGTACGCCAATTTGGGGTAACTGTTGTCAACGTAAATACAACACAGTACATAATGTAAACTCACCTTATGTTGGTGTAGATGCAGACATCACCGAAAAGTTAAATTTTGATGGTAGTGTACGTTTCGAAAATGTAAATGTAAACGGAAACATTCAAGCAGGACCAACAAGTCAAGGAAATTATGATTATGATGGTAACGGAACTATTGAAGGTATTGAGCAAGTGGTGCCAGTAATTACTGGAAATGCAGGACAGGTAATTGATGATAGCTACAATTTTGTATCGTACTCTTTAGGTCTTAATTATAAGTTTAATGACGATATGGCTGTGTTTGGTAGATATAGTTCTGGTGCTTCTGGTAGAGCAGCCGATAGAAATAACTATGGTCTTAATGGAAAAGCTGATGTACAGTTTGACGAAGTTTCTCAATTAGAAGTTGGTTTCAAGAAAAGATTAAACAACGGTGTAGTTAACGTTACTGCTTTTAGAAGTAATACCGATGAAGGTTTAAGTAACGAGTTAAACCGTTCGGTAGGAAATCCTTTTAAGGCTATGGGTGTTGAAGCTGAAACCGCTTTAGCATTTACAGATAACTTATCATTTAATGGGTCATTTACTTGGACTAAAGCAGAAATTGATGGTGGCGATAACAAAGGAAATACTCCAAGAAGACAAGCCGATTTAGTGTATAACTTATCACCTGCTTATAACTTTGGTGAAGAGAGTCAACACAGTGTAGCGTTAAGTGTTTTAGGTACTACAAAATCTTATGCTCAAGATGATAACGATTTAGTTATGCCAGGTTATGCATACTTCAATTTAATTGGTAGAGCTGGTTTAACTAAAGGCTTATCCTTAGTGTTAAGCGTAAATAACTTATTCGATACCGTAGGTATTACAGAAGTTGAAGGTAATGGAGATGGAGCATTCGGAGATGCACGTTTAGTAAGAGCACGTTCTATTAGCGGACGTTCAACAACCTTATCACTTCAGTATAAATTCTAAAAAGTGGTTTGATTTTTAGTGATTGTTTGGAGCTGGAAATTAATTTAACTTAAATTGTTTTCAGCTCTTTTTTTTCTAACTAAATAACAACATTATGCAATTTATTTTTAAAGTGTTTTTTATCGGACTGTTTTCGTATCTGTCATCATCAGCACAGGTCGATAACAATCAATTAGCAAAAGCTAAAAACAACAAAATAATTGTGTATGGAAGCGATAGTTGTCATTATTGCGTAGATACCAAAGCATTTTTAAAGAAAAATAATGTTGAGTTTCGGTATTTTGATGTCGATGTAAATATAACAATGCAACGCGAAATGCTTTTAAAAATGGAAAAATCAGGATTGTCTGTAGATGAATTATCGTTACCTGTTGTAGATTTACAAGGACAGCTAATAATGAATGATGTAGCAGATTTTGAAGGCTTTTTAAAGCAACTAATTTCTAAAAACAAAACAAAATGAAACTAGTAAAACCAAAATTATCGTTTTGGCAAATATTAAACATGAATGTTGGTTTTTTTGGCATTCAATATAGTTTTGGTTTGCAACAAAGTGCGGTTACACCCATTTATGATTTTTTAGGAGCGAGTCCAGATCAAATTCCAATTTTGCATTTAGCAGGTCCTGTTACGGGCTTGGTAGTACAACCATTAATTGGAGCCTTAAGCGATAAAACTTGGAGTCCTAAATTTGGGCGTAGAAAACCATTTTTTTTAATAGGAGCGATTTTATGTAGTTTAACGTTGTTGGCCTTTCCTTATAGTAGTTCGTTATGGATGGCAGCTGGTTTGTTATGGATTTTAGACGCAGGAAATAATACTGCCATGGAGCCTTACAGAGCATTAATTGCGGATAATTTAGATGAAGTACAACAACCACTTGGGTTTCAAATGCAAAGTTTTTTTACGGGTTTAGGGCAGGTTTTAGCCAATGTGTCGCTGTTTGTTTTTCCATTAATATTTATTGGTAAAACGGGATCATTGCCAACTTGGGTGTATGCATCTTTTTTCTTGGGAGCGTTTTGTTCTATAGCTTCTATTTTATGGAGTATAAGTAAAACCAAAGAAATTCCGCCAACCGAAGAAGAACTTATAAAAATCAGGGAAAAAAAGTCTGTTTTCGAGCCAATTCTAGAAATATTTTCGGCTATAAAAGATATGCCTAAAGTAATGTGGCAGTTGGCTTTAGTGTATTTGTTTCAGTGGTATGCATTGTTTTGTTATTGGCAAAATTCATCAAAAAGTGTGGCGCTTTCAGTGTGGAACGCAACTCCAGAAAATACTGAAGCTTATAGTGAAGCTGTAGGATGGACGGGTTTAGTAAATGGTTGGTATAACGTAGTTACTTTTTTAGTGGCTTTTGCATTGGTTGGTTTTGCAAAAAAGTTTAGTGCTAAAAAAGTACATGCTTTTTGCTTAATTATTGCTGCGTTAGGGTTTTTAGCCTTTCCGCACATAGAAAACAAAAACCTACTGTTTTTTGCCATTACTGGTTTTGGTATTGGTTGGGCAAGTATGATGGGGATTCCTTACTTAATGGTAGTTGCAGATATTCCAAAAGAGCGATATGGTGTTTACATGGGTATTATAAATATGATGATTGTAATACCAATGATTCTTCAAACGCTTTCTTTCGGCTTTATTCTTAAAAACTTCCTAAACAACGACCCTAGAAACGCAATAACTTTTGCTGGAGTATTACTTGTAATAAGCGCTTTGTGTACGCTTTTTATAAAAAGTAAAAAGGTAGGTTAAAATTAGATAAACAGAATTTTACAGATATAATTTTCAATGGAAAATAATAATATAGATATTTTGTGTGTTGGCGAAGTTTTGGTCGATTTTATTGGGCATCAACCTGGTGTTTTAATAAACGAAACTAGAGACTATCATCGATACCTTGGCGGATCGCCAACTAATGTTGCTATGAATATGGCGCGATTAGGTTTAAATGCTGCTTTAGTGGCTACGGTTGGTCAAGATGGATTTGGTGAGTATATTTTTAAGCGATTAAATGAAGTTGGTGTTAATATTGATTTTATTAAACAATTGGGAAGAAATGCGACAAGTGTTATTTTTGTATCCCGATCGGAAGGTACGCCAGATTTCTTGCCATTTCGAGATACCGATTATAAAATAACAGAAGATCAAATAACTTCAGAAACCCTTCAAAAAACAAAAATATATCATACAACTTGTTTTGCGCTAAGTAAAAAACCAGCGCAAGACACCATAATTAAAAAAGCAGAAGAAGCTTATAATTTAGGGTGTAAACTTAGTATTGATGTAAACTATGCTAGAAAACTTTGGGAAAGCAGAGATGAAGCTTTGTCGGTAATAAAAGCCTATTGCAAATTCAATCCTTTGGTAAAAGTTAGTGAAGACGATATGTTGCGACTTTTTGAAAAAGAGCTACCTCATGAAGAAATTTTCGAGTTTTTTCATAATCAAGGTGTCGATACGGTTTGTTTAACCCTAGGAAGTAAAGGTGTTGTTTTGTCGCAAAAAGGAAAAGAACTCATAAAAATGCCTGCTATAAAAATTGAAAAGGTGATGGATGCAACGGGGGCTGGTGATGCTTTTTGGTCTGGATTTTTGTTTGCATATATCAATGAAAAACCAGTGACCGAATGTTTAGAAGTTGCGTTAAAATTGGCAGCACTTAAGCTTCAAAATGTAGGGAGATTACCCGATAACATTAATATAGTTTCAAAACTTTTATAAAATAGCCTCAATTAATCATTATGAGTTCAACTAAAAATTCTATTCCAAATGGAGTTATGCTTAACGCTTACCCAGATAGTATTGGCGAAAATTTAAGCGATATTATTTCAATGCTTAAAAAACCAGAATTTAAAGACGTCTTTTCATTGTTTTATGTGTTGCCAACTTTTTTTAATAGCGATTTAGATCGGGGTTTTTCAATAATCGATTATAATATTAACAAAGACTTGGTTTCAGAAGCCGATTTAAAAGATTTAGAAGCACTCGATATCATGCTTAAATTCGATATTGTTCTAAATCATTTGTCTGTAGCTTCACCGCAATTCAAAGATTTATTAGCACATGGTAATGCTTCTAAATACAAAGATTTTTTTATAAACTGGAATACGTTTTGGGAAGGTTATGGCGAATTAAATAGCGACGGTGTTATAAAACCAAATCCTGAATATCTCGATAAACTTTTTATGAGAAAATCAGGTTTGCCAATTTTAAAAGTGCCGTTCTCTGATGGTAGCGAACAACCTTATTGGAACACTTTTTATCAACAAATAATAGAAGATCCAGAAACTAAAGAACGTAGTTATTTAGGGCAAATGGATGTAAATGCCAAATCGGAATTGGTTTGGGAATTTTACGAAGAAACTTTAGCTAAGTTAAAACAATACGGTTGTAAAATATTAAGGTTAGATGCTTTTGCTTATTTGCATAAAGAAGTAGGAGAAACTAACTTTTTTAATAAACCAGGAACTTGGCAATATTTGGAGCGCATAAAACAAATTGCCGATAAAAATAATTTAAAATTATTACCAGAAATACATGCCGAATATGGTGTAAATCTGCATGATGAGGTCGCTAAAGAAGGTTATCAAATTTACGATTTTTTCTTACCCGGCTTAATGATTCATACATTGGAAACGGCTAGCAATAAAGCCTTGTATAAATGGATTAACGAGATTGTTGCAAAAGGTTATAAAACCGTAAATATGTTGGGGTGTCACGATGGTATTCCAGTGCTCGATTTAAAAGGAAAGGAAATTGATGGTGATTATAACGAAGGTCTTTTAAATGATAGCGAGATTGATGCCATTATGGAAACCGTGATGAGTCGCGGTGGTCGCGTAAAAAATCTTTACGGTCCCGATGGTAAAAAAATATCTTATTATCAGGTTAATGCTACGTTTTTTAGTGCATTAGGTGAAGATGAAAAAAAGCTGTTGTTGGCAAGAGCTCTTCAAATGTTTGTTCCTGGAATTCCTCAAGTATGGTATCTCGATTTATTTGCTGGGAAAAACGATTATGAAGCTGCCGATAACGCAGGAAGTGGTGGTCATAAAGAAATTAACCGTACTACATTGTCGCTAGAAGAAATTGAGTCTGGTTTAAAACAAGATGTAGTTTTGAAACAATTAGAGTTAATGCGTTTACGTAATACCAGTAAAGCTTTTTCTGGTAGTGTAAAAATAAATCCGTCTGCAACACATAAAATTGATATTACTTGGAGTAATTTAGGTGAGTCGGTACAACTCATTGCCGATTTAAAAACGGTGAATTTTAATATTGTTCATTTAAAATAGGTAGGTTCTTAATTATTAGTTTTTAATTGGTTACGTGTATTTATTTGTGTACTTTGCTAGAGTAATTTTCTCACTCTATGATTGCACCAAAAGAACCCGAAAACGAAGGCGAACGGCTGGAATTTTTAAAGTCGTTTAATATTTTAGATACTTTACCAGAGGCCGATTATGACAATATAACTAAAATTGCTGCCGAAATTTGTGGCGTTCCAATAGCCTTAGTGAGCTTAATTGATGATAGGCGTCAATGGTTTAAATCGCACCATGGTTTAAATGTTACAGAAACTCCAAAGGAATTTGCATTTTGTGCTCATGCCATTAATAGGCCAAACCAGCCATTTGTAATTAACGATTCTAGAGAAGACGAACGATTTCATGATAATCCATTAGTTACTGGTGATCCGCATGTTGTGTTTTACGCTGGTATTCCGCTTACAACCAATAAAGGGATGCCTTTAGGAACCTTATGTGTTATAGACAATAAACCGCATCAGCTTACCAACGAACAGTTAGAAACTTTAAAAGCTTTATCAAATCAAGTAATAAAATTACTCGAACTACGAAAAGCTAATGCGAATTTGCAGACCTCATTAAACGATTTAAAAGATAAAAATGAAGCATTAGAAAAATTTGCATATTTAGCAGCACACGACTTAAAATCACCTTTACTAAACATAAGTAATTTAGCTCAAATTATTAAGCAAGATTATAAATTAGATATTGACGATGCGGGTTTAAATATGCTTGAACTCATAATAAAATCATCAGAAGATTTAACCAGTTTGGTAGATGGGTTACTAAGTTATAATACGCGCGATAGTATTTTAAATAAAGAAAAAGAGGCCATTTCTTTAAAAGAATTTGAGTCAGATTTACAAGACAATATTATTAAGCATTATAAAGAAGTCAATTTTACTTTAAATTCAAGCTTATCCGAAATAGAAGTAAACAAATATGGTTTTAACCAAATTATTAGAGAATTAGTTAATAATGCTATTAGATACAACGATAAAAACCAAGTAAATATAACTTTAAATATATGCGAAACAGCAAGTCATTATAGAATATTAGTACAAGATAATGGCCCAGGAATTCATGAAAATTATCATGAAAAAATTTTCAATGTGTTTTACAAATTAAATAAGTACGATAAATTTGGGCGAACAGGCAATGGAATTGGTTTAGCAACCGTAAAAAACATAATAAAAAAACTACAAGGCGAAATACACGTTAATTCTATCTTAAACAAACAAACTACTTTTAGTGTTATTTTAAAGAAATAAATAATAATTGCATAAGGTCTATTTTTTTTAAAGAATAACCATATCATTTCATAGTATTATTATCTTTGTTTATAAATTGAATATTTAAGAAATAATATATTCTCAAAAATATATTTTCAAAATAAAATCCCTTATGAGCGAAGAAAGTAAACGCAGAGAAGCACTTGTATACCACGCCAAACCTACTCCAGGAAAAATAAAAGTAGTACCAACAAAAAAATATGCAACACAACGCGACTTATCGTTGGCATATTCGCCCGGTGTTGCAGTACCTTGTTTAGAAATTGAAAAAGATAAAGAAGCTGCTTATAAATATACTTCAAAAGGAAATTTAGTAGCTGTAATATCAAACGGTACTGCGGTTTTAGGTTTAGGTAATATTGGTGCTTTGGCTGGTAAACCTGTTATGGAAGGTAAAGGTTTATTGTTTAAAATATTTGCAGATATTGATGTTTTTGATATTGAAGTTGATACCGAAAATGTTGATGAATTTATTGAAACCGTAAAAAATATAGCGCCAACCTTTGGTGGAATTAATCTTGAAGATATTAAAGCTCCAGGAGCTTTCGAAATTGAACGTCGTTTAAAAGAAGAACTCGATATTCCAGTAATGCACGACGATCAACATGGAACGGCTATTATTTCGGCCGCAGCATTATTAAATGCTATCGAATTAACCAACAGAAAAATTGAGGATGCTAAAATTGTAATTAGTGGCGCTGGAGCCGCAGCAATTTCGTGCTCGCGTTTATACCAAGCTTGTGGTGTAAAACTAGAAAACATGGTTATGTTAGATAGTAAAGGGGTAATTAGAAAAGATAGAGATAACTTAACATCTGAAAAAGCCGAATTTGCTACCGATAGAAAAATAGATACTCTTGATGAAGCCATGAAAGATGCCGATGTGTTTATCGGGCTTTCTATGGCAAACATTGTATCACCAGAAATGTTGCTTTCTATGGCAAAAGATCCTATTGTCTTTGCTATGGCAAATCCAGATCCAGAAATTGGCTATCAATTAGCTATAGATACTCGAGACGATATTATTATGGCAACTGGGCGTAGCGATCATCCTAATCAAGTAAACAATGTATTAGGATTTCCATTTATTTTCCGTGGCGCTTTAGATGTTAGGGCTACAGGGATTAACGAAGCTATGAAAATGGCAGCTGTAAAAGCACTTGCTAAATTAGCTAAAGAACCGGTGCCAGAGCAAGTAAATATTGCTTATGGTGAAACCAGATTAACTTTTGGTAAAGATTATATTATACCAAAACCTTTCGATCCAAGGCTAATTGCCGAAATTCCTCCTGCCGTTGCAAAAGCGGCTATGGAAAGTGGTGTAGCAAAAACACCAATTACAGATTGGGAAAAATATACAGATACACTACGAGAACGTTTAGGTTCCGATAATAAAATGGTTAGGTTGTTGCTTAACAGAGCAAAATTAAACCCAAAACGTGTAGTGTATGCAGAAGCCGACCAGTTAGATGTTTTAAAAGCGGCTCAAATTGTATACGAAGAAGGTATTGCCATTCCTATTTTGTTAGGAAGAAAAGAAACAATAGAGTCTTTAATGGCAGAACTAGAGTTTGATGCCGATATAGAAATAATCGACCCAAAAACTGAAGAAGAAAACGAACGCAAAAACAAATATGCGAAAGTATATTGGGAGCAGCGTAAACGTAAAGGAGTTACTTACTACAGTGCGCAACGTTTAATGCGCGAGCGCAATTATTTTGCAGCCATGATGGTTAACGAAGGTGATGCCGATGCTTTAATTTCTGGTTATTCAAGAAATTACCCAACGGTAGTAAAACCAATGTTAGAGCTAATTGGTAAAGCTAAAGGAATATCTCGAGTGGCTACAACCAATTTAATGATGACTAAAAGAGGCCCATTATTTTTAAGTGATACCTCAATAAATATCGATCCAGATGCTAAAACTTTAGCCAGAATTGGTCAAATGACGGCTAAGGTAATTTCCATGTTTGGCCTAAACCCCGTAATGGCAATGGTTTCATATTCAAACTTTGGGTCTTCAGTAAACCCAAAAGCTTCAAAAGTAACCGAAGCTGTATCATATTTACATCGCTCTAATCCAGATATGGATGTAGATGGTGAGTTGCAAACCGATTTTGCTTTAAATGATACTATGTTACGCGAAAAATTTCCGTTCTCTAAATTGGTAGGTAAAAAAGTGAATGCACTTATTTTTCCGAATTTAGATTCAGCAAACATCACTTATAAATTGTTAAAAGAATTAAATGATGCCGAATCTATTGGTCCAATTATGATGGGAATGAGAAAGCCTGTTCACATTTTACAGTTAGGTGCAAGCGTAGATGAAATTGTAAACATGACGGCTATTGCAGTTATAGATGCGCAAGAAAAACAAAAATGGGAATTAGAGCAACTAGAGCAATAACAGCTTAAATACAATAATTTTATTACATTTGGCAGAGACTAACTGTTCTATTTCATGATAACGCACATTCAAGGAAAACTTGTAGAGAAAAACCCAACCCATGTTGTTATAGACTGTAATGGTGTTGGGTATATGCTAAATATCTCGTTACATACATTCTCTCAAATACCAGATAAAGAAAGCTTAAAGTTATTTACGCATCTTCAAATTAAAGAAGATGCGCATACACTTTATGGTTTTGCATCAATAGCCGAACGCGAAATTTTTAGGTTGTTAATATCTGTAAGTGGTATTGGGGCTAGTATTGCCCGCACTATGTTATCATCTTTAACACCAAAACAAATTCGAGAAGGAATTGCAGGAGAAGATGTAGCTTTAATTCAGTCCATAAAAGGTATAGGTGCTAAAACTGCTCAGCGTGTTATTATTGATTTAAAAGATAAAATCATAAAGATTTACGATATTGACGAAGTTTCTATTACAAAAGACAATACCAATAAAGAAGAAGCGTTATCTGCTTTAGAAGTGTTAGGATATGTTAAAAAACAAGCCGAACGTGTCGTTAATAAAATTATGGCAGCCCAACCAGACGCTAGTGTTGAAACTGTTATAAAAGAAGCACTCAAAAATTTATAATTTTATTTTGAAAATTACCAGACCAAATCTATTGCAACTACCTAAGCCATATGTTTTATGTGTTTTTATGCTTTTTTTTACGGTTGTTGTTTGGTCGCAAACCCCTCAAGACTCTACAAAAACTGGATTTAGTTTAGGGAAAATTAAAACTCCAGAACTCGATACTGTAGAATCTAAATATACCTACGATCCTGTAACCAATCGTTATATTTATACACAAACTATTGGCGACTACAATCTTAAATATCCTATAATCTTAACACCATCGGAATATTTTGATTTGGTTGCAAAAGAAAATATTAGGAATTATTACAAAGAAAAAATTGATGCCTTCGATGGTAAAAAAGAAGGTAGCGAAGATGCGAAAAAAAATCTCTTACCCGAATTTTATGTGAATTCAGGGTTTTTTGAAACTATTTTTGGAAGTAACACCATAGAGTTGGTGCCAACGGGTAGTGTAGAAATGGATTTAGGAGTACTGTTTTCTAGACAGGACAACCCAACATTTTCACCTAGAAATAGAAGTAATTTTACTTTCGATTTCGACCAACGTATCAGTTTAAGTTTGCTGGGTAATGTAGGAACACGTTTGCAAGTTACAGCAAACTACGATACCCAATCTACTTTCGATTTTCAACAGCTTATAAAACTAGAATACACGCCAACCGAAGACGACATTCTTCAAAAAATTGAAGTAGGTAATGTAAGCATGCCCTTAAACAGCTCGTTAATTACGGGAGCACAAAGTTTATTTGGTGTTAAGGCGCAGTTACAGTTTGGGAAAACAACAATTACGGGTGTGTTTTCCGAGCAAAAATCACAATCTAATACGGTTATAGCTCAAGGCGGTGGTACCGTTGAAGAATTCGAATTATTCATTAGAGAATATGATGAAAATCGGCACTTCTTTTTAGCCCAATATTTTAGAGATAATTACGATAGTGCACTCGAAAACTATCCGTTTATAAATAATAAAGGTTTACAAATAACGCGTATTGAGGTTTGGATAACGAATAGAACAAATCAAACCGAAAATGTTAGAAACATTGTAGCCTTGCAAGATTTAGGTGAATCTGTTTATAATCCAGGAGATACAAGTAACGATAATATATTTTTGGACCCGCAAGCTAATGGTTATGGCGGTTTTATTAATAGTCCAAACGCAGTACCAAATAACTCAAATAACGATTTTGATCCTACGGCAATCGATGCGGGTTCTATTTTAACCAATCAAATTCGAGATATCGCTACGGTACAACAAGGCTTTGGAACCTTTTCATCGGTTGTTAAAGAAGGCTCCGACTATGCTAAAATTGAAAATGCTAGAAAATTAACCAACGGACAAGAATATACGCTAAACGAAGATTTGGGTTACATTTCGTTAAATCAGCGTTTAACAAACGATGAGGTTTTAGCTGTGGCTTTTCAATATACATTAGGCGGAAAAGTGTATCAAGTAGGTGAGTTTGCTAACGATGGTATTGAAGCTACCAGTATTGAAACTAACGACGATGGCGATGTAACTTCCGTGGTTAATTCTACATTGGTATTAAAAATGCTAAAAAGTAGTATTACTAATGTTACGCAGCCGGTTTGGGACTTAATGATGAAAAACATATATGATACTGGTGCCTACAATTTAAGTCAAGACGATTTTAAGCTTAACATTTTTTATAACGAGGCATCGCCATTAAACTTTATAACTCCAGTTAATGACAATTTTGATTTAGATATAAACGGAAATCCTGTAACTGCAAATACAGCAGAAGACGATTTAATTCAAAACGTGCCATTATTAAGAGTGTTTAACTTAGATAAACTTAATTATAACAACGATCCGCAAACAAATGGTGATGGTTTTTTTGATTATGTTTCTGGTATTACCGTAATACCCGCAAACGGAAAAATTGTTTTTACCAGTGTAGAACCATTTGGTGAGTACCTGTTTAATAAACTTGGTGATGGTGATTATAATAACGAGGCTTCTTATAACGAAAACCAAGAAAAATACGTTTACGATATACTATATAAAAGCACTCAAACAGCAGCTTTAGAAGAAGTTGAAAAAAATAAATTTAAATTAAAAGGGCGATACACATCATCGGGAGGCGACGGTATTTCTATAGGTTCGTTTAATGTACCACGAGGTTCGGTGCGCGTTTCGGCTGGAGGTCGTGTTTTAGTTGAAGGTATCGATTATACGGTCGATTACGATTTAGGTCAGGTTTATATTTTAGACGAAGCATTAAAAGCTTCAGATACACCTATTGAGGTATCAACCGAAAACAATGCTGTTTTTGGGCAGCAAACCAGACGTTTTACAGGAGTAAATATTGAACATAAGTTTAACGAAAACTTTGTATTAGGAGCCACGCTTTTAAATCTTAACGAGCGACCCATTACACAAAAAGCAAACTACGGTACAGAATCTATAAACAATACCATTTTTGGTATTAACGGTAATTACGCTACTAAAGTGCCATTTTTAACAAGAATGGTAAACAAATTACCAAATATAGATACCGATGTAGAATCGAATTTATCACTACGTGGCGAATTTGCATATTTAATACCGGGCGCACCAAACGGAACCGACCTAAATGGAGAAACAACATCGTATATCGACGATTTTGAAGGCTCGCAAAATAGTATCGATTTAACTTCACAACAGTCATGGTATTTATCCAGTAGACCAGCCGATTTAGATGGCGATGGCGAGGTCGATGTTAATTATGTGAATGGTATAGAAAGCGGATATAATAGAGCCATGCTTAACTGGTATACAATCGATCCTATTTTTTATAGCACGCAACGTCCAGACGAGATTACCGACGAAGATATGTCTAGTTTATACACTAGCCGCGTATACATAGATGAATTATTTCCAGAAGTCGATTTGGTGCAAGGACAAAATTCGGTGTTGTTCACGCTCGATTTAGCCTATTATCCAACAGAAAGAGGGCCTTATAATTACGATCCAAATGCTTCAAGCGGAACGCTTAATAATCCAGAAGAATCTTGGGCAGGTATTACAAGGCAAATTACATCTACCGATTTCGAACAGCAAAATGTAGAGTATATCGATTTTTGGTTACAAGATCCATTTCAAGAAAACCCAACCAATCCAGGAGGAAAGTTAGTTTTAAACCTAGGAAACATCTCAGAAGATATTTTAAAAGATGGTAGAAAACTTTACGAAAACGGACTTCCAGAAGATGGTGATATTTCAATTTTAGAACAACAAGCAACCGAATGGGGAAGTATTGTGCCTCAAAATCAAAGTTTAGTTTATGCGTTCGATACCACAGGTGAAGAACGAACAAACCAAGATGTTGGTTTCGATGGTTATAATGATGAAGCCGAACAACGTTTTGCAATAAGGGAAAATTTAGCGCCAGAATATCAAGGTTTAGAAGATCCATCAAACGATAACTACACCTATTTTTTAAATACCAATGGTGATATTTTTGAACGATACAAAAAGTATAATGGAGTAGAAGGCAACACGCCAGATACATTTACCGATACCAATCGTGGCTCGAATACCCAACCCGATGTAGAGGATATTAACCGTGATAACACCATGAATACCATAGATAGTTATTACGAATACGAACTCGATATTACCAGACAAAATTTACCTTTAACAGAAACAGAATTCGATAATCTTCCAAACTCAAACCCGTTAAAAGAATATTTACGCGATTTTAAAAATAGGCCACGTTCATTACCAAATGGTGAAAGTGTCGATGTTCGTTGGTATCAATTTAGAATTCCAGTAGAAGGAGATTTAGCAAGAGCCGTTGGTGGTATTAGCGATTTAAGATCGGTGCGATTTGCACGTCTTTTCTTAAAAGAGTTTACCGAAACTACCGTTTTCCGTTTTGGAACCCTCGATTTAGTTAGAAGCGATTGGAGACGCTATACCCAAGCTTTAGATACGGGCGATCTAGATCCAACCGATGCTCAAACCGATTTTTCTGTTGGTGTAATTGGTACACTCGAAAACGAAGGGAGCTACGAAATTCCTCCAGGAATTGAGCCAGAGCAATTGTTTAATAACAATACTGTTGTTAACCAAAACGAACAGTCGTTAGTATTGAAAGTTTGTAATTTAGAGTCTGAAGATTCTAGAGCCGTTTACAAAAATATAAATATCGATATGCGCCAATATAAGCGTTTAAGAATGTTTATGCATGCCGAAGATAGCGATGAAGACTCTGGGTTATTAAGTGATGATGATTTAGTTGGTTTTATTCGAATGGGTAACGATTTAACCGATAACTATTATCAAATTGAAATACCTTTAGAAATTACAGAATCTTCAGCAGACGATGTTTGGCCTACAAATAACGAAATAAATTTATCTATAGAGGTTTTAGGGAAAGTAAAAGCACAAGGTATTTTTGATGCTTCTTTAAATAACGAAGACCCTACGTTTTACGATGTAATAGATGATGAAATATCTTTAGTTAGCGACCCGTTTGATGGGTATGTTCTTGGCCAGCACCGTGTAGGAATAAAAGGAAATCCTAACTTTGGAGATGTAAGAACCTTAATGGTTGGTGTAAAAAACATATCGAATAACAATAACGTATGTGCCGAACTTTGGTATAACGAATTACGTTTATCTGATATGGATAACGAAGGCGGTTGGGCTGCTGTAGTGAGCATGGATAGTAATATTGCCGATTTTGCTACGATTAGCGCAACAGGAAGCCAGAGTACTGCTGGTTTTGGCTCTTTGGAACAAGGACCTTCGGAACGTAGTTTAGAAGATGTTGTGCAATACGACATGGTAACCAATGTAAATATTGGGCAGTTATTCCCAAAAAAATGGGGTGTGCAATTACCTTTTAATTATGCACAAAGTGAACAATTAATTACGCCAAAGTACGATGCCTTTTATGAAGATTTAACTTTGCAATCGCGTTTAGATGCTGCAGAGACCGAATCTGATAGAGAAGAAATTTTACAAAATTCTGAAGATTATACGAAGCGTAAAAGCATCAATTTTATTGGTGTAAAAAAGAACAGAACTGGCGATAAAAAAGCCCGATTTTACGATGTGGAAAATGTGACCTTAAACTATTCTTTTAACAAGGTGGAACATCGCGATTTCGAAATTGAAAAATCGATAAACAAAACCGTGCGCATTGGTGCTAATTATGCACATAATTTTAACCAATTAACCGTAGAGCCTTTTAAAAACAACGATTCGCTTTTTACAGGAAAATATGGGAAATTTTTAAAAGATTTTAATTTTAATTTATTACCATCAAGTTTTACGGTAAGTAGCGATATTAACCGCCAGTATAATAGCCAACGATTTAGAACAATTGATTTATCGGACGATGATATTTCGGTAGAACAATTATTACAACGAAATTATACCTTCGATTTTCAGTATAACATCAATTATAACTTAACAAAATCGTTGCAGTTTAATTACTCGGCAGCCAATAATAATATTGTTAGAAATTATTATGTTGGCGATTATTCCGATGGAATACAAGACGAATCGCTCGATGTTTGGGATGGTATTTTAGATGTTGGAGATCCGAACAGGCAAACCCAAACATTAGGTTTAACCTATCAGTTACCTTTAAATAAAATACCAACCTTTAGTTTTATTGATGCTACTTACCAATATACGGGTACATTTTTATGGCAAAAAGGTTCCGATTTATATGGTGAGTTAGAGCTTGATTACACCGATCCCGACGATCCAGACAATACACTAACTGGAGTTTTCGATTTAGGCAACTCGGTGCAAAACTCTAGCGTGCATAATTTGGTGACCACTTTAGATATGAATCGTTTTTATAAATACATTGGTCTGGTTAAAAAACCAATTAGAACGGTTAGAGCAAGAACTACAACTCCAGGAGGATCTCCAGGGGCAAACAACAGAAAAGCGCCTGCGCCTAAAAATAAAAACAAAACAGCTAGAAAAATTTTAAACGCTGGTATCGATATTTTAACCAGTGTAAAACGCCTTACATTTAATTATAACGAAAATAGCGGGACATATTTACCAGGTTACACGCAAACTCCAGGTTTTATTGGTACGCTAAAACCATCAACAGCTTTTACTTTTGGTAGCCAAAGTGATATTAGATATCTAGCAGCAAAAAAAGGTTGGTTAACCTTGTATCCTGAATTTAACGAGCAATATGCAACCACTAAGCAAAATCAAATTGACTATTCGGCAAATTTAGAGCCCGTACGCGATTTAAAAATCGATATTGTTGGTAACCGTGCTTATTACGAGAATTTTACCGAAAATTATTATGTCGATAATGGCGAATACAATCCGTTAACACCAAATACCTTTGGTAATTACAATATTTCAACCGTTTTAATTAAAACAGCGTTTAAAAAAAGCGACGAGAATGTGAGTAAAGTCTTTAATGATTTTAGCGATAATCGTTTAAAAATTGCCAACCGTTTAGCTGAGGCCTTTTATGGCGGTCCAGGTTTCGAAAGAGACGACGATGGGTATCCGTTAGGTTTTGGTAAAAACAACCAGAAGGTATTATTGCCTGCCTTTTTAGCTGCTTACTCTGGGCAAGATGCAACCGATGTAAAAACTAGCGCATTTAGAGATTTTCCATTACCAAACTGGGATTTAAAGTACACCGGTTTTATGAAGTTTAATTGGTTTAAAAAACGCTTCAAACGTTTCTCGCTTACACATGGTTATCGTTCAACCTACACCATCAATCAATTTAATACCAATTTAAATTTGAATTTAGCCGATGAAGACAACGAGAAACCAATTCCTGGAACTCCATATGTCGATCAGCCGGACGAAGCAAAAGACCAATCGGGTAATTTTAAAAACGAAACTTTGTTTAGTAACATTAACTTAAGCGAATCTTTTAGCCCGTTAATGCGATTAGACTTCGAAATGAAAAATTCGGTTAAAATCTTAGCCGAAATTGCTAGAGATAGACTTATTTCCTTAAGCTTCGATAATAATTTGGTGACCGAAATTCAAGGCGACGAATATACCATAGGTTTAGGATATCGTATAAAGGATTTACGTATAAATTCCAAACTGGCAGGACCTCAAAAACGCATTGTAAGCGATTTAAATATGAAAGCCGATGTATCTGTTCGAGAAAATAAAACCATAATTCGATATCTCGATTTAGATAATAATCAAATTACTTCGGGCCAAACCGTTTGGGCTTTAAAATACAGTGCCGATTATGCATTTAGTAAAAATTTAACAGGCATATTTTATTTCGATTATACGTTCTCCGATTACGCTATTTCAACTGCATTTCCGCAAACAAGCATACGCTCGGGATTAACCTTAAGGTATAATTTTGGAAATTAATATATAAAAGGTTTTAATTTTAAGTTTGAATAAATACATTTGCTAAAATCAAATTTATATTTAAACTATGAATATTCCAACAGATTTAAAGTACACTAAAGACCACGAATGGGTTAAAATTGAGGGCGATATTGCAACGATTGGTATTACTGATTTTGCTCAAAGTGAATTAGGCGATATTGTTTACGTTGAAGTAGAAACTTTAGACGAAACCCTTGAGGCCGATGAGGTTTTTGGTACTGTTGAAGCTGTAAAAACTGTATCCGATTTATTTTTACCGCTTTCTGGTGAGATTACAGAGTTTAACGAAGCCCTAGAGGATGAACCAGAAAAAGTAAATACCGACCCTTATGGTGATGGTTGGATGATAAAAGTAAAATGTACCGATTTGTCTCAAGTAGAAGGTTTGCTTACAGCAGAAGATTATAAAACCTTAATAGGTGCTTAAAAAAGGGATACTTGCTATAACTGCATTTTATAATGTAGCGTTAGCAATAGTATGTTTAATAAACATTAAGGAATTACCCGAAGTAGCCGTATCGAACATTGATAAAATATTTCATTTTGTAACTTACGCTTTATTAATGTGTCTTTGGTACTTTTCTTTGGTTTATACCTTAAATTTTAGTCAAAAAAAAGGCCTGTGGTATGCATTTTTAATAGCCTTTGTATTTGGCATAGTAATTGAGGTTTTACAAGGTACAATTACAACAACAAGAGCATTAGATGTATTTGATGTTGTAGCAAACACCCTTGGAGCTTTACTTGCAACCTTAGTTTTAAGTATTTACAATATGTTACAAGTTAAAAACAAATAAACTGTTGCATTTTTAATAAATAAATAGTTATTTTACCAATCTTGAAAAACAATTAAATAAAATGGAACCTAAAAAAAATCCTAAAGCAAATGTGTCGCGTAATAGCTCGCTTTATTTTGCTATTGGTTTAGCTTTAATGCTATTCTTAACAAACTATGCTATTAATTACAAAACATACGAAAAGGCCGATATTGATGTCGGTATGGTCGAAATGGAAGAAGAGTTTGAAGAAGAAATTCCATTAACAGAACAAATACAAACACCGCCACCACCACCGCCACCGCCAGCAGCTCCAGAAGTTATTGAGATTGTTGAAGATGAGGTTGAGGTTGAAGAAACTGTAATTGAATCTACAGAGGTAGATCAAGAAACTGAAATTGTTGAGGTTGAAGAGGTAGAAGTAGTAGAAGTTGAAGAAGATATTGATGTACCATTCTCAGTAATTGAAAATGTACCAGTTTTTCCAGGTTGCGAAAAGGAAAAAACAAACAATGCTAAAAGAGCATGTATGTCTAAAAAAATATCTCAGTTTGTAAATAAGAAGTTTAATACCGATTTAGCAGGCGATTTAGGTTTGTCTGGAAGACAACGTATTAACGTAATATTTAAAATCGACAAAACAGGAAACATTTCTGGAGTACGTGCTAGAGCACCACACCCAGGATTAGAAAAAGAAGCAAAGCGTGTAATTGGTTTATTACCAAAAATGCAACCAGGTAAACAACGCGGAAAGCCAGTAAACGTTCCGTATTCATTACCAATTATTTTCCAAGTTCAAGATTAAACTTTGTTTTCCGAAGTTGTTCGGAAACTAAAATATAAAAACCCGTTACAGAAATGTAACGGGTTTTCTTTTTTGGTATGCTTATTGTGACTTTATCATAATATTAACATTTTAACTATAATTATTATGAAAAATTTTAAAAATGTGCCAGAGTCCACTCGCCAAAACGGACAAAGCACAAAAAAGTCGCAAAAGCATGACGCAAATTTACAAAAAAACACAACCTTGTATTTTCAAATCGGTCTAATTGTGTGTTTGCTTGCTGCCTTTGGTTTGCTAGAAATGAATTTTAAAACAAACACCCCACAGATTGCCGATGTTTTATTGCCAGACGATGACACCGAAATAGCCATCGAGAATTTTAAAGTATATCAAAAACCTCAAGCCGAAACAAAACCACAAGCTAAACAGCAAAAACTTATTATTGACGAAATTGAGCAGGTTGATAATGATTATGTTTTAGAAGAATTTAAAGATGTCATCACATCAGACCAAAACACCACAAGCGAAGAGCCAATCGATCCGAGCGATATTGTTTTAGAAGAACTAATTGACGATACTCCCATTCCGGTTAGCTTTATTCAAAATGTTCCTATTTTTCCAGGTTGCGAAAAGGAAGTAGACAATCTAGGTAGAAAAAAATGCATGGAAAAGAAAATTACCAAACTAGTACAACGTAAGTTTGATATTGATTTAGCTTCAGATTTGGGTTTAAATGGAAAACAAGTTATTCAAGCCCAATTTACAATTGATAAAACCGGGCATATTAAAAACATTAAAACCCGTGCTCCTCATAATAAGTTAGGTGCCGAAGCCGAACGTGTCATTAACTTAATTCCTGAAATGACACCTGGAAAACAAAACAATAAAAATGTAGGTGTTATTTACACACTGCCAATTGTGTTACAAGTGCACTAGGAGTATAATTTTTTAAAGACTAAGCCGTTATCTAAATCAGATAGCGGTTTTTTGTTTTATGCTTTCACTAAAATAATGGTTAGCGTGTTGCTTGTGTAAAAATAATAGTATCTTTCGCTATTAATTAAACTTTTAACTAATTAAAATGAAGCAATTCATTGTCCTTCTTCTACTTTTAGCTCAATTTAAAAGCGTTTCACAAACTATAAATTCTACCGAAAAGCAACCTGTTTTTCCTAGTTGTAAAAATGTAACTGCCGATTCTTTAAAGCAGTGTTTTACCAAAAACGTATATCAAATTATTAAATCGGAATTTAAAACGCCAGAAGTTGTTGTAAAAGACGCTTATAAAGGCGATGTCGCTGTAATTTTTGAAGTTGATACTTTAGGTGTTTTTAATCTTATTTATGTAAAATCGGTTTACAAAGAATTAAAAGAAGAAACCGAACGTGTTTTTAAGTTATTCCCAAAAATTGAACCAGCAAGTTATAATGGTCGAAAAACATTTAAGCAATATGCGCTTCCTATTAAAATTCCGTTAACAGATTTTAATAATTCACCTGTTGAAAATGAACAAGTAGCTAAGGAAATTGCAACACTTGAAGCTGCTTCACATAGTGAATACGACAATTTAAATAACAGTATTGTTGGTTATAAAGACAATGCCTTTTCAAGCCAGTTAAATGTGCAATTTACCCATAGCGATTATGCTAGGTTCGATAGAGCCATAAATGTAGTTGGAACCAATAGTCATACAGCTTCAAAACCTTTTGTTTACTCAGAGATTTCAAAGTATTATAATTTTAAAGCAGAAAAAGAAAAGTTACTTCAAGAAAGAAAAACATGGTTTGGTAAAAAGCTTTGGAACGAACATTTAGTGCAATTACAAGGTGAAAACTATTGGTTTACCATCGATCCAATTTTCGATTTACAAGTAGGTAAAGATACCGAAGCCGATTTTAGTTCAACCTACAATAACACACGAGGTTTACTTGTAAAAGGAGGGTTGGGCAAAAAGTTTAATTTTTACACCTCGGTTTTCGAAAGTCAAGGTCGTTTTGCACAATATTTTAACGAATATGCCGAAAGTTTAAAAGCTTTTGGGCCAGATCCAGCAATAATTCCTGGTCGAGGCATTGCTAAAGCTTTTAAAACTGATTCGTACGATTATCCTGTGGCAGAAGCTTATTTATCGTATGCTCCGGCCGATTTTGTAAACATTCAATTTGGACATGGAAAAAACTTTATAGGCGATGGTTACAGATCGTTGTTTTTGAGTGATGTAGCGAGTCCGCATCCATTTTTAAAACTAAACACTAAATTCTGGAAAATTAAATACACCAATACCTGGATGTGGTTAAAAGATGTACGTCCAGAAGTTACAACCGACGATGCTTTTTTAACCAAATACATGGCCACCCATTTTTTAAGTTGGAACGTAACTAAACGTTTAAATGTTGGGTTTTTCGAATCGGTAATTTGGGCAAACACTACAAACCGAAGTTTCGATGTTAATTATTTAAATCCTATTATTTTTTATCGCGCTATAGAGTTCGAAACTGGGCAAGATGCCGGAAATGCTATTATGGGTGCTTCTGCAAAATATAAATGGAACAATAACATTAATTTTTACGGCCAATTTATTTTGGATGAATTTTCGCTTAGCGATGTAAAAGCTGGAAATAAAAGTTGGAAAAATAAGTTTGGTTATCAATTAGGTGTTAAATATTATAATGCTTTTAAAGTCGATAATTTAATGTTGCAAATGGAATATAACCGCGTGCGTCCTTACACGTATTCGCATAGTACTATCGCAACAAATTATGGGCACAATAACCAATCGATGGCGCATTTATGGAGTGCTAATTTTAGCGAATTGGTACTTATGGGTAACTATTTTTATAACCGTTGGTATGCTAACGCTAAATTTATTTTTGGTAAACGTGGTTTTGACTATAATACCGATACCGATGCTTTTAGTTATGGTGGCGATATTTATAGGAATTACAACGACCGACCTCTAGATACTGGTGTAAAAGTAGGACAAGGTATTACTACAAATAGTTTTTACGGTAATTTACAAGCGGGTTACGTAGTAAATCCTTCCAGCAATTTAAAATTGTTTACCGATATTACAGTGCGAAATTTTAATCCAGATGTTACAACCGAAACAGTTTATAAAAGCAATACGGTTTGGTTTAATTTTGGTTTACGTACCGATTTGTTTAATTGGTATTTTGATTATTAAATAAAACATTGCCCAAAACGCTTTTATAAAGTATCTTTGCACTCGCAAAACAAAACGGGCGAAGCCTAAACGGAATTGAGCAAAACAAATACATCAGTAACAGCACCTTCTGTAATTTCAGATTTTAAAGAAATCACCAAAATGCGATTGGCATTAAGTGTGGTATTCTCATCGGTAGCGGGATATTTATTAGGTGTTGAAGTTGTTCAAGTAAAAACCTTAATTCTTTTAGCTTTAGGTGGTTATTTTATGGTAGGGGCTTCAAACGCATTTAATCAAATAATTGAAAAAGATTTAGATGCTTTAATGAGTCGCACTAAAAATCGTCCTATTCCATCAGGTCGTATGTCGGTTACTACAGCATTTATAATAGCTTGTATTTTTACTCTTTTAGGAATTATTATTTTATACACCATTAACAAGCAAACAGCTATGTTTGGTGCTATTTCAATATTTTTATATACATCTGTTTATACGCCTTTAAAAACAAAAACACCACTTGCTGTTTTTGTGGGTGCTATACCAGGAGCTATACCTTTTATGTTAGGTTGGGTTGCTGCTACAGATGATTTTGGAATAGAACCAGGAACCCTTTTTGCATTACAATTCTTTTGGCAATTCCCACATTTTTGGGCTATTGGCTGGTTTTTATTTGACGATTATAAAAAAGGCGGATTTTTTATGCTGCCTACGGGAAAACAAGATAAAGGTACAGCGGTGCAAACTATTATGTACACTATATGGACTATTATGGTATCAATAATTCCTGTTTTTGGCTTTACAGGACGATTACAATTATCAATTATAGCAGCTATTATTGTTTTTGCATTAGGTTTATGGATGTTGTATTACGCTATAAGATTGTTTAGATTAATGACAGAGAAAGCTGCAAAACAGCTTATGTTAGTAAGTGTATCTTACATATCGTTGGTACAAATTGTATATGTAGTCGATAAATTTTTACATTAAATTATGGATTTAACTCAAGGAACTCCTCAAGAAAAAAATATTAGAGCAAAAAAAATGATGCTATGGTTTGGCATTATTTCACTAATTATGTCTTTTGCAGGCTGGACCAGTGCTTTTGTTGTAAGTAGTTCACGTCCCGATTGGTTAAAAGATTTCCAGTTACCAAATGCATTTATAATTAGCACAATAGTTATAATAATAAGTAGCGTAACTTTTTTTATGGCAAAAAATGCTTTAAAAAAAAATAACAAAAGTCTAACAACACTATGGTTAGTAATAACTTTAGTGTTAGGTGTAGTTTTTATTTTTAATCAATTTCAAGGTTTTCAAGAAATAATTAACCTAGGTTATAACTTCACAGGACCAACGAGTAACGTAACCATGTCCTATATTTATTTAATAGCCGTGGTACATATTTTACACGTAGTAGTAGGTCTAATTTGCTTATTAGTAGTTATTTATAATCATTTAAAAGGTAAGTACAGTGCTACTGATAAATTAGGGTTCGATTTAGCATCTACCTTTTGGCATTTTATAGATATACTTTGGGTGTATTTGTTTTTATTTCTATATTTTGTAGGCTAAAAAAGTTTTTAAAAATCAACTTTTATTTAAAGTGTGTATAATTTGTAGTTTGATGTTTTATTACATAAATAAAATACCTATTTTTGTGCAACTTTTATAAACAATAACCAAAATTTATGAGTACAGCAGTAGCAGAAGGCAAAACATGGAGCGGAGGAAACGAGCCATTAAAAGCTAGTTACGGAAAGATGATGATGTGGTTTTTCATCCTTTCAGATGCCTTAACTTTTTCTGGGTTTTTAGCAGCCTACGGATTTTCAAGATTTAAATTTATTGATGCATGGCCAATTGCCGATGAAGTGTTTACCCACGTACCATTTTTACATGGGCAAGAACTACCAATGATTTATGTAGCCTTTATGACATTTATATTAATTATGTCGTCGGTTACTATGGTATTAGCTGTAGATGCAGGTCATCATTTAAATAAAGCAAAGGTTACCATTTATATGTTTTTAACTATAATTGGTGGTATTATATTCGTTGGGTCTCAAGCATGGGAATGGGCTACATTCATTAAAGGAGATTATGGTGCGGTGCAAACAAAAGGTGGTAATATTTTACAGTTTGTAGATACCGAAGGTCATCGAGTAGCATTAAGTGATTTTGTTGTTGCTAGCCATACCGACAGAACACAGCACGAAAGAAAAAACGGTTTATGGTTTGTTAACGAAGGTACGTTACCAACTTATAGTGTTCAAGATGTTATTCATGGTTTAGAGTCTCATGAAAATGTTTTAGTGCGAACTCAAACATTAACAGAAGAAGGAGAAAAAACAGTATTATCTAGAGCAGAGTCTTTAGAAGCTATAAAAACAAACGGTAAAGCAGTTGTAGAAGGTGCTAATCTTCACGTAAACGAATACGGTTCGCCATTATTTGCAGATTTCTTTTTCTTTATAACAGGATTTCACGGGTTCCACGTATTTTCAGGTATTGTACTTAACATTATCATTTTCTTTAATGTTGTAATAGGTACTTACGAAAAACGCAAAAGCTACGAAATGGTAGAAAAAGTTGGTTTATACTGGCACTTTGTAGATTTAGTTTGGGTATTTGTATTCACGTTCTTCTACTTAGTATAATAAAAAAATAAATTAAAATGGCACACGAACATAAATTAGAAATTTTTAGAGGACTTTGGAAATTTAAGTCCAACAAACAAAAAATCTGGGGTGTTTTAGCATTTCTTTCGTTTGTAACTGCAATAGAAGTTGTTTTAGGTATATACAAACCAGAAGGATTAATGGCTAAGTTTTTAGGAATGAAATTACTTAACTGGATTTTCATAATATTAACTATTGTAAAGGCCTATTATATCGCTTGGGATTTTATGCACATGCGCGACGAAACTAAAGGATTGAGACGTGCAGTAGTTTGGACAGGTGTTTTCTTAATAATATATTTATCATTTATATTATTACAAGAAGGAGGATATGTATTCAATGTATACGATAACGGTTACATAAAACGAGATTTTTAATTATAAAATCAGTTAAATATAGATATTAAGGCGGTTTTTAAACCGCCTTTTTTTATTTTTGTAAAATGATTTTTGCACCTGTTTTATGAGTAAGAAAAAAGCAAGCACATATTTTGTTTTAGTAGTATTGTTCTTTTTGCCAGTAGCGTTTTTATTGATGTTGTATCCTGCAACGCACAACTACACTCCTCTAGAAATAATAAATGAGAATGTTTCTGATTTAAACGGGTTTACATCTCTTACCAAAGAAGACGTTCAATTAAAAGATCATATTACAGTTTTAGGCTTTTTAGGCGAAAACCCAATAGATCATACCATTGCAGCTTCCAATTTAAAAGAACTAGTTTACGATAAATTTAAAGGCTTTAAAAAGTTTCAAATAGTAATGCTTTTACCTACAGGTACTGAAGCTTCAGTTGAAACTGTAAAAAAAGAAATAAGTTCTTATGAAGCTTTAGATTATTGGCATTTTGTTTTTGCATCACCAAGTAAAATAAAACAAATCCATAATAGTTTAAAAACAGATACACCGCTATCGGAAGATTTATACTCGCAAAAGGTTTTTGTTGTAGATAAAGATTTAACACAACGTGGGCGACTAGATGATAGAGAAGATAATGAAAAAGAAAAAAATAAACCTGTTTATGGTTTAAACGGTTACGATTGTATTGAAGTAGCCGAAATAAAAAATAAAATGAGCGACGATTTGCGTGTATTGTTTACAGAATATCGCCAAAAGCGAAAGGGAGAATTTGAAAACACAGATACAAGGCGCGCTAACGATTTAAAAAATAATAATGAAGAAAACTAATTATTCATACGTTGGTATAGCATTTATAATACTGCTTTTTGGTATTTTATTTGTTCCTAAAATAGTTGATAGAATTACTCAAGGCGATGTTATTAGAAACGAAAGCCGAAGTGATTATGCAAACGATAAAAAAAATCAAGCTTCAGATTTAGTTTTTATTGACAATAATGGTGAAAAACGCAAAGTTCCAGAATTTAGTTTTACCAATCAGGAAGGTAAAACAATTACTAATAAAGATTATTTAGGAAAAGTATATGTAGTTGAATTCTTTTTTACAACATGTCCAACTATTTGCCCAAGAATGAATAATAATTTGGTTAAAATACAGGATACATTTAAAGATTTTGAAAATTTTGGTGTAGCATCATTCACTATAAATCCAGATTACGATACTCCAGAAGTTTTAAAAAGTTATGCTCAAACATACGGTATTACTAACCCTAATTGGAATTTACTAACTGGAGAAAAAGAGGCAATATATAATTTGGCGAATGCTGGTTTTTATATTTATGCAGCACAAAACGAGAATGTGTTAGGTGGCTTCGAGCATTCAGGAAACTTCGCTTTAATTGATAAAAACGGATACATTCGCTCTAGAAAAGACGAAAACGGAAATCCAATAATATATTACAGAGGCATTGTATCTGAAGAAGAACAAACCGACGACGACGGTATAGCCGAAGAAATAAGCATATTAAAAGAAGACATAGCAAAACTTTTAAAAGAATAAAATGAATACCAATACAAATACGCAAGACCATAAAAAATACAATACCTTAATAATTATATTATCTGTAGTTATACCCATTGTAGTAGCAATACTTTTTGGTGTAAAGTTAGATATTGAATTACCAATATTTTTACCACCAGTTTACGCAGTAATAAACGGTATTACTGCTGTTGTTTTAGTTCTTGCTGTGTGGCAAATAAAAAAAGGAAACCAAAGGGCTCACGAATTATTAATGAAATTTGCCATAGGGTTATCGCTACTGTTTTTGGTAATGTATGTGTTGTATCACATGACTAGCGACTCAACAAGTTACCAAGGTAGTTACGGCGCTATTTATTACACAATTTTAATAAGTCATATAATTTTGTCGGTAGCAGTTATACCATTTGTATTAATTACTTATGCAAGAGCCATTACCCAAAATTTTAAATTACATAAAAAGATAGCTAAAATAACATATCCAATTTGGTTGTATGTTGCAGTAACAGGAGTTATTGTTTATTTAATGATTTCACCGTATTATAACTAAATCCAATATTTAGAATAAAAAAAGTAATTGTTTAAAATGAAGCAAAAAGCAGTCTTTTCTTTAATCACTCTATTTCTTTTTTTTAAAGGAAATGCGCAATGTGCTATGTGTCGTGCTGTATTAGAGAGTGAAGAAAGTCAAACTGCAGCCGAAGCCATAAACGATGGTATAGTGTATTTAATGGCAATACCGTACATTTTAGTTGGCGGGCTCATCTATTTTATATATCAGAAATACAAAACCTCAAGCACTAAATAATTTTTTTAAATCTTTTTGTAACATTTTTTTTAATTGATAGTCTAAGAAGAAAGGCTTAACTTAAAGGTCGGCTAATCAATCAAAAATTAAAATGTTAAAAATCAACCAGCTTCACAAATCCTATCCCATAGGAGACTCAAGTTTACATGTATTAAAAGGAATTGATATTTCTGTTGAAGAAGGCGAAATGGTTGCCATAATGGGCTCTTCAGGTTCAGGTAAATCAACGCTTTTAAATATTATTGGTATGTTAGATGAAGCCGATACCGGCGATTATATTCTAGATGGTTTACCTATAAAAAATCTTACTGAAAAAAAAGCAGCAGTTTACAGGAATAAATTTTTAGGCTTTATTTTCCAATCTTTCAATTTAATAAACTACAAAAATGCTATTGAAAACGTGGCCCTTCCATTGTATTATCAAGGAATAAAGCGTAAAGAACGTATTGAAAAAGCAAAATTTCATTTACAAAAAGTAGGTTTATTAGATTGGGCCGATCATTTACCAAAAGAACTTTCAGGAGGGCAAAAACAACGTGTTGCCATTGCTAGAGCATTAGCTGCAAACCCTAAATTATTACTTGCCGATGAGCCAACCGGAGCTTTAGATACTAAAACCTCTCACGAAATTATGGCTTTTATTCAAAGTTTAAACGATGAAGGTAAAACCATTTTAATGGTAACTCACGAAGAAGACATAGCAAATATGTGTAAACGTATTGTGCGTTTGCGAGATGGCGTAATAATGGAAGATAAAAAGGTAAACCAAGTAAGAGCAGAACAATATGTTTGATATAGACCTTTGGCGCGAAATTTTTCAGAGTATAAACATGAATAGAACGCGTAGTTTACTCTCTGGCTTTACGGTAGCTTTTGCAATTTTGTTATTCGCCATACTTTTTGGTATTGCAAATGGCTTACAAAACACATTTGAAGAAGCCTTTGTAGACGATGCAGACAACGCCATTTTTATAAGGTCTGGCTTAACAACTAAAGCAAATAAAGGTTACCAAGCAGGGCGAAAAATTCAGTTTGAAAATGAAGATTACGAGTTTGTAAAAGAAGAATTTGGTGATGATATTGAGTATATAACATCACGAGTTTATAAAAATTTAAATGCTTCCTACAAAAACGAGCAGAATACTTATGATATTCGAGCGGTGCATCCAGACCATCAATTTCTTGAAAAAACATTAGTAAAAGAAGGACGCTATTTAAACTTCAACGATATTCAAAACAATACTAAAGTTGTTGTTGTTGGAAGAATGGTAGAAACCGATTTATATAAAACGGTTCCGGCTCTTGGTAAGTATATAAATTTAAACGGTATTCAATACAAAATTGTTGGTGTTTTTGAAGATGAAGGAAGCGAATATGAAGAACGCCGTATTTACATGCCTGTTACAACAGCTCAAAAAATTTATGGCAATAACGATTATGTAGATGAAATAAGCCTAACCTATAATCCGGAAATGAATTCCGACCAAGCCTTAGCTTTTGGAAATAAAATTCAAGCTAAGTTAAAAGAACGGTTTTCTGTAGCGCCATCAGATCAACGCGCTATTAGAATCTGGAATATGGCACAAGGCACAAAACAAGTAGATATAATGACATCTAGTTTAACTGTAATTATATTAATTATTGGTTTTGGCACCTTAATCGCAGGTATTGTAGGTATAAGTAATATAATGATTTTTATAGTAAAAGAGCGCACCAAAGAAATAGGTATACGTAAAGCTTTAGGAGCATCTCCCAGATCTATTGTAGCAATTATACTAATAGAATCTATTATAATTACTGCCATTGCTGGGTATGTTGGGCTATTAATTGGTGTTGCAGTTTTAGAGTTGGTTGGGCCATCACTAGAAGTCTATTTTATTAAAGATCCAGGGGTAAGTAACACTTTGGTTTTTGGAGCCACTTTAACTCTAATTATAGCCGGAACTATTGCAGGTTATGTACCTGCAAAAAAGGCGTCGAGAATTAAACCAATTGTAGCATTAAGAAACGACTAGTATGTTAAAATTTTTATTAGAAAGAGACACTTGGCAAGAAATTTTCGATAGCTTAGGTAAAAACAAACTGAGGTCTATTTTAACCATGGTTGGCGTTTGGTGGGGTATTTTATTATTAATAGGATTGTTAGGTTCTGCCCGAGGTTTAGAGAATGCATTTAACCGCTTATTTGGTGATTTTGCAACAAATACAGTGTTTGTGTGGGGACAAAGTACAGACCAGGCTTTTAAAGGTTTTCAAAAAGGCAGACAAGTAAGTTTAAGTTTAAACGATGCTAAAAGTATTGAAGCCAATGTAGAAGGTGTAGAGTTTGTTTTACCAAGAAGCCAGCAAACAGTTAGCGCAACCAGAAATTTTTTATCAGGAAGCTTTCAAATGGCGGGCGATTACCCGTTGCTCGATCAACTTCAAAAAAAGAATTTAATTCATGGGCGTTTCATTAATCAAAATGATATAAATGATAGAAAAAAAGTTGTGGTTATTTCTGAAGACAGCTATCAGCAATTATTCGAAAAAGATGAAGAAGCTATTGGTACTTACATTGAAATAAATGATATTAATTTTAAAGTTATAGGTGTTTTTGAAGTTAGTAATGTAAATATGGGACCACGAACAGATATGCATGTACCCTTTACTACATTCCAGCAAATTTACAACCGAGGCGATAAAATTGGTTGGATGATGATAACTGGTCAACCAGAATACGATATTAAGCAAATTGAAACAGATGTTAAGTTAATGCTTAAAAACTTAAACGATATTCACCCTGAAGACGAGCGTGCCTTTGGTAGCTTTAACTTAGGTAAAGAGTTTAAAAAAATGACAGGCTTTTTAGTAGGTATGCAATTTTTAACATGGTTTGTAGGTATTGCAACATTAATTGCTGGTGTGTTTGCCATAGGTAATATTTTACTTATCACAGTAAAAGAGCGTACTAAAGAAATTGGTGTAAGGCGTGCTTTAGGCGCCACACCCTACGAAATAAAAAGGCAAATAGTAACAGAAGCAGTGTTTTTAACACTTATGGCTGGGTTATTGGGTATAATAACCGGTGGTTGGATTTTAATTATATTGGACTACCTTTTTGGTCAAGGTCCAGATGCAGCTATCGTAAACGCATCAGTTTCAATAGCCGTTGTGTTTGTAGCCCTATTAATATTAGTAGCCTTAGGCACGTTAATAGGCTTAATTCCTGCATTTAAAGCAACAAGTATAAAACCCATAGAAGCATTAAGAGAAGAATAAACAATCAAAAAAATGAATAAAACAGTTAAAATTATTTTAGGAATAGTAGCCCTAATTTTATTAGTATTTGTATTAAAATACTTTAAGGATGCCAACTCAAAATCTATTGAAGATTTTAAAGTAGAAGAACCCTTTTACACATCAATAAACACTAAAGCAGTAGCAACGGGAAAATTAAATCCAGAGGAAGAAATTGAATTAAAACCCCAAATTTCTGGTATTGTTGACGAGATTTTTGTTGAAGAAGGGGATTTAGTAAAAAAAGGCGATTTAATAGCTAAAATTAGAGTTGTACCAAACGAACAGAGTTTAGTAAGTGCAAGAAGCCGTATAAAAAGTGAACAATTAGGTTATAATAATGCTAAAGTATTATTCGATAGAAATAAAGCGTTGTTTGAAAAAGGTGTTATTTCTCAGCAAGATTTTGAAAATAGCGAATTAGCATTTAATCAATCCAAAGAAACTTTAGCACAAGCACAAAACGATTATAAAATTATTAAACAAGGTTCTATTTCTGGCGGAAGTGCTGCAAACACAAGTATTGTAGCCCAAATACCAGGTACTATTTTAGAAATTCCGGTGCGTGAAGGAGATCAAGTTATACAAAGTAATAACTTTAACGATGGTACAACCATAGCAACAATTGCCGATATGAGTTTAATGATTTTTGAAGGTAAGGTTGATGAAGCCGAAATAGGAAAACTTAAAGAAGGTAAAGAAATAAAAGTAGTTTTAGGAGCCATTAACGACAAAGAATTTCCTGCTACTTTAACCTTTTTAGCACCCAAAGGAATAGAAGAAAATGGCGCAGTACAGTTTACCATAAAAGCCGATGTTAAGTTAGATTCTTTAACAAATATACGCGCTGGGTATAGTGCAAACGCCGAAATAGATATTGAGGCAAAAGATAGTGTTTTAGCTATTCGTGAAGCCTTATTACAATACAACCGAATTACCGAAAAACCTTTTGTAGAAATTCAGCAAGAAGATGGTAAATTTAAAAAAGAAAATGTAGAGCTTGGTTTATCTGATGGTATTAACGTTGAAATAGTTGAAGGTGTTAAAGAAGGCGATAAAATTAAAGTGTGGAACAAAGCATCAAAAGACAATGAGGAGGATGAAGAAAAGTAATATGAAAAGTATTTTTATAGCGTGTTTACTGTTAATTGTTGTCTCAGGCGGTTATGCTCAGCAAAAAACATGGACATTACAAGAGTGTGTAACCTATGCACTAGAAAATAATATTTCTGTAAAGCAATCGGAGTTAGATTTAGATCAGAGTGAGATTAATAAAAGTGATGCTTTTGGAAATTTTTTACCAACACTTAATGCCTCTGGTAATCACTCTTGGAATATTGGTTTAAACCAAAATATTACCACAGGAATTTTAGAAAATCTTACTACTCAATTTACATCATTAGGACTAAACTCCAACGTAGCTATATATAGAGGATTAAGAAACTTAAACACTTTTAGGCGTTCTAATTTAGCCATAATTGCAAGCCAATATCAAATTGATAAGATGAAAGACGATATTTCTTTATCCGTAGCAAACGCTTATCTGCAAATACTTTTTAACAGAGAGCAATTAAAAGTTTTAAGAGGACAAAATCAATTAACTGTTGAAAATATTGCACAGACACAAAAACTAATCGAAGCCGGAGTAATCCCGTCTGGAGATATTTTAGAGTTGGAAGCAACAGATGCAACACAAAAGCAACAAATCGTATCCGCTCAAAATAATTTATTTCTTTCAAAAATAAGTTTAGCACAACTCTTACAACTAAAAGATTATAGAAATTTTGATGTAGAAACTATTGATTATAATTTAATAAATGAAGAAATTTTAAATGAAGACCCTAGTACTATAATTAGCAGAGCTAAAGCGGAAATAAATGATATTAAGATAGCCGAAACAAATTTAGAATTAGCAGAATATGATGTTAAAGTAGCGAAAGGTGCTTTATTGCCAACCCTTTCCGGGTTTTATAGTTATAGCACAAGAGCATCATACAGCGACCAAGTTGTGGGAGCAGAATTAAACTCTGATGATCCAAGTACTATTATAGGTTTTGTTGAAGATACAAACCAAAATGTTGTAACTCCAAATTATTCATCAATTATTGGTGGACCAGATCCTATTTTCGATCAATTTAGTAGAAATGATGGTCATAATTTTGGACTTCAAATAAGTATACCAATACTTAATGGTTTTTCGGCTAAGAATAATATTAGTAGAAATAAAGTTAGTTTAGAGCGTTCTAAATATCAGTTAGAGCAGGCAAATTTAGATTTAGAAGCCACTGTATATCAAGCGTACAATGATGCAAAAAATGCTAAACAAGCTTTTGAAGCAGCAACAAAAACAAGAGATGCAAGAGAAAAAGCTTTTGGTTATGTAAGTGATAGGTACGAGTTAGGTGTAATTAATTCTTTTGACTTCAATCAATCTAAAATTCAGTTCGAAAATTCGCAAGCCGATGTTATTAGAACTAAATATGATTTTATATTTAAATTGAAAATTTTAGAATTTTATTTTGGGATACCGATAAGACAAATTTAGAAACTGTAATTTGAGAATATCCTTAACAAATTAATATGTAATTTTGCAATCTAAGCATTATAAATAATCACATAAATCATTCCCGCTTAGGCGGGAATTTGTTTTTAAAATGAGTACACATATATTAAACATAGAAACTGCTACAACAAATTGTTCGGTTTCCGTTTCAAAAAATGGAAAAACCATTGCTTTAATTGAAGATAACGATAAAGGCTACTCGCACGCCGAACGTTTGCATGTTTACATCGATGAGGTTTTAAAAAAGGCAGGTATTACAACTCAAGATTTAAACGCCATTGCTGTAAGCAAAGGTCCTGGTTCTTACACAGGTTTGCGAATAGGAGTTTCAGCAGCCAAAGGACTTTCTTTTTCCTTAAACATTCCTTTAATTTCAGTACCAACATTAACCGCATTGGCTCATCAAGTTTCTATAAACGATGGCGAAATAGTTGCTATGCTAGATGCTAGGAGGCTAGAAGTATATTCAGCTATTTTTGATGGTTGTTTTAATCAAATAAGAGAAACTCAAGCACAAATATTAGATGAAAACGCTTTCGCAGAAAATTTAAAAGCAGGCAAAGTTTACTTTATAGGAAACGGTGTAGAGAAAACAAAAACACTTATTAATCATCAGAATGCCATTTTTATTGAGGATAAATTACCTTCGGCAAACGAAATGAGCCTAATAGCTTTCAAGAAATATGAAGAAGAAAAATTTGAAGATGTAGCCTATTTTGAGCCCTATTACTTAAAAGATTTTGTGGCAATAAAATCAAAAAAATAGAGACAAAAAAGGCGAGAGTGTAAAACTTTCGCCTTTTTAATTTATATACTGTTGCTTAGTAATTAAGCATCTTTATGTATTTCAACACTGTGTGGGTAAGGAATTTCAATACCAGCAGCGTCAAGAGCTAATTTCACATTTTCTGTAACATCAAAATAAACAGTCCAATAATCTTCGGTTTTACACCAAGGTCTTGTAGCAAAGTTTACCGAACTATCTGCCAATTCTAAAACAGTAACAGCTGGAGCAGGATCTTTTAAAACTTTTGGGTGCGATGTTAAAACATTCATTATAACGTCTTTTGTTTGCTTAATATCGGCATCATAGCTAACACCAAAAACTAAATCAACACGACGCGTACCTTCGGTAGTATAATTAATAATATTACCGTTTGATAGAGCTGCATTAGGTATTATAATTTCTCGGTTAGATAACCCAGTAAGTTTAGTTGTAAAAATTTCAATTTCTTTTACAACACCAATTTCGCCTTGAGCTTCAATTAAATCTCCAATTTTTATTGGTTTAAAAATCATTAATAACACACCACCAGCAAAATTTCCTAACGACCCTTGTAAAGCCATACCAATTGCTAAACCAGCAGCAGCTAAAATAGCAGCAAACGACGTGGTTTCAACACCTAAAGTTCCTAGAACAACAATAATTAAAACAATTTTAAAAATCCAGCTTAATAAGTTAATTAAAAACTTTTGTAAGCTTTCGTCGTAATTTTGCTTAAGCATTACTTTTTTAAGGCCTTTAATTAAAGTTTTAATTACCCAAGAACCAATAATCCAGATAGCAATGGCTCCTATAATTTTCAGGCCATAATCTAAAATGAGGTCCATCCATTTTGATGCGTCAATGTTTTTTAAATCCATAATTTCTGATATTTATAATTATATTAAAGTTAGTAACTATTTATTTGCTTTTAACTTGGCTTAGGTAAAATAAAAGTTAAATTGTTTACAATATTATAGACACAGAAATATTAAACGGTCACTTTAAAAAACTAAAAACTCAATAAAATAATTATTAGTGTAATTATAGCTGGAACCGATTGAAAATAAAATAGCTTAATTTGTTTAGTTGAGTAAGCCCCATAAATACCAGCAATTATTACACAAACCGTAAAAAATAACGCGGTTGAAATATCATTTTTAATAATAGAAAATATAATTCCGGCAGCTATAAAACCATTATATAAACCTTGATTAGCGGCTAAAACTTTAGTTTCTTTAGCAAAAGCTTCAGATTTTATATTAAAGGCTTTTATGCCTTTTGGTTTGGTCCAGAAAAACATTTCTAAAATTAAAAAGTAAAAATGTTCTATAGCTACAAATGCGAGTAATATTATGGTTAATGTTTTCATTGTTTTGTTATAAGTTTTAAGGCTTCTTTAGTTTTGCTTACAGGTAATTTACATGATTTGTTTACACAAACATAAATTAAGGTTTTATCTGGTGTAAATCTGTTTTTTAATAGAGGCATACTGTTTTCATATTTAGATACAGCAATTAATTTATTTGGTAAATAGTTTTTATTTAATTCGGTTAGTTGTTTATTAACTTCATTACCAACTAATGCAACTTCGTAATATGGATGTGTGTAATTTAGCATTAAATTAAACCAATTTGAATAGCCAGATGGGTAATCTTGCATTTCCAAAGTTACGTTGTTTAGCATGTTTGTTGCTGTGTTATAAAAATATTCATTATCAAAATAATGTGACAATTTAAACAAGTTATTTGCCATAATAGAATTGCTGGCTGCTATTACGTTATCGCGGTATTCTACACTTCTAGATACTAAAGCTTCATCTTTACTGGATGTGAAGAAAAACATATTACTGGTTTTATTAAAAAAGAAATCGAAGGTGTAATTCGTTAAATCGCGCGATGTTTTTAACCATTTTTCTTCTCCGGTAACTTCGTAAAGCGCAATAAATGCCTCAATAGTGGTGGCGTAATCTTCTAAAAAACCATTAATGGAGCTTTTTCCATTTTTGTAATTATGAAACAAGCTACCATCGTTTTGTAACTGATTGTTTAAAATAAAGTTTGCGTTTTTTTCTGCAGAAGCGAGATAAATTTCATCACCTAAAACTCGGTAAGCATCCACGTAGGCTTTAAGCATTAAGGCATTCCAAGAGGTTAGAGTTTTATCGTCTAACCTTGGTTTTGGGCGTTTATTTCTAATTTCTAATAGTGTTTGCTTCCATTTTGTTTTATAGGATTGAAGGGCTTCTATTGAAATGTTATGTTTTTCCGCGAAAGCGTTATCGTCTTCATTTTTTATTAGTACGTAATTGTTATGCTCCCAAAACCCGAAATCGTTTACATTATAATAGTTGGAAAATAATAAGAAATCTTCTTTTAAAATATGTTCTAACTCTTGTTTTGTCCATACGTAAAACGCGCCTTCTTCTAATTCGTTGTTTTTATTTAAGCTATCGGCATCTAAAGAGGAGAAAAATGCACCGTTTTTAGTTGTCATTTCATTGTTTACAAAATTTAATGTTTCTGTAATTACGTTTTTGTAGAGTTCGCTTTTTGTAAGTTGGTAAGCATCGGCATATAAACTTACCAGTTGTGCATTGTCGTAAAGCATTTTTTCGAAATGCGGCACATGCCATTTAATATCGACAGAATATCGAGAAAAACCACCGCCAATATGGTCGTACAATCCGCCATAAGCCATTTTGGTTAGCGTAAGGTTTACAAAATTTAAAATGTCTTGGTCGTTATTTTGATAAGCATAACGAAGTAAAAATTGATAGTTATTTGGCATCATAAATTTTGGAGCTCGGTTAGTGCCACCATAATGCTTATCGAAACTTTTAGACCAATTTTTTATGGCATTATTTATAAATGTTTTATTAAAATCGGGTTTGTTATTGTTTGTAGCAACAACATCCATGCTTTTTATGCCTTGTTCTAATTTATTGGCATATTCATGTAGTTTTTCTGGGTTACTTTTATATAATTCTGCAATTTGGTTTAAAGCGCTAATCCATTGTTCTTTTTTAAAATATGTACCGCCCCAAACAGGTCTGCCATCTGGTAAGGCTACAATATTTAAAGGCCAACCACCTTGGCCAGTCATAAGTTGTACGGCATTCATGTAAACTTGGTCTACATCTGGGCGTTCTTCTCTATCAATTTTAATATTGATGTAATTGATGTTCATGGTTTGTGCTACCAACGAATCTTCAAAACTTTCATGTTCCATAACATGGCACCAATGGCAAGCCGCATACCCAATACTAATTAAAACAAGTTTGTTTTCTGTTTTAGCTTGATTTAATGTTTTACTATTCCAAGGTTGCCAATTAACAGGGTTATGCGCATGTTGTAAAAGATATGGGCTTGTTTCGTTAATTAATGCATTTGTATATTTATGGGTCATGGGTTTTGACGATTTAGAAGTACAAGAAAATAAAACAATAAAAATTACTAAAAGATAAAGATGTTTCATGTTATAAAAATAAGTATTATAAAATGAAAAAGCACTCTAAAAAAGAGTGCTTTAAAATATATATAAATAGGTAGTATTTAGGACTTATTCAATTTCGAAAGTAACTTTTAAATTTACTCGAAACTCGGTTACATCCCCATCTTTTACAATAGCGCTTTGGTCTTGAACGTAAACCGAACGAATATTTTTTAAGGTTTTTGAGGCTTCTTTTACTGCTTTTTTAGTAGCATCTTCCCAACTTTTATTTGAGTTAGAAAGCACCTCGATTACTTTTAATACTGCCATAATATTTTGTTTTTAAATTAATTTTGTTTTCTATTAATTTAGAAACAATTGGCTTTAAAAAGTCACATTAAGTTCTAAAAAACTTATCCATTAATAGCTTCAACCATGGCTACTTTGCCTGGAAGCATTTCTTTTAGCATATTTTCTATACCGTTTTTAAGTGTAAATGTTGACGATGGACAACCACTACATGCACCTTGAAGTAACACACTCACGTTTTTAGTGTTTTCGTCGTAACCAATAAACTGAATATTACCACCATCGCTCGCAACAGCTGGTTTTACATATTCTTCTAGAATATTTACAATTTGTTTCGATGTATCATCTAAAGCTTCGAAGTGATGGTCTAACTGTTCTGTAGATTTTTTAAGTGTTTCGGTAGCTTCTGGTAAAACAATGTCTTTACCCTTCTCAATAAAACTTCTTATAAATTCACGAATTTCAAATGTAATTTCTTGCCATTCGGTAATATCAAATTTTGTAATAGAAACATAGTTTTCATCAAAAAATACACTTTTTACAAAAGGAAAATGAAATAACTCTGTAGCTAGTGGCGATAATTTGGCTTCTTCAATAGAGGTAAACTCAAACATGGCTGTTACTAATTTTTTGTTAGCTACAAATTTCATTACGCTTGGGTTTGGTGTACTTTCAGCATATACCGTTACAGGTACTTTTTTTGCAGTTGCAGTTTCTGTTATTACAGTACCACCGTCGTTTAAATAAGCTTCAATTTGCTGAGCTACTTCATCTTGAACGTCTTTCCATTCTACAATATTATAGCGTTCTACGGCAATAAAGTTTCCAGATATATAAATTTTCTTTACGAAAGGTAAATAAAATAATTGTTGAGCCAGTGGCGAAGACTTTGCTTCGTCTATGTTGTTAAATTCGAAACTCTGATTTTTAGTTACAAATTGGTTTAATTCAAATTTTACAATGGCATTGTTTGTTGTTTCTTGCACAGAAACCTTAAAAGTGTTCATTTCAACTAATTTTTTACAAAAATACTAAAAGAAACATTTTCTTGCTTAAATATTTGAGGTTTGTTCCAATTGTTAAATAATAGAAATTACCGATTAAAATTCGTATTTTTTGCAAGTAATTTTTTTTGAAAACAAACGTTTATTCAATATTAACCTACTTGGTTTTATCTATGATTAAAAAAAATACGTTAGCAGTAATTCTTTTTACTTTGGTATCGTTTGTTGCAACTTCGCAGGAAGGTTTGCCAATATATACTGATTATTTAACCGATAACTACTACTTAATTCATCCATCAATGGCTGGAGCGGCTAACTGTGCTAAAGTAAGGTTAACAGGCCGCCAACAATGGTTTGGTCATGAGGATGCACCGCGATTAATGACGGTTAGTGCTAATGGAAGAATAGGCGATTCACCATCTGGTATTGGTGGTATTGTTTTTGCCGATAAAAACGGATATCATTCCCAAACAGGCGCTTATTTTACTTATGCGCATCACTTAATGTTTTCCAGAAGTGAAGTAGATTTAAACATGCTGTCCTTTGGTTTAAGTGCAGGCTTTATTCAATATCAACTCGATGAAACTAGTTTTTTGTTCGATGGTCCAGATCCTATTGTTAGTGGTGGTGTAGAAAACGCAACTAATTTTAATATCGATTTTGGTTTTTCTTATCATTATCTGGATTTTTATCTGCACGGAACCATTAAAAATGTTTTAGAAAATTCTGGTGTAAACAACGATTTAGCTATAACTAGTAATTTACGTCGCTATTTATTTTCTACTGGTTACGTGTTTAATAAATATGGAAGCTCTTGGAGTTTCGAGCCTTCCGTTATGTTTCAATTGCGAGAATTAACCCAAGAAGCAGCAATCGATTTTAACGCAAAAGCTTACAAAACTATGGATTTTGGTAAAATTTGGGCCGGTTTATCTTATCGTAAAAGCTTCGATGGTGCCGAGTATCTTAACGATGGAAACGCTATAGATAGCCAAACCTTAAACCAAATTACACCTATACTAGGAATTGATTACAACAGTTTAATGTTTGCCTATAACTATACCCACCAGTTAGACGATGTTGTTTATACCAACGGTGGCTTTCATCAAATTACTATAGGGTTTAACTTTAGTTGTCGTCGCGAACGTTTCGACTGTAATTGCCCTGCAGTTAATTAAAAATAAACTATGCCAATTATAAAGTCTGTAAACGGTAAACATCCGCAATTACCAGAAGATTGTTATATCGCGGAAAACGCAACAATTGTTGGCGAGGTTACGGCAGGAAACCAATGTAGTTTTTGGTTTAATGCTGTAGTGCGAGGCGATGTGCATTTTATAAAAATGGGAAATAAAGTTAACGTACAGGACGGTGCGGTAATTCACGCTACATATAAAACATCTCCAACAACAATAGGTAATAACGTTTCCATAGGGCACAATGCCATAGTGCACGGTTGCACCATTCACGATAATGTTTTGGTTGGCATGGGCAGTATTATTATGGATAATTGTATCGTGGAAAGCAATAGTATCATCGCTGCAGGAGCCGTTTTAACGCAAAATACCCACGTAGAATCTGGCAGTATTTATGCCGGAGTTCCAGCTAAAAAAATAAAAGATGTTAGCCCAGAACTAATTTCTGGTCAAATTGATAGAATAGCGAATAACTATATTAAATATTCCAGTTGGTTTAAAGAAGATTAAAACAAACGCATTATAAATAAATTGGGCGTTACCACAAGGGTCAGACTTTTCGTTACTAGTTTTGGCTCGATGCGCGCCTCGCCAAAAGCTAACCACTTCAATCCTTAACGCAATTTAAGTTACCTTAAAAATCTAAATAATTAACGGTATAATTAGTTCCTAAAAGGCTTTTCATAACTTCCGTATTACTATTTGAGAAGAATGTATTTTCACCTTTTACATGCAATGAATTAAGTAAATCGTTCTGTTCTAAAACAGATTTAGTTTGTCGTGCAACAGCGGCACCAGAATCTATAATTTTAACATGTTTTGGTAAAAGTTTTATAAGCAACGGCATTAAGTAGGGGTAATGCGTGCAGCCTAATACCAAATAATCAATATTAGCATCAATCATGGGTTGCAAATACCCTGTTAAAATGCTATTCATTTCATCCGAAAATAGCTTGCCATTTTCAATAAGTTCTACAATACCATCGCCATGCTGTTCAATTACTTTTATGTTACTAGCAAACAAGGTTGAGGTTTTCGAGAATAACGCACTACTCAATGTACCGCGTGTAGCTAAAATACCTATGCTGTTTGTTTTTGTTTGCAAAGCAGCTGGTTTAATAGCAGGTTCAATACCAATAAACGGTAAGCTGTAATTAGCTCTTAAGTAATCTATGGCATTTGTAGTGGCCGTGTTGCATGCCACAACAATAAGCTTACAGTTTTGTTTTATTAAGTACTCTGTATTTTTAATGCTTAAATTTATAATGGCCTCTTTTCCTTTTGGGCCGTAAGGCGCATTTTTACTATCGGCTAAATAAATGGTGTTTTCGTTTGGAAGCAGTGTGTTAATTTCCGTCCAAATGGAAGTACCCCCAATTCCAGAATCGAAAATGCCAATATCGTTTGTTTTCATAGTTTAACAAAAATAAAAAAGCTGCTTTAAAAAGCAGCTTTTTTATTTTTAAGAGTAAAGGTTTTATTAAATACCTAATTTTTTCTTTACATCTGTAGAGATATCTTTTCCTTCGGCTACAATTAAAGTAGCTCTGTCTAAAACGTAATCGTAACCTAAAGATTTTGCAACTTCGTTAATAGCATTCATCGCTTTTTCTTGAATAGGCTTAAATAATTCAGCTTCTTTTTCTGCAATGTGCTTTTGTGCATCAGCTCTAAATTGAGCAATACGTTGTTGCTTTTCTTGTAACTCTAAACCACGTTTTTGGTTTTCTTCATCGGTTTTAGTACTAGCTTCTGCTTCGTATTGCTTAACCGTGTTTTGGTACTCGGTAATAGATGCTTGAATATCGGTTTGGTAGGTTTTACCAAGTGTTTCAAGTTCAGACTGAGCAGCTTTAGCCTCTGGCATAGCAGCAATTAATTCTTGAGTGTTTATATGTGCAACTTTACTTTGTGCTTGAGTAAAGCTAATAGTACCAATGCATAATGCCGTCGCTAATAAAATAGTTTTTAAGTGTTTCATTGTTAAAGTATTAATGTGTGTTATAAATTATTAATTGTTGTTTAAGCTATCTTTAGCTTTTTGTCTTTCTTCTAGTATTTTCTTCTTTTTTTCTTCTAGTTCTTTTTTTCTGGCAGCTCTTTCGGCTAATTTACGTTGCCTATTTTCTTCAATAAGCTGTTCTCTAGTTTTAGGTGCTTCAGATTCCGTTTCTTCGGTTTCTTCGGTTTTTTCAGTTCCTGTTTTTTCAGTGCCTGCGCCTTCAGTTACTTTAGTTTCTGTATCGGAGCCTTCTAGTTTAGCCTGTCTAGCTTTTTCACGTTCTTCTAATATTTTTTTACGACGTTCTTCGGCAGCTTTAACTTTAGCTTCGCGAGCAGCTAATTTTTCTTGTCTTGCTTTTTCAATAGCACTTTCTCTAGCAGCTTTTTTTTCTTCTAAAGCTTTTTGTCTGGCTTCTAATTCGGTGTTTATTTCCGGAATTAACTCTTCTTCTTTAGCTGCTTTTCTTTCAGCTTTGGTTTGCGCTTGGTTTCGTTTTGCTGTTCTTGTTATACTTCGTAAAATTTGCTCGCTAATATCGTAAGCTTTGTTAGAGTATAACATGTTTACTTCGGCTTTATCTAAAACCATATCGTAGCTTTTGCCCGCAGCGATGTCTTGTACGGCTGCAAAAATTTGATCTTGAATAGGCTGCATTAATTGTTTTTGCTGAATAAACAAATCTCCGTTTGGGCCAAATCGCTTTTGTTGATAATCTAGAATTTCTTGCTCTTCAAACAAAATGTCCTCTTCGCGTTCGTTTATTAACTCTTTAGTTAAAAGTGCCTTTTCGTTACTTAAATCTTTTCGCTTTTGCTCGATTGCGGTTAGCTTTTGATGGATTTCATTTTTCCATTTTTCGGCTTTAGTATTAAGTTGATTTGACGCTTCTTGGTATTCTGGAACATTTTCTAAAATATATTCGGTATCAATATAAGCAACTCTTAAACCACGTTGAGCAAACGACGATAGACTTACAGTAAGAACTAATGTCAATAAAAAAAGAACTTTATTTTGCATGGGTTTATATTTTATAATTTGAAAATTCATAAATGTTAAATATAATCGTAAAATTTTACTTCGGTAAATTTACTGTTTTCAAAATTAACGAATTTTAACATTAAAAATTTTAATTATTATGCAAAACATCAAAGTGTTATTAGAAAATATCGTGCCAAAATTATTTTTTAATTAAAATTGCTGCCCGATTATGAAGTGAGTTTCCCATCCGTTTTTAACTGTTTGCCCTGGTAATGGGTCGAATCCGTGACCAAAATCGATTCCTAATAAACCAAATGCTGGCATAAAAATACGAACACCTAAACCAGCCGAACGTTTTATATTAAATGGGTTGTAGTCTCTAAAACTGTTATACGATACTCCGCCTTCTAAAAAACCTAGGGCATATATTTTAGCCGATGCTTTTAACGTTATTGGGTAACGTAATTCTAAAGAAAACTTGTTGTAAATAGTACCACCATCGCTCGATGCTTGATTGGTTGATTCATCAAGTGGTGTTAGCGATTGGTTAGGGTAACCACGTAATTGTATTACTTCACGGCCATCTAAACTATAGTTTGCTAAACCATCGCCTCCTAAAAAGTAGCGCTCAAAAGGAATTACACCTCTATCTTGATTGTAGGCACCTAAAAAGCCAAATTCCACTAACGGACGCAGCACTAAATCTTTAGTAAGTTGTGTGTACCATTCTCCTTGAAAGTTAACTTTGTAAAATTCTAACCACTTAAAACGTTCTTGATCTATTTCTCCAGCACGCGCGTAATCATCAGCATCTGTTAAATCAAGGTCATCATATTCATCTTTTAATTCGGCATAGTCCACACCGTTAAAGAGTGAATATGGAAGCGTAAGTTTAGCGGTAACACTAAATTTAGATCCACCGGTAGGATAAATAGGGTCTACACTCGTATTATTTCTACTTAACCCAACGGTGTAAGATAAGTTGTTCGAGTAACCATCACCAAATGTAAATAAACCGGTATTGTAATTATTTAAATCGTAACGCTGAAAACTTATGGCTTGCGATAATGTAAAATAATCGTCTGGAACAGTTAATCGTTTTGCTAAGCCAAAGGTAAGTCCGGTGATATTAAAGCTTCTGCTTTTATCGGCATTTCCAGTAGTATAATCATATAAAAACTGTTTTGTGTGCGATAATGATGTTGAAAATTGCACTGGGCGTTTACCACCTAACCAAGGCTCGGAGAACGAGAAACTATAGGTTTGGAAAAAACGGCTTGCTTGTAAACGTAATGCTAATTTTTGTCCGTCGCCCATTGGTATTGGTTTGTATGCTTCTTTTTTGAAAATATCTTTTATTGAAAAGTTATTAAACGATAAACCTAAAGTACCAATAAAACCACCACCACCGTAGCCACCTTGAAGTTCGATTTGGCTAGAACCGGTTTCTTTAACCGAATATTCCATATCGATGGTTCCTTCGTTAGGGTTTGGGTTGTTAAAGTTTGGTGTAATTTCTTGGGCATCGAAAAACCCTAATTGCCCAAGTTCACGAACGGTACGTACTACATTGGCTTTACTATATAATTGCCCTGGGCGCGTACGTATTTCACGATACACTACATGATCGTTTGTTTTGTCGTTACCAACCACAGATACATTATTGAAATATGCTGGCTTTCCTTCAGAAATTCTAACTTCAATATCAATAACGTTATTATCGGCACTAACTTCAACTGGGTTTATGGTAGAGAATAAGTATCCGTTATTTTGGTATTGGTTTGTAATATCGAAACCGTCTGGTTTAGTGTCGTCTGCAATTCGTTTTTGTAGTTCTACACCGTTATATGTGTCGCCTTTATTAATTCTTAAAATACGGCTTAAATATTCGTTTGAGTATACGGTATTACCAATAAATGTAATATCGCCAAAGGTGTAAAGTTCGCCTTCATTTACGACTATTTTTAACGAGATAGTTTTGTCGTCGTTTACAATAACGCTATCGGTAATTATACGTGCATCGCGATAGCCGTTTTCTTTGTATTTATCTACGATGTGTCCTAAATCGGCTTGATATGCAGAATCGATAAATTTTGAACGCTTGTAAACACGTAAACGGTTAATTTTTTTGGTGCTTTTCATAGCTTTTCTAAGCTTTTTATCACTTAAAATGGAGTTGCCTGAAAATGCTATATCTTTAATTTTTACTTTTTCACCTTTATCAATATTAAGCACCATATTTACTCGAGCTGTAGGAATAGAATCCTTAACTTCTATAGTGTTAACATGTACTTTTGTATTTAAAAAACCGTCCTTCTTGTATTTTTTTTGTAAATAATTTTTTGTTGTTGTAATAAGGTTTTCGGTAACTTTTACTCCTTTATTAAGTTTGGCTTCTTTAATAATAGCTTCTTGTTTCCCTTTTTTTACACCGTTAATTTTTAAAAGGTTTAGCTGTGGTAAATCGGAAAGGTTAATTTCTAAATAAGCTACATCGCCTTCGGTGCGAGTTACGAAAACTTCGATATCGCTAAACAATTTTGAGTTCCAAAGTTTTTTAATTGCATTTGCTATTTCTTCGCCAGGAATGGTAATTTCTTTGCCTTTTGTTAAGCCAGAATAAGAAATTATGGTTTGCTCATTAAATGAAGTGTCTCCAGAAACAGTTATTGCTCCTATAGTGTATTTGCTACCTTCGCTATAAGTTTGAGCTTCAATGCTTAAGCAGGTAATTAAAAAAAGTAATGTTAAAGTATACTTTACATTTAGTTTTGAAATTAGCGTGTTAGCTAAGTTGTTCACTTGTTTTCCCAAATCGTCGTTCTCTTTTTTGATATTCAATAATAGCTTCATACAAATGTTGCTTGGTAAAATCTGGCCATAATACTTTTGTAAAATATAATTCGGCGTAAGCGATTTGCCAGAGCAAAAAATTACTAATACGTTGTTCTCCACTAGTTCTAATAAGCAAATCCACGTCTGGTAAATTTTGCGTGTAAAGATGCTTATTTATAATTGATTCTTCAATATTTTCCGGCGAAATTATATTATTTTTAACTTTAATGCTAATTTCTTTAACAGTGTTTAGTAATTCTTCTCTAGAACCATAGCTTAACGCAAGGGTAAGCGTCATTCTTGAATTATTCGCAGTTTTGTTAATAACGTCGGTAAGCTCGCTGTGTACTTTTTTTGGTAGTGTATTTAAATTTCCAATGGCAGCGAGTTTTATATTGTTGTCTTGAAGCGTTGAAATTTCTTTTTTAAGCGAAGAGACTAAAAGCTTCATTAAGGTTTGTACTTCAAGTTTTGGACGATTCCAGTTTTCGGTAGAAAATGCGTATAATGTTAGGTTTTCTATGCCTAATTCGGCGCAAGCTTCAACGGTTTGTCTTACCGCTTTTGTTCCGTTTTCATGCCCAAAAGCACGAATCATGCCTTGTTGTTTTGCCCAACGCCCATTACCATCCATAATAATGGCGATGTGTTTTGGTAATCTATTTAGTTTTATGTTTTCTTTTAAATCCATTTTAATCTATACAATAGCATGGTTTTTCTCCAAAGGTGTAAGTTAGTGTAAAACCTGTAAATACATACCAGTCGTTATTGTTTATATTTCCGAAACTATAATCTTCTGATGTGTTTTCTGGAAAGCTGCCATCTATTTGATCTGTAAAGGTGTATCTTGCTCCGATTTCGAAACTGAGGATAAAATTACCCAAAAAATTTGATTTTATACCTATAGCCATAGGTATTCCAAAGGTCCATTCTCTTTTATTTTGATCAATGGGTAAAGCATTCTCGTAATAATAGTTTATGTAGTTAACGGCACTTATACCTGAAAATAAGTAGGGTGTTATTAATTTATCTTCGGAGTGTAAATTGAAGTCTAAAAAAGTAAATTCCATTCCAGCAGAAATTTCTAATAAATTTGAATCTAAGTAATAATCTCTTTGTTGTCGTCTTGGGTCGTCTGAATCGCTATCGTATGCTTTTAAATCGGAATAAACTATTGAGGCTCTCCAAGAATGTCGCGGACTAGCATTCCATTTATAAACTAATCCCAGAGAAGGCGCATTCGGGGCTATATACTGCGTAGAACCAATATCGCCAATAAAATTACTGCCCCCACCAAAAACACCAATTTCGTTTATTTGAGCGTTAGAGAATTGAATATATAAAATACTTAATGTCAATAGAATAAATTGCTTCATAAATATTCAAAAGTTTGCAAATATAATAAATAAGATGAGTTTACAATGTGTAAGACCCTTTTAGTCTGAGTTTAAAACAGATTTTCTTATAAATTATTGTTTCTGGTTGCGGTTGTCTTCCCCCCAAAGCAATTTTTTTCTTAAAGTGTCTAAAAAGCTTTCATTGAATAAATCTATCATTTTAATAGTAAAATCGGCTTTCTTAATTTTAATGATGGTTCCATTATCTAAAGTCGCAATTCTGGAATCTAACGATATTAAATGCTGTTGCTCTCTACCATCAACTTTTAATTGTATTTCGGTAGAATCTGGTATAACTAAGGGGCGTGCACTTAAATTATGCGGTGCTATTGGTGTGAGTACAAAACTGTAGGCGCCTGGTGTAATTACTGGTCCACCGCAACTTAAGGAATATCCTGTAGAGCCTGTTGGTGTAGATACTATTAAACCGTCGCTCCAGTACGACGTTAAGTGTTCACCATCTAGATGAGTTTCAACGGTTATCATAGATGTTGTGTTTTTGCGGCTAACAGTAACTTCATTTAATGCGAAATATAAATTTTCTACATCCTCGTTTGTTGGTAATGTTTCAACAGCTAATAAACTACGTTCGGAAATTTTGTATTTACCATCAATTATATTTTGAAAGGCTTGTTCAATAGCTTCAACATGTATCGTGGCTAAAAAACCTAAACGGCCAGTGTTTATACCAATTATTGGTATGTCTATGTCTTTTACGTAAGTTATAGCTCTTAAAATTGTACCATCGCCACCAACACTTACCAGTAAATCAAAGGTTTTATCAAGTTGGTTAAATTTATTGAAGGTTTCAAAGCCTTTTATATTGTGAGCTTCGTTGTTTATTAAATTATAAAATTCATCTTCAATGTAGGCTTCAATATCTTGTCTAAACAAATAATTAAACAATGTTTCAACAGATTTGCTTGTTGTTTTGTTGTAATAGCGTCCAAAAACGGCAACTTTCATAAGTTAAATGTTTAAATATCGGTTTAAATAATCGCTTCGTTCTTTTAAGTTGGCAACGTAGCTATCCTCTTCATGGTTTGATATAATGTTGTAACTGTAACGACGAAAAGTTTGAATAATATCGTTAAGTCCAATATTGCCAATTTTTATGGTAATTTGCACTAAATCGGAATTCATTTTAGATAAAAAGGCACCTAGTAATTTACCATCGTTCGATTCTACAATCTGGCTAATCTCGCTAAAAGAGTAATCGTTTATGCCTTTTTCTACAACTAAAACACCGCCTGGTTCTGCAAAAAATGGAGAATCGCCAAATAAATTAATTATATCGTTTAGTTCGTAGTAGCCTAAGTAGGTGTTGTTTTCGCTTAAAACGGGCATAATATTAGCCGAGTTAATTGAAAAAGCTTCTAAAACATCCAGTAATAAGGTGGTGTTACGAACGTAAAAATCTTCAATAGCATATTTGTATTCATCTAGTTGTTTGTTGCTGTCAAAACAATGAGCATCAGTTTCAGAGAAACAACCTAGATAGGTATTGTTATCATCTTTTATTGGGATGTGAGTTAAGGTTAACTGATTAAATAGCTGTTGCATATCACTAATTTTACTTTTACTATTTAACGGTTTTATATCGTTTAAAATAAATTCTGAAAGTTTCATAACACGATTATTTACCCGCAAATTAATCAAAAAAATACTATGTAAGCCTGTTCTACTTTGTATTTTTGTTTAATAAAAATAGATTTATGACTAAGTTAAGTGTAAATATTAACAAGATAGCCACATTAAGAAACTCCAGAGGTGGCGATGTTCCAAATGTAGTGCAGTTTGCCAAAGATGCGCAGCGTTTTGGGGCAGAAGGTATAACCATACATCCAAGGCCAGACGAGCGCCATATTCGTTACCAAGACGCTAGAGATTTAAAACCAGAAGTTTATACAGAATATAATATTGAAGGAAACCCAGTAGAATCGTTTATGAAATTGGTTTTAGAAGTAAAACCTACACAGGTTACTTTAGTGCCAGATGCAGTTGATGCTATTACAAGTAATGCCGGTTGGGATACCATTAAGCATAAAGATTTTTTAATTGATGTTATAAAAGAATTTAAGCAAAACGATATTAGAACTTCCATATTTGTAGACCCTGTTTTAAAGCAAATAGAAGGAGCTAAAGCTACAGGAACAGATAGAATAGAACTCTATACTGAAGCTTTTGCGCACCAATATAGTTTAGGAAATAAAGATGCAATAAAACCTTATACCGAAAGCGCAAAACTTGCAGGAGAATTAGGTTTAGGGTTAAACGCAGGACACGATTTATCTCTAGATAACATTAAGTTTTTTAAAGAAAATATTCCAGGGTTGTTAGAGGTTTCTATAGGTCACGCCTTGATAGCTGAAAGTTTATATTTAGGTGCAGAAAATGTTATACAAATGTATTTACATAAATTAAAATAATGGAACAGCTTTATTCAAATATTTTAGGCGAGGGTAAACCCTTTATAATTTTGCATGGTTTTTTAGGTATGAGCGATAACTGGAAAACTTTAGGCAAGCAATTTAGCGAACAAGGTTACCAAATGCATTTAATAGACCAACGAAATCATGGACGTAGTTTTTGGAGCGAAACATTTAACTACGAAGTATTAGCCCAAGATTTAAAAAACTATTGCGACCATAATAACTTTAAAGATGTTGTTTTGTTGGGGCATTCTATGGGAGGTAAAACAGCTATGATGTTTTCTACCTTATATCCAGAATATGTTTCTAAATTAATTGTTGCCGATATTTCTCCGCGTTTTTATCCGGTGCATCACGATGGCATTTTAAACGGATTAAGTGCTATAAATTTTGATGCCATTAAAAGTAGAGGGGAAGCCGACAAAATGTTAAGTGAATATGTTGATGATTTTGGTACTCGCCAGTTTTTACTAAAAAACGTTTACCGTGTTACTAAAGATAAGTTAGGGCTTCGTATAAATTTAGAAGTATTAAAAAATGAAGTAGGAGAAGTAGGTGAAGCTTTACCAACACAACAAACATTTGGGAAAGATACTTTGTTTTTGCGTGGAGACCGATCGGAATACATAGGGGTTGGAGACGAAAGTATTATTAAAAGTCATTTTGAAAAAGCCAAAATTGTAACCATTTCCAATGCAGGACATTGGTTACATGCCGAAAATCCTAAAGAGTTTTATGAATCTGTTATGAACTTCTTAAGCTAAGTTTTGTTATATTTAGTAAAACAATCCTTATGAAATTAATAATCAGACTTCTTTTAAACGCAATAATTGTATTCGCCTTAGCGCATGTGTTAAGTGGCGTTTACGTAAATAGTTACGTTACAGCAATAATTGTAGCTGTAGTTATTTCAATTTTAAACTTAATTGTAAAGCCAATTTTAGTCATCTTTACCTTGCCAATAACCATTGTAACTCTAGGGCTATTTCTTTTGGTAATTAATGCAATAATTATTTTGCTTGCAGATAATTTAATAGCCGGATTTTCGGTAAGTAGTATCTGGACCGCTATTTTATTTAGTTTATTATTGTCGTTTTTGCAATCTATAGTACAATCTACACTAAAAGAAGACAAAAAGTAGTCTAAAAATCAAGTAATTAAAAACTTTGTTGGGATGTAAAAATAGCTTACTTTTGCATCCCGATTTTAATTTCTGTTAAAGTTGAATTTCCGCGAAAGCGAAATTGGTAAAGTTTGGGTTGTAAAACCTACATTAAATTGTTAAACACCTTTATAGGTTATATATTGTTACAATGAATATTACAAGAGAAAACGTTGATGCATTAAATGCTGTAGTAAAAGTAGATATCGCAAAAGAAGATTACAGCGATAAAGTAGAAAAAATCTTAACAGATTACAGAAAAACAGCTAACATTCCTGGTTTTAGAAAAGGGCATGTGCCAATGGGAATGGTGAAGAAACAATACGGAAAAGCCGTTTTAGTTGATGAAGTAAATAAGCTTTTACAAGATGCTTTAAACAAGTATTTAACCGAAGAGAAATTAGACGTTCTTGGGCAACCATTACCAAAACCTCAGGATGATATTGATTGGGATGCCGAAAAATTCTCATTTGAATTCGAATTAGGTTTAGCTCCAGAATTTGAAGTAGAATTAAAAGGTAAAAAAGCCATTACGCAATACAATATTGTTGCAGACGATAAAATGATTGATGAGCAAGTAGAGCGTATTCAAAAACAATATGGCAAATTAGTATCTCAAGAAACTGTTGAAAAAGACAGTGAAATTACAGGAACTTTTACCAACGAAGAAAAAGAAATAGATAATAAAGTAACTTTAACTTTAGATAAGTTTGAAGGAAAAGCTACCGAAAAACAATTTATAGGAGCTAAAGTTGGCGATGTAATTACATTAAAAACAAAAGGCCTTTATAGTGATGAGCATGAATTAATGCACGCTTTAAAATTAAGTCACGACGATGTACATGGTTTAGATATTGAAGTAAACTTTACCATTAACGAAATAAACAAGCGTGAACTTGCAGATTTAGATCAAGAGTTGTTCGATAAGCTTTTTGGTGAAGGAACCGTAAAGTCTGTAACTGAGCTTAAAGACAAGATTAAGGAAGATGCCGAAAAGCAATTTGTGCAACAAGCAGACCAAAAGTTATTAAACGATGTTACCGAATATTTAGTTGAAAACACAAAATTCGATTTACCAGCAGAATTTTTAACAAAATGGATGCAAACTGCAGGTGAAAAAGAAATGAATGCAGAAGAGGCTAAAGAAGAATACGAAAAGTCTGAAAAAAGCTTACGTTACCAATTAATTGAAGGTAAATTAATTGAAGCTAACGATATTAAAATTACTATGGATGATATTAAAGATCATGCACGTAATATGATTAAAGCGCAAATGGCTCAATTCGGTCAAATGAATCCATCAGATAAAGAATTAGACGATATTGCTGCTCGTGTTTTATCTAACCAAGATGAAGCTCGCAGAATTTCAGAACAAATAATAAGTCAGAGATTGTTAGAGGTTTACAAAGAAAAAGCAAACCTTAAAACAAAAGAATTAAGTTACGAAAACTTTGTTAAAGAAGTTTATGGCGACAAGTAATTAAAAAATTAAATGCTTATCTTTAGGCGCTTAAATCGATAGGTTTAAGCGCCTTTTTATTATAAACTTAATTAGATTTTGATTTAACTTATTTTAAATCAAATAATTATAAAATAAATTTCGTATTATATATGGATTACGCAAAAGAATTTGAAAAATTCGCGATAAAAGATCAAGGTATAAGCAGTACATACTACAATAAAATAATAAGCAGTATGTATCCAACCAATTTAACGCCAAATATTATTGAAGAACGCCAAATGAATATAGCTGTTTTCGATGTATTTTCACGTTTAATGATGGATAGAATTATATTTTTAGGAACAGGAATAAACGATCAGGTAGCAAATATTGTACAAGCACAATTACTGTTTTTAGAAAGTACAGATGCTAATAAAGATATTCAAATATACATTAACTCACCAGGAGGAAGCGTTTATGCAGGTTTAGGTATTTACGATACTATGCAATTTATAAAGCCAGATGTCGCTACAATTTGTACAGGTATGGCAGCTTCGATGGGTGCGGTTTTACTTTGTGCAGGAGCCAAAGGTAAGCGAAGTGGTTTAACACACTCTCGTGTAATGATTCACCAACCATTAGGAGGCGCTCAAGGTCAAGCTAGTGATATTGAAATTACAGCCAAAGAAATTCTTACTTTAAAAGAAGAACTTTATAAAATAATAAGTAAGCATTCAGGGCAAGATTACGACAAAATATATGAAGATAGTGATAGAGATTACTGGATGAAAGCCGATAAAGCTAAAGAATACGGTATGATTGACGAGATTTTGGCTCGTAATTAAAATATAATTTTGTAAATTTAATATTGATTTACAGTGATTTACAACAAAAAATAGAAATAGATTAATGGCAAAGGAAGAATTAGAATGTTCATTTTGCGGTCGTAAAAAATCGGAAACTAACTTATTAATTGCAGGTCTAGATGCACATATTTGCGACAGATGTATCGAGCAAGCTCATGGCATTGTTTTAGAAGAATCGAAGCAAAACGATGGTAGCGATTTATCTGCGGAATTAAAGCTTAAAAAGCCACTGCAAATAAAAGAGTTTTTAGATGAATATATAATTGGTCAAGATGTTACAAAAAAAGTAATGTCTGTAGCTGTATATAACCATTACAAGCGTTTGTTGCAAACCCCAACAAAGGATGATATTGATATTCAAAAAAGTAATATCGTTATGGTTGGGCAAACAGGAACCGGTAAAACTTTAATGGCAAAAACGGTTGCAAGAATGTTAAACGTACCTTTAGCTATTGTTGATGCTACAGTTTTAACAGAAGCTGGATATGTAGGTGAAGATGTAGAAAGTATTTTAACAAGACTATTACAAGCAGCCGATTATAATTTAGAAAAAGCAGAAAAAGGAATTGTTTTTATAGATGAAATTGATAAAATTGCTCGTAAAAGCGATAACCCTTCTATAACTAGAGATGTATCAGGCGAAGGCGTACAACAAGCCTTATTAAAGCTTTTAGAAGGAACTGTTGTAAATGTACCACCAAAAGGAGGTCGTAAACACCCCGATCAAAAATTTATTGAGGTTAATACCGAAAATATTCTGTTTATTGCAGGAGGAGCCTTCGATGGTATTGAGCGCGTTATTTCAAAACGTTTAAATATGCAAGCTGTTGGTTACAGTGCTTCAATGTCTGATGATGTTGTAGATCAGAATCATTTACTTCAATACATTATACCAAAAGATTTAAAAGATTTTGGTTTAATACCAGAAATAATTGGTCGTTTACCAGTGCTAACCTACATGGATCCGTTAGATGCTAAAACATTAAGAGCAATTTTAACCGAGCCTAAAAATGCCTTAATCAAACAATATAAAAAATTGTTTGGTATGGACGATATAGAATTTAGCATAACAGATGGTGCCTTAGAGTTTATTGTTGAAAAAGCAATAGAGTATAAATTAGGAGCAAGAGGTTTACGTTCGCTTTGTGAAGAAATATTAACCGATGCTATGTTTGAATTACCAAGTAGCAAAGAGAAAAAATTAAACGTTACCAAAACCTACGCGGAAGAAAAACTTACAAAAACTACTTTAAAAAAGCTTAAGGCAGTTTCATAAAAGTTTATCATATAAAAAAAATAAAAAACCACGATAATTTATTTTATCGTGGTTTTTTTATGGGTTTTAGTTTTGTGCTAAAAGTGTTTTATTTTGAATACACTGTGTTTCGTTTGGCTTATTCTTCTAAAATTACAAACTCAACACGTCTATTTGCTTGTAACTCTTCATCGGTACAATTATTTGTACAGTTTATTAATGGTTTAGATTCTCCGTGTCCTTTTGATTGTAGTCTGTTTGCATCAATACCATTTTGTATTAAAAACTTAACGGCCGAATCAGCACGTTTGTTCGATAGGTTTAAGTTATAAGCATCTCTGCCTTTATTATCTGTATGTGCATTAATAACTAACTTCATTGTTGGGTGTGCTTTTAAAACTTTTACTACTTTGTTCAATGAAATAGTAGATTCTTCTTTTACACTATATTTATTAAAATCGAAATAAATATTTTCTAAAACAATTCGTAATTCGTCGTTTACTTTAGCAATTACAGGCTCGGTGGTTTGTAATTCTAAATTTTTATTGTAAGTGGTTTTAGTGCTTTTAAACGCTTCAAAGGTTTCGGCGGTATCTTTAAATCCATCCTTTTGTGCACTGATTACATATTTTTCCAAAGGTGCTACGTTAAAGCTGTATTTTGCATCTTCACCAGTAATAGTCCTCGCTATTTCTTCGCCATCTTCATCTTTTAAAATAACTACCGTATTTGGTAATTTTATTTGGGTGTTTAAATCTAATACCTCGCCTTCAATATTTTGAATAACTTCATTGTTTACAGCTGTATAAATATCGAAGCTTCCGCGACCGTTTTGTCTGTTAGATGATAAATAACCTTTGTTTTTAGCTGCTAAGAAATAGGCTACTTCGTCGTAAACCGTATTAATGGTATTACCTAAGTTTCTTGGTGATTTATACCCCGAAGCGTTTGAAATTTTACTAACAAACAAATCATATCCTCCAATATTATCGTGTCCTTGTGAGGAGAAGTATAAGTATTTACCATCTATAGAAAGCGACGGATATTTGTCGTTTTCTGGGGTGTTTACATTTTTGCCTAAATTTTCTGGAGTGCTTAAAGTACCATCGGCATTAATGTTGGATACGTATAAATCGTAACCGCCAATGGCATCTGGTAAATTTGCAGAAAAATATAATTTGTCTCCTGCAGGATTAATAAAAGGATTTTCTATTGAAACATTTTCCTTGTTAATACTAAGTAACTGTTCGTTAATCCAATTCCCATGCGAATCTGGTTCTAAATCAGCTTTGTAAATTTTATATTCTAAAGAATTTTCTTTACTACTTCTGGTGTAGTACACGGTATTTTGATCTTTCGAAAATGTTAGTTGATCTTCGCTAGCATTCGTGTTTAATATTCTTGAAAATAGCATCGGGGAACTTAATTGGCCATTTTTAGAAATGTCTAAGCAGTAGTAGTCTTTGTAAGCCTCGCCCGTATTAGGATCGATTTTAGCTAAACCACCAATTTTTTTAGAAGAAACCATAATGAGTTTGTTTCTAAAAAAACCAGACCCAAATTCAGAGAATTTTGTATTAACACCAGCATCTAAAATTTTGAATTCAAATCCATTTGCTCCAATTTCTTCGGCAGGAACCGTTTTGTTTAGTTTAAAAAAAGAGTTGGTTTCGTTTAAATAATTTGCAGCAATTAGGTTGGAAGGCCCTTGTTGACTAATGGCTATATTAGTAATAAGGAAAACTATGAGGGAAAGTTTAGTTTTCATTTTAAATAAGAGGGATTGGTTAATTAATTAAAATAAATATATAAGCAAACACCTTGGTGAAAGAATTTCTTAGACCAAAAACAATTTAAATCGATAAGGATAGAAAATAAACTATGCTATTGCTTGTTAGTTGTTTAATTTTAGTAATTCTTCTAAATAATCTCTCGAATTGGATAAACGTGGAATTTTATGCTGGCCCCCAAGCTTATTATTTTGTTTTAACCAATCGTAAAAAAGGTTTTCACGAGCTACATTTATTTTGGGTTTATTTAAAGTGATGTTGTTAAATCGTTTAGCTTCATAATCGGAGTTTAGGGCTTTTAAAGCCTCGTCGAACAAATGATTAAAATTATCCATGTTTTTTGGTGGCGTTTTAAACTCAATTAGCCACTCGTGCGCTCCTTTTTCTTTGCCTTTCATAAAAATAGGAGCAGCAGTAAAATCTTTAATATCGCTTTGTGTTTGTTCGCAAACTTGTTTTATGGCTTGTTCGGCATTTTCAATTATAAGTTCTTCGCCAAAAACATTAATATGATGTTTAGTTCGTCCTGATATTTTTATGCGATATGGATTTAATGATGTAAACCTAACAGTATCTCCAATTTTATAACGCCATAAACCGGCATTCGTAGTTATAATTATAGCATAATTTTTACCGAGCTCTACAGCACTAAGCGGAATTGCGTATTCCTGTGGTGTAGCGTAAACTTCCATAGGAATAAACTCGTAAAATACACCGTAGTCTAGCATGAGTAATAACTCGTCTGAATTGTTTCTGTCTTGAATTGCAAAAAAGCCTTCGGATGCATTATAAATTTCGTAATAACGGAATCCAGATTTAGGTAATAATTTTTTGTATTGATCTTTGTATGGTGTGAAACTAACGCCGCCATGAAAGTAAACTTCTAGGTTTGGCCAAACATCGAATAAATTATTTTTTCCTGTAGTTTCTAAAACGTTATTTAATAAAACAAGCATCCAGGAAGGTACACCGGCTAAACTAGTAACATTTTCGTTTATAGTTTCGTTAACAATAGCCTGCATTTTATATTCCCAATCGCTCATAAGCGAAACTTTATTGCTTGGCGTACTGCTAAATTCGGCCCAAAATGGCATATTGTCTATTAAAATAGCCGATAAATCGCCAAACGAAGTGCCTTTTTCTTTGTAAAGTTGTTTGCTGCCCCCAAGACGTAAACTTTTACCTTTAAATAATTGCGCATCTTCGTTATTGTTTAAATACATGCATAACAAATCTTTACTCGCTGCATAGTGGCAATCTTCTAGAGATTCTTCACTTACGGGAATAAATTTACTTTTACTGCGCGTAGTGCCGCTCGATTTGGCAAACCATTTTATGGGTGTTGGCCAAAATAAATTGTTTTCGCCTTGCCTTGCACGTTGTATAACATCTTGCCAGTCGTCGTAATTTTGAATAGGAACACGTTCGGTAAATGTTTTGTAGCTTTTAATTGAGGCAAAATCGTATTTTTTACCTAATTCGGTATGTTTTGCAAAATCTAAAAGATTGAATAGCAGTTCATTTTGAACCTCGTTGGGGTATTTTAAAAACAGCTCAATTTGATGAATCCGTTTTTTCAAAATCCATGAAGCAATTGAATTTACTATGGTTATTGGCATATTTAGATTATATTTAAGATTTTAAAAATAAGATTTTTTTTTATGACTTACCAAGGTGTATTAACAAAAATGGAAACGGAGTTTTTAGAACCAATTAATTATTATTTGGTGTTCGAAAACGACTTTATAAACATGAACCAGTTGTTAAATAAAAGTATAACCTTACAGTTTGTTAAATACCAATGCTTAAACTGCGGTTTAAATAAAGCTATTTACCGACAAGGGTTTTGCAAAAGCTGTTTTTTTGATATTCCGCAGGCGGCCGATTGGATTATGCGCCCCGAATTAAGCACTGCCCATCTTGATAAAGAAGACCGCGATTTAGAATACGAAAAAAAGGTACAATTGCAGCCGCATATAGTGTATTTAGCAAATTCTAGTAATGTAAAAGTAGGAGTAACCAGAAAAAGCCAAGTACCAACACGATGGATAGACCAAGGTGCTCATGAAGCTATTGAAATTGTTGAGGTGCCTAATCGTTATTTGGCTGGAATTACGGAGGTAGCCTTGAAGGAATATGTTAGCGATAAAACAAATTGGCGAACTATGCTAAAAAACGAAATAGTGGACGAAAATTTAGTTGAATGGCGCGAAAAATTAAAAGCCTATATTCCAGATGAAGCTAAATCGTATTTTATAGAAAGTAATACCGAAACCAATTTAAATTTTCCGGTAGTAAAGTATCCAATAAAACCAAAAAGTTTAAACTTGGTAAAAAGCCAAACTTACACTGGTGTCCTTGCTGGAATAAAAGGTCAATATTTAATTTTTGAAGACGAAACCGTTTTTAATGTAAGAAGTAACGAAGGCTTGGTGGTCGATTTAATTGTTAATTAATCACTTATAGACCTTTAAAAATAAAATAACTGAGTGTAGCCAAAATAGATTAAATGTACTTTGGGCGCACTCAGTTATTTTATTTCAAGGAGATTTTGAAGTGTTTATATTTCTTCTTGATCTCTTAGCCCTTGTATGTAAGATGCTTTTTGTACTTCACGGCGACGCTCTACAGATGGTTTAGTAAAATATTGTTTGTCGCGTAAATTTTGCATTACTTTTACATTACGGTGTTTGCGTTTATAACGCTTTAAAGCACGTTCTATGCTTTCTCCTTCTTTTAAAATGATTTTTAACATATAGTTGTTTTAATTATTAAATATTTAATTGAATTTAGGTTTATCCTAAATATGTTTTTAATACCTTACTTTTCGAATTATGCCTAAGCCTACGAATTGCTTTTTCTTTTATTTGCCTTACACGTTCACGAGTTAAACCAAAAGCATCTCCTATTTCTTGCAAACTCATGGGGTGTTTTTGGCTAATGCCATAATAACACCTAATAACCTCGGCTTCTTTATTAGACAACATGTTTAAGGCACGATTTACCTCGGTGTTTAAAGATTTTTTTATTAAACCAGCATCTGGTTTAGGAGATTGGTTTGACGATACAACATCATATAAATTTGATGTTTCTCCTTCTTTAAATGGTGCATCCATCGATACATGTTTTCCAGAAACTTTCATCGATTGCTTAACATCGCTAATTGTTAAGTCGAGTTCGTTGGCTATTTCTTGGGCATTTGGCTCACGTTGGTACTCTTGTTCTAAAAAAGAATACGCTTTTTTTATTTTGTTAATTGAGCCAATTTTGTTCAAAGGTAAGCGAACTATTCGAGATTGTTCGGCTAAAGCTTGTAAAATTGCTTGACGAATCCACCAAACGGCATAAGAAATGAATTTAAAACCTCTAGTTTCATCAAAACGTTTCGCTGCTTTTACTAAGCCAGCATTACCTTCGTTTATTAAATCGGGTAGCGTTAAACCTTGATTTTGGTATTGTTTAGCTACCGAAACCACAAAACGTAAATTTGCCGTTGTTAGCTTGTCTAAGGCTTTTTGGTCGCCTTTTTTTATTCGCTGCGCTAATTCTACTTCTTCATCGGCAGTAATCATCGAAATTTTGCTAATGTCTTGTAAATATTTGTCTAGCGATTTAGACTCACGGTTTGTTACTTGTTTTGTGATTTTTAATTGTCTCATATATTACAGGTGCATTTTTAAAAAAAAGTTCTAACCTATAACATAGAGAAATAATCTAATAAACCTAATTTTTAGCCGTTTTTGTTTAAAAATAGGGTGAAAATGACTAAAAATTAACTAATTTTTAAGTTTTTTAATGGTTTTAAAAGTTTTTACTCGTCCGTTTTTTTGTTTTTGCTAAATAAACCTCCCAAAACGTTTTTTACTGTTTCCTTTGTAGAATTGTTTTGAGTTGAGTCTGTTGTTGTCGATTTGCTCGAAACAATATCTTGTAACACATTTGTAACCGTACTTTTTTGCTCACTTTTTATAGAATCGGTTTTGGTGTTATTACTTCCAATTAAACCTCCAAGCATGTCCTTTACTTTACTTTTTCCTTGGTCTAGCAATTTTTGTTTTTCAATTTCAATAAGTTGTGTGGTAAGGTTTTTCACACCACTTGTTAAGTCGGTTTTCACACTCGGGCTAGTTAAACTGCCGCCAATATTTGCAGTAACAGGAATGGTAATGTTGTTAGCTTCTTCTGTGTTTATTTTACCAATTAACTGGTTTACTTCACTTCCTAAGTATTTTGCTGGCACATCTAAAATGGCACTGTATTCTAAGCTTTGGTCGAAACCGTGAGCTCCGGAAACACTAATGTTAATGTCGTTGTATTTAATATCGAAAGGTTTTACGCTTACTTTGCCATTGGCAAAACTTAAACTTGTTTTTAAATCTTTTAAATCGATTTTACTAAAGTCAATAAAATTTAAAGCGCCATCTAACTTAGTTAACAGGGCACTATTTTTTTCTTCAATGTTTGTGGTTAAAAGTTCGGCAAGTGCATTACCCGAAATTGTACTAAGGTTTGGTGCAAGTTCATTATCTAAATCGCCCGAAAAACTTAAGGTTGTATTTAATTTACCTTGAAAGAAATTTGCAATTGGCGCAATGCTTTGTAGTAACTCTAAATCTTTAAACGATTGTGCAATATCGAAGCCATCGGCACCCAGTTTTAAATTAAAGGTTGGCGTTTCGTTTTTTGTTGAAACATCGCCCGAAACAGTTAATGCACCATCAAAAATTGATGATTTTAAGTTTTCGAGTGTGGCCTGTTGATCTTTTATATAAACCGTTCCGCTTAGGTTTTTCAAATTTAAATTATCGTAAACAACTGTATTTGCATTAGCGTGAATTATACACTCTAAAAATTGTGGAATTTTTAAAGCTTCTGTTGTAGTTGGTGCCTTGTTTTCTGGAGTTTCGGTTTCAGTTTCACTGGTCATAAAATCGCTCACTTTAAATGTATTCGATTTTAAATAAAAATCACCTTTTAAAGTATTGTCGCTAAGTAAAAATCCCATTAGGTTTTTAATTGTTCCGGTAGCATTTATATCGCTTTCTCCGGTTTTAGCTTCAAAATTATTGAGCGTTACATCGTCTGCCTTTAAACTCATTGAGGCGTTGGTAATATGAAGCGGATTATTTAGGTCTTCCGAAGAAAATACAAAATCGGTAATACTCGCTGTACCGCTATTTTTTATTCTTGAGTACGCATTGGTTTCAATAGCTTCCATATCGAAAGCAGTATTTAAATTAGCTTTTAAAATACCTGTTAATGTGGTTTCTAATTCTATTGGATAAGCTTTTGTAAGATTGGCTAAGTTTAAAACACCATTAACATTGGCGTTTACCAACATGTTTTTGGTTATGTTTTTTAAGGTTGCAGACGATTTAAATATATCTTGATCTATTTTAAAATCTAACTGATTTATGTTTACATAAGTGTCATCAACATTACCGGTTGTGTTTTTAATTTCGGTGTTGAGGTAAATATTATTTATTCCTTTAGGTAAATCGGGATATTTAAATGAGGCGTTGTTCGATGCTAAACTAATATCGAGGGTTGGTATAGTTTCTTCTGTAACTTTACCTTTTATAATACCTTTAATTTTAAAATTACCGGTAGTTTGTACGTTTTCAATACTTTTTGAATAGGTTTCAGGAATTAAGGCTAAAAAGTTTTTAAAGTCCGATTCTGGATTTTCAAAAGTGATGTCAATATCTTGACCATCTTCTATGAGTTGCACAAAACCATCAAACTCAATAGGTAATTGGTTAATGTAACCTTTGTTGTCTTTAAAAGTATATTTACTATTGGTTAAATCTAAACCAATAATGGCATCAAGTTTTATAGTATTATTGTTTAAATACATGGTGCTATCTAAACTAAAACTTACGTTTGTTTGGGTTTTTGTATTTAATTCTGAAGTTTCTGCAGAAAATGTTCCATGGCCTTCATGATTTAATTCGGTTAAAGAAAGTTGTGTTGCCGTAGCTTCGTCAATATAGGTAATGGCACTATTGTTTATACTATAATCTTGAATATCGAAAGTAAAACTGCTATTGCTATCTGCTTCTACTTGATTTTCGGTTTCTTTAGCAATGTCGTAATTGGCATTACCAAATTTATCGGTTTTTATGGTTAAAAGCGCTTCTTCAACAACAATAGATTTTACAGCCAATGGATCTTCGCTTGCTTTTTTTAGGAGCTCTTTTACATCCATAGTAAAAGCAATGTGTTTTGCAGAAACGAGCGTTTCGTTTTCAAAAGGTTTAAAAGTGGTAATTAGTAAATCGTCTACACTAATATGAGCCTTTGGAAAACTTTTTATAAAACTTAGGCTAACATCTTTAAATTCTACATTAGCATTTACACTTTCGTTAGCGTAACGTTTTATAATATCTTTTAATTTACCTTGAAAAGCAAAGGGAATTATAAGTAAAATAGCAAATAAAGTAAGTAAAGTTATGCCTATAATTTTTAAAAATTTTTTCATAAAAAGAATTTTTGGGGTTAGCGCTTTCGCGGAAGCAAATTTACAGGAATATACGTTGAAAAGCTGTTAAAAGTTGAAAATGGAGTCTTATCTTTTTGTTAATATTTAAGATGATTGAAGCTTTAAACGAATAGTCTATCTGTGGCTTTAAATTGTATTTTTAAGGGATTAGATTGCTAACTTAAAGCTCTTGATGTTAAAATGAAGGAAAAAAAGCTGCTAAAAACAAAAAAAACCGTTGAAAATCAATTGATTAACAACGGCTTTTGTACTGAAGGCGGGACTTGAACCCGCACGACCTAATGGTCATTGGATTTTAAGTCCAACGTGTCTACCAATTCCACCACTTCAGCAACTTGGTATATTTTAGAAAGTATCAGAGCGAAAGACGGGATTTGAACCCGCGACCCTCACCTTGGCAAGGTGATGCTCTACCCCTGAGCTACTTTCGCAGTCTTTTAATGAACGTGCAACCTCTCGATTGCGGATGCAAATTTAAACCTTTTCTTTTAATTACAAAGCCTTTTTTAAAAAATTAATAAAAATAATTTTATGCATGTTTTTTCTTAACCAACATACGTTTTATTTCATTTAATTTCATTAAAGCTTCTACAGGTGTAAGTGTGTCAATATCAGTGTTTAAAATTTCATCTTTAATATTTTCTAATAAAGGATCGTCTAAATTAAAAAAACTGAGTTGCATATCGTTTTCTAAAGTTTTTACCTTATCGGTGAGTTCTTCACTAGAATGCGATTGTTCTAATCTATTTAAAATTTTATTAGCACGCTGTAAAACTAATTGTGGCATTCCTGCCATTTTTGCTACATGAATACCAAAGCTATGCGCGCTTCCGCCTTTAACTAGCTTTCTTAAAAATAATACATTATCTTCTAGTTCTTTTACTGAAACATTAAAGTTTTTAATGCGCTCAAAAGTTTCAGTCATTTCATTTAACTCATGGTAATGCGTTGCAAACAATGTTTTTGGTTGCGCAGGGTGTTGGTGCAAATATTCGCTTATTGCCCAAGCTATAGAAATACCATCGTAAGTACTTGTACCACGCCCAATTTCGTCGAGCAACACCAAACTTCTGTCGCTTATATTATTTAAAATTGAAGCGGTTTCATTCATTTCTACCATAAAAGTAGATTCGCCCATCGATATATTATCGCTTGCACCAACCCGTGTAAAAATTTTATCAACTAACCCTATTTTTGCTTCTTTTGCAGGCACAAAACTTCCTATTTGGGCTAACAATACAATTAATGCAGTTTGACGCAAAATAGCAGATTTACCAGACATATTTGGGCCGGTAATCATTATAATTTGTTGCTCGCTTCTATCTAAAAAAATATCGTTTGCTATGTAAGCTTCACCTATTGGTAATTGTTTTTCAATAACTGGGTGGCGCCCCTCCTTTATGTCTAAATCGAATGAATCATCAATTGTTGGATACACATAATTATTATCGTTTGCTAACTGTGCGAAACCACACAAACAGTCTAATTGCCCAATTAAAAAAGCATTTTGTTGCACAGATTTTATGTATAAATTCATCCAACTAACCAAATCGGCAAAAAGCTGTTGTTCAATGGCCAAAATACGTTCTTCTGCACCTAAAATTTTGGTTTCGTATTCCTTTAATTCTTCGGTAATATAGCGTTCTGCACTTACTAAAGTTTGTTTTCTAACCCAATCTGTAGGCACTTTATCTTTATGGGTGTTTCTAACCTCAATATAATACCCAAACACATTATTTGAAGCTATTTTTAATGACGGAATACCAGTGCGCTCACTTTCGCGCTCCAACATTTTATCAAGATAATCTTTACCAGATTTTGATAAATTTCTAAGCTCATCTAACTCTTTTGAAAAGCCTTCAGCAATTGTATTTCCTTTTAAAACATTAACAGGCGCATCTTCATTTAAGGTCTGTTTTATTTTTTCACGAAGCACATCACAACCTTGTAACGTATCGCCAATAACTTTTAAAGAGTCGTTTTCGCAGTTTGATGCTATCGATTTTATGGGAACAATAGCTTCTAATGAATTTTTAAGCTGAATAACCTCGCGCGGACTTACTTTTCCGGTTGCTGTTTTTGAGATTAATCGCTCTAAATCGCCAATGTGTTTTATATGGTTTTGTATATTTTGAAGCGTGCCGCTTTCAGTTTTTAAAAAATGTACAACTTCGTGGCGCTGCTTAATTTTATCGCTACTTTTTAACGGTAAGGCTAACCAACGTTTTAGCATGCGCCCGCCCATTGGCGAAATGGTTTTATCGATAATATTTAATAACGTAACCGCATTGTTATTTGTTGAGCTATAAAGTTCTAAATTACGTATTGTAAATTTATCCATCCACACATAATCATCTTCAGCAATTCTTGCAATGGCAGTAATATGCTTTAATTTGTTATGCTGTGTTTCGCTTAAATAATGAAGTATGGAACCTGATGCAATAATGCCTTCATACAAATCTTCAACCCCAAAACCTTTTAAAGTCTTTGTGTTAAAATGTTTAATTAAAGTTTCGTTAGCGTAATCGGTTTGGTATACCCAATCTTCTAAATAAAAAGTGTGTAAATCGTCTCCAAAAGTGTCTTTAAAAATGGCTTTTTTCTGTTTAGAAACCAGAACTTCGCTAGGGTTAAAATTTTGAATTAACTTATCAATATATTCAGCATTCCCCTGTGAGGTTAAAAATTCGCCGGTAGAAATATCTAAAAAAGCAATCCCAATTGTTTTTTTATCGAAATATACCGAACATAAAAAATTGTTACTTTTTGATGTTAACACTTCATCATTTAAAGCAACACCAGGTGTAACAAGCTCGGTAACTCCTCTTTTTACAATGGTTTTGGTTTGTTTAGGATCTTCAAGTTGGTCGCAAATAGCAACGCGTTCTCCCGCTTTTACCAATTTTGGCAAATATGTATTTAAAGAATGGTGCGGAAAACCAGCTAAAGCCGTTTCGTTTTCACTTCCAGCGCCTCGTTTGGTTAAAATAATGCCTAAAATACCAGCCGCTTTAACCGCATCGTCTCCAAAAGTTTCGTAAAAATCTCCCACACGAAACAATAATAAAGCATCTGGATATTTTGCTTTAATGGCATTATACTGCTTCATTAACGGGGTTACTTTTTTTGCTTTTTTAGCCAACTGTAAAGTGATTTTTAAATGTTATTTTTGCCTCGATACTTATCGAGATTGTAAGATTGCTAAAGTAATGTATTTTCAACTTTTTATTTAAAATGAAAAACGATATTTTATTTACAATTTGCGATAGATTTTCAACAATTACCAATGTTATTACGAACCTAATGACATTAAAACTTTTATAAGATTTCCACTTTAAAGGAAATGAAAAAACAAACAGTAATGCGTAAACTAAAAAACAGCGAATTAAACAGGCTTAGTGTTGAAGCTTTTAAAGCTACAGAAAAAACACCTTTAATTATTGTTCTGGATAATATTAGAAGCTTAAACAATATTGGTTCGGTTTTTAGAACAAGTGATGCCTTTTTAGTTGAAAAAATTTATTTATGCGGTATTACTGCAACGCCTCCACATAAAGACATACACAAAACCGCTTTAGGAAGCACAGACACTGTAGGTTGGGAATATGCGGAAAACACTTTAGAGGTAATTAACAAACTTAAGGCAGAAAACATAAAGATTTGTTCTATTGAACAAGCTGAAAAGGCTACTATGTTAAACAATTTTAAAATTGAGCCTAACACAAAATATGCACTAGTGTTTGGTAATGAGGTTAAAGGTGTAGCCCAAAACGTAGTAAGCGAAAGCGATTATGTTATTGAAATTCCGCAATTTGGGACAAAACACTCCTTAAATATTTCGGTAAGTTGTGGTGTAGTAGTTTGGGATGTTTTTAGTAAATTGAGTAGCATTAAATGAAAAAAATAACCGCATTTTTATTGTTATTGCTATGCTTAGCATCTTTTGGGCAAGAGGATGAACAAAACAAAAATTTCAAGAAAGTTACTGAAACTGAAACTTATTCCACACGATATTCCGACGGAAAAAAACATATCTCAACTTCCGAAATAAACGAATACTACTACAACAAACAAGGTAAAATAACCCAGAACAAACGTAAAACATTTTACAAAAACGAACCCTATATATCAACCAGAACCACCTATTTTTATAATACGAATAACAAAATTGATTATACAGAAACAATAATTCTAGAAGATTCGTTAAAATACCGAACACTATACACTTACCAAAATGGTGAAATTTATAAAAAAACGACTTCTTACACCCGCAACAATAATCTAACTAATTATAACGAGTCTTACAATTACAACCTACAAAACGAACTCATAACATGTGTTTTTTTGTATTCTGTAATGGATTTATACACCGAAAACCTGCGTCGTAATTTAATAACCACTTTTACTTACAACAAAAAAGGACAAATGATTGAATCGGACTGGACAAAATCGGACAGCACATACAAATACGATAGAATTGTCCATGTTAGAAACCGAAAAGGACTCAGAACGAAGGATAAAATTTTCAATAAAAACAATAAGCATTTAAAAACAGTAAATTTTAAATATGAGTTTGATGATAAAAACAATTGGATTATCATGAAACATTATGAAAAAAGACAGTTAACAAAGGCTATTTATCGTGAAATTGAATACTATGAGTAAACCCAAAAAACCATGGCCAACAAAAGATGCCATGACTCAAATTTACGACTTGCACCTATGGGGAGGAAATGACCATGATTTTTATTCGGGTGAAGGTTCTCACGATCCCGAAATTATAAATCCGTATATAGAAGTTGTTACTCATTTTTTTAAATCTTTTAGCAAACCTATCACTGTTTGCGATTTAGGTTGTGGCGATTTTAATATTGGGAAACATTTTTACAAGCACACAAAAAATTATATCGCAATCGATATTGTTGAGCCATTAATAACACGAAACCAAGTCAAATTTCAGGCCGAAAACTTAACGTTTAATTGTCTCGATATTACCAAAGACGAGCTTCCTAAAGCTGATTGTATCGTGTTAAGACAAGTGCTTCAGCATTTATCGAATACAGAAATAGAACGCATTGTAAAAAAGCTAAAACATTACAAATACATTTTATTAACCGAGCATATTCCAAAGGGTGATTTTACTGCAAACATCGATATTATTTCGGGCCAAGGAAATAGAACTAAAAAGCAGAGTGGTGTTGATATTTTAAAATCGCCTTTTGGCTTAAACATTACGAGTAAAACCATACTTAATTCGCATGTTTTAAAAAATAATAAAGGGCAAATAGTAACAACGCTTTTTAAAATATAATTAAAACTTGATTTAACCCCCGAATAATAATAACTTAGCTCGAAACCAATATCATAATGGGCTTTTTAGTTTTACCTATAATATTAGCTATCCCTTTTTTATTTGTAATAGTAAATTTTACAGCGTATTTGGTTAAAGGTAAAACACTAACCAAAAAGCGTATTTGGCAACCTGTTGCACTGTTTATTTTTGCTGGTTTTCCGTTTTTGTTTTTTATGTTTTTCGATTGGGGATTAGAAAACAGTTGCTGTACTGATAGTCCTGCATTTGCGCCAGAAAACAAATTTGGCATTTATACACTTATAATAATTTGTATAATGGCTTATGCCTTTTCTAGTTTTAGAGTTGCCATTTTTGCTCCCATTCCAGAATTATTATTAAACACATTATTAATTCTTGGGTTAGTAATAAATGGCATAATGATGTTTCACATTAAACCTGTTGAACTTGGCGGATTAATGATTTTAATTGGCAACTCCCCATTAATTTTACTTTTAATACTTCAACTTCATAAAAATCACTTATTGTTAATTGAACACAATTACAAAAACAAAGTTGCTCCGATTAAATTATTGGACAGAATTTGTTTCAAAGTTTTGCATTTAAAACCATTAATAAAATATCCCGTATTAATAGTTTTACTAGTTCCTTTATTAATAGTTTTCTCGCTTTTGTTGTTTTTATTCGGACAAAAACCAGACACTTTAATACGGGCTTTTACAGATACCTACAAACATGGTTTTTCTCAACTTGATTATTTATGTGATAATGTAAACTGTGGTGGACATTTTTTATGTTCGGTGGGCGCATTAGGGAATAAAAAAATAGTAAAACCTATAAGATTAGGAGAAAGAAATAACGAAAAAATAATTTGCAACAGGCAACTTTTAATTTCGAACGCTTTTGAAGAAATACTTCATAAAAAATTACCCAAAGCACATTATTTTCTTAGAAAGAATTATAATAAAGTGGGCGCTAAAATTCATAAACATTATTATCTATTTAATAATTCCAACATTTCTAATATCGTTTATATTTTAATGAAACCTTTGGAATGGATTTTTCTATTTACACTTTATTGTGTAGATAAAAACCCAGAAAACAGAATAGCTATGCAATATTTAAATCCAAAGGATAGGCAGAAAATTAAAAATAGTTACTCGCCACAAACCTGCTCTAAAACCCAAATATAATCGGCTCTATTTTTAACAAAATCTTTATCGGAAACATCAATTATTTTTACGTTAAAGTCTGTTTGAGTTTTTAAAAATTCCAGATAGCCCGTGTTTATTTTTTCAAGATATTCGTCGGCTATGTCTTGTTCGTATTTTCTGCCGCGTTTTTTTATATTTTGTTGTAAACGCTCTGTGTTTTGGTATAAATACACATAAAGTTCTGGTTTAGCGATATCCTTGTACATTAGGTAAAATAATTTTCGATAAAGCTTAAACTCATCTTCTTGTAAGGTGATTTTTGAAAAAATTAAAGATTTAAATACATCGTAGTCGCTAACCACGAAATTTTTAAATAAATCGAGCTGCTCTAAATCGTCGCTAATTTGCTGATAACGGTCTGCCAGAAACGACATTTCAAGCGGAAAAGCATAACGTGAAGCATCTTTATAAAATTTTGGTAAAAAAGGATTATCGGCAAAACGTTCTAAAATTAATTTAGCATTAAAATCGTGTGCAATTTTTGTTGCTAAACTCGTTTTTCCTGCACCAATATTTCCTTCAATAGCTATGTAATTAAATTTGGCTAAATTATACGCTTTACTTGGGTTTTTTATCCACACGTTTAAAGGCTCCAATACCGAATTGTCTTGGCAGGTGCTTAATAAATCTTCGACTGCGGCATTAAGTATTGGATGATTTATTTTAGGCGCAATATCTGCTAAAGGTTGCAAAACAAACTTGCGTTTGTGCATTTCGGGGTGAGGCAACTTTAGTAATTTTGTATCGACAATTTGGTCTTCGGCAAAAACTATATCTAAATCAATGGTTCTTGCTTCATAAACATTTGTTTTAGTGCGTGTTCTGCCCAAGTCTGTTTCTATGGCTAATAACGTACGTAGCACCTTAGCTGGTTTTAATTGGCTTTCTAAAATAAGGCAACAATTAAAAAAATCATCACTTTTAAACCCTAAAGCTTCCGATTTATAAATCTTAGAGATCAATTTTACATTCCCAATTTTATGATAAATAGCCTTAACAGCCGCTTGTAAATTTTTAAATTTATCGCCTTTATTACTGCCAAGTGCTATATAATATGTTGTGAAGTTATCCATAAGAGATGGCAAAATAACTAAATCAAATTTTATTCTTTTATATTTACCTGAGTTAATTATTCACAATTATAAATGACAGACAAAAACAAACTTGCCGCTCAGCGCATTTATATCCTTTTAGGTGCTTTATTTATAACGTCTTTGGTGGTTTCTAATCTTATTTTTCAAAAGTTTTTTTATTGGTATCCGTTTGATATTGAAATTTTTGGCAGCAAGCTTTTTGAGATTTCTGTTGGCATTTTACCTTACCCAATTACCTTTTTAATTACCGACTTAATAAGCGAAATTTACGGTAAAAAACGCGCTAACGATGTGGTTATCGCGGGTATATTTGCTTCGATATTTTCGCTATTAATCATTTATATTTCTAGCGCAGTACCCGCTACATCGTGGTCTGCTATAGATGATACTACGTTTAAGAATGTGTTTGGTAATTCGGCCATTGCCGTTTTTGCAAGTATGCTTACCTATTTGTTTGCGCAGTTTGTCGATATTCAAATTTATCACTTCTGGAAACGCGTTACTCAAGGTAAAAAACTGTGGCTACGTAATAATTTTTCAACCTGGACCTCTCAGTTTGTCGATACTTTTACCATTGTATTTTTATTGTGCTCGTTTGGTATTATTGAATGGGCTAACTTTAAAGGTTTACTGGTAAGTGGCTTTTTATTCAAGGTTATAGTTGCGGCTTGCGATACGCCATTTTTATATTTGGGTGTGTATTTGTTTAAAAAACGCTTCAATTTAAAAACAAACGAAGAAATTAATTTGCTTTAACACGATCGATTTTAAAAAATTATACTTAAAAAAGAAAACCTATTTGCGATTCTTTGGAAAGTTTTGGGTACTTCTTGGTAAGTTATGTTATTGTTTCGTTTCTGCCTAAGCCAATTTTACAATAACATATTAATTGTGCTTAAAATTAATTTACACAAGTTTTAAAGATATTTTTAAACTTATAAATAAAAAGCCAAAATGTAATATTTTGGCTTTTTATTTTTTTAAGATTAAGGTTGTTAATTATCTGTTTTCCCAACCTGGGTTTTGTTCCCAAACAACATCTTTATTTCTGTCGATAACCGTTTGTGGAATTGGAAATGTATTAAAATCGAAGGTTAAACTATTTACTTGATAGTCGTATCTTGCATAAGTTCTAATTCTATCGGAAGCAATGCTGCCTCCCATGCGTAATAGGGTATTCCAGCGACTTTCTTCTCCAAATAGCTCTCTTGCTCTTTCGTCTAAAATAAAATCTAAATCAACCATAGCAGCTGTTGCCAAAATATTACATTGTGCTCTTTCTCTAATAATATTAATGTCGTCTGCAGCGCCTTGATTATCGCCTTTTCTTAATTTAGCTTCAGCTCTTAATAAAATAGTTTCTGGAAGTCTAATAACGTAATCGTCTCTCCAAATATTTTGACGTCTTTCTCCGTCTTCTAATCCTTCAAATTGATCGGTCGTAAACTTTTCGTATATTGGGAAATACGCTCCATCTGCTAACCCAATATTAGCTGCATCTAGTTCGTCTTGCGGTACTTCTTGTCCTACTAAGGACCCATTTTCGTAACTAGGGTCGTTATAGTACACGGTGCGTCTAATATTGCTTTCGTCTCCTCTCATATCGCCATCAGAAATGCTAGGTTCCCATATTATGGTTTCTGTTAGTTCTGTTGGTCTTAAAAAAGCTACACCACGACCGCCAGTATATTCATCTTCACCAATAACTCCAGGAATAGCTCGCCATACTGGGCTTAAATAATAGGGTAATGCTAGTCTTGCGTTTTCATCACCTGCTAAATATGCTTGATAATCGAATTGATACGCCCAAATGCTTTCGGTATTCCCATCGGCATAGTTTTGGTTGTTTAAACGGAATAAATCCCACCATACGTTTTTTCCTGCTTCGGTAGCTCTAGAGCCAAATCGCTCTGTCATTAAAGAGTAAATGCCACCATCAATTACATCAGACGCATAATTAATCGCTTGATCGTAGGCAGTATCGCTGTTGGTTTCAATACCAAGTCCTAAATAAAATTCGCTTAAAAAATGTTGAGCTGCACCTTTTACAACTCTACCAGGTTCGTTAGTAGTTTCTGGTAAATCATCAAGTATAGATTCTAAATCGTCTATTGCAAATTGGTATATTTCATATCTCTCAGATTGTTCGTAGTCAAACCTAACGGTTGTTGTTGGTTCATCTACAATGGCAACTCTACCAAAAAGTTCGGCTGCTTGCCCATGAGCTTTGGCTCTAAAAAATTTGGCTTGTGCAAGTACATAACTTCTTATGTCTTCGGATTCAAAAGGAATATCCTCTCGTTCTGCTAAAGAAATGGCTAAGTTAGCTCTACCAATCATTTGATATAAATCGGTATAAATATTATATAATCTACCTGCATTTGGGGTAATTGTAGAGTTATAATCACTAAAATTTGTGTTTTCTCTAAATGTTGGAACGGTAAAAACATCGGTGCCTTGACCATACATTACTCGACCTTGGTTGTTATCGATATACCCATGAAGAGCCCTGTCTTGCTGATACATTGTAAGTATTAGTTGCTCGACTTGAACTCCAGATGTAAAAACATTATCTACAGTTAAAAAAGTTTCAGGATCTTGAGTTAAAAACTCTTCATCGTCGCAGCTAAGATTTAAAAGAATAGCCGCTATAATTACTATTTTATATTTTAAATATTTTTTCATATTGTTTTTTTTAAATTAGAAGCTAACGTTTAAACCTACAGTATATGCTGTCATTACAGGTAAAGTGCCACTTTGCGCAGATACGCCTAGTTCTGGGTCGCCACCACCAAACCAGTTTGTGAATATTAGTGGATTGTCTGCATTTGCATATAAATCTAACGATGCTATTCCTAAATTTAATCTATTTAAAAGGTCTTGATTAAAACTATATTTTAAGTTTATATTTTGTAAGCGAACAAAACCTCTAGATTGTAAACCTAAGTATCTCGAATCGTTAAAATCTGCACGAAGGTTTGTTGTACTTTGGTTTTCGGGTGTCCACCAAGCGCCGTTATCAATATCGTTGTAGTCAAATCTGTTTTGTAAAGAATTGTGTCTGGGGTTAGAACCTAAATAATACCCATTACCACCAAAGGTTCCTGTAAATAGAAAGTATAAACTTAAGTTTTTATAATTTATAGTATTTGCAAAGGACATTCTAAAGTTTGGTGCCGTGAACCCTAAAATTTTTCGATCACCATCTGCGGTAATTCCTGGAACGCCATCTAAATCTCTATACATGGCGTCTCCTGGTTCGGCTCCTGTATCGGCAATGTATTGCGTATCGCTTTCTTGAACTACCCCAATATATTCGTAACCATAAATGGCTCCAAGAGATTCGCCTATAAATAAGCTATTTGAAATATCGTCGTCTTCAACACCATCCCCATCAATATCATCGCCATATAGCTCTGCTATTTTATTACTGTTTTTCCAATAAGCTAAATTAGATGTCCAAGAGAATTTATCTGTTTTAAAATTGGTAGTTTCTAAAGAAATTTCAACACCTTGGTTATCAATTTGTCCTAAACTTGCTAGTATTGATGTAAAGCCACTTGTACTTGGAATATTTCTGTTAAAAATTTGGTCTCTGGTTTTAGAAAAATAAACATCAGCATTTAAATTAATTCTACTATCAAGCCAACTTGAATGAATCCCGAAGTTTAAAGCAGTTGTAGATTCCCATCCTAATTCGGTGTTTCCTAAACTTGTTTGTTCAATTCCAAATTCACTTTCAGAAGGGTTGTCTCCAAAAGCATATTCAATATCTCCTGGTTGCCCAGTAATAACACCCGAAAGTGTTTCGTATGGGTCTAAACCTTGGTTTCCATTTGTACCATAAGAGGCATTTATTTTTAAATAGCTTAATATTTTATTCGGTTTTAAAAAGTTCTCCTTGGTTACTGTCCAGGCACCACCTACAGACCAAAATGTACCGAATCTATTATCTTCACCAAAAACAGATGCACCATCACGTCTTACTGAAGCTGTAATATTATATTTATTGTCGAATCCGTAAGCTATTCTACCTAAGTAGCCAACATTAGATCTTTCTGTTATGTCGTAAGAATTATTGATTGTTTCGGCAAATGTAAGCCCGTTTACACCCAAGCTTGTATTACCTAAAGAAGCAAAGTTATTGCCAGATAGGGTAGAGACATCTGCTTTTCTGTAGTCGCGTGTTGCTACTAAGGTTAAATCTATATTATGTTGATTGAAACTTTTATTGTAATTAATAATATTATCAATTACATAATTATAATCTTTATAACGTGAGTTAGACCCGTTTGCTTGCGAAAGATTGGCTTGTATTGCCTCCTGTGAGTACCTATTAAAATAGGGTTCTCCTTCTGTTGGAAGCCCTATGTAATAACCTTCATAATAAAAACTATCTAAGCTTCTGTATTGCGAACTAATGGAATAGTTTACGGTGTATTTTAAACCTTCTATCCATGGTATTTTAACCGTTGCATTCGCAGCTAACCTAAAATAGTTTCGTTTATCGAATAAATCGCGTGTTCCATCTGTTCCCCAAAGCGGATTTTCCACGTTGTTGGCAGTAGGGTACCTTTCTAAGTCGGTAGAGGTGTTAGAGGCTGTATTAAATGGTTGCCCATCGTATCTATACGGATAGCCAATAGGAGCTATAAACATAGCTTGTCCAAGATTTGCAGTAACACCAGAAAAATCGCTATTGGTATATGAACCATCTATACCAACCTCGAGCCAATCGGTAACATCGGCTTGAAGCCTTGAACGAAGTGAGATTCTATTAAAATCGTCACCCAAAATAACACCTTGTTGCTCTTCATAACCACCAGAAAAGAAATAATTGAAATTATCTGACCTTCCTGACACAGAAACATTATGCTTTTGAATAGTACCTGTACGAGATACAAGGTCTATCCAGTCTGTATCAACGCCTTCATCTTGCAGCACGTTTCTATATTCCTCTTCCCAAACAATGTCATCTACCGAAGCAGCACCAACTTGAGTAGCATATTTTTCTAAATAGGCATCTCTTGATAAAAGGTTAGGTTTATTTTGCCAAACATTAACACCAGTATTTGAAGAAAGTTTAATAACTGGTTTTGATGTTTTTCCTTTTTTAGTATTTATTAAAATAACACCGTTACCTGCACGAGAACCATAAACCACTGCCGCCGATGCATCTTTTAAAATGTCTATAGAAGCAATGTCGTTAGGGTTTATGTCGTTTACACTACCAAGAAAAACAATGCCATCTAGCACAATTAAGGGGTCGTTATTTCCATTTATTGAATTTTGCCCTCTAATAATAATACTTGGAGTTTGGCCTGCTTGATTTTGAGTTCCAATATTAATACCAGGTGTTGCGCCTCTAACCGATTGTAGAATACTTGTATTAGACGATAGCGCTACTGGAGAATCTTCTAGCGTAACTCGTTCAACCGAACCCGTGATATCTTTACGTTTTGCAGTTCCGTAACCAACAACAATTACCTCATCTAGACTTTGAGCATCTTCCTCTAAAATAATATTGATGTTTGATTGATTGTTTACCGAAATTTCTTTTGTAACATAACCTACGTATGAGATTATTAATGTCGGGTTTTCGCTAGTAACTTCTATTGAAAAGTTTCCGTCAAAATCTGAATAGGCGCCATTAGTGGTTCCTTTTTCTGAAATACTTGCTCCAGGTAAAGGAATATTATTGCTGTCTGTTATTATTCCGGAAATAATTAAATTTTGAACGGAATAGAGGTCTCTATTTGCTCCATAAACTTCGTTACCATAAGCAGTTGCAGTACTAAAACACGTGTTTATAACGAGTATTAGACTTAATAATTTGAAACACGAATTTTTTGCAAAATAATTTGAAATTCGCATTTTTTGAAATAAGTTTTCTTTCATAAAAATGAATTTAGTTAATGATTAAGTTAGCGCGGTAGTTTATTTTGTTTAATAAAAGTAGAATTTATAATTTTTGGTAGCATCCTGCTCCATCCTGTATGAAATAGGATGTTATGCCACCGCAGGAAGTGAGTTTATTTGTTAAGAGTTGTAAATTGATTACAAGGTTAAAGCGTGTAATTTTTAAAAGAAAATAACCGAATATTCAAAATTTTTGTTTTTGGAAATAATAACTGAATATTAAATAAAGTATACCACAAAATAACCAAGTAGGAAGTGTAAGAAACGATAGGAATATATTAAATTGAATAGATAAAAAATAAAATATGCCAAAGCTACAAGCCCAAGCAAATAGAACAGATTTGTTGAAATTTAAAGTTTTAATTTCTGCATAATTTTTAACAAGTCCAAATCTCTTTGCAAAGAAATGCTCGAATACAATGATGGCTCCAATTGGCGCTAGAATAAAACCGTATAAGGCAACAAAACTAAGAAGTTTCATAGCAAAAGCGGGAAAAATACCGGCAATTGTAGCTACCAATCCAGCTAAAAAAGTAACTTTTGATGTGCTTAACTTTGGAAAAATAGCTTGAAATGCCAAACCAGCCCTGTAAATTGTTGGGTTTGCCGTAGTCCAACCTGCTAGTACAACTACTAAAATTCCAAAAACACCTATGGCGTTGTAAGCTAATGGGCCGGGAGCAACAGGAGGTGCTTCACCTTGGTTTAATATAGCTATTGCTTCGGGAGATTTTAAATATACAGCATATAATAAGGCCGCTGCAACCCAAGCCATAAAATGGCCAATATACATTCCTGCAGCCGTTGTCCAACCGGCCGATGCCTTTTTTGCAAACCTAAAAACAGATAAGTCTGACATACCGATGTGCATGGCGGCATTAGCAAACCAAGACCAGATTACAACGTGCCAAAACGTGTATTTTATTTGTCCGGGAAAGGGTTTTGTGCCTTCACCCCAAATATTCCAAAAATCGCTAAAACTAGTCACGTTTAGCTGTTTTAAAGCTACAATTCCGCATAAAATAAAGCCCGTAACAATTACTGGAGACATATAATTTGCAGCTTTTGCTACAGTATTGTAACCTTTTGCAGCAATTATCGATATTACAATACCTATAAACAATACAATAGCAATCCAAGTGGGGCCATTTGGCATACTGTCGGTTAGTTTGGGCATAGGCATATTAAACGGAATTCCAACTGCTGTTGCCGAAACTGTTATCATGGATCCGGCTAAGAAACAAAATAAAATACCGTTCGCAAGATTATAACCAATAACAAGCTTTTTACCACAAATTTTTTCTAGCTGGTAGTATAAAGTTAATCTGTATTTTACAGCTATTTCTGCGGTTAAAAATCGCCAGCTAAGAACAGCTAAAAAGTTTCCTAAAAGTAATCCAATAATTAAATCGAAGGCACTTACGCCGGCAGTAAGAAATAAAGGACCTATTAAAAATTCTGTACCAGCAGCATGTTCTCCTGCATACACGCCTAAGAAATTAGACCAACTTTTTAATTTTTTTTGTGGTACAGCAGTTCGCTCAAACTCGCCACTGGAATTTGTTTTTTGCTCTTTTATTTTGCTATTAATCGGTTTCATTAATGTTTAGTTTAGTTCGGTTGGTTTTTTTATGATATTATAAAGGGAACATGTTTTTTTAGGGAGTAATTCTTTTTTAAAAATTTCGAGTTTAGTTTTTTATCAGAAATAGATAAGGCAGCGCCAAGCGCAGAGCCTAATGATGCATTTGTGGTTCTTAATTTGGTGTTTCTAAAAAAGTGCGATAATAAATTTATGTATAAATCGTTGTCGCTAAAACCGCCATCTACATAGAGTTTTTTTATTTCCTCATTTCCAATAACATCTTCTATACTTTTAATTTGAAGTAGTACTAATTCAAGCATGAGTTGGTGGTAGGCCTCATCGAAATTAGTATAAGGTATTGTTGTTTTTGGTGGCATTTGGCTTTCGTTTAAACTTTCCCATTTAAACATGTGTTTAAAATCTTTATTTATTTTAGTGAAGATTTCTGAATTAAATTTAACTTCACGATGATAGTTTTCTGGAACCCCAAAGTGTTTATGTAATTTGTTTATTTGAATTTTATATTCGTTTCCTAAAAATAAACGTGTGGCTTTTACAGGTTTACCATTAATTCGCATATAATTTATAAAATCTTTTTCCTGGTTATCGTCTACTAGTGGCTGCTCTGTGAAAGGGTTTAATGTTATGCTCCATGTACCTGTTGAAATTAATACAAATTTTTTTTTGATGCTTCGTATATAAGGTAACAATGCAGATGAACTGTCATGAATACCAACACCAATTTTAATTCTTCTGCCATTATAGTTCATGTTGATGCTTGTTTCTGTGGAAACTATGGTGGGTAAAATGGTATCTAATTTTTCTTTATATACCCAATCATGATAGTCTTTTTTAGTGTAATCCCATAATGCCGTATGGCAGCCAATACTTGTGTATTCGCTAAGAGGAATTCCAGTAAATACATAGCTTAAGTATTGAGGAAAATGTAAGGTGTATTTAATTTCTTTAAAAATTTCTGGTTTAGTTTGTTTTAACCAATAAAGTTGTAAGCCAGAATTTAATAAGTTTAAATTATAACAGCCTGTTGCCTTTAAAAAGGTTTCTTTTGGGCCGTATTTTTCTAGAAAGGAATTTACAATTTCTTTTTTTATTGGTTTTGTGTAGTTGTAAAGCGGAGTTAAAACTTCCCCATTTTTATTAATGTGCACTAAGCTTGCGCCATAGGTTGAAAAATTTATGGCTGTTACATTAAATGCTTTTGAAGTTAATATTTTTTCAAAAACGGTTTTTAACCAATTTAAAAGTTCGGTTAAGTTTTCGGTGGGGTGTCCATCTTCATCTTTTATTTCATCAAATTGTATATATTCTTTATAAACTTCTTTGTAGTCTTTGTCAAACAGAAAAAATTTTTTGTTCGTTTTTCCAATATCAAAAATAGCTGTTACATTAATCATAAAAATATTATAAACCGGTTGCAATAGAGTATTTACCTCTTTCTTTAATTAATTGGTTTCTTACGTTTAAGGCGCGATAAGTTTCTATAGGGTTTATTGCGCCACCTAGGTTTAATCGAGCTTTGGCTACTAATGGTCTAACATCGGTGCGATAAGCATCGTGTAATATTTCTTGGCATGTAACAATATCGTTGTTTAACTGCGCGTTTTTTAATTTGTTTTGATCTATTAGTAGGGCTTTAGCAAATGCCTCTTGTATGGCTTCTAGGGATTGTAGTAAATCTTCTAATGGATCTTTTAAATTATGACTAGCATCAATCATCCATTCTAAATCTGGGTTGTTAGGGTTGTTTTCCATACCATAAACCAACTCGTTAAAAATCAAGAACAGGGTGTATGGTTTTATGCTTCCTACAGTTAAATCGTCGTCGCCATATTTACTGTCGTTAAAATGAAACCCGCCAAGTTTTCCTTTATACATTAATGTTGAAACAATTTGTTCAATATTACAGTTTGGTAAATGATGACCAAGATCTACGAGCGAGTATGCTTTATCTCCACAGGCAGTCGCAAGCATAAATGATGTGCCCCAGTCTTGAATAACAGTGCTGTAAAAATTAGGCTCAAAGGGTTTATATTCAATTAGCATTTTCCAATCTTTGGGCAACGTAGCATAAATTTCTTTTAAACTATTTTCTGTGTTAATTAAAGCAGTTTGGAAGTTGTTTTGACCAGGAAAACTAGCGCCGTCTGCCAGCCACACGGTTAAACTTTTTGACCCTAGTTTTTTACCAATATTTATAACGTCTATGTTGTGTTGAATGGCTTGTTGCCTAATATCTTTTGAAGTATTGCTTAAGGAACCAAATTTATAGCTTAATGCCGCATTGTTTTGGTCTTGAAACGTATTGGAGTTTACAGCATCAAACTTAATATTTAAACTATTTGCTAATGTTTTAATACCATTATAATCTTCTGGGATATCCCATGGTATGTGTAATGAAACTGCCCCTGCAGAATGAGTTAAAGCATTTAAAATACCTATATCTTCAATTTTTTGTTCTAAATTTTTGGGTTCTCCAAAAAAAGAAAATCTTCCAAATCTTGTTCCGCCAGCTCCTAAGGCCCAACTTGGAATTGCAATTTGAAGATTCTGTAGTTTTTTTATAATTGCATTTACATCTACACCTTTATTGTTTAAGGTGTTTGATGTGTAATTAAATTGCTCTTCGAGCGTTTTTATTGATGTTTTATTGTTTTCTTGTATTTGATTTTGATTTATTCGCATTCGCTCATTAATTTGTTTTGAAGCTGTAAAATATATTTACACCTGTGTAATTTAAGATAATAAAACTTCCACTTTAAATTTAAATTTTCCGTGGAAGTTTTTACTAACTAAACTAATTAACAATATATTTTCTTATCTAACAAAAGCATTTGCCATGCCTCCGTCGATATTTATTATGTTTCCTGTTGATTTGTTTAAAATTGCAACAAGTGTAAAAACACCATTAGCAATATCTTGTGGCGTAATTATTTCGTTAAGTAAGTTACGTTTTGCATAAAATGCAGGTAGTTCTTCAATGGATATATTATTGGCTTTCGCACGGCCTTCTGCCCAAGCACCTTGCCAAATTTTACTTCCAATTATAACGCCGTCTGGATTTACTGTATTTACTCTAATTTTTTCTTTTGCCATTTCGCTAGCTAATAATCGTACCATGTGTTGTTGGGCAGCTTTTGCTGTTCCATAAGCAACATTGTTTGGGCCAGCAACTAAGCCGTTTTTACTAGCAATTGAAATAAAGTCGCCACCTAAACCTTGTTTTTTGTTAATCTTTGAAAACTGTTTTGCTAAATTAAACTGGCCTTTAACTAAAATATTTTGCAAAATATCCCAATCTTTTTCTGTTGTATCATTTAATGGTTTTGATATTGCTAATCCGGCGCTGTGTACAATGATATCAATGCCTCCAAAAGTTAAACATGCTTTTTTATAAGCATTGGCAATAGAATCTGGGTTTGTAACATCGCAAACGACATAGGTAGAAGTGTCGTTAGGGTAGGTGCTATTTGCGGCAACTAAACTTTCTTCATTAATATCTGTTAGCACAACATTGGCGCCTTCGGCGGCTAATTTATCGGCTATTGCTTTACCAATACCACCACCAGCCCCTGTAATAAGAGCAACTTTTCTGGAAAGTGGTTTTTCTTTAGGCATGCGCTGTAATTTTGCTTCTTCCAGTAGCCAATATTCAATATTAAATGCTTCTTGTCGAGGTAAAGATGTATATTCGGTTATCGCTTCAGCACCTTTCATTACGTTAATAGCGTTAACGTAAAATTCGTTTGCAACTCGAGCTGTTTGCTTGTTCTTTGCAAAGCTAAACATACCAACACCAGGATATATTATTATAACCGGGTTAGGATCTCGCATAGCCGGACTATTGTTGTTTTTACAGACGTTATAATAGTTTGTGTATTCTTTTCTGTACTGGTTAAACTCTGGTTTTAATTTTTCTAGAATAATTTCTGTATTTGTTAAGTCTTCGTCTTTACTTAATTTTAAAACTAATGGTTGAATTTTAGTTCGTAGGAAATGATCTGGACAAGATGTTCCCATGGGAGCCAGTCTTTCTAAATCGTTACTGTTTATATATTCTAAAACCGTTTCACTATCTGAAAAATGCCCAACCATTCGTTGTTCCGATGAGCATAAGCCTCTAAGAATTGGCATTATTTGTGATGCTTTTTCTAAGCGTTCTTCTTTTGGTAAACTTTCTATTTTTTTACCTGAAAACACAGAGCCTTTCTCTTTTATTTTTTGAGCAATAAATTCTGAGGCTTGTTCTATTACATCTAAACTGTTTATATAGCTTTCGTAAGATGTGTTTCCCCAGGTAAATATACCGTGACTACCTAAAACAATTCCTTTAATTCCTGGATTTTCGTTCAAGCATTTTTCTAATTGCAACCCAAGGTCGAAACCTGGTCTTTGCCATGGCACCCAACCCATTGTGTCGCCCCAAATTTCTTTGGTTACTTTTTCACCATCTTTAGCGGCGGCCACTGCAATTAAAGCATCTGGGTGTAAATGATCGATATGAGCAAATGGCAGTAAACCATGTAATGGCGTGTCTATGGAAGGAGCTTTACTATTTAAATCGAAAATGCAATGGTTAAAAAGGCTTACCATACGATCTTCATCATGCAAACCTTGGTAAACATTTTTTAAATTTCGTAATCTTTTTGTGTATAAACCGGCAATACCACTTCGTGTTAATGTGCCAATATCGCCACCAGAACCTTTTACCCACATAACTTCAACATTTTCATTAGTTAAAGGGTCTTTTTCTATGGTTTTACAGCTGGTGTTTCCTCCACCATAGTTTGTAATTCTTAAGTCAGCACCTAATATATTAGAACGATAAAGAAATAATGCAATTTGGTCATCTCCTAAGGTCTTAGCTTTATTTTCGTCCCACAAGTAATTAACATGCTTATATTTTTTAATCATATTTTAGTTTTTTTATGTCTTTATTTAATAATGATGATAGCCAATTTAAGTTAAGATTATCATAATTCAATCCTGCACTATGCTGCTTTTTATTAATATTGAAAACTTATCTTTATACTTATGGAGTATAACAAATAAAAATAAACCAGTCTTTTTTTATGGAGATTTATAATTTAATTGAAATTAATGGCGAGTCTCGAATCCCAAAATATCAGCAAATTGTAGATTCTATTATCGCAAATATTTCTAACGGAAAATTAAAGATTGATGATAAAATTCCCTCAATAAATAAATTTAGCGAGGAATTTTATCTTTCTAGAGATACAGTAGAAAAAGCGTATAATATATTAAAAGAAAGAAAAATTATCACCTCAATTAGAGGTAAAGGGTTTTATATAGCGAGAACACAACTAATTTCTAAATTAAATATTCTGTTTTTAATCAATAAACTAAGCACTTATAAAATGAAAATTTATAATTCGTTTATTGATAGCCTTGGGAGTGCCTCGCATACAGAGTTACAAATTTATCATTGCGATGAAACGTTGTTTTTAAATTTACTTGAAAAAAATTATAAAGTTTACGATTACTTTGTAATAATGCCGCATTTTAAAACAGAAACCCTGAGGCACATAAGTTTTACCTCGTTAACAGAAAAAGCAATAAAACGAATTCCGAAAGAAAAATTGCTTTTACTAGATAATGAAAAAGTTAATATAGATACAGGTATAAATATAGTATATCAAGATTTTGAAAATGATATTTATTGCGCTTTAACCGAAGGACTTTCTAAAATAAAAAAATATAAAAAGTTGTTTTTAGCGTATCCTAGCAAATCCATGTATCCTTATCCCGGAAGAATTTTACATGGTTTTAGGAAGTTTTGTGTGGAAAATAATCTAGATTTTGAAATTATTGATGAAATTTATGAGGATATGATTTTAAAAAAACGGGATTTATTTATAACAATTGAAGAATTAGATTTAGTTAATTTAATAAACCGCATTCGGGAGTATAAATTTAAACTAGGTAAAGATGTTGGTGTTATCTCGTATAACGATACTCCATTAAAACAGCTATTAGGAATTACCTGTATATCTACCGATTTTAAAATGATGGGGGAAACAGCCGCAGATGTAGTTTTAAACAAAAGAAGCGGGAAAATTAAAAATCCGTTTAATTTTATAGATAGAAAGTCGGTTTAATTTAACAATCAGTTAATTTTCTACTTGTTTTGTTGTTTATATAGTTTAATTGCCCTTTTTAATTTTATTGCGCCTGCCTCTGTTTGGTTGTACATGAAGTTTTTTAAATTAGGATGATGCGTCTCAATCCAGTTTAAAAAATTCGATTTATTAGTTTCCCAAACATCATTATTAAAATTTAAATAGGTGGTTTCAATTGAAACTATTTTGTTGTTTTTAAAGTGAAAAACTTCGTTGGTAATAAAAGGTTCTTCCATGAAAAAATTAATGCGTTCATCGGTTTTTGAAACTTTAACTTTTATAAAATCACTTTCTTCTTCAATTTTTAAAATTTTATAAGATGGATTAAAAACTGAATCCCATTTTAACCAATTATTTAAATAATCTGGTTTTGAGTAAACTACCTTATAATTGTGGGCCGGAATAACTGTTGTTAAACTATCTGATAATAAATGGGATAGTTGAGTTCTGTTCGATAAATTAAGACCTTGAATAAATTCTTTGGTTTTGGTTATATTATCGGTGCTATTGATGGCTTTCTTACAGCTTGTAAAAGTGATAAGAAAAAGGGACAATAACAGAATTAATATTCTATGCATTTTAGCTTTTCAATAAAGAAGGTTTTATAATTAATATCGGTTAATAGTACTTCGCCTTTTGATGCTTTTAAATTAATTGATTTAATTGGAGACTGCTTTAATAAACTTATATACGATTCTGATAAATTAGCCTTTAAACTAAAAAAATTGCAATCTAAACTACCAGAATGATAGAAGGTTAAACTTTGATCGTTTTCCAGAATAACGCGAACCGTCGATCGTCTACTTGGAACATAATCAACACAACCTAAATCTTCAGCGAAATTAAAATGAATTTTGGTTGTGCTACCTTCGCGTAACAGCTCTATATTTAGTTGTTCGCTAATAAAATATTTTTCTGTTATTATTAATTGTTGATGGTTAAAACTATCGTATTCGTTAATAAAATAATGACATGTATTGTGGTATACTTGGTCTTGGCTAGCAGCTTTACTAGACTGGGCTTTGGCGATTGAGTCGGTAATACGCTGCTTTTCTATAGTTTCTAAACGCTGTTTTTCGGCAGCTGCTGCAATTAGTTGTTTACGTTTTTCTATTTGTTTCGCTCTATCTATAGCGTCATCCTGCGCTTCAGCTTTAACCTTAGCAATAGAATCTTGAATTCTTTTTTGTTTTATTTGTTCAAGTTTTAGTTTTTCGGTTCTAGCAATTTCCGCCTTAACTTTAGCAATAGAGTCTTGCTGACGTTGATATTTTAAATTTTGTAAACGGATTTTTTCCAAGCGCGCTGCTTCAGCTTTAACCTTAGCAATAGAATCTTGAATTCGTTTTTGTTTTAACTGCTCAAGTTTTAGTTTTTCGGTTCTAGCAATTTCCGCTTTCACTTTAGCAATAGAGTCTTGCTGGCGTTGATATTTTAAATTTTGTAAACGGATTTTTTCTAGGCGCGCTGCTTCGGCTTTAACCTTAGCAAGAGAATCTTGAATTCTTTTTTGTTTTAACTGCTCAAGTTTTAGTTTTTCGGCATTAGCAATTTCCGCTTTCACTTTAGCAATAGAGTCTTGCTGACGTTGATATTTTAAATTTTGTAAACGTATTTTTTCTAGGCGCACTGCTTCGGCTTTAACCTTAGCAAGAGAATCTTGAATTCGTTTTTGTTTTAACTGCTCAAGTTTTAGTTTTTCGGCATTAGCAATTTCCGCTTTCACTTTAGCAATAGAGTCTTGCTGATGCTGATATTTTAAATTTTGTAAACGAATTTTTTCCAAGCGCGCCGCTTCAGCTTTAACCTTAGCAACAGAATCTTCAGCTTTTTTATTTTGAATGTTTGCTAAACGTAGTTGTTCTGTTTTTAAAGCTTCAATTTGTTTTCGTTCTTCTTCCACTTTGTTGGTAGAATCTTCTTTTAGTTGGGCTATAATTTCTAAATCTTTTGCGCTTTTTCCGCGAGATTTTATAGCTTTTAGCTTTTGGGCTTCTTCATAATCGAAATATAAGTCCATCATGGCCTCATTAACTAAAAGAAATCGATCTCGAACATAGCCTTCAACGCCTTTAAACTTTACTTTGTAAGTGTATTTTCCAACGAAACTAATAACATTACATTTGTCAAATTCTTCAAACTGAATCAGGGCGGTTGTGTTGTTGGCATTTTTATATATGCTGCCATTGTCTACAAATTCGGTTACAATTCCGTTCTTTTGAGCCGACATGAAAAAAACGGTTGAAATGAATAGAATGAAAAAGAAAGTTGTTTTTTTTAAAGTATACATTGTTTACTTAAGCGCTTGGGGTTTTAGGGCTTAAATTTAATAAAAAAAACCGCTATTTAGCGGTTTTTAAAGTTTATTACAAAAAGAGTATTAGGTTCTAGTGTTCTTTTAAATCGTTAACTTTTTTCTCTACAGCATCACCTGCATTTTTTAACGATTCTTTTGAAGATTCTACTGCTTTATTAGTAGCTTCTTTAGTGTTTTCAACTGCATTATTTACAGATTCTCCTGCTTTGGCAGCGGCATCTTTTGCAGAATCTACGGCACCTTCAACGGCTTCTCCAGCTTTTGTGGCAGCACCTTCGGCAGCATCAGCAGCATCGTCAATGGCTTTGTCGGCACTATCTACCGCCTTATCTACAGCATGTCCAGCTTTTTCTAAAGCATTTTCAGTGGCATCTGCAGCTTCTTCTATGGCTTGTTTGGCAGAATCGGCATTTTTTGAGTCTCTACAAGAAGTAAATGTTAAACTTAAAGCTAAAATAAAAACTGAACTTAAAATTAATTTTTTCATTGGTTTTTGTTGTTTGTTTAATAATTTTTAAAAAATGATAATTACATTTTTTTCGTTTCGTCTTTATATACGAAGGTAGTTTAGTATCTGGATTACCGCGCCTTTGTTTTCTTTAACATATTGTAAATTTTTTTGTCCAGATTGTAATCGCAGGGCTTCGTTTTTAATAAGTTGATTTAAGTTATCGTTAAATTCGGTTTGGTTAGCAACCGAGAACATACCACCTTGTAAAATCATAGCGGCAGCTTCGGGAAATTTTGCGTAATTGTTACCTATAATAACAGGTATTCCAAATATCGCCGGTTCTAAAGTGTTATGTAAACCGGTATTGCCCAATGCACCACCAACGTAAGCAATATCGGCATAATTGTAAATTTTAGATAAAATACCAATTGTATCTACTATAAAGACTTTGGCTTCTTTAAGGTTGTTATTTGATTTTTCTGAAAACAAAACAGTTTTACAATGTAAATTAGATTTTAGGTTAAGAATTTCGCCAGTTTTAATATTGTGCGGTGCTATTATGTATTTTACGTCTAAATTGATATTTGTATTTATAAAATTAGATAATAGGCGTTCGCCTTCGGGCCATGTGCTGCCGGCCACAATGCAAAGTTTATTGTCTTTAAAAGTTTTTATATAAGGCAAGTTGTTGTCTAATTCTAACTGGCTAGAAACTCTATCGAAACGCGTGTCCCCAGATACAGACACATTTTTATAGTTTATACTTTCTAATAATGTTTTACTGCTATCGTTTTGAGTAAAAATGTATTCAAAAGCAAATAATGCTTGTTTAAAAAAGTGACCATAAAACTTAAAATAGGGTTGATTTTTTCTAAACACTGCCGAAATTAAGATAGCACGTAAACTACGTTTTTTAAGTTGATTTAATATGTTCGGCCAAATGTCATATTTAACAAAAACGGTAAGTTCCGGTTTTACAATGTCTAAAAATGTATTGGCATTTTTTTTACTATCTAAAGTAAGATAAACTACCATGTCGGCAATTGGTGAATTTTTACGGATTTCGTATCCCGAAGGCGAAAAAAAACTCAGCACGATTTTATGGTTTTTGTAATACGCTCTTAAGGCTTTAAAAACAGGTAGACCTTGTTCGTATTCGCCAAGGGAAGCGCAATGAAACCATAAGGTTTTGTCGGCTTCGTTAATATTTTGCTTTAAAATCGAAAAGGTCTCTTTTCTGCCTAAAACACCTTTTTTAATTTTTTCATTAAACGGAGCTATACCTTTTAAAGCTAATCCGGTGGCTTGTATCGCAATATTATATAAAAAACTCAAACTTTAATTTTATGCTAAAATACATTTCTTTTGAATTAAAATTATTGATAACAAAGTCGAATTTCGTAATTTCGTAGCCAACAACGCTAAGTAAGGTGTTTAATGAAAGTTGGTCTTAATATCTTATATAGAAGACTTTAACTATAATTGATTTTAGATGAAGAAAATACAAATGGTAGACCTAAAGGGTCAATACAATGATATAAAAACAACTGTAAACGCTTCGATTGAAGAAGTTTTAGAAAACACAGCATATATTAATGGGCCAAAGGTTCATGAATTTCAAAAAAACTTAGAAGCTTACTTAGGGGTAAAGCATGTAATTCCTTGTGCTAATGGTACCGATGCTTTACAAATTGCAATGATGGGTTTAGGTTTAAAGCCAGGTGATGAGGTAATTACTGCCGATTTTACTTTTGCAGCAACCGTTGAGGTAATTGCTCTTTTACAATTAACTCCTGTTTTGGTTGATGTAAACCCGGACGATTTTAATATAAATATCGACGCTATAAAAAAAGCGATTACTCCTAAAACAAAGGCCATTGTTCCTGTGCATTTATTTGGGCAATGTGCTAACATGGATGCAATAATGGAGTTAGCTAAAGCGCACAATCTGTATGTTATTGAAGATAATGCGCAAGCTATTGGAGCCAGTTATAAAAGTAAAAACGGACAAATCTTTAAGGCGGGAACTATGGGAGATGTAGGTGCTACATCGTTTTTTCCATCAAAAAATTTAGGTTGTTATGGCGATGGTGGAGCTATTTTTACAAACAATGATGATTTAGCGCATACTATTCGAGGTATTGTAAATCATGGGATGTATGAGAGATATCATCATGATGTTGTAGGTGTAAATTCTAGGTTAGATAGTATTCAAGCTGCAGTTTTAGACGCTAAATTACCAAAATTAGATGTTTATAATAAAGCCAGACAAGATGCCGCTAAAAAATACGACGAGGCTTTAAAAAATATAGATGCTGTCGTTCTTCCATTCCGAAACCAACACGGTCATGTTTTTCATCAGTATACTTTAAGAATTAAATCTGGTAATCGCGATGCTTTAGTTAAGCATTTAAACAATAATGGAATTCCTTGTGGCGTATATTACCCAATACCGTTGCATAAACAAAAGGCTTATGCCGATGAAAAAAGATATAATGAAACCGATTTTATAGTAACCAATCAACTCGTACAAGAAGTTATTTCTTTACCAATGCATACCGAGTTAGATGATGAACAAATTGCACACATAACATCAACCATAATAAATTTTTTAAATGAGTAAAATATTAGTAACTGGTGGGTTAGGCTTTATAGGGTCTCATACCGTTGTAGAATTGCAAAACGAGGGCTTTGAAGTTGTTATTATTGACGATTTATCTAATTCATCTGAGGCGGTTCTAGATGGAATTACTGCAATTACAGGTAAAACACCCATTTTTGAAAAATTAGATTTAAGAGAGAAAGCTTCAGTTGAAGCTTTTTTTACAAAACACAGCGATGTTAAAGGTGTAATTCATTTTGCAGCCAGTAAAGCGGTTGGCGAAAGCGTTAAAGAACCTTTGTTATATTACGAAAATAATATTTCTGCTTTAGTTTACATTCTAAAAGAATTAAAAAAATTACCAGAGGCTAATTTTATTTTTAGCTCATCATGTACGGTTTATGGGCAAGCCGATAAATTGCCAATTACCGAAGATGCGGCTGTTAAACAAGCAGAATCTCCATACGGAAATACCAAACAAATAGGTGAAGAAGTTATTCAGCATACTTGTAATGCCGTAAGAAGTTTAAAAGCCATAGCACTAAGATATTTTAACCCTATTGGTGCTCACGAATCGGCTAATATAGGTGAGTTACCTCTAGGTGTTCCACAAAATTTAGTGCCATTTATTACTCAAACAGCAGTTGGCTTAAGAGAACAATTGTCGGTTTTTGGAGATGATTATCCAACACAGGATGGAACTTGTATTCGCGATTATATTCACGTGGTAGATTTAGCAAAAGCTCATGTGGTAGCCTTGAAACGATTATTAGAAGCCAAAAATAAAGCGCAATACGAAACCTTTAACCTTGGTACAGGTACAGGAAGTTCAGTTTTAGAAGTTATAAAATCCTTTGAGAAAGTATCAGGAGAAAAATTAAATTATAAAATAGTAGATAGAAGGGCAGGCGATGTTGTTGCAGCTTATGCCGATACTAATCATGCCAAAAACGAATTAGGTTGGGAAACTAAACTAACCTTAGATGATGCCATGGCCTCGGCTTGGAAATGGGAAAAAAAGGTAAGAGGAAAATAAGGTTTTATTCAATATTTATATAAAACAAAAAAGGCTGCTATTAATTAGCAGCCTTTTTCGTTTTAAAGTTGGTGAAAATTAAAATTATCATACCAGTAGTAACCGAAACATCGGCCATATTAAAAATCCCCGTTTTAAAGACACCACCCAAATCAATAAACAGAAAGTCGGTAACCGAACCTAAAAAAATCCTGTCGTAAATATTGGCAATGCCTCCACCAATTATACTGGCATAGGCAAAAAGAGACAAGTTGCTTAAACTTTTATCTTTTATAATGTATCGTAAAACAAGAGCTAAAACTAATATTGGTAAAATAAGTAACAAAATTAATCTTAAGGTAGGGTTTAAATCGCTACCCATACCTAGAAAAGCACCTGTGTTTTCAACATTCATTAACCAAAAACTATCTCCAAAAATAGAAATTCGTTCACTTGGCTGTGTTTCCGTTTGTCCAACAACATTGGCTCTTACAAGAACTTTAGAAATTTGATCTACCACAATTGTTAAAACAATAACAACTGTTATAAAAATATAACGTTTGGTAAACTTCATTTTTAGCTAATTGTTTCTAAAGTGGCAGAAGTAACTTCAGCTTGCCTGTTTATTTTTTTAACTAACCCTTGTAGCACTTTTCCTGGTCCAACTTCTGTAAACAAAGTGGCACCATCGGCAATCATTTGTTGCACAGACTGTGTCCATTTTACAGGAGCTGTAAGCTGAGAAATTAAGTTGGTTTTAATCGCTGTTTCATCGGTTACAGCACTGGCTGTTACGTTTTGGTAAATAGGGCAATTAGGTTTGCTAAATGTTGTGCTTTCTATAGCAGCCGCTAGCTCTTCGCGCGCGGGCTCCATTACAGGTGAGTGAAAAGCACCACCTACTGGTAATACTAATGCACGACGTGCACCTACTTCTTTTAAGGTTTCGCAGGCCGCGTTAATGGCTTCAATCTCACCAGAAATAACCAATTGTCCTGGACAGTTGTAGTTTGCAGCAACAACAATACCTTCGGTTTTAGCACAGGTTTCTTCAACAATATTATCTTCTAATCCTAAAACCGCAGCCATTGTACTTGGTTTAATTTCGCATGCTTTTTGCATTGCCAAAGCACGTTTTGAAACTAATTTTAATGCATCTTCAAAATTTAATGCGCCACTAGCAACTAGCGCCGAAAATTCACCTAAAGAATGCCCTGCAACCATGTCTGGTTTAAAGCTATCGCCTAAAGTTTTGGCCAAAATTACCGAATGTAAAAAAATGGCTGGTTGCGTTACTTTAGTTTCTTTTAAGGCTTCAGCAGTGCCTTCAAACATGATATCTGTAATGTTGAAACCTAAAATGCTATTTGCTTGTTCAAATAATTCTTGTGCTAAAGGTGAATTTTCATAAAGGTCTAAGCCCATTCCTGAAAATTGCGCACCTTGTCCTGGGAAAATATATGCGTTCATCTTTTATTATTTAGTTTTGCAAAAGTAGTAATTAATTATAACTTCAAGTTATTAGTTGCAGCTTCGGCGCAACGTTCCCCATCCATAGCTGCCGAAATAATTCCTCCGGCATATCCGGCACCTTCCCCACAAGGAAATAAATTAGTTATTTCGGGGTGTTCTAAAGTCATGGTTCTTGGAATTGAAACAGGAGATGAGGTTCTAGATTCTACGCCAATAATGTTGGCTTGTTCGGTGTAATAGCCTTTCATTTTTTCACCAAAAGCAGCAAAGCCTTTTCTTAATCGGCTCCCAATTAATTTTGGAAGCAACGAATGTAATGGTGCACTGTTTATTCCCGGTTGATATGAGGTTTCGTTTAGGGTGTTAGATAGTTTTCCATCTACAAAATCTGTTAAGCGTTGGGCAGGTGCAACCTGACTTCTACCTCCAGATGTAAAAGCTAATTTTTCTAAATTCTTTTGGTATTCAAGCCCTTTTAAAGCTCCAAATTGTTCGTGTTTTGGTAAATCGTTATTCACATCAATTTCTACCACAATCCCGGAATTGGCAAATTGGTTATTACGTTTAGAGGGAGACATGCCATTTACAACAACTTCGCCGTTTGCTGTTGCTGCAGGCACAATAAAACCTCCGGGACACATGCAAAAACTATATACGCCACGACCATTTACCTGTTGAACTAAGCTATACGATGCGGCTGGTAATAATTCATGTCTTTCTCCCGAGCAGTGATACTGAATAGAATCTATAATTTGTTGCGGATGCTCTACACGAACACCCATTGCAAACGATTTTGCTTCAATTACAATTTGTTTTTTATGTAAAAGGTAAAAAATATCACGAGCGGAATGTCCGGTTGCTAAAATTACCTTTTCAACGGGCGTTTCTTCTGTGTCGTTTAAAATTAAAGCATTTATTGTATTGTTTTTTATTACAAAATCGGAGACACGAGTATTAAAATGAATTTCTCCGCCGTATTTTAATATCGTTTCACGAATATTTTGAACCACTTTAGGTAGTTTATTAGTACCGATATGCGGATGCGCATCGACTAAGATTTGAGGAGTTGCACCATGGTAGACTAGATTTTCGAAAATTCTACGTACATCGCCACGTTTTAAACTGCGTGTATAGAGTTTGCCATCGCTATATGTTCCTGCGCCACCTTCTCCAAAACAATAATTAGAGTTTTCGTTTACATCGTGATGTTGGTTTATAGCTCTTAAATCGCGACGTCGATCTTGAACGTTTTTGCCACGTTCTAAAACGATGGGTTTAAACCCCAATTCAATACAACGTAAAGCAGCATACATACCCGCAGGTCCAAAACCAATAATGTGAACGCATTTTGCTTTTGATACATCTTTATAATTAAAATCGTATTCTGACGATTTTGGAACAGGTTCTTTTATAAAAACTGCAACTTTATAGTTGAAAATTATTTTTGGTTTTCGTGCGTCAATAGATTTGCGTAACACTTTTATTCCTGTAATATCGTCTTGATTAATGGCTAGTTTTATAGCTGATTTTATAACAAGAATATTACTAATTTCTTCTTCTTTTAGAGAAATACGAAGTTGAATTTCTTTTACCATAATTTAAACCTAAGGTGAAATCACCTCTCGCTATTCATAATTAGTTTACTTTCTTTCGTAGGTAATAAAAGAAAATTCATAATCGTGTTCGGCATCCTTTTTATGTAAGGTGTTGGCTGTTTCTTTCCAAATAGATTCATCAATTTCTGGAAAAAATGTATCAGCTTCAAAGCTGTGGTGCACTCTAGTTAATTCTATTTTACTAGCAAATGTAAGCGCTTGTTTATAAATTTCTCCACCACCAATTATAAAGGGTTGGGAGTCACTTTTTGCAGCATCAATGGCGTCCTGTAAATTATTTACAACAATAACACCTGAAGGGACTTCGTAGTTTTTTTGTCGTGTAATAACAATGTGTGTTCTATTTGGTAGAGGTTTTGGGAAACTTTCAAATGTTTTTCTCCCCATAATAATGTGGTGCCCGCTAGTTAATGCCTTAAAGCGTTTAAGGTCGTCGCTTAAATGCCAAATAAGCTTGTTTCCCTTACCTATGGCATTATTTTCTGCAGCGGCAACAATAATAGTAAGGTTTGAGTTTTTAATATTAGTATCTTTAAAAGCTTCAGATTTTGCAATTAGAGTCTCTTCTTTTAAGAAGCCTTCTTTTAATTTGTTAATTCGGTCTTGTTGCTTACTAACTAGTTTTTCGAGCTGTTCCTTTTCCCAAGCTTTTCCCATAAATTTATGAGTGACAAAAACATTAAAAAGGTGATAAATAAAAAGGAATAGCCAAATTAAAATAGCGTATAAAAACCATTCTTTTCCAAAAGGCGTTATTGTTTCACCAATTCCTAAAACAGTATTAGCAATTATTAAAAATATAGCTCCTATTAAAAAAATGACGAAATGTACGTATAATCGCTTTTTTTGTTTAATACGTTTTTGCGCATTTTCTATAAGTTCTAATTGGTCTTTGTCTATTTGAGGTTTAGTTTTCTTTTTTCCAAACATGGGCAATAAATAAAGTGTAAAGTTAATGCTTTTTTTAAGTTCTATTCTGATTAAAATTTAGGGTAAAACTCTTTGAAAATCAGTAAAAAGGAAAATTTAGGCTTTCAATAAAAGTGGTTAACCAGCAAAAAATAAATAAAAGTAAGAAAAATTAACTTCAATTTTATTAAATTAATAATTCTATTACGTTTAGATTTAAAAAAAGTTACTTAAAAAAATTCTTTTATAAATTTGTAACAATACAAAACTAAAAATAAAAATTATGTCTATTAAAAAACAGTATTTAAAATCGAAGCCTATTTGTAAAGTTACTTTTGCAATTACTCCAGAAGATGATGCTGCACAGGTTTCTGTAGTTGGAAGTTTTAACGAATGGAGTGCTGAGGCGAACCCGTTAAAAAAATTAAAAAACGGAACTTTTAAAGGGACAATTGATCTGGAAAAAGATAAGTCTTACGAATTTAAGTATTTAATTGATGAAACAGTTTATACAAACGACGAAGCTGCCGATGCTTTAGTTTGGAACGACTACGCTGGGGCAGAAAATAGCGTTGTTACTGTTTAATTATTAGTGCTATATATTACTACCTAATTATACAAAAAAAAAGCACTTTTTTATAAAAGTGCTTTAGAATTGTTTTGTTAGACAGCAACTGTACCTTTAATATGCGGGTGTGGATTGTAGTCTAACAATGTAAAATCATCAAATGTAAACTCAAAAATATCTTTAATTTCTGGGTTTAAAATCATTTTTGGAAGAGTTCTAGGTGTTCTGGTTAATTGTAGTTCTAATTGCTCAAAATGATTGCTATAAATATGAGCATCACCAAAGGTGTGTATAAAATCTCCTGCTTGATAACCGCAAACTTGAGCCATCATCATTGTGAATAAGGCATAAGAAGCTATATTAAAAGGTACACCTAAAAATATATCGGCACTTCGTTGATATAATTGGCACGATAATTTTCCATTGGCTACGTAAAATTGAAAAAAGGCATGACAAGGAGGTAAAGCTGCTTTTCCATTTGCAACATTTTCGCTGAAGCTTTTAGATGTATCTGGTAAAACTGAAGGGTTCCATGCAGAGACTAGCATTCTACGACTATTAGGGTTGTTTTTTAAAGTTTCAATTACCTCTTTAATTTGATCTATTTCATCGCTATTCCAATTTCGCCATTGGTGGCCATAAACAGGTCCTAAATCACCATTTTCATCTGCCCATTCATTCCAAATACGCACACCATTTTCCGTTAAATAGTTAATATTGGTATCGCCTTTTAAAAACCATAGAAGTTCGTAAATAATAGATTTTAAGTGAAGCTTTTTTGTTGTAACCATAGGGAAGCCTTCGCTTAAATCGAAACGCATTTGGTACCCAAAAACACTTTTAGTTCCTGTTCCTGTTCTATCACCTTTTTCATTCCCGTTTTCTAAAACGTGTTTTACTAAGTCGTGGTATTGTTTCATGTTCGTTTTCCACAGAAGTGGAAATCTTATTTAATTAAACAGATATTTTAAAAGATAAAAATATAAAAAAGCATCAAAATTTAATTTGCTGCTTTACATTTCTTATTACAAAGTTATTAACGAGTTAACCAATAATCATACCTGCAATAGTTGCAGAAATTAAAGAAGCAATGGTTCCGCCAATTAATGCTTTCATACCAAATTGAGACAATACTTTTCGTTGACCTGGAGCCAAAGAACCAATACCGCCAATTTGTATACCAATTGATGCGAAGTTTGCAAAACCACACAACATGTAAGTGGCCATTATAATTGACTTTTCGTAAGTTAAATGTATGGAGTTTGTGGCATTTTTTAAATCGGCTAATTGAATATATCCTATAAATTCGCTTGCTGCTAATTTAATTCCAAGAAGCTGCCCCATAAGTGCCATGTCTTCTTTGGCTACTCCTATTAACCACATTAAAGGTGAAAATATATACCCCAAAATAAACTCTAAAGAAAGACTTTCGTAGCGTGTATTTTCAACTATCCATGTGTTTAAGCCTAGGAAATATCCAATTTTATCGAAACCGAAGTTTATCATTGCAATAAATGCTACAAAAACAAGAAGCATAGCGCCCACATTAACAGCTAGCTTTAAACCTTCGGTAGTACCGTTCGCTATTGCATCGAGTATATTTGAACCAATTTTTTCTTGAGATACCGAAACATCTGTGTTAACGTTTTCGGTTTGTGGAAATAATATTTTTGAAATAACAATGGCTCCTGGGGCGGCCATTACAGATGCTGCTAGTAAATGTTTTGCATAAAATAAACGTAGTTCTGGGTCGTCACCTCCTAAAAAACCAATGTAGGCAGCCAAAACAGCACCAGCAACGGTCGCCATTCCACCAATCATGACTAAAAGCATTTCAGATTTGTTCATTTTTTCTAAATATGCCTTAATTAAAAGAGGTGCTTCGGTTTGTCCTAAAAATATGTTTCCAGCAACGCTTAAACTTTCGGCACCAGAAATTTTTAATATTTTCGAAAGTAACCACGCCATGATTTTTACTACACGCTGAATTATGCCTAAATAAAATAAAACAGATGTTAAGGCAGAGAAGAAAATAATGGTTGGTAAAACCTGAAAAGCAAAAATAAACCCGAAAGTATCCATGTCTACAACTAAGCCTTCAAATAAAAATTTACTACCGGCTCGTGTAAATTCTAAAACTTGAACGAATAAACTACCAATAAATTCGAATATATTTTTAATTAAATCTACTTTTAAAACACCAACAGCTATAATAAGTTGAAACCCTAAACCAAGACCTACAATTTTCCAATTAATAGCTTTTTTGTTGCTGCTAAATAAAAAGGCAATAAATACGAGTGTAATCATGCCTAAGGCACCGCGCCATAAACTATTAAAGGTAAAGCCTTGACTTGGAATTATACTATTTTCTGTTGAAACGTTATCCGTTTCGTTAATAACATTTACGGTAGCTTGTATAGTATCGTTAAGCGTATAGGCCGCATTTTCGATGACTTCTTGTTGCCGTATTGTATCTAAATCTTGAGAAAATGTTAATGATGTAAAAAGAAGAAATAATGGAATTAGGTACAAATAAGGCTTGCTCATAATTAAATATTGGGTATTATTCTCGTTTTGAAATTTCGTCACGAATATGCGCTGCTTTTTCGTAATCTTCGTTGGTTACAGCTTCATCTAATAGCTTGTGAAGTTCTTCTATAGTTTTAGATGCGAAATTATCTTTAGGTTTGTCTGGTTCTAATTCGCTCGCAACTAAATCATCCATTAAAATACTGTCTTGCTCTTCGTTTTCGTCTTCTTTTTTCGGGTTTACTTTTAAGTATATACCTGCTTTGTCAAGAATGTTTTTATAAGTAAAAATAGGAGCTTGAAAACGTAAAGCTAACGCAATAGCATCACTGGTTCTTGCATCTATAATTTCTTCAATTTTATCACGTTCGCAAATTAAGCTAGAGTAAAAAACGCCATCAACTAGTTTGTGAATTATAACTTGTTTTACAACAATATCGAACCTGTCGGCAAAGTTTTTAAATAAATCGTGGGTTAGTGGTCGTGGTGGGCTAATTTCCTTTTCAAGAGCTATGGCAATCGATTGAGCTTCAAATGCACCAATAACAATTGGAAGTTTACGGTCTCCTTCTACTTCATTTAAAATTAAGGCATAGGCACCGTTTTGTGTTTGGCTGTACGATATACCTTTTATATTTAATCTTACTAAACTCATAATTTATTAAAACGCAAAGAACTGTTTAAATTGGGAATTTACCAACTACAAATCGTAGTTTTATGATAAAGTGCTAATTTAAACAGTTCTTTAGAATAATACAATTTATAGAAATTATATTTATTGTTGGGCTTTAAATGCTTTTAATTTTTCTATTAATGTAGGAACTACTTCAAAAGCGTCTCCAACAACACCGTAATCGGCAGCTTTAAAAAATGGCGCTTCAGGATCTGTGTTAATAACTACTTTTACTTTAGAAGCATTTATACCTGCTAAATGTTGTATGGCTCCAGATATTCCAATGGCAATATAAAGGTTAGAGGCTACTGGTTTACCGGTTTGCCCAACGTGCTCGCTGTGTGGACGCCATCCTAAATCTGATACCGGTTTCGAGCAAGCTGTTGCGGCTCCTAAAACATCGGCTAAATCTTCAACCATTCCCCAATTTTCAGGGCCTTTTAATCCACGTCCGCCAGAAACAACTATTTCGGCATCGGCAATGCTTACTTTGTCTGATGCTTTATCAACAGATTCTACAGTGATTCCTAAATCGGGAACTGAAGGCGAAAAGTCTTCCGCGGAAGCGTTACCGCTAGATTCAACTAATCCGAATGAATTATTGGACACACCAACAATTTTTACTTCTGATGTGATTTCTGTTATTTCGAATGCTTTATTTGTAAACGCTGTTCGTTTTACTTTAAACGGACTTGTACTTTCTGGTTTTGCAATAACATTTGATGCATAACCTGCATTTAAGCCAACCGATAATAACGGAGCTAAATACTTACTGTCGGCAGAAGAACTTACTACAACTACGGTTGCATTTTCTTTTTCTGCCGCTTGCTTAATAACTTGTGCATAGGCATTAGCGTTGAAAGCTTTTAATGTGTCGTTATTTACTTGTAAAACGTTGTCTACACCATAAGTTCCAAGAGCAGCCGTATCGTTTGCATTAATCGCGATTGCTGTAACTGTGGTTCCTAAGTCGGTTGCTATTGCTTTTGCGTAACTAGCAACTTCGAAAGCGGCCTTTTTAAAGACACCTTGATCTGATTCTGTATATACTAAAACTGACATAATTTTTTCTTTTTGTTTTTCCTAAAAAATGGAAATCTGATTAATTTTTACTTCTAAATTCTCAAAAGATCCTGAAATTAATTCAGGAAGATTTAATTACAAATTAAATCACTTTTGCTTCGTTATGAAGTAAGTTTACCAATTCATCTAAATTATCTGGTGCAACTAACGTTACTGCGCCTTTTGGGGCTGGTTTTTCAAAAGCCTTTGAGCTTGTTTGTGCAGTTGCAGTAATAGGTTCGGCAACAGTTAATGGTTTTTTACGCGCCATCATAATACCACGCATGTTTGGAATACGTAAATCGCTTTCTTCAACTAAGCCTTTTTGTCCTCCAATAACTAAGGGTAAACTTGTGGCAACGGTTTCTTTACCGCCATCTATTTCGCGGATCGCTTTAGCGGTTGTTCCCTCAATTTCTAGACCAATACAGTTGTTTACAAAATTGACTTGGTTTAAACCAGCAATCATACCTGGTACCATGCCGCCGTTATAATCGATAGATTCTCTTCCGGCAATTACTAAATCGAAGCTTCCAGATTGAGCAATATGCGCCAGTTGTTTTGCAACAGAAAAACCATCGGTAGCTGGTGTATTTACACGAATAGCTTCGTCTGCACCAATAGCTAATGCTTTGCGTAAGGTAGGTTCGGTTTCTGGTCCACCAACATTTACAACAGTAACGCTAGCGCCTTGTTTTTCTTTAAACCACATGGCTCTTGTTAGTCCAAATTCGTCGTTTGGGTTTATTACAAATTGTACACCCGTGGTATCGAATTTAGTGTCGTTGTCGGTAAAATTTATTTTAGAAGTCGTGTCCGGAACATGACTTATACAAACTAATATTTTCATAATATTTAGAGTTTAAGGGTCTTATTTTTTTTTGTCGCTACGAAGTTAGTTATTTATTTTGAAAAATACTATGCATGCATAATAAATTTTAGTTAAAATCTTATTAGAGAGTTTAGCATTTATTGTTATTTTTGTGACTCGATAAAAAAATATTTTAATGAAGACAATTCAATTTAGAGAAGCTATCGCCGAAGCCATGAGCGAAGAAATGCGTCGTGATGAGAGCATTTACTTAATGGGCGAAGAGGTTGCAGAATATAATGGTGCTTACAAAGCATCAAAAGGAATGTTAGACGAGTTTGGACCTAAACGAGTTATAGACACTCCAATTGCAGAACTTGGTTTTGCGGGTATTGCTATTGGTTCTACTATGACGGGTAACAGACCTATTGTCGAGTACATGACCTTTAACTTCTCTTTAGTTGGTATTGACCAAATTATAAATAACGCTGCTAAAATTAGACAAATGTCTGGTGGACAGTTTAATTGTCCTATTGTATTTCGTGGGCCAACAGCCTCTGCAGGACAGTTAGGAGCAACACACTCACAAGCTTTCGAAAATTGGTTTGCTAATACTCCAGGTTTAAAAGTTGTGGTGCCATCTAATCCTTACGATGCTAAAGGATTATTAAAAGCATCTATACGCGATAACGATCCTGTTATATTTATGGAAAGTGAGCAAATGTATGGTGATAAAGGTGAAGTTCCAGAAGGAGAGTATATTATTCCATTAGGTGTTGCAGATATTAAGCGTGAAGGAACAGATGTTACTATTGTTTCTTTCGGTAAAATTATAAAAGAAGCATACAAAGCAGCCGATGTTTTAGAAAAAGAAGGTATTTCTTGTGAAATTATAGATTTGCGTACTGTTCGCCCAATGGATAGAAAAGCGATTTTAGATTCTGTAAAGAAAACCAATCGATTAGTAATTTTAGAAGAAGCATGGCCATTTGGTAATGTAGCTACCGAAATTACATATTTAGTCCAAGATCAAGCTTTTGATTATTTGGACGCACCAGTTGTTAAAATAAATACAGCCGACACACCAGCACCTTATTCGCCAGTGTTGTTAGAAGAGTGGTTGCCAAACAGCGACGACGTTATAAAAGCTGTTAAAAAAGTATTATATAAATAATTTGTATTTTTTTACGTTATACAAACTTCATCGGCATTATTGTTGATGAAGTTTTTTTGTATTATGAATTTTAAGTTACTATTTGCCCTTTTCTTTTTAGGAATTTTTTCCGCCCTGTCTCAAACCAAAGTGAGTGGTTATGTGTTTGATGAGTTCGAGCAGCCTGTATCGTTTGCTAATGTTATTTTTAAAGGGTCTACCCAAGGCACCATTACCGACGAGAATGGTAAGTTTTATTTAGAATCTGATGAAAGTTGGAGCGATTTAGTAGTTTCTTTTATTGGGTATGAAACATTAAATATTCATTTAGATAAAAAGGTAAATTACGATTTAAAATTTATTTTAAAAGAAGAAACTAGTCAGCTCGATCAGGTTGTTATTTTTACAGGTAAGCAATCGAAAAAAAATAATCCTGCTATCGATTTACTTCGAAAAATATGGGAGCATAAACGCAGTAATGGTTTAAAACAGTTTAAGCAATATCAATATGATAAATACGAAAAAGTTGAATTCGATATCAATTCCATAGATAGTGCTTTAGTGAAAAGTAACTTGTTTAAAGGTATGGAGTTTGTTTTTGACCATGTAGATACTTCAAACGTTACAGGAAAGGCTTATTTGCCTATGTTTATTAACGAAGCGGTTTCAAAAGTTTATGGCGATAATCAATTAAATAAAACTAAAGAAGTTCTCGAAGGGAATAAAAATTCTGGTTTTAGCGATAATCAAATTATCATCGATTTTGTAAACGATTTGTATAACGATTTTAGCGTTTACGACAATTACCTTAAGTTTTTCGATAAGAGTTTTGTAAGTCCGCTTTCTAGAACAGGAATAAGTACTTACAATTACGTGTTAACAGATAGTTCTTTTATAGACGATAAATGGTGTTACAATATAGTTTATTACCCGCGTCGTAAAAACGAACTTACGTTTAAAGGCGATTTCTGGGTAGCCGATACCACCTATGCGATAAAAGAAATTAACCTTCAAGCATCAAAAAGTGCCAATATAAATTGGGTGAAAGATATTTATATTGAACAAGAGTTTGAGGTGCTAACCGATTCGCTTTTCTTGGTTAAACGCGACTATATGATGAGTGATTTCTCATTTAGTAAAAAAGATCAAGCACGTGGAATTTACGGGAAGCGAACCACGATTTACAATAATTATAAGTTTGATATCGCTAAGGATAAAAAATTCTATGATCGAGAAGTTTATAACTATAATAAAGATGTATATAATCGTGACGACGAATTTTGGGCAAATAACCGTTTAGAAGAATTAAATAAGGACGAAAAAGGGGTTTATAAAATGTTAGACACCTTAAAAACCGTAAAAAAGTTTCAACGTCTGTACAATTTAGGGAGTATTTTGGCTTCTGGTTACATAGAGTTTAACACGCTTCCGTTGGATTACGGACCAATTTTCTCAACGTTCGGGTTTAACGAAGTTGAAGGTTTGCGTTTACGAGCTGGTGGACGAACGTATTTTGGGCCAAACGATTTGTGGCGATTAGAAGGTTTTACAGCCTACGGTTTTCGTGACGATAAGTTTAAGTATGGAATTTCTGGTAAATGGCTACTCGATAAAAGAAGCCGATTAATAATTTCTGGAGGAAACCGGCGGGATGTAGAACAAATAGGAGCTAGCCTAACAACAAGTACCGATGTTTTGGGGCGAAGTTTAGCCTCGTCTTCGGTGGTTGGTACCAGCACTAACGATAAATTAACCTCGATAAACTTAAGTAGTTTAGCTATTGAAGCAGAACCTTGGAGAAATGTTATTTTTAGAGTCTCTGGAAATTACAGAACGCTAGAATCGGCATCGCCAACCTTTAGTCTAGATTATAATACGCCCGATGGTATTGCTTCCCAGATTAAACAATTTGAAAGCTCGTTATCATTGTCGTATTACCCAAAAAGGAAAATGACAGGTTTTGGTGTTGAGCGTAGAGTGGCAAACGACGATTTTCCTAGTTTGTTCGCTCAAGTTACTCGCGGAGATAAAGGTGTTTTTGATAGTGATTTCGATTATACTAAATTGCAGTTTTCATACATTCAGCCGTGGCAAATTGGAGGTTTTGGTCGTTTAACAACTACTATTGAAGCTGGTAAAACTTTTGGTGAAGTGCCTCTTGGTTTGCTAAGCGTTATTCCTGGTAATCAGTCGTACTTTTCAATTTATAACACCTTTTCTCAGTTAGATTTTTACGAATTTGTAACCGATACTTATGCGTCGTTTCATTTTCAGCATAATTTTAACGGACGATTATTTTCTAGAATACCGCTTTTGCGAACATTAAATTTAAGAGAAATAGTTAGTATACGAGGTGCTTGGGGCGACATCTCTCAGGAAAACATCGAAATAAATAATGTGCCTTCGAATCTGAATAATATTCCGCTAATTGCCCCAAAAAACGAGCCTTATTATGAATATAGCGTCGGCATTGGCAATATTTTTAAGGTGTTTAGAATAGACTTTAATTTTAGAGGAAATTATAAAGATGACTTAGCTTATCCAAATGCTCGAAAATTTGGTATTACAGGTAGTTTTGGGTTCGATTTTTAAAACTAATTAATCGTAGCAATAAATTGTAAACGGTTACTATTTGCCATTCCGTTTGGGTTACAACCTAATTTGTCTTCCGGAATAGGAATGCCTAAGTTGTTGTAATGGTTAACCCATCCTTCATGAAAAGTTTTGGTTTTAGGATTTTTAAAAGTCATAGGTTCGAGGGTGAAAACTGAATCGTTTTTAAAAACTTCGTAAATATATTCCGAGCAATAATAGCCTTCGTCTTCTAATATATAAGTGAAGTTGTAAGGCTTTCCAACGAGCTCTTTTGCTTTTTTTAGAGCTTGCTGTAATTGGTTGTTATCTATGTTTTTTATTCGAAACAAGTCTACCGAATAATCATTTTTTTCAGAGGTGTAAAATTCTTCAATTGTTTCTTTTACAACACCTGTGTCACTATCGGAATGATATACATAAACCATGTTGTTTAAAACTTCGCAAACCCCAATATGCGTATAATTGCTTTTTTTTGCGGTTTGTGTAACCTCGTTAATCGCCTCAGATAATTCAGCATTGGTAACACTTCTAAAAACAATATCTCCAGTTTGTATTTGTAACGGTGAACTACTACAGTTAACGAGTAAAGTGGTTAAGATAAAATGAGCAAATGGCTTTAGTTTTTTTAATATAGCAGATTTCATTTATAAAATTTTAAATAATACATCATAAAAAACAAAGTGTATTTTAATGCTGATTTATTAAAACTATTTATGGTCGTTTTTAGTAAAATAACCTTCGTTTGAAATGGCATCCTCACTAATATACAGGCTTGCTTTTTTAAACCATACTTCGGCATAATTTCCAGTTTCATATTGCTTTTTTATATCACCACCAAAAGTTTGCGCTCCCGAACACCAATTTTTGTTAATTTCTGGAGATTTTCCGTTAGTTTGGTTGTACGCGCCTTGTTTAAAAAATAAACCTTCATTGGCATAAGCGTTTGCACGTTCGGTTCCATTTTGACCAATAGGAACAAATAACTTTTTAGTTTGTTCTGGCAAATCTTTTATAGTTGTATACTCTGATTCTACTAAGTTTTTTGTAAACGTTTTGGTTTCATGGCCAGCACTCATGAATTTTAAATGCATAATGCCTTCTTTTACTTCAATTTCGTAGCTAAATTCTTCATTTAAAGCAATGCCGTCTTGAGGTTCTTCTGGATAAGTATTTTCGGTAATACCTACTACAGAAAAGTCGTTGCCCCAAACCGCGGTAGAGAAGTCCCATCTTTTAGAATTATCGTCGCCAGCAGTATTAATTTCGTAATGCCAAAAAACCGATCCTTTTTCATGGCCAGGGAATTTTTTGTAGAAAATTTTTAAAGGCTCGTTTTCGTGTCCATCTGCACTATGAATTTGTCCAACAACCACAGCGTAAGAGGCGGCAACACGAGCGTCTCCAGTGGTAGAAACATGCATCACTTTTAAACTAGCGGTTAGCTTATTATGACTATTAGCATACCATTTTTTAGATTGTGCTAATTCGGTTCTGGTGTTATTCGAAGTGCCGTGAGTACTACCAGCATTTGGTGTTTTATAAACAACCCAATTGGCATCGTTGTCGTGAGTTGTGTAGAAAAAATCTTTGTTTTCAAAATTATTAGCATGACCTATGTTTGTACCATCGCCTAATATTAAACTCCAGTCATTAAAAAAAGGTATAACTTCGCTAGGGAAAGTTGTTTTAGTTGTTAAATCTTGGATTGAACTTTCTTCTTTCGTCTTGTTTTTACAACTAAATATGATAAAAGTAAAAGCTAATAGTATACTTAATAGTGTGGTGTTTTTATTCATTTTTTTAGTTTAGATGGAGTAGTTAATAGTTTATTCTTTTGTTTTTTTAAATTTATCGAATTCTGTTTCTTCTTCCTTAGGGAAACTGTTGTTTTGTGTATTAGCATCAGCTAATTGAAGATTCGGGTCTAAATATATTTTAGCAATTTCCTTGTCTTTTATAAGGATATGCTAGCCCAAATTTTTTCCTTGTGCAATAATAAACAATTAATTAGTAGTAGATTTATGATTAAAATAAAAAAGACTATCAATCAATGAGAGATAGTCTTTTTTTTGTTTTTTTAAACAATATTAGCTTTTGCGGAGTTTTTTTATTCCAAAAGCCGTAGCTCCCAACAGTAGTACGCTTAAACCACCATCTAAAGGAACACTAGTGTTTTTTTTCCCTCCATTATTATTAGTGGAATTCCCGTTGGTTTGTGTGAAACCGCTGTTATTGTTGTTTTGTCCGTTGTTGTTGCTAGTTCCACCACCATTTCCGTTTCCGTTTCCATTTCCGTTTCCATTTCCACCACCGTTTCCTGCATACGAGGTATTGCAGAAAGAAATTGCAATAACTGTGAATATTCCTAAAATTATTTTCTTTGTCGTCATAAAATATTTAATTAAAATTATTAATAGCAATGTAAACTTAATACATTTAAGATTGATTAAAAATTATTAACGACAATATGATTATATTAACGTTAAAAGTCTCTTTTTTAGTGTTTTAAAGTTATTTTGTCATTTCTTTCTGGCTTTAAAAGCATCAAATTCCGATTTCTTTTCTTCCTTAGGGAAACTGTTGTTTTGTGTATTAGCATCAGCTAATTGAAAATTCGGGTCTAAATTTATTTTAGCGACTTCCTTGTCTTTTATAAAAGTATGCTGAATTTCATATTCGTTTCTACGCCAAACTTCGGCAGGTAGTTTATCTGTTTCTTTTGTGCCATCGGTAAAAGTCCACTCAATAATAACAGGCATTACTAATCCGCCTTGGTTTTTTACTGTAATTTCGTAAATGTTTTTTCCAGAAAGTTGTTTTCTTATTTCATTTTCATCTAAACGAGAGAGAAATTGGCCGTAATCTTTATCAGGTGTTTCAATCATGTTTATATACTCAGGGCCATTACTGAAATCTTGTGCTTCTCCATTAGAATTTGTGCCTTGAGCCGTAATTTTAGTTTTCGAGTTTATGTTTTTATCTTCAATATTGGTGTTTTCTTCAAAAACTTTAAACCATTTTACATTGCTTAGTTCCATGTCAACGTGGTCTGTGGTAAAAAACCAACCTCTAAAAAACCAGTCTAAATCGGTAGCAGTTGCATCTTCAAGTGTTCTAAACAAATCGCTCGGATTCGGGTGCTTGTATTTCCAGCGATTGGCATATTCTTTAAAAGCTTCATCAAAAAGTTCTTTTCCAATAATGGTATTACGCAGCATTTGTAATCCAACTGTTGGTTTTATATAAAAGTTTCTTCCAAATTGATTGAATAACTCGTTGTCGGACGTTGTCATTATTGGTCTTAAAATGTTTTTATCACCACTCATAAAAGGTGCAATAACTTTCGGCGTTACATGATTAAAATCAGGATAACGTTCTTCGAGTGTACGTTGGTGTAAAAATGTGTTTAAGCCTTCGTCCATCCACATCCATTTGCGCTCGTCCGAACTCACAATCATAGGGAACCAGTTGTGTCCAACTTCATGAATAATTGTACTTAACATTCCCTGTTTAGCAGCTTTACTAATGTTTCCGTTTTTATCGGGTCTGCCGCCATTAAAACTTATCATAGGAAATTCCATTCCAATATTTGAAGTATTAACCGAAATACAAACAGGGTAAGGATAATCGAAAGTTGCTTCGGAATAAACTTCTAAAGCATGTTTTATGGCAATTGTAGAGTTGTCTTTCCAAACAGGCAATCCTTCTTTTGGATATAATGACATGGCTAAAACTGTGTTAGATTCTAGTTTAACCGCTTGGGCATCCCACAAAAACTTTCTTGAAGAAGCAAAGGCAAAATCGCGTACATTTTTTGCTTTAAATTTCCATGTTTTTTCTTTCGTTGTTTTCGATGATTCGTTTTTAATGGCTTCTTCCTTCGTAATAATCATCATAGGACTATCGAAGGTTTTTTTCGCTTTTTCTAAACGTTTGCGCTGTGTTTTAGTTAAAACAGATTCACTATTTTCTAACATTCCGGTGGCTGCAACAATATGGTCAGCAGGAACGGTAATTTCAACATCATAGTCTCCAAATTCTAAGGCAAATTCACCTAGTTTTTGAAATTGTTGGTTTTGCCACCCTTCGGTATCGTTATAAACAGCCATTCTTGGAAACCAATGTGCCATTAAATAAGTGGTATTGTCATCTTCTGGAAAGTATTCGTAACCTTCACGAGAAAGGCGGTACATGCTTCTATCGGTAATTGGGTAAGACCAAGAAATATTAAATGTTGCCGATTCACCAGGTTTTAAAACAGTATTTAACTTTACCTTCATCATGGTATTGTTAATAATGGTTTTTAAAGTTTTATCATTTCCGTCTGTTATAGATTTTATAGTATAACCCGCAGGAAAATCTACCACACGCGTTAAGCGTTGCATGTTTTGGGTGGTCATAGAATCTTTAACAGGGTTGTTTATAGAGCCGAAATCTTCATTACCTTTTTTATTAACATTTTGCTCTAGTTGCATCCAGACGTAATTTAAATTGTCGGGCGAATTATTAAAGTATGTAATTGTTTCTTCGCCAGAAAGTACGTTTGTTTTTTCGTTAATACTGGCTTTAATTTTGTAATTGGCACGTTGCTGCCAATAATCTTTACCAGGTGCACCACTAGCAGTTCTGTAATTATTTGCTGGTGCAATTAAATTATCAATGGGTTCAAATTTACCTTGCCAAGGTTGGTTTTGGGCCTGTAAAGATGATGTTATAGTAAGAATTATCAGTATGAAATAATTACGCATTATGTTTTCTTTAAAAATTTGTTACAATATAATGAATAGTTGAGCATTTTAAAGTTAAAGTTTCTTGAATGCTCAAAACTATATCGTTATAGTGCTTAAATAACATATAAAAAACAGCCTTTTGTTGTTAAATGCTATGTTGTTTTTTACATTTGCCACCTAATACCAGTCTAAATTAGTCACAAACCTATAACAACATATTCTTTAAGTTATGAGTAAAAAAAAATCTACAACTTTTGATGTTTTAATTGAAATACCAAAAGGCAGTCGAAATAAATACGAATACGATTTTACATTACACAAAATACGTTTTGATAGAACACTTTTCTCTTCGATGATGTACCCTGGAGATTATGGGTTTATTCCAGAAACTTTGGCTCTTGATCAGGATCCGCTTGATGTTTTAGTGTTGTCTACAGAACCTTCGTATCCAATGGTGGTAATGGAAGTGCGCCCAATTGGTGTTTTCCATATGACTGATGAAAAAGGTCCTGACGAAAAAATTATTTGTGTGCCAGTTTCCGATCCTGTTTGGAACAAGCGTGCCGATATTGTCGATTTAAATCCGCACCGTTTAAAAGAAATTGAACACTTTTTTCAAGTTTATAAAGATTTAGAAAAGAAAAAAGTTGATGTTGGTGGTTGGGGAAATGCTGAAGAAGCCGTTAAAATTTATCATGAATGTGTACAACGCTACGACGAAAGTGAACACAAGAAAAAGCGCACATTTACTATATAAGGTTTTGTAAAAACACAACCACATTTTTAAATACAAAAAAAGCCATCTATTTTTAGATGGCTTTTTTTGTATGTCCTTGTAAAATAACAGATTAAAAAATGAGGTGTTTTATTCTTTTGTTAATTTAACAATCAATTTTAAAATTTTTACTAGCTCTTTTTTTATTGTTAAAATGCGAAATTGTTAGTTTAAGCAATGTTCGTTTAATAATTTTTAAACTAAATACGGTTTTTTTTATTGATTTTATTTTTTACATTAGGGGCTTGTATACTAATTTAAGTTTTAATTAATACCAACTAACCACATGGAAAATATTCTCAAATTTTTACCTCTTTTCGGGGTGCTAGCCCTAGTTTTTGTTTTTGTTAAAAGTTCTTGGGTAGGTAAACAAGATCAAGGCGACGATAAAATGAAGCGTATCGCAAAAAATATTGCCGATGGCGCTATGTCTTTTTTAAAAGCCGAATATAAAATATTATCAATTTTCGTAATTGCTGTTGCGATTTTACTGTTTTTTAAAGGCAGTAACGAACAAGGTTCTAACGGTATGGTTGCAGTTTCATTTGTTGTCGGTGCAATTTGTTCTGCTTTAGCCGGCTTTATAGGTATGAAGGTAGCTACAAAAGCAAACGTACGAACCACAAGTGCAGCGCGGAATTCTTTAGGAAAAGCTTTAGAAGTCGCTTTTGCTGGAGGCGCAGTAATGGGCTTGGGTGTGGTTGGCTTAGGAGTTTTAGGTTTAAGCGGACTATTTATGATTTATAGTGAATTAGGTTGGGGCTTAAACGAAGTACTTAATGTACTTTCAGGTTTTTCTCTTGGCGCTTCATCTATTGCGTTATTTGCACGTGTTGGAGGTGGAATTTACACTAAGGCAGCCGATGTTGGTGCTGATTTAGTAGGTAAAGTTGAAGCCGGAATCCCAGAAGATCATCCGTTAAATCCTGCTACCATAGCAGATAATGTAGGTGATAATGTTGGCGATGTCGCAGGAATGGGAGCCGATTTATTTGAGTCGTATGTTGGCTCTATAATTGGAACAATGGTTTTAGGTGCTTTCATAATAACCCCAAATGTTGCAAACGGCATTGGTGCTGTTTATTTGCCCTTAGTGCTGGCAGCTGTAGGAATTATTATGTCTATTATAGGAACTTTTTTTGTTAAAGTAAAAGATGGAGGAAATCCACAAACGGCTTTAAATATTGGCGAATTTGGTTCGGCAGGATTAATGCTTATTGCTTCGTATTTTATAATTAATGCATTTATTCCAGAAACCACCGAAGGACTTTCGCACGGAGCAACTGGAGTTTTTGTTGCTGTATTAGCTGGTTTAGTGGCTGGTTTAGCTGTTGGTAAAGTAACCGAATATTATACCGGTACAGGAACAAAGCCTGTTAATTCTATTGTAAAACAATCTGAAACTGGTTCTGCAACAAATATTATTGCTGGTTTGGGTATTGGCATGATGTCTACAGCCATTCCAATTATTTTAATAGCTGCGGCTATTTTGGTATCGCATTATTATGCAGGTTTGTACGGGATAGCTATTGCCGCAGTTGGAATGTTAGCTAATACCGGAATTCAATTGGCGGTAGATGCTTACGGACCAATTTCAGACAATGCTGGTGGAATAGCTGAAATGGCTGAATTGCCAAGTGAAGTGCGTGAACGTACCGATAAGTTAGATGCGGTGGGTAATACCACAGCAGCCATAGGAAAAGGATTTGCAATTGCATCGGCAGCTTTAACGGCATTGGCTCTTTTTGCAGCGTTTATGAAAACAGCCGGAATTACATCAATAGATGTGTCACAACCCAATATTATGGCAGGGTTATTAGTCGGCGGGATGTTGCCGTTCGTGTTTTCGGCCTTATCTATGAATGCTGTTGGACGTGCGGCTATGGCTATGATTGAAGAGGTTCGTCGTCAATTTAGAGATATACCACAGTTAAAAGCCGCTTTAGAAATAATGCGTAAATACGACTCCGACATGTCTAAAGCATCAGAAGCCGATAGGAAAATTTTCGATGCGGCCGATGGTGTAGCAGAATACGATAAATGTGTAGCTATTTCTACGCAAGCCTCTATTAAGGAAATGGTATTGCCCGGTTTATTGGCTATTGCGGTGCCTGTAGCTATTGGTTTTCTTGGAGGTGCCGAAATGTTAGGAGGAACGCTTGCAGGTGTTACAACCTGTGGGGTTTTAATGGCTATTTTTCAATCGAATGCTGGTGGCGCTTGGGATAATGCTAAAAAAACTATTGAAGAACAAGGACGAAAAGGTACCGATGCACATAAAGCTGCCGTAGTTGGAGATACGGTTGGAGACCCGTTTAAAGATACTTCAGGACCGTCGTTAAATATTTTATTAAAACTGATGTCGGTAGTAGCTTTAGTTATTGCACCAAGTTTAGTTAATGAAGTCTCTGTGGAGGCATATGCTTCAGATCAAATTGAAATTAAAAAAGAAGTTAAAGTTGAAATGACGAAAATCGATGATCAAGCGGTTAAAGCAGTGGTTACAACAATTATAAATAAAAATGGTGTTGAAACAACCTATTATGATACTTTTGAAGGTGCTGAAAATGAGGTGCTGGCAAATGTTGAAGCTTTAAAAGAACATACTAGTGGCGCTAATATAAAAGTGAGCGAAAAAGTGAATCATCCAAAAGTACATTAACCTGAAATAATTTTATAATATCAAACCACGTATTTTGTCGTGGTTTTTTTATTTTTAACAAATAGATTTCGTGGTAATGTTAAAAAAAGATCCGTTACAAATTATAGCGTTCCAAACTTACGGAACATCAAAACGTTTGTATTTGCGAGGTCGTGCCCTTGAAGATGAAAGTATAAATTTAGAACAACGAGGAGCTTTTAAATTGTTATTTAATGCATGGAAACGTTTTGAAACCGACGAGATAAGATATGCTAAAATTAGAGTTAAAATTGGTAACGATAGATTTTACTACACAAAAACGAATCATCGGGGTTATTTTTTGTTTGATGAGAAAGTAGAAAACTTAAAACCTTATGCTAATTCTGAAGGTTGGGTGCAACTGGAGTTTGCTTACGATACGGTAAATAAAGATCGCGTAATTCAATTGAATAATAAATTTCCAGGCGAAATGTTAATACCATCTTCTAGCGCTTCATTTGGTGTTATTAGCGATATAGATGATACTATCTTACATACAGGTTTAGTTTCTATTTTAAAATGGCGCGTTATTTTTAATACATTTTTAACTTCCGCGGGTAAACGTATGCCGCTTGATGGTGCTCCAGGATTTTATCACTTATTACATCGCGGAAAATCGGGAAAAGAAGCTAATCCTATTTTTTATGTAAGCCATAGCCCGTGGAATTTATACCGCTATTTAAACTACTTTTTATATAAAAATAATTTTCCCAAAGGCCCCATTGTATTGCGTAATTTTCCGAAGCCTTTCAGTAAAAAAAAGAAAGGTTATATGCCGCAAAAACAAAAGGAAATTATAAATCTTTTAGAAACATATCCTAATTTAAAGTTTGTGCTTATTGGAGACAGCGGAGAGCATGATCCTTATATTTACAAGCAACTGGCAAACGATTATCCAAGTCGTATACTGGCTATATATTTAATGAATGTAGACCATAAACGTAAAATGAACAAGGTAAAGTTGTTATACGATAATTATAAAGAGATACCTGTGCTTTTAGTAGGTTCAACCTCCGAAGCTATTAGTCACGCCCGAAACAACGGGCTAATAAAATAAAATGGTTTAAAACAAGCCGTTAATTTCGGCATCAATGCGGTTTATTATGCTCCCTAAATCTTCTGGATTGGCAACAAAATCTAGGTTATCTACATCTATAATGAGTAATTTTCCTTTATCGTAGCCATGAATCCAAGCTTCGTAACGCTCGTTAAGTCGGCTTAAATAATCAATACTTATGCTATTTTCGTAATCGCGCCCGCGTTTATGTATTTGAGACACTAAGTTCGATATTGAGCTGCGTAAATAAATAAGTAAATCTGGGCCTTGAACTAACGATTCCATAAGTTCAAAAAGCGATCTGTAGTTTTCAAAATCTCTATTTGTCATTAAGCCCATAGCATGTAAGTTTGGTGCAAAAATATGAGCGTCCTCATAAATAGTTCTGTCCTGAATAATATCTTTACCGCTTTGGCGAATTTGTAAAACTTGACGAAATCTACTGTTTAAAAAATATACTTGCAAGTTAAAACTCCAACGTTCCATTTGGTTGTAAAAATCATCTAAATAAGGGTTGTCTACAACATCTTCAAGTTGAGCTTCCCATTTAAAATGTTTTGCTAGTAGTTTGGTAAGGGTTGTCTTTCCTGCGCCAATATTTCCGGCAATAGCAATGTGCATAGTAAGTTATATTTTTAATTGGAATTCTTGCAAGCTTTCGTTGTTGTAAATATACAAGGTTTCGTTGGTTACAAAAAACTGATTTATTTTTAAATTTGAAGTTTCTATTCGCCGTGCAAAAGTGCTGTTTTCTTCTAAAAAAAACAACTCATTATCTTTTTTTAAAATGATGTTTTCGTCGCTTTGAGCTATTTTAGAATAGCCTTCGTTGGTTATTTTTTTTATTAGGCTGCCAAAATAATTATAAACATATAAAAAGTTTTTAGTAAGTAACCAGCAGTAGTTGTAATTGCTTTTAATATCCAAAACTTCGCTTTGTACAGGCCTTGTTTGGGCTTTTACTGTGTTAGTTTTGTAGTTGTAAAGTTCTAACTTTTGTTGGTCTTGATTAAAAATCCAAATAGTATTATCGAAAGCTGTAGAAATGTGACTAACCGTTCTGTAGGGGTGTAAGGTGTTAAAATCAATTTTAAAAATTTCGGCTAACCTATTATCTAAAACCACTACGGTATTAAAGTCTTTATAAAATAAATTGATTTTTAAAGGGTTAAAAGCATTAGCGTCAATTAGTTCGCCAAGTTGAATATTATTGTATGAAGCTTTGCGGTCTTTGCTATGCACGTAAAAAACATTTTCTTTCTTATAAAAAAGCGTATTAAAGGAATCTATACTAAAAATAACATCAGCTTTAAAACTAGTGCTTTTAATAAAGGTGGTTTCAATGTTCTGAGTGAAAACTGAAAGTGAAAAAAAGAGGAATATATACGGGTAATATTTCATAGTAGCGATTTGTAAATTACAAAATGATATGAACTTTAAAGTTTATGTTTATTAATTTTTTAAGAATCATTTAACGTTTGCGGTTTAAACCTGGGTAAATATTGTGAGTCTAATACCATGAATAATGAATAATTTAAATTTACGCTGTAATTAAAACGCGATTTTATGAAACTTAATTTACAAAAAACAGTTTTTGCCAGTTTAATATTGCTGGTTTCATGCTTTACCTGGGGGCAATCCGATTTTCAAGGGGTGGCTCATTATATGTCTAAAACATCAATAGATACCGAAAATTTTGGGCGACCAGATATGAGCGAGGAGCAAAAAAAGCGTATTGCAGAACGTATGAAGAGTATGTTTGAAAAAACATACACACTAACATTTAATCAAACAGAATCTTTGTATAAAGAAGATGAAACTCTAGAAGCTCCCGGGCAAAATCAAGGTGGGCGTAGAGGTTTTGGCGCTATGATGAGTAGTAGTTTTACCGGCGGGCCAGAGTATAAAAATGTAAAAACAAACGAGTTATTGCAAGAACAAGAGTTTTTTGGTAAGCAGTTTTTAGTTAAAGATGAATTGCAAAAATACGAATGGCAAATGACAGGTGAAACCAAGCAAATTGGACAATACACTTGTTTTAAAGCAACTGCCACCATACAGTCCAACGCCGTGGCATTTGAGGATTTTAGACCACCAAGAAGAGGAAATAACGAAGGCGAAGCAGAAGAAACTAAGCCAAAAGGACCTAAAACCGTTAATATAGAAGCTTGGTATACTATGCAAATTCCAGTTAATCAGGGGCCATCAGACTATTGGGGGTTGCCTGGTTTAATTCTTGAAGTAAATGCAGGAAAAACAACCATTTTATGTACAAAAATAGTGGTTAATCCTGAAGAAAAAACTACGATAAAAGCGCCAAAAAAAGGTAAAGAAGTTACGCGCGAAGAGTACAACGAAATTGTACAAAAGAAAACCGAAGAAATGCGAAACAATTTTGGTAACCGTAGAGGTGGTGGCCCAGGAGGAAGACGCTAATTTTTTCTGCAATTTTACAAAATATACTTATGAAAATTAAACTTACCTTGTTGCTTGTAATGTTTACAGGCTTGACAGCTTATGCTCAAATTAAATTAGAAGGTGTTGTTAGGGATAGTATCGGGAATCCGTTAGAGTTGGCTAATATTGTAGCTATAAATCAATCTACTAATGTTTTAGATGGTTATAGTATTACCACAGATAAAGGGTTTTACAGGTTAACCTTAAAAGAAAATACAGCTTATAAATTGCAGGTAACCTACATTGGTATGAAACCTGGAGAAAAATTTATTGAAACAAAAACCAGTAACCTTATTGAAGATTTTGTCTTGCAATATGATAACGCACTAGATGCTGTTGAGTTGGTTTACGAAATGCCTGTTACGGTTAAAGGCGATACCATAATTTATAACGCCGATTCTTTTAAAAATGGCTCCGAGCGAAAACTTGAAGATGTTATTGATAAATTACCAGGTGTTGAAATTAATGACAGCGGACAAATAGAGGTTGAAGGTACCGTAGTGCAGAAACTTACCGTAAACGGAAAAGATTTTTTTGATGGTGACTCTAAATTAGCCACCGAAAATATTCCGTCGAATGCCGTAGATAAAATTGAAGTTTTACGAAATTTCTCCGAGGTAAGTCAGTTAAAAGGTGTAGAGAATAACAGTAATAATTACGCTATAAATGTAAAACTAAAAGAAGGTAAAGAAAATTTTTGGTTTGGCGATGTTACCGTTGGTGCAGGAATCGCACCGTCACCAAACAATGAGTTGTATTTGGTACAACCAAAGTTGTTTTATTACAATCCAAAATATAGTGTAAACGTAATTGGAGACTTAAATAATATTGGCGAACCCGCCTTAACCAACCGTGAGGTAAGAAACTTTGGAGGTGGTTTTAGGGCGCCAAGTCGCGATAGCGGTACAAGTTTAAGTTTAGGCGATAATGGTTTAAGCGGTTTAACTAGCGTTGCTAACTCGCAAAAAGTAGACGCTAAATTAGCAGCAACAAACTTTAGTTATGCGCCAATTTCTACACTCGATTTAAGTGGTTTTGTAATTTTTAATAGTACTAGGTTAAATACTAGACAAGAAAGTTATGTGAGATATACAGATCCAGAACTAGGCATTCCAGATGAAGAAACTATTAATACAGGGCGAGAAGCTTCAGACCAAGGTTTGGTTAAATTAAGTGCTTTGTTTAAGCCTAATGTAAACAACCAAATAGAGTATGATGTTTTAGGGAGTCTTTCTAAAGATTCAGAAGAACAAATAGAGTTATCCTCAGTTATAGGTGAAACTAATCAAATAGATGAGGTTACTCCTTTTAGCTTAAAACAAAATTTAAAATATTATTACACGCTTAACGAGAATAATATTTTTGCTTTTGAAGCGCTTCATGTTTTAAAAGATGAAGATCCGTTTTATAATGCGTATTTAGAAAACGACCCAACAAACAATGACGCAAACGACGATAACGATGAAAGCACAGAAGAAGATGCTTACGATGAAACAGCAGAACAGCTAGGGTTAGATAGAAGTTTAGATTATTACAATATTGGGCAAGATCAATATGTGAAATCAAATCAGTTTGATGCGAAACTAGATTATTACAATATTTTAAATTCAAAAAGCAATATCAGTTTTACTTTAGGAACCATTTTTAGTCGTCAAGATTACAACTCTAATATATTCCAATTTTTAGCGGATGATGATGTGGTTGATGCTACACCAACATTACAAGATACCGATGGGAATTTGTTGTTAGGTGAAAACGATACGCAATACAGTTTTAGCGATATTTATTTAGGAACACGCTACAATTTAAAAATAGGGAAATTTACGCTTCGTCCGGGGTTATCTTTTCATGCCTATGGTAATCAAAACATTCAGTTTGGCGATACTTACGAAGATAATTTCTTCCGTCTTTTGCCAGAATTTGAAACAAGCGTACAGTTTAAAAAGTCCGAAAGCCTTCAGTTTAACTATCGTATGAGCAATCAGTTTACCGACGTTACAAATATAGCAAGAGGCTTGGTGCTAAATAGTTTCGATAATTTATCATATGGAAACCCAACTTTACAAAACGGTTTAGCCCATAATTTAACGTTGCGCTATCGTAGTTTTAATTTGTTTAACTACACCAATGTTTTTGCTACCGTAAATTATTCAAAAAACATCGATCAAATAAGATCCTTAACCAATTTTGAGAACGTTATTACTACAAGTACTTATTTTAATTCGCAGTTTGCCGATGAGTCGCTGTCTGCAAATGGGCGTTGGCAACGCACCTTTGGTAAAATACGTACAGGCCTAAGTGCAGGTTTCAATTATAGTTTGCAAAATCAGTTTATTGAAAACGTTCAGTCCATTAATAAAACCTTGTCACAAACCTATCGTCCAGAAATTAGAACTAATTTTAATAACGCTCCAAACGTTAGGTTGCGTTACACTTACTCAATTAGTAATACAGATCAAGGAACGAGAACAACAAAAATTATTAGAAATGCACCATCAATAAGCTTTGATGCTTATATATGGAAATCGATAACATTTGTAACCGATTATTCTTATACAAACCAAGATGTTGATGGGGAATCTGATTCTTTTCAAAGTTGGGATGCAGGTTTAGCGTACAGAAACAATGAAGATTCACATTGGGAATTCGAAGTAAAAGCAAGTAACTTACTTAATATTGATGCAAATATTAATAACAATGTTGGTACCTTTTCGGTGTCTAACTCATCTACATATATTTTACCCCGATTTGTAACCTTTAGAGTAATTTATAGTTTATAAAGAAGCAAAACACTCAAGTAAAAAAGGAAGTTTCTAAAGTAAAAAGGAAACTTCTTTTTTTTATTTAATATTTTGATTGTAAAATTTTGTAGATACAAAGAAGCGTAATATATTTGCGCTCGGTTTTTGGGAAGATACTCAAGCGGCCAACGAGGGCAGACTGTAAATCTGCTGACTATGTCTTCGCAGGTTCGAATCCTGCTCTTCCCACTTAAAAGTGAAAAGCCTGCAGAAATGCAGGCTTTTTTTATTTTGTAGAATTTGCAGTGTACTTTGTTTGTGTTTTAATGAATATTTTAGAAAGTTAATCCTCGTTTAAAGTTTCTAAAATATTTTCCATGCGGCGCTCTATATCTTTCATTGTTTTCGAATAATCGTTGTCGGTCTTATTTTGCGTTCTTATGGCTTTAGCGCTATCTTTTATTAGTTTTAATGATTGGGCTATTTTTTTCGAACTGTTATATGCACGAATTAATGATTCTGTCTCATCATTTTCTTTTTTCTTTTTAACTTTTGGCTTTATGTGCTTTGTGTTCGAAATATCTCTTAGGCAGGAATTGCTGTAAATAATTTCGCCATAAACATTTCTAATTGCTTCTACTTTTAGTAAAATTGGGGTTTTATTTTTAAGAATTAGTTCAAGGTTGTTTAAGCGGCCTTTCTCTATAAAAGTCTTAAATGCATTTTCAACGCTTTCAATACAATCATGATGATAAATGGAAAATACAGATTTACCTATTAGCTTATCTTTGGAAGTATTTAGTGTTTTAGCTAAAGTATTGTTGCACTCTAAAATTTTTGTTGTGGAAGCGCAAACCGATAATAACATATCGGGAGAACTGTCATATAAAATCTTATAGTTATCAAGAGTAAAAACAGATGGTTTGTCTTCTGCAGCTGTTTTGTTAAGCATTTGTTTTTTTGCATTATATTATGTTTATAAATATAAAAAATATTAACTAAAAAAAGCCGTCTAAATTCAAATATTAAACGACTTTTTTTAATGATAATGCTTTATTTCTTATAAATTAAAGGCAGTTTTAACCTTATCTACATAATCTAATTTTTCCCATGTAAATAGTTCAACATCAAGAGTTATGCTTTCTCCGTTGGGTTGATTAAAGGTTTTGGTAACAGTTTCATTTTTTCGTCCCATGTGTCCGTATGCGGCGGTTTCGCTATACATTGGTGAGCGTAGTTTTAAGCGTTCTTCAATAGCAAATGGTCGCATATCAAAAATTTCACTTACTTTTTGAGCAATTTCACCATCGGTCATGTTAAAAGGGCAAGTACCATAAGTGTCAATAAAAATTCCCATAGGCTCTACAACTCCAATGGCATAACTTACTTGAACTAAAACTTCGTCAGCAACACCAGCAGCAACCAAGTTTTTAGCAATATGACGTGTGGCATAAGCAGCACTACGGTCAACTTTACTCGGGTCTTTACCAGAAAATGCACCGCCACCATGGGCGCCTTTACCACCGTAAGTGTCTACAATAATTTTTCGTCCAGTTAAGCCAGTATCGCCATGTGGTCCACCTATAACAAACTTGCCTGTTGGGTTAATATGGTATGTAATGTCGTTGTTAAATAAAGCCTGTGTTGCTTCTGGTAATTTTGCTACTACACGAGGTATTAATATTTCAATAATATCTCTTCTAATTTTAGCAAGCATTGCTTCATCTTCATCAAATTCGTCGTGTTGTGTAGAAACTACAATGGCATCAATACGTTGCGGAATATTATCATCACTATATTCAATAGTTACTTGACTTTTACTGTCTGGTCTTAAATAAGTAATGTCTTTGTTTTCTCTTCGTAGTTCGGCAAGTTCGGTTAAAATGCGGTGCGATAAATCTAGTGCCAAAGGCATAAAATTCTCGGTTTCGTTGGTGGCGTAACCAAACATCATACCTTGGTCGCCAGCACCTTGAAGCTCTTTGCTTCCGCGGTCTACACCTTGGTTAATTTCATCACTTTGTTCATGAATTGCAGATAAAACACCACAAGAATTACCATCAAACATATATTCGCCTTTGGTGTAACCAATTTTATTAATGGTGTCGCGAGCAATTTGCTGAACATCTAAATAAGTTTTTGAGCGCACTTCTCCTGCAAGTACTACTTGTCCAGTAGTTACAAGAGTTTCGCAAGCTACTTTCGAGTCTACATCAAATGCTAAAAAATTATCAATTAAAGCATCACTAATTTGGTCTGCGACCTTATCTGGGTGGCCTTCAGAAACACTTTCTGAAGTAAATAAATAAGCCATAAAATATATTTTAATAGAAATCGATTTGACGGAAAACGTCAAGGTAGTTAACACTGCCTTTAGCATTTTTTTATTCATGCTGAACTTGTTTCAGTATCTTTATGTTTTTCTGAAAAGTTCAAATAGAATAGAGGTTGCAATCAGTCAAATCTTTCCTCTGTTATTTGTGGCGCAAAATTATAAAAATAAAAGAGAACCAAAACCATTTTTCTTTTTTTTATGAAAAAATTGGAACTTTAAAATAATTTATAAATCTTTGTTAAGTGAAAATGAGAAAAAACCTTTTAAATATCGTTTTAGTTATTGTCGTTGTGATTTTTTCACAATGATAGGGAACGGTATTTTTGAATATAAAACTTTTATGAAAGCCTTCCCGAAACGGAAGGTTTTTTTTATGCGTTTTTTTATAGGTTTTGAACATCATAAAAAAAATCATTTAAAGATCTGTAAAACAGCTTTTTATGTGTTTAATTGGGGTTGTGGATTTAAACTAAAAAAAGATAGAAAAATAGCTAGAACAGCTTAAAAAACTAATTTCGAAGCTTATTATGTCTTTTTTTAAGTGAAATTTAAAATGAGGAATTAAAAATTAAATATTTGCTAAAAAATTAAGATAAAAGATAAAATTTTCTGTAAACAAACAATGAAAGAATTAAATAAACACAGTAAAAGGTTAACGCAAGACGAATCGCAACCTGCATCACAAGCCATGTTGTATGCTGTTGGATTAACAGATGAAGACATGAACAAAGCCCAAGTAGGTATTGCAAGTACAGGTTACGATGGTAACCCATGTAATATGCATCTTAACAGGCTTAAAGATGAGGTGAAATTAGAATGTAAAATTGCTAACTTAGTCGGTTTAGGGTTTAACACAATAGGGGTTAGTGATGGTATATCAATGGGAACATCAGGAATGAACTATTCTTTGGCTTCTCGCGATATTATTGCCGATTCTATAGAAACTGTAATGAATGCACAAAGTTACGATGCGTTAATTTCTATTGTTGGCTGTGATAAAAATATGCCTGGAGCTGTAATAGCCATGTTACGATTAAATCGTCCGTCTATTATGATGTATGGTGGAACTATTGCTTCTGGAAACTATAAAGGGAGAAAACTTAATATTGTTTCTGCTTTTGAAGCTTTAGGACAAAAGGTAGCTGGTGAAATTGAAGAAGACGAATATAGAGAAATTATTCGTCGTGCTATTCCAGGAGCAGGAGCATGTGGTGGTATGTACACTGCAAATACTATGGCTTCGGCAATAGAGTGTATGGGCTTTGCTTTACCTTATAACTCATCTATTCCTGCAGAAAATCCTAATAAATTATCAGAAAGCGAGCGCCATGCGAGAGCGATTAAAAATTTGTTAGAGCTAGATTTAAAACCATTAGATATTATTTCTAAAAAATCTATAGAAAATGCCATTGCTTTAGTAAATGCTTTAGGCGGATCTACCAATGCGGTGCTTCACTTTTTAGCTATTGCACATGCTGCCGATATCGATTTTACTTTAGAAGATTTTCAGCGTGTAAGCGACAGAACTCCTTTAATAGCAGATTTAAAACCTAGTGGAAAATACCTAATGGAAGATGTTCACGGTATTGGTGGTACACCAGCAGTAATGAAATATCTTTTAGATAATGGTTATCTGCACGGAGATTGCATGACAGTTACAGGAAAAACTTTAGCCGAAAATTTAAAAGATGTAGAGCCATTAGAGTTTGAGGAGGAAAGTCAAGATGTAATTTTTCCAACAGATAAGGCTTTAAAATCTTCAGGAAACTTACAAATACTTTATGGAAACTTAGCGTCAGAAGGAGCTGTAGCAAAAATATCAGGAAAAGAAGGATTGGTTTTTGAAGGAAAAGCTGTGGTTTACAATGGCGAACAAGCGGCAAATACAGGTATTTCTAATGGCGAAGTAGAGCGTGGCGATGTCGTCGTTATCCGCTATGTGGGTCCAAAAGGAGGTCCAGGTATGCCAGAAATGCTTAAGCCAACATCATTAATTATGGGAGCAGGTTTAGGTAAATCTGTAGCATTAATTACCGATGGACGTTTCTCTGGAGGTACTCATGGTTTTGTGGTTGGTCATATTACACCAGAAGCACAAACGGGCGGTACAATAGGTTTGTTAAAAACTGGAGACAAAATTAGAATTAGTGCAGAAGACAATTCTATTAACGTTTTAATTTCAGATGAAGAATTAGCTGAAAGAAAAGCACAATGGAAAGCTCCAGAATTAAAACATAAAAAAGGAATTTTATACAAGTACGCAAAATCGGTAGCATCGGCTTCAAAAGGCTGTGTAACCGACGCGTAAAATAAAACGTTTTGTCATTTCTGTTTAGGCAGAAATCTCATGAATAAATATGAGCTATGGATACACAAACAATAAAACAAAATAAGAGCGTGGCAAATAAAACAGAACGCATCACAGGAAGCGAAGCCATTATAAGGTGCTTAATAGAAGAAGGTGTAGATGTACTTTACGGATATCCTGGAGGTGCAATTATGCCAGTTTACGACGAAATTTATAAATATCAAGGAAAAATTCATCACGTACTTACACGTCACGAGCAGGGAGCAGCTCATGCGGCTCAAGGTTACGCGCGTATTTCTGGTAAAGTTGGTGTCGCTATGGCAACATCTGGACCTGGAGCTACTAATTTAGTAACCGGAATTGCAGATGCTCAAATAGATTCAACACCGTTAGTTTGTATTACAGGGCAAGTGTTTTCACACTTATTAGGTAGCGATGCTTTTCAAGAAACCGATATTGTTGGTATTTCAACACCAGTAACAAAATGGAATTGCCAAGTTACTAAAGCTTCAGAAATACCTGAAGTTTTAGCAAAAGCTTTTTATATTGCTAAAAGTGGTCGTCCAGGACCAGTTTTAATCGATATTACTAAAGATGCTCAAGTTTCAGAACTTGATTTTCAATATAAAAAATGTACTGGTATTCGTAGTTATATTGCGGTGCCAAAAACAAAACCCGAAGCCGTAAAAGCAGCTGCAGATTTAATAAATAATGCTAAAAAACCAATGATTGTTTGGGGGCAAGGTGTTATTTTAGGTGAAGCCGAAAACGAACTTAAAGCGGTTATGGAAAAAGCAGGAATTCCTTCTGCTTGGACTATTTTGGGGGCTTCTGCCATACCAACATCACATCCTTTAAATATTGGTATGGTTGGTATGCATGGTAATTATGCACCTAATAAATTAACTAACGAGTGCGATGTATTAATAGCCATTGGTATGCGTTTCGACGATCGTGTTACGGGTAATTTAGCAACGTATGCAAAACAGGCTAAAATTGTACATTTCGATATAGATCCTGCAGAAATTGATAAAAATGTAAAAACCGATGTAGCTGTAATTGGCGATGCTAAAGATAGTTTATCTCAACTTTTACCACTTTTAAACGAAACAAAACATGAATCTTGGTTGCAAGAATTTAAAGATTTATACCAAATAGAGTTCGAAAAAGTTATCAAACACGATATTCATCCGGAAAAAGAAGGCTTAACAATGGGCGAGGTATTAAAACAAATTAATATCGAGTCTGAAGGTAAAGCAGCTATTGTATCAGATGTTGGTCAGCATCAAATGATTGCTTGTCGTTATGCCGATTTTAATGTTACTAAAAGTAATATTACCTCTGGTGGTTTAGGAACTATGGGGTTTGCCTTACCCGCAGCTATTGGTGCGAAAATGGCAGCGCCAGATCGTGAAGTTGTAGCCATAATAGGCGATGGTGGTTACCAAATGAATATTCAAGAGTTAGGTACCATTTTTCAGCAACAAGTACCTGTAAAAATTGTAGTATTAAACAATGAGTTTTTAGGAATGGTGCGCCAATGGCAACAACTGTTTTTCGATAAGCGTTATGCTTCAACCGAAATGGTAAACCCAGATTTTGTTACTATTGCAAAAGGTTATCATATTGAAGCTCGCAAAGTGGTAAAACGAGAAGAATTGGCCGATGCTGTTAAGGAAATGATTGCTTCTAAAAAATCGTATTTCTTAGAAGTGTGTGTTGAGAAAGAAGATAACGTGTTTCCAATGATTCCAACCGGAGCATCAGTTTCAGATGTTCGTTTAAGCTAAAATCTTATAAAAATGAGTGAAGATATAAAATCATATACCATTTCAATATATACCGAAAATAACATCGGGTTATTAAATCGTGTTTCGGCAATTTTTCAACGCAGACATATCAATATAGAGAGCTTAACAACTTCACAATCTGAGATTGAAGGGGTTAATCGTTTTGTTATTGTAGTAAATATTTGCGAAGATCAAGCTAAAAAAATTGTAGGGCAATTTGAAAAACAAATTGAAGTAATTAAAGCCTATTATCATACCGAAGACCAAACTATTTTTACAGAGTCTTGTATGTTTAAAATAAAGTCTGAATTACTTTTTGAAGAACCTCAAATTCAAAATATAATTAAAGAAAGTAACACCAGAATTGTAACGGTAAACAAAGAATTTTTTGTTTTAGAAAAATCTGGACGACGTCATGAAATTGAAGCATTACGTCGCGATTTAAACGTATTTGGTATTATGCAGTTTGTACGTTCAGGGCGCATAGCTGTAACAAAAGATGAAATGAAGATAACAGAAATGCTTGATGCATTTAATAATTAATAAATAAACAACAACTAGAAAAATAAAATGGGAAATTATTTTAACACACTATCATTAAGAGATAAAATCGATCAATTATCGAAGTGTAGATTTATGGACGCTTCAGAGTTTGAAGATGGTGTAGAAGCATTAAAAGGAAAGAAAATTGTTATTGTTGGTTGCGGTGCTCAGGGACTTAACCAAGGATTAAACATGAGAGATTCTGGATTAGATATTTCTTATGCCTTAAGACCAAAAGCTATCGAAGAAAAGCGTCAGTCTTTTGTAAATGCTACAGAAAACGGATTTACTGTTGGTACTTACGAAGAGCTAATTCCAACTGCCGATTTAGTTTTAAACTTAACTCCAGATAAGCAACATACAAATGTTGTTAACGCTGTTATGCCTTTAATGAAAAAAGGAGCTACGTTAAGCTATTCTCATGGTTTTAATATTGTTGAAGAAGGAACTCAAATTCGTGAAGATTTAACTGTAATTATGGTAGCGCCTAAGTGTCCAGGTTCAGAGGTTCGCGAAGAATATAAAAGAGGTTTTGGTGTGCCAACATTAATTGCGGTTCACCCAGAAAACGATCCAGAAGGAAAAGGTTGGGCGCAAGCTAAAGCCTATGCAGCTGCAACTGGTGGAGATAGAGCAGGTGTTTTAGAGTCATCTTTTGTTGCTGAAGTAAAAAGTGATTTAATGGGAGAGCAAACCATTTTATGTGGTTTATTACAAACAGGATCTATTCTTTGTTTCGATAAAATGATTGAAAAAGGAATTGATGCTGGTTATGCTTCTAAATTAATTCAATTTGGTTGGGAAACTATTACCGAAGGTTTAAAATACGGTGGTATTACAAACATGATGGATAGATTATCTAATCCAGCTAAAATTAAAGCGTTTGAATTATCTGAAGAATTAAAAGATATCATGCGTCCGTTATTCCAAAAACACATGGATGATATTATGGAAGGACGTTTCTCTAGCGGAATGATGGAAGATTGGGCAAACGGAGATGAGAAACTATTAGGATGGAGAGCTGAAACTGCTGAAACTGCATTCGAAAAAACTCCAGCTGGAGATGTTGAAATTTCTGAACAAGAATTTTACGATAACGGTGTATTAATGGTAGCTATGGTTAAAGCTGGTGTTGAATTAGCTTTTGAAGCCATGACAGATTCTGGAATCATCGACGAGTCTGCTTATTACGAGTCGTTACACGAAACACCACTTATTGCAAACACTATTGCAAGACGTAAATTATACGAAATGAACAGTGTTATTTCTGATACTGCAGAATACGGATGTTATTTATTCGATCATGCTTGTAAGCCTTTATTAGCAGATTTCATGACTAAAATTGATACAGACGTAATTGGTAAGCCATTCGCAAAAGATAATGGTGAAGGTGTAGATAATGCTAAATTAATTGCTGTAAATAAAGCATTAAGAGAGCATCCAGTTGAAAAAATTGGTGAATTCTTAAGAGCATCTATGACGGCTATGAAACCAATCGTGTAAATACAAAACACATATAGTTTTTCCGAAACCTCAAGATGCATTCTTGAGGTTTCTTTTTTAATTATTATTTTCGCTTTAGTAGCATAAAACGCTTTAAATATGAGTACGGAAACCACTTATTTTCCAAGTTTAGAAAACATTAAACAAGCAGCAGCCAATATTAAAAAAGTATCGGCAATTACGCCTTTAAGTCCGAGTTTAAGATATTCAAAACAGTTTCAAGCTAATATTATGCTTAAGCGCGAAGATTTACAACAGGTACGCTCGTATAAAATTCGTGGTGCTTACAATAAAATAAGTTCGTTAACTCTGGAGCAATCTAAAAACGGGGTAGTTTGTGCAAGTGCTGGTAATCATGCGCAAGGTGTGGCCTTGTCTTGTAAGTTGTTAAAAATTCATGGCACCATTTTTATGCCAGCTCCAACTCCCAAGCAAAAGGTTGAGCAGGTAAAAATGTTTGGCGAAGATTTTATTGAAATTAAGTTAATTGGAGATACGTTTGATGATGCTAATGCAGCAGCAACAAAAGAGTGTAACGAAAAACAAAAAACCTTTATTCATCCGTTTAACGATCCAAAGGTTATTGAAGGTCAAGGAACCATTGGGCTTGAAATTTTAGAACAAGCAACACAACCAATAGATTATGTGTTTCTTGCAGTTGGCGGAGGTGGTTTAGCGTCTGGATTATCTTCAGTATTTAAAAAATTATCACCAAATACTAAAATTATAGGAGTTGAGCCTGAAGGCGCACCTTCTATGAAGACTTCCATAAAAAATAATAAAAATACGGAGTTAGATTATATAGATAAGTTTATTGATGGTGCAGCAGTAAAACGCGTTGGCGACCTAACGTTTTCTATTTGTAAAGAAAATTTGCATAACATGATAACGGTTCCGGAAGGTAAGGTTTGCGAAACTATTTTAGAGCTTTATAATAAAGACGCTATTGTTGTTGAGCCTGCTGGAGCTTTAAGTATTTCTGCACTCGATTTTTATGCTGAAGAAATTAGAGGTAAAAACGTAGTTTGTATTGTTAGTGGAAGCAATAACGATATAACCAGAACTCCAGAAATTAAAGAACGTGCTTTACTATATGCTAATTTAAAGCATTATTTTATAGTAAAGTTTCCACAGCGTGCTGGGGCATTACGAGAATTTGTAGTAGATATTCTTGGGCCAGAGGACGATATTACCTTTTTTGAGTATGCCAAAAAAACAAACAGAGAAAATGGTTCGGCAGTAGTTGGTATTCAATTAAAAGCTTCAAAAGATTTAGAACCACTTATTTCTAAAATGAAAAGTAGAAACTTCTATGGTGATTATTTAAACAATAAACCCGATTTATTTCAGTTTTTAGTGTAAAAATCAGCTACAAATATTAAACATGTTTTAGCCGAAAACGTTTGCGGTTTTAAAACTTTAAGTAAATCAATTTAATCTGTTAAACTTATCCTATTTTTTTAATAACCCTTTAGTTTTTAAAGAGTTGTTTTTGTTCTTCTTCGTATATTAGTAGTAAACAATTAATCTATTTTAATATGAATATTGTAGCTACAGAAATACCAGAAGCATACAAAATTTCGTCACTGCTTCATCAAAAAACATATTTATCAAACGGAGAATTAAAAACATGGAACGGAGAAACTAGTGAGGTGTATTCCACCATTTCTTCAACCGACGATTATAAACCAACTCTATTAGGTAGTATTCCAACTTTAGGAAAAGCTGAGGCCATGGATGCGCTAGATGCTGCATTGGGAGCTTTTAATAAAGGGCAGGGTTTGTGGCCAACAATGAAAGTTGAAGATCGAATAAAATGCATGGAAAAGTTTGTTGAGCAAATGAAAACCAAGCGCGAAGAGGTTGTAAAACTTTTAATGTGGGAAATCGGTAAAAATTTACCGGATTCTGAAAAGGAATTCGATAGAACGGTAGATTATATTTACGATACCATTGAAGATTATAAACAACTCGATAGAGATTCTGCAAAGTTTGAAAAACACGATGGTGTTTATGCGCATATTCGTCGTGGCCCATTAGGTACGGTCTTGTGTTTAGGTCCTTATAATTATCCGTTAAACGAAACATTTACTTTGTTAATTCCTGCATTAATAATGGGGAATACCGTAATATTTAAGCCAGCAAAACATGGTGTTTTACTTATACATCCACTTTTAGAAGCTTTTCAAAATAGCTTTCCAAAAGGAGTTGTAAATATTATTTATGGGCGTGGTCGTGTACTAGCATCTCCAATAATGGAATCTGGTAAAATTGATGTTTTAGCATTAATAGGTAATAGTACATCGGCAAATGCTTTACAGTCTGCTCATCCAAAAGGAAACAGGTTGCGTATGGTTTTAGGTTTAGAAGCTAAAAATCCGGCAATAATTTTGCCCGATGCCGATTTAGATTTAGCAGTAAACGAGTGTATAGCAGGAACCTTGTCGTTTAACGGCCAGCGCTGTACAGCATTAAAAGTAATTTATGTTCACGAATCTGTTGCAGAAGAGTTTAATAGACGTTTTTCGTATGCCGTCGATCAATTAAAATTTGGAAATCCATGGGAACCAGGAGTGAAATTAACTCCATTGCCAGAAAAAGATAAACCCGCTTACATTCAGGAATTAATAGACGACGCTAAACAAAACGGAGCAACTATTTTAAATGAAAAGGGAGGAGAAACTACCGAGAATTTTATTTTTCCAGCCGTGTTATATCCTGTAAATAAAAACATGCGTGTTTATAAAGAAGAACAATTTGGCCCTGTTGTTCCTGTAATGTCGTTTAAAGACATTCAAGAACCTTTAGATGATATGGCAGAATCCAATTACGGGCAACAAGTAAGTTTGTTTGGTAAAAATGTAAACACTTTAGCACCATTAATTGATACGCTGGTAAATTTAGTATGTCGTGTAAACTTAAATAGTTCTTGTCAACGTGGTCCAGATGTTTATCCATTTACAGGGCGTAAAGATTCAGCTTATGGTACATTAAGTGTGCATGATGCTTTGCGTTCATTTTCAATAAGAACCTTTGTGGCTTCAAAAGATAATAATTATAACAAAGCTATATTAAATGAGCTTTTAGATACAAAAGCATCAAATTTTATTAGTACAGATTATATTTTATAGAATATTTTAACATACTAATTGGTTAAAGTGCAATATTTTTCAATGAAAAATACTGCACTTTTTTATGTTTTTTAATATTTATATTTGAAATTGTATATATTATGCTTCATAAACTAAATAGCCAAACTTTAAAAATGAAAACATTAAAATATGTACTCGTTGTTGTTTTTTCATCTACATTTTTAATCTCCTGCGGTAATAAGGAAGAAAAAAAGAAAGCGGGTTTTACTTATGAAAAATCTTCAGAACAACCAATAACTAAGCCTAGCGAAGAAAACAATTTGCAAACAGTTGTAATTTCTGGAAACGACCAAATGCAATTTGATATATCAGAAATAAAAGTACAATCTGGTAAAAAAATAAAGTTAACACTTAGGCATAAAGGAAAAATGGGTGTTAATATTATGGGGCATAATTTTGTGCTACTAAAACAAGGCGTAAATGTTGCGGGTTTTGGAAGAAAGGCTGCTTCAGCAAAAGACAATCAATTTATTCCTAAAGATGCCGAAAACGATGTTATCGCCTTTACTAAAGTTATAGGTGGTGGCGAAACGACGTCAATTGAGTTCGATGCTCCTAAACCAGGAACGTACGACTTTATTTGTAGCTTTCCAGGTCATTATGCCTTGATGAAGGGTAAATTTATTGTCGAATAATCCTAAAAAGAAACATATATTATAATTTAAAGGTGATAATTTATTAAATTATTAATATATCATCACTTTTTTTGTAGAAAAGATAAAAAATGAAGAAAATAGCAGTTCTGCTCCTCGTTGGGTTAGCCATGTTAGGTTGTAAGGAAAAAGAATATACAGATATTATTTACGAAAAACCGGAAATAGTACCTGAAGCACCATCAACTTTTATGTCTCCAGAAGAGAGTATGGAAACATTTCACTTACCTAAAGGCTTTAAAGTAGAGCTTGTGGCTAGCGAACCTATGATAAATGAGCCGGTTACCATTGCTTGGGATGGAGATGGCCGTATGTATGTTGCTGAAATGAATACCTACATGCAAGATGTTGATGCTACAGCCGAAAATAAACCAATAAGTAAAATTAAATTACTAGAAGATTTAGATGGCGATGGTAAAATGGATAAAAGCACTGTTTTTATTGATAGTTTATTATTGCCAAGAATGATTCTACCTTTAAAAGATGAATTAATAGTAAACGAAACTTACACATACGATTTATGGAGTTATAAAGACACAGATGGCGATGGCGTTGCCGATAAAAAACAGCGTGTATATTTTAATCCAAATCGTCGTGGTGGAAATTTAGAGCACCAACAAAGTGGGCTAATTTGGAATTTAGATAATTGGGTTTACACAACTTATAACCCAATTCGTTTCAAATTTAAAAGTAATGGTGAAGTAGTTGTAGATTCTGTTGAAGTTATGCCACGCGGTCAATGGGGACTAACACAAGACGATTTAGGAATAATGTATTATGCTTCGGCGGGAAGTGAAAACCCCGGGTATGGGTTCCAGCAGCCTGCAATTTATGGCGATTATAATCCTAAAGGTAGATTTGCAGAAGGGTTTATTGAACCATGGCCAATAGTAGGAACACCAGATGTACAAGGAGGAACAAAACGCTTGCGTCCAGATAATACATTAAACCATTTTACTGGTGTTGCGGGACAAGAAATTTATCGAGGGCACAAATTACCACCATCAGTTTATGGTGATTTATTTATACCAGAACCTGTGGGTCGATTAGTTCGAAGAGCTAAAGTAAAAACCGATAGATTTGGTAAACGTGTACTCCACAATGCTTATGATCAAGCTGAATTTATGGCGTCAACCGATTTAAATTTTAGGCCAGTTCAAGCTAAAACAGGACCAGACGGAGCCTTGTATATTGTCGATATGTATCGTGGTATAATTCAAGAAGGAAATTGGACGCGTAAAGGAAGTTTTTTACGTCCAGTAATTGTGCGAAAAGGTCTTGATAAAAATATTGGTAAAGGTAGAATTTATAGAATTGTTCATGAAGATATTGAGCCAGATGAGAAACCTAGTTTAACCAATAAAAGTGCTTCAGAATTAATTGAATATTTAGGGCATAAAAATGGGTGGTATCGTAATACCGCACAAAAATTAATTATTTTAGAAGATGATAAATCTGTAATCCCTTTATTAAAGGAAATTGCTTTAGATAATACCTCTTTATTGGATGAATGGTTTGGTTCTGATAAAGATTTAGGATTGCAACGTGTTCATGCGCTTTGGACTTTAGAAGGTATGGATGTAATAGATAAATCGCTTTTGCAAGCAAAGTTGAAAGATGAAGATAAACGCGTTAGAATAACAGCAATTCGTTTATGCGAAAACTTATTTAAAGAAGGCGATATTGAAATTTTAGATGATTTAGAAGAATTAATTTACGATCCGTCGGTAGAGGTTGTAAACCAACTAGCTTTAAGTTTAAGGTATAGTAAATATAAAAAATCAACCGAAATTTTAAACACGCTAAAAGATCGATTTGCAGCAAACGAAATAATTACACATTCGGTTACCGAAAGTTTAAAGAAAGACGACTCTAAACTGGAGAAACTTAAAGAGCAAATTAAAGGTTATGGCACAGGAACTAAAAAAAGCATTCTTGCTGGTTACGATGCCTATAATCAATTGTGTATTACATGTCATGGCCCCGATTTAATGGGTGTTCCAATTGGTACCGATGGTTTAGTTGCACCACCATTAATTGGAAGTGCTCGAGTTAAAGGTGATGTTACTACACTAAGTAGAATATTATTACACGGTTTAATTGGTCCTATTGAAGGTAAAGAATATGGTATAATGATGCCTTTAAAAGATAATAGCGACCAATGGATTGCCGATGTTTTAACTTATGTAAGAGCTATGAATGGTGAAGGTGGTGTGCACCGAAAATATGTAAGTAATGCAAGAAGAAAAGCTGGTGATCGAGAAGATTATTGGACCATGGATGAGCTTATGGATTTAGAGAAAAAAGAGAAATAGATCGTTTAAATTTGATATATTTTATAGTTAGTAAAAAAAAACACCTAAGGCATTTGTCTTAGGTGTTTTTGTTTTTTTACTAAGTATGTTCTAATTAAAAAACATAATTTAATTGAAGCATCGTAGCGCGTGGTAAAATAGGCACTACTACAAAACTCGCGTCTGGGTTAGCTTCAATATATTCTTGTGTGGCGCCATTGGCATTTGCTCCAAAGGTGTTTGCCCCAAAAAAGTTAGCTAATCCTTCCGAATTAAAAATGTTGCTTGCTAGTAAATTGGCTGATAAATTTTTGTTTATTTTATAACCAATACCGGCGTTAAACGTACTGTAAGGGTCTAATTGAAAGGCATTGGCAACATTACCTTCGCGTTTACCCATGTATTGCCATTTTATAAAAGATGAGAATTTATTTTTATTAAATTCGGCCGATAAATTAAATAGCAGTTTAGGGTTAAAAGCAAGTTGGTTTCCAGAATAGTCGGTGGTGCTGTCGTCGCTGGTGTCTACAGTTCCTGCGGCATCATAAACAGTCCACTTACTAGCTTTTGGGTTTTGTAAAACACCGTTAAAACGAAATGCTAAAACATCAATTGGTGAATAAACACTTTCCCATTCTAATCCAATAGTTCTTGAGGTGTTATTTTGAATAGGTGTGTAAAAAATACTTCCGTTATCGCTATCAAATTCAAAATTTGTGCTTCCAATATTTTTCAATTCGCTCCAAAATAAAGTTGTTGTAAACGAGAAATCTTTCAAACTTGATTTTAGTCCAAGTTCTATTTGGGTGATATCTTGAATTTCACCTTTATCATTAATTGGCACATTAGAAAAATTATTGAAATAATAATTTAATTCAGGAGCTTTATGTCCTTTTGAAAAACGTCCAAATAAGGCCGCATCTTCATTTAACTTATAATTTAATCCACCAGAATACGATAAATAATTATAGGTGAAATTAAAAGCGTTGCGCTCGCCGGTTGGCTGTAAAATATTATTATCGTAAGCTGTAGTTTCGTCGCCGTCTAAACCGCCGGTTGCTGTATAAGGTTCAAACATGTCGTTGCTTCCTTTGTGTTTTATGCTTTCAAAGCGTAATCCTAAATCTAAAAGTAGCTTGTTTGAAATTTTCCATTGGTCGTTAGCAAAAACAGCAATTTGACTAACATCGGCTCTACTATTCGTAAAAAATAAACCGCCATAGTTGCTTACACCATATTCATCAGACAAATAAAGGACATCATCTCCAGGATTTTCTAAAGTAACTTGTAGCATTCTTGGATTGTTTTCGTAGGTTGAAAACGCAAAACTTCCTTGTGTAAATACCGACGTGTCCGAAAAACCAGAAGCCAAACCAAAGTTTAAATCGTGATCGCTAAATTCTTTTCTAAAATTAAGTTGTTGCATAATTTCGTTAGCATCGTTGTCTTTATACCACGTTGAGGTTCCCATTACGGCATCGTTTGGTAGAGCACCACTAATGTATTGCGAACCAGTGCCGGCAAAAATTCCGCTGTTATTAATGGTTGCTAATTCGTTTCCAGTGTTGGCGTCTTTAAAAACAATTTGTCCAACAGGAAAAGGATTGCCATTACTTACTAAATAATAAACCGTAGGATCGCTAATTGATACAAAAGCATTACTAATTGAAGTTTGCCAATTTGCATCTTTAAATGAGAGCTTAATATTGTTTTTAACCGACCAATTATTACCTAAATCTTGCAGAAAATCGAAGCCAACAGCTAAATCTTTAGCATGAGCCCCTTGTGAGGGATCGAAACTGTTGGTTGTGCTTAAATTCCTGCCATCTGGAATATTGGCATTAAACTCGGGCATCATTAAAGCAGTGTTGTTAAAATCGAAACCAAAAGTAGGTGTTGGGTCGTTCCAATTTGTAGCTGCAACGCCATTATATCGGTTGGTTTTGTCGTTTAAATATTTTCCGTAAAGCTTAAAATAGCCTCGAGAATTTTCTTTAATAAGGTTAAATTTAAATTGCCCACCTTTACTAAACGTAAAATCGGTATTTCTGGCGCCTTCGTTATGTCGGTAATGTCCTCCAGCGCTAAAGAACCAATTGTTGCCAAGGCCGCTAGTTACAAAGGCATCGGTTCTGTAAATAGGGTTGCCGTCGCCTTGAATTCCCGTTTGTGCTTGTATTTCGCCCGATAAGGTTGCGCTGTGTTTTTTCGATATAAAGTTGTAAATGCCTCCAGGAGCATTCATAGCGGTAATAGATGCGCTGCCACCTCGTAATGCTTCTACTTTTTGCGTTGTAATATCTGCTCTGTGAAATAAATCGGACCCATAATACGAGTGTTGCACTAAGCTAACGGGTAATCCGTCTTCTTGAAGAGAAACATAATACCAACCTAAATCATCTTCGGCTGCAGCCGAAATACCTCTCGTATAAACTCTTGTAAATACTTCGCCTGCTGAGGCATCGGCGAAAGTTCCAGGAATGTTTTGCAGTAAACTTGCTGTACCTTGAGGGGTAATTTGTTTAAATTCGCTAGTGTTTAAAGTACTAATAGAAGTACTAGATTCTAGTTGGGGTTTAGGGGTGAAATTACCAGTAACTACAACCGTATGAAGGTTAAGTAAATCCGGGTTTAAAGTATAATTTTTTGTGAAATTTTCTGAAATATTTAAATCTTCAATAATGGTTTTGTAACCTAAATGAGAAATAGTAAGCGTGTAGTTGCCATCTGAAATATTTTCTAGTATAAATTCTCCATTAGAATCGGAAATAGTAAGGAGATTTGTATTTGATTTTAAAAGAATGGTAACACCTTCTAAAGGTGAGCTATTAGAGTCTAAAATAAGACCAGAAAATTTAGATTGAGATATTAATAAAAAGGAATTTAAAGCAAAAATAAATGCAATTATCTTGGTTTTTAACATAAAAATAGAATAAAGTTGGTTTTAGTATTTTTCAAAAGTAAAAAATAAATTCACTTATATCTGTGCAGTTTTTTACAATGAAATTTTTTAAACATTAATGTTGATAAAATAACTAATTTGCTGCTGAATTAATTTTAATAAAAATGAAAGTCAAAATAAATACAAAGCAAAAAGTAATAAATGTTTTATTTTTTATAGTTTTTGTAATATTTGCTTTATTACAAATTAACGACCCAGATCCTGTGCTGTGGATTTTAATTTATGGGTTTGTATCTGTTTTGTTTTTATGCGCTAATTTTTACAAATTCCCAAAGTGGTTTATTGGTTTGGTTATAGTAGCGTTACTTGTTTATGGTAGCTTTTACTTTTCTAGTGTTATAGATTGGTTGCAAACCGAAAATAAAAACGAAATTTTTGGAGATATGGTTTATGAAAAACCATATCTAGAAGGTTCTAGAGAATTTTTAGGTGTATTTATTGCTGCGTTTGCTTTAGTTGTTTTGTTAAGGCAAACAAAATAAGTTGATATTTATTAGATGATTAACTAAATGTTAAGATTTTGTTTCTTAATATTTAAATAGCTATTTTGCACTAAATGTTTAAAATATTTCAGTGGAAATTAAAACGCAATGTATACAGCCCTATGAAGCCGATGGTATAGTTTACCATGCTGATACTTGTTTGCCTTTAATTGATGCTGCAAAACGAAAAAAAATAACATTTAAAGCACTTTCTAGATTAAGCTACCCCGGAGATGAATTAGATGAAAACACTATTGGCTTAAACAGTGTTGGCTATTGGGATGCCAACGAACCACAAGATTGGGGTTTAGATTGGCACAGAAATGAAGGTATTGAATTTCATTTTTTGGAATCGGGTACAATGCCATACGCTCAAGAAGGTAAAGAAGTAATTTTAGAGCCTAATTACTTAACCATTACACGCCCGTGGGAGGCTCATAAAGTAGGAAACCCGCATATTGGAATGGGTAAGTTTTATTGGGTAATTATAGATTTAGGCGTACGTCGTCCCCATCAAGAATGGGTTTGGCCAGATTGGATTACACTTACTCCAAAAGATTTAACGCGTTTAACAACTATCCTTAGAAAAAATAAAAAGTCTATTTTAAAAACGAATTCAAGCATTCGTGATTGCTTTTTAAGAATCCAAAAAACTATTAATTCCGATGTTAATGGTAGCAGTGCTTCTCGTTTAAGGTTATTAATTAATCATCTATTAATTCTGCTTCTCGATGTAATGAATGCAGAAAAAATAGAACTTGACGAATCGCTTACCGATAGTTCCAGAAGTGTGAAATTCTTTCTTAAAGAACTCGATAAAAATCTTTCGGAAAATTGGACTATCGAAGATATGGCACAATCTGCAGGTGTTGGCGTTACACGTTTTACATTTCATTGTAAACAATTAACTAATTTAACACCTATGCGCTATTTAACCATGAAGCGTTTAGGGTTGTCTAAACAACTTTTAATCGAAAATGCAGAGTTGTCTATTGCAGAAGTGTCTTATATGAGTGGTTTTGCTACAAGCCAGTACTTTGCTACAGTTTTTAAAAAATACGAAAAGTGTTCGCCTAACGAATTTCGTTTAAAACACAACCTAAATAATTTGCAAGTTTCTTAAAATTAACTTGTTTAATTTTTTTCAATGAATTAAAACGCACAGTGTTTTAGTAATTTTTATTTAATTTTCACAGAACTATCTTTCTAATTCTTGATTTTAATATTGGAATCACCACACCAATAAATACCATTTAGAAAGTTAGAATATACCAACTTAATTAAATAATTATGAAAAAAATTAACAAAAGCCGCCTCTTTTTGGCAAGTTGTTTAGCTTTAATTACTACGGCAATGACGTTTGCTATTCGTGCCAGATTAGAAACTGTATTTGGTCCAGAAGGTGTTGGACTTACACTTGAACAAATAGGATATGCCTTTACGCCAGCCTTTTTTGGCTTTACTCTAGCCATGATTTTTGGCGGACCATTAGTAGATTTTTTGGGTATAAAAAAAATAACGTGGATGGCGTTTATAGCACATTCCATAGGTATTGTTTGGACCATAATGGCAGATTCTATGACTTCCTTATTTCTAGCAACATTATTTGTGGGTATTGGAAATGGTATGGTTGAAGCGGCACTAAACCCGTTGGTAGCCTCAATGTATTCTACAGAAAAAACAAAAATGTTAAATCGTTTTCATGTTTGGTTTCCTGGAGGCATTGTAATTGGCTCAATTGTAGGTTGGCTAGTTATGGATGTTTTAGGTTTAAGCTGGCAAATTATGGTTGCAACACTTTTTATTCCAGTAATTATTTACGGCGTTATGTTTTTAGGACAAAGTTTTCCAGTAACCGAACGTGTACAAATGGGAATTACTAATAAACAAATGTTTTCAAGTTTAGGAAAACCGCTGTTTATTTTTATGGTGTTTTGTATGTTTTTAACAGCAGCATCCGAGTTAGGAACTACGCAACGCATTGAATCACTCTTAAAAGAATCGGTAGCAGTACCATTATTAGTACTCGCTTTTATTAACGGTATTATGGCATTAGGGCGTTTATTTGCAGGTCCGGTAGCACACAAATTAAAACCATCGGGCATGTTGTTGTACTCGGCAATATTTACATTTATAGGCTTGTGGTTGTTAACCATAACCAGTGGAGGAATGACCTTTGTAGCTGCAGCAGTATTTGCAATTGGTGTTACCTTCTTTTGGCCAACCATGATAAGTTTTGTAGCAGAATATTTACCAGAAACCGGAGCGCTTGGGCTATCTATTATGGGTGGTGCTGGTATGTTTTCGGTATCGTTGGTTTTACCAATTATGGGAAGTTTAATGGATAATGCTAGTGCGGGCGAAGCGTTACGAACCATGTCTGTTTTACCAGCAATTTTAATTGTGGCCTTTTTTGGGTTGAATATGTATATGAATAAAAGAAAACAAAAAGCATAAAGTTAGCATGAATAGAAAATTAAGAATGGGAATGATTGGCGGAGGAACGGGCTCATTTATTGGCGATGTTCACCGAAAAGCTTCCGGAATTGATGGCATGATCGAGTTAGTTTGTGGTGCATTTAGTAGTACCGCCGAAAAATCGATTAGCTCAGGGAAAGCGTTGTTTCTTCCTGAAGATCGTTGTTATGGCTCTTTTGAAGAAATGATTTTAAAAGAAAAAGAACTTCCTGAAGGCGAGCGCATGGACTTTGTGTCTATTGTTACTCCAAATCATATGCACTTTCCTCCAGCTAAAATGGCTTTGGAACATGGTTTTCATGTGGTAAGCGATAAACCAATGACGCTTACTTTAGATGAAGCTATAGAGCTAGAAAAAATAGTAGAAAAAACGGGTAAGCTTTTTGCTTTAACACATAATTACACCGGGCACCCAATGGTAAAGCAAGCTAAGGCTTTGGTCGATCATGGTGATATTGGTACTATTAGAAAAGTGCAAGTACAGTATTTACAAGGTTGGCTATCTACAGCTGTTGAAAAAACTGGACAGAAGCAAGCGTCATGGCGTGTAGACCCGAAACGATCGGGTATTGGTGGCGCCTTAGGCGATATTGGTACGCATGCCGAAAATTTAGTGGAATATATTACCGGACTTAAAATTGATGAATTAGCTGCCGATTTAGGTGTTTTTGGTGAAGGAAGAACGCTTGATGATGATGGCAATGTATTACTTCGTATGGAAAATGGCGCAAAAGGAACGATGTCGTTTTCGCAAATTGCTTTAGGTGAAGAAAATAACCTAGCGATTAAAGTGTATGGCGATAAAGGAAGTTTGGAATGGCATCAAGAAAATCCAAACCAATTAATTACACATTGGTTGGAAGAACCTGTGAAAATTTACACGCCAAATGGTAATAATTTATACGATGAAGCTTTAAACGTTTCACGAATTCCTGCTGGACATCCAGAAGGTTATTTAGAAGCTTTTGCAACCATTTACAAAAATTTTGCTACGCATTTAATGGCTGTTTTAAATGGTAAAACTATTGATAAACCAGATTATCCAACGGCTAAAGATGGCGTTCGCGGTATGCAATTTATTTATGCGGCTGTTGCAAGTGATAAGAATAACGCCGCTTGGGAAAAAGTAGATTAAATAAACAAATAGTTGGCAGATGTGCCCGCGTTAGGGATTGAAGCGGCATCCTTTTTTATGTCAGTTCGAGTGTTTTGTGAAGCATGAGCAAAATGTATCGAGAACCAATAAAAAAGACCTGCCTGCCGGCAGGCAGGTATAGCGCAAAGCCCGACCCTTGTGGTAACGCCAAAATAAAAAATATAAAAAAATGAATACAATAAAAGGACCGGCTGTTTTTTTAGCACAATTTGCAGGAAGCGAAGCACCGTTTAATAGTTTAGATGGGATGTGTAAATGGGCTTCGGATTTAGGATACAAAGGCATACAAATTCCTACTTGGGAAGCCAGTTTAATTGATATTGAAAAAGCTGCCGAAAGCGAAACTTATTGCGATGAATTGAAAGGAAAAGTGCAGTCGTACGGACTGGAAATAACCGAATTATCGACGCATTTACAAGGGCAGTTGGTAGCGGTGCATCCAGCATACGATACGATGTTTGATGGTTTTGCGCCAGAACATGTTCGTGGAAACCCGAAAGCTAGAACCGAATGGGCAATAGATTTTGTGAAAAAATGTGGAACGGCTAGCGGACGATTAGGATTAAAATCGCACGCCAGTTTTTCTGGAGCTTTATTATGGCAAACTGTGTATCCATGGCCACAACGCCCTGCGGGATTAGTGGAGTTAGGGTTTAAAGAATTAGCTAACCGATGGTTGCCTATTTTAAATCATTTTGATGAGCATGGGGTTGATGTGTGTTACGAATTACACCCGGGTGAAGATTTACACGATGGCATTACTTTCGAGCGTTTTTTAGAAGCTACCAACAACCATACTAGGGCTAATATTTTATACGATCCGAGTCATTTTGTGCTACAACAACTCGATTATTTAACGTTTATAGATTATTACCACGAGCGCATTAAGGCGTTTCATGTTAAGGATGCTGAGTTTAATTCTAGTGGAAAACAAGGTGTTTATGGTGGTTATGCCGATTGGAAAGATCGTGCAGGACGTTTTAGAAGTTTAGGTGACGGACAGGTAGATTTTAAAGGCATTTTTACTAAACTAACAAAGTATAATTGTGATGTTTGGGCAGTTATGGAATGGGAATGTTGTATAAAATCGTCGGAACAAGGAGCAAGAGAAGGTGCGCCATTTATTAAAAAACATATTATTGAAGCGGCAACACGTAGTTTTGATGATTTTGCTGGCGGCGATATTGATGAAGATTATTTAAAGCGTGTTTTAGGGATTTAAGAAAGTAACTTTATGATTAAAAGAATTGTTTTTATACTGTTTGTAGTATCTGTTTTTGCAAATGGTTATAGCATTAATGATAAAAGAAAAAAAATTAAAGTTCTAATTGTAGATGGGCAAAATAACCATAATGTTTGGCCAAAATCTACCATTATGATGAAGCAATATTTAGAAGAAACAGGTTTGTTTAAGGTCGATATTGCAAGAACAAAATATTTAAATAAAAGCGAGCGATTTAAAGATTGGTTGGGTTATGCAAAACGCGTTCCCGATGGTGTAGAAGGAAAACCTAAAACCGATCCAGATTTTAAGCCAAAATTTAAAAAATACGATGTGGTAATTTCCAATTTTGGTTGGCAAGCAGCATCATGGCCAGAAGAAACAAAACAGGCTTTTGAAACTTATGTAAAAAATGGAGGCGGTTTTATAAGTGTGCACGCTGCCGATAATAGTTTTCCTAAATGGAAAGCCTACAACGATATGATTGCCGTTGGTGGTTGGGGAGGAAGAACCGAAAAAGATGGCCCATATTTATATGTAGATAAGGATAATAAAGTAAAAAGAGATTACAGCCCAGGTAAAGGTGGTACACATGGAAAAAGAGAGGCTTTCCCAATAACTATTTATAATACAGAACATCCAATTACCCAAGGTATGCCTAAAGTTTGGATGCACGCCGAAGATGAGTGTTATGCTTTTTTAAGAGGTCCAGCGAAAAATGTTGATATTCTAGCAACGGCTGTGTCAACTAAAAAGAAACCTGAATTGGAACAAAAAGAACCTGTGGTAATGGTTATAAATTATGGTAAGGGACGTGTTTTTCATACGCCTTTGGGACACGACGTAGAAGCCTTTGAATGTGTTGGGTTTATTACCTTGCTAAAACGTGGCGCCGAATGGGCTGCAACTGGCAAAGTGTCTCAAACCGAAATACCAACTGATTTTCCAACCGAAACCGAGGTGTCTAGCAGAAATTTCGAACTAAAAAATTAAAATTAATTCAATTTAGATTAGTTATTGAATTAATTAAAGCCTCTAAAAATGTGTGTGTTATATGTTTTGGAGGCTTTTTTATTGAAAATAGAGTGGTTTTTGGCTTAAAACGTAAAAGAAAAATTAATGTTATTGTTTACTTTTTAAGAATACGTTAATTCATGATTAACTAAATTTAAAATCTGTTTATTTTTAAATTATTTAGTTGCGTAATTCATAATTAGTTGTACATTTGCCACTCATATTAACGAAAGGGGCTCACGCCGACGATTTAGAGTTAATAGTAAAGATAGTTATTCAGTGAAAACAGGAAACAACATATCTCTTATCTCTTTTGTTCTAGTAAATTTTACTAGAGCGGTTGTTGTGCGTTTTCCACATACACGCCCCTAGGGGCTATTCTGTTTAAGAAAGCATTCGCTGCTTTCAATTTTCGTTATTATTTAGAGTAAAATTTTAAAAGTCGAAAGCTTTTATTTTCATTAACGTGCATTTTGCACTAGGTTTAATTATTACTGAAAATGGAAACCGTATTGGACGTTGAAAAAAATATTATTATTGAAGAAGCCAAAGCCTATTGTGAGTTACAAGGCTTACAGGTTGTATTCACGCACGACATTACACATGCGCAGCTGCAAATTATTTCAGAAAGAACTAAAAATCAAGCGGCGATGTATCATGCCAACGTGGGTATGTTGCTAGATCGTTTAAAAAACGGATGCTATCTTATAGTTAAAGATGGTGAAATTTTTGGTCATATCTTTGCGCACAAACATGTAGTTGGTAAATTTTCGGTTTACGAACGTTCTTCGCTTTGGGTTCACGAGAAATATCGTAACCATAACCTAGGTTTGTTGTTAATGGATTTGTTAACAAAGCACTTTAATAAAAACTTCCTTATTTCAATTGCTCAGGGTGCAACAGTGCATCATAATAATGAGTTGTTAGGAATGAAATATATAACTTTAAAAGATTTATCTCCAGTTTTAATTGAGGTTTTAGAAAAGTTAGGAAAATTAAGAGATGAGCTTAAATATAAGTATTATGTAAATGCTTATTTCGAGTCTAAAATTGGTCAGTTTAATAAAATTCTCAAAACTAAAATAGTAGAGTAAAAAGTGTACTCGGCTTTTAAAAATTCTATTAGTAAAATAAATTATTCAGATACAAAAAAACAATAAAAATAAACACATGAAAAAATTAGTAATAGCCTACAGTGGTGGTTTAGATACATCGTATTGTGCCGTAAGTCTATCAAAAGAATACGAAGTACATGCCGTTAGTGTTAATACTGGTGGTTTTACAACAGAAGAAGTTAATAAAATTGAAGAAAACGCCTATAAAATGGGGGTTACCACTTATAAAAATATTGATGCTGTACCAACATTTTATAGCAAAGTGGTTAAGTATTTAATATTTGGTAATGTGTTAAAAAACAATACTTATCCGTTATCGGTAAGTGCAGAGCGTATTATTCAAGCTATCGAAATTATAGAATACGCAAAAAGTATAGATGCAGAATATATTGCTCACGGTAGTACTGGAGCAGGAAACGACCAAGTGCGTTTCGATATGATTTTTCAAACCTTAGCACCAGGTATAAAAATTATTACACCTATAAGGGATAAAAAATTATCAAGACAAGAAGAAATTGAGTATTTAAAGGCAAATGGAATTGACATGTCTTGGGAAAAAGCCCAATACTCCGTTAATAAAGGACTTTGGGGAACTAGTGTAGGTGGCGCAGAGACCTTAACATCTGAAAAACCTTTACCAAGCGAAGCATATCCGTCGCAATTACAAAAAGAAGGTGAAGAAAAAGTGACTTTAACTTTCGAGAAAGGCGAGTTTGTGGCTTTAAATGGTGAAGCAAACGCTCCTGAAGTAAATATTGAAAAATTGAATACTATAGCTTCAGCCTATGCTATTGGTAGAGATATTCACGTAGGCGATACTATTGTCGGTATAAAAGGTCGCGTTGGTTTTGAAGCTGCTGCAGCTTTAATTACTGTAAAAGCACATCATTTATTAGAAAAACATACACTTACAAAGTGGCAATTACAACATAAAGATTATTTGTCTAATTTTTACGGCATGCATTTACACGAAGGACAATATTTAGATCCTGTTATGCGTGATATGGAAGCTTTTTTACAAAGTAGCCAAGATAAAGTTTCGGGCGATGTAACGGTAACATTAAAGCCTTATCATTTTACATTAGACGGTATTAAGTCGAAACACGATTTAATGAGTGCTAAATTTGGAAGCTACGGCGAAGAAAATAAAGGTTGGACTGCCGATGAGGCCAAAGGATTTATTAAAATAGTTGGTAACCAAAATAAAATTTATCAACAGGTAAATAATTAAGGTTGATTTGCCGAATCGTTTAAGCGGTTATACAAGTAAACATTTAAACAGTTAACCGAATAAACAATTACACATTAAGTACATGAAAAAAATACAAGTAGGAATTATAGGTGGTGCCGGTTATACAGCTGGTGAATTAATAAGATTATTGGTAAATCACCCAGAAGCCGAAATAGATTTTGTTTACAGCACCAGTAATGCTGGAAACCAAATAAGTAAAATTCATCAAGATTTAGTTGGAAGTTTATACCGAGTGTTTACAGATACGGTTAACCCAAATGTAGATGTGTTATTTTTATGTTTAGGGCATGGTAATTCGGTTAAGTTTTTATCGAGTCATACCTTTTCTGAAAACACTAAAATTATAGATTTAGGTAACGATTTTAGATTAGAAGCTGATAAGGTTTTTGAAGGTAAAACCTTTGTTTACGGTTTGCCTGAATTAAATAAAACGGCTATTGAATCGGCTAATTATATTGCAAATCCGGGTTGTTTTGCAACAGCAATTCAATTAGGTTTATTGCCACTTGCTGATGCTAATTTTTTACAAAACGATGTGTATATTAATGCTGTAACTGGTGCTACTGGTGCAGGAACTTCGTTGTCTGCAACGACGCATTATACGTGGCGCGATAATAACTTTTCGTATTACAAACCATTTACGCATCAGCATTTAGGAGAAATTAATCAGTCGGTTAAGCAATTGCAAGATAGTTTTGCTTCAGAAATTAATTTTATGCCTAACCGCGGTAATTTTTCTAGAGGGATTTTTGCAACACTTTATACAAAGTTTGAAGGAACAGTAGATGATGCTAAAAACTTGTATCAAAATTTTTATGATAGCGCTAAGTTTACTTTTGTAAGCGACGATTTTTTACACCTGAAACAAGTTGTAAATACCAATAAATGTTTAGTGCATTTACATAAGCATGAAGATAAATTATTAATAACAAGTATTATTGATAATTTATTAAAAGGTGCATCTGGACAGGCTGTACAAAACATGAATTTAATGTTTGGTTTAGAAGAAACAACAGGTTTAGGATTAAAAGGAACGTATTTTTAGACATGCTGCTATGCTGAATTTTTGGTTTCAGTGTTTCAGTATCACATAACAGTGGTGCGTTAGCGATTGCAGCGGCATCCTTTTTTATGTTAGTTCGAGTGTTTTGTGAAGTATGAGCAAAATGTATCGAGAACCAATAAAAAAGATATAGCGGAAAGCGCGACCCCTTGGGGGTAACGCCATAAAATAAATTTTTAAAATTATGAAAATAGCCATTATTGGAACGGGTAATTTAGGTAGTTCAATTGCCAAAGGACTTATAAAAAACAAATCGTTTACATCGTTGTATTTAAGCGATAAAAATACGGCTGCTGTTCAAGCTTTTTATAAGGAAGATTATGTAACTATTACTAGCGATAATGCTGAGGCTGTTAAAAAATCGGATGTTGTAATTTTTGCATTACAACCAAGGCATATTGAAGCTGTGATGGAAAGTGTTGCCAAGTGTATTAAAAAGCATCATGTAATCATGTCGGTTGCTGCTGGATTTGAAATTTCTAAAATTGAAAGCCTTATTGGAGCCGATAAAAATATTATCCGCGTTATGCCAAATACGGCGATTTCAATTGGAAAATCTATGACCTGTTTAGCTGCGAATGATAAAGGCGAGGAAAAAATTGAATTGGCAAAAAAAATATTTAACCAGTTAGGGGCAACTATGGTAATTCCTGAAGAACAAATACAGGCAGCAACTGTAATTTGTGCGAGTGGTATTGCATTCTGGATGCGACTTATTCGCGCTACAACCCAAGGCGCTATTCAGTTAGGTTTTGAGGCAGAAGAAGCTCACGAACTTGCGGTGCAAACTTGTTTTGGGTCGGCGAGTTTATTGCTGGAATCTGGCAAGCACCCAGAACAAGAAATAGATAGAGTTACCACACCAAGCGGTTGTACTATTGAAGGTTTAAACGCTATGGAACACCAAGGTTTAAGTTCGGCTTTAATACAAGGTATTGTCGCCTCTTTCGAAAAAATTAATCACCTAAAAAACAGTTAGTAGGTTTTGTTTAATAACCGATAACCAACAACAAAAAACAAACAACTAAAAGAACAAAGAAATGCCATTATTTGATGTGTATCCGTTATACAACGTAACGCCAGTGTCTGGAAAAGGCGCTTATGTTTACGACGATAACGGAACAGAATATTTAGATTTATACGGTGGTCATGCAGTAATTTCTATTGGTCATGCACACCCTAATTATACAAAAGCCATTACAGAGCAGGTTAATAAACTTGGGTTTTACTCTAACGCTATTCAAAACCCGTTGCAGGTTGAATTAGCAAATAAAATTGAAGCTTTATCTGGCTGTAAAGGTTACAACTTGTTTTTATGTAATTCTGGAGCCGAAGCAAACGAAAATGCTTTAAAATTGGCGTCGTTTAAAACAGGAAAAGAGCGTGTTGTGGCCTTTAAAAATGGATTTCACGGACGTACATCGGCGGCGGTTGCAGCTACCGATAATAAAAACATTATTGCGCCAATTAATGCCCAACAAAAGGTAACTATTTTAGAGCTTAACGATATTTTAGGCGTAAAAGCAGAACTTGAAAAAGGTGATGTTTGTGCTGTTATTATTGAGTTTATTCAAGGTGTTGGTGGTTTAGATCAAGCTACTGCAGATTTTTACGAACAAGTATTCGCGCTTTGTAAAGCTAATAACACCATGTTTATTGCCGATGAGGTGCAATCGGGCTACGGGCGTTCTGGTAAATTCTTTGCATTTCAGCATTACAATGTTACTCCAGATATTATTTCGATAGCTAAAGGTATGGGTAACGGTTTTCCAATTGGTGGCGTTTTAATTCACCCAGATATTGAGGCAAAATACGGTATGTTAGGTACTACTTTTGGCGGAAATCATTTGGCTTGCGCTGCAGGTTTATCGGTTTTAAATACTATTGAAGAAGAAGCGTTGATTGCTAATGTAAATGACATTTCTGAGTATTTTATTTCTGAAGCTAAAACCATTTCGCAAATAAAGAATATTAAAGGTCGCGGATTAATGCTTGGTTTAGAATTCGATTTTGAAGTAGGCGAATTAAGAAAAAAATTAATTTACGAACACCATATTTTTACTGGTGGTGCTTCAAATAAAAAATTACTTCGAATTTTACCGCCATTAAACATTACTAAGGCACAAATAGATGTCTTTTTTAAAGCCTTAAAAGAAGTACTTTAAAGTTTAACAAAACATTATAAATGCCTAATCGTTATTCAGTTTTAAAAATTGTACCATAAGGCAAACTATAAAAAAGAAAACACAATGAACACCTTACTATCTATTGAAAAAAGAAACGCCGTTTTATTGCGAATGGCAGAACTTTTAGAAGAAGAAAGGCAAGAAATTATTAACATTAATAAAACTGATTGCGACGCTTACAAAGGCGACGATATTTCGATGTTCGATCGTTTAAAAGTGAATGATGCCAAGGTTGATGAAATGATTAAATCTGCAAAGCATTTAGCATCGCAAGACGACCCAGTTGGTGTTGAACGCTTTAGCTTTAAGCACGAAAACGGCATGCAAATTTATAATAAAACGGCATCGTTTGGTACAGTTTTAATTATTTACGAATCGCGTCCAGATGTTACGGTTGAAGCTGCTGGAATTGCATTTAAATCGGGTAACAAAATTTTACTTAAAGGCGGTAAAGAATCTTTACGCTCTAACTTAAAAATTGTTGAGTTATGGCACCAAGCTTTAAAGGAAAATGAAGCGTCAACCGATTGGGTAGAGTATCTTCAGTTTAACAGAACCGAAACTCAAGCTTTTTTAGAAAATCCAACGCAACAACTCGATTTAATTGTACCTCGCGGTGGCGAACGCTTAATAGCATTTACAAAGGAACACGCTCGTTGTCCTGTTATTGTTAGTGGTCGTGGTAATAATTTTGTGTATGTGCATAAGGAAGCCGATTTAGATATAGCTATTGATGTTATCCTTAACGGAAAATCTAAAATTTCGGCATGTAACGCAGTCGATAAAGTTTTAATTGATGAAAACTTACCTAATAAAAACGAATTTGTTGCGCAATTAATTTCAAAATTAAACGAATCAAAAATTAAAGTTTTAGGCGATAATAAAATAGCACAAGCTAATAATTTAGAAGAAATTACTTCTGATGATATTTGGCATGAAGAATTTTTAGATTATAAAATTTTAATAGGTGAAATTGAGAATAATGAAGCAACCATCGCCATGATAAACAAATACTCTGGCGGGCATTCTTCATCTATCATCACAAAAAATGAAGCTGAAGCTAAAACCTTTATGGAAAATGTTGATACAGCAGCGGTGTATCACAACGCGTCAACGCGATTTACAGATGGCGGACAATTAGGTTTAGGTGGCGAATTAGCTATTAGTACAGATAAATTACACCAACGCGGACCAATAGGATTACAGCATTTAGTAACCAATAAATGGTACGTTCACGGTACTGGACAAACACGTTAAATTAAAGAAGTAACTGTAACACTAAGAATGTCACGCTGAGCGCAGTCGAAGTTAAAAATGGGAAAAAAGAAACGCATTTTACTAAAAATAGGATCTAACACGCTTACTAAAGAAACCGATAATTTATCTCGTGGAAAAATTGAAGATTTAGCAAATCAAATAGCAAAACTTCAAAAAGATTACGAGTTTGTAATTGTAAGTTCTGGCGCTATTGCAGTAGCAAAGCAATTTGTAAAGTTAGAAAGTAAGCAAGAAGATGTTTTTGTAAAACAGGCGCTAGCTTCTATCGGTCAGCCGCATTTAATTCGTATTTATCAAGAAATATTTAGAGAATATGGCTTGCTAACCTCGCAGTGTTTGCTGTCCTATTCCGATTTCGAAAAAGAAGAAAGCAAAGTAAATATTGTAAACACCATTAATGTATTGGTAAACAATAATTACATTCCTATTATAAATGAAAATGATACGGTTGCTACCGATGAAATTAAATTTGGCGATAACGATAAATTAGGCGCTTTAACAGCCTCGTTAATTGAAGCCGATTTGTTTATAATCGCAACAAATACAAACGGCATTTATACCAAAGCTTCTATGGAAAACGGAACGCCAGAAACCATTGCTTTGGTTGAAGATTTTGAAGATTTAAAAAACGAAGTTGTAAATTCTAAATCATCTCACGGTAGCGGTGGTATGCAATCTAAAATAGAAGCCGCTTCGGTAGCGAAACAATCAAATATAGAAACTTGGATTGTAAATGGACTTGAAGATAATTTTATAAAAAATGCCATTGAAAATAAAGTGTCATTTACTAAAGTAAAATAAAGAAATATGTAGCCTGCAAGACCGTTAAAGTCTTGTAGGTTTTTAATTAAATAAAAAGATGAAACATTACACATCAATAAACGATATCGATAACATCGATTCTTGGATTGAAGAAGCCAAAGCGCTCAAGCTAATGCCGTTAAAACATATAGATTTAGGAAAAAACAAAACTTTAGGTTTGTTGTTCTTCAATTCTAGTTTACGCACGCGCTTAAGTACTCAAAAGGCAGCTTTAAATTTAGGAATGAATCCTATTGTAATGAATGTTTCAGGTGACGCCTGGGGTTTAGAGTTTGAAGACGGTACAGTTATGAACGGTAACACCGCCGAACATATTAAGGAAGCCGCAGCAGTCGTATCTCAATATTGCGATATTATTGCCGTAAGAGCATTTCCAACCTTAACAGATAAAGTAAAAGACGAAAGCGAACAAGTTTTAGAGGCCTTTAAAAAATACGCATCTGTGCCTATTGTAAACATGGAAAGTGCCACAGGTCATCCGTTACAAGCCTTAACCGATGCGATAACTATTTCTGAGTTTTCTAAAAAGAAGAAACCAAAAGTAGTTTTAAGTTGGGCGCCACATATAAAGGCATTGCCACATGCGGTAGCAAATAGTTTTACACAGGCCATGCAAAAAATGGATGTAGATTTCGTGATAACAAATCCTGAAGGCTATAATTTAAGTCCAGAAATAACTAAAGACACGCCAATAATTCACAACCAAGAAGAAGCATTTAAAGATGCCGATTTTGTTTACGTAAAAAACTGGAGTTCGTATGAAGATTACGGTAAAGTGACAAACACCGATGCTAATTGGATGATTACTAAAGAAAAATTAGGCGATGCTAAATTTATGCACTGTTTACCAGTAAGGCGAAATGTAATTGTAGAAGATGCCGTGTTAGATTCTGAGAATTCAATTGTAATTCAACAAGCCAATAACAGAACATTTGCAGCGCAATTAGCACTAAAGAAAATATTGCAAAACTTATAGTTTTGTTATCCTGAATTGTCACGTTGAGCATAGTAGAAACGTTGTTTTGGGATATTATTTAAAGGAAATAAATTTTTGTCATTCTGAATTTGTTTCAGAATCAAATGAAACAATAATCAAGAACCAAATATCAAGTTCAGCTTAAATGGAAACACTTAAAATAGTAAAAGTAGGAGGCAACGTTATAGATAACGAAGCGGCATTAGAGAAGTTTTTATCGCAATTTGCTTCGCTTGAAGGCCTAAAAGTATTGGTTCATGGTGGCGGTAAAATAGCGACAAAATTAGCTGAAGATATGCAGATTCCTGTAAACATGGTCGATGGTCGCCGTATTACCGATGCGGCTACATTAGATATTATTTCTATGGTTTATGCTGGTAAAATAAACAAAAACATTATCGCAAAGTTACAAGCTTACAATTGTAACGCTATTGGTTTTTCGGGTGCCGATGGAAATACTATTGTTTCTGTAAAGCGTCCTGTTAAAAAAATAGATTATGGTTATGTTGGCGATGTAAAAAAAGTGAACACCAAAGCCATGCGAGTGTTAATTAATAACGATATTACTCCGGTATTTTGTGCTATTTCACACGACCAAAACGGACAATTACTAAACACTAATGCCGATACCATAGCTTCAGAAGTTGCTATTGCATTATCAAGGCATTATAAAACCGAATTAATTTATTGTTTTGAAAAAAACGGGGTGTTGTTGGATGTTGATGACGATAATTCTGTAATCGATTATATGGATTCAGGAACCTACGAAACCTTAAAAATTCAAGGGAAATTTGCAGGAGGTATGCTTCCTAAACTCGAAAATTGTTATTACGCACTGCAAGAAGGTGTTTCAAAAGTAATCATTGGTAATCCATCGGTTATTACAAATAGAGATCAAAAATTTTCAACCTTATATATATGATTGAGCAATTAACCAATGAGGCTGTCGCGTTACTAAAAAACTTGATAGAAACGCAATCATTTTCTTCCGAAGAAAACGAAACCGCGTTACATATTGAAGCTTGGTTTAAACAACAAAACATAGATTATAAACGAACAAAAAACAATGTTTGGGCGGTAAACAAACACTTTACCGAAGGTAAACCAACTTTGTTGTTAAATTCACATCACGACACGGTTAAGCCAAATTCTGCTTATACCAAAGACCCGTTTAAAGCCATTGTAGAAGATGGAAAATTATTCGGTTTAGGAAGTAACGATGCTGGAGGTTGTTTGGTGTCTTTGCTGGCAACGTTTGCTTATTTTTATAATAAGGAAAATTTAAAATATAACTTAGTTATTGTCGCTTCCGCGGAAGAAGAAAGCAGCGGTCCAAACGGGCTTAACAGCATGTTGTCTGTAATTCCAAAAGTAGATGTGGCCATTGTTGGCGAACCTACATTAATGAATTTAGCCGTTGCGGAAAAAGGCTTAGTGGTTTTCGATGCGGTTTTAACAGGAACACCAAGTCATGCCGCACACCCAAACAACGATAATGTCATTTATAAGTCTATTGAAGCCTTACAATGGTTTAAAGATTATAAATTTGAAAAAGGCTCTGAAGCTTTAGGCGATGTTAAACTTACGGTTAGTCAAATTAGTGCCGGAAAACAACATAATGCAGTTCCTGCCGATTTAAAATTAGTGATAGATGTTCGTGTAAACGATGCTTATAGTAATGCCGAAATTGCAGAAATTTTACAAAATGAAGCACCGGTAACAAGTATTACACCGCGAAGTTTAAGGTTAAATTCGTCGTCTATTCCTGTCGATCACGATTTGGTTAAAGCTGGAATAGCTATGGGTAGAGAAACCTATGGTTCGCCAACATTGTCCGATCAAGCGGTATTAAGCTGTCCGAGTTTAAAGTTAGGGCCAGGAGATAGTACGCGTTCGCATTCTGCCGATGAGTTTATTTATTTAAATGAAATAGAAGAAGGTGTAAAAATATATATTGAATTATTAGAAAAAGTATTATAAACTAGTTGATAGTTTATAGTTGTTTGTTTACGGTGTGTAGCTTTTAAACCAATAACTAGTAACTAAAAACTAATAACAAAATAAAATGAAACTCTGGGATAAAGGTATATCAATAGATAAAAAAATAGAGCAATTTACCGTTGGAAACGATCGTGAAATTGATATTCATATTGCTAAATACGATGTTATTGCATCGCGTGCTCATGCTAAAATGTTGCAAAAGATTGGCATTATTTCGGCTGAAGAATTAATTGATTTATTAGGCGGACTAAAAACACTTGAAAAACAAATTGAAAATGGTACGTTTGTTATCGATGAGCAGTTTGAAGATGTGCATTCTAAAATAGAATTCGAGCTAACCAAAATGTTAGGTGAAGTTGGTAAAAAAATACACACTGCCCGTTCTAGAAACGATCAAGTTTTAGTGGCTTGCCATTTGTATTATAAAGATAACCTTGCAGAAATTAAAACTAAAACAAAAACACTTTTCGATACACTTTTAGCTCAAGCTGAGAATTATAAGGAAAAATTGTTACCGGGTTACACACATTTACAAGTTGCAATGCCATCATCGTTTGGATTATGGTTTTCTGCTTACGCAGAACTTATGATAGATGATGTGTATATTTTAAATGCCGCCATAAAAACAGTAGATCAAAATCCGTTAGGTTCTGCTGCAGGTTATGGTAGTTCTTTCCCAATAGATAGAACGTTAACTACCAAGGAAATGCAGTTTTCTACCTTAAAATACAATGTGGTTGCAGCACAAATGGGGCGTGGTAAAAACGAACGAACTATTGCTGTGGCATTAGGTAGTTTGGCTAATACCTTATCGCGTTTTGCTATGGATGTGTGTTTGTATATGAGTCAGAATTTTAATTTCATTTCTTTTCCAGATGAATTAACTACCGGAAGTAGTATTATGCCTCATAAAAAGAATCCGGATGTTTTTGAGTTAATTCGCGGGAAATGTAATAAAATACAAGCGCTTCAAACCGAAATGATTTTAATTACGAATAATTTACCAAGTGGTTATCATAGAGATTTTCAGTTAATAAAAGAAAATATGATTGCTGCTTTCGAAGAGTTAAAAGGTATTTTAGATATTTTTAATTATTCCATTCAACAAATCATTGTAAAAGATATCGATTTAAACGACGATAAATACAAATACCTTTTCACGGTAGATAATATAAACACTTTAGTAGTTGATGGTATGAGTTTTAGAGAGGCCTATCAAAAAATAGGTGGCGAGGTTCAAAACGGAACATATAAACCCGATACTTCAAAAAAACACACACATGAAGGTAGTATTCATAATCTGTGTTTAGATAAAATAGCGGCTAAGTTTCCGCAGTAAAAAATAGAATAAATAAAAAAAGCACATTTTAAAATGTGCTTTTTGTTTTTTTAGGAAAAACCTACATAATTTTAACTACACCAAAATTATATAATTGTAGATTGCCCCAAATGGATGTTGGTAAAATTTAAGTTGGTCTCATCTGGATTATTGATAAAATCTTCAATAAAATCGCCAACTTTGGTGGTGGTAATATTGTCGTACTTATTATTTAAATCTGGGGTTGTTATGTGTAATGTTAATGATTTTTCTACAGCATCTCTAACTAGTGATGCTTCATCGTCTAACCCAAAATGTTCTAACAACATGGCTGCAGATAAAATAGATGCAATTGGGTTAGCAATGCCTTTATTAGTAGCCTTAGTATAAGCACCATGAATAGGTTCGAACATAACATGATTATCGCCAATAGAAGCAGAGGCTAATAAACCAATTGAACCTACAATTACACTTGCTTCCTCAGATAATATATCACCAAACATATTTTCGGTTAAAATAACGTCAAATTGTTTTGGGTTTATAATAAGTTCCATTGCAGCATTATCAATATACGTATAGTTTACCTCTACGTTCGGGTATTGCGCAGCTAATTCTTGTACTACACGACGCCAAAGTCTTGAGCTTTCTAAAACATTGGCTTTATCGACTAAAGTAAGCTTTTGTTTTCTACTTTGTGCAGCTTTAAATGCTGAGTGTGCTACACGTTCAATTTCCTCGCGTGTATATTTACAAACATCGCTTGCTGTGTTATTATCTTCACTTAAATATTTATCTCCAAAATAAATACCGCTAGTTAACTCTCTATAAATTAAAATATTCGTGCCTTTAATTTGCGTTTTTTTAAGCGATGATTTAATTAATAAATCGTCGTAAGCAATTACAGGGCGAATATTTGTGTGTAAATCTAGTGTTTTACGTAAACGAAGCAAACCTTGTTCAGGTCTTATTTTTGCATATGGATCTAGGTCGTAAGACGTTTTTCCAATAGCACCAAATAAAATAGCATCTGCACTTTTGCAAGTCTCAATAGTTGCTTCAGGTAATGGATCGTTAAATTTTTCAATGGCACTAGCACCAACTAATGCATTAGAAAAGGTAAATACATGATCGAAATTTATAGCAATAGCCTTTAAAACTTTAACGGCTTGCGCTGTAACCTCCGGACCAATGCCATCACCTGGTAAAACAGCTATGTTTAACTTCATTTTTTAGGGGTATTAGAAACTTACAGCGTGTAAAGTTAATTTAAAAGTAAGGCTTTTAAATCAAACTTTTATTACGCCGATGTAATTTCTTTATACAATCTACTACTTTCTATTATTTTATGAATGTCGTTATCGTCAATTTCCTTTTTCTTATCTGCAAATTCCAAGAAGCTCGCATAAATTTCGTCTAATTGAAGTTTCGTTAATTCGTATCCAACATTTTTAGCACGATAAGCTAAAGCTGCACGACCACTTCTTGCAGTTAAAACAATAGCAGATTCGGTAACACCAACATCTTTCGGATCTATAATTTCGTAAGTTTCACGATTTTTAATAACACCATCTTGATGAATTCCAGAACTATGCGCAAAGGCATTTGCGCCAACAATTGCTTTGTTTGGTTGCGTGTAAATACCCATGTTGTCTGAAACTAATTGGCTTAAGCCGTAAAGCATTTCAGAATTTATGTTAGTATCTAAATTTAAGTGAGGGTGTTGTCTTAAAATCATTACTACTTCTTCTAAAGCAGTGTTTCCTGCGCGTTCGCCAATACCATTTATAGTACATTCAATTTGGCGAGCCCCATTAATAACACCTTCAATAGAGTTTGCTGTAGCCAAACCTAAATCGTTATGGCAATGGCAAGATAAAATAGCTTTATCTATACCTTTTACGTTTTCTTTTAAATACTTTATTTTGGCACCATATTCGCTAGGTAAGCAATAACCGGTTGTGTCAGGAATATTTAATACGGTTGCACCGGCTTTAATAACAGCTTCACAAACACGTGCTAAATAGGCATTATCTGTTCGTCCTGCATCTTCAGCGTAAAATTCAACATCTTCTACAAACGATTTTGCATAACTTACTGCTTTAACAGCACGCTCTATAATATCATCTTGATTAGATTTGAATTTAAATTTAATATGAGATTCCGATGTGCCTATTCCAGTATGAATTCTTGGGGTTTTGGCATATTTTAAAGCTTCGGCAGCAACTTTTATATCGTTTTCAACAGATCTGGTTAAACCACAAACTGTAGCATTTTTTACAAGTTTAGATATTTCTTCAACCGATTTAAAATCGCCAGGACTAGAAACTGGAAAACCTGCTTCAATAATGTCTACGCCTAAATTATCTAGTTGTTCGGCAATAACTAGTTTCTGTTCTGTATTTAGTTTACAGCCAGGGACTTGTTCGCCATCTCTTAGGGTAGTATCAAAAATTTGGACTTTATTATCAGACATTTATTAAAATATATTTTCGTATTAGTTTACGAAGTTATATTTTGCTTTACTAAAACTTTACTAAAACCAAAATTTATTACGATGTTTAACTTGGTTTTTATTTGGTTAATGAATTAAAAATCAATATCTTAACATTGTTTTTGCACTATGACAAAAGAACAAAAAGATAATTTATTTGTATTAATTAAATCGTTGTCTAAATCAGAAAAAAGACAATTTAAACTTTATGTTGGTAGATTAGGCGGTAACGAAGATTCAAAATTTTTAACCTTATTCACAATTTTAGATAAACTACCGGTTTACGACGAGGCGGCAATTTTAAAAAAAGGTATTGTAAAAAAGCAACAACTGTCTAACCTAAAAGCTCATTTGTATAAGCAAATTTTAATAAGTTTACGATTAAATCCATCTCATAAAACCATTAGAATTCAAATTAGGGAGCAGCTCGATTTTGCCACTATTTTATATCATAAAGGCCTTTATAAACAGAGTTTAAAAATATTAGATAAAGCTAAAACTTTGGCCGTTTCAAACGAAGAAAAAAATATAGCTTACGAAATTGTTGAACTGGAAAAAATTATTGAATCTCAGTATATTACAAGAAGTTTAAGCAATAGGGCCGACGAGTTAACTATTCAAGCAAAAGAGCTTAGTTTGCATAACGTCGTGGCAAGTAAATTATCTAATTTATCGTTGCAACTTTATGGTTTGTTTTTAAAAACAGGTTATGTTAAAAACGATGAAGAGCATCAAATCGTTACCAAATACTTTAACGACAGAATGCCGAAGTATGACATTAATCAACTAGGTTTTCGTGAAAAATTATGGCTCTACAAATCGTATTTATGGTATAGTTTTTTAACTGTTGATTTTTTGTCATGTTACAAGTACGCTTCCAAATGGGTAGATTTATTCAATGAAAACCCAGAAATGATTAAGCAAAATCCTGTGTTTTATTTACGCGGAAATAATTATTTGTTAGAATCGCTTTTCTTTTTAAAACAGCACTCAAAATTTAAAAGTACATTATCGAAATTAGAAACAGTAACTCAAGAAAAATGGTTTCCTTTAGATGATAATAATGCTAGTTTAGCTTTCCTTTTTATATACAACAATAAGTTTAATTTTCATTTTATTGAAGGCAGTTTTAAAGAAGGTTTACCGTTAATTGAAGAAGTTTTAAGTCAGTTAGAAAGCTATAAAAACAGAATAGACGAACACCATATTATGGTGTTTTACTACAAAATTGCAAGTATGTATTTTGGTGCTGGAGAGAATAAAAAATGTATTGAGTTTTTAAATAAAATTATTAGTAATAAATCGTTGCAGTTACGCGAAGATTTATTGTGTTTTTCAAGAATTTTAAATCTTGTTGCACACTACGAAGCTGGTTTAGATTATAATTTAGATGTTTTAATACGAAGCACTTATAAGTTTTTAATTAAAATGCAAGACTTATACGACGTGCAAAAAGAATTTATAAAATTTTTACGTCGTTTAGGCGATATTTATCCGCATGAAGTAAAAAACGAATTTATAAAATTACATAAAAAATTAAAGGAATATGAAAACGATCCATATCAAAGTAGGGCGTTTTTATATCTAGATATTATTTCTTGGTTAGAAACTAAAATTGAAGGAAAACCTATTGATGTCATTATTCAAAATAAGTTTAAAGCACTACAAAACGATAAGTAGATTTTAAGAAATTAGTAAAAAAAGCACCAAAAAATTTGGATATTAACTTTTTCTAATTGAATATTTGTACTCACAAAGTTCAAACACTTATTGAAATGTTATCAAGAAAGGTGGAGGGAATAGACCCGCTGAAGCCTTAGCAACCTCCCGATTTTTCGGGGAAGGTGCTACATTCTACTAAAATTTTTGTTTTTAGATAGATAACTAACGTAAATTACTTTCTGTAATTACGCGCACAATCTTAATAACATTTTTCTAATAAGCATACCATAGTGGTACGTTTTGGCTTTTTAATTTAAATTTTAAACTAAAAAATTAGAAAAATGAGCAATCAAAAATTAGCAACAAACGCATTACACGCAGGTCACGATGTTACAGCAAACGCAGGAACAAGAGCAGTGCCTATTTACCAAACATCAAGTTATGTTTTTAATAACTCAGATCATGCAGCCAACCTATTTTCGTTACAAGAATTAGGGTTTATTTACACCCGATTAAATAACCCAACAAATCAAATTTTACAAGAGCGTTTAGCAGCAGTTGAAGGCGGTATTGGTGCGGTAGTTTTTGCATCGGGAACATCGGCGATTTCTACAGGTTTATTAACGCTTTTAAAAGCAGGAGACCACATTGTAGCATCGAGCAGTTTATACGGCGGAACCTATAATTTACTTAAAGTTACTTTACCACGTTTAGGCATTACAACTACTTTTGTTGATGCTGATAATCCTGATAATTTTGCAGCTGCAGTACAAGATAATACACGTGCATTTTTTGTTGAATCTTTAGGAAACCCAAAATTAGATGTTTTAGATTTAGAAGCCATCGCAGCACACTCCAAAGCAGCGGGTGTACCGTTTATAGTTGATAATACGGTTGCAACTCCGGCATTATTAAACCCAATAGAGCATGGTGCAAATATTGTTATTCATTCGTTGACCAAATATATTGGCGGACAAGGAACATCGCTTGGTGGAGCCATTATTGATGCAGGAACTTTTGATTGGGCAAACGGAAAATTTCCTGAATTTACCGAGCCATCTGCAGGTTACCACGGATTAAAATATCATGAAACTTTAGGTGCTGCGGCCTATACTTTTAAATTAATTTTAGAAGGTTTACGCGATTTTGGTGGCGCTTTAAGTCCTACAAATGCATTTAATATTATTCAAGGTTTAGAAACCTTACCGGTTAGAATTAAGCAACATAGCGAAAATGCCCTAGCTTTAGCAGAATGGTTAGAAGCACAAGATGAAGTGGCTTGGGTTAACTATCCTGGTTTAAAAAGTAATAAATACAATGCTTTAGCTGAAAAATATTTGCCAAAAGGACAAAGCGGAATTGTTACCTTTGGTGCTAAAGGTGGTTTTGAAGCTGCTAAAACTATTGCAGACGAAACTAAATTATTCTCGTTATTAGCAAACATTGGCGATACAAAATCTTTAATTATACACCCAGCAAGTACAACGCATCAACAATTAACTGAAGCTGAACAAGAATCGGCAGGTGTTGGTCCAGATTTAATTCGTTTATCGGTTGGTATTGAAGACATCGAAGATTTAAAAGCCGATTTAAAAGCGGTTTTTGCTAAGCTTTAGTTTTAGAATTTACCTTAGCAAATAAGCTCCGCGTTAGGGATAGTAGTAGAAAGCCCACAGCGATAGCGAGGACTTGTAACGTATAGCCCGACCTCGACCCCGAATATTCGGGGCGAGGTAACGCCAAAATAATATACATTGGAAACACTTTTGGAACATATAAAAATTAATAATTACACGACTATAAGCGGTGTGGAAATTCCGGAAATTAACTTGAGTTATCAGGTTTTTGGGAAGCCGCTTGGTACTGCGCAAATTGTTTTGGTAAATCACGCATTAACTGGTAACAGTAATGTGGCTGGCGCCGATGGTTGGTGGAAGGATTTGATTGGAGACGATAAGGTTATTGATACTAATTTGTATACGGTTTTAGCCTTTAATATTCCGGGTAATGGTTACGATGGTTTTGTAATTGATAATTATAAGGATTTTGTAGCGCGCGATGTGGCAAAATTGTTTTTGTCTGGTTTAGAAATTTTAAAAACAGGCAAAATTTACGCCACTATTGCGGGGTCGTTAGGTGGTGGAATTGGTTGGGAAATGGCGGTTTTAAAACCCGATTTTACCGAGCATTTTATTCCGGTGGCGACAGATTGGAAATCGACCGATTGGTTAATTGCTAATTGCCAAATACAGGAGCAATTTTTATTAAATTCTAAAAACCCAGTGCACGATGCGCGTATGCATGCCATGTTGTGTTATCGTACGCCAGAATCGTTTAAAGAGCGTTTTCAGCGTAGTAAAAATGAGGATTTAGAGATTTTTAATGTAGAAAGTTGGTTGTTGCATCATGGTAAAAAGTTGCAAGAACGTTTTCAGTTATCGGCGTATAAATTAATGAATCAGTTGCTTAAAACCATTGATGTTACCAAAGGTAGAGGCGATAATTTTAATGTGCTAGATGCTATTAAAGCCAATATTCATATTGTTGGTGTAGATTCTGATATGTTTTTTACGGCGGAAGAAAACCGTGAAACACACAAGCAATTGGCGCTAACAAAACCTAATGTAACGTATAACGAAATACATTCGGTACACGGTCACGATGCGTTTTTAATGGAGTACGACCAGTTAGAAAAAATTGTAGAAGGCATTTTTGTGCCAAATTCTAAAAAGAAAAGAATGAAAGTATTAAAGTTTGGAGGGAAATCTTTAGCGAATGGAGAAGGGTTAAACCGCGTAATCCAAATAATTGAAAATAAAGTAAATGCTGGAGAAAAAATTGCTGTGGTGGTTTCTGCTCGCGGTAGTGCTACAGACGAGTTGGAGACTATTTTAGATTTGGCTCACAAAGGAAGAGATTATAAAACGTTGTTTGAAGCTTTTAAAGCTGAACAATTACAGCCGCTACCAAGTATAGATTTTTCTGAAGAGTTCTCTACACTCGAAAAATTGTTTGAAGGTGTAAGTTTATTAGGCGATTATAGTAAAAAAACTAAAGATGAAGTTTTAGCACAAGGCGAACTATTATCTATTAAAATAGTTTCGGAAATACTAAAGCAAAAAGGTATTAACGCGAACCCAACAGATGCGCGATTACTTATAAAAACCGATGATGTTTTTGGTAATGCAAAACCTATAAATCAGTTATCTAAGGATAACGTAAAAAAACATTTTAAAGCACATGGTGGCGATGTTGTAAATGTTGTAACTGGCTTTATTGCATCAAATAAAAATGGTGAAACTACTACTTTAGGGCGTAACGGTAGTAATTATTCAGCCGCCTTATTAGCTAATTTTTTAGATGCCGAAGAGTTAGAAAATTACACACATGTTAATGGTATTTACACGGCAAACCCAGATTTGGTTGAAGATGCTAAAAAAATACGCGAATTATCGTTTAGTGAAGCTAACGAGTTAGCCAATTTTGGAACAACGGTTTTACACGCAAAAACCATAATTCCGTTAGTAGAAAAAAATATAAACCTACGTATTTTAAACACCTTTAATGCAGACGACGAAGGCACGTTAATTACAGCAAAGCCAAACTCTAAAGAGGTAACATCTTTGTCTGTTTTAGATAATGTGGCACTTTTAAATTTAGAAGGTCGCGGTTTATTAGGTATTAGTGGTGTTGATGCCAGAATTTTTGGAGCTTTAGCAAATAAAAACATTAGTGTAAGTATAATTTCTCAAGGTTCTTCGGAGCGTGGTATTGGTTTAGTTATTGATGCTAACGATGCAGACCAAGCTATAATTGCTTTAGAACGTGAGTTTGAAAGAGATTTTTACTCGCAAGACGTTAACGAAATAAAAGTGGTAGACGATGTTGCTGTAATATCAATTGTGGGTATTGAGTTAAGTTCGTTTCATAAACCATTTAATGCACTTATTAAAAACCAAATTACGCCGTTGTTGTTTAATAATACGGTAACTGGGCGAAACGTGAGTTTGGTAGTTAAAAAGAGCCAGTTGCATAAGGCTATGAATGTTATTCATGGTGAAATTTTCGGTATTTCAAAGAAAATTAATATTGCCATTTTTGGTCATGGCGGTGTTGGAGGTGCTTTAATAAATCAGATTTTAAAGTCGAAAGATGAAATTGAAAAACGTAAAGGCATCAACTTAAATGTGTTTGCTATTGCGAACTCCAGACGATTGTTACTAAACAAAAATGGCGTTAAAACCAATTGGGCAACCGAGATAAAATCTTCAAATTTTGAAAGTTCGGTTGAAGATATTATTGCTTTTGCAAAGAATCATCACCTTGAAAATTTAATTGCGGTAGATAATACAGCTAGTGCAACATTTTATCAAAATTACGTGCCGTTGGTTGAAGCTGGTTTCGATTTGGTGTCGTCTAACAAAATAGCAAATACCATTTCGCACGATTTTTATAAAGACTTACGCGTTCAGCTTGAAGAAAATAATAAACAATATTTATACGAAACTACTGTTGGTGCTGGTTTACCGTTAATTGATACGATTAAGTTGTTACACGAATCTGGAGAAAATATTACAAGGATTCGAGGTGTGTTTTCAGGAACGTTAAGTTACTTATTCAATAATTTTTCTGTGGAAGACAAGCCGTTTAGTGAAATTATTCAGGAAACTATCGACAAAGGTTTTACAGAACCAGATCCACGAGAAGATTTTTCGGGTAACGATGTTGCAAGAAAGTTATTAATTTTGGCACGAGAATTAGATTTAGAAAATGAATTTGAAGATGTTTCGGTGCAAAATTTAATTCCAGAAGCGTATCAAAATATATCTGTTGATGAATTTTTAGGTCAGTTAAATGTGTTAGATGAGCAATATCAAGGCATAAAAGATGCGCAAAAACCAGGACATGTATTGCGTTATGTAGGCGATTTGTCGGGCGATTTATCGCAAAACAAAGGACATTTAGAAGTGAAATTAGTGTCTATACCAGAAGATAGCACTTTAGGTCACGTAAAAGGTAGCGATGCTATTTTTGAAATTTTCACCGAAAGTTACGGTACGCAACCTATAGTAATTCAAGGTGCGGGTGCGGGTGCTGAGGTAACAGCTAGAGGTGTGTTTGGCGATATTTTAAGGTTGTCTAAACACATAAACTAGTTTTTGTGAAAGAAGAAATCTCTAAGTAGATAACTGTGATTTTTAGTATTGTTTTAAATTACACGAAAAATAGATTGTCACACTGAGCGCAGTCGAAGTGTAATAATAAATTGAAAAATAAAAAGAAAAAGAATGAGCGATAAAAACCATTTTGAAACCGAAGCTATACGAACACAGACAGAAACAAGTCAGTTTTCAGAGCATTCTGTACCATTATACTTAACCTCTGGTTTTGTTTTTGATGATGCTGAGGAAATGCGAGCCTCGTTTGCAGAAGAAAAGCAACGCGATTTATACAGTCGTTACAGCAACCCAAATGTAAACGAGTTTATAGATAAGGTTTGTAAAATGGAAGGTGCCGAAAGTGGTTTTGCCTTTGCAAGTGGTATGGCGGCAGTGTTTTCAACATTTGCGACCTTGTTAAATGCTGGCGATCATGTATTGTCATGCAGCTCGGTGTTTGGTGCAACCCATGGTTTGTTTACCAAATATTTACCAAAATGGAATATTGAATGCTCATATTTTAATATAAATGAAGTTGAAACTGTAGAAAGTTTAATTCAGCCAAATACTAAATTTATTTACGCCGAAACACCTACTAATCCAGGAGTTGATGTGTTAGATTTAGAGTTGTTAAGCGCCATTTGTAAAAAGCATAATTTACTACTCGTTGTAGATAATTGCTTTGCTACGCCGTATTTGCAAAACCCAATAAAATATGGTGCCGATTTAGTAATTCATTCAGCAACAAAATTAATGGATGGTCAAGGTCGTGTACTTGGTGGTGTTACAGTTGGTAAAAAAGAGTTAATTCGCGAAATTTATTTGTTTTCGCGTTTAACAGGGCCAGCTATGAGTGCTTTTAATGCTTGGGTATTATCAAAATCTTTAGAAACTTTAGCAGTTCGTGTTGAAAAACACTGTGAGAATGCACTTAAGATTGCAGCGTTTTTAGAAAATCATCCCAAAGTAAATTGGGTGAAATATCCGTTTTTAAAATCGCATCCTAAGTACGATATTGCGAAAAAACAAATGCGATTAGGAGGTAACATTATAGCTTTTGAAGTAAAAGGCGGTATTGATGGCGGTCGTAAATTTTTCGATAATATTAAACTTTGTTCCTTATCGGCCAATTTAGGGGATACCAGAACTATTGTAACGCATCCGGCAAGCACAACACATGCTAAAGTAGAGGCAGAAGTTAAGGCTGCAGTTGGTATTACAGATGGTGCTGTAAGAATTTCGGTAGGATTAGAGCATGTCGATGATATTATTAAAGATCTAGATCAAGCTTTAAATCATGCTGAATAATAGTATAATATATCAAGTTGATGCCTTTGCAGAAGAAGCTTTCAAAGGAAACCCAGCAGGTGTAATGCTTTTAAAAGAAGAGGTTTCTGAAGCTTGGATGCAAAATATGGCAATGGAAATGAATTTGTCTGAAACGGCATTTGTATTTCCTAAAAATGATTATTTCGAAATTAAATATTATACGCCAACAGTCGAGATTCCGCTTTGTGGTCACGCCACTTTGGCTTCAGCTCATATTATGTACAGTGTTGGTTTAGTACCAACAGATCGACCTATACACTTTAAAGCTAAGGGAGGCGATTTAGTAATTCATTACGAAAACGGATTTATTGCTATGGAATTCCCAGAATACCAAGTCAGTGCAACCGAAATTCCTGTAAATTTTGAATCCCTTTTAGGGTTTATGCCTAAGGAAATGTATAAAAGTGAAGCAAATTGGTTTATGGCGATTGCTGAAAATCAAAAAAATATTGAAAATTGTTCGCCTAATTTCGAAGCTTTAAACGCAAATGGCTTAGGGCATTTAATGATTTCCGCGGAAGCGACCCATAAAGAAGCCGATTTTGTTGTACGTTGTTTTGTGCCAGAATCTGGAATTAATGAAGATCCGGTTACCGGTTCTGCACATTGTGCTTTAACACCTTTATGGGCAAAAAAATTAAACAAAAATAATTTAGTGTCGCACCAAATATCAAAACGTGGCGGTGCCTTAATGTTAAATTATTCTAATAATAAAGTAAAAATAAAAGGAAAGGCAATTACAGTCTTTAAAGCCGATTTATCGATTTAATTTGGCATGCTCATTGTGGTTCTTTTATATAAATAAACTAAAACTAAACTTGTGAATAAGAAAACATTAATACTATTTGGGTTAATCGCTTTTACAGCGATTTTTGGGTGTAGTTCAAACGATGCGCCAACAGAAGAGGAAGAGGTTGTTGAAGAAGTTGAGGAAACTGAAGATGATGATACCGATGATAATAATAATCAAAATTCAGGAGGATTAAATGCTGATGCTTCACCAGCAGAAAACTTCGATTTATCTACATGGAATTTAAGTATTCCAGAAGATGAAGGCGATGGCACCTCGGTTACTGTTACGGTAGCTCAATTGAATGATAATTACGAGAATTCAAAGTATTTTTATACTGCCGAAGATGGCGGAATGGTTTTTAAATGTCCAATTGCGGGATTTAAAACATCAACAAATACAAGTTATACACGTGTGGAGTTTCGCGAAATGCTTCGTGGTACCAATACAAGCGTTAGTACACAAGGTGTAAATAAAAATAATTGGGTCTTTGGTTCTGCACCAGCTACCGATATTACTGCAGCTGCAGGTTACGATGGCGAAATGTTAGCAACACTTGCGGTAAACCATGTAACAACTACCGGAGATAGTGGACAAGTAGGACGCGTAATTGTTGGGCAAATTCATGCAAACGACGATGAACCGATTCGAATTTATTACAGAAAATTACCAGAAAATAATTTAGGATCTATTTACTTCGCCCACGAACCTCGCGATGGTTATGGCGATGAGCAATGGTACGAGTTAATAGGTTCGCGAAGTAGTTCGGCTTCAAATCCTGAAGATGGCATTGCGTTAAACGAAAAGTTTTCATATAAAATTAGAGTGGTAAATAATACTATGGTAGTTACCATTTTACGTGAAGGTAAGGACAACGTGGTTAAAACCATAAGTATGGCAAATAGTGGCTATGATCAAGGTGGGCAATACATGTATTTTAAAGCCGGAGTTTATAATCAAAATAATTCTGGTAACGATGAAGATTACGTTCAAGCCACGTTTTATGCATTAGAAAAATCGCACACGGTAAATTAAATAATTGTAAAATAAGTATATTAGCAATATGCTATCCAAAAAAACTAAATACGGCCTTAAGGCTTTAACTTTTATTGTGAATTCTGCAGGAGATAATCCTGTGCAAGTAAGTGCAATTGCTAAAAACGAACAAATACCACAAAAGTTTTTAGAGAGTATTTTGCTTACGTTAAGAAAAGCAGGAGTTTTAGGTTCTAAAAAAGGAAAACATGGTGGTTACTATTTACGTCAGGATCCGGCAGATATTTTAATGACCGAAGTTATGCGGGTGCTTGAAGGTCCAATTGCAATGGTGCCATGCGTGAGTTTAAATTATTACGAAAAGTGCGACGATTGTGTCGACGAAGATACTTGTAGTGTGCATAAACTCATGATTCAAGTTCGCGATAGTGCTTTAAATGTATTTAGAAATACAACACTTGCCGATTTAGCAGTAAAAAAGACTGAGAATATTGTAAAATAATATCTGGCTTATTGCTTTTTTTAACCTGAAACTCAATTAATTTAAATATTTCTTAAAAATAGTTTTATGGCTTTTTTGTTTAAAAAAAAGTTATACATTTGTAATTCCTATTAAATTGATAGGATTAATATGTGAAAACAGAATGATATGTTAGGACACGAATTAGATATTGAGTTTTGGAATAAGAAATTAAGGAACTTATCACCTGCCGAAATTATTGATTGGGCATTAAAACTTTCAGATAATAGATTGGTAACTACAAGTTTTGGTATTTATTCAGCAGTGTTATTAAGCACAATTACAAAACATGATAAAAACATAAAGGTAATTTGGTGCGATACATTGTACAACGAACCAGATACCTATAAGCATGCCGAAAATTTAATAGAGAAATACAACTTAAATATTCATAAATATCAGCCTTTAAAGCCAAAATCAGAGATTGATGCTACAATTGGTTTACCTGGCGTAGAGGATGAAAATCATTCGTTGTTTTCAGAAGTTGTAAAGTTAGAGCCGTTTAAACGTGCTTTAAGTGAACATCAACCAGAAGTTTGGTTTACAAATATTAGAGATAGAAAAACAGAATTACGTTCTAAAAAAGACATTTTAAGTTTAAGTAAAGAGGGAATTTTAAAAGTAAGTCCTTTTTATTATTGGGATGATGATGCTTTAGATCGTTTAATAGAAAAGAAAAAATTACCAAAAAACGTTAACTATTTCGATCCTGTAAAGGCATTAGATAATAGAGAGTGTGGTATACATTTACAATAAGCTAAAAAAAGAATTGCAATATGTTAAGTTTCGAAACGGAAATAGAAAATCCAATTGTACAAAAAGATATTATTGAATTAGCCAATAAAATCGAATTGTTTCATAAAGGAAAAATTGATGAAGAAAAATTTAGAAGTCTTCGTTTAGCGCGTGGTGTTTACGGACAGCGTCAAGAAGGTGTTCAAATGATTCGTATTAAGGTGCCTTACGGTAAATTAAAAAGTAATCAATTACGCCGAATTGCCGATGTGTCCGATGAATATTCTCGCGGAAGATTACATATTACAACACGTCAAGATATACAAATTCATTACGTAGATTTAAATAGAACGCCAGAGCTTTGGGCAGAATTAGAGAAAGATGAAGTAACTGTTCGCGAAGCTTGTGGTAACGTAGTAAGAAATGTAACAGCTAGCGAAACAGCAGGTATTGATGTAAACGAACCATTCGATGTATCGCCGTATGCAGATGCCTTATATAAATTCTTTTTACGTAACCCAATTTGTCAAGAAATGGGGCGTAAATTTAAAGTGTCATTCTCATCAACCGATGCAGATACCGGATTATCGTATTTACACGACATAGGATATATTGCAAAAGAAAAAGATGGTGTTCGCGGATTTAAAGTTATGGTTGCTGGCGGATTAGGTTCGCAACCAAGACATGCCGATGTGTTATATGATTTTGTTGAAACCGATAAAATCATCCCAATAATGGAAGGTATATTAAGAGTTTTCGATCGTTATGGTGAGCGTAAAAGTCGAGCCAAAGCAAGAATGAAATTCTTAGTAAAAGATATAGGTCTAGAAGCATTTAAAGAACTAATCGATAACGAACAAAAAGCGATTGAGTTTAAATCTGTAGCAATTGATGCCGATGCTTATGTAGCTTCTAAACCAGTTCAAGTTGAAGCACCTCAAGTTGAAATTAAAAACGAAGAAGCTTTCAATCTATGGAAATCAACAAACTTAATTCCTCAAAAGCAAGCAGGCTATGTAGCTATTGGTGTTAAAGTTTTATTAGGCGATTTTTATACAGATAAAGCACGTTTATTAGCAAATTTAGTAGATAAATATGCGGCGGGCGAAGTACGTTTATCACTACGTCAAAATATTGTAATTCCTTTTGTAAAGGAAGATTTAGTGCCGTTTTTCTATCAAGAATTAGAAAAACTAGGATTTGTAGAAGCTGGTTATAACAAAGCAGTCGATATTACAGCATGTCCAGGAACAGATACTTGTAACTTAGGTATTGCGAGTAGTACCGGAATTGCAGAAGAGCTAGAGCGCGTTATAAAAACAGAATATCCACAGTATTTAAAAAACGAAGATTTAGTTATAAAAATTAGTGGTTGTATGAATGCTTGTGGGCAACACAATATGGCAAATATTGGTTTCCAAGGGATGACGGTTCGTACAAAAGATAAATTGGTAGCTCCAGCTTTACAAGTTTTACTTGGTGGTGGAAACCAAGGCGATGGTAACGCTACTTTTGCCGATAAAGTGGTTAAAGTACCAAGTAGAAGAGGGCCTGAAGCGTTACGCAGAATTTTAAATGACTATGAAGCTAATGCAAACGGAAAACAGTTTGTAGAGTATTATAAAGAAACTGGCGATCGTTATTTTTACGATTTGTTAAATGATTTACAAGATGTTACTAATTTAACAGATTTAGATTTTATCGATTGGGGTGAAGAAGAAAAATATGTTAAAGCCATTGGTGTTGGTGAGTGTGCTGGTGTGGTTATCGATTTAATCGCTACCTTGTTTTTCGAAAGTGAAGAGAAAATTGAAAACGCAAAAGAATCTTTTGGAAATGAAGTGTACTCTGGTGCTATATACTTAGCATACCAATCGTTAGTTAATTCCGCGAAAGCGTTATTATTAGCCGAAAATAAGAAAACAAATACGCATGCAGGAATTATTTCTCAGTTCGATGAACTTTTTATTGAAAGCGGAAGAATAGATTTAGGTGTTTCTTTTTCAGAATTAATCTATGAAATTAACAAAAATGCACCCACTAAAGATTTTGCTGTAAGTTACATCGCTAATGCGGAAAAGTTCTTAGCTGCGGTTAGAGCGTTTAGAGAAGCAGAACAAGCTCAAGAAGCTTAAAATCGATATAAAATGAATGTATTAACCCCTAAATTAACAGTTGTAGGCGCAGGTCCTGGAGACGAAGATTTAATAACTCTTAAAGCAATTAAGGCTATAGAATCGGCAAACGTTATCCTGTACGATGCACTTATAAACGAGCGTTTACTAAAATATGCTTCTCAAGATGCGGAGCTTATTTTTGTAGGTAAACGTAGAGGGTGTTATGCATATCAACAAGAGCAAATTAACGATCTTATAGTTGCTAAAGCTAAAGAAAAAGGGCATGTGGTACGATTAAAAGGTGGCGATCCATTTATATTTGGTCGTGGTGCCGAAGAAATCGATTATGTTCGTCAGTTTGGGCTAGAAACCTTTATGGTTCCTGGTATTTCATCAAGTTTAGCGGTGCCTGCTTATCAAGGTATCCCGTTAACAAAACGAGGTGCTTCAGAGAGTTTTTGGGTAATTACAGGAACTACGAAGGAACATAAAATTTCTGGTGATGTTGCTTTAGCTGCAAAATCAACGGCTACGGTTGTTATTTTAATGGGTATGGGTAAACTTGGTAAAATTGTTGAAATTTTTTCAGCAGAAAACAAGCAAGATGCGCATATTGCCATTATTCAAAACGGCACTAGAGCCGATGAAAAAGTAGGTATAGGCAGAATACATAATATTGAAGCTATTGTAAAAGAGCAAGAGTTAGCAAACCCAGCAATAATTATTATTGGCGATGTGGTTAAAGAGCGTGCTATTTTAAGTTCTATTGCTTCAGAAGTTATAAATAACGGATAAAAATGGAAAGAAATAATTTATATCCGGTGTTTTTAAAGGTTAAAAATCTCAAGGTGCTTATTGTAGGTGGAGGTTTTGTTGCAGAAGAGAAACTTACTTTTTTGCTCAAATCAAGTCCAGATGCAAAAGTAACAATGGTATCCCCAATGTTTCGAGAAGGGACTTCAGCTTTAGCTGAAAAAGGAGATGTTACCTTAATTGAGGATGTTTATAGTAAAAAATATTTACAAGGGCAACATATTGTTGTTGCAACAACCGATGTGCCTGAAGTTAATGTTGAGGTTTACAAAGATTGTAGAGCTGAAGCAAAACTAGTAAATGTAGCAGATAACCCACCGTATTGTGATTTTTATATGGGTGGTATTGTAACTAAAGGAAACGTAAAAGTGGCAATTTCTACCAACGGAAAATCGCCAACAACAGCAAAACGTTTACGTCAGTTTTTCGAGGAGGTTATTCCTGAGAATATCGACGATTTAGTTAAAAATTTAAACGAATACAGAAAAACTATAAAAGGCGATTTCGAACAAAAAGTGGAAGCGCTAAACGAATTTACTAAAGGATTAATAGAGAAAAATTAATATTTCAAAATGATTAAAACAGATATCATAATCATAGGAGCAGGACCAACAGGTTTATTTACAGTGTTCGAAGCTGGATTATTAAAACTTAAATGTCATTTAATTGATGCATTACCGCAACCAGGTGGACAATGCTCAGAATTATACCCAAAAAAACCAATTTACGATATTCCTGGTTTTCCAGAAATTTTAGCTGGAGACTTAACTAAAAATTTACTTGAGCAAGGTAAGCAATTCGAGCCTGGATTTACTTTAGGTGAGCGTGCAGAAACTATCGATAAACAAGAAGATGGAACGTTTATTGTAACTACAAATAAAGGAACACAACACCAAGCGCCAGTTGTTGCAATTGCAAGTGGTTTAGGTAGTTTCGAACCTCGTAAGCCACAATTAGATAATCTTGCAGATTACGAAGATAAAGGTGTGGAATACATGATTAAAGAACCAGAAATGTATCGCGATAAAAATGTGGTAATTGCTGGTGGTGGAGATTCTGCGTTAGATTGGAGTATCTTTTTAGCCGATGTTGCTAAAAGTGTAACACTAGTACACCGTCGTAATGAGTTTAGAGGTCATTTAGATTCTGTTGAAAAAGTAGGTGAGCTTAAAAAGTTAGGTAAAATTAATTTAATTACACCTGCCGAAGTAACTAATATTATTGGTGATGGTAAGGTTGAAGCTATTGAAATTACTAAAAAAGACGAAGAACCAATAACTTTAGAAACAGATCATTTTATTCCTTTATTTGGGTTGTCTCCAAAATTAGGGCCAATTGCAAATTGGGGCTTAGAAATTGAGAAAAATGCTATTAAAGTTAATAATGCATTAGATTATCAAACAAACATTCCTGGTATTTTCGCTATTGGCGATGGTAACTTTTACCCAGGAAAATTAAAATTAATTCTTTGTGGTTTCCATGAGGCAACTATTATGTGTCAAGCGGCATATAAAATCATTAATCCAGGAAAGAAATTTGTGCTAAAATACACAACAGTTTCTGGAGTAGATGGTTTTGACGGAACACGTAAAGAGGCGCCAAAAGCTGTTGTGCAAGCCATAGACTAAGCATTATTTAAAATATAACAAAAATTAAATCCTGCAAGGTTGCATTTACCTTGCAGGATTTAATATTTTTGAACGACTATCAATTAAAAATTAAATAAGCTGTAAATTAAACACAAATGAAAAGTTACAACGTTTGTTTAAAGGACACTGTTAAAAAATTCACTAAAAAACTATTTTATTCTTTATTCGATTGCGAACAAGAGGAAGCGAATAGCGCGTATTTAGAAAAAACGTTTATAAACATTCTTTCAAAGTTAAATATTGAAAATGCTGAAGATATCTGGGAAACCTTTAAAAGTGAGTTACCAAATATTAGAAAACAGTTAGATGATGATGCTATAGCTTTCGAAACAAATGATCCAGCATCGCATTGTTTAGAAGAAATTTATCTGGCTTATCCAGGTTTTCACGCCATTTCAATACATAGATTAAGTCATGCGCTTCATAAATTAGGTGTTTATATTTTACCTCGAATGATGAGTGAATATATTCACGGCATTACAGGTATCGATATTCATCCAGGAGCAACCATAGGCGATTCGTTTTATATAGATCACGGTACAGGAATTGTAATTGGTGAAACCTCAATTATTGGTAAAAATGTAAAAATTTATCAAGGTGTTACGCTTGGCGGCATTCAAGTTTCAAAAGATTTAGCGTCAACTAAACGCCATCCAACCATTCAAGATAATGTTTGCATTTATGCCAATGCCACAGTTTTAGGTGGCGATATTGTTATTGGTGAAAACAGTATTATTGGTGCTAACGTTTGGATTACGCATTCCGTTCCTAAAAATTCATTGGTAACCTATCAAACCGAAATTAAAATAAGACCCAAAAAAAATGGCATTTAAAACAATATTAGATCAAATAGGGAATACACCTTTAGTTGAAGCAACGCATTTAGTTAAAAAAGAAGGCGTGCGCTTACTATTAAAATTAGAAGGAAATAACCCTGGAGGAAGCGTTAAAGATCGAGCGGCATACAACATGATTTCTGAAGCTTTAAAACGGGGCGACATAAAAAAAGGAGATACCTTGGTAGAATCTACAAGTGGTAACACTGGTATTGCTTTAGCTTTTATAGCACAACTTTTAGGGTTAAAAATGATTTTAATAATGCCCGAAAACTCTACTGTAGAACGTGTAAAAACTATGCGAGCTTATGGAGCCGAAGTTATTTTAACTTCTGTAGATGTTGGTATTGAAGGTTCAAGAGATTTAGCCTATAAATTAAGAGACGAAAAAGGATACACGCTGCTAAACCAGTTTGCAAATAACGATAATTGGAAAGCACATTATAAAACCACAGGGCCAGAAATTTGGGAAGAAACAGAAGGTAAAATAACTCATTTTGTATCTGCCATGGGAACCACTGGAACTATAATGGGCGTTTCTAGATATTTAAAAGAACAAAACAAAAATGTAACTATAGTTGGGGCACAACCAGCCGATGGTGCTAAAATACCAGGTATTCGTAAATGGCCAGAAGCCTACTTACCAGAATTTTTCGAGCGCGAACGTGTTGATCAAGTTGTTGAGGTTTCAGAAGAAGATGCTAAGGTAACAACACAACGTTTGGCTAAAGAAGAAGGTGTTTTTGCAGGAATGAGCAGCGGTGGTTCGGTGTATTCTGCGTTGCAAATTGCTGAAACTATTGACGAAGGACTCATTGTTGCTATTATTTGCGATCGTGGCGACAGGTATTTATCGTCTACCTTATTCGAATAAAAAATGAAACAATTTTTACTGCTATTTGGTTTAGTAATTAGTCTTTTTGCTTGTAAAAAAGAGGTAAAGCAAGCGAAGCAACAATCTAATTCAAATTTTAAAATTGGTATTGTTGCCGACTGCCAATATTGTTTTTGTGAACCCAATTCAGATTTTGGTAGATATTACAAAAAATCAACTCAAAAATTAGCAAAAGCCGTTGCCGAACTAAATACTTATAATTTAGATTATACTGTTCATTTAGGTGATTTTATAGATAAAGATTTTGCGAGTTTCGATTCGGTTTTACCCATTTGGAATAATTTAAAATCGGAACACCATCACGTTTTAGGAAATCACGATTTTAGTGTGGCCGATTCTTTAAAAGGAAATGTTGCTAATAAAATGGGGCTTCAAAATCGCTATTACAGCATCATTAAAAATAACTGGCGATTCATTGTTTTAGATGGTAACGATTTAAGCTTTTTCGCAGCATTAACCCAAGCTAAAAAGACTGAAACCGATTCGATGTACAATCAGCTTAAATCGGAAGGTTATAAAAACATTCAAAAATGGAATGGCGGATTAAGTTTTGAGCAGTTAAAATGGGTGAAATCAGAGTTAGAACAATCCGTTAAAAATAACGAAAATGTAGGTTTTTATTGTCATTTTCCAGTAGCCGAAAAAGATACCATGCATAGTTTATGGAACTACAATCAGTTCTTTAAAACCATAGATAATTACAATAATGTGAAATTCTATTTTAACGGTCATAATCATGCCGGTGGTTACTTTAAACGCAAAGGCGTACATTATGTTACTTATAAAGGCATGGTCGATTTCGCGGATAGTACAGCCTATTCGGTTGCTACAATTTTTAAAGACTCTATTTTGATTAAAGGATTTGGTCGAGAAAACAGCAGAAATTTAAAGTTTTAGCATAAAAAATATAGTTAATTGTGTTACTTTTGCGCACTAGTTCATTAATATAAAAATGTTATCAAGAAAGGTAGAGGGACTAGACCCAATGAAACCTTGGCAACCTCCCGATTTTTCGGGGAAGGTGCTAAATTCTACTAATTGTAAAAGTAATTAGGCAGATAACGAAGCGTTTTTCTACTTGCTTTTCTTGAAACATCATATAAAATAAAAAATTAAGTTGTGTTAAACTGAAAGGATTTCAGTTTCTCATTAAATAATTCATTTCATGCTGCTTGTGTATACTTCAGAATGAAAAAATATTGAAGAAATGTCAGATATAAGAAAGGCTTTAAAAGAACGCATTTTGGTGTTAGATGGTGCCATGGGAACCATGCTGCAAGCCTATAAGTTTACCGAAGAAGATTTTCGTGGTGAGCGTTTTAAAGATTATCCAACGCCGTTACAAGGGAATAACGATTTGTTGTCTATTACACAGCCCGAAGCTATAAAAACCATTCACGCAAAGTATTTCGAGGCTGGTGCCGATATTATTGAAACCAATACCTTTTCAGGAACAACCATTGCTATGGCCGATTACCAAATGGAAGATTTGGTTTACGAACTTAACTACGAATCCGCTAAAATAGCAAAAGAAGTTGCTGTAGAATTCACAAAAAAAGAACCAAATAAACCTCGTTTTGTAGCAGGTTCAATTGGGCCAACAAACCGTACAGCAAGTATGTCGCCCGATGTAAACGATCCGGGTTACAGAGCCGTAACGTTTAATGAATTACGAATAGCATACAAGCAGCAAGTTGAAGCTTTAATGGATGGTGGCGCAGATATTTTATTAGTTGAAACCGTTTTCGATACATTAAATGCAAAAGCAGCGTTATTTGCAATAGAAGAAGTAAAGGACGAAAGAAATTTAGATATTCCTGTTATGCTTAGCGGTACCATTACCGATGCTTCAGGACGAACCTTATCGGGGCAAACCGCCGAAGCTTTTTTAATTTCGGTGTCGCACGTGCCATTGCTTTCTATCGGGTTTAATTGTGCTTTAGGAGCCAATTTGTTACAGCCACATTTAGAGGCCATTGCCAATAAAACTGAATTTGCAATTTCGGCACATCCAAATGCAGGTTTACCTAATGCTTTTGGCGAGTACGATGAATCTCCAGAAGAAATGGGCGAGCAAATTGAGGCGTACTTAAAAAAGAATTTAATAAATATTATTGGTGGTTGTTGTGGTACAAGTCCAGAACATATTCGCGTTATAGCAAATATTGCTGCGAAATATAAACCACGTGAAGCTGTCACTTTGAGCGCAGTCGAAAAGTCTCTTTAAAGCGAATAGATTAATGAAAGTAAAGCAAACAAAATACATGAAGTTATCTGGTTTAGAGCCTTTGGTTTTAAACGAAAACAGCAACTTTATAAATGTAGGAGAGCGAACTAACGTAGCAGGTTCACGTAAATTTTTACGTTTAATTAAAGAAGAAAAATTTGATGAAGCTTTAGATATTGCACGTCATCAAGTAGATGGTGGTGCTCAAATTATCGATATTAATATGGACGACGGACTTATAGACGGTAAAGAGTCTATGGTTCGTTTTTTAAATCTTATTGCCGCAGAGCCAGATATTTGTCGTGTGCCAATCATGATTGATAGTTCTAAGTGGGAAATTATCGAAGCTGGTCTTCAAGTGGTACAAGGTAAATGTGTGGTAAATTCTATCTCGTTAAAAGAAGGCGAAGAAAAATTTATTTGGGAAGCTAAACAAATAAAACGTTACGGTGCCGCAGTAATTGTAATGGCTTTTGACGAAGTTGGGCAAGCCGATAATTATGAAAGACGCATTGAAATAGCTCAACGATCTTACGATGTTTTGGTAAACAAAGTAGGTTTTCTATCAGAAGATATCATTTTCGATTTAAATATTTTTCCAGTTGCAACAGGAATGGAAGAGCATCGAAAAAATGCTATCGATTTTATTGAAGCCACCCGATGGGTGCGCCAAAACCTTGAAAATGTGAGTGTAAGTGGTGGTGTAAGTAACGTGTCGTTCTCGTTTAGAGGAAACAATGCGGTTCGCGAAGCGATGCATTCCGTATTTTTATATTATGCTATTCAAGCAGGTATGAATATGGGTATTGTAAACCCAACTATGTTGGAAGTTTACGACGATATTCCTAAAGATTTATTAGAGCACGTTGAAGATGTTATTTTAGATAGAAGAGACGATGCTACCGAACGTTTGTTAGAATTTGCCGAAACTGTAAAAGGCTCAAAAGCCGAAAAAACAGTCGATTTATCTTGGCGAGAAAACCCGTTACAAGACAGAATTACGCATGCTTTAGTAAAAGGTTTAGATGCTTTTATTATTGAAGATATTGAACAAGCGCGACAAGAATCCGAAAAACCAATTGATGTTATTGAAGGCCATTTAATGATTGGTATGAATGTGGTTGGCGATTTGTTTGGCGAAGGAAAAATGTTCTTGCCACAGGTAGTAAAATCGGCACGTGTAATGAAAAAAGCTGTGGCTTACTTAAATCCGTTTATTGAAGCCGAAAAAACTGAAGACTCAGAGCCTGTTGGTAAAATTTTAATGGCAACAGTAAAAGGCGATGTGCACGATATTGGTAAAAATATTGTAAGCGTGGTGCTGGCCTGTAATAACTACGAAATTGTAGATTTAGGCGTTATGGTTCCACCCGAAAAAATTATTGAAACAGCCATAAAAGAGCGTGTTGATGCTATTGGTTTGTCTGGTTTAATTACACCATCGTTAGACGAAATGGTGTATTTAGCTAAAGAAATGCAACGCGAAAATTTCGACATTCCATTGTTAATTGGTGGTGCAACAACATCTAAAGCGCATACGGCTGTAAAAATAGATACGCAGTATAAAAACGCGGTAGTTCATGTAAATGATGCTTCCAGAGCGGTAACAGTTGTGGGCGATTTGTTAAACAAACAAACAGCACATGAATATGTTGCTAAACTTAAACAAGATTACGACGAATTTAGAACCAAGTTTTTAAAACGAGGTAAAGAGAAATCGTATATAACTATAAACGAAGCTAGAGCGCGTAAATATAACATCGATTGGGAAACTTCCGAAATTGTAAAGCCTAAAGCTATGGGTGTGCAAATGTTTAAGCAATTAAGCTTAAAAGAATTGTTGCCGTTTATAGATTGGAGTCCGTTTTTTAGAAGTTGGGATTTGCACGGTAAATATCCAAATATTTTAAAAGATGATGTTGTTGGCGAGCAAGCTACGGTGCTTTTTAACGAAGCGCAAGACATGATTCAAGACATTATAGCTAAACAACTATTAAAGCCTAAAGCGGTTTTTGGTTTGTTTGAAGCTAATACCATAAACGATGATGATATTTCTGTTAAAAAGAAGGGTGAAGAAATTGCCGTTTTTAGGACATTAAGACAGCAATTAAAGAAACGTGAAGGTATTCCAAACCATGCTTTAGCTGATTTTATTGCACCAGAAAGTTCAGGAAAAACCGATTATATTGGCGCATTCTGTGTCGCTATTTTCGGGGCTCAAGAATTAGCAGAAAGTTATAAGGCTAAAGACGATGATTATAGTGCTATTATGGCTCAAGCTATTGCCGATCGTTTTGCTGAAGCTTTTGCTGAATATTTGCATAAGGAAGTAAGAACCAAACATTGGGGTTATGTCGAAAATGAAGATTTAACCAACGACGATTTAATTAAAGAAAGCTATAAAGGTATTCGTCCGGCGCCAGGTTATCCGGCGTGTCCAGATCATTTAGAAAAAGAAACCATTTGGGAATTGCTGGAGGTTGAAAAAATTATTGGCGTAACACTAACAGAAAGTTTAGCTATGTGGCCAGCTGCTGCGGTTTCGGGGTATTATTTTGCTAACCCAGAAGCAAAGTATTTTGGTTTAGGTAAAATAACCGATGACCAAGTTAAAGATTATGCAGAACGAAAAGGTATAGCTTTAGAGAAAGCTAGAAAATGGTTACACCCCAATTTAGCAGATTAGAAAATAAAGATGAAATTTATAGAGTTAACTTTAGGAAGCCATATGGTATGCCATGGTTTTGATGAAAACAATAAAGAAATATTAGAACGTGTTGATTTAGATGGTTTTTCAAAAAAGTTGGTTGCTGTATCTAGAATAAAATCGGTGAGTGAAAAATATGTTTTAATCGATTATTTAGATGGTCGATGGGTGTATTGGGAATATGAAGATGGTTACGAAACAGTAAAAAATCTATTGAATAGTTAACTTAACAATTTGTTGCTTTTTCGGTAACAAATTGAAGCTATATAAATAAGAATTTTGCAGCAAAAAAACGATGAAAATGAATAGACTTAAATTTTCTACAGAGGTTAAATTTTTTATTCAGCTTTTAATGTTAACTGTTGCTGCGTTAACTGTTTCTTATTTTGTGTAATAACACGTTGGATGTGTCATCCTGAACTCGTTTCAGGATCTTTTTAAAGTTAACGTTGTTTTCTTGTTCTGATTTTTGTCGGGATTGTAACAAGATTTCGTTTTTAGACCTGTAAAGTTTTTATAACTTGATAGGTTTGAAAAAAGCCTTATACCAAGGTTAGCCAAAAGTCATGATTTTTTGAAATTGTACCTTTGGCAAGCCCGCGTTAGCGATTGTAGTGGCATCCTTTTTTGAGGAACGAGAAAAAGATATAACGGAAAGCGCGACCCCGACCCCGAATATTCGGGGCGGGGTAACGCCAAAAAAATAAATAATAATCATTGAAGAGATTTCCGCCTTTGCGGAAATTATAAAAGCGAGTTATGAAGGTAACAGAACATATTAAAAAGGCCAACGGAAAAACCTTGTTTTCGTTTGAGATTGTAACACCGGTAAAGGGAAAAAATATTCAGGATTTGTATAACAATATCGATCCGCTAATGGAGTTTAATCCGCCATTTATTGATGTAACCACCTCGCGTGAAGAGTATGTTTATGTTGAAAAAAACGGACTTTTAGACCGCAAAACAGTTAGAAAACGCCCAGGAACTCTTGGTATTTCGGTAAGTTTAAAGCATAAATATAACGTTGATCCGGTGCCGCATATTTTGTGCGGTGGTTTTACCAAAGAAGAAACCGAGTATATGTTGGTAGATTGCCATTATCTGGAAATTGATAATGTGGTGGCGCTTCGTGGTGATGCTATGAAACACCAAAAATATTTCGAGCCAACTAAAGGTGGCCATACCTATGCTTGCGAATTGGTGCAACAAATCACCGACCTTAATAATGGTAAGTTTTTGCATGAAGAAAATTTAACCCAGTTTAAAACCGATTTTTGTATTGGTGTTGCAGGTTACCCAGAAAAACATATGGAAGCACCATCGTTACAAACCGATTTAAAGCGATTAAAAGCTAAGGTTGATGCTGGAGCAGATTATGTGGTAACTCAAATGTTTTTTGATAACCAAAAGTATTTCGATTTTGTTGAAATGGCTAAAGCAGCTGGCATTAATATTCCAATTATTCCAGGTATAAAACCGCTTGCTGTTAATAGGCATTTGCAATTATTGCCCCATGTGTTTAGTATAGATTTACCAGAAGAATTAATTAATGCTGTTGATGCTTGTAAGGATAATAAAGCGGTGCGACAAGTTGGTATTGAGTGGGCCATTAAACAATCGAAAGAATTAAAAGCTGCAGGAGTACCAGTTTTACACTATTATTCTATGGGAAAAAGTGATAATGTGCAGGCTATAGCCGAAGCTTTATTTTAAATAATTACTTTTACGGTACAAAACCTATTAATGAAGTTTTTATTATCTGCCCTGTTATGTGTTAGTTTTATTGCTGTTTTTGCACAGAATAAAACACAGTCGTCTTACGTTGATGTGAGTTATTTTAAGGGTAATATTGCTTTGCATAACAACGATATTTTACATTTAATACAAGGGCATCCGGAAGGTTATATTATTGGTTGGAGTAAAAAAACTTATGGTTTTAAAGATTGGGAACAGCGCTATAATTATCCAGATTATGGCGTAACTTATGCCTACCAAAACATGAAAAACCCCGATGTGTTAGGTACGTTAGCTTCGTTGTATGCGCATTATAATTTCTACTTTTTTAACAGAAACCTTATGTTTCGTATTGGTCAAGGTTTAGCTTACGCCGATAAAACTTACGATAAGGAAAGTAATTTTAGGAATGTAGCCTACGGAAGTCATTTAATGAGCAGTACGTTTGCTATGCTTAATTTTAAAAAGGAACGTATTTTTAATAGGTTTGGCTTTATGGCTGGTGTAAGTTTAATTCACTATTCCAACGCCAATGTAAAAGCGCCAAATGCCAGCACAAATACCGTGGCCTTTAATGCTGGAGTTACGTATAATTTAGATGCAGTTGAGCCAGAATACCAAAATACATTAGATTCCACAGATAGAAAATTTACAGAACTTTTAAAATATAATGTAGCATTTAGGTTTGGTGTAAACGAAAGCGACGTGGTTGGTATGGGGCAATTTCCTTTTTATATATTTTCTGGATATGTAGATAAACGAATTAACCGAAAAAGCGCACTGCAATTAGGAACCGATGTGTTTTTCTCGAAGTTTCTGGAAGAGTTAATTTATTACCAAAGCGTATCGGTGCCAGAAGAAAATGTGTCGGGAGATGAAGACTATAAACGTGTGGGTGTTTTTGCTGGCCATGAGTTGTTTATAAATAAAATGTCCTTATTAACCCAATTGGGATATTACGTATATTATCCTTTCGATTTTGAAGGGCGCATGTACATGCGAATAGGTTTAAAACGATATTTTGGCAATAAAATTTTTGGAGCAATAACCTTAAAATCGCACGGGGCTAAAGCTGAAGCGGTTGAATTTGGAGTTGGAGTTAGGTTGTAGTTTTTTTAATATAAATGAAAAAGTTAAGTTACATAATTTGTGCATTGTTTCTTTTGGCTTGTAATAGCGAAAATGCCAATGATTGTTTTCAGAAGTCTGGAGCTGTAGTAGAGCATGAATTTGTTGTAAATGAGTTTACTAAAATTTGGGTAAATCGAGATATTGAATTAATTCTAACAGAAGGAGCAACACAAAGCGTACAGGTTGAAACCGGTGAAAATTTATTAAATGATGTTACCGCAGTTGTTACAGACGGAGAATTAGTTTTAACCGATAACAATAGTTGTAATTATGTTCGCGATTACGGTGTAACTAAATTTTATGTTACAGCACCAAATATTACAGAAATAAGAAGTTCTACCCAATATGCGGTGCGTTCTAATGGTGTTTTAACTTATCCGAGTTTGACTATTTATTCTGAAGATTTTACCGAATCTGATACCTTTTTGAGTGGAGAGTTTTATTTGGAGATAGATAATAATAGTTTTAGGTTGGTGTTCAACGGGTTATCTAATTGTTTTGTTTCGGGTAAAACCAATAGCATGAATGTAACGTTTGCTGCAGGTACGTCGCGTTTTGAAGGTCGTAATTTAGAGGCGCAAAATGTAGTTATTTGGAATCGTAGTTCCAACGATATGGTATTAAACCCGATACAATCTTTAAGAGGGAAAATATCGGGCACTGGTGATGTTATTTTAGTAAATACGCCGCCAATTGTTGAGGTTGAACAACAATATACTGGGCGATTAATTTACGAATAATTGAACGGCTTGTTTTGCAATTTCTAACTCTTCGTTAGTTGGTACAACTAGTACTTTTACTTTTGAATCTTTCGTGTTAATGGCTCTAATACTTTGTGATCTTAAATCATTTTTAGCTTCATCTAATTGTATGCCTAAAAAGTCTAAATCGTCGCAAACTAACTTTCTAATGAGCGACGAGTTTTCCCCAATTCCAGCTGTAAATACAATGGCATCTAACCCGTTTAATATGGTAGCATAGCTTCCAATGTATTTTTTTATCCGGTAGGCATTCATTTCTAAAGCCAATTTGCAATCGTCGTTGCCTTCCGAAGCCTTAAGTTCAATATCTCTTAAATCGCTATAGCCAGTTAAACCAAGCATACCACTTTCTTTGTTTAAAAGTGTGTTTATTTGTTTCATGCTATAACCTAAAGTATCTTTTAGATGAAATAAAACAGATGGATCGATTTCTCCAGAACGCGTTCCCATAATTAAACCATCTAAAGGTGAAAAGCCCATGGAATGATCGATGCTTTTTCCATTTTTAATAGCCGTCATACTACACCCATTTCCTAAATGAATGGTAATTATTTTAGATTCTGTATTGCCTAAAAAGGCATTGGCTTGCTCTGAAACATATTTATGACTAGTACCATGAAAACCATAAACACGAATATGGTGTTCGGTTAAAAATTCGTTTGGTATAGCAAATTTATATGCTTTTTCAGGAATGGATTGTAAAAAAGCCGTATCGAATACAGCAACTTGTTTGGCACTAGGAAAAATGGTTTCGGCAACCATAATGCCTTCTAAGTTTGCCGGATTGTGAAGCGGAGCAAGTGATGATAAAGATTTAATTTTTTCTTTTACATCTGCGGTAATTTCAACTGTATCGTTAAAATACATCCCGCCGTGTACAACACGATGTCCTACAATGTTTATGTCGTCGGCAGATTTTAAAACACCTTCTTTTTTATCTAAAAGATTTTTGGAAACGAGTTTTAGTGCTGCTTTATGAGTTAATATTTTAGTTTCGGTTTCAATATTAATTTGGTTAGAACTAAATTTGAAAATGGCGTCTGTAAATCCGATGCGTTCTATGGCGCCAGCACATATAATTGTTTCTTCTGGCATAGAGAATAGTTGAAATTTTAAAGAAGAACTTCCGGAATTTAAAACAAGTACTTGCATATAGTTTAGTGGTCTTGTGCTTGAATAGCGGTTATTATTACGGTGCTGTAAATATCATCGACGGTACAGCCTCGGCTTAAATCGTTTACGGGTTTATTAAGGCCTTGAAGCATTGGGCCAATGGCTAAGGCACCAGTTTCACGTTGTACAGCTTTGTAGGTGTTGTTACCGGTGTTTAAATCTGGGAAAATTAATACGCTAGCTTGTCCTGCAACTTCAGAGTCTGGTAGTTTGCTTTTTCCAATACGCATATCAACTGCAGCGTCGTATTGAATTGGCCCTTCAATTTTTAAATGTGGTGCTAATGTTTTTGCAATTTCGGTGGCTTTTCTAACTTTATCCACTTCTTCACCTTTACCCGATGAACCTGAAGAGTAAGATAACATAGCAACTTTAGGTTCTACACCAAACTTTTTTGCTGTTTCTGCCGAAGCTATTGCTATTTCTGCTAATTGTTCGGCATTTGGGTTGGGGTTTATAGCGCAATCGCCAAAAATAGATACGCGATCTTCTAAACACATAAAAAATACAGACGATACAATATTAGCACCAGGTTTGGTTTTTATAAATTGTAGAGCCGGACGCAAGGTATGTTGTGTGGTATGTACTGCACCCGAAACCATGCCGTCGGCGTGTCCTTTATGTATCATCATAGTTGCAAAATACGACACATCGGACATGGCATCTTTTGCCATATCTAGATTTACATTTTTATGCTTTCGCAGTTCGTAAAAGGTATTTACATAATCATCGAAATGAGGTGATGTTGTTGGGGAAACTATATTCACTTTTTCGATATCTAAAGGAATGTCGTATCTAATTAATCGCTCTTTAATTTTATCTTCTTCACCAATTAAGGTAATGTTTACCACTTGCGTTGCAACTAATTTAGTTGTTGCGCGTAACACACGTTCGTCATGACCTTCGGGTAAAACAATATGTTTTTTATTTTTTAATGCAGTTTGTAATAAATTGTATTGAAACATTCTTGGTGTAAATATTTCTGAAGTAAAAGTTATTAAACTGTCTGCTAGTTTTTTAGTGTTTACATGCTTTTCAAAAGTGGCAATGGCAATATTAATTTTATCTGTGTTTTCTGCGTAAATTCTCGATTTTACTTTACCAATAGCATTTGTAGCATTAAAGGTGCCTTTGTTTACGCTTAAAATAGGGACTACACTAGAAAGCCCTTCAATTAATTTTAAAATGGATTCTTCAGGAATTAATCCACCAGTTAAAACAATTCCAGAAATGGCAGGGTAATTTTTAGAAATATGAGCTTGTAAGGAGCCTAAAATTATATCGGCACGATCGCCCGAAGTTATTACAAGCGAGCCTTCTTTTAATTTGGTAATATAATTGCGTAATTGCATGGCACCAACACCCGAGCTTTGTACTTGGTTGTTTAACATGTCTTTACCAAATAAAACTTTAGCATCTAAGGCTTTCGCAATTTCTTTTAAAGTTGGGTTTTCAAGACTATTTATTTTAGGGATTACCGAAATACTGGTTTTAGAGTTTATACGCTCTTTTAATTTACGTTTTAAGGTTTTAAGATCTTCTGCGTTTACCTTATTGGCCATTATGGAAAGTACATCGACTTCTTCGGTAAAGGTATCGTGGGCAAGTTGCACACTGTCTAATAAATCTTTTTCTTTTTTACCGCTTCCATTAATAACAATAATTACAGGTAACCCTAAGTTTTTAGATATTAGCATGTTAATGTCTAACTCTAAACTAGAATTTTCATGCGAAAAATCGGTGCCTTCAACTAAAACTAAATCGAAATTTTCTTCGAGGCGTTTGTATTTTTTTATAATCTCATCAATTACGAAACCTGCTTTACCTTGGTTATAAAGATCTAAAACTTCACTGCGTTTAAAAGCAAAGGTTTTTTTGTAGTTTAAATCTATTTCGAAATGCGAAATAACCGTGTTAATATGGTTGTCCATCTGGCCTTCTTCAACATCTTCTATAATGGGGCGAAAATAGCCTACTTTTGCTGTTTTACCTAGTAGCATACGCATAAGACCTAAAACTACAACAGATTTTCCGCTGTTCGATTCCATGGTTGCTACATAAATACCTTTACTCATTTTGTTTTCTTTTGGGTTTGCAAATATAGTTATTTAGAATGAGTTTGAATAACGGTATTTGCTTTTTGAGTTATTAATATTACAAAATTAAAACTAAAAATAAGGGTGAGAGTTGATAATTGTCATTTAATTAAAACTAAGCTTTGTTATGAGGTTAAATCTCGAAATAGGCTTTCTAAATTTGCGTTTTTTTGATTTAGTTGAAGAATTTTTAGTTGGTTATCGTGTGCAAAATCGAATACATGTGACCTCATGTCTTCTGAGGTTTTAAACGTAATTTCATAAACAAAATCGTGCGTGTTTACAACATGACTAACCTTTGGTAATCGTTTTAAAAAGGCATCTTCAACACGGTAATCAAATTCTACAATTACGACTTGTTCTTGTTCGTTACGCAAATCTTTAAGTTTTTTATCGGCAACAATTTCTCCTTTATTAATTATTATTACACGTTCGCATATGGCTTCAACCTCTTGCATAATATGTGTAGATAAAAATATAGTTTTTGTTTGGCCAATGGTTTTTATTAATTGTCTAATATCAACCAACTGGTTTGGGTCTAAACCAGTAGTGGGTTCATCTAAAATTAAAACATCCGGATCGTGTAACATGGCATTTGCTAAACCAACCCGTTGACGATATCCTTTTGAGAGTTGTCCTATTTTTTTATCAGATTCGGGCGTTAATCCGGTGAGTTCTATAACCTCTTTTATTCGTTGTTTGCCAACCGTATAAATAGATGCGTTAAACGCTAAATATTCTTTTACATACATATCTAAGTATAGCGGATTGTGCTCGGGTAAATAGCCTACACTTTGCTGTACTTGTTTTTTATTTTGGTTAACATCATGGTTGTTAACTTTTGCTTCACCTTGATTTGCATTAATATAAGTAGTTAAAATCTTCATCATTGTCGATTTTCCAGCACCATTAGGTCCCAAAAAACCAACAATTTCAGGTTTGTTTACTTTAAATGTTACATTGTTTAGAGCTTTTTGGCTTCCGTAAAGTTTAGTTATCCCGTTAACTTCAATAGACATATTTAAAAATATTTATTCAAAAATAAATTATTATACAATGTAATGCGAGTTTTGCTGTAAAATCTTAAAAAATTTTAATATGTACATAAAAAATCTATACAAGTGCTTTGTGTTTTTAAATAAATAACTACTTTAGCAGCATAATTAAGACGATGACAGTACATTATACATATTTTATCAATTTCTTTTATTTCTTTTTTAGCGGAAGAAACGAGGCGTTGTATGTATAATTTATAAAATAAATTTTAATATGAGTCTCGATGAAAATCGGGACTTTTTTTTGTTCAAGAATTACTTGAAAAATTAAAATAACTAAATAAAGTTGATTAAAACAGTAGCTATACAAGGTGTAAAAGGGTCGTTTCATCATATTGTTTCAGAGCAATTTTTTGAAAACCAAGTGTCTCTTATCGAGTGTTTAACGTTCGATAGAGTGGTAGATGCCTTAATAACTAAAGAATGTGATGCCGCAATTATGGCGTTAGAGAATTCTATAGCGGGTTCTATAATTCCTAATTATGCGTTAATCGATAATTATGGTTTACATGTAGTTGGTGAGCATTATTTAGATATTCAGCACAATTTAATGGCGCTAAAAGGACAAAATATTGAAGATATAAAAGAGGTTTATTCGCACCCTATGGCATTATTGCAGTGTAAGGCCTTTTTTAGAAAATATCCGCACATTAAATTGGTTGAAGACAAAGATACAGCCGAGGTTGCGCAACGTATTAGCGAAAAGCAATTAAAAGGAGTAGGAGCAATAGCTAGTGTTTTGGCAGCAGAAATTTTTGATTTAGATATTGTAGCACATAGCATACAAACTATAAAGCATAATGAAACGCGTTTTGCCATTGTAAAACGTAAAAATTCTGAAGTGCCTCAGAATGAAATTAACAAAGTGTCGTTAAAGTTTACTGCAAATCATAAACGCGGTAGTTTGGCAACAATTTTAAATGTGATGAGCGATTGTAAATTAAATTTAACCAAAATACAATCGTTACCCATTGCCGAAACACCGTGGAAATACGCCTTTTTTGTTGATGTTACTTTTGAAAGATATTCAGATTTCGATAAAGCGAAATCGATAATAAACATAATGGCCGAAGACTTTAAAGTTTTAGGCGAATATAAAAATGCAAAGCTATGATTGAAGTAGCAAACCGATTACATACCGTTGAAGAATACTACTTCTCGAAAAAATTACGGGAGGTTAATTTAATGATTGCCAATGGTAAACCCGTAATTAATTTAGGTATAGGAAGCCCAGATTTACAACCACCACAAAAGGTTGTTGATGCTATTGTAGATAGCTTAAAAAATCCTGCGGCACACAAATACCAAAGTTACCAAGGTTTACCAGAGCTAAGACAAGCCATGGCTAATTTTTATAAATCAAACTTTAAGGTAAGTCTTAGTCCAAATACCGAAATATTACCGCTTATTGGTAGTAAAGAAGGTATTATGCATATTTCAATGGCATTTTTAAACGAAGGCGACGAAGTGTTAATTCCAAATCCAGGTTATCCTACATACCAATCGGTAACAAAATTAGTAGGCGCAAAAGGTGTTTTGTACAACTTAGATGCGGCGAATAATTGGATGCCAGATTTTGAAGCTTTAGAGCAACAAGATTTAAGTAAAGTAAAATTAATGTGGGTTAATTATCCGCATATGCCAACAGGAGCAAAACCTTCAAAATACGTGTTTGAAACGTTAGTGGCTTTTGCTAAAAAGCATAATATTTTAATTGTTAACGACAATCCTTATGCGTTTATTTTAAACCAAGAACCAACAAGTATTTTAAGTGTTGAAGGTGCCAAAGAGGTGTGTTTAGAGTTAAACTCTTTAAGTAAAACATTTAATATGGCTGGCTGGCGTGTTGGTATGGTTGTTGGCGATGGTGAGCTAATTAGCCATGTGTTAAAGGTAAAGAGTAATATGGACTCTGGAATGTTTTACGGTATTCAAAAAGGTGCTATAGAAGCTTTAAACTGTTCTAATATGTGGTTTGCAACCTTAAACAGTGTGTACCAAAAACGTCGCGAATTAGTTTGGCAATTAGCCGAAGCTTTAAATTGTACATTTAGTAAAGAGGCATCGGGTATGTTTGTTTGGGCAAAATTACCGGCATATATGAAGTCCGAGGAATATATAGATATGATTTTAAAAGAGCATTATATTTTTATAACACCAGGTACTATTTTTGGTAGTCAAGGCGAGGGATATATTCGTTTTTCACTTTGTGCCTCAACCGAAGATTTACAAGAAGCCATAACACGAGTTAGTTAAATGAAAAACATATTTGTAATAGGCATTGGTTTAATAGGAGGAAGTCTTGTAAAGGATATTAAAAAACAAGACCCGAGCGTTACGGTTTACGGAATCGATAAAAAGGATGCGGTTTTAAGCGAAGCATTATCATTAAGTTTAATTGATGAAAAAGCCACTTTAGACGATCTTGAAAATGCCGATTTGGTGATTGTTTCGATTCCTGTTGATGCTACCGAAAAATTATTGCCAGTTATTTTAAATAAAGTAAATGACAATGCTTTAGTTGTAGATGTTGGTTCAACAAAACTAGATATTTGTAAAGCGGTTGAAAACCATGAAAAACGTCGTAATTATTTAGCAATGCACCCTATAGCCGGAACCGAATTTTCTGGCCCGAGCGCAGCAATTAACGATTTGTTTGTTGGTAAAACAAATATTATTTGCGAAGTAGAAAAAACAGCATTTAAGCTTCAAGAAAAGGCTCTAGAACTGTTTAGAAATATAGGCATGCGTATGTGTTACATGAATCCGGAAGCACACGATAAACACATTGCTTACGTGTCACATTTATCGCACATAAGTTCGTTTATGTTGGGTAAAACGGTAATAGAAAAAGAAAAAAACGAGCGCGATATTTTCGATATGGCAGGAAGTGGTTTTGCTTCAACAGTACGTTTAGCAAAAAGCTCGCCAGCCATGTGGACGCCAATTTTTAAGCAAAATAAAGCAAATGTAATCGAAACATTAGAAGAATATATTGCCAACTTAACACAGTTTAAAGAGTTAATGAAGCAAGATAATTTCGAGGCCATTTACAACGAAATGGAAAACACAAATTATATAAAAGATATTTTAAAAGGAATAAATTAAATAACACAGAAACTAAAAAAATTAAATACCAAGACTAATTATAACATAAATCCCTTTGGAATTTTATTTTTTGAAATTTTAAACACTATGGAAAACACAAAAGAAATGAGAACATGGTTAGATGATTTAAATCTAGATCATCCATTAGTAATAGCAGGACCATGTAGTGCAGAAACCGAAGAACAAGTACTAAAAATTGCTCACGAGCTAAAAAATACAGATGTAAGCTATTTTAGAGCAGGTATTTGGAAACCAAGAACGCGCCCAGGAAACTTTGAAGGTGTTGGCGCTTTAGGTTTAAAATGGTTACAAAAAGTAAAAGCAGAAACCGGAATGAAGGTTTGTACAGAGGTTGCCAACGCGGCTCACGTAAAATTAGCTTTAGAGCATGATATCGATTTATTATGGATTGGTGCACGTTCAACAGTATCTCCTTTTATTATGCAAGAAATTGCAGATGCTTTAAACGGTACAGATAAGCCAGTTTTAATTAAAAACCCAGTAAACCCAGATTTATCTTTATGGTTAGGTGGTATCGAGCGTATTTACAAATCTGGTGTAAAAAATATTGGAGCTATTCATAGAGGATTCTCAACATACCAAAAAACAAAATACCGTAACATTCCAGAATGGCAGTTAGCAATCGAATTTCAGAATAAATTCCCAGATATTCCATTAATCAACGATCCTTCGCATATTACAGGTAAGCGTGATATGATTTTTGATGTATCGCAAACTGCTTTAGATTTAAATTTTGATGGATTAATGATTGAAACGCATTACGATCCAGAAAATGCATGGAGTGATGCAGCACAACAAGTAACACCAGAAACTTTAGTGCAAATCATGAAAGATTTAAAAATTCGTAAAGAAAGCGATGAAGAAGCAGAGTACAACAGTGCTTTAAATAACTTAAGAACACAAATTGATGTTATCGATAACCAAATTATCGAGCAAATCGGTAAGCGAATGGTTGCTGCCGATGCTATTGGTGCTTTAAAGAAAAAGAAAAACGTAGCTGTTTTACAATCTAAACGTTGGAACGAAATTTTAGGTAAAATGGTACTTGAAGGAGAGCAACATGGTTTAAGTGAAGAGTTTATTTTAAAAATGTTTAAGGCGATTCACCAAGAATCAATTAACCATCAAGAAAAGATAATTAACGGATAAATTTAAAAAGCCTCGCATTGCGAGGCTTTTTTGTTTTTATTTTTTAAGTCTTTTAAAGATGTATCTGGTAATAAAAATACCTTGGCCATCATCTTTTCCACTATCACTTTCAACAGCGCTTGTAACAAAAGCTAATTCCCAGCCTTCTTCTGTCATGGTATTTAGTTTAGAACCAATAATAGCATCGTTCGATACGATATTTTGAAAACGAATACCGGCAATATTGTAAAAATTTAAAAGTTTTGTTTCTTCAAAATCTTTTACTCTTATGTCGCCGCGTTTCGATTTATTTCTGGTATTATCTTCTTCAGTTTGTTCCGAGGTAAAATCTTCATAATCTCTTTCAGCATTTGCCGAAATTAGTCTAGAGCGTCCCAACCCGCTAGGAACAATAGATTCAACACTTGTTATAACTTTGTACTCTACTTGAGCATTAATTTCAAAAAAAGCAAATAAAGAAAAGCTTAAAGCAATTAAAATTTTTTTCATGTTTATTGATTGATTTTATTAATAGTGAGCGAATATAAATCTTTTATTAAGTTTAAAAGTTGTTATTTTGTAACATAATTGTAATTAATGACAGGTAAAGTTTATAAATCTACCGGAAGTTGGTACACCGTTAAAACCGAGTTAGGTAAAAGCTACGAATGCCGAATTAAAGGTAAATTTCGTATTAAAGGTATAAAAAGTACTAATCCTATTGCGGTCGGCGATATTGTAGATTTTGATTTAGAAACTAACAATAACGAAGAAACCGGCGTTATACATAAAATACACGATCGCAAAAATGTTATTGTACGTAAATCTGTAAACCTATCTAAACAAACACATGTTATTGCATCAAATTTAGATTTGGTTTTTTTAATGATAACCATAAACAATCCGCCAACATTAACCAGTTTTATCGATAGGTTTTTAGTTACAGCCGAAGCCTATTCTATTAAAACCATTCTTCTTTTTAATAAAATTGATGCTTACGATAAAGAAACCCTTGATGAGGTACGTTATTTAGCGCATATTTATCGTGAAATTGGTTACGAATGTATCGGTGTTTCTGCAAAAACAGGAAAAAATGTAGATAAGGTTAAAGCCTTAATGGAAGGGAAAGTGAGTATGTTTTCTGGTCATTCTGGGGTTGGTAAATCTACTTTGGTAAATGCTATAGAACCATCCTTAAATTTAAAAACAAAAGAAATTTCAACCCAGCACATGCAAGGGCAACATACAACAACATTTGCCGAAATGTACGACTTAAGTTTTAATGCTAGTATTGTTGATACGCCGGGTATAAAAGGTTTCGGAGTTGTAGATATGGATAAAGAAGAAGTGGGCGACTATTTTCCTGAAATATTTAAACTTAAACAAGATTGTAAGTTTAATAACTGTTTACACGTAAAAGAACCAAAATGTGCTGTAAAAGCCGCTTTAGATAACGATGAGATTGCCTTTTCGCGCTACCGAAGCTATTTGCAAATTATTGAAGGAGACGAAGAGCATTACCGAACAGATAATTGGGATAACGATTAAAACATGAAAATTGTAATACAACGTGTAACCAAAGCAAGTGTTACTATTGAAGGTGAAAAAGTAGCCAATATTAAAACTGGGCTTTTAATTTTACTGGGCATTGTAAACGAGGGCTCGCAAGACGATATAAAATGGCTTACCAATAAAGTAGTTAATCTGCGCATATTTGGCGACGAAAACGGAGTTATGAATAGGTCTGTAAAAGATGTTGAAGGCGATATTATTGTTGTTAGCCAATTTACCTTACATGCTTCTACAAAAAAGGGCAATCGTCCTAGTTATATAAAAGCAGCAAAACCAGATGTTGCCATTCCGTTATATGAAAGTTTTGTTAAGCAAATAGAGGTCGATTTAGGAAAAAGAGTACAAACTGGACAATTTGGTGCAGACATGAAAGTAGAGCTTCTTAACGATGGTCCTGTTACCATTATTATAGATTCAAAAAATAGAGAATAATTTACCTTTTATCGAAAAGTTCTTAAATAACTAAATAACTTTTTATAAATTTCTCAACAGAAATAAGAATTTTAATAAACCTAAACATAAAAGTGGTTTGTCTCTCAATTAATTTTTCTTATCAATAGATATAGTAATTAAAAAGACTTAAAACTTTTTTATGGTTAAAATTACCAAGGTTTGTTATCTGCTGTTTTTAGTGGTAACTTTTTCATTTTCTCAAGAAAACTTATTAACAAGTTTAACCCTTCCCGACCATCTTACAAAAAATGCAAACGCCGTTTTACGTTACGAAAATTTAGATGTAGTTATTAACGCTGTCGACAACGTAACTTTTACTGAAAAACGTATTATAACAGTATTAAACGAAAGTGGCGATTATTTGGTGCAAGCTAGTGCTGGGTACAGTAAACACTTTAAAATAAAGAAAATTGAGGCCGTTGTTTACAATGCTCTAGGTTCCGAAATTAAAAAGTTCAAGAAAAAAGATTTTATAGATCATAGTGCTGTAGATGGTTTTTCGATATACACCGATTCTAGGGTATTATTTATGGGGTATACACCTACAACTTACCCATATACAGTAGAATTCGATTTAGAAATAGAAACGTCAAACTCTGCTGGTTTGCCTTCATGGAGCCCAATAACCAATTATTACTTTGCAATAGAAAAAAGTAGTTACAGTTTAACCGATAATGCAAATTTAGGACTTCGATTTAAAGAGAAGAATATTAATGGTTTTAAAATTGAAAAAAACACCACTACAAATACTTTAAATTATACTTTATCAGATATGAAGGCTTTAAAACCGGAAGATTTAAGTCCGTCCTTCGAAAATTTTACACCTCATGTTTTAGTAGCTGTCGATAACTTTCAGTATTACGGCGTTTTAGGAACAGCTAAAAATTGGTTAGAATATGGCGATTGGGTAAATAATGCGCTTTTAAAAGGAAGAGATGCGGTTACCGATGAAACCAAACAAAAAATTTTGGAATTAACTGCTAATATTTCAGACCCTATCGAAAAAGCAAAAAAAATATTTCAGTTTGTACAAAACAATACGCGTTACATAAGTGTGCAAATTGGTATAGGTGGTATGCAACCTATTTCGGCATTAGAGGTCGATCAAGTTAAATACGGCGATTGTAAAGGGTTAACCAATTATACTAAAGCATTGTTAAATATTGCCGGGGTAGAGTCGTATTATAGCATTGTGCAAGCTGGTAGAGATATTGTAGATTTTGAAACCGATTTTGCCTCCCTAGCACAGGGAAATCATATTATTTTGGCAATCCCGAAAGCAGACAACGATTTAATTTGGGTAGATTGTACAAGTCAAGTACACCCATTTAATTTTATTGGCGAATTTACAGATAATCGAAATGTATTAATGGTAAAACCAAATGCCAGTGAAGTTGTTAAAACAACAATGTATCCCGATTCTTTAAATGCACAAATTACAAATGCCGAGATAAAAATTTTAAACGACGGTAGTATGAGTTCGGTTTTAAAACGAACCACTTACGGTACCCAATACGATAATAGGTTTACGCTCGAACGAGAATCAGATAAAGACATAAAGGAATATTACAAAGAGCATTGGGATTATGTAAATAGCCTTGATGTGGAACAATATAAATTCAATAACGATAAAAATAGGGTAGTGTTTGAAGAAGATTTAAAGGTATCGGCCAGAAATTACGCAAAAATTACAGGCGATAGGTTGTTTATGACTATAAATGCGTTTAATAAAAACACGTATGTTCCTAAGCGGTATGTAAGCCGAAAATTACCTTTAGAAATACAACGTGGTTATTTAGATGAAGATAGCTTTGTTTACCAAATACCAGAAGGTTATAAAATTGAAGCTTTACCCAAAAATGTAACTATTAAGAACAAATACGGTGTTTATAATGTTGCTGTAAAATTTGAAAACTCTAAAATTTACTATCACCGTAAACTTCAAATTAATAGCGGTACATATCCAAAATCCGAATACGATGAGTATCGCGATTTTAGAAAACAAGTTGCTAAAAACGATAATTCTAAAATTGTATTAAAAAAATCTAGTTAACCAACCAATCAATTCTATAAAATGAAAAACCTTTATTTAATTGCTATTTTAATAGCTCAAATAACTTTTGCTCAAGATTTTAAATTCGGCAAAGTTTCAAAAGAAGAATTACAAGAAGAAAAGTATTTGCAAGATCCATCGGCAAATGCAGCTGTACTATATAAAAAACAAAGCACTTATTTTTCGTTTAACGCGGTAGAGTCAACTTTAGTAACCGAAATTCATGAGCGTATAAAAATATATAATAAAGATGGGTTTGATTACGCAACGCACTTTATAGATTTATATCAAAGTGGAAATTCTGAAGAAATAGTTAGCGGTTTAAAGGCTGTTACTTATAATCTTATAGATGGACAAATAGAAAAAACAAGTTTAGACAAGAAACAAATTTTTGAAACAGAAGTAAATTATAACTATAACGAGGTTAAGTTTTCTATGCCTAACATAAAAGAAGGCTGTGTTATCGAGTTTAAATACAAAATTACGTCACCATTTATCTGGAATATTGATGAGTTTGTATTGCAATACGACATCCCGATTAAAAAAGTAGAAGCTTCAATTAGCACACCCGATGGTTTAAATTTTAAAGAAACAATAAAAGGATTTATTCCTTTTTATGGTAAACCTGGTAAATCTTATAACGATACACGTGTTAAGGAGTATAATTTGGTGCATGTTCCAGCTTTAAAAGAAGAACGTTTTGTAGATAATATTGATAATTACCGAGCAGGCGTTGTTTTTGAGTTAAAATCTATTATAATTCCAGGTGTAGTGCATAAAACATACTCATCATCTTGGGCCGATGTAGCTAAAACTATTGGTAATACTAACGATTACGAAACACAACTAGATAAATCACGATCGTTCGACGACGAGCTTGACCCTATTTTAGCCAATGTAGCATTACCAGAGGATAAAATGAAAGCTGTTTTTAATTATGTTAAAAGCCATATTAAATGGAACAATATGGACGGTAAATACTTTTATCAAGGAATAAAAAAAGCATTGCAAGAAGGTAAAGGAAATGCTGCCGATGTTAATTTAACTTTAGTTGCAATGCTGCGATATGCAGGTATTAACGCAAACCCTGTTGTGCTGAGTACTAAAGACAATATTATACCTATTTTTCCAACAATAGACAGGCTAAACTATGTTATTGCACATGCCGAAATTAATGGTAAAGCATACTTTTTAGATGCCACTAGCGAGTTTAGTGATATTAATATTTTACCAATTAAAGATTATAACTGGAAGGGTATTTATATTGATAATAATAATATGGTTTGGAAAAGTATAGATATTAGTAAACCGCCAATTGCCGAAGAATTAAATATGCTAAGTGGAACGTTAACTGAAGATGGGGCGTTTGAAGGTAAAATACGAGCCAGATACACAAACCATAATGCACTGTTATTTAGAAAGCGTTTTAAAAATGAAGATATTGACGCGTTTGTGGCAAAAAAGGAAGAAAAACTAGATAATATTGAAATTTCTAATTACGAAGCCAAAAATACCGATACAGCAGAAGGTTACGTTATGGAAACCTTCAATTTTAAACATGAAAGTTTAGCCAGTAGTGTTGGAGATAAATTGTATGTTAATCCAATATTGTTTTTAAAACAAAAAGAGAACCCTTTTAAATTAGAAAAAAGAGAATTTCCTATGGATTTTGGGTTCCCATTTCAAGACAAGTATAATATCACGGTAAAATTGCCAGAAGGTTATGTTGCCGAATCTGTACCAGCTCCACTTTATCTTAAAATTCCAGACAATTTAGGTTATTTTAAATTTAAAGTAGTTGTTAATGGTAGTATGATGCAGTTAGCTGCTTCGTTAGAAATTAATAGAGCTATGATAGGTCCGGATAAATATTTATTTTTGAAAGAATTTTTTAATCAAATAGTGATTAAAGAAGAGGAGCAAGTTGTATTAACTAAAGTTTAAAAATGGATATTAAAAACGCCCAAAAAGACGTAGACGATTGGATTAATGAACACGGTGTTCGCTACTTTAACGAACTTACAAATATGGCTCAACTTACCGAAGAGGTTGGTGAAGTAGCAAGAATTATAGCGCGACGTTACGGCGAACAAAGCGAAAAAGAAAGCGATAAAAATAAAGACTTAGGCGAAGAGCTTGCCGATGTACTTTTTGTAACCTTGTGTTTAGCGAATCAAACAGGTGTAGATTTGCAAGCCGCTTTCGATAAGCGCATGTATAAAAAAGGAAAACGCGACCACGATCGTCATCACAATAACGAAAAGCTTAAATAGCATAGACGACTAATTTTATAGGATAAATATATTTGAAGGTGTCATGCTGAACTCGTTTCAGCATCTCATCTTCAACTATTCCTAAAACACACATTAAATGTCTTCAATGTCATGCTGAGCGCATTCGAAGCATATCAGCGATTAAATTGGCTAGCAAAAAAACGCTGCTATATTTTCTAACTTTTTTTAAAAATCTGTTAAGTATTTAAAAAAAAGAAAATTACTTAGCATTCCTCTGTATTATCGAGTAAATTTGCCGTTTTCAATATTACAATACAAAAGAAAAATGCAACTAAAGCTTCATAAATCTCAAATAGCCAAACAATCTTCAATACAAATTACAGGTTCTAAAAGTGAATCAAACAGATTATTGCTTTTACAAGCACTTTATCCAAGTTTAAAGCTAGATAATATTTCAAATTCAGATGATAGCAATTTAATGACGAATGCGTTAAGTACAGAATCAAACGTAGTTGATATTCATCATGCCGGAACTGCAATGCGTTTTTTAACAGCATATTTTTCGGTGCAAGAAGGTAGAGAAACAGTTTTAACAGGATCAAAACGCATGAAAGAGCGGCCTATTAAAATTTTGGTTGAAGCTTTACAAGATTTAGGTGCAGAAATAAGTTATGTTGAAAACGAAGGTTTTCCGCCAATAAAAATAAAAGGAAAAAAACTAACGCAAAGTAAAGTAACGTTAAAGGCAAACGTAAGTAGCCAGTACATTTCCGCATTATTGTTAATCGCTTCAAAACTAGAAAATGGTTTAGAGCTAACGTTAGATGGCGAAATAACATCAATTCCATATATAAAAATGACGCTCAGTTTACTTGAGGAAATTGGCGTTGAAACGGCATTTACAGGTAATGTTATTACGGTAAAACCAAATAAAGAAAAACCAACAAAAACTAATTTAGTTGTAGAGTCAGACTGGTCATCAGCATCTTATTACTTCAGTATTGTGGCTTTAAGCGAGGTAGGAACTCAAGTTACTATATCATCTTATAAAGAAAATTCGCTTCAAGGCGATTCTGCTTTAATCAATATTTACAAGCATTTTGGTGTTAAATCTGTATTTAATGGTAATAGTTTAACCTTATCTAAAGAAGAAAAAACTTTAGAAACCTTAGAGTTAGACCTAAAAAATGCACCAGATATTGCGCAAACCATTGCGGTAACTTGTTTCGCTTTAGGTATAGCTTGTAATTTAACCGGGCTTCATACTCTAAAAATAAAAGAAACCGATAGGTTAGTAGCTCTTAAAACCGAAATAGAAAAATTAGGAGGCGAGGTTGAAATAACAGATAAATCGCTGCATTTAAAACCTTCAAGTAAAATTATTGAAAACGTTTCTATTGCAACATATAACGACCATCGAATGGCTATGGCATTTGCGCCAATAGCTTTAAAATCGCCTGTAGAGATTGAAGATGCTATGGTTGTATCAAAGTCATATCCAACATTCTGGGACGATTTAAAAACCCTGGGTTTTAAAATATCTGAATAATAATTACTTAATTACTTGACAACCCCTTGTTCCAGATTGTATATTTGCAATCTTTGTTATAAAATAAAATATCACGTATGAAATTATCAAACTTTGGTTTCGATTTACCTAACGAATTATTAGCTGAGTATCCAGCAGAAAATAGAGACGAATCACGCTTAATGGTTTTAAACAGAAAAGAGCAAACCATCGAGCATAAAATGTTTAAAGATTTAATAGATTATTTTAATGAAGATGATGTATTAATCCTTAACAACACCAAAGTATTTCCAGCAAGATTATACGGAAATAAAGAAAAAACAGGAGCAAGAATTGAAGTGTTTTTACTTCGCGAATTAAACGAAGAACAACGCCTTTGGGATGTTTTAGTAGATCCTGCACGTAAAATACGTATAGGTAATAAACTATATTTTGGAGATGACGACACGCTAGTAGCAGAGGTTATAGATAATACAACCTCTCGTGGGCGTACATTACGTTTCTTATACGATGGGTCTTACAGAGAATTCCGTTTAAAACTTAACGAATTAGGCGAAACACCATTACCAAAATACATAAAAAGAGATGTAGAGCCAGACGATGAAGATCGTTACCAAACCATTTACGCGAAAAAAGAAGGAGCTGTAGCAGCACCAACAGCAGGTTTACACTTCTCTAAACATTTATTAAAGCGTTTAGAAATTAAAGGAATAAACTTTGCCGAGGTAACATTACACGTAGGTTTAGGTACTTTTAATCCAGTTGAGGTTGAAGATTTATCTAAACATAAAATGGATAGCGAAGAAATTACAATAGATAGTAAAGCTGTAGATATTGTAAACCGTGGTATAAACGAAAAACGTCGTGTTTGTGCCGTAGGAACAACAGTAATGCGAGCTATAGAAAGCTCTGTGTCGTCAAGTGGTATGTTAAACGAAATGGAAGGTTGGACAAACAAATTCATTTTCCCGCCATACGATTTTAGTATAGCAAACTGCATGGTAACAAACTTTCATACACCAAAATCAACGCTATTAATGATGGTTTCTGCGTTCGCAGGGCATGATTTTGTAAAACGCGCTTACGAAGAAGCAGTAAAAGAAAAATACAAGTTTTATAGCTACGGCGATGCCATGTTAATCATATAATTCAATAAAAAGCCTTGGTTAATTCAAGGCTTTTTTATTTTTATGGCATTACCACGCTTTGGGCGCGGTCGGGCTTTCGGTGGTCGCTTCCCAATTTTATAAATTGGGAGAGCTCCAACAATACCTCAATCCCTAATGCAAAGGCTAACTTCAATTTATAAATTGTAATTCAAGAAACACATTTCGTGTACTATTCCGTATTTTTGCATCCAGTATGGCAACAAGTAAAAAAGACATTCGCGCATTAACAAAAGAGCAACTGCGTAATTTTTTTGTAGAACACGGCGATAAAGCCTTTCGTGGAAATCAAGTTTACGAATGGCTTTGGCAAAAATCTGCACACAGTTTCGAGGATATGACAAACATATCTAAAGAAACACGCGAAATGTTAGAAAACAATTTTGTAATCAATCATATTCAAGTAGATCAAATGCAGCGCAGCAGCGATGGAACCATTAAAAATGCTGTACGCTTACACGACGATTTAATTGTAGAATCGGTTTTAATACCCACACCTACAAGAACTACCGCATGTGTATCAAGTCAAGTAGGTTGTAGTTTAGACTGTAAGTTTTGTGCAACCGCACGCTTAAAACGAATGCGTAATTTAAATCCAGACGAAATTTACGATCAAGTTGTAGCCATAGATAACGAAAGTAGATTATACCATAACAGGCCATTAAGTAATATTGTATTTATGGGAATGGGAGAACCACTCATGAACTACAATAATGTAATAAAAGCCATCGATAAAATTACATCACCCGAAGGTTTAGGTATGTCACCTAAACGAATAGTAGTTTCAACCTCTGGTGTGCCTAAAATGATAAAAAAAATGGCCGACGACGATGTTAAATTTAAGCTCGCCGTTTCCTTACACTCCGCTATCGATGAGGTGAGAACATCCATAATGCCATTTAATGCTACGTTTCCATTAGCAAGTTTAAGAGAGGCATTGCAATATTGGTATGCAAAAACAAAAAACAGAATTACCTACGAGTACGTAGTTTGGAAAGGCATAAACGATAAAAGAAAAGATGCCGATGCACTTGTAGAATTTTGCAAGTTTGCACCAAGTAAGGTAAATATTATTGAGTATAACCCAATTGACGATGGCGAATTCCAGCAAGCACAATCCTCTGCTATAGATATGTACGTAAATGTACTTGAAAAAAATCATATTACCGTTACAGTAAGGCGTAGCCGAGGTAAAGACATTGATGCTGCTTGTGGGCAATTGGCAAATAAAAGTTAATAAAAAATGTAAACAAAAAAAGCTGCAAGTGCAGCTTTTTTTGTTTTGTAGATTTTAAATTAAATTTAGTTTTTAATAATTTTTACAGTAGCCGATTTAGTTAAAGATTTAACAGTCATAAAATATAAACCACTTTCTAAATTCGATAAATCAATTTTATTGTTTGTTATAGCATTGGGTTGTATCTCGATAATGCTTTTTCCAGTTGGGCTATACACAGATGCAGTTTCAATAGTTTCATTTGTGTCAATAGTAACAACATCGTGTACAGGGTTAGGAAAAATTCTTGCGATGCTAAGTGTGTTTTCAGAAACCGATAATGATGTAGAATACGTAATTTCAAAATCATCAACAATTAATGCATATTCATCTGTAGTGTCGAAATGCAGAACTACAAATTGAATGTTTTTTGAAGCAAAAGAGGCAGGAATTTCTGCGCTTATAGTTTTTGCTGTGTTTTCACCTCCTTCGGTTAATGTATCAACAAAAATAGGAGTAGCGTCTGTTTCTGTATCCTCCACATCATATACCAATACGGCATATTGCTCTGCATAGTAAGTAGGTTCTGGTGAACCAGCCTTCATTTTAAAAGTTATTACGGCGGCATCAGATGGAATTGTTATTGTTGGAGAGTATAAATAGTTTTGAGGCGTTAAGGCAACCCCATTCGTCCAATCGTAAGACTGAGATAAGAAACAGGTTCCTGTAAAGCCATAAATTTCAAGGCCGGAGGAGTATGCTCCCCAATTAAATCCATCAGCGTCTCCATCAAAAATAGACCATCCTGTTAAGTCATCCGAGTTTGAAGACCAAAGAGCTGTTTGTGCATTTACCAAAATAGCACAACTAAAAAATAAGTAAAAAAAAGTAATTTTTTTCATAAAGGGTGTGTTTGAATTAATTAACGTTAGTGATACATTATAAATATAAGAATAAATAAGCGGAGAAGAAAGTGTCTGATTTTTGTTTTTACTGAATTTTGAAAGTGTTTTTAAGGTGTTAACTTTATAAATTATAGTTATTTGCGTTTTAAATAGTTTTCTAAGTAAATTTTAAAGTTTTAAGATGTTAAAATATAGTTTTGTTAAACCTTTAGGAAGAATTTATACTTTATTATTAGATTTGTGGAAACCCAGAAGAAATTAGTTTGAAAATAGTAGAACAAATAAAACAGCCTATAGCTTTCGAAATGGAACTTTTCGAGAAAAAGTTTAAACTTTCCATGTCGAGTAAAGTGGCTTTGTTAAACCGAATTACCCACTATATTGTTAATCGTAAGGGTAAACAAATGCGACCAATGTTCGTTTTTCTGGTGGCAAAAATGGTGTCCGGTGGAGAAATAAGCGAGCGTACTTATCGTGGAGCGTCGGTTATCGAACTTATTCACACGGCGACCTTAGTTCATGATGATGTGGTGGACGATAGTAACCAACGTCGTGGATTTTTCTCGGTAAATGCACTTTGGAAAAACAAAATTGCCGTTTTAATTGGTGATTACTTACTCTCAAAAGGGCTATTGCTTTCTATTGATAATAACGATTTCGATTTACTTAAAATTATTTCTATTGCAGTTCGTGAAATGAGTGAAGGGGAATTGCTTCAAATTGAAAAAGCAAGAAATTTAGATATTACCGAAACTGTTTATTACGAAATTATTCGACAAAAAACAGCTACTTTAATTGCAGCTTGTTGCAGTTTAGGTGCTGCCTCGGTTATGCCAAACTCCGTGCATGTTGAAAATATGAGAAAATTTGGAGAACTAATAGGGATGGCTTTTCAAATTAAGGATGATTTGTTCGATTATGGTGAAACCCAAATTGGTAAGCCAACAGGGATAGATATAAAAGAGCAAAAAATGACTTTACCATTAATTTATGCACTTAATCAAGCATCTAAAACCGAAAAAAAATGGCTAATAAACTCGGTAAAAAACCATAATAAAAATGCTAAACGAGTAAAAGAGGTTATTACCTACGTGAAAACGAATGGTGGATTAGATTATGCCGTAAATAAAATGAAAGATTTTCAAGATGAGGCTTTAAAAATTTTAAGTATTTATCCAGATTCTGAATACAAAAGGTCCTTGCTTCTTATGGTAAATTATGTGATTGACAGGAAAAAGTAGCTTTAATAAACAATAAGTCCTGTTTTAAATTTTTATTTTAGTTAAAGGGTAAAAAATTTCAACAAATTTTTCAATTTTATTATCACTATCAAAAACTAAACTGGTAAAGCTTAATGTTTTACTTTCTATGGGTTTGTTTAGTGTTTTAATATTTGTTACATGTTTAATTATGTAAGTATTTCGTTCGTTAACTTTTTCAATTTCTTTTATTGTTAAGTCAGAAATATTATACTCCGAAAATATTTTATTCCAGTATTGGTTAATCTTATCTTTTCCTATTAGGGTATATGGGTAGTCAAACGCTTGGTTTGGTCTACTCATCATCGCGTTAGGGCTAAATAAATCAGTTAATATTGTTGCATTATTTACTTTTAATGCATTAAAATAAGACTCTATCAATTTATGTTTCGTAAGTAATGACTTATTCATGGGTAGTTAATAGGATTAGAAGGTTATAATTTTAGCTCATAAAATGCATATTTAATCGTTAAGTTGTATTTGTTTGTAGGTTTTTATTTCCATTTAACCAAAGATGGTTAAAAGTTTTAAATTGAAACTATCAATTTCACATAGAAAAGTTTAAAAATTAAAGACTATTATTTTTTCTAAACGTATTTGGGGTTAAATGGGTGTGTTTTTTAAAGAAGCTACTAAAACTGTTAGGTGTTTTAAAGTGTAATTGGTAAGCGATCTCTTTTATGCTTAATGTAGTTTGTATAAGCCTTGATTTAGCCAATACAATAATATAGTTATTTATATACGATTTGGCTGTGTAACCAGAAGTTTGTTTTATAATAGCATTTAAATGATTGGGGTGTATCGCTAAAATATCTGCATAGTATTTAGGCGAATGTGTGTTGGCTTTATTCGAATTGTTAAAGCTTTCGTTTAGCAAAGATTGAAACTTTAAGAAAATAACGGTTTTAGAACTGTGAGCATTATTTGTTTTAAGGTTTATATGTTTAAAATAAAATCGTTGTACTAAATTTAATAAAACTATTAACTGAGATTCTATTACTTTACTAGATTGTAATTCACGGTTATTATTTTCGTGTTCAATACTATTGAATATTGATAATAATTGGTAAGCTTCAGTTTTTTCAATTTCAAAAGGTATGGCTTTGTCAATTTTAAAATAATCAAATTCGTTAATTACAGCATTCAAAAGTTTAGATTGTGCTATAAAGTCTTTTGTGAAAATAATGTAATAGCCTTTCCAGTCTAAATTAATATCCCATGAAATTATTTGAAACGGGGTATAAATCATAATGGAAGGATTACTTAGGTTCTTCACGTAAGGGCCATGTGTAGTTTTTCCGCTTCCTTCCAGTTTCAATTCAATGGCGTAAAATTCATGTTTTATAGGTTTAAATTCATTTTTAATATTAAGCATAAGGTCTTCTAGCCTCCTAATGTCAAAATTTGGGTTAGGTGGGGTGGTTAGATTCATAGCTTTATAAAATGAGGCAAGCGTTTTAAAGTGCAACATAAGCTTAAATTAGGTTATTCAGTTAATTAATGTTAAAAGCTGCATTTATGATCTAAAAACAGAGTTGAGCTTCTTGCTATTTTATTCGTTATTAGGGAGAAAGAATAAATATACTTATTATGTAGGAAAAAATCTAAAAATAAAGAAGTTATGTTTGGGTTTTTATTTAATATAAATCCTTTAATTTTACATTTTAATGTTAAAGAAAATGAATCAAACAACAAATGCCATTTTAATGGTGCGTCCTATTAATTTTAGGTTAAACGAGCAGACGGTGGTTAATAATTATTTTCAGAAATCAATATCTGAAAATGATAATTATATTAATGAAGAAGCTCAAAGAGAGTTTGATGCTTTCGTTAAAAAATTAAAAGCGGTAGGAGTTAATGTTATTGTTGTAAATGATAATGATGATACCGACACCCCAGATTCTATTTTTCCTAACAATTGGGTGTCTTTTCACGAAAATGGCGATGTAGGGTTATATCCTATGTTTGCCGAAAACCGTCGATTGGAGCGTCGCGAAGATATTTTAGAAACACTCGAAGCCGAAGGTTTTATAATTAATAATATTATAGATTATACAAGCGCTGAAGAAGCGCACGTTTTTCTAGAAGGAACGGGGAGTGTTATTCTCGATAGAGTTAATCAAAAGGCGTATTGTGCTTTATCTCCAAGGGCAGACGAAGATTTATTTATAGAATTCTGTGAAGATTTTGAATATTCGCCAATTATTTTTACCGCCTACCAAACCAATAAAAACCAAAGAAAACCAATTTATCATACGAACGTAATGATGTGTATTGCGGAAACCTTTGCTGTAATTTGTTTAGGTTGTATTGATGATAAAAAGGAACGAAAAGCTGTGGTAAAAAGTTTAAAAGACAATAAAAAAGAAATTATTGATATTACCGAGGACCAGGTAAAGCAATTTGCAGGAAATATGTTGCAAGTAAAAGGTGCTAACAATCATCAGTATTTGGTTATGAGCGAATCGGCATATAAAGCCTTAACTCCGGTACAAATTAATACAATTGAAAAGCATTGTAAAATTTTATCTAGCAACTTGTTTACTATTGAAACTTGTGGTGGTGGCAGTGCCAGATGTATGATGGCAGAAGTGTTTTTGCCTAAAGGATAATAATAATTAGTCTGTATTGGGTCTGCTTTTTGGTAATTGTACATAAAAGCTGCTACCAACGCCTAGTGTACTTTCAACCCAAATTTTTCCATTATTTAGTTCAACGAGTTCTTTACAAATAGAAAGCCCTAAACCAGTCCCTTTTTCATTATTGGTTCCAATAGTAGTAAACGAATTTCCTTTAAATAGTTTTTCAATATTATCTTTTGAAATGCCTACACCAGTATCGGCTACACTAATTATACAATTACCATTGCTAATGTAATTAGAAACCGTAATGGTATCTCCTTTTTTGCTAAATTTAAGGGCATTTGCAAGTAGGTTTTGTACCACGATTTCAATCATGCTTCTATCTGCATAAGCAAAATCGCGTAACGATTGGTCGTTAACAAAAATGCCTTTACTGTCCAGGCGATTTTCAATTATTTTTACCTTTTCTTTAAAAACCTCTTGTACATCAAAAAGAGTTGGTTTAGGTTCTAAAGATTGCATTTGCGATTTCGACCAATTTAATAAGTTAAATAAAAGTAATGAGGCGTTGCTTGCGTTTTCACTAAGTTCGGGTATAAGATTTTCAAACTCATCTCGCGACAGCGATCCGTCTCTTAGCAGTTCAATAAAACCGGTAATAGAAGAGAGTGAATCTTTTAAATCGTGCGAAACTATAGAGAAAAGTTTGTCTTTTACATTATTTACGCTTTCAAGGTGTTTGGTTTGCTCTAAAAAAGCTTCATTTTGTAATTCTATTTTAATATTTTTTTCTTCTAATTCTTGGGTGTATCTAATTGTATTATTGCGTTTTACATACATAAAAATTAAGAAAGTAGAAACAATTGCAAGTGCTGCTAAAACTGCGTAAAATAAAAGTTTTAATTTATTGTAGTTTTCGTTGTCAGAATAAGTGTTTTCAATTGGCTTAACAATTGGTTTGGTTTCGGTTTCATTAATTAAACTATCGAAACTCGATACATTAGTTTCGTTAATTGTAGATGATGCAATTTGATTTGATAGTTGATTTTGTTCTTTAAGTATCGCTGTATTTAATTCGTAATATTTTTGTTGCCAAATGTAAGCTTTATCAAACCGCTTTTTAATAGAGTCTAAAGTTTTCATTAGCATATAATGCCTTAGTAACTCTTTGTTGCTATTTAACTTTTTAGCCAATTCTCCCGATTTTTGTAATTGTTTTTCGGCAATAACTAGTCTGTTTTTATTAATATTAAGTTGGCTTAAATGATTTAAAACAATTAAAAAGTCTTCGGTTTTATTATTGTTAACATTTAGGTTATATCCTCTAATAAGGTATTTTGAAGCATTTTCAAAATCGTTAAATTTTAAATATTCGCCACCAAGTTTGGGGTAAAGGTGGGCGCGGTCCGAACGATTTAAGCTGTCGTTAGCTAGCATGTTTTCATACACCTCAATTGCTTTTCTGTGTTCCTTTTTAAGCGAATATAATTCGGCTAATTTAAAATTTGTAGCAACTCTATCGGTTGTGTTATTTAACAATTTTTGCAAGTTTAAGGCTTTTGTATAATAGTCAATGGCCTTATCGGTTTCGTTAAAATAATTGTAGGTGTTTGCTAAATTGGTGTATGCAATATTTAATTCGTTATAATGTGTTGTGTTTTCTAGATGTTTTACAGCAATCAAGGTGTGTTGTAGTCCCTTTTTGTAGTTGCCTTTTTTTACTTCAATTAAACCAATGCTATTGTTTACTTTAGCAATGTTAATAGTGTCGTTAAGTGCTTTATATAAATCCTTGCTTTTCGAAAAGCCGCTAATAGCATTAATGTAATCGCCTTTTTTATCGTAAATTAAAGATTTGTAATAGGTTATTTCGGCTTGAGCATCTTTGTAGTTTAACGTATTCGATAGTTTTTCACTTTCAATAACATACTGTAGTGCTCTATCGTACGAACCATTATTGTAAAGGGATTTTATAAGCTTTAAAGAAGTCTTAACCTTAAGAGAATCTTGTTCTTGAAAGGCAAGCTCAATGGCTAACGAATCAATATCATCATCTTTGGTTTGAGAGAATCCAATAAAGGTTATTAAGTATAAAAATATTAAAAAATTTATCCTCATAAATTATTCCATTACATTTTACGCAACTTTGTAAATGGCATTTAAGTTTGAGGGACTTTTAAATGCGTAAAGGTTGTAAATTATACTAGGTTAATAGTTTGCCGCTTTATAGCGAATTTAATAATAGCATTACAAGACAAAAAAATGAAAATTGCTATGTTCAATTCTAATTTCTACGTTTTAACGCTAATAAATTAGACGAATAGCATCGACAAAGTGAAGCTTTTAATTCGTAGCCTGAAAATGAGTAAATTGATGTTATTTGTAATGATTATTTAAAATTTATGCGAAATCATTAACAAATGTTATTTTGTGCTAAATACCTTGCATTTATAACGTGCTTCAATCTTCTTAATTGTGTTAAACAAAAACAACAAAAACTTACTATATTTGCGAGCTTAAAAACACTTTGCAATGAGTCTTCAAAATACCTTAACAAATTTTGTAAAAGAAGCTGTAAAAGCTAAATACGACGTTGATATTGAAACTGTAGAATTTCAAGCGACCAGAAAAGAATTTGCTGGAGATATTACTGTTGTAGTTTTTCCTATGTTACGTTTTGTTAAAGGAAATCCAGTACAAATTGGTGAAACAATTGGTGATTATTTAGTAGAAAATGCTAATGATGTAAAGGCATACAATGTTGTAAAAGGGTTTTTAAATATTGAAATAAACGAAAGTTATTACATCGATTTTTTCAATAAAATAAAAGACGAAACTCAATTTGGGTTTGTTTCTCCTGCGGCTAATGAAAAAGCTGTTATGGTAGAGTATTCTTCACCAAACACAAATAAACCATTGCATTTAGGGCACATTCGAAACAACTTATTAGGTTACAGTGTTGCCGAAATTTTAAAGGCTTCGGGTAAAAAAGTTTATAAAACCCAAATTATAAACGACCGTGGTATACATATTTGTAAAAGTATGTTGGCTTGGAAACGTTTTGGAAACAACGAAACACCAGAAAGTACAGGCTTAAAAGGCGATAAGTTAGTTGGTAATTATTATGTTAAGTTCGACCAAGAATACAAAAAGGAAATACAAAACCTTATTAATTCTGGAATAGATGAAAAGGAAGCAAAAGCAACAGCTCCAATTTTATTAGAAGCTCAAGATATGCTTCGTAAATGGGAAGCAGGAGATGATGAAGTAGTGGCGCTTTGGCATAAAATGAACAATTGGGTATACGACGGGTTTAACCAAACATATAATAATTTAGGTGTAGATTTCGATACGCTTTATTACGAAAGCAACACCTATTTATTAGGAAAAGAGTTTGTTGCCGAAGGTTTAAAAACAGGTGTTTTTTATAAAAAAGAAGACGGTTCTGTTTGGTGCGATTTAACAGAAGATGGTTTAGACGAAAAAATTGTACAGCGAGCCGATGGCACTGCTGTTTACATGACCCAAGATATTGGTACGGCTATACAACGTGTAAAGGATTATCCAGATGTTGGCGGTATGGTTTACACAGTTGGTAACGAGCAAGATTATCATTTTCAAGTGTTATTTTTAATTCTGAAGAAATTAGGGTTCGATTGGGCCGAAAATTTATATCATTTAAGTTACGGAATGGTAGATTTACCTAGCGGAAAAATGAAAAGTCGCGAAGGTACTGTTGTTGATGCAGATGATTTAATTGTTGATATGGCAACTACGGCCGAAGAAATTTCGGAAGAGTTAGGGAAGCTAGATGGTTATTCTGAAGCTGAGAAAAAAGCACTTTATAAAACTATTGGTTTAGGTGCTTTAAAATATTACATATTAAAAGTTGATCCTAAAAAACGCATATTATTCGATCCAAAAGAGTCTATCGATTTTCAAGGAAACACAGGGCCTTTTATTCAATATACTTACGCAAGAATTCAATCTATTTTGCGAAAAGCTGATTTAAAGGAATCAAAAGATGTAGAATATTCTATTGCTTTGCATTCAAAAGAAAAAGAGCTTTTAAAGCAAATACAATTATTTCCAGAAGTAGTGCAAAATGCAGCGCAAAATCATAGTCCAGCATTGGTTGCAAATTATACCTACGATTTGGTGAAAGAGTTTAATTCATTTTATCAAAATGTATCAATTCTTGGTGCCGATAATGAGCAAGAAAAAGTATTTAGAGTACAGCTATCTCAAGTTGTGGCAAATACTATAAAAAACGCCTTTGGCTTATTAGGAATTAATGTGCCAGAGCGCATGTAACTTCTAATTTAGGTTTATTCTACTGTAAAATGAGGTGTTATCGCAGTTATCCAACCTTCAAAATTAGTTGGGGAACTGCTAAGTAAATCGCCGTTTTGTATGCTATTATGGTTTATTTCGTTTAGGGCAGATACAGTAATTAGTTCATAATCGAAATAGGTTAAGCAATACGTTCCAGAGGTGGTTAAGCCAGTTATTGGAGTTTCAGAATATGTGTTTAAATTTAATTTTATAACGGGGTCAGTTTCAGAATAACGTAAATAATATAGGTTGTTTTCGAAAATGGTAATATCAGAAATATTTAATGCTGTGTTTTCTGTTTCAAACGCGTCAACAAAACTTCCATTTTTTGTAATAATATTAATGGTGTTTAGGTTAGAGTAATAAATGTAATCATCTTTTACTGCAATACCTTCAGTAATAATATTAGAAATTGTGTTAACCACTTCGCCAGTTTCAGGATTTATTTGGTACATCGATTCGTTTTCTCCGTTGCCGCCAACCCATAAATATTCTCCGTCAAAAGCAAGAGCGTGTGGAGATTGTAAATCGTCTGGTAAGCTAATTTCTAATTCTATTAAACCGGTTTCTTCATCATATAAATAAATACCTGGTTTTTGATAGTTTTTATGAGTCAAAATCCACCATTTGTACGTTACAGGTTCGGTGGGCGTTCTATCAATATTGTAAACAGGCTTGTTGCGATTACAGGAAATTAGGCAGTAGCCCAGTAAAAATGCTACAAAAAGACGTCTTAAAATTTTTGTGCCGACCATATTTACGATTTTATAATTTTATGAACCTCTTTTTTATCACCATAAAGAATAACGAAAAAATAAACACCATTACTAAATTGAGAAAGGTTTAAGGTAACTTTACCTTCGTCTACCAAATCAGTACTTTCAATTAATAGCACACCAGAGGCGCTATAAATTCTATATGAAATGCTTTCTACCACATTAACGCCAGAAATATTAACGGTGGATCTGAAAGGGTTTGGGTAAACCAACCATAGTTTATCTTCTCCTAAAGGATTGTTGGTTATAGGAACACAGCCTGTTGTAACATCGTAGGCACTTTTTATTAAGTTTTCTACTTTTAAATTATTGAAGCTTTCGTTAAGTGTATGATTAAAAAATGTGGCATCAATTATGGAATTATCTGCCCCAATAAAATTTTGAAGTAGCGTAGCAAACGTTTGTCTATAATCGAATTGTACGGTTTTTAATTGGTAGTTATTGTAGCTAGTAGCTTCGGTTAAATCTGGGTTTTCACCAGATACGCCGCCTTTAACAGCTTTACCAAAAACAAACATGGGGGCAATTTCACCATGGTCGGTTCCCATGTTGCCGTTTTCTTTAGCTTTCCTTCCAAATTCTGAGAAAGTTAAACCAACTACATCTTCCGATAGGTTTTGTCGATCTAAATCTGTAATAAAGGCTTCAACACTTTCAGATAAATTAGATAATAAGTTGTAATGTGAGCCATTAACGCCGCCAAGGTCTTCAACTTGAGCGTCGTGCGTATCAAAACCAGAAATACGAACTAAGTAAATTTTAGTACCTAAATCGCCACTAATTAAGCGAGCTACAGTTTTTAGTTGATTTGATAAATCGGTATCTGGGTATGTTACGGTGTTTTCACCTTTTTCAAAAGCGGCAGAAATATACTGGGCGTATGTGTTGGTTAAAGAATCTGTATCTGTTAAAAAGCGAAGTTGATCGCCATAATCTGAATCTGGAAAATTTAACGGTGGCTCGCCTGCTAAACCATTTAAAACAGAATAAAAACCTGCGGTATCTTGTCGTGTTAAATTTATTGATAAGCCATGAGCTTCTTCTCCATGAAATCCTAAAGATGTATTGTTTGAGCCTATTTGAATGCCTAACGGATATGATTCTACAATTAAATCGGAATAATATAGTTCCATGAAACGTCCCATCCAGCCTGTTTCTGCACCGTTTAATAAGCTATTACCGTCGTTTCCTGATAAATATAAATCGGTTGAAGTGAAATGTCCGCGATTTTGCGAAGGATAGCCAACCGATTGTAAAACACGAAGCCAACCTTTATCGTATAAGCTTTTCATGCCGGTTAAAGCGGGGTTAAGTCCAATTTGTTGGTTGTCTGGCAAAGTGCTATCTAGTGTTAAGTATTTGTTGCTTCCAGAAATAGGTACTTTTATAGTGGGGCGTAAGTTGCTGTAAAGATCATATTGATTTAAAGGAACAACAGTGTTTAGGCCATCGTTACCACCTGCTAAGTTTATTAAAATAAGTTTACGGTTAGAAATATCGGGACATTCTAAATAAGGAGTAAACGTTTTTAAAGCGGCTTGAAGCTGTATAGGTGTTAAGCCCATAACAGAAGCAGTTGCCGAAAGTTTTATAAAGTTACGTCTGTTCATAGTTTACATTAATTGAAATTCGGCAGCATTAACCATAGCTGTAATTAAGGCGTCGAGGCGTATTTTTACGGTTACATTGTCGTTGGAACTTAAGTAGTTGTTCCAGGTGCCTGTCCAATAATAGTCAGGAAAGCCTTCTTCTACTAAAAAACTTTTAAAGTAGTTTGTTCTGTCTTCGTCTATAGCTTCAGGGTATAATAAATCGGCAATTTCGGTAACGAGTAAAACCGGATCTGAAGCGTTTGCAATATTATCTTCAACAAATTTTACGGTATCGAGTAGCGCATAAGTATCACCATTGCTAATGGTGTTTTCTCCAGCAATGAAGCTTTCCACGAGTCTGTATCTGCCTATAATTGTGTTAGATGAAAACCAGTTTCTGTCGTAAAGTGGTTCTTGGTAATAAGCAGGATATCCAGCAACTTCTTCTGGACTAAAAAATCCCATACCGGCATACGAAAAATAGGCATTGTGTATAAATCTGTAAAAAAACGTGTTATAAAAATTTAAGGTATCGGTATTTGGGTCAGGGTAAGTAACATTAAACATCGCGCACATTTCAGAGAGGTGTTGCATAGGGTTTTTTATAATGCTACCAATAATTTCATCTGAAGCATCTGTGTCATCTGCATCATAAAAGTGTTGGCTACATAATAAGGTTTTTACAACGGGCTCAATATTGTAGTCGTTACTTATAAGTTCTTGAGCTAGAGGAGTAATAATATCGGTTTCAACTTCTTCATCCCAATTACTCTTAACAAAATATCTATATAATTTTCGGCAGTATGCTTTAGCTGTTTCTTCTTGCGAAAAAACCATATCTACAAAATCGCTTAATTCATCTAGAATATCAGTAGGTGTTTCTCTGCCTGTAATGGTTGCGCCTCCAAAAGCAGCGCTAAAAGTTTTATTATCGGTATCGTGGAGTTCTTCATTTATATAGCCTGTTGGTAGGCCTGTTTCAGCATCAATAATACTCCTATCTTCTTGTTTTTTATAACCAGAAAGTACTTTTGCGGCTTGTTGTATATCTGTTTCTGTGTAGTTAGTATAATTTCCTGCGCCTATTTGTTCTCCTTCTAAAATTGTAAATAATTCGAAAAACTCTCTGGCGTAATTTTCGTTAGGGTTGTTTTTGTTGTTTCTAGTATTATCTAAATACTCTAGCATTGCGTTATCTAGAGTCATTTTTTTAGCTAAAGTTTTTATACTACCAAAAGCATAAAAATCAAGTAACCGTAAATAGTCATAATAATACGTTGCGGCTCCTGCGCCATCGTCTTTGGCAACGGTAAAACAGGTGTGCAGAAAAAACGATAATTTGTGTTTTAAACTTGTTTCGTTCATGGCATTATACCACCACCATCCTGTTACTATAGCGCGCTTTCTGGGTTGATTATCAAAAGAATTTGGTAATGCAGTTGCCGATGTCCAAAAACCATCTGGTGCATCTGCAGGAAGCGGGTCGTAAGGTTCTGCTAAGGTATTAGTTGTTGGGGTGAATAAGGTGTTTACAGCATTGAGAGCGGTTGTGCCGATAAAACTATCTAATTGGTTTTTCGAAAAGTTAAAAGTTGCTCTTCGTAGTAAGTGCTTAGCTTTTCGTTGGTCTAAATTACTTGTAAGCGGATTGAGTGACGCCATAAAAAATAATTTTCGGTTAGGTTATTACAAGGCTTTAAAAAATATACAGCAATAAAGTTTATATTTTGTGAAATATATCAAGGGAGGATTAATTGTTTAAATATACGTCTATGATATATAAATAGATGTCACTAGAACAATAAAAGTTGATTTTTTTTAAAAAAGTGTTAAATGGTCGATTAATTAGAGGCAGATTTAGAATAATGTATAAAGTTTAAAACAATTCTTTTTGCTCACTTTATGGGATGAAATATCAAAAATTAAACATCAAATTACTAAATTTGCAGTTCTTAAAATTTAAAGAGCATTATGTTTAATAATTTAAGCGATAAATTAGATAAAGCCTTACACGTATTAAAAGGGCATGGAAGTATAACAGAGGTTAATGTAGCAGAGACTTTAAAGGAAGTTAGACGTGCCTTACTTGATGCCGATGTTAACTTTAAAATAGCTAAACAATTTACTAATACTGTTAAAGAAAAAGCACTTGGGCAAAACGTATTAACTACGTTACAACCAGGGCAATTAATGGTGAAAATTGTAAAAGATGAGTTAACCGAACTTATGGGTGGCGATGCAGAAGGTATTAATTTATCGGGAGCACCAAGCGTAATTTTAATGTCGGGTTTACAAGGTTCGGGTAAAACCACTTTTTCTGGTAAGCTTGCTAATTATTTAAAAAATAAAAAAACAAAAAAACCACTATTAGTAGCTTGTGATGTATATCGTCCTGCGGCGATCGATCAGTTGCATGTTGTTGGAGAGCAAATAGGTGTAGAGGTTTTTAGCGATAGAGGAAATAACGATCCGGTGGCTATTTCGCAAGCGGCAATTGCACATGCAAAATCAAACGGAAATAATGTTGTAATTATAGATACCGCTGGTCGTTTAGCTGTAGACGAAGCAATGATGACCGAAATATCGAATATTCATAAAGCTATTCAACCTCAAGAAACCCTGTTTGTTGTAGATTCTATGACAGGGCAAGATGCTGTTAATACAGCTAAGGCCTTTAACGATGTATTGAATTTCGACGGTGTTATTCTTACCAAGTTAGATGGTGATACTCGTGGTGGTGCAGCAATTTCTATAAAATCTGTAGTAAATAAACCGATTAAATTTATTGGTACAGGTGAAAAAATGGAGGCGATAGATGTTTTCTATCCATCGCGTATGGCCGATCGTATTTTGGGTATGGGTGATGTTGTATCACTTGTAGAAAGAGCTCAAGAGCAGTTTGATGAACAAGAAGCAAGAAAACTTCAAAAGAAAATTGCTAAAAATCAATTTGGTTTCGATGATTTTTTAAGTCAGATTCAGCAAATTAAAAAAATGGGTAACATGAAAGACCTTATGGGCATGATACCTGGAGCTGGAAAAATGCTTAAAGATGTAGATATAGATGACGATGCGTTTAAAGGTATTGAAGCTATTATACATTCTATGACTCCAGGCGAACGCTCAACACCTTCAGTATTAAATGCTAGTAGAAAAAAGCGTATTGCAAAAGGATCTGGAACATCTGTTCAAGAGGTTAATCAGTTATTGAAACAATTTAACCAAATGAGTAAGATGATGAAAATGATGCAAGGTGGTGGCGGCAAAAAGATGATGCAAATGATGAAGAATATGCGTTAATTTGTTAGAAGTTAGAAGTTAGAAGTGTCATGCTGAGCGCAGTCGAAGCATAAAAAAATAATAAATAAAATTTGGCGTCTTTTGCGCCTTTGCGAGAAAATTTATGACAATCTTAGACGGTAAAAAAGTAAGTAACGACATTAAAAATGAAATTGCAGAACATGTGTCTGCAATGATTTCTAAAGGAGAAAAAGTACCACATTTAGCTGCAGTTTTAGTAGGAAGTGATGGCGCTAGTATGACTTATGTAAACGCCAAAGTAAAAGCCTGTGAAAAAATAGGTTTTAAATCAACACTTATTGAGTTACCCGAATATACCTCTGAAGAAGAATTGTTAGATACCATCAATAAATTAAATAAAGATGCTGATATTGATGGTTTTATAGTTCAATTACCATTGCCTGATCAAATTGATGAGCAAAAAGTTTTAATGGCCATAGATCCTGATAAAGATGTTGATGGATTTCATCCTACAAATGTTGGCCGTATGGCTTTAGATTTACCAACCTTTTTACCTGCAACACCATATGGAATTATGGAATTACTTGAGCGTTACCAAGTAGAAACATCGGGTAAAAATGTTGTTGTTATGGGGCGCAGCCATATTGTTGGTCGCCCAATGAGTATTTTAATGAGCCAGAAACGTAAGGCAGGAGATGCTACAGTAACAGTGGTTCATAGCCGTTCTAAAAACTTAAAAGAGATTACCTTAGGTGCCGATATTATTGTGGCCGCCATTGGTATTTCGGAGTTTTTAACTGGCGATATGGTTAAAGAAGATGTTGTGGTAATAGATGTTGGTATTACGCGTGTACCAGACCAAACCAAAAAGAATGGTTACAGACTTGCAGGCGATGTGCATTTTGAAAGCGTTAGCAAAAAAGCTAGCTACATTACACCTGTTCCTGGTGGTGTTGGGCCAATGACGATTGCGATGCTATTAAAAAACACACTACTTGCTAGAGAGCGTCACGGATAGTAAACGCTTTTAGAGAAGAATATAATATAGAAAAGGAATTAATATTTTTATTAATTCCTTTTTCTTGTTTTAGGAGTAAACGTTTTTGTAGAATGCTCTAAAAGTTTATTTAAGTTTATAAACTCTTCTTTGGTTAGTTCTCGATATTTTCCAATGGGCATATCGAGTGTTATATTCATTATTCTAACGCGTTTTAAGGTTTGTACTTCGTAGTTTAAATAGCTACACATGCGTCTAATCTGGCGGTTTAAACCTTGGGTTAAAACAATTTTAAATTTGTAAGTGCTTAATTTTTCAACCTTACATTTTTTGGTAGTTTGTTTTAATTCTTCCAAGAAAATACCACCGCGCATACGCTCTAAAAAGGTTTGCGAAATAGGCTTATCAACTGTAACTATATATTCTTTTTCGTGGTTGTTGCTAGCACGAAGAATTTTGTTTACGATGTCGCCATCATCGGTTAATAAAATTAAACCTTCACTTGGCTTGTCGAGTCTTCCAATGGGGAAAATACGCTTGTGATAATTTATAAAATCTATAATATTGTCCTTTTCAATATTCGTATCTGTTGTACAAACAATACCAACTGGTTTATTAAAAGCTAAATAAACAAAACTCTTTTTTGTGTTTTTAATAATTTCACCATCAACAGCAACCACGTCGTTGGGCGCAAATTTGGTTCCCATTTCTGGTACGACACCGTTTATAGTTACTCTGCCCGCATCAATAAGTTTATCGGCTTCTCGCCTAGAGCAGTAGCCAACTTCACTTAAATATTTGTTTAATCGTGTTAAATTATCGCTCAAAACTTAGTTGTTTATAAAGTTAATTATAGCATCATCAATACTATCATCTTTTAAACCATGGCCAAAACCTTCTGTGGTTTTTAAGGTTGAATTTTTATAGTTTCTCGCTATGAGTTTGGCTTCATCGTAGCCAATAATTTTATCCTGCTTATCGTGAATAATTAAGCCTTCGGTTTCTATTTTTTTAGTAAAATTAGCCGATGAGAAATAGGCCGTTTCATTATCAAATCGTTTTTCAACCATCTTATTAAGTCCATCTTCAATTTTACTGTTATAATTCAGCATTTTTACATAGGACTTAAAAATTTTGGTAAATTCTGATGGAGCTCCTAACAATACTAATTTTTCTAAAGTTTTAATTTGATAATTATGCTGAAAAAAAATAGAAGACATGCCACCAACGGAATGACCAATTATAATATTAGGTTTGTAATGGTTAGCGACTACATTTATAAATTCGGAATATAAAATGGCATTAAACTTAGTGCCACTCGATTTTCCATGTGCAGGCCCATCGAGCGCAACGAGATTGTAGTTGAATTTTTTGAGTTTGTTAATTAAAACTTTCCAGCGGTAGCTATTACTTTCCCAACCATGAGCTAATAAAATTGTTTTTTCGGTTCCAGGCCAATTATAGGTTTGAATGCTATGGTTTTTATAATCTAATTTAAGCTGGGAGGCAGTGTTTAAAAATTCGTGTTGTTTTTCTTGAATGCGCCCTTTTCTTGGCGTCATGAAAATATCTAAAGCTTTTGTAGTCGCATATTTTGGTGCGATAAAGCTTATGGTATTTAACGATGTTCCAATTATTTTTGGAAGATTTTTTTGTATGATTTTTTTCATTTGCTATGCTTCTCGATGAACCAAATCCATTGAAAATGCCGGTAAGCATATCGCCAAATACTCGCAGTCTTCTTTAAAAGGATTGGAGTATTGAACGCGCGTGTTTTTTTCAATTTTAATAGATTGTCCTGCTTGCAAAGTTACAACCTCGTCTTCAATTATAAATTGTTTTTTGCCTTTTATAATAAAAGTGTACTCGTCGAATTCTGGGGTTTGAAATGGTTCGCTCCAACCGGGAGGCGCAACCATGTGGGCAATACTAATTTGTGAATTGCCTGTAGTTGCGTTTCCAAAGTGTTCTTTTATTGTTTTACCGTCGGTAGTTGGCACAATAAAAGGGTTGTTTTGAATAACGTACTTCTTGCTCATTAATTTAATTGTTATTACCAGTTAATAAAAAAGTATTTTATTTTAGCATTATCTGGAATATGAGTTTCTTCTATTTGCAGCTTCATATCGAATCGTAAATTAGCAGGAAGCTCGTCTTTACTAATGGCAAAACTGGCATTTAGTTCGTTTACGGTAATTAATACCGAATTAATTAAGTTGCTAATTTTAGATATTTTATATGCCGAAGCTATATCTTTAAACGTGCTTAAGGTTGAAATATTTTTATCGGTTTTAAAACGAGAGTCTACAATTTGAACACCTTGGATAACCGAAGTGGAATCTAAAATACGTTCAGGTGTTAGTACCAAAAGTTTTTTGCCTCCTTTTTCAAAAATTTCTATTGTGTTTATATCTCCAGAAAAGTCTTCGCCGCTTTCAAATTTTGAAATAGAATCGTTGGCAAAAATAGTTTTTAAGTCTTTAACCTGTGTAGAATCGGTTAATAACCCAACATTTTGTTTTTCAATTTTAAAAGGGTCTTGCTCATTTTTACAATTTGTAAGTATGAGAGATAGGGCAATAGTGCCAAAAATTAATTTTCGCATTAAATAATAGTATTAGTGTTGTTTGTTTTGCCGTTTAGGCTTGTTTATTTGCTCATTACTTTAGTTAAAATACCAAATACGCTTCGTATAAACGTGGCACTTGTAAGTACTTTAACAACAGGATTTATTCGGGTGCTAGTTCTACGTTTTGTTGTAGTTGTTTTTCTTTTTGCTTCTGCTTTTTTAAGAGCTTCTTTCTCTTTTTTGGCTTTTTCTTTAGCTTCTTCGGCTTCGGCGGCTTTTATTTTATCGTTTAGCATTTCGTATGCGCTTTCACGATCTATAGTTTCGTTATATTTTTTAACCAACTTAGAGTTTGATAGTAACGTGCTTAACTCGGAGCTAGTTAACACATCCATACGGCTCATTGGTGCGCGCATCATGGTGGCTGCTAGCGGTGTTGGTCGGCCTTTTTCGTCGAGAGCAGAAACCAAGGCTTCACCAATTCCTAAAGATGTTAAAACTTCGGTGGTATCGTAATATTCGGAATCTGGATAGTTCTGCGCTGTTAATTTTATAGCTTTCCTGTCTTTTGCTGTAAATGCACGTAAGGCATGCTGAATTTTTAAACCTAATTGGCCTAAAACTTCCTCTGGAACATCGGTTGGGTTTTGGGTTACAAAATATAAACCAACGCCTTTGCTACGTATTAGTTTTACAATGCTTTCAATTTGATTTAATAAGGCTTTCGAAGCTTCATTAAAAATTAAATGTGCTTCGTCTATAAACATAACCAACTCTGGTCGGTCACTATCGCCTTGTTCAGGAAAAGTAGAATAAATTTCGGCGAGTAAACTTAGCATAAACGTTGAAAATAGTTTTGGTTTATCTTGTATATCGGTTAATCTTAAAATATTGATATAGCCACGACCTTCATCATTTACACGAAGTAAATCTTGTACATCGAAAGAGGTTTCACCAAAAAATAGATCGGCTCCTTGTTGTTCTAATTCTATAATTTTTCTAAGAATTGCACCGGTTGAAGCGGTTGAAATTCGACCATAAGCCTCTGTAAATTCCGCTTTTCCTTCTTGCGTAGCGTATTGTAATATTTTTTTGAAATCTTTTAAATCTAAAAGTGGTAGTTTATTGTTGTCGCAATATTGAAAAATTACCGAGACAATGCCCGATTGGGTTTCGGTTAAATCTAAAATTCTAGATAATAAAACTGGTCCAAATTCGCTTATCGTAGCACGTAAACGCACCCCGTTTTGTTCCGATAAGGTTAAAACTTCAACAGGAAATTGTTTAGCTTCAAAAGGTAATCCAATTTTTTCATGGCGTTCATCAATTTTAGCATGTCCGGGACTTGGTTGGGCAATACCACTTAAGTCGCCTTTTATATCCATGAGTAAAACAGGTACACCTTTATCGCTTAAATTTTCGGCTAAAACTTGTAACGATTTTGTTTTTCCAGTACCAGTTGCGCCGGCAATTAAACCATGGCGATTCATGGTTTTTAAAGGTATTTTTACATGTGCTCCGGTTATGGTTTCGCCGTCTAACATTGCTGCCCCAACAGGAATGAATTCGCCTTTGGTAGCATTGCCTTCTGTAATAAAATTATAAAATGTCTCTTTTTTACTCATGTTATAAAATTTGTATAAAAATACATGAAAAATAAAGAAGAAAAAAAATGCCATAGTGTAAAGTGTCTAAATAATTTTTAACCGATATTCGTTTTATTTAGGCCTTTAAATTGATTGTGAAAACCTTAAGTTTTGCGTTAAACTTATGTGTATATTTGCAGCCTATGAAAAATGAAGTGAAAGAATTGGTAAACAAGGGTGAAATGTTGCCTTTAATGGAAGAATTTTACACCATACAAGGTGAAGGTTTTTACAAAGGAACAGCTGCTTATTTTATTAGAATAGGTGGTTGCGATGTGGGTTGCCATTGGTGCGATGTAAAAGAAAGTTGGAATGCCGAATTACACCCACCAACCAACATTAATAACATTGTTGAAAATGCAAAAAAATACAGTGATACCATTGTAATTACTGGAGGTGAGCCGTTAATGTGGGATATGAATCCTTTAACAAATCAATTGAAATCTGAAGGTTTAAAAACACATATAGAAACTTCTGGAGCATACAAATTAACAGGTATTTGGGATTGGATTTGTTTGTCACCAAAAAAGATGAAGCTTCCAACCGAAGAGGTTTCAGCTAAAGCCAATGAATTAAAAGTTATAGTTTATAATAAAGACGATTTTCGCTTCGCGGAAGAACAAGCAGCTAAAGTAAACAGTAATTGTATTTTATATTTACAGCCCGAATGGAGCAAGCGTGATAAAGTGGTACCGTTAATTGTTGACTACGTTATGCAAAACCCAAAGTGGAAGGTGTCGTTACAAACACACAAATATTTGAATATTCCTTAACTAATTAATAGGCAAAACAATATGGAAAAATTACTAAGAATAATTGGAGCGGCATGGGGCGCAAAAAAAATAGGAGGAGGAAAATGCGGTTGTATTGGTACTTTTGTTGTTTTTTTAGTGTTATACTGGTTGCTTGGATACGTATTTAAAGTTATTTAGAAATAAAAAAAGCCTTGATGTTCAAGGCTTTTTTTATTGATTTTAATTTTATTATTTAACAGGAACAGCAACGCGAACAGTATCCCAAGCTAAAAACATTTTGCCAGCATCGAAGGCAATAGAGAATGCTTCAACAGCATCTCCTTTATGTACAGGAGCTTTTACACGAACCACATCTTTAGAGTCTTTATAATTGTAAGCTCCCCAAACATCGGTATCGTTGCTTAAAATGATAGTCCATTCGTTGTCTCCAGGAATAGTAAATAACGAGTAAGTTCCAGCTTTTACAGGTTTTCCTCCAAAATTTACATCTTTATAAAATTTAATTTCGGCAGCTTCGTTGGCTCCTGTTCTCCAAACTTTTCCTTTAGGTGCTAATTGCTCTAAACTTCTTCCTTTTAATTGCGGACGACTGTAAATTACTTTTGCCGTAGGCTTTTCGTTTCGGCTAGCTCTTAAGTATGCAATGTCTAGTGGGCTAGCATCTAATTTAGAAAATTTTTGCGCCTGAGTTTCAATTGAAAATACTAAAGCTAATACAAAAGCTAAAGCTGAAATGTAAGTTGTCTTTTTCATTATTTTTATTTTTTAATTTAAAGTTTAAAATTAACGGTAAATAGTCTTAAAATAACGTTAAACGAAAAATGAATTGTTAAAGTTTTAGTTTGCTGTATAGCGCGTCGATTTTATTGTTTTACCTGTTTTATCTTTTACAACAGATATCCATTTAGCATTAGCACTAATTTGTTCGTATTTTATTTTGTTGTTTTCAGAAAATAGAAAGGTTTCCACGGTAGTGTCTGCAGTAATTTCTACACCAATACAATTTTTTCCTTTTAATCGTTTTACACTTATTGGCGCTTTTACAAGCACATCTTTAGGCTGCATAACATTTATAAAACAAGTGTTTTTTGCTTTTTTAGTGTTTTCAATTTTTAGTGTTTTTAAACTTATACGACGAATATCGTTAGGACGTTGAGGTGTCATTACTTCTTCAACTAAAGTTTCGCTAATGCTTGTTTTTGGTGCTTCAGGAAATATATTGAATACTTTTAAAGCGCCAGTTCCGTTTAAAATTTCATATTCATCATCTGCAATTTCATTGGCATATTTTTCCGAATGAATGCGCCAAGTGTACGTGTGTTCTAATTCGCTCTCGAGTTCGTCTAACAAAATAAAATAACCATTTTCGCTATTTATTATGTGACGCGCATTTCGGGTTAGTTGCATTTCTGGATAATACATTTTGCTGGCTTCGCCAACGGCAAAGGTATAGCCATCTTCATTGGAGAAAGCTTCAATTTTAGCAATGGCTGTTTCTGGTACATTTTTCCAAACGTTATAAATGCCTTTACAGTTTAAATCGAATAAAACAGGGTCGCTTAAATCGCCCTCATCCCAAATTTTTTCACCAACACAACCGGTGCCATCAACTGTAATGAGGTTATGAATTTCGGCTTTCGATGTTCGGTTATAGCCTTCGTCTATAGCTAATGCGGCATCACCTTTTAATAATGTAAAATGATTAAAATCAACATGGTAATGCGTTAAACTACGTGTTCGCCAGTTATTTTTTTTATCTATTTCCCAACTTAATTTCCATTGTTTATGACCTCCAGGAGGGCTGGTTTTAAACGATAGGTGTGTGGCATCGGTATCCCAACCAGAGCGTATAACGACTAAGCCAAGATCTTCGAAATATTTGGTGGTTGGTAAATTTGCGGGCGATTGTTGTTTTATTTCTGGGTTGTACCAAAGTAACTCTAAAAAGGCTTCTGGTAAAATACCAGGGAATATTTTACTTTCGTAAGCTTCTCTAAATAAAAATTTATTTCGAACCAATTCTCCTAGCCATTGGGCATAGGTGTTGTTATGTTCGGAGGCTAGTTTGTAATAAGCCGCAATGGAGTGCGAACTTTTACGATCGTGCGAATCGCCAAAGTTTACGTTTTCTTCCCAGTTTGGAGCCGATTGATACAAACGAAAGAAAAACGTGTTTTTCATAAATTCGGTGTCGAAATAGTTAGGACCACCATGAGCACGTATTAACTCAGCAGCCGATAAAAATGAATTGATTGCATAACGCCAATACACGGTGCCTTCGTAGTTCGAGCCATCTTCTGGTAAATATTCGAATACGGTTTTAAAATTGTCATGAATTTCTGCAATCCATTTATTAGCGCCTTCATATTCATTTTCTATTGCATAAGCAGTTGTTAGAATTCCGGTATAGTTAATCCAGTTGTGGTTTTGCCAATAGTCGGTAGACCAGCAGTTGCCTTTGTTTTCTTGTCCGTAATTAAATATTTTGTTGCCTTGTAGAATGAGTTTATCTAAAAAAAGTTGTTTTTCTTGAGGCGATAAATCATCTTTAATCCAATCGTACGATAGACCTAAACCATACAACAGCCATGAGGCGCTTAAATCGACATCAACCAAAAAACCATAACCCCAAACATCGTAACCAACGGCGGTAAAAATCCAACGTTTGGCTTCATCTAAATAATGTTTCTGTCCTGTTAGTTTGTAAGCTAAACTTAAATTGGCAGCCGCCATTCCCATATAGGTAATACTTGTTGGCGGGGGTGTTTTTGATAGTTTTTCGCTTTCGTAAGATTTACATTGTTGCAATAAACGTTTAAAATGAGGTTTATGAGTGGTTTTAATTTTTTCTTTTAACTCATCTAACCTGTCATTTATCAATAAATAAGATTCCGTATTATTGGCATTTAAATTTGGTACTCTTTTGTATGCCGATGCGTTATTGTTTGTTGCCGAAATTACAACGGGTAAAAACAATAAAACAAAACATAGTTTTTTAAAATGTTTTTTCATGTGTAGTAAGTGCTTATTTTTTAGTTAGTAATAATTTGCCATATGTAGTACATTGAAAGTAACGACAAAAACGTAATGCCCAAATAGGTAAGTATTTGCAGTGGTTTTGTAGGCTTGAGTTTTTCTGGGATATCGCTACTTGTTACAATTTTTAAATTTAAATACCCAACAATTGGGGCTAAAACAAAAGAAATAAAAGTGGCTATTGCAATAATTAAACTCATATTTCCGCTTAGGCTATAGAGCACAAAAAAGTTTATTGCAGCTAAACTTATAATGCCAATGGCATAATATTTTCTGTCGGTAAGAGGTTTGCGTTTAACAGATAATTTTTCGACAATGTCTATACTTACACGAGCAATAGCGTCGTGTGCCGTTAAACAAGTGCTAAACATGGTAGCAAATGCAGAAATGGCTATAAATAAATAAGCCCAATCGCCAATATGTTGAGTAAAAAGTGATACCACTTGGTCGGCAAAAGTTACGGCGTTTCCGCTAAGTTCTGTGCCAGAGCCATACAAGGTCATGCATCCAATTATTAAAAAGAAAATCGCCAATAAGGTTGTTATAACATAACCTGTGTTAAATTCTTGTAAGGCTTCTTTTAAAGGCGGCTTATTTTTGTTAATTCTATATTTTTCGGCACTCCATAAACTTAGCCAGCTGCTGGCTTCAACCGCAGTTGGCATCCATCCAATAAGTGTAATTAAAAAAAGAATACCCAAATTGTCTAGAAGTTCTGGAGCTTTGAAATTTACGACTGGTGCTACTTGGCCTTCGTTTATAACAAGTCCTGTAGTTACTAAAAGTGCTGCAAATAATACAGGAATTACAAATTTTAGTGTTGTTTCTAAAAGTTTATATTTTCCTATAATTAAGATGATGCTGTTAAAGGCAAATAAGGCGAGAGCCACCGTTGCGATAGAAGTGTTTTTTAGGTCTAATAAATTTATAAGAAGCCCTGATGTAATTGAATAAAGAGCTGCAGGACTAGCCAAGGTAGTAACAAAAGTTATAAAAGCATAAAGCCACAAATAACCTTTGCCACGGTTTAAATACCCTTGAATAATACTTTTTCCGGTGATGTTTGTATAGCGTATTCCAAATTCGAAGAAGGGATATTTTAAAATATTTGCTAGCAATAAAGGAATTACCATTATCCAGCCATATTTAGCTCCAGCTTTTGTAGATAATACTAAATGCGAAGTACCAATGGCCATACTTGCAAACAAAAGTCCTGGACCAAGGTTTTTTATTATTCTTATAAGAACTTGCATGGTTATTTTAGTTGGTTGTGGTATGTTTTTTTAATTGGTGCACCAATTTGGTTTACCAAATATAATCATTTCCATGAATATTTAAAGGCTTAGTTGTTAAACTTTTATTTTAATTTTAAGATGTAGTTGAATTTACGAGTGAAAGAAATAGGCGTGTGCTATACTATACTTCATAAATTTCTATAGGTAAGTTATCGGGGTCTGAAAAAAAGGTGAATTTTTTTCCTGTAAATTCATCTATACGAATGGGTTCTACGGGAATATTTTGAGATTCTAAATAATTTTTTTCATTCTCAATGTTTTCAACAGCAAAAGCAATGTGTCTTAATCCAACGGCTTCAGGTCTTGATGGGCGTTTTGGTGGGTTGGGAAATGAGAAGAGTTCGATGATGTAATCATTATTTATCGCTAAATCTAGTTTATAGGAATTCCGAGGTTCACGATATACTTCATTTTTTATTTTGAGTCCCAAAGTTTCAGTGTAGAATTTTTTTGAAATTTCGTAGTTCGAGCAGATTATTGCAATATGGTGTACGTGTTTTATTTTCATGTATGAACAAGTTTAAAATCTATAAAAAAATCCCAACATTATGCTGGGATTAAATAGGTGTTTATCTGTAAAGATTTACTCATTGTTTTAAAGGAAATTAGTTGATTTTTACATTGGAATGCATGTTCCTGAGTATACTAACTACACTTTTTACGGCTAAAAAACTGGTTTTAGGATTACTTGGGCTTGGTTTATTTTCGGTGCGCGTATAAATTTTTCCAAAATCGCCTTCACAAGTTATCTCATGCATATTGCTAGTTGCATTTGGGTCGGCGACGATGTTAATGGTTAATTCTTCACATTTCGATGCAAAATAAATACTTGCAGCAACATTTATGTTTTTTGGAAACATGCTAATGGCTTCGTCAACTTTACCTGTCCAAATGGTTTCGGCTGTTGTAATTGATGATAAATCTATGTTCGAGCTATCAAAAAAAGGTGCGCCTTCTAAGCTTTTCGGGTGTTTGGTGGTTTTAATGTTTATGGCTTTAATTTCATCGTTTACAGCTTTTATAGCGTCTAAACCAGCTATGGCACCAACTGGTAATATTATTTCGCAATATTTTAATGTGTTTAAAGCAGCTCTGTTTTGGTAAAGTCCACCAGTGCTAATTACAATTAATTTTTTGCCCGCTTTATCTAGTTCATCAAATTTTAGTAGTTGCGTAACTACATCTTTGTTGGCGCATTCAATAATAATATCGGTGTCTTCAATAAGATCTGAAGTAATTTCTTTTCTAAATTCAATGGGTTTATCTTTTAAATTAAATTCTGGGTCGTTAACTTCTTTTCTTGCAACAACATATTTTAATTGAAAATTAGAATCGTTCATAATCCATTTTCCGAGATATTTTCCAATATTTCCAAAGCCTATTATGGTTACTTTCACAGGGATAATTTTAATGTTTTGGTTTTAATTTTTTTTAAAGATAGAATAAAATTTTAAATAGAAAACTGGCGCGTTATTAAGGGATTGAACTTGCGGTGAAAAGTAAGTTGTAGGGCCTTTTATTGATTTAAAATATTCTTTTTGGGTTATAACATAAAGCTTAATGATAGTGCTAAGTTACCCTTTGTTGTATTTTTTGTGTTCTATTTTTTTTGCTTTTAAAATTGCATAAAATTTTCGTGGAGATATTTTTAAGTCTTTTGTTATATCACGAACTTTTTTCTTACCTTTTCTATACAGCTTTAAATTCTCGTTTACTTTTTTATTGAAATAATGTTTTTCTAGTTTCTTAACGATTTCCGATTCCGTTAACTTAGAGTTTTCTGCATATTTTTCAATTTCCGATTTAATGTCTTTTAAACTACTCATAATTGTTGTTTTTAGGGGTTTGCTATACACATGCCAACGTATTTATAAGAGTGAGAGGACGTTGGCTAAGATGTAAATTTAGTGAATAAAAACAGATTAATAAAATCCGAAAGGATTTTTATAAAAACCTAGGAATAAGAGTTTGCCTTTAGGCAATTTTAGCTCTTATAATTTATTTTAGGTTTTTGTTACTCCATTCCATAATCGATGTTAAATTCTCTTTTAAAGACTTTCCTTTTTCGGTTAGTCTATATTCTACTTTAGGTGGTATAACAGGATAAGATTTTCTTTTCACTATTTTTAATCTTTCCAAGTCTTTTAATTGTTGTGAGAGCATTTTTTGGCTAATGCCGTTAATGGCTTTGTCCAATTCGTTAAATCGCATGACTTCGTTTAATATTAAAAGCCAAATAATTACAGGTTTCCATTTACCTCCAATCTGCTCCATGAAAATAGTAATGGGACATTCTTTTGCTTGTTGGTATTTTTTTTCAATTAATTTTTCGGCCATATCCGCACAATTTACATTTTTCCGAGTTTGTGGTAAGTAACTTACTAAAAAGTAAGTACTTGTTAAATTTATAGTTATTTAACAAATTTGCAAATAAAATCTTGAATAATGAGCAACAAAACAATTGTAATTACGGGTGGAACTACTGGAATTGGTTTTGCATGTGCAGACTATTTGGTAAAAAATGGCTACAACGTAGCAATTACTGGAAGAACCAGGGAAAATTTAGATATAGCGGTTTCTAGATTAGGAAAAAACGCTATCGGGGTTTTATCGGATACTTCATTGCTGGATGATATTGACGAACTGGTATTAAAAATAAAAAATGAATTTGGAAAAATTGATGGGTTGTTTATAAATGCAGGTATTTTTAAAGCTTTAAATTTTGAGGAAACTACCGAAGCATTGTTTGACGAAACCATGAATATAAACTTTAAGGGGGCATATTTTACTGTGCAAAAATTTCTTCCTATTTTGAAGAATCCTTCGAGTGTGGTTTTAAATACTTCTATTGTAGTTTTTAAAGCATTTGCAGATACCAGCGTATATACCGCAAGTAAGGCAGCGCTTGAAAGCATTGCTAAAGTTTTAAATATTGAACTTGCCGAAAGAGGAATTAGGCTAAATGTTGTTAGCCCGGGTGTAACGCAAAGTCCGATACAAAAAAAATCGGGAATGAGCGACGAAGCAATTGATAATTTACTTGAGCATTTTTCTTCAACTTCTCCAATAGGCCGAATTGTTCAACCAACAGATATAGCTCCAATTGTTGAGTTTTTATTGTCTGACAAATCTGCGGTTTTACGCAATGAAAAAGTTATTGTAGATGGTGGTACGACCATGTAAGTGTGTGGTAGTAATGGAGTGCTGATTTTGTTTTTAAGGTCACGTATAACCGTCAATTACGGGATTTTGGTTAATGTTTTTTTTTAGTATGGGCGTTAGTGATTTTAAGTAGATAGCGACCTAGTTGAATTTGCTGAAGTAGTGGTTTTACATTTTAGGTAACTTGAATTTTAACTATCAGACATATTAGTTCCAATTGTTTTAGAACATTCTGAAAACCATTTAAATAATTTTGATTTAGTATTAATATGGGGTTTTACATCAATTTTATCTGAAGTTACATCTACATGTTCAATAAATTTAATATTCAAAACTTCTTCAATTGGTTTTATAAGTTTAGGGAAATCATCAATATCATTTAATTTAGGCTATTTTATGAACGTTGAATATTTCATTTGTTGAGATTCTACTCTAAAATCATTATTCGCTCTCCATTGTGAGATATATAATTTGTCATGTCTTTCAAGATTAACAGTCCATGACCCAAAAGATCGAACAGACAAAGATATTCTTGTGTCTTCAGGCTTTAGTTTATTTCTTCTGTAAAGCCATTTCTCTATTTCGGTAGAGCTTAAAGTGAATGTAATATCCCAATATTTGCTTGTAGGCGTTAACCCTAATGAAGATATCCAATTATGCACCTTTTCGTTTTTAAACGCTTTCATTTTTAATTTGGTTTGTTGCGTAAATTTAGTCTCTAATTTGGCGTGGATAAGGCGATTATAAAATTAACTAGGACTTTTGCGAATTTTCTAAAACCAAGTGATTAAATGAAAGCCTTGTAACTATTTTTATTAAAATAACGAATATCCAAATATTAGTGATAATGTTTTGTATTCTGAATTCCAATATAAATAGTTCCCTATAATTTCTCTATTGGTTTGGTATCTTATTTCTACACTGTATCTGTCATTATGTTTGTAACCAATTCCTAGTGCTAAGTTATTTCTGGAATTAATTTCTAGAGAATTTACACTTGAACCATCAGATCTTGTAAGCTCGATTGATGATTTTGAAAATAAATCTAATACGTAAGAAGCATTTATAAAAATTTTAGAATTATTATTTAAAAAGAAATAATGGCGTAAGCTTAAGGGTACTTCAATGGAGCTATAATCTACATTTGCTATTAATACGCCACCAGAAACATTACTTGAGTTAGTTGTTTTTTCGGATTTATAACTTTGATAAGTTGGCTCAATGCCTACAGCCCATTTGTTTTTGTTAAAAGGTAAAATAAACTCAGTTTCTAACCCAAATCCAAACCCGATTTTATTTTCAAAATCAATATTTTCAGAATTTGGGTCTTGCATTGATAATGATGAACTATTTATACGTGGCCTTAATGTTAAATTAAACCAATCTCTTTTTTCCTTTGGCTCGAAATTCGTTATGTCGTAGTTGTGGCAATTGCTGTACTCAGTAAAAAATCGTACTAAACTATTTTTTTTATATTCTAAATTCTCAATTTTACGCGATTTAAAATTTGCACAATTTAAATCAATAAACAACTGTTGTTTAAATCTATTATTTTTAGCGACGTTATTATCTTCGGTTTTATAACTTTTAAATATTAATTGTTCAATATCAGAATTGTCTTTATTGTAAAAATAGCGTTTTAAGTTACTATCGGCGTATTGATATAAGGTTGCTTTACCATCAACTAATACCTTTAAAAAAAGCTGTTCTTCTTTAAATATTGGGTTTTTGTCGGAGCTTAATTTATTAATGTTCTCGCTCGATCTGTCAATATTTACAGTGCTTCGTACATATTTTGAAATATTATCAATACCAAATTCTTTTACTGATTTTATAGTTGCTTTTTTAGGCTCACTATTTTCGGATAGTTTATATTCAAATTCAGTTGGGTTATTTTTCCAATCAACATTTTTTATTAAACAGTTAACTGCTTGGTTTGTATTATCAATGTAATATCCTTTTTCAAAAGAGATTTGCGAATAACAATTAAGGCTTAAAATTGTTATTAAAAGACATAAAATTTGTGTTTTCATTTGCTAATAGTTGTGTAGCTGTTGCTTAAGGTTTATGTATGGTTTTTTAGGTGTTTTAGTTAGCTAATATAGTACAATATAAGCCTGAATAGAAATTCTGCTAGGGCTTTTTGGTAAACCTATTCTAACAATTAATTTATGAGGTGTTTGCAAAAGTTATCTTTTACTTTTTTTGGTCAATCTTCCTGTTGCAAATAGAATTCTATAGATCAGACTGTTAGTGTGTTCATTTTTGAAAATTCTGAAGTAGTCTTCGCATTCGATCATAATTATTTATAGTTATTTTTCATAATTTATATCCAATTCCAAATTTCAGAATATTAATGTTCGTGTTGTAACTTATATCTGGAACTCCATTTTCAACTCTAATTTTCACAAAATCATATTGTGCCTGTAAAAAGAATTTTTCAGATAAATTATATGCAATACCTAAATTAGAATTAAAACCCTCTTCGCTATTGTCAATATCAGCAGGTAATTCATCATCTCGATTGTCCGCCCAATCTGCATTAAAAATAAGTATTGAATATCCAATTCCAACTTGAGGACGCAGTTTTTCTAAATTCGGAATGTTGAACTCTGCAAATAAGCGCGGTTGAATAGGAATAGTTTTTACATCAAATAATTGATTCAGGTGGGTTGCACTTGATTTAGTGTTTTTAAAGAACCCAAAATTCGCGGACACTCCTAAATTCAATATTTCTTTTTGTAGAAATCTGTAATTGATTCCCAAGTCAATAATTCCATTATGGTTGTCTCCTAAAAAATTATCTCCAATAGCGATTGGGAAATTAACCTCAATGTCAAATTTAGATTCTTGGGCGTTTAAATTTAGAGCTAAAACTAAAATTAACATCCAATAGAATTTTGATTTCATAAGTTAAGTAAAGTTTTGTTTATGTTTTATTTTGGTTTATGGGAACGTGTTTGTATATGGCTTGTTGCGTGATTTAGGCGTAATTTAGCAAATAAAAACCGAATAGGAAATCTGTAAGGATTTTCGTGAGTAAGCTAGAACTTGCAATAAATTATAGACGTTGTTACCAAAAGTTATTTTATTACTTTTTTAAATCTGTTCCAAATGTTTGTTCCAGTTTTAAATTCATTTTCATTCACTTTTTCCCAATCCCAAGAAATTTCTTTATCGGAAATGACCTTTGCTTGATCAGGAAATAAATCAATTTCAATTATTTTATCAGAACTGTTATCAATTTTCAACTCAATTGTTTCATAACCAATAAATTCAATTTTGTAGTTTACTTTCGGACTATTTTTATCGACTAAAAAAACTTTGTTTACTTCATCAAAAAAAAAGTGTTTTCGGTCAGATGTTCGTATAATATTCGCTGGAATTTCAATTCCGTTTTCGTCCTTAACTTTGAATTTAAGTTTAACTTCTTTTTCTGATTCGACTTTAGAATCAGTTATTTTAATTTCACTTTTTAGAACTTGTTCTGCTTTATCAAAAATCAAGTTTAGTGTTTCTTCCTTCAATTCAAATTTTCCACTACCAATTGTCGACACTCCTAAACATCCAGAAACCATATAATCAAATCGATTATTTTCTTTAAAATTAATACACGTTACATTCGATTCACCTATTGGAACAGAACAATATTTTCCTTCTAATTTTTTTTGAGAAAAAGTTGCGATAGAAAACAGAAGTATTATTGTTTGCAGAATGATTTTCATAATTTTTGCAACGTGTTTGTATATGGTTTGTTGCGTAGTTAAGCACTTAATTTAGCAAATAAAAACCGAATAGAAAATCCGAAAGGATTTTAGCAAGTAGGCTAGAACTAGCAATAAATTATATCCGGCTTAAGTTTGTAATTCATTAAATTTAATTCTTTATATGATAAATTGCCTCTAAAAATTTTCTCTTTACACCTTTTTCATCTTTTTCGAGTTCTTTCAATACTCCTGCAATAACCATTTTCTCATTTGGTAATTTTTCAGAAGTTTTTGAATGAGCTATAATAAATGTTTCCGAAGTTCTTTCGTCTCTCAATTCGTAAACGTCATAATTGTCAATCAAAGGAATTAATGAGAAAGTTGTCACTTTTCCAGTCATAATAGGAATCATTATAAATCCGTTAAAATCCGATTTCGAATCTATCAATTCAGGAACTCCAGTCAAAATCATATTTGAGGATAAAATTCCTTTTTTATCAACTTCAGATGGAAGTAGGTTTTGAGGTTTGTACTTTAAATAATCTTCTTTTAAATTTTTATCTAATTTTGAAATAATGATTTCTTTTTCATTTTGGTTTAATTTTGAAATTGACAATTCTAAAAAAAGTATCATTTTCTGTTTGTCATTAAATATTCCGCCTAATTTCCCTAATTCTGCTTTACTAATTATTCCGTCTTCCGCTTTAGTAAGTAGATTGTAAAATCTTCCTCCATTGTCTAGGGAAATGATAGCTTTATTAATTTCCGTATAAGGTTTTACTATTTCCATTATTTTTATTTCGTGAGTTGGTTTGTAGTTGTCTAGTCCTGAAATATGGCTACAGGTTAAAGATTGATTTACGCTGTTTTTAAATATACCATATTCGGTGTTTTATAGTCTAAAGATACATGTAATCTTATTTGGTTGTATAGATTAATTGCACTT
>NZ_JAJAPX010000019.1 GCF_020523965.1 Neotamlana sargassicola | reverse complement strand
ATTAATAAGTATTAAACTTACTAATAATGATTAATTGTATCGCTCGCGTGATACTTTATTAATCTTAATTACTTTTCATTAGATATAAATCTAATGTTTCATGTATCTTTTCAATATGTCAATGAACTTTACAACGACGCAAACGCGCCATCTGGCTACTACGTTAAAAATATCTACCAGACATTTCTTAACTCTTCGGCCCTGTGGAGAATATCGGAGTCGAACCGATGACCTCTTGCGTGCAAGGCAAGCGCTCTAGCCAGCTGAGCTAATCCCCCGTATCTTGTAGTTAGCAGTGTTCAGTCGCAGTTTAAAGTAACTAAACCTGCAACTTATTGGGTTGCTTAACTTCTAGAATTTCCTTTCAATATTTAATGAACTTCTCTAAAATTGTTTTTTTTTTAAAACAACCTTAGATTGTAGTCTCAGGCAGACTCGAACTGCCGACCTCTACATTATCAGTGTAGCGCTCTAACCAGCTGAGCTATGAGACTCTTTTGGTTATTGGTTTTTGGTTGCTC
>NZ_JAJAPX010000018.1 GCF_020523965.1 Neotamlana sargassicola | reverse complement strand
CGTTGTGTGTAATTTGAGAAATGAGACAAACGATGACCAAAAGTGATAAAAATTTAAGGATTCTGAACAAGTTAATTGTGAACGGATTCTATAATGGATATATCGGAACTGAAAAGTTTGAATTAATGCGGAATCGTTTCCCGAACAATCACAGACTAATCGGAATTGTGAATGAAACAGGTAATTACGATTTGAAATTTGACTTTAAGTCACCAATGAATATTTTAGCGAAAGTTTTACTCGGACTCGGAATTTTGATTTCAATAATTTCGCTGATTAAAGGAATTTGGATTTTACCGATTGTATTTGTTGTTTTCGGACTGATTATGTTTGCGGATTTTAAACTAAAAGAGAAAAAAGAAATAAATATATTCACGGATAAACTATTGGAATTCCACAAAACGGAATATGAAACTGAATAAAAACTACACACAACAATGTATAACCGCAATTACGGCGGATTCGACTACGTCAGAATCCACTCGGAATTGCTAACGTCAGTATTTAACCGAAAAACATTAACTTTAATCCCGTAACTGACGGTTATACGAGACCGTTG
>NZ_JAJAPX010000017.1 GCF_020523965.1 Neotamlana sargassicola | reverse complement strand
TTATTTTCTTAAGTCTTTAATAATGCTTAATGCACTAGCCACTTTTTTAGTTAGTGTATCGAAATCTTGGTTAGCTACAATTTCTTTTGAAATTAATTGCGACCCCATACCTACACATGTTACTCCTGCATCAAACCAGCCTTTTAAGTTCTCCTCGGTTGGCGATACGCCTCCGGTTGGCATTATGCTTGTCCAGGGTTGTGGTCCTTTTACGCCTTTTACAAAGTTTGGCCCATAAATACCTCCTGGGAATAATTTCACTATTTCACATCCTAATTCTTCAGCCTTGGCTATTTCTGTTAAACTTCCACAGCCTGGTGACCATAATACTTTACGACGATTACATGCTATTGCTATATCTTCGCGTAATACTGGTGTTACTATAAAGTTTGCTCCTAATGCCATGTATAACGATGCTGCTGCGGCATCGGTTACAGAACCTACACCCATTATCATTCCTGGTAATTCTGCAATGGCATATTTTGTTAATTCACCAAAAACTTCGTGAGCAAAATCACCTCGTGCTGTAAACTCCATTAAGCGTGCTCCTCCATCGTAACAAGCTTTTAATACTTTTTTACTTATTTCTATATCACTATTAAAAAATAAAGGTACCATACCCGTATCTTTCATTACTTGAGCGACCTCTAATCTTGAAAATTGTGCCATTATTTTATAAAATACTTTAATTTGTGATAAAGCTGCTATATTAAAATATA
>NZ_JAJAPX010000016.1 GCF_020523965.1 Neotamlana sargassicola | reverse complement strand
GTAGCAGCACCAGTTAATCCACAGTCATCAGAAAGTGCATTAAAGTCGTTGGACCAAGTAATAGAAGCACAGTCATCAGAAGCACTAGCCCCAGCATTAGAAGCTAACCAATTATTAAGGTCAGTAGTATTCCCATTCCCATCACATTCCACAGTTAAATCACTAGCAGTAGTATCGATAGTAGGGGCAACTGTATCTTGAATAGCGTAAGTAGCTGTAGTAGAAGTAGCGTTACCACACTCATCGGTAGCAGTAAATGTTACCGAGATAGCGTTCGCACAATCAGAAGCAGTACCATCGTAGTTGTTAGTCCAAGTAATATTAGAACACGCATCAGAAGCCACAGCACCACCGTTATTGTTTAACCAATCTTGAATTTGAGTGTTGTTACCATTCCCATCACATTCAACAGTAATATTACTAGCTTGAGTATCGATAGTAGGAGGGGTGTTATCTTCAATAGTGAAAGTAGCTGTAGTAGTTGTAGCATTACCACACTCATCCGTAGCGGTAAAAGTTACGGTAGCAGCACCAGTTTGTCCACATTCATCAGAGATTGCGTTATAATCGTTCGACCAAGTGATTGTAGAACACGCATCTGAAGCAGCGGCACCACCATTAGAATTTAACCAGTTGTTAAGTTCAGTTGTATTCCCAGAACCATCACATTCCACAGTTAAATCGCTGGCTTGCGAATCGATAGAAGGCGCGGTGTTATCTTCAATAGTGAAAGTAGCTGTAGTAGTTGTGGCATTACCACACTCATCTGTAGCGGTAAAGGTTACCGTAGCGGTACCAGTTTGTCCACATTCATCAGAGATTGCGTTATAATCGTTCGACCAAGTGATATTTGCAGAACACGCATCAGAAGCAGCGGCACCACCATTAGAATTTAACCAGTTGTTAAGTTCAGT
>NZ_JAJAPX010000015.1 GCF_020523965.1 Neotamlana sargassicola | reverse complement strand
TGTCTAGTCCTGAAATATGGCTACAGGTTAAAGATTGATTTACGCTGTTTTTAAATATACCATATTCGGTGTTTTATAGTCTAAAGATACATGTAATCTTATTTGGTTGTATAGATTAATTGCACTTTTTGTAGCTCTTTTAGCGTGATGCAGGCTATCAAAGGTTTGGTCAAGATAAAACTCGTCTTTTAAAATACCGTTTACACGTTCAGCAATAGCGTTTTCATAGCAATGATTTTCTTCAGTCATGCTAATTCTGATGTTGTTTCTTTTTAAAATCTGCGTGTATACATTGCAGCAATATTGTATACCTCTATCCGAGTGATGTATGAGACCATCAATAGTTTTAGCTTGATATAATGCCTTTTTAAGCGCTCTGGTGCAACCACTAAGTTCAAGGCTGTCACTAAGGTCGTAACCTATAATTTTCCTTGAATACATATCAGTTATAAGTGCTAAGTAGCAAAACCCTTTTATGGTTCTGATATAGGTAATATCACTTACCCAAACCTGATTAGGTCTATTAACGAGCACATCTTTAATGATGTTTTTATATTTATAGAATCTATGAAAAGAGTTTGTAGTTCTGTAGCTAGGTTTCTTTCTAGTTATAAGCATATTGTGTTTTCTAAGGATGTTAAATAGCGTGTCTCTACCTATTTTTAGGTTGGCTTTATCAAAATCGTTTTTCAAAGATATTTTAAGTTTTCGCACGCCTTCTCTAGGCAAGGATCTACGTTTTTGGTTGACAATTTGAATGATCTGTTGTTCCAGTTTTAAACGTTTATCAGCTCTGGTTTTATACTTATAGTAAGCATCACGTTTAAGTCCAAAAAAGCCAGTAATGGTCGTCAAAGACGCAAATCCTTTAGATTTTTCCTTAGCCTTAATTAGCGCTCTATATTTAGCTTTTTTTTTAGTTCAGCAACAGATTTATAGCCAAGGTCTTCAGCAGCAACTTCTAGGTATGAATCTTGAATCAAGGCATCCATGTCTTTCTTTAACAAGAGTTTTTTTAGTTGTTCAATTTCCTTTTGAAGTTCTTTAATTCTGGTTATTTCGTCTTTAGTTTTCACAGTGATTCTAGTGTTCATAAGGTCTTTACGATTGTACTTTTTAATCCATTCATTGATTGTGGTTGGATTAATTCCATACGCCTTACCTAATTGATACTTGTTTAATTTTCCGGTTGTAAGTTCTTCTAAAATTTTCAGTTTGAAAGGTTCTGAATACCGTCTGATTACTTTGTCGTTTTTATACATAATGTTTAAAATTATGTAGCCTTTATTCAGGACGGGTCA
>NZ_JAJAPX010000014.1 GCF_020523965.1 Neotamlana sargassicola | reverse complement strand
CAATGTATAACCGCAATTACGGCGGATTCGACTACGTCAGAATCCACTCGGAATTGCTAACGTCAGTATTTAACCGAAAAACATTAACTTTAATCCCGTAACTGACGGTTATACGAGACCGTTGGCAACAATTTGACAGCTCATCCTTTAAAAACAACAAATCAGAATTTAATTTTTCTACCAGCATGTTTTTAGATTCATTTTTGCTGAGAAATAATTAACTAAAAAAATGCGAAATAAAATTTTAAAATGGATTATAAAGACACTTTTAATAAGTGTTGTTATTTATACACTAATATGTTTAACTCTTATTTACTGGCCTATTAAACTTGAAAAAAATGTAACAAATTATGATTACAGTTCTATAAAAGAAAACACAAATGTAGCTTTAGGAGTTGAGCAATGGGTGAAAATGAGAGATGATAAGGAGATTTTTAGTAGAGTTTATAAAAGTCAGAGCAAAGATGTTATGATTCTTATTCATGGTTCCGGTTCAGAAAGTAGATATTTGTCAGAAATTGCAAATGCAATGGCGAGTGAAAATATTGCTACGGTAATAACACCTGATATAAGAGGGCATGGTAGAAATAAAGGGAAACGAGGTGATATCGATTTCATTGGACAACTTGAAAACGATATTGAAGATTTGATTCGATTTAGCAAGAAAAATCTTAATGCTAAAAAGGTCATTTTGGCTGGTCATTCTTCAGGTGGTGGATTTGTTTTAAGGTTTATTGGAAATCCAAAAAACAGTAAAGTGGATAAAGCAATTTTAATTTCGCCCTATTTGGGATATAATTCACCAACAGTAAAACCAAATAGTGGTGGATGGGTAAAAGTAGCCTTGAAAAGAATAATCGGACTTTCAATGCTCAATAATCTAGGTATAAAAAACTTAAACCATTTACCTGTTTTGTTTTTTAATCGTCCTGAAAACATTAATGACAGTCTACAAGTTCCTTCGTATTCATACAATATGACCATGAATTTTGATTCAAAAAACTATCAACAAGAGATAAAAAACATAAACATACCCTGTTTGGTTTTGGTAGGAAAAGAAGACGAAAGTTTTTATCCTGGACAATTTCCAATCGTATTTAAACCTTCTAAAAAATTTACCCAAGTAGAAATTATGGAAAATGTAAAACATTTAGATATTGTAAGGAACAGTAAAACGTTCAGGTTGATTGAAAGGTGGAATAAAAAGAATTAAAACTGTTGCCAACAATGTATAACCGCAATTACGGCGGATTCGACTACGTCAGAATCCACTCGGAATTGCTAACGTCTGTGCTTAACCGAAAATTATTAACTTTAATCCCGTAACTGACGGTTATACGAGACCGTTGTGTGTAATTTGAGAAATGAGACAAACGATGACCAAAAGTGATAAAAATTTAAGGATTCTGAACAAGTTAATTGTGAACGGATTCTATAATGGATATATCGGAACTGAAAAGTTTGAAT
>NZ_JAJAPX010000012.1 GCF_020523965.1 Neotamlana sargassicola | reverse complement strand
TAAAAAAACAGGCGTACAATAAGCCTATGGGTTATTAGTACTACTCGGCTATGACATTACTGCCTTTACACCTGTAGCCTATCAACGTAGTCATCTCCTACGACCCTTTAAAGAAATCTCATCTTGTGGTGGGTTTCGCGCTTATATGCTTTCAGCGCTTATCCCTTCCCAACGTAGCTACTCTGCAATGCCGCTGGCGCGACAACAGATACACCAGAGGTTAGTCCAACTCGGTCCTCTCGTACTAGAGTCAGATCCACTCAAATTTCTAACGCCCACTGTAGATAGAGACCGAACTGTCTCACGACGTTCTGAACCCAGCTCGCGTGCCACTTTAATGGGCGAACAGCCCAACCCTTGGGACCTTCTCCAGCCCCAGGATGTGACGAGCCGACATCGAGGTGCCAAACCCCCCCGTCGATATGAGCTCTTGGGGGAGATCAGCCTGTTATCCCCGGCGTACCTTTTATCCTTTGAGCGATGGCCCTTCCATGCGGAACCACCGGATCACTATGCTCTTGTTTCCAACCTGATCGACTTGTAGGTCTCTCAGTCAAGCTTCCTTATGCCATTGCACTCTACGCACGGTTACCAAGCGTGCTGAGGAAACCTTTAGAAGCCTCCGTTACTCTTTTGGAGGCGACCACCCCAGTCAAACTACCCACCAAGCACTGTCCTTTCATTGAAAGTTAGACTCTAGATAAGCAAAGGGTGGTATTTCAACAATGACTCCACAACGCCTAGCGACGCCGCTTCAAAGTCTCCCACCTATCCTACACATTACTTATCCAAAACCAATACTAAGCTATAGTAAAGGTGCACGGGGTCTTTTCGTCCCACAGCGGGTAATCGGCATCTTCACCGATACTACAATTTCACCGAGCTCATGGCTGAGACAGTGTCCAGATCGTTGCACCATTCGTGCAGGTCGGAACTTACCCGACAAGGAATTTCGCTACCTTAGGACCGTTATAGTTACGGCCGCCGTTTACTGGGGCTTCATTTGAGATCTTCGCCGAAGCTAAACCCTCCACTTAACCTTCCAGCACCGGGCAGGTGTCAGGCCATATACATCATCTTTCAATTTAGCATAGCCCTGTGTTTTTGATAAACAGTCGCCTGGACCTTTTCACTGCGGCCCCGCCGAAGCGGGGCGACCCTTCTCCCGAAGTTACGGGTCTATTTTGCCTAATTCCTTAGCCATGAATCTCTCGAGCTCCTTAGAATTCTCATCCCAACTACCTGTGTCGGTTTAGGGTACGGGCCGCTTCTCTCGCTTTTCTTGGAAGTCGCTTCTCTGGATTATCACCGCAACCGAAGTCTTAGTGTACTATCAGGGCATTACTGCTCCCTTCAACGTGCTATTCCGTCAGCACGCACCAAATATACGCCTCCGTCACTTTTATTGAGAGCGGGTACAGGAATATTAACCTGTTGTCCATCCACTACCCCTTTCGGGTTCGCGTTAGGTCCCGACTAACCCTCAGCTGATTAGCATAGCTGAGGAAACCTTAGTTTTTCGGAGTGCGGGTTTCTCGCCCGCATTATCGTTACTTATGCCTACATTTTCTTTTGTAGCTTCTCCAGCATACCTCACAGTACACCTTCGACGACACTACAATGCTCCCCTACCACTTTTACAAGTCCATAGCTTCGGTAGTATACTTATGCCCGATTATTATCCATGCCGAACCGCTCGACTAGTGAGCTGTTACGCACTCTTTAAATGAATGGCTGCTTCCAAGCCAACATCCTAGCTGTCAAAGCAGTTCAACCGCGTTTTTTCAACTTAGCATACATTTGGGGACCTTAGCTGATGGTCTGGGTTCTTTCCCTCTCGGACATGGACCTTAGCACCCATGCCCTCACTGCATTACATCATTTTATAGCATTCGGAGTTTGTCAGGAATTGGTAGGCGGTGAAGCCCCCGCATCCAATCAGTAGCTCTACCTCTATAAAACTAATAATACGCTGCACCTAAATGCATTTCGGGGAGTACGAGCTATTTCCGAGTTTGATTGGCCTTTCACCCCTACCCACAGGTCATCCGAAGACTTTTCAACGTCAACCGGTTCGGTCCTCCACTGTATGTTACTACAGCTTCAACCTGCCCATGGGTAGATCACACGGTTTCGCGTCTACCACTACTAACTATAACGCCCTATTCAGACTCGCTTTCGCTACGGATCCGTACCTGAAGTACTTAACCTTGCTAGCAACGGTAACTCGTAGGCTCATTATGCAAAAGGCACGCCGTCACCATAAATGGCTCCGACCGCTTGTAAGCGTATGGTTTCAGGTTCTATTTCACTCCCTTATTCAGGGTTCTTTTCACCTTTCCCTCACGGTACTAGTTCACTATCGGTCTCTCAGGAGTATTTAGCCTTATCGGATGGTCCCGACAAATTCATACAGGGTTTCACGTGCCCCGCACTACTCAGGATACCACTATCGCTATAAATCTTACTTATACAGGACTATCACCCTCTATGGTTACTCTTTCCAAAGTATTCTAATTCAATTTATTTTGAAT
>NZ_JAJAPX010000011.1 GCF_020523965.1 Neotamlana sargassicola | reverse complement strand
CAACAATGTATAACCGCAATTACGGCGGATTCGACTACGTCAGAATCCACTCGGAATTGCTAACGTCAGTATTTAACCGAAAAACATTAACTTTAATCCCGTAACTGACGGTTATACGAGACCGTTGCAAGTCATAGCGCTCACTCATACGGCGGATAATTCTGAATTTTAAAAACTTTTGATTTCTAACAAATTAAAACTCTGAATTATCACGCGGAGAAATCAACTCGAACTCTGAATCTGACCAATATTGCGCTGACTTTTACTCTTGCGGAATTGAGCAAGGTTGCGGATTTTTAAAACGCTGACTAAAAATATTACGCGGATTTTCACTCTTGCGGATTGACAATACTTTGCGGACGAAAATAATAGCTGAATGTACTCTTACTCGGAATTTAACTCAAGCAGAAAACATAACTCTGAAAAAACTACAACTTGCAACACCGTATAAAAAACATTGCTTATCTTTATTTCTAAATTGAAACGTTTTGCTATTTTGCTTACGTCCGATTTTCCTTCGGAAAATCGCCGCGCTCAAAATCGCAACGTTTCTTATACAAACACGTTGGGCACAATATGAACAAACATCGAATGAAATACATAATTATCGGAATTTTATTTATCTCAACTTCTGTTTTTGGACAGGAGTTCAATTTTGACATTCATAATACATCACTCGCTGAATATTTAAAAATGGAAGAAAGTTTGGGAAGCGAAAAAATTCCGACAACCTCAAATCACGTTTCCTTTGGTGGAAATGCGCAACCCATTAAATATTTAAGAAAAGAGAAAGTAATTCCTGATTTGACTTCTTTCTACTTTTTCAAAAAAGCGGATTCAACAATGTCTTATGTTCTCTACGAATGGGACGTTTCGAATTTTGAGAAACAAGACAATAATCAAAAATCAAAGAAGTTTCAAAAAGCCTTAATTACAAAATACAAAGGACTTAAAAAAGAAATTTCAAATGAGTTCGGACAACCAGAAGTAAAAAAGAATTATTCAAACATTAGTCGATTGGATTCTATAAACACTTTTGTAGAAAGTTCTACTTGGAAACCTAATGATAGCATCGAAATAGAAATGTATACAACTGTTTCTAACTATTACGAAAAGAAAGGTGCAATGACTATTAATCCAGTTCATAGAATAAGACTTTACATCAAGAACCAATCAAAGGAAAAGGAAAAAGAAACCCCAAAATTAGACGAGAAAAAATTGGCAGAATTGGAAAAAATTAAGACTGAATTTTTTACGGCTTTAAAAGCCAAAGATTTACCAAAATCAAAAAAGTTTTTATCGGACTTAATACTTGAAAAAGTTACTGACGAACAAATTAATATGCTGATTGAAAATATCAGTTTTGATAGAGAAACGGAATTGATTTATAGAGGAGTTCAAATGGGATTTGACGGAAGTATGTTTACACTACTTCAGTATAAATATTCGGATAACAATTCGAGTCCGCCAAATGAGATGATAAAATTGATTTTTGACGACAAAAACAAAGTTGTAGGAATACAACCAATTAAAATGCAAAGAAAAATAACCGATTAAAAAAATACTGTGCCCAACAATGGCTATAATTAATACGGGTTTTGGTGTTTTATCCAAAGTTTAGTGTATTTTTATAAGGTCGTCAAATCATTTTGATTTGACTTTTGAATAAAAAAAGATAAAAGCAAACAAAATGCTTCGTCTTAGTGCTAAATCGGAAAGCCTCTGCTCCCCTATTCCCGCACTAATCATAGCCGAAGCCGTTACAAAAAATAGCTCCGAACTCACTCAGACGCGGAGAAATTCGATGGAAATATAAATCTGAATTTGACCAAAGCAGCACGCGGAATTGAACACTCAAACTCTGAATTTTAAAACTCTGAACCTGATAATTGGTACGCGGAATCTCACTCTTGCGGAATTGAGCAAGGTTGCGGAATTTTACAATGGCTGAAAAAAAGCGTGGTTTACTATTCGCGATTTTTTTTTTTGAGAATTTTAAGTTAGAATATTCTAAAAAACTCAAAACATGAATTTTGAAATTTTACGCGGACAAAATGCAACCTTAAACCAATCTGACGTGTCGCTACGTTTTGTAACACCGTATAAGTTTAATTGCTTCTGATTTTCCTGCGGAAAATCCTCGCATTTTTATTATCTTAGTTCCTTAGTCTGAAAATCCTCGCGGATTTCCAGCGCAACTAAGCTTATACAAATACGTTAGCTGTAATAAACCCAAAACTGCATGAATAAACGATTGAAAGAAGATTTAAAAATTCTACAAATAATTTTTAAAAATGCAAGAAGTAAAAGACAGAAATGTTTAATCTGCGACGAAAATTCAATCAACTCTCATTTATTACAAAAAAATGGAATCCTTAATTTAATTAGTTCCAAAAATCATATAACTCAAATTAAAGGAAACGATTTTTTTAAAGCTGAAAAAGACGGAATAATTGGTATTAAATCAGTTGGAATAAATAACGCCATGTCCTATCCTTTGTTCTGTAATTATCATGACACGAATGTTTTTGCACCTATAGAAAAAGAAGAACATAATCTTGATTTATATACCAACCAATTATTGTTTTCATATCGTTCATTATGTGCCGAATTAAGAAAAAAAATGATAAATGTTGACATATTTGAAAGAATAAAAAACTCAAGACAATTTGCAACTAATACATCATTAATAGAAATGGCTAAATCACAAATTGAAGCGAATTCCATGGGTATCCAAGATTTGAATTGGTACAGAAATATTATGGAACTTGAGATAAACAGTTCACATAATAGTCAAGATTTTATTTTTCAAAAAATTGATTTTGACTTTATTCCTGTTAGTGCTTCAGCTTCTTATTCACCAATAAATCCAGAAGAACACACTTTTGAGGTTTTAAAAAATCCAGAGAATATTTTAAATTATATATTCATAAACTTTATTCCACAAAAAGACAAACTGACTTTAATTCTTGGTTATCATCGATTAAAAAAAGACAATTGGATATTAGAGTATATTTCTTCTTGGAAAAAACTATCTAAATCAGAATTTAAAACAAAATTGACTGACTTGTTTGCTACCAAAATTGAAACTTGGGCAATCTCACCTGAATATTGGAATGAATTAAAACCTGAAAACATTAAAGCTTTTAAAGATTATTGGAACGATAATGCGAATAACTTAAGAATTACACAAAGTGTTGATTTTAATTTGTTCGAATAAATTACTACAGCTAACACCGTGTATAATTCATTACGGCGGAATTTCCTATCGGAAATCCCAATCATTTTTGCTATCTTTCGTTATTAATCGGAAAAATCCGCTGGATTTTCCCGTAACGAAATCATACACAAATACGTTGTGTGTAATTTAAACGACCGAACTAAAAACAAACTGAATGGGAATATTTGAAAATCTATTTGGAAGTAAAAAACTAAAAACGTCTGACTCTGATTTTGGAGAAATCGAGAGTTTTAGCACAAGAGGAAATGATGTTGGTTGGCAGATAAATAAAAGATATCTTAACTCTGACATTGAAATCCTAATCGCAGGAGACAAAGACGGAATTGCGGAAAATCAAAAACGGATTTTACTAAATGCTCTGAATAACGAAACGGAAATCAAATCTGAATCGGAAAAAGCTCTAAAAGAACAATATGCAAATGCCGAAATGGAATTTGAATCAATTGAAAAGCATTTTGACTTGAAAGGAATTTCTGTAAGAGACGAGGGATTTGAAATGGCTTTTCAACAAAAAAATGACCCTTACTATTTTTTTAATGTTCATTTCGAGAATAACAAACAAGTCGGAGTTTCTATAGATGGATAATCTGAATAAAAAACTACACACAACAATGTATAACCGCAATTACGGCGGATTCGACTGCGTCCGAATCCACTCGGAATTGCTAACGTCTGTGCTTAACCGAAAAATTTGCGTACTTTAACCCGTAACTGACGGTTATACGAGACCGTTGCAAGTCATAGTGACCCGTCCTGAATAAAGGCTACATAATTTTAAACATTATGTATAAAAACGACAAAGTAATCAGACGGTATTCAGAACCTTTCAAACTGAAAATTTTAGAAGAACTTACAACCGGAAAATTAAACA
>NZ_JAJAPX010000010.1 GCF_020523965.1 Neotamlana sargassicola | reverse complement strand
CAACAATGTATAACCGCAATTACGGCGGATTCGACTACGTCAGAATCCACTCGGAATTGCTAACGTCAGTATTTAACCGAAAAACATTAACTTTAATCCCGTAACTGACGGTTATACGAGACCGTTGGCACCAATATAAAAACCGAGAATGATAAAATCGGAAATATTCAAAAATAACATTTGTTTAGAAACCGAAGAATTGAAATTAAGACCTTCGGAATTGAGCGATGTAGGTTTATTTGCCGAAATAAGTTCGCCTTCTATTTGGGAGTTTATGTCATATGATTTGGAAAATATTTCTGACTGGCAAAAGTTCATTTCGAACTCAATTGAGAACAGAAAAAACCAAGTTGCACAGGAATTTGCAATTATTCAAAAACCGACAAACAAATTAATTGGAGCAACGAGTATTTGCAGTATTTCGGAATTTGACAAAAAAGTGGAAATCGGACTGACTTGGTTTTCGGAAAGCTATCAAGGAAAAGGAATAAACCAAAAAGTAAAATTAATCTTGTTAAGTTTCCTGTTCGACCAAATCAAAGTAAATAAAGTTGAATTTAGAACTCGTGGTGGAAATTTAAAATCACAGCGAGCACTTGATAAAATTGGAGCAGTTAAAGAAGGAATTTTACGGGAATTGATTTTCAGAAACGGCAAGTACATTGATGTTGTATATTATGGAATTTTAGCATCGGAATGGAAAAATATCAAAGAAGGACTTTTAAAAATAAATACTGGTGCCAACAATGTATAACCGCAATTACGGCGGATTCGACTGCGTCCGAATCCACTCGGAATTGCTAACGTCATTGCTTAAGCGAAAAACATTAACTTTAATCCCGTAACTGACGGTTATACGAGACCGTTGTAGCACATATGAGAAATGAAAAATTTGAAAGCAAAAATTAGTGATCCTTCATCTCAAGATTTTGACTTGAAAAATGAGGCTACACTTGATGAATATTTAGATTTACCACCTTCACATTGGACAATTGGCTCTGGAGATTCAGCATTGTGGAAAGATAATTCCAACGGACTTATGTTTTTTAAAATTGACCATAACTCATATTTTTTAATGGAAATATCATCATATTTATCACCTATTCAAAACCAAGATGATATAAAATGGATTTCACACTATATTGGTGGAGAGCCGTTCTTTTTTTCATCAAAACACTTATGTTCTAAAGAAGCGGTAATGAAAATCTTATTGGAATATGCTGAATCTGGAAAATTGAATATAGATTTTAAGTGGACTGACCCAATTCCCGACGAAGAGTTGTATTTCGAACTTCTGAACGAGAAATAAAAGATTATGAAACTGAATAAAATACGTGCTACAACAATGTATAACCGCAATTACGGCGGATTCGACTACGTCCGAATCCACTCGAAATTGCTAACGTCAGTTCTTAACTGAAAATCATTAACTTTAATCCCGTAACTGACGGTTATACGAGACCGTTGTGCAACATATGAATAAACGCAGAAGACATAACGAAAAACGAAATCGATTTTCAATGTTATTTCCAATTTTGACAATTATCGGAATTGGAATTGTTCTTGTGCTGTCTTCATTTTACGAAAAAAGCTGGACTTATAATTGGAATGGAATTCGCGGACAAATAAAGGACAGTATAAAAGTTGCAGTATATGGCGGAATTTCAACTGGATTTGTTGGATATGATGCTCGGAAACCAGCTCAATTTGATAGACGATATTGGATAATGAAAAATGCAACTGAATCCGAATTATTAAAGCTTACTGAATATCCAAATGGAACTATAAAAACAATTGCATACGAAGGACTAATCAGAAAATCAGAATTTAAAGAAAAAACCAATATAATATTGGAGGCGATTACAGATACGGAATATCATATGTATTTACAATCTGGATGTACTGGAACACCTATGAATATTGGAGAATATCTTGTTGACTTTGTACTTCAGATTGATGATAGAAGTCCACCATTTGCTGGAGAAAAACCAAATTTTGGATTGACTAAAACTGACGAGAAATTAATTCTGACTGAATACAGAAAAGTCCCAAGTTTGTGGAAAAAATAATACGTTGCACAACAATGGCTATAATTCATTGCGGTTGAATTCCTTATCGGAATTCAACGCAAATTTACTATCTTTCGGCTACGGCGGAAAGAATCCTGCGGATTTTTCCGCAACGAAATCATAGCCAAAACCGTTGTGTGTCATTTGAGAAAACCGAAACGAAATTGAAAGTCGAAATAATTAATCAACCATATTCTGGAGAATTTAAAGAAAGGATTTATGACATTGAAAGTCCTTGGAATTCACAATCGTGGACTTGGATTAAGTTCACGGATGAAAATATGAGTGAAACAGTTGGACAATTTCGCGGATTTCCAAAAGAGGTAAAATATTCGGAAAGTCGAAATGAAATTATCGTTTTGACTTCTGATTACGTTTTTAGACTAAACGCTTCTGACTTGAATTTAATAGAAACAGAAAGCCAACCTCAATACCAAGACTTGGAAGTTTCACCAGATGGAATTTTCTTCTTTCATAATTATTATGAAATTGAGAAAATGAATAACTCATTGTCTGACTTGACTGAAATTCAAAGTCCCTTTAAAATGGATGATATCCGATTTAAAAACTGGAATGGAAAAATATTAGAATTTGAATGCGAGGAATTTACAAATTGGAGTAGAAATGAAATTATGGAATTAGATACAACTGAATGGAAAATAAAAATAAAAACGCCACACAACAATGTATAACCGCAATTACGGCGGATTCGACTACGTCCGAATCCACTCGGAATTGCTAACGCCTGTGCTAAACCGAAAAGTAAAACATATAAACCCGTAACTGACGGTTATACGAGACCGTTGCAAGTCATAGCGTTCACTCATACGGCGGATAATTCTGAATTTTAAAAACATCTGATTTCTAACAAAGTAAAACTCTGAATTGTCACGCGGAGAAATCAACTCAAACTCTGAATCTGACCAACATTGCGCTGACTTTTACTCTTGCGGAATTGAGCAATGTTGCGGATTTTTAAAAACGCTAACTAAAAATATTACGCGGATTTTCACTCTTGCGGATTGACAATACTTTGCGGAAAAAATAATAGCTGAATTGACTCAAACTCGGAATTTAACTCAAGCGGAAAACATAACTCTGAAAAAACTACAACTTGCAACAACGTATAAAAAACATTGCTTATCTTTATTTCTAGATTGAAACGTTTTGCTCTTTTCCTTTCGTCCGATTTTCCTTCGGAAAATCGCCGCGCTCAAAATCGCAACGTTTCTTATACAAACACGTTACCACAAATTAGAAACTGACAAAAAATGATTATAAATGAAAAATAAACGAATCTTTCCTAAAGTAATAATAGTTATCCTAATATGGACTTCTTTTAATTCATGTAATAAAGTAAACAACGGAACTCCTCCCCTCACAATTGAAGAAAGGACCATTGCTAATTATTTAGAATCTTTTAGAGGTGCAAGTCCTAAACTGAACGTGAGATTTCATTCAATCAATATTACTGATATTTCAGTTTCTGATATGGCAATTTTAAGAGATGAGGATAATTTTGAATATTACCAAAGCAAAAGCTCGAATGGAGAACAAATTTCAATCAAGGATGTTCCTGAAAAATATAAAAACAGAGATTTAAAAGAAATAATAGCAAAACGTGTAAACTGTAAATTTACTTTCAATAAAAACCCTAACAGCTTAATTGAACAAAATTTTATATTGGATAAAACTGGACAAAAGTGTATTTATTCTAATGGTTTTAGAAAAGTAACTGGAATAGAATAACTTGTGGTAACAATGTATAACCGCAATTACGGCGGATTCGACTACGTCCGAATCCACTCGGAATTGCTAACGTCAGTGCTTAACCGAAAAACATTATCTTTAATCCCGTAACTGACGGTTATACGAGACCGTTGTAGGTAATTTGACCAAAAATGAGAATAACAATTTACATTCTGACTTTTCTACTTTTTGTGAGTTGTAAAACCACTCAAATTAAATCTGAACTTCCGATAAAAAATACTTTTACCGAATACTATGAAAGCGGGGAAATTAAAAGTGTTGGAACAATAGATGACTTTCACAAAGAATTTAATAACTATCGAATTGGATTTTGGAAAGAATTTTACCGAAACGGCAATTTAAAAGCTTCTGGAAATTATAACTTGGACACTTATACTCAATGCTGTACAGGCGGAATTTGTGACGGATATTATAGTTATAAATATGGCGAATGGAATTACTATTACGACAATGGTAAATTAAAAGCCAAAGGCAAGTACCGAATCGGAACAAAACACAAAGAAACAAGTTGTGAAGGCGGAGACGAAATAAAATTTGGTTATGTAACTGATAGTTGGAATTTTTATGACAGCAACGGAAAGGAAATCGAACCAACCGAAAAAGATATTGCTGAAATCGAAAAAAGTAGTTTTATTGATGAATGGGATATGTCAAAAAAATAAAAAACTACCTACAACAATGTGTAAAAATAATGCTAAATTTGGTGCTTAATCGAAGGGTCGTGCACTTTTGTTACATCTGATTTTCCTGCGGAAAATCCTCGCACACAAAACCGCACTATTCTTATACGAAGCCGTTGCAAGTCATAGCGCTCACTCATACGGCGGATAATTCTGAATTTTAAGAACACCTGATTTCTAACAAAGAAAAACTCTAAATTATCACGCGGAGAAATTCACTCGAACTATGAATCTGACCAATATTGCGCTGACTTTTACTCTTGCGGAATTGAGCAAGGTTGCGGATTTTTAAAACGCTGACTAAAAATATTACGCGGATTTTCACTCTTGCGGATTGACAATACTTTGCGGAAAAAATAATAGCTGAATTTACTCAAACTCGGAATTTAACTCAAGCAGAAAACATAACTCTGAAAAAACTACAACTTGCAACAACGTATAAAAAACATTGCTTATCTTTATTTTTAAATTGAAACGTTTTGCTCTTTTGCTTTCGTCCGATTTTCCTTCGGAAAATCGCCGCGCTCAAAATAGCAACGTTTCTTATACAAATACGTTGTGTGTAATTTGAGAAATGAGACAAACGATGACCAAAAGTGATAAAAATTTAAGGATTCTGAACAAGTTAATTGTGAACGGATTCTATAATGGATATATCGGAACTGAAAAGTTTGAATTAAT